>CAWGYQ010000008.1:0-386744 GCA_963826865.1 uncultured Acidobacteriota bacterium
GTAGACGCCCGCGCCGAGGACGAAGTTGTTCGACTGCTTCTGGACGGTGATGCCCGTCTGGCGCACCTCGCCCGGCAGACGGCCCAGCGCCTGCGACACGCGGTTCTGCACGTCGACGGCGGCGATGTCCGGATTGCGCGTCACGTCGAACGTGATGTTGATGCTGCTCACGCCCGAGTTGGTGCTCGAGGAGCTCATATAGAGCATGCCCTCGACGCCGTTGATGGCCTGCTCGAGGGGCGTCTGCGGCGACGGCCGTCTCGACCGCTTCGGCATTGGCGCCCGTGTAGATCGCGAACACCGACACCTGCGGCGGCGCAATCTCGGGATACTGCGCCACGGGCATCGTCGGAATGGCAATGGCGCCCGCGAGGATGATTACCAGCGAACAAACCGTGGCCAGGATGGGGCGGCGAATGATGTTGACGAACATACAGAGAGGCTCAGCGCGAAGCGGCGCAGCTCACGATTGGGTGACGGGCGCGCCGTCACCGATCTTCTGGATACCAGACGTGATGACGCGATCGCCGGCTTTGAGGCCGCCGCGGACCACGTATTCGTCACCGATGATCTCGCCAACCTGCACGGGTCGCTGGCGGGCCACGGTGCCGCCCTGCGCGGCCTCGGCGACGAACACGAAGTACGCGCCGCTCACCCGGTTGACCGCCACGATGGGGACCGCCAGACCCGGCGCCGTGCTCCACACGATCCGGGTCTGCTTACCGGCATGACCCTGAACCGCGACGCCTGACCGAACAGGCCGACACCAGCACCGACTGCGTGGCGTCGTCGGCGCGCGGCGCCACGAAGCTGATCGGATTGGTGGCCAACACCTCACCCGCCGTGTCGAGCAGCTGTACCGGGAAGTCCGACCTTCAAAGCTGCCGCCTGCTCGAGCGGCACGGCGATGTAGACCTCGAGTCCGGCGCTTTCGTCCACGGTCGTGATGATCGTCGAGGTCTCGACGCGATCTCCCACGCGGATCTCGATGTCGCCGACCATGCCGGCGCGCGGCGCGAGCACGCGGTAGTAGCGCAGTTGCACCTGGCTTTCCTGAATCTGCGCATCGATGGCCTTCATCTGCGCCTCGGCCGTCTTCAGGGCCATCTGGGATTGTTCGAGCTCCTGGCGACTGACGGCGCCAGCCTCGAACAACGTCTCCATGCGCTGCTGTTGCTGGCGCGCAAACGCGACCTCGGCTTCATGCGCCGCATGCGACGACTCGAGACCGCCCACGGCGGCCGCCTGGCGATCGGGATCAATCTGGACGAGCGGCTGCCCGGCCTGCACGCGGTCGCCCGCGCGCACGAGGATTTGCGTGACGAAGCCCTCGGCTTGCGGCTGGATCGTGGTGGATTCCGTAGCGACCGCACGACGGCGACATACTCGGACGTCCTGGTACCGGCTTCTCGACGAGCGTCAGCATTTCCACCGCCGTCGGCGGCGGCGCGCCCGCGCCTTGCGCGGGATCGGCGCCTCCGCCTCCGCAGCTGGCCGCCAGGATGGCGAGCCCGAGAATGACCCAGCCTTGCCTCATGCGCATCACTCCGTTCCCTGCGTCCAGGCCGCGATCGCCCTTGCCACGCGGCCACAAGCCCGCCACACGCGACGAGGTCGCTCACCACAGGTGTCCAGAACCAGCGCGGGCTCAGGGAGGTGAGAAAACGGTATGCCGTAACTCAGACTTTTAGTGTAACCGATTGAACGTCTCACCAACCTGCCTCTCCAGCTTGTGCCCGAGTACGCCGGGCGCTAGTGGCTAGTGTCTTTGACTCAGCAGTCCGGGTCGGCGTTCCATCGAGGGATTGGGACGAGGGGTGGGACGGGGCCTGAGGGCATTCGGCCGAAGCCGTAGACTTCCTCCATATGGCTGCAGTTCATCGCGTTGATCTTCACGTACTCGGCGCTGAGGTCGCACGTCCAGATAGTGGCCTCGGCCGATCCGCCGCTTCCCAGGTCGACCTGTACCTTCACTTCTGAAGCGGTGAGGAGCTCCGCCGCTTTGGGAGCCCGCTCGTCGTGGGGCCGGCCATCGGCGAACAGCACGACATCGCCAATTCTGACCGAGCACCGATTCAGCTCGAAAGGCGCTCCCACTGCGGCCTGCCACCGCGACGAGCCGTCCCCAGTTCGGATTGGCACCGTGAATCGCCGTCTTCACCAGAAGCGAATTCGCGATGGCGCGGGCGGCCTGCCGGGCCTCACCAACATCGCGCGCGCCCGTGACGCGCACGGCCACCAGTCTGGCGGCTCCCTCGCCTCCCCTGACGATGCCGAGGGCGAGCTCGCGGCAGACGTCGCGAAGGCCGCCGACGAACTGTGGATAGGACGCCTCGTCAATCCGCACGCCGCTGGCGCCGCTGGCCAGCGCGAATACCGTGTCGTTCGTCGAGCACTCCACCGTCCACGGTGACGGCGTTGAGCGTGTCGGCGCAGGCCTCGACGAGCGCACGACGAAGCCGCGCCGGATTCCACCGCGGCATCCGTCGTGAGAAACGCCAGCATCGTCGCCATGCGCGGCTGGATTACTTCCGGAGCCCTTGGCCATCCCGCCGACGCTGAGGTCCCCCGGGTCGAGTCCACGCGAACCGCGTGTTCTTTGGGAACGGGTCGGTCGTCATGATGGTGCGTGCGACCGACGCGTGCTGATTGCGAGCCAGGAGCGTGGCCGCGCGCTCCACGCCCCTGGTGACCTTGTCGATCGGGAGGGCCACACCGATGACGCCGGTGGACGCCACGAGCACCTGCTCGAGCCCGCAGCCTAAGGCTCGCGCGCCGGCCTGCGCCATTGCACGCGCCGCCTCGAGGCCCGCTCTCGGCACCGGTGCAGGCGTCGGCGCATCCGCTGTTGACGACGATGGCCCGCGCGAGACCGTTCGATGTGGTCAGGTGCTCGCGGGAGACGAGCACCGGGGCGGCCTGTGCGAGATTGACGGTATGCCGGCCGCGCTGGACGTGGTGTCGGCAACCAGCAGCGCAAGATCGAGGCCCGACGTCTTGATGCCGCTGGCGACCGCCGCGGCCCTGAATCCGGCAGGGGCGGTCACACCCCCATCGACTGGCTCAGACATCGACCGCGGCTGGCACCGCTGCATCGAGACGGAGCACCACCGCCTGCTGTCCGCAGCGCATGAAGAGCGCGCATGTGCGGCAATCGGTTTGAATCTTCTCGGGCAGCCAGACGTGCGGCACGATTGAGAATCCGTGGCGGACGAGGTGGCCGGGGCGTGCGTGAACGCGCAGAGCGTGTGATATCCGTCCGCGCGGGCCTGCTTGCGAAGCCGCTGGAGGATGTCGGCACCGACACCCAGACCGCCGGAACCCGGCTTCCACTACGAGCGAGCGCACTTCGGCCACAGTGGAGCTGAGAGGCGCCAGCTCGGCGCACGCGACGATTTCGCCGTCTGCCTCCGCCACGAAGAAGCGGGCGACGTGACGGCGAATCTCCTCGAGTCAGCGCGCCAGCACGGCCCTTCCTCCAGATTGTCCGTCACCAGCTTGAAGAGCGTATTCGCGTCATCGAGCGAGCCCTGCCGCACGACGATGCTGACCGTTTCGGCTGCCAGTGCGCCATGGTGACGGGTTCCCGCAACATGTTGCAGGCTCATGCGCGCACCTCCGCGGTGACGTCCTGAAGCGCTTCCGCAAGCCGATCGATGCCGAGATTGAGCTCGTCGCGCGAAATCGTCAGCGCCGGCAGGAGTCGCACGACGCGGGTGGCCGTCCGGTTCACGAGCACGCCACGCAGGCGGGCCGCTTCGACAACGGGCGCCGCATCGACGTCCATCTCGAGGCCGCGCATCAGGCCCACGCCCAGCAGGTTCACCACGCCCTCCCGACGCGACGCGATTGTGCGCAGCCGGCCGTCGAGATGAGCGGCCACCTCCTTGACGTGTCCAATGAGGTTGCGATCGATCAGCTCCTCGACGAACACGAGCCCGGCGTGGCAGGCCAGCAGGTTGCCGCCGTAGGTGCTTCCCGTGGTCGCCAGGCGCGAGCGATGAGGCCACCTCTTCGCTGGCCAGCGCTGCGCCAATCGGGACGCCTCCGCCGAGAGCCTTGCCGAGCGCCATGAGATCGGACGCAGGCCAAGCTCGGCCGAGTAGAACGGCACGCCCGTGCGGCCGAGCCCGCACTGCACCTCGTCGGCGATGAGTAACGCTCCGGTGCGCCGGCACGCCCGATCGACGGATTCCGCGAACTCGGGTGTGAGCGCGCGAACGCCGCCTTCGCCCTGAATCGGCTTGAGGATGACGGCGCACGTCCGTTCGGACACGGCAGCAGTGAGCGCCTCGGCGTCGTTGGCCGGCACGAAGACGATGTGCTCGAGCAGCGGCGCGAACGGCTCGCGATAGTGCGGATCCCAGGTGACCGAGAGCGCACCAAACGTGCGGCCGTGGAAGCTTCCTTCAAGCGCCACGATTTCCTTGCGCGGCGTCTCGCGGCGATGCCAGTAGCGGCGTGCGAACTTCAGACACGCCTCGACGGCCTCGGCTCCGCTGTTGCAGAAGAAGGCGCGCGGCAGCCCGGAGATTTCGGCGAGCCGGCCGGCCAGCCGTGCCTGCTGGGCCTGGAAATACAGATTCGAGGTGTGCATCAGGCGCCCGGCCTGATCCGTCAGAGCCTGGATCAGCCGGGGATGCGAATGGCCCAGCGAGGCCACACCGACGCCCGACACGAGATTGATGTACTCGCGTCCTTCGGCGTCGGTACACCCGCGAGCCGCGGCCGTGCTCGAGCACGACCGGCTGCCGCCGGTACACCGGCACCACATGGCGTCCATCGAGCAGCTTGACGGCTTCAGCGGCCGAGAGTCTGCTGATCGAACTGAATACGTGCCCGAAGCCGGGACCGGCCGTGAGCCGGCTTTGTCGATCACGGTCCCGATGGGACTCACCAGGTGGTCGGGGTTGCTCCCATCGACGATCATCACTTCGCCCACCCCGGCTCTCACGGCCTGACGGCACGCCTCGAGCTTCGCGAGCATACCGCCGCTCACGGTGCCGTCCGCGCCCAGCGCATCGACAGCCGACACGTCGACGCGCGCAATCGTGTGTCCCGCCCGGTCGACCACTCCAGGCGTGCCGCCCGCAATGAGCAACCGCGACGCCCCGGCCACACCGGCCAGATGGGCCGCCAGCGTGTCGGCGTTGACGTTGAGCAACTGACCGCTGGCGTCAACGCCGATGCTCGCCACGACCGGGACGAAGCCGGCCTGGCACAGCTCAGTGACAAGCGGTGCAGACGTGCCGACCGGCGCGCCGACGCGCCCGAGATTGACCAGCACCCCACTCTTCGAGCCAAGCGGCGCCACCTTCTCGGACAACCCCATCCCGTCGTCCACGCCCGTCAGTCCGACCGCGCGCACGCCGGCCGCAGTGAGGGCGGCGACGAATCGCGTGTTGATCGACCCGGCGAGCACCGCCACCACCGTGTCGAGCGCGGCGTCGTCCGTGACGCGCAGGCCGTCCACCATCAGGGGCTCGAGCCCGCGGCGCGCGAGCTCGGCGTCGATCTCGCGTCCTCCGCCGTGCACCACTACCAGCGGTCCACTGGCAGAGAGCCGGGCGATGGCCGCGACGTAGTCGCGAAGGCGGTCCTGGTCCTGCAGCAGCTCGCCGCCCAGCTTCAGGACCGTGAGCGGCCGCGTCATTGAAGCCCCTCGCGCTCGTCGAGCCCGAAGGCGACATTCGGGTTCCTGAACCGCCTGGCCCGCCGCGCCCTTCAAGAGATTGTCGAGACAGGCCACCATGACGAGCCGTCTGGTCCGAGCGTCGAGATTCCACCCGATGTCGCAGAAATTGGTGTGCACCACGTCCTAATCTCGGGAGCGTCTATTCGGTGAGGCGCACCAGGCGCGTCGGTGTATGCCGCCTGGAGGCAACCGGCCACGTCGGCGTCCGACACGCCCTCGGCCATCTGCACGTAGATGGTTTCGAGGATCCCCTTGTTGAGCGGGACGAGATGCGGCACGAAGGTGACCATCCCTCCGAGCTCCTGCTCGATCTCGGCCACATGCCGATGGCCGAAGATGTTGTAGGCGGCGACGTTGCCGTGCAACTCCGAGAAATGGGTTCGTGTGGACGCGCCGGCGCCAGAAATGCCCGACTTCGCATCGACGACGACTGGCGCGCCGGAGACCAGGTAGCCGGCCCGCACCAGCGGGCCGAGCGCGAGCAACGCGGCCGTCGGGTAACAGCCCGGGCACGCCACCAAACGTGCCTCGGGCAGCTGAGCGCGGCACATCTCCGTGAGACCGTAGACAAGGCCGGTCTCGGGCAGCGCGGGAGTCTCCGGATACCAGCGCGCGCGCTCGCCGCCGTCGCGGAGCCGGAAGGCGCCGGAGAGATTGAAGACGCGGACGCCGGCGTCGACCAGGGGCAGCGCGACCTTGGCGCCGACGTTTTCAGGCAGCGCGAGAAACACGGCGTCGAGCCCGGAGATATTGTCGATGGCCAGCGGACGGAATCCACCCGTCCACACACCGCGCAACGCCGGCACCTCGCGGCGCTCGTCTGACGGAGTCGACACGGTCGCCACGGTGAGATTCGCGCCCGGGTGGCGCGCCAGCAGCCGCACCAGCTCGCGGCCGGCATAGCCGGTGGCTCCGGCCACGCCGACGCTCGGACGGCCGCCAGAAGAGCTCACACGTCCGTTGGTCGCCTCGGCCGTTCCGGCAGCTGAATACTTATTCATCGGAGTCGTTAAATATAGCACAGGCTATCGGTCGGCCGGCCCCAAAACTTTCGTCAAGTGGATAACTCCGGCTCGCGCCAGAGAGCGGGCGACGGCACGGTGTGGCCGACGCGTTATGGACGCCGAACCGCCGAGCGGATCAGCTCGGGCATGTCGGCTGGCCGCGGGTGTCCGAGCGTTCAGACGCCCGGCTTCTGCAAGGTGTCGCGATCTTGCTCGAAGCAGCAGGACTTCGTCGGACGGCGGGGGCGGGCACGGCCTGTTCGGCTCGCTGCCGGCGAGTGACGAACCGGACCAGCAGGAACACCGCGAACGCTACGATGAGGAAATTGACGGAGCGTGTTGAGAAATACACCAATGTTCACCGTCACGGCGCCGGCTGTCTTCGCGGCGGCCACCGAGGCGTAGGGTCCCGGCGTGGCACCGTCTCTCAGCACGATGAAGAGGTTGGAGAAATCGGCGCCGCCGAGCGCCAGGCCGATCGGCGGCATGAGGACATGCTGCACGAGCGAGGTCACAATCGTCGTGAAGGCCGCTCCGATGATGATGCCGACCGCCATGTCGATGACGTTGCCGCGCACGGCGAAGTCGCGGAATTCTTTCAACATCTAGCGCCTCCAGTGAACCGCCGGTCGAAACCGGCGCCTACTATAGTGCGAAGCTCAGTGAGTTCCATCTGACTTCCCGACCCGCTCGGCGAAGGTCAGGATCCACCCATCGGGATCGGCAATGGCGAACTCGCGCATGCCGTAGAACTGTGTCTTGAGCGCCATCACGACGTCCACCTTACCGTCGAGCCGGGCAAAGAGATTATCGATGCCGGCGACCTCGATATAGAGCGTCAACGTGCCCCCGATCTGGCGTTCTGCCATCACCGGCAGCTCCTCGGCGGCGACGTGTCGATCGTTGAGAAAGATAGCCACCTCTCCGTGCTGCATGCCCGCGAAGACGTATGGAGGCGTGTCGGGCACCGACATGCCGAGCTCGAAGCCGAGGACATCGCGGTAGAACTCGACACTCTTCACCACGTCACGAACGACGAGATTGGGAGTGACCTTCTTGAACGACATCGACCGATCCTCCTGCTGATGAAGAAGGCGGGGGCGATCCGTGCGAGTGGTAAACGCAGGTAGGGTCCCTAGATTTGGAACGGAAAGCGCGACCCGCGAGGGACGCGGCTACCCTACCACAGTCTACGAGTGGACACAGGAACCGGCGGCTGAGCTGCTCACGGTCAGTGGAGTCCGCGCCGGTGGACGTTCGTGGCGTGGCGTGGGGCCGACTACGGTTCAAACCGGAGCGCCGCGCGGCCACACGCGACGCGCCGGAAGACACGTAGAATGGCGGCGCGCTCCTGGAGAGCGGCGCCCTCCCGGACATTTCACGAGTGGCGATCCATACCGACACATCAGGTTGAGTTTAACACCTGGAACGCTGCGCATGCGCAGATCGGCAGCGATGAAGGAGGCGTGAGCATCATGGATCGACGAGCGTTCCTCAAGACGGGTGTGGCCGGCGGCGCCGCGTTGGCCTTGGCCGGCAGCGCGTGTGGCGGCGCGGAGGTCCCGGCCGAACAGCCAGCGGCGGCCGGGACGGGTGCCACGAACGTGGTCGCGTTCGAGCTCGATGAGGCCACCATTACAGAATCTGCAGGCGCGGCTCGAGTCGGGCCAGGACTCCACGAGGTCGCTGGTCGAGAAATATCTGTCCCGTATCGACACGCTGGATCGCCAGGGCCCGTCTCTGCGGCACGTGCTCGAAGTGAATCCCGAGGCCCGCTCGATCGCCGATGCGCTCGACGTCGAACGTCGGAGTAAAGGGCCGCGAGGTCCGCTGCACGGCATTCCCGTGCTCATCAAGGACAACCTGGCCACCGCCGATCGCATGACCACCACGGCCGGGTCGCTGGCGCTCGAAGGGACGATTGCGCCGGCCGATGCGTTCGTGGTGCGGAAGCTGCGCGAGGGTGGCGCCGTGATCCTGGGCAAGACGAACATGAGCGAGTGGGCCAATTTCCGCTCAACGAAGTCGTCGAGCGGCTGGAGCGGCCGCGGCCGCCAGGGCAGGAACCCTTATGCGCTCGACCGCAATCCGTCCGGATCGAGCTCTGGAACAGGCGGCGCCATCGCCGCGAACTTCGCCGCCGTCGGGATTGGGACCGAGACCGACGGCTCGATCGTGTCGCCGGCGAGCTATTGCGGTCTCGTCGGCCTGAAGCCGACGGTCGGCCTGGTCAGCCGCAGCGGCATCATCCCGATTGCCCACACACAGGACACCGCCGGTCCGATGACCCGAACGGTCCGCGACGCGGCCATCCTGCTCGGCGTCATCGCGGGCGTTGACGAGAAAGACCAGGCCACTCGAACCGCAGGCGCGAGGCACGTCGAGTACGCGGCCGCACTCGATGCGAACGGCCTCGAGGGCGCACGTGTCGGCATCTGCCGCGCGCACCTCATGGGGTACAGCCGCTCCGCCGACCGCATTGCGGAGGAGGCGATCGAGGTCATGAAAAAGGCGGGAGCGATTGTCGTGGACCCGGCGGATCTGCCGAAGGTCGATGAGATTGGCGATCCCGAGTTTGAAGTGCTGCTCTACGAGTTCAAGGCGGATCTGAACGCCTATCTGGCCGCTCTCGGCTCAGGCGGCGGGCCGCGCAGCCTCGACGATCTCATCGCGTTCAACGAGCAGCACCGCGATCGGGAGATGCCGTATTTCGGACAGGAGATCTTCGAGATGGCGCAGAAGAAGGGCCCACTGACCGACAAGGCGTATCGTGACGCACTGGCCACCTGCCGGCGGTTGTCGCGCGTCGAAGGCATCGACCGGGTCATGAACACCCATCGTCTGGATGCTCTGTGCGCGCCAACTGGCGGGCCAGCCTCGTTGACCGATCTCGTCAACGGCGACTACTACGGCGGCGGCAGCTCCACGCCGGCCGCCGTCGCTGGATATCCGCACATCACGGTGCCTGGCGGATTCGCGTTCGGCCTGCCTGTGGGCATCTCCTTCTTCGGCCGGCCGTACAGCGAGCCGACGCTCCTCAAGCTGGCGTACGCCTTCGAGCAGGCGACGAAGCATCGCCGCGCGCCGAAATTCCTGGCGACGGTGGCAATCGACGCGTAATCGCGGTCATGCGGGCGGCGTGCCGCTTGACAGTTTTCTGCGAAGACGTACAGGTACAGCCTGCTTCTGGTGCGACCGTACGCTCAATAGGGAAGCCGGTGAGAATCCGGCACGGCCCCGCCACTGTCATCGTGGAGGGCCAGCCGCAACGCCACTGACTCGACGAGTTGGGAAGGCAGGCTGGTCCGAAGAAGCGAGAGTCAGGAGACCTGCCAGAAGCCGGACGTAAGCCTTCGCGGGAGGGCGGGCGCGTTCCCTCTTCCCCAGCTGTTCCGCATCTCGGCACCGCGCGGGCTCACTCTGCCAGTTCTCTGCCTCCCCACCGTGGGACTGGAGGAGCCATGCTCGCGCTGTTCGTGTCGATTGGCCTCGTCATCGCTGCACCGGCCGCAGCCCACCTGATCGAGACTTCACGAAACCCTGTTGCCAGCGCCGGACCGACGCAAGGCGTGTCGGCGCAAGCCGCGTCCATCACCGGCACTGTCGTCGACACGACCGGCGCGTCCGTGCCGCGTGCCATGGTTCGTCTGCTGAACGCGGACGGCACGGAACGCGGCCGCACGCTGACGGACGCCCGCGGTCATTTCGGGTTCGACGAGGCCGCATGTGCCGGCTGCACGCTCGACGTCGCGCTCACCGGATTCCAGAACGTCGCCATGGGCGTGACGGTCAACAGCCCGGCGACGATCACGCTGCCAGTTCAGGGTGTGGAGGAAAGCGTTCTCGTTTCACCGACCAACACCGAAGCGCCCAGCATCCAGACCGGAACGACGACCACCGTCATCACGGCGGAGGATCTCGAGCATCGTCAGTCGCTGCTCGTGGCCGACGTCCTCCGCGTCGTGCCCGGCCTGACGGTCGTGCGCACAGGAGGCCTCGGAAGCCTGACCTCGGTGTTCGTCCGCGGCGGCGAGAGCAACTACACGAAGGTCCTGCTCGACGGCATCCCGCTGAACGATCCCGGCGGCTTCTTCAACTTCGGGACGCTGACGACCGACCACCTGGAACGGATCGAGATCGTGCGGGGCCCGCAGTCGGCGCTCTACGGGTCGGACGCGATGGCGGGCGTCATCCAGCTCTTCACACCGAGCGCCGATCAATTGACCGAGCCCGTGCGCGTCGAGGGAAGCTTCGAGGGCGGCAGCTTCAGCACCTGGCGCGGCCGCGCCGGGCTCGCCGGTCGCGCGGGCACCTGGACGTATCGCGTGGAGGGCGCGCGGCTCGAAACCGACAACCAGGAACCCCACAACGAGTTCGAGCAGACCTCCGGTCTGCTGAACGTCGGCGGGCAGGCTGGCGAGCGGACCCGCCTTCGCTTCATCGTGCGCGGCGCGTCGGGACAGGTGGGCACACCGGGCCAGACGGCCTTCGGGCGGCCCGATCTGGACGCCGTTGGCGATCGGCGCGACTGGGTGGCTGGCGGATCGGCCCGGATGCTCATGAACCGGCGTTGGGAGCAGCGTTTCTCGTACGCGTTCGCCAACTCACGTCAGATCTCCACCAATCTCGTCGCCGATCCACCCTATACGCCCTCGTTCGAAGGCTCCGTCTCGCCCTTCGAGTTCTTCGATTTCCTCTACGACTCGGCCGACGATCTCGATCGCCATCACGTCGGTTACCAGAGCGACTATCGTCTGGGCTCCATTGCCACTGGCGCCGGCGAGCACATTCTCACCGGGGCATTCGAGTGGGAGCACGAGGCCGGGACGCTGGACGATCGTCTCACGCCGGGCGATCCGGTCGAGGCGAGCCGCGACAATTTCGGCTGGACGATTCAGCATCAAATGCTCTGGCCGCGGGTCTTCGTGACGTGGTCGGCTCGTGTCGAGAACAACGACAGCTTCGGCACTGCCTTCGTCCCACGTGCGGTCGTGGCTTACCTTCTCCGTGAGGGCGAAGGCACCTTCGGCACGACCAAGCTCAAGGCCAGTGCGGGCCTTGGCATCAAGGAGCCGAGCCTCGTGCAGTCCTTCAGCCCATCACCGTCGTTCGAGGGCAATCCCGATCTCGACCCCGAGCGCTCGCGAGGGCTTGAAGCGGGTGTCGAGCAGAGGGCGCTCGACGGTGGTCTGAAGGTCGAGCTGAATGTCTTCGACAACCACTATCGCGACATCATCGCCACCGAGACCCTGAGCTTCGTGCCATTCCGCGCCAGGTTCTTCAACATCGGCGAGAGCCGCGCGCGCGGCCTGGAAGTGATTGTCGAGGCCCGGTCGAGCACAGGGGTTCGCGCCGCGGGGTCCTATACACTGCTCGACTCCGAAATTACCGAGAGCACCAGCGAGTTCAGTCCGGTGCTGCGCGAAGGCCAGCCGCTCTTCCGCCGGCCGCGCCACTCAGGATCGATCACGGCGTCGTGGGATCTGAAACGGCTCACGCTGGCCACCGCGGGGATCTTCGTCGGCGAGCGCACCGACTCGGATTTCTCGGCGCTCGAGCCCCCGCTCGTCGAGAACGACGGTTACGCGAAGTGGGACGCGTCGGCCAGCTTCCGCATCACCCCCGACATCGTCTGGTTCGGGGTTGTCGAGAATCTGTTCGACAAGGATTACATGGAGCCGCTGGGCTATCCCGCGCTCGGGCGATCCGCGCGGACGGGCGTGAGCTTCGGGCTCTGAGCGCGGGAGACGCGAGTGAAGCCGAAGGCGGCCGTGTCGTGGAGCGGCGGCAAGGACAGCTGCCTGGCGCTCATGCGCGCCCGGCACGACTTCGACGTCGCGCTTCTGCTCACGATGTTCGACGAGCACGGCGAACGGAGCCGCTCGCACGGCCAGCGCCCCGAAGTATTTCGCGCGCAGGCGGAGCGGCTCGATCTGGCGCTCGTCGAGGGCCGGGGCTCGTGGGACACCTACGAGGAGGGTTTTGCCGACATGCTGCGCGCCGCGCGGAGCCGTGGCGTGACCCATGTCATTTTCGGCGACATCCTGTACAACGAGCATCGGGACTGGGCCGAGCGCGTGTCGTCGGCGGCGGGCCTGGCGGCCGTCGAACCGCTCTTCGGCTGCTCCACCGCCGATCTGCTGCAGGAATTCCTCTCACTGCCTGCCCGCGCGCTCATCGTCACGGCCCGTGAGACCGCGCTCGACGCGGAGTGGCTCGGACGGGAGCTCCGAGCGTCGATGGTGCCCGAGTTCGCGCGACGCGGGGTCGATCCCTGCGGCGAGAACGGGGAGTACCACACGATCGTGGTGGACTGCCCCGCTTTCAGCCGTCCCCTCTCCGTCTCGCCGGGCGCGCGCGTCCTGTCAGGGGGGTGCTGGGCGCTCGAGCTGACACTCGATGACAGGACGTAGCCGTCATCGAGCGGCACGGGGACACATAGCCACCGGCTCGCTAGAAGCGATAGTCGTCGCGCGTCGGGGAGAAACAATCGACGATGCGGCAGGAGGTGAGCGCAGTGCCCGAGTGGACGACCCCCGACGGAATGACGGCCATCGACGCCGGGCCGAGCCGCACCTCTTCTCCCCCGATCGTCATGTCGAAGGTGCCCTCGAGGACATGCACGATCTGCTCGTGCACGTGCGAATGCGCCGGCACGGTCGCGCCCGCGGCCACAATCCAGTGAGCGACCGTCAGGCTGGACCCGTGTACCAAATGCCCTTGGAAGCCCGGGAACACCTCGTGGCCGGTCTCGTCTTCGATCTGGTAGGTCTGCATATCAGCTCCTGAAGCGGACCTGGTCCGCTACACTATCTCAGAGTGCGGTGAGTCAGCGGCAGCGGCCTCCGCGGAGTCGGCGCTCGAAGCCGAGCCTCCGTCCGCGCCGATTTCAGGCTGACGCCCTTCGCGCGAGTCCGATGCGGCCATAGAGACAGGCGGCCGCCGGACGTCGCGCTCGAAATCCGCGCTCCCTGCGGCCCGGCTTCACAACTGACGCCCATCGCGCCGCTCCGAGTCGCCCGCTACCGGCCGACTCACACGCTCTCTGAGGTCACGGTGTCGCAGGAATCAACGACTCACACTCGCGCCCTTTTCCAGCTCGTCGCGGCCGCCGTGCTCTGGAGTACGAGCGGCGCCCTCATCAAGCTCGTCGACTGGCCGCCGATGCCGATTGCCGGCGTGCGGAGCGCGATCGCCGCCGTGGTGCTGGCCGTCGCGATCGGGCGGCCGCACTTCACCTGGTCGCTTCCGCAGATGGCCGGCGCGATCTCGTATGCGGTCTCGGTCACGCTCTTCGTTGCGTCGATGAAATGGACTACCGTCGCCAATGCGATCGTCCTGCAGTACACGGCGCCCATCTACGTCGCGCTGCTCGGCGCATGGCTGCTCGGCGAGCGCGTCGCCCGCTTCGACTATCTGGCTATTGTCTTCGCCCTGAGCGGCGTGGCGCTCTTCTTCGTCGACTCGCTCTCGCCGGGCGCGACGGCCGGCAATCTCGCCGCGCTGGGTAGCGGGTTCGCCTTCGCCTGCCTGATCGTGTCGCTCCGCAGTCAGCGCCATGGATCGCCGTTCGAGTCGGTGCTGCTCGGCAATCTGATCGTTGCCCTCGTCGCCATTCCTTTCTATTCGAGCCCCGGCCCCGATGGGCGCGGCTGGCTGACGCTGCTCTTCCTGGGCGTCTTTCAGCTCGGCCTCGCCCACCTGCTCTACGCCTCGGCGCTCAAACATGTCCGCGCGCTCGAGGGCGCGCTCGTGCCCATGATCGAGCCGATCCTGAGCCCGCTGTGGGCCCTGCTGGTCATCGGTGAGCGGCCAGGCCCCTTCGCCATTCTCGGTGGCTGTCTCGTCCTCGGCACCGTCACAACGCGCAGCCTCCTCGCCCGGCGCGTGTCCTCGCCGTGAGGCCCGATCAACCGCCGCACGAGCGCCGTGGCGCGCGCGATCCGCGTATACTTGGCGCCCATGACACGAGTTGCCGCCCCGCGCGCCGCGGCGAGCGTGTCGCTCGTCATCCCGCTCTCATTCGCGCGCGCGTGCCGTCCCCCCGCGCCCGGCGCCATCACACGGTCGTGATCCCGATCCACGGTCTGTTCGAGACGCACCTCAACGTTCGATCCCTGGACGCGTCGATCCGCTTCTATCGCGACACGCTCGGACTGCAGCTCGCCTCGACCGTCGAGGCGAGGCGGGCCGCCTTTTTCTGGATTGGCGCACCGGGACAGGCGATGCTGGGACTCTGGGAGACGGGCCCGTCGCCGCTGCAGCTGCACGGGCACTTCGCCTTCAAGGTGACACTCGCCGACGCCCTCCTTGCGGCACCGGCATTGCGGAAGGCGGGGATTGAACCGCTCGATTTCGACGGCGCGCCCACCAGCGAGGCCGTCGTCCTGGCCTGGATGCCGGCGGCGGCCGTCTATTTCCGCGATCCCGATGGTCACCTGCTGGAATTTCTGGCGATGCTCGACGAGCGCCCGGAGCCGGAGCTCGGCGTGCTGGCCTGGCCCGCCTGGATGACGCGCGGCCGGGGACGAGCCAGTGGTCGCCGCACTGTCGAACCCGGCTAGAATTCACCGATCATGAGCGAGCCCTCCGTCAGCATCATCGTCCCTGTGTTCAATCAGTGGGCGGCGACCGAGCGGTGTCTCAGATCGCTCGCGGTCTCTGCGCTGTCCGCGCGGCACAGCGCCGAGATCATCCTGAGCGACGACGGGTCGACGGACGAGACGGGGCGCGCGTGGATGCGATTCGAACGCGGACCGTGGAAACTCCGGTATCGACAGAACCCCGAGAACCTGGGTTTCCTCAAGAACGCGAATGCCGGTGCGGGCGCTGCGCGGGGACGCTATCTCTGTTTCCTCAACAACGACGTCGTCGTTCCCGCCGGCTGGCTCGACCGCCTCGTCGACACGCTCGAGTCCGACCCGACGATCGGTGCTGTCGGCTCGATGTTTCTCGACCCGCAGGACCGCATCCTCGAGTGCGGCGCCGTCGTTCACAGCGACGGCTCGGCCCGGCAGCTCGGACAGAACGCCACGGTCAGCGATCGCCGTTATCAATTTGTCAACGACGTGGACTTCGTCTCGGCGGCATGCCTGCTCGTCCGCGCAGAGGACTTCCAGCGTCACGGAGGGTTCGACGAGCACTATGCACCCTGCTACTACGAGGACGCCGATTTCTGTCTGAAGCTGGCACTCGACGGACTACGAGTCGTGGTGGATCCGCGCGTGCAGGTCGTGCACTACGAGGGCACGTCACACGGGTCTGACACCACGGCGGGGCTCAAGCGGTACCAGGAAATCAACCGCGCGAAGCTGTTTGCACGCTGGCGCGAGCGGCTGGTGAGCCATCACCCCTCGGCCGAAGGTGACGTGTACGATCGGATGCGCATCTGGCGCCGAAAACCCGCGATCGTCGTCCACTTCCACCGCACGCCCACCTGGGATCAAGACGCTGGCTCGCATCGCATCCGGGCGCTCCTGGGCGAGCTCGTGCGGCGCGGGCATCACGCCGTGCTCGTGTGTCCCGGGGAGCCGAACCCCTATCTGGCCGAGCTGCAGGGTTTGGGCGTCGAGACCCTGCAGGCCTGGTGGGGCGGCGACGCGGACTGCCGGCGCATGATCGAGGCGTACCGGCCGCTGGCCGCAGTTTTTCTGCACCACGAGAGCGAGCAGCGCTTCGCGAAGAGCTACTACACGTTCAGCCCGGCGACCGTCCGCGTGCTCGACACGGTCGATCTGGCGTTTCTGCGCGAGATCCGAGAGTCGTGGCTGGAGAGTGGCCGCGGTGGCCAGCCTTCGATTTCCACCACGTCGCTGCCGCCGGATGCGGTCGCCGAGACCATCAGCATCGCGCGCAGCGATGTCACGTTCGTCGTCTCAGACTTCGAGCGGCAGCTGCTGACGGAGCGACTGTTCTTCGATGAGCACCGCGTCAAGATCGTCACGAGCGTGCACGAGCCGGCCACGACCGTGCGGCCGTTTCACGAGCGGGAAGGGTTCGTCTTCCTCGGGGGGTTCAGGCATCGGCCCAATATCGATGCCGTGCTGTGGATCGTCGAGGAGATCTGGCCCAGAATCCGGGCATCGCTCACCAACGCCTCGCTGCTCCTCTATGGCAGCTCGATGCCCCGGGAAATCCTGTCGCTGAGCGATCCGTCGAGGGGAGTGTTCGCACGGGGATTCGTCGCCGATCACCGCGAGGCCCTCGGTCTGGCGCGCGTGATGCTCACGCCGCTTCGTTTCGGTGCGGGCGTCAAAGGCAAGATCGGAGAAGCGCTGGCGGTCGGCACCCCGGTGGTGAGCACCGCCATCGGAGCGGAGGGCATGGACGAAGCCGGCACCGCGCTGGCCATCGGCAATGGTTCCGCCGAGCTTGCGGAATGGGCCACTCGACTGTACCGCGACGAAGATGAATGGAGCGTCAGATCCGCCAGGGGTTTCGACGTGCTTCGGACCCGATTTTCCGTGGCCGCGAACGTCGATACGATGCTCGGCGCCATGGCCGAGGCGCAACAGCGCCGGCGGCAGCCTTCCCGATGGGATCTCACGGCAGGCATGCTCTGGCACGCGGCTGGCTGCCCGGGTGAACCGCAGGATCTGACGCGTGCCCTCTCGAACGAAGTCCGCAAGCGCGAAGCGCAGGCCGCGCTGGTCGATCAGTACCGCGCAGTGCTCGCGCGCCTGCGCGAGCGCGAGTCGCGGCTCCAGCAGGATCTGGCGCTGTCCACGGCAGCGCGTCAAAGGCTCGTCGAGCGGCTTCCATGAGCCTCCCCTCCTCGAGGATTCAGCCCGGTCGATTCCGTCATGGCTACGGCGCGCTGATCGCCGAACTGGATCTGACCGCACCTTCCACCTGGGCACGGCTGTCTTCAGTGGACCGGCGGCCGCCGGCCGTTCTGGTGTGTCGAGGATCGGACCCGCAAGTGGAAGTGGCTCTGCCGCCGTCAATCCGCACGCGGCTCGCGGGTGTGCTCATTGAGCTGGTCGTCGAATCGAACATCGACGGCTGGCTCGAAGTGTTCTGGGATGCTGGGACCGGTCTCTCGGCGGAGCAATCGCAGGAATTTGCGCTCCGTGGCCCGGGAGCCGGCTCGCAGGCGCTCGTGACACGGCTGCCACCGGGCATCGTCGCGCTCCGCATCGATCCGCTGGATCGCCCGGGTACGGTCGCCGTGCGGTCGATACGCTTCTACGAGGCGACCTCGAACGGCGCCGCCCATCTTCCGCTCCGAGAGCTGGGCACAGGCAGGCCGGGGTGGCTCGATCTGCCCGAAGTCCGACAGGCTGTTTCCTATCGATTGCTGGGCGCGGCGGATGTGGACTGGCATGAATGGCTCTTCCGGCGGCTGCTCACGCGGAAGGTGTCGCGGTGCCTGCATCTTGGCGCAGCCGACGCGCTGTTCGGCACGGTGGCGGTAGGCGCAGACTACGTGGACGACTACACCGGTGTCGCCGGCGATCTGATCGACAGCGAAGAGGTCGGCCGGCTGCCACGTCGTTCGCGAATTCGATGGGCGTCTCTCCGAGAAAGTCTGGAGGGCGGTCCCTACGACCTGATCCTCACGACCGGCTTCTGGTCGCGCACTGCCGGCGGCCCGGCAACCACGACACTGGAAGCGATGCTCGCACCCGATGGCCTGCTCGTCCTCCTCGAGCGCTTCGCCGAGCCCGACGAAGCGAACCACGAGCTGCTGACCCGGGTGCTGGAGCTTGTGGTGGCAGGGCTTCCCCCGGGCTGGCTCGCGCTCGAGCCGCAGCCGGATCGCGGCGCACGGGGATGCCGACCGGATCACGGGCTCTTCGAGGCTCTGCAATGCCAGCAGGTTCGTCCCCTCGGCGGCGCTGTCGTCGAGCCGCTGCTGGATCGACTGCAGCCAGAGTTCTTTCAGCTGGGCGCCGGCACGCTGCTCGGTGCTGTGACCGGCGCGTATCTTGCGCTCGAAGAAACGCTAATCCTCACCGGCCAACTGCGATCCCCCTTCAATCTGGTCGTGGCGAGCCATCGTGGCGCACGCTCGCATGGCGCCCGTCATCTGCCGACGGGCTGGAGTGTGCCGGCTACGTCGGACGTCAGCGCCCTCCTGCCCACCCGCCAGCCGCAACGCTCCTGAGAACGAGCGTGGCGCGAGGGCAAGGAGGGGAACCATGGTGGAGGAGCGGCTGGCTGGCTCTTGCCATGCTCGTCGCGAGTGTGGCGTTTCTCTACGGCACCGTCCTTCGCATCGATCTCTACAGCACGAGCTTCGTCGATCTGCTGCCGCATCCGGATGGCCCGGAGTACTTTGCCGGCGCGGTCTCGCTCGCGAGCGAAGGTACATTCCGCATCCACAGCGCGGGACAGATGGTGCCGCCACGCTATCCGTTCGGCTACAGCCTGCTGATCACGCCGCTCATCTGGCTGGGCGTGGAGCCCATCACGACGCCGTTCCGGGTCAACCAGTTGATTGCCCTGGGATTCATGCTTTGGGGTTTTGTCCTGTTCTGGCGGAGGGGCGATCGCCTGGCCGCGGGCCTGACCAGTTTGTTCATCGCGACCCTTCCGGGCATGACGGCGCTCGCACGAAGTCCGATGAGCGATCTGGCCGGATCGGTCCTCGTGTTCTGGGCGTTCTACTGTTTCTGGAAGTTCGTCCGCAGCCCGCCCGGTGATATTCGGTGGGGCCTCGGGGGGACCGCGCTGGTGGCGCTCGCCATCTGGGTGCGCACACCGAACCAGCTTTTCACGTCCCTGCCGGTACTCATGGCACTCTTCGGCCAGTCCCAGCCCTGGGCCCGGCGGATTCGAACACTTGTGCTGTTCGGCGTCATGTTCGTTGGAGTCGTGGCGCCCGCTCTGCTCTACAACTACTCGTCGTTCGGAAGCCCGCTCACGACAGGGTACGACTACTGGATGCCCCGTCAACCAAGCATCGGCAGCAACAGCGGGGCCTCGGCCGCATTCGGGACGCATCGCCTGTCCTACCAGCTCCTTGCCATCTGGCAGGAGCTGAGCCAAACCGGGCGGCCTCAAACGATGGCGACTTTCTTCGGCTCTGGAGGATACCTGAATCCATCACTGGTGCTCCTGGCGATGCTGGGACTAGGGTCGTGGTGGCTGGAGCGGGATCGCGCGGCGATGGTCATGGGCGGTGCCGCGTTCATCTCGTTCGTCCCGGTCCTCTTTCTGCGTGTTGCGGATGCCCGGTCGTGGTTCGCGTTCATCCTCCTGCTGCCCGTGGTCGCTGGCCGACAAACCTCATCGTTGTTGCGGCGGGCCGTGGAGCACCGGCCGCGTCGACCGGTGCTGACACTGCTGCTCCTCGCCATCGTCGCGGCGACGCTGGTGGGCTGGCCTGGGCAGAGAACACCGTTCGAGTCGGTCGAGCTCCTGAACATCTCGAGGTTCTATGCGGAGCCTCGGCTCTACCGGCTGGTGGAACAACTGGCCGCCATGAGCGCGGGCCGGCCCACGCTGGTGCTGTCGCAGATCAATCCGTCCTACGTCTATGCGCTGACCGAAGGCGACCGCATCGTGACACCTCTCGATGCGCAGCTCATGCCGACCTTCCACGAATCGTGGTTCCCACCCTCCAAGCGTGAGGTTCAGCTTCACGAGGCCGTGAGCTCGAACCGGCTGATCTTCGCGCTGCTGAACAAAGGAAGCGCCGCCGAGGTGGTGCCGCCGCCGGCGGGGCGCCGGTGGCAGCTCATCATGAACTATCGCGAGATGAGCCTCTCTGCGCTCGTAGCGGAGGGAAGTTGAGCGCGGGCTGTTATACTGGCTGAGAACCGGTTGCCAGCCTGTTCGAGGATGAGCCATGACGTCGATGATGCTGAACGCGGTGGTGCTGGCGCTCGCGCTGCAGGCCTCCGCTTCGCCGCAAAAGCTTTTCGAATCCGGACGCTACCAGGACATCGTGAACCAGGTGGGCGCCAACGCGTCTCCTGAAGACCTGGTGCTGCTCGCGAGGGCGAACCTGAAGCTCGGGAACAAGGACGCGGCCCGCGCCGCGTACGCAAAGCTGCAAACGGGTGGCGCGAACAACGCCTGGCGGCTGATCGGCGATTCCGGCGTCGCCGAAGTCACCGGCAAGGCGCAGGCGGCGGTCGATGCGGGCAGCAAGGCCGTGGCGGCGTCGCCCGGGAACTTCTACGCGCAGTTCCAGCTGGGCCTCGCGCGCAGCTCGGCCAAGGATTTCAAGGGCGCGGCAGCGGCCTTCGAAGACGCCATCAATATCAACCCCTCGTTCGCTTACGCCCACTATTACGCGGGCATGTCGTACTACAGTGTTCGCCAGATCGACCGCATGGCGGGTCACTTCAACACGTTCTCGAAGCTCGCGCCGACGGCGCCCGAGCGTCCGGCGGTCGAGAACATCATGCGGAGCCTCAAGGGACGCTAGCGGGCGAAGCCGACGGGCTTCAGAACATCTGACCGATCGAAAAGAACCAGCGTGCCCGGGGCTGGCCGGGCTCGCGCGAGACCGGCACACCGTAGTCCAGCCGAAAGAGCGCAAACGGTGTGTCGAGCCGCAGCCCGAGGCCTACCCCGACCTTGAGGTCGGTGAACGACAGTTCGCCGACCGACTGAAAGACGTTGCCGGCGTCGAGGAACCCGACACCGCGGAACCAGCGGTAGATCGGAAACCGCACCTCTTCATTCAGGATCAGCATGGTGTTCCCGCCGATGGGGTCACCGAGCTCGTCAATCTGGCCGAGCTCGTCCTCACGATATCCCCGGACGCTGTTGCCGCCGCCGGCAAAGAACTTTTCGCTGGGAATCAGCTCCTGCCCGAACGCATCGGCGAGGCCAACGCGGAGCGCCGAGCCGAAGACCAGCCGGGAAACGATCGGGCGATAGTCGGTCCAGCTGCGCCAGGTACTTCATGAACCTGAGATCCGATCCGAGGAACTCGGGCGCATATTCGTAGCTCGACGAGTGGAACCAACCCGTCGTCGCGTCGAAAGGATCGTCGCGTCGGTCGATGGTCGTCGTCGAGTTCAGGCGCGCAACGTGGACGAGAATGTCGAGTCTGAAGGGATCGTCGGGATCCGCGTTGGGATCGAACGTGCGGTTCGACTCGAACTGGTAGCTGTAGGCCATTTCCATGCGTCGCATCGGCCTGAACCGCTGCTCTGCGGTGAACGTCCAGCGATCGGTGAGGAAGGCCAGAAAATCCTCCTCGCCGAAACGCTCACGCGAGCGCGAGACGAACAGGCTCGACGTGATGGGTTTGCCAAAGAACCTGGGCGTGACCAAATAGACGCGACCAATCCGGTTGCTGCGATCGTAGCGGAAGGCGACGCCCGTCTTGGCCGCCCGGCCGAACACGTTGAACCGCTCCAGGCTCGCCGTCAGGCCGGGGCCGAGCTCGCGGCTGTCGCTTGCCGGCGCCCGCTCGTCGGTCACCTCGAGCCCATAACGGAATCGAGTGGTCGCGACTTCTTCGACGGTGACCCGCGCCTCAACTCTCACCTCGGCCACGGCCCCGCCGCCAAGCGAATCGGCCGTCTCGATGGGAACCGGCTCGATATCGACCCGTCTGAAAACACCCGTGTCATAGAGGCGCCTGCGCGCGGCGTACCATTCGTTCCGGTCCACGGGTGTGCCGACCTGCAGGTTGAGCGCCTGGGTCAGGAAATTGTGATTCGTGTGCTCGGCGCCGACGATGCTGACGCTGTCCAGGATCTGCCGGGAGCCTTCCTTCACATTCATCTCGAGGACCACGGTGCCGGCGTCGCGGTCGACCTGTGACGCGATCGAGGTAACCGCCCGACCGAACCCCTGACTTTGATAGAGCTCGCCCACCGTCCTCAGCCCGGCTTCCACTCTGGCCGGATCGAACAAATCGGACGGCTGCAGGGTGAATGCCGTGCGCACGGCTTCCTCGCGCTCGGGCGCCACACCGGTGAATCGCACATCCGCAATCTTGAAGGCGGGCCCCTCGGTGATGGTGACAGGCAGCACCGCACTCTGCCCTTCGAACACCGGCTCGCCCACGTGGGCTTCTGCCGCCAGCCATCCCCGCGATCGGTATAGCTCGGCGACGGCCTGAGCGAGCGGCGCGGGGTCGATCCACGCATCGACGTCCAGCGACCGGGCCTGCACGAAATCGAGAATCTCGCCGCTCCCAATCGCTGTGTTGCCGGTGAAGACGATCTCGCGCCGGGCGCTCGTCGGTCCGGGCGTGATCGCGACGGTGACCGTCTTTTCCTGCGCGTTGGACTCCACGCGGGCATCCACGGAGGCCTGCATGTAGCCCTCACGGATGAGCGAGCGCCTCGCGAGCACGCGAAGGTCGTCGAGCAGAAAGTCGTCGAGCACCGACCGCCGCCAGGCGTCGCGCATCTCGTCCAGAACGCTCCCCGGCAGCGTGGCGCCCTCGACGACGAGCCGCGTGGCTGGCCCGGGGACGACCGTGTAATCGAGAATCACCTCGCCGGCCCGCGCCGGATCCGTCGTGCGGCGGCTCGTCACGCGAGCTTCGTAGTGCCCCCGGTCGTGAAAAAAGCCGAGAAGTCGATCCTGGTCGTCCTGCCAGCGATAGAAATCGAAACGGTCGCCCACCTCGAGGCGCAGCTTCGACGTCAGCTCTGCCGTCGTCTCGCTCGAGTCGCCGGCAATTCGGACATCGGCGATTCTCAGGAGCTCTTCGGGGCGACCGGTACGCTTCGGCCGGGGTGGCCCGCCGAAGGTCAGATCCTGACTGAACTCGTACGACCGATCGTTGTTGTCCTTCGAGACCGCTCGAAGCTCGAAGAGCCGGCGCGGCTTGTAGCTGAGAATCCAGGTGAGGCCGTCCTCCCGAAGATTCCGTGACAGGACGGCTTCGACATCGGGACGCAGGTTTTTGGCAATCGTCAGGCGGGCGGCCGGATCCTCCTCGGTGGCGATGAATCCCGGGTCCACGCGCAGGCTGTCGTCGACGAATCCCCGCTCCAGCCGCAGGCGGTCGAGGCCCACCGCCTGGCCGGCGGCGTTCAGCAGCTCGCCCGACAGGAGCCCGAGCACTTGTTCCTGGGCGACGACACTGCCCTGCTCGCCCCGCGCCTGTTCGAGCGTGCGTCCCGTCAGCAGGAGCGACATCACGTCGTCCTGACCGAGCGGTGGGTCCGACGTGAGGTCGGTCTTGATGGCCCCCGGCGCCCCGGTGATGTTCATCGTGATGTCGTAGCCCGCAACGCGCGTGCGCGCCGTCACGTCGAGCGTCGGCTCGATCAGCGATGGATGCAGAAAATCGATGTTCCCCCGATCGATCAGGTACGTGTTACCACTCAGGTAGATTTCACCCCCCTCGCGGATCATGGCGCGACCGCCGAGCGCCGGCCGATCGAGCGTGCCGGTCAGCCGAAGGTCGCCGCCGAGCTCGAGACGCCCATAGTTGTTGTCGAACACCAGGTCCTCGTCCGTCCTGAGGGCGATGTCGAGACGAATCGATCCGAAGCGGGATGGGGCGAGCCCCGGATCCACGACGGTCGAGCTCCGCGCGGCGAGCAATTCGCGTGTCAGGCTCAGATTCCGCCGGTATGCCCCGCGCTCGATCGTGATCTCCCCTGTGACGACCGGGTCGCCCTGCCCGGCTGCCGTGAGGACCAGGTCGCCGTTCACCAGGCTGCGCAGCCCTTCGGGATACTCGATCGCGACACCGCGCGCGGTCATGGTCAGCTCTCCGCCGTCCAACGTGAAGCCGCGGTGCGTGAGCGCTCCCTGGATCTCGATTGCCCCGCCGTTGGCGAGCCCCTTCAATCCTTCGACGGCGATGCGGCTGTTGGCGAAGGTGATGGGGCCGTTGAGCTGTGAGAGAGCCAGGCGGGGATTGCGAAGACCCATGTCGACGTCGCGCAGATTGATCCGGCCCTCGAGCACGGGGCTCGTCACTGGACCCTGAACGCGCATGTCGAGCTCGGCGAGACCGCCCGCCGCGGTGTCGGTCATGAACGCCGTGAGGAGCCTCAGGTCGACCGAACCTTCGGCGCGGACGTCAACCTCGCGGGTTTCGCTGGCGAGATCGACCTCGCCGCTCGCGACCAGCACGGTTCCCGTGCCGCTCCAGCGTGTCGCGTCGACGTGCACCCGACCCTCAGCCACCGTAATGCGCGTCGGCACTTCCTGTGCAAGCGGAACATTGGCGAACGACAACATGGCGTCGTCAATCGTGATCGTCCCCATGACGCCGGCGAGCTCGAGGCGATCGGTCTCGAGGGCGATCGTCAGCGTCATCCGGCCGTCGAGATTGGATGCCGTTTCAGGCGGCAGCCATGGCGACAACGCCGCCGCGGTGAGGGGATCGACCTTCGCGCGAACGGTCGCGACCCCCGACGCTGGCGGCAACCCCGCGACAACGGCCTCAGGCAGCCATTGATTCAGGAGACTGAGCGGCAATTCTCCCGTCGCATCCACCGATGCGCCCTGCCAGTAGCCTTTGATCGGGTCCAGACGCAGCACGCCGTCGGCCAGCTCACCACGGACCATCAGCCCGCTGACGCTGAAAGTGGTCCAAATCAGATCGCCTTCGTCGAGTGAGACAGTGGCCGACACGGTGGGCCGGCTCAACACGCCCCGAACCTCCAGGGTCATGTTGAGCGAGCCGTGGGCCATGATGTCGGGCGGTGCGCCGGCCAGCCGCGCAAAGGGCATCAACTCTTCGATGGGCCCCACGACCTTCACGCCGATCTGACCCGCGTCCCCGAGTCGCGAGAGCCGACCCCCGAGACTGACTCGCGCATTGCCTGCGCCCAATTCCACATCCTCGACCGAGATTTCGTCGTTGCCGTAACGGAGGGTGGCTGGACGAACCAGCACGATCGGTCGCTCGTCTATCTGCGCCTCGAGCGTGGCGACACGGACATCGATATTCATCTCGCGCCACGCCGCAAGCGGGCCCGACGCGGTGGCCGAGAGATTCGTCGTCCCCGTGACCATCAACGTGGGGTTGGGGTACAAGGCCGCCAACCGCTCCAGGCTTGCGCCGGTGAGCTGCACGTTGAGCTGTGCATCGAAGGGCGTCACGAGTGCGACACGGCCGTCAATGGCAAGAGCGAGCTCTGTGGCCGCTCCCTCGATCCAGGCCGCGCCGTCCCGGAACGTCGCCTCGAGAATCGACGGTCCGAGGCGAGACGAGCCGACATCGAGCGCGGAGAATTTGAAATGAGCGCTGCCCAACGGCTGCTCGCGGGTGCCGTGCGCATCGATCTGAATGTCGGCCGTGGCTGTCAGATCGAGCGCCGCTTCGGAAACCGCTCCCGGTGGAAGCGACGTGATCGCGAGATTCTGACCGTCGAGCTTCGCGACGAATGCGCCGGTTGTGGCGTTGTACCCGACGCGTCCGTTCAGCCTCCCTGCTCCCGGTTGTGCCAGCGCCAGGTTGTCGATCGACACCATCCCCTGCTCGACCCGGATCGAGCCCGTGACTGAAGCCACCGGTTGCGCGGCGACCACGAGGCTCCGTCCCGTGAACGTCCCGGTTGCCAGCGGACGGGTCGCGGTGCCGCCGAGGTCGATCGCAAAGTCGAGCGCGCCGGTCGGCCGCCACGGTTCGGGCAATGTGGCGGTGATGGCGTCGAGCTCCTCGAACCGGCCGGTCACGGTGCCCTGGAGCGCACCCGAGCCGATTGCATATGAGCCGTCGAAGGTCATGAGGTTCGCGCCCCGGCGAGCTTCGACACCCTGCAATCGCAGTCGCTGCCCCTCGAGCGCCAGCCCGCCCTCGAGCGCCACCGGGCCAAACCCGCTGACGGCGACGTCTCGTCCGGTGAAGGTTCCCTGTAGCGCGGGTGCGCCAACCGTGCCCGAAAGCCTGGCGGTGAGATCCGCATCGCCCGAGAGTCCATCGACTGCGGTGACCGGGACGAGCCCGGCGCGCGCCACGATGCGGCCGAGTGCTGCCAGGTCCGGACTCGTGAACTGCAGATCGCCATTCAGCGTGGAGCCGTCCCAGCTCTGACCGACTGTTCCTGATGCCACGCCCGATATGTCAGCCGCGCCAGGCAGTTGATGATCGTGCGTCGCGCGCCAGCGGCCGTTCTCGACGAGCAGCGTGACGTCCCCTCCGAGTGGAATCTCGCCCGGCTCGGCTGCGAGCGGCTCGCTGCGGTTGGTCATCTCGATCCGGACAGCTCGCCGATCGGATCCCGTCCACTCGAATTCCATGGCGCCAGTCATGGTGGCTGCCGGCGACGGCAGGTTGGCAGGCAGCAGCGGAGCGAGTTGGGCCGCATCCAGCTGCTTCCAGCTCGCGCGCGCCTGTATCGGCCCCGTCTCGACAAAGGGCACTCGCAGAGAGCCACCGAGCTCACCTGACGGAAGCTTCACGCTCACGCGCGAGACGGTCAGCGCATCGGCCGACAGCTCGACGTTCGCTTGTGCATCGATGTTCGTGATCCCTGCCCACACGAGCGACGAACCCGACATATCGCCCGTCACGCGAAGATTCCCGGCAGGACCCTCGATCGCGCCGGTCGCGATGAGACGGCCGCTCGGTGTCTGGGCCACAGGGGTCCACGCGACGGCGCGGGTCACATCGACTTCGGCGCTGTAGCGAAGGTCCAGGGTGGGCTCGCCCAGCACGGACGCGATCCTCCCATTGAGCCTGAGCACACCTTCCGGACCTGTCGCGCTCAGCTCATTCAGATCCACCGACTCGCCGTCGAACCGCACGCCGCCGCCGAGAGCCATCGTCGTGCGGCTCGTGCCGAGACGAACAGTGAGACGTGCGGTGCGCGCCAACACGCCGGCAATGGCGCCCTGACCGTCCGGCTCCATGTCGAGCGAGAGGGCGTCCATACCGATGCTCACGTCGCGTGCGAGGTCGTCGTAGTCGAACGTCAGATCGCGAAGCAGGAGTCGATCGATGCGGAGCTTTCCGAACCTGCCGCGCGAGCCCGAACCAGTTACTGGAAGATTGAAGTTCCCCTTCGCGTCACGCACGATGTGGATGCGCGGGCGTTCGAGCTCGAGTGTCCGAAAGGCGAGCACGCCGCCCAGCACCGACCGGGGAAGCGTGGCGTGCACGGCGTCTGCCTGAAAGAGAGGTGCATCCTTTCGATCGAGGGCTGCCACGGTGACACCGCGAGCCGTGGCAGAAAGCGTCAGCAGGTTGTAGTCGAGGCGGTCAGCTGTCACCTCGAGGCCGGCCGAGGCGGCCAGACGGGCGGCGGCCCAGGACATCACGCGCGCACGAACGACGGGAAGGTGGGCGGCGGCAACGAGCAGCAGGCCAAAGACGATCAGGCCCGCAATCACGAGGAGCAGTCGACGATAGAGCGGCGCCAATGCGATCCATTCTAGCAGTCACGCCCCGGCTGGCCGTGTCGCCGATGAGCTATGCGCCGTCGCGCGCCGCTGCCAGGAACCCGCGGCGTGCGCGCGATCGATTCGTCGTCCGCAACGCAAACCTGAGCAGCGGAACCGACGTGCGTCGACCGACGGTCACGTGCGCTGTCGGCAGAACGTCGGTCGGAGATGGGAGCTGTCAACGCACGGCCGGCTCGGAGCGTCTCGGTTCGGCGTGCTTGTAGGTCGCGTACCCGACGATCGTCCCCAGTACCTGCGCCTGGAAGCATCATCTGCCAGAAGTAGCCGTTGCCGAGCGCCACGAGAAATGCCAGCAGTGCGCCGATTGCCAGACCGCCCGCAACCCCGACGGCCAGTGAGCTCGTCCGGCGCGCCAGGAACCCGATCAGCAATCCCGCCACGATTCCCTTTACCGTCGACCCAACGACGATGCTGGCAATCTCAGGCGCAGTCTCCGGCGCCGAGATGAGCGCCGTGAGCCCGTCGAAGATCCCGAGAAATCCGCCGAGAAGCATGCCGAACAACGGTTTTCCCATTCGCGTGTCCCTTTCTTTCGAGCCGTCGCGGATCCGAGCGGCTTCTCCATCTCTATTACGCGTCTGCGGCCGTGTCTGTACGCTCCCTCAAATCCCCGCGACCGCGAGCAACACGATGCGCATGATGAGATAGGCGGCCACGAGCAGGATCGCCGTCTGATACTTCCGGGCCACGCGGCCAGCCCGGTCGAAGAATCCTTCCGGATACGCGGAAACCGGCAGGCCGTCGAGATAGCACGACACGTCGGCTGAGAGTGCCTTGACGCTCGGGTACCGCGCCGCAGGATCGGGAGACATCGCCTTTGTCCAGATGGCGTCGAGCGCGCGGGGCCGTTCGGACTTGGCGCCCGTGTCCGACACGAGCAGCCGCATGATCGCGCCGAGGGCGTAGATGTCGGTGCGCTCGTCGATGGACTCGACTTCGCCCCGCTCCTGCTCGGGCGCCATGTAGCCGGCGGTCCCGATGATCGTACCGTGAGCCGTCGCGGCGCCGGCCGAGTGCGTGGAGACACCCGATGGCTCCTTGTCAGCCGCCGCCGGCACCGCTGAGCCCGTCAGGACCTTCGCGACACCCCAGTCCAGCACGAGCACTTCGCCAAACTGACCGACCATGACGTTCTGCGGCTTCAGATCACGATGCACGATTCCCTGCGCGTGGGCGAACGACACGCCATCGAGCAGCCGCTGGAGGATGCGGAGGCGGTCGGACGCCGAGCCCAGCCGCGGAACGAGCTCGTCGAGTCGCGCGCCACGAACGAGCTTCATCGCGTAGAACCAACGACCGTCCGGCAGCACACCGACGTCGTGCACGGGCACGATGCCTGGATGCTCGAGACGGGCGAGGATGCGTGCTTCCAACTGCAAGCGTGCGGCCATCGACGGATCCGGACCTGGCGCACCCAGCACCTTGAGCGCGACCTCACGCCCGAGCTCGCGATCGACGGCGCGGTAGACGATCCCCATGCCTCCCCGTCCGATCGCGTCGCCGAGCTCGTACTTGGTGCCCGTAAGGTCGGGTTGATCGGCCACCGCACGCAAATGGGCCAGCGCGGCGTCCGACAGCCACGTCATTTCGGATCCACTCCAAGCAGCTGCTGCGCCTCGGCGCGGTACTCCTCGTCGCTCCCGCAGATTTCACGCAGGCGCTCGAGCACCAGCCCGCGAAGCTCGCGGCGGGTCCAGGCGAGATGGTTCGTCACATCCGTGACCGACAGACCGAAGCGCTCGGCCAGAGTCTGGTACGTCGGCCGATTGGGATCGCCGGTTGATGCGAGGTCGTACATCTCGAAGAGCGCGAAATGCACGAGTTTGCCTTGAGCGTGCGCGTGGGCGCGCAGTCGCTCCACCGAAACGCTGAACAGGCTCCGGACCCACTCGTGATGGAAATACTCGTCGAAGTCGGCCGGCGCGGCCGCTTTCTGCGCCGCAATCTCCTGCTCCACGGAGGCGAAGTCGAGCGGCACGAAGCTGACCTGTCCCCCGCGCTTGATGCGACGATCGGCTTTTCGCGCATTCGACGCGAATCCGTCCAGACACGTGCGCAGAAACGTGCGGAAGCGTGCGCGCCCGGGATCGTAGCGATCGAAGAAGTCCTTCTCCATCGCCCGGGCGAAGAACTCCTGCGTCAGATCCTGGGCGTCCTCGTTCGAAAGCTGATGCTTGACGCGGAGGTACTTGTAGACGGGCCGCCAGTAGATCGCGATGAGCGACTCGAATGCACGGCGTTTGAGATCCGGATCCGCCGTGCGGGCGGCGGCCACCACCGACAGCCGCGTGGACGGAAAAGCGGCCGCCATGTCTCGTCAGGGTTCCGCGGGCGGCTGGTAGTCGGGCACGCGATTGACGATGGGCGGGATGCTGCGCAGATAGGCGTAGACCGCTTTCAAGTCGTCGTCGGTCATATGGCGGTATGAGGGCCAGGGCATCGGCGGCATGATCGGACGCGCGGTGCCGAAATGCTTGCCCGTCCGCATCGCGGCCACGAACACTTGCTCGGTCCAGATACCCATGCCGGTCGCCTGGTCCGGCGTGAGGTTGATCGCGTAGGTCACACCCCAGGGGCCGGCGAACGCCGTGTTGGTGGCCGCTCCGTGCCAAATCCATGGTCCGGTTGCGCCGGGTGGAGGTGGCAGGGTGTCGGCCGCCGGATGTCCGGAGAGCAAGCGGGACATGTCGGGCTCGGGACCGTTGGGCCCCATCTTGAACGGCGTATGACAGTCGTTGCACCCGGTGATCGTCGCCAGGTACTCACCACGCTCGCCGGCGCTTGCCCCACTCCGCTGAATCTCGTCACGCGGCTCGGCCGGAGTTGGCGGTGGGGCCGACGACTGGCAACCGGCAAATCCGATAGCGCCCAGCAACCACACCGCGAGTCCTGCCTCGAGTCTCCGTCCCATCGGTCCTCCTCAAGCCATTCGGTCCCATCCAAGGTTTCTTCAGCCGGCCCCTACATTGCTGGCCGCCGACGTGGTTCGGCCCGCAGCTGAAACTTGCGCGCCTGGACAGTCTTGACCGCTGCACCGACGGCGTCCGTCAACTTTTCGGTCGGACCAGCCACCGGGAGCCGACCGACGCTTTCGAGCGCCTCGACATACCACTTCTGCCAGGCCGCGAAGAGCTCGCGCCCCTCGGCTTCGGCGGCGGCGCGATCGAAGGCCTGCAGGACCAGCGCGCTGGACTGGTTGATCTCCAGATCCAGCCGCAGCGAGGCTGCCGCGGCGAGCAGCCGGGTCACGTCCAGCGAGTCGGCCTCCGTCGCCGTTGCCAGGAGCATCGTGGTCGCGCCCACGGCAACCCCGACGTTGAGGATCTCGCCGCCACTCGTCTTGTCGAGGCGATCCAGGTTGGTGTGGTAGAACCGGTCCGTGAAATGCCAGTTGAGCACCGCCGGAATGCCCGCCTTCACGAACGTGGTGTGATCGCTGCCCCCCTCGTACGGATTCATGCGCACGTCCCAGCCGGTGCTGCGCCCGCGTCTCAGGCACATGGCAAAGTGCAGATCGTTCAGCAGTGTTCCGGTGAGCGGCCCCTTGTACGGGTCGCCCGTCCACCAGTCTGAATGCGGATCCGAGAGTCGATGCCACACCGCTGAGGGGTCGGGCGCCTTCTCGATGAGAAACGTGCCACCCGTCTTCGACGTGTCGTTCCCGGTCATGTCGAGCGCAAACATGTACTGAATCTCACGTGCCAGGTCGGGATGCGTCTTCAGCCATTCGTCGCTCCCCCGGCCTTCGTCCACCCAGAGAAACGTGATGGTACGTGATGGCGGCGGCAGCTCCCCTCTCTGGATAGCGCGCCGCAGCGTGCGCGCGAGCTCGAGCAACGTCCCACAGCCGCTGGCGTTGTCGTTCGCGCCAGGCTCCTGCACATGCGCCACGAGGACGATCCGCTCGCGTGCTCTGGAACTGCCCGGAATCTCGGCAATCAGCGTCCGGTTCGGGCGCTCCGTAAAACTCGATTGGATGTCGACGCGCGCGGTGACGACGCCCGCCTTGAGCCGCTCGCGCAGTCGCGCGGTCGCCCGGGGAGAGGCTTTGAAGCCGAACGAGCGGCGCCCGTTGTCGTAAGGAATGGCCCCCCACTGGACAACATCCCAGGTCTCGCGCGGCGAGGGCGCGACGCCGGGCAGGTCGGGAGAGACGAACGCGGCGAGCTCGGACGAGATCACGCCCGCGGCGCCGTGCTCGACGACCGCCGCCTTCCAAAGATCGTCCAGCGCGGCGTCGCCGAGCACGATCGAGCCGCGAATGCCTTTGCCCTCGTAGTCGCCCGGCGAGGATCCCTGGCCGACATCAACGACCGGCGCGACGAAGCCACCGACCAGCGTCGGGAACGAGTTGATCGCGAGCGTCACCCGATGACGTTCGCGTGAAAGGAGCACCTCGTCGGGCACCTGCTCATTGCCGATCATCGTCACGCGCGCCTCGGTGTGGTCCCAGCCGTGACCCTCGTTGGGAAACGCCTCGTACCAGACGCGTGGCAAGTCGGCCTTCTGCCCCATGTGCTCGACCGAGTCGAACCCCACCTGAAGCAGTTGGCGGCGAATCTCGTCCTGTGAAGCCTCGAACCCCGCGTTGCCGGCGAGGCGCCAGTAGCGATCCATGAACGAGACGAGCCCGCGGGAATTTTGCGGGTCGAAGCGGTTGGAGATCACGGCATGGAAGGACTCGGTGACGAGGGGTAGCAGGCGATCCAGCTCGCGCGGCGTGATGATGCGCGTGATGGCCCCGGACTCCTTCACCCCTGTCTGCGCCTGACCCTGAACCTGGGGAGGTGTCCGCGCAACCGCGGGGCCGTGGGACTCGCCCAGGAGGACCAGCAAGAGGGCAACCCTTCCGAACAGACCGTCCGAACGGAGCACTGGACTCATAGGCGACCGGGGAGGTCGAACATCGATCGAGACGGATTCGTCAGTCGCCCGCCACCAGACGTCGTTCGCGGGTGAGCAGGCACAGCAGATGCGCGACGACGCTCGACACGTCCTCGATCACCTGGATGCTCGACGAACGGACCGTGACGACCTCGTCTGCGATCTGGCAAAGACGCGTGCCCGCCTGGCCCGTGACGCCAACCGCGACGGCTCCTGCCTCGCGCGCCTGGCGCAGGGCGTGCAGCACGTTCGGCGAGGCCCCGCCCGTGCTGAACGCGACGACGACGTCGCCGCGCTCGAGCCGTCCCTGCAGCTGATCGGTGAACATCTGCTCCGCACCGTGATCGTTGGCGGCGGCGGTGAGCGACGATGTGTTTGCCGAGATCGAGATCGCTTTCAGCTGGCGCTGCCGCCCGGACACCACGGTGAGGCTCGCCAGGTCGGCGGCGAAATGCGTCGCCAGGGCCGCGCTGCCGCCGTTGCCCAGGCAGTACACCGTGTGCCCGGCCCGGTGGGCGGCATGGAGAAGAGTGGCAATCCGCTCGACCGGCTCGAGATCGAGGCCGGCCAGCGCGGCGGCCACCGCCTCCACGTGCGCGCGGACCGTCGGTGACATGGCCCCCGCTGGCGCGTGATCTGGTTCCGCTGTCATACCGCGTGAGCGATCCGGGCCTTCGGCGTCCGATGCCCGTCCGGTATCACTGTGGTGTCGTCTTGGGGTAGGTTTCGAAGAGCCGCCCAACCACACCGCGGATGGCCTGGTCGCGGGACGCCGGATCTCGGGTGATCGAGTCGGTCGTGCTGGCCGCCCAGACCTGCTTGTCCCCCTGCACGGTCCGCATGGCAATCACGAGCCGGCCCACGTCAACGGTCGCCGACGCGGGTGCGGGCTGGTCGGCCTTCGGCAGCTCCTCGAGCTTGTCCAGATCGACCTTGGTGCTCAGGATCGTGTGGTATCGGATTGTGACGTCCGCGGCACCACCTTCGACCTTTGTGAAGCCACGGGCCGACATCTCCGCGTCGATGGCCTCGACGATGATCTTGTGAACGGAGGGGTTGTAGGCTTCCTGTCCCTTCGCCCACGAATACGATTTGAACGCGGCGAAGTTGGCGCTCTTGTCCTGGACAGTATCGATCTTCCCTTCCTTCGGGGCAGCCTGCGCCAACATCAGCGCGGCCATCAGTACGTTGGCCCATTGCATGGGGTCTCCTCGTCCGCCTGCGATTCAGCCGGCATTCCGCCGGGTCACCGGCAAGCTCATCAATTTTCTGTCTTGTTCAAGGTAGTTGGGAACCGTTTTGCGCCGATAGAATCTAATGTCTGTACTGGCGCTCCAACAGGCCCAAAATACCACTGTACGGCTGCTCTCCGTATCGAACGAGCAGGTCGGGCCGGATTTGCGGCCCATCTCTCTATGTCGACCACGTCCCAAAGCCCCGCGACGGTGTTCATCGTCGATGACGACCGTCAGGTGCGTACGGCGTTGAGACGCCTGTTTCAGGCCATCGGACTCCCCAGCGAGGAGTTCGAGTCAGCCGAAGCGTTCCTTGCGGCTCACCACGACCGGCCGGGATGTCTCGTTCTGGACCTCCGCATGCCAGGCTCCAACGGACTGGAGCTGCAACGGCGCCTCGCGGAGGCCGCCGTTCGCATCCCCATCATCTTTTTGACCGCGCATGCCGACGTGGCCTTCACGGTGGAGGCCATGAAGGCCGGGGCTCTCGAGGTGTTCACGAAACCGGTTGACGAGCAACCGCTCATCGAGGCCGTGCGCCGCGCCATCGAACTGGACGCGGCGGCACGGGAGCGGGCGGCGGATGCCGTCAAGGTCAGCGCGCTTGGTGAATCGCTGACGAAACGGGAACACGAGGTCATGCTGTTGGTGGTCTCGGGGCTCCCCAACAAGCTCATCGCCGACCGGCTCGGCACGTCCGAGAAGACCGTCAAGGTTCACCGCGCACGGGTCATGCACAAGATGCATGCCCAGTCACTACCCGACCTGGTGCGCATGGCGGACAGGCTCTCGGTGAACAGACCCCGCGACTGACCCCGATTCGGGCTGATCCGAGCGCGCTTGGCGTCTTGAATCTCCCTCGTCGAATCCCCCGATGTAGTGCTTAAGTCCAATGGCCCGCCGATGCCGCTACGTCTATCATGCGGGCTTGGAAATCTGCCTCTGTGAGGATTACCCACTCGCAGGGGCCAGCCGGGGGGGGAAAGAGACATGCGCGCATCGAGTTATGCCTCTCCAGCAGCCTCGTCGCCCATCGAACAATCCGGTCCGACCGTGTCCCAATCACCGAGTGCACCAGACTTTCAGCCAGCCGTTCACCCGCGACCGCGAGCGTCGACGCCCGAAACGATCGACGAGTCGATTGTGGGACAGAGCCACGCCCTGCGCTATGTCATGTTCCGGGTTGACGAAGTGGCCCCGACCGATGCCACGGTCCTGCTCCTCGGCGAGACCGGCACCGGGAAGGAGCTCATCGCCCGGGCGATTCACCGGCGCAGTCCGCGGCGGCATCGACCCTTCGTCGTCATCAACTGCGCCGCACTTCCGGCGACGCTGATCGAGAGCGAGCTGTTCGGCCGCGAGCGTGGCGCCTTTACCGGCGCCAACGCGAGTCAGGCAGGACGCTTCGAGCTGGCGAACGGCGGGACGATTCTCCTCGACGAGCTCGCCGAACTGCCGCTCGAGCTCCAGCCGAAGCTGTTGCGTGTGCTGCAGGAAGGTCAGTTCGAGCGGCTCGGGAGCCCTCGTACCGTCACCGTCGACGTGCGGATCATCTCGGCCACCAACCGCGATCTCGCGACTGAGGTGCGTGAGGGCAGATTCCGTCGGGATCTGTGACTATCGCCTCAACGTCTATCCACTGACGCTGCCGACGCTCCGTGAACGGCGCGACGACATCCCCTTGCTCGCGAAGCACCTGGTCGACCGCCTGAGTCGTACCCTTCGAAAGCCGATCGACACGATCCCCCCGCATGTGATGCGAGCGCTCGAAAGCTACGACTGGCCGGGCAACGTCCGCGAGCTGGAGAACATTCTCCAGCGAGGGATCATCGGCTCGAGCGATGGCGTGCTGGCTCTGAACGACGTCTGGCTCGCCTCGGACCGGGAAGACCAGCCCAGTGCCGATCTCCAGACGCTCGCGGATATCGAGCGCGCACACATCATCCGCATCCTGTGGACGACGTCGTGGCGCATTGAAGGCGGCGTGGGCGCGGCGCGTGTGCTGGGCGTGAACCCGAGCACGCTCCGGAGCCGGATGCGGAAGCTCGGAATCAAGCGTCCGCATTAGAACGGCCTGCGGCGCAAGGCCCCGGCGCTACATCACGGCATGCGCCATCGGCGAGATCTTGGTGCGGGCTCGAACGTCGTCGACGAGAATGACCGGATCGTCGCGCAAGAGAATCCGCATCCCCAGCAGGATCGTGAACTCGCGCGAAGCCAGGAACGCATCGAGGCGATTGCGATCGTCCCATTCCGAGACGAACCGGAACATATTCGGGTGCTCGGTGTCGGCCGTCAGGATGCAAGCCAGGCAACCCGAAGCCTGGCGGATGCGGCGCATCAACTCCTCCACCGCGCTGATGACCTCTGCCTGCTTGTGCGCTTGAACGCGCAGCGTAATCGAGGCGACGTGCATCTCAGAAGACACAGTTGCGGTCCTGCCTCACCGCGTCCCGAGCTCTCCGGAAACCAGCACCAGCCTCTTACTTACACAAACGTCATGCCGTCGTTCGAACCCTCGCCACCAGACGCCAACCGGCCCCTTGAGGCAGGTTGAGCACGTCTGCGACGCGATTTTCGGGAAATCGGCCGCGAGCAGTCACGACGGGCGTGGCATTTCGCGGCGGTCGGGCTTCGCCGACGAGCGCCGGCGTCCCGGGTCTGAGGCGCCCGACGCATCTTCACGTCTCGCGTGTCGTGAAGCAACGAGGCGTGCCTTTCGACGTCGTGGTCGCTCGCGGGCACAGTTCCACGGCATCTCACGGTTCGAGGTGGCGTCGCCAGAAAGGGCCCAGCAAGGGCGTGCTCAGGCATGGCTCCGATCTTGAATGGCCGTCATCGATCGCGCCCGCCCGCGTGACCGATTCGTAACCCGGGTTAATAGACAAGAACGTCGCAGCGCGAGTCGACGTTCACACAAGGAGGACCCCATGGAACGATCGGCCGCTGTGGCTCATCCAGTCAGGCACGCTGTTTCCAAGTATTGGTGGGTGTTGCTCCTCAGAGGGCTGGCCTCACTCGCTCTCGGCGTCATGGCGTTCGCCTGGCCGGCCATCACCCTCAGGTCTCTGGTGCTGCTCTACGGCGCCTATTGCCTGGTTGACGGCGTCTCGGCACTGTTGGGTGGGAGCGGAGGGAGCGTCTTCCGCTCGCTGTTCATCGGCGGGCTCAGCATCGCTGCTGGAATCGTGACCTTCATCTATCCGGCCCTGACGGGCATGATCCTGCTGTACCTGATTGCTTTCTGGGTGATCTTGCGCGGCATTCTCGAAATCGTGGCCGCCGTCCAGCTCCGCAAGGTTATCGAGGGCGAATGGTTCCTCATTCTGGCGGGGCTCGCATCGGTCCTCTTCGGCGTGCTCATCCTGGCCTTCCCCTCCGCCGGCGCGCTGTCGATTGTGTGGCTGCTCGGAATCTACGCGCTGGCCTTCGGTGCCTTGATGGTGGCTCTGAGCTTCAAGGTCAAAGCGCTCGCCTGACGGGGCGTCCGCAACCCGCTCGATCGGCGGAGTTCTGGAATGTGGCTTGCACGATCCGGGCTGAATCCCCGGGATTGTCAGGCGATCTGACGAATCCACGAAGTCCGTCGGAGCGGCCGCGACATGTGGTGAGCCTCCGTGTTCTTCGGCTTCAACGGGACGCCACGTCGCGTCCTCAACGCGCGTCGGATAGCCCAACAACCACGGAGAAGGAGCACGACCATGTCACGAAGTTCCATCGGCCTCGCGTTCGCCGCCGTCATATTTTTCGCCTGGACTGCGATGCCTGCCGCGCAGACACCTGAGGCTCCGCAGGTGCCACAGACGCCCGAGACCCCGACCGCCGCAGCGGCTGAGGGCACGGCGAACCCCAAGCTCGTGGGCGCCCTGGCAACCGCGCTCGGCGCCACACCGAGACAGGCCGAAGGTGCCGCGGGATCCATCCTCAACCTGGCGAAGTCGAGGCTCCAGCCGGCCGACTGGAGCAAGGTGGCCGGTGCAGTGCCTGGCATCGAGGGACTTCTCAAGGCTGCGCCGGCTGTCGCAGAAGGCGGCGGTGGCGGCGCCGCAGGAGCGCTCGGTGGCGGAAAACTCGGCGGGCTCGCGAGCCTCGCCGGCTCGTTCAAGCAGCTTGGTCTTCCTCCCGGTCTCGTCGCGAAGGCTGTGCCGATCGTGACGCAGCATGTCCTCCAGTCCGGTGGAGCCGGTGTCGGGAAGCTTCTCGCGGATGTGCTGAAGTAGGGCGCCGCGACTTTGGCGTGTCCTGAGCTGACGGCCCGACGTGGAGACCTCGCACGCTGATGGAACTTCGACGACCCGTACCGACCGAACCGAGAATATTGCCCTGATCGATTCTCGGAGTGGCCACCCTCCTCTCGGCATGGTCCGGGCTTCAGTCGTCCCTCTGGGGCGGCGTTCAGGACTTCCGCCTGAATGACTCGCTCACACAGGGTCGGCAGGCGACCGCGACATCGGCGCTGGCTGTGCAGGAACGCGCCTTCGACGCTCAACTCTTCTTCGAGTTCCTGGAGATGCGAGCGGAGGGTCGCACTGAAATGGCCGCGTACCTTCATAAAGGCATGCGGCCAGAGGCCCGCGTCGCCCTCGACGCATGGCTCGCCAAAGAGCGCTCGCGAGCACCGGTGACGCCTTTCGCGATGCCCGAGTACAAACTCCGCGCCGAGAGCCGGGCTGCGGCGCTCAATGAGCAGAGCGCACGAAGTCACGACCAGGCGAATGACGCGAACAAGGCATCGGACTCCTACACAATCCTCATCGTCGCCTACTCGGCGGTCCTGTTCTTTGCAGGGATGGTCTCCAACTTCAGAGCGCCACGCAGCCGCTGGACCATCCTGCTTCTCGCTGGTTGTCTGCTGATTGCTGCGACGATCATGTTGGCGCGGCTACCGGTGGCTTCTGCAGGCTGAACATCATCATGAGAGCGCGGTCGCTTTTCTTGCTGGCCATCCTCGCGGCACTTCCACTCCCTGCGTACGCCCAGGCGCCGGCCGAGCCGCCACCGCGACTCGAGTCGACGGCTCAGGTCACGTTTCTCGCAAACACGGGAAATTCCCAGACCGAATCGTTGGGCGTCGGCGGCGATTTCACCTATCGGCCAATGCCGTGGGTCTACACGGGCAAGACGCTCTTCGTTCAGAACGAAGATGAAGACGTCCTGACGGCCCGCTCGTTCGTGGGACTCTTTCGCGCTTCGAGGAACGTGACCGAGCGACTGTCTCTTTACGGGCAGTACGACTATCTACGCGATCTCTTTGCGGGTATCGAGCATCGCAACACGGTCGAAGCCGGCGTCTCTTACTTGGTCATCAACTCGGGCTCACATCTTCTTCGTGCCGACGCGGCGCTTGGCTATCTGAACGAGCAACGGTTCACCTCGGACGATTTCGATTCGATGATCGGCGTGCTGGGCGCCGGGTATCGGTGGAAGATCTCGGAGACGAGCGAGTTCAGCGAGGAGCTGCGCGCCTTGCTGACGCTTGCCGACTTCGATGCGTGGAAACTGGACAATGTGGCCAGCTTGACCGTGTCGATCACATCGCTCTTCTCGCTCAGAGTGGCGAACACCATCAGATTTTCGAACGAGCCAGTACCCGGTTTCGAGCAGACCGATACGATGACGTCGGTTGCCCTGGTCATGAAGTTCGCGCGGATGGAGTGACCCGCCGCAGCAGCGTCGGGCTGGAATATCATGCGAGAGCAGCGTTCCGTGATATCACACGACTTGCCCGCGACCCCCGACGACCGACTTTCCCTGGGCAATGACCATGAGCTCTGAGCGATCTCTCGCGCTGCCGGTTGAGGGCCCTGCTGAGCCGGCTCCGTTTCCCGACATGGTGTGGGTTCCCGGCGGAACCTATCGGATGGGATCGGATAAGCACTATCCAGAAGAACGTCCGGTTCACCGCGTGACCGTGGACGGCTTCTGGATGGATCGCTACCCGGTGACCAACGACCGCTTCCGGCGGTTCGTGGAATCCACTGGCCATGTAACCTTCGCCGAGATTCCGCCCAAGCCGGAGGACTACCCGGGTGCCCTGCCAGACATGCTGTACGCCGGGTCGCTGGTTTTCGTCAGGCCGCCCAACAAGGTGGATACCAGGAACTTCGCAAACTGGTGGCAATACATGCGCGGCGCCGACTGGCGCCATCCGTACGGCGAGGCCACCTCGATCGAGGGTCTGGACCGCCACCCGGTCGTACACGTCACGTTCGCTGACGCCGAGGCCTTCGCCGCGTGGGACGGCAAGGCCCTTCCTACGGAGGCGGAGTGGGAGTTCGCGGCGAGGGGTGGGTTGGATGGCGCGGCGTACGCCTGGGGCGACGAGTTTCTGCCGGACGATCGGCACATGGCAAATACGTGGCAGGGCGAGTTCCCGTGGCAGAGCCTCCCCAGAGACGGCTACGAAAGCACTTCCCCGGTTGGAACGTTTCCGGCAAACGGCTACAGCCTCTTCGACATGATCGGGAACGTCTGGGAGTGGACGACCGATTGGTACGTCCCGCGACACCCCGCTGAGGAACCGAAGGCGTGTTGCATTCCGCGCAACCCACGGGGCGCGGCGACGGAAGAGAGCTACGATCCGTGCCAGCCCGACATCAAGATTCCCCGCAAGGTCCTCAAAGGCGGGTCGCATCTCTGCGCGCCGAACTACTGCCGGCGGTATCGCCCTGCGGCCCGATTTCCCGAGCCGGTCGATACGTCGACCTGCCACGTGGGGTTCCGGTGCATTGTCCGCGGGCCGCGAACCGCAGATGCGGGGCCCGGTGAAGCGAACGCATTGCCTCGCTGACGATCCTCGAGATGGAAGAGTTCCTTCGCCAGTTCGCCAACGTCATCGCGACCGGCGTCGAGCTGGTGGCCATTCTCGTCGTGGGTCTCGGTTCGCTCGAAGCCGCTGTGGGAGTGGCCCGCCTCGTCACCGGCACGCCGACCCACGGCCAGCGCAAGGACATCTGGCGGCGCTTCGGCGTGTGGCTGCTCCTGGGGCTCGAGTTCATGCTGGCAGCCGACATCGTGCGCAGCGTGATCTCACCGAGCTGGATGGAGATTGGCCAGCTCGGCGCGATCGCCGTCATCCGCACGTTCTTGAACTATTTTCTCGAAAAGGATTTGGAAGCGGCGAGCGAGCGGCCGGCGGCGGACTGACGAGCCGGCTCAGGGCCTGGCTTCGCCGCGGGTACGCGGCGCGTCCAGGATGCGACGACTTCGGCTGCGGCTGGCGGCCTCCTCGATCGTCTGGAGCAGGTTCGACACTTCGAAGGGCTTTGCCAGTACGTCGACAGCACCGGCCCGCATAGCCCGGCTCACCACGGCGTCGTCGAGGTGACCGGTGACGAACACGATCGAGACTGCGCAACCGGCCGCCACCAGATCGTCCTGAAGATCCAGACCGGTTCGTCCCGGCATCCGAACGTCGAGCAGGAGACAATCGGCGAGCTCCCACCGTGCCTGGCGCAGAAACTCTTCGGCCGACCCAAAGGTTTCCACGTAGTAGCCGACCGACCGCAAGAGACGATCGAGCCCGCGCCGAACGGCGGGATCGTCGTCGACAACGAATACGGCCGTCGGTCGACCGGACATCCTAGGAGCCTTGAGATGCCACGGGGAGCCTGACCTCGAAGGTTGCGCCGCGCTCGCGGTTGCTGGCTCGAATCCACCCACCGTGGGCCTCCACAATCGACCGGGCAATCGACAGACCCATGCCCATTCCTGAAGGTTTCGTTGTATAGAACGGCTCGAACACCAGGTCCTCCGTTCCGGGCCTGAGGCCGGGCCCCGCGTCCTGCACCATGACGGAAACCGCTTGCGGTGAGTGCAAGGTTCGCACCAAGACCGTTCGGTCGCCGTCGGGCATCTCGCAGACGGCGTCCATGGCGTTCAGCACGAGATTCAGGATCACCTGCTGCAGCTCTACCCGGTCGCCGAGCACGGTCAGGTCTCCGTTATTGAGATGGAGCACGATGCGGACGTTTCGAATGATGGCGTCGCTTCGCAGAAGATCCACGATATCGCGGATGAGCGCGTTCAGATCGAGCACCAGCTGATCGCCCCCGCCTTTGCGGAGGAGTTCGCGCAACCGGCGAATAACATCGCCGGCCCGTTTTTCATCGCTGATGATGTCCTGAACGATGGCGCGCACTTCGTCGAGATCGGGCGTGGTCACGGCGAGGAAGCGGCTGGCGGCCTGCGCATTCGTCAGAATGGCGGTGAGCGGCTGATTCAGCTGATGTGCCAGTGACGAAGCCAGCTCGCCCATCGTCGACACGCGCGTGAAATGCGCAAGCTCCTGCCGGCTCCGCTGAGCCTCGAGCTGGCTGGCAAGCGCGGCGTCTTCGGTTTCTTTTCTCGCGTAGGCGTTCGCAAAGACCTCGGCGAACAGTCGAAGCCTGGCCCGCAGGTCGGCAGACCACTCGTTGTCAGTGGTCACGTTGACGAACGCCACCGCACCGAGGACACGGTTGCCGGCGACCAGAGGCAGCGTGAGCGACGCGCGCACGCCTTCGCGCTGCAACATGGCACGATCGACGTGTGCTTCCGGCGGCAGCTCGTCACGGTGCGAAAACACCACGTGTTTCTTCTCGAGCACCTGCTGAAGCACCCAGGGGGACGCTCCGCACGAGCGGCCCGCTTCCAGCGGTCGGACGCCAGCCGCCGACCACGCCTTGCCAACCACGAGCTCGCGTGGATCGTGCGAGATTCTGAGAAGCGCGACGCGGTCTATTCCGAGGAACAGGCCAAGGCGTTCAAGCCATTCTTCGAACGCGTGATCCATGTCGCGGCTCGACAGGTGCACGAACGCCCCTGAGAGGCGTGACAGGAATTCTTCGAAGCGAAGCCGCTCGCGCAGGGCTTCCTGCACGGCCTCGCGTTCGCCGATGACAGCGGCAAGGAAAAGGATCGGAATGGCGAGGAGCGTCTGAAGGACCTGGACGGACAGGACGTTCAGGGCCGCCGGAAGCGGTCCGAACGGTCCCCTTCCCTGCACCGCCGCGCCGATCACAAAGAGCGCAGTGGTCAGCAAGGCCAGGCTGGCACCAGCCACGCCGAACCTGACGGCGGCCCAGATGAAGCACGGCATCAGGATCACGCCCGTGTACCGGGCCACGCCGGCGAAGGCCCCCATCTGCGCCGACGATTCGCCAAAGACGGCCCCGGCCGTCACGAGCACTGTCGCGCCCAAGAGCGCGGCCTCGATGGCCCGGCGCAGAGAGACGCGCCGGAGCCAGTCCGGTCCGCGGCTCACGACGGTGACGACGGCGGGCACCCAGACGAGCTGTGTGACCAGATTCGAGATGAAACGCAATCGCCAGACGGTCCAGTACGCCTCGCCCTGGAAGAGCGCCACGAATGCGGCGTCGACAAAGGAGCTGAGAAACGGCGCGGCCAGGACCGCGGCGCCCAGGAACACGCCGAGGCGATGAAGGTTGTCGAAGCGCGTGGGGTCGTCAGAAAAGCGCCTGACGCCCCACGCGGCCACAAGGGCCTCGCTGCAGTTGGTCGTGAAGAGCGCGAATACCAGGAGCCCGTGCCACCCAACCGACAGCTCGAGCAGCAGGTGCGCGGGTAAGGCCGCCAGCAGATACATCCACCAGCGCTCGGGCGCCGAAAGCAGGAGCACCGACGTCAGGATGGCGTTGGGCGGCCACATGACCGACGTCGTCGACGGTGGGAGACGGAGGGCGAGGCCCAGCTGGGCGCCGGCGTAATAGGCCAGGCCGACGCCGACACACACGCCCAGGGTTCGCACGCGACCGCTGGCGAGACCAGCCGTTCGTGGCTTGACGGTCAGCGTTCCGGGCAGCCGGCCGACTTCGGGCAGCACACTCGCCTCCGCTTGGCGCCGCACGCCGGCTCACGACCTGCGGCGGCCGGCCTATTCTACCCGGGCCAGCCCGATAGGATCCGGCGCGCCGCCGCACGTCAAGATGCGCAATCGGGCGTCATTACGTGTAATCTGTGGCGATCAATTTTCCAAGGAGACGTCTCGATTCAAGAGGCATCAATGAAAAAGCTATCGCGCGTGTTGTACGCGACCCCGCTGCTTCTTCTATCCTGCAATCCGGCCCCTGTCCAGGAGCCGGCGACCTCCGGACTGAACACCGAGCTCGAGAACATGGTGGTGGGCCAGAAATGGACTGGCGATCTCGACGGGATGATCGAACGCCGGTGGATCCGGGCGCTCGTCGTGCCGTCGAAGACACATTACTTCGTCGAGCGCGGCCAGCAGCGGGGGCTTGCCTACGAGGCGCTCAAAGCGTTCGAGGACGAAATCAATCGGCGGCGCAAGACCCACCTTCGGGTCAATGTCGTGTTCGTGCCCGTCAGCAGAGCCCAGCTGCAGGAGGCGCTTCTCGAAGGCCGCGGCGACCTGATTGCCGCAGGCATCACCGTGACGGCGGAGCGCCGCAAGGTTGTTGATTTCTCCATCCCGACGACCACCAAGGGCATCGATCAAATCGTCGTCACCGGGCCTAAGGCGCCCAAGCTCACGTCGCTCGCCGATCTGTCGGGACAGGAAGTCTTCGTTCGCAAGGGCTCGATTTACTGGGACCGTCTCGAGATCCTGAACCGGCGGCTTGCCGACCGCGGCCAGCCGCCCGTCCGGTTGCGCGAGGCACCCGAGGACCTCGAAGACGAAGATGTCCTCGAGATGCTGAACGCGGGATTGGTCAACATCACCGTGGTCAACGACTACATCGCCAATGTCTGGGCGAAGGTGCTGACGGGCATCACGCCGCGGCCCGATCTGACGGTCGCGTCAGATGACGCGCTCGCATGGGTGTTCCGACCGAACAGCCCGCGCCTCAAAGCGGCGGTCGACGGATTCCTCAAAACACATCGTCAGGGAACGACGTTCGGCAATACGCTGGTCGCGCGCTATACGGGCGACAGCCAGTTCGTTCGAGATTCCACGTCCCCCACCGAGTTGAAGAAATATCAGACGATGGTGAAGCTGTTTCAGAAGTACGGCGCGCAATACGACGTGGACTACCTGTTGCTGATGGCGCAAGGGTACCAGGAGTCGCGGCTCGACCAGGGAACCAAGAGCCGAGTGGGCGCGCTGGGCGTCATGCAGGTGATGCCGGCGACGGGCAAGGAGATGCAGGTGGGGGATGTCCGCCAGCTGGAGCCGAACATTCACGCAGGGGTGAAGTACATCCGCTTCATGGTGGACAGGTACTACGCCGACGAACCGATGACGCGCATCAACAAGGGGCTGTTCGCGTTCGCGTCCTACAACGCCGGTCCGACGCGGGTCCGGCAGCTGCGCGAGGAAGCCAAGCGGCGCGGTTTCGATCCCAACATCTGGTTCAACCATGTCGAGGTGATCGCCGCCGAGCGGATCGGCGCGGAAACCGTGACCTACGTCAGCAACATCTACAAGTACTACGTGGCGTACAAGCTCGTCGCGGAGGATCAGGAGCGAGACCGCGCACGTGGCGCGCAACCGGGCTAGACGTCGCGGTCAGGCGCGGCCATTCGGCTACACTGAAGGCACGCGCCCGTAGCTCAGTTGGATAGAGCATCGGCCTTCTAAGCCGGGGGTCGCAGGTTCGAGTCCTGCCGGGCGCGCCATCTCGCCTTTTGCGAGATCGTCGCGCCGCGCCAGTCTTCAGCCAAGCGGCTCCGCCCTTCGGGCTCGCCCACTGGGTCGAGTCCTGCCGGGCGCGCCAGTTTTCGCTCGCGCTTGATCACGTATTCTGACCTCCCGCGAGAAACGTCTCAGACGCGCAAGTGCAAATTAGCTCTCACGCTTTTCCGGCTCTCTCCGGCTCTACCGGCTGTTCTCCGGTCGTGTCTCGGAGCGTCGCTGGGAAAGCCCTTGCAGTAGGAGTCCGTATGAGACTCACGATCCGTTCCCTAGTGTCGTTGGTCGCCTGCCTTGGGTTGTCCTCGTTCCTCACAGGTGAGGCGTTCGCACAGAGCGACCCGCAGGTGGGCGTCTGGACACTCAATCTCGCCAAGTCGACATACAGCCCAGGTCCACCACCAAAGAGCGCGACGACAAAGATCGAAGCCGCCGGAGCCGGCACGAAGGTTGTCGTCGATTCGGTTACCGGAGATGGCACCGTGAGGCACTGGGAATTCACGGCGAACTACGACGGCAAGGACAGCCCCGTCACTGGGAACAACCCAGACGCGGATATGGTCGCCCGCTCGCGCATCAACGCGACCACGGTACAGACGATTGCGAAGAAAGGTGGGAAGGTTACGACCACTCAGACGTCCGCCGTGTCGAGTGATGGAAAGACCCGGACGGTCACGACAAAAGGCATGAATGGCAGCGGGCAACCGGTGAACAACGTCGCGGTGTACGACAAGCAGTGAAGTCGGCGGCGGCGTGCGAACCGCTGCGAACACCGCGCGACCTCTCGACTTTGACCGTCTAACTTCCACATGGAGCCGACGTGCCGCCTGGCTCGTCCGATCCTTTCGCGGCGGCACGCGGCTCATCTGGACCATTAGACGGCTCCTCGCGAGACCGATATAGGCGGTGACCCGTCAAGAGCGACATTGCAGCATTGTGCTGCGCGCCGCTCCGACTGATCTCGGCACGATCACCCTGGGGTCCTCCCGAGAGTCTTCGACGAAACCGTTGCATGGTTGGATAGTCACTTGAGATGAGCGCCGAGGCGTTGTTCTCGGACGAGCTCCTCGTTCGCGAACGGCCCGTACACTTCGGCGGTATCGAAGAACGTGACGCCGGCATCGACGGCTGCACGAATGATCGCGATGCCTTCTTCCCGACTCGTCGGCTGTCCGTAGCCGAAGCTGATGCCCATGCAGCCAAAGCCGAGCGCCGACACTTCCAAACCGTCTCTGCCCAATATCCGCTTTTGCATGACGTCAGTCTCTCCTGGGACGCAAGAGCGTCTTGATGACTCCTATACTCAGTTCCGCCGGTTCTTCCGCTGGCCAGTGGCGTGGCTTGCCGCGCGCCTCATTACGTACGGACCCATTCGACTGCCACTTCGCGGCCGCAACGTATACTGACGGCTCTGGACGTACGACACCGTTGCGAGGCGGTTCGGGTTCAGCAGAACGAGGGCCGAAATGACATCCGGATCCATGCCACCGAGGAAATCCTCCGACCAGCTGGCGAGGACCGGACCGACCTGGCCGTCAGCCGCACCGGTCTGTGCCGATAAACGCACCCGGCTGGCCGTGACTCGGACCGTTGTGGCCCTCGATCGTACCCTGATGGCCTGGGTCCGCACCTCGCTGTCCCTGATTTCCTTCGGGTTCACGATTTACAAGTTCTTTGAGTACCTGCAACAAGCCATGAAGGTCGAGGACTCGGCGCGGGTGCTTGGCCCTCGGGGAGTCGCACTCATCCTCATTGCGCTCGGCGTCGGATCGCTGGCGATTGCCACCCTCGAGTACCGCGCCGAGTTTCGCAAATTGCAGGAGGAATACAAGGAATACGGGCCGTTCCATCGATCGCTGGCGCTGGCAACCGCGGCCGTCGTATCCGTTCTCGGGATCCTCGGGTTCGCGCTCGTGTTTTTTGAATAGTCACCCTCAGCCCGCGCAACCCTCTCACGCTGTTCCGCTGGATTGTCGCGAACTCCTGGCTGACGCCGGCGCCTGACGATATCCTTCTGCGGTTCTTCCTGAGCCCGACGCCGACCGGGATATGATCGCACCATGACAGCAGCAGACAGCATCTTGTTCAGCGGCGGCGCCCCCGGCGCGGAAGCCGAGTTCGGACGGTGCGCGGAGCGCCACGGCGTGGAGGAAGTGAACTTCACGTTCGAGGGGCACCAGATCGATCGACACCGCGGCGTTCGGGTCCTCAACCACGAGGAGCTGCTCGCCGGCGACGTGAGCCTCGAGTATCTGTCGCGGCTCATGCACCGCCGCTACACCGAGGGCCCCACGCTTCGAAAAGTACTTCAGACGTTGTGGTATCAGGTCAACAACGGACAGGAAATCTACGTCGTCGGCACGATCCAGGAAGACGACACCGTACGGGGCGGCACTGGGTGGGGCGCCGAGTTCGCGAAGTTGTGCAACAAGCCGTTGTACGTGTTCGACCAGGATCGCGACGGCTGGTTCACGTGGACGGGCGGAGCATGGGACGCCTGCGCGCACACCCCGACGATTGCGCATCCCCATTTCACCGGCACGGGAACCCGGAACCTCCAGGAGAACGGCAAGCGCGCGATTGAAGCGCTCTTCGCCCGTTCGTTCGGCGCCTGGTCGTAGCGTCGTCTCGATTTGCGGTTTGACGGGATGGACAATTGCTTTTTTGTTTGTTGCCCTTACTGCGCGGAAGAGCTCGAGCTCTATCTCGAACCTGACGTCACCGGCTCGTTCGTCCAGGACTGCGAAGTGTGCTGCAATCCGTGGACGGTGCGGGTCGAGGGTGAGGGCGACAGTCGAGAAATCGAGCTGGGCCGCGCCGATGGCTCGGAATGACCGTCAGGGAAAGATGCCCCGCTCGAGATACGACTGCCCCACCTTGTTGATGGCGTTCACGAACGCGGCCGTCCGCAGATCGGGAATCGCCGGGTTGTTTTGTCGGATCTCGAGCAACTCCTGATACGCCGTCCGCATCGTCTCTTCGAGCCCCGAGTTGACGAGCGTGAGCTCGTCGGCATCGGTCGCGAACTGCTTCTGGACGCTCGAATCGAGCGGCCGGCCCGTGGCCGCCTCGATGGCGGCGATGGTGAAGCGGACCACGTCGGCCCGATACTCACGCTCGAGACGGCCGAACCGCACGTGCGACAGATTCTTGAGCCACTCGAAGTACGAGACGGTGACGCCCCCTGCGTTGGCATAGATGTCGGGAACGATCAGAACCCCCTTCTGGTGCAGAATCGCCTCGGCTTCTGCGGTGGTCGGCCCGTTGGCGCCCTCGAGCACGATCCGCGCCTTGATCCGCGGCGCGTTCTCGGCGGTCAACTGATTTTCGAGCGCCGCGGGAATCAACACGTCGCAATCCAGCTCCAGGGCGTCAGCGGTCCTGGGAATGTCGGTCGCACCCGGAAAACCCAGAATCGATCCCGTTTCTGACCGGTGCGTGAACACCGCCTGCTCGTCGAGCCCGTCCGCTTTCATGATGGCGCCCTCGCGCTCGGCAATCGCGATGAGAATGGCGCCGCCCTCGCGACAAAAGTGCGCGACGTGAAACCCGACATTGCCAAGCCCCTGAACGACGATGCGCTTGCCTTCGGTTCCCGGCGCAAGTCCCAGCCTCTTCATGTCTTCGACCTGCGCGCACGCCTCGCCGAGCGCGTAGAACAGACCGCGGCCGGTGGCCTCCTTTCGACCTCGCACTCCACCCTGCGTAATCGGTTTCCCGGTGACGCAGGCAAGACCGTCCAGATGGCCAGGATGGAGCGCGAGATAGGTATCGACGATCCAGGCCATCTCCCGTTCGCCGGTGCCGTAGTCCGGCGCCGGCACGTCGATACCTGGACCGATCAGGTGCTGTCGGACCAGCTCGTGCGTGTAGCGCCGTGTAATACGTTCGATTTCTTCGACGGTGCACGAGCGCGGATCGAACTTGACGGCGCCCTTCGCGCCGCCGAACGGCACGTTGACGATGGCGCACTTGTAGGTCATGAGCGCGGCGAGCGCCTCCACTTCCTGCTCGTCCACCTCGGGGCTGAAGCGGATCCCGCCCTTGGCCGGCAGCTTGTGGTGGCTGTGCTCCACGCGCCAGGCCGTGATCACCTGGATGGAACCATCGGCCCGCCGGAAGGGGAACGAGAAGCGGTGGACGCCGTTCGACGCCTTGATCTGCTGGAGCAGTCCCGCTGGATGTTTCGTGAATCGTGCGGCCCGATCGAAATAGCTCGAAACGTTGCCGAGAAGCTTCTGCCCTTCCGTGGCCACGGCCACCTCCCGTCTGCGGCGACGCCTGGACGATACCAGAGTCGGACCGCAAACGGCGTGCGGCTGCGGCTAGACCGTCGAGCTGGCGAACGACCGGATGTCGCTTGCGCGCGGCGCCCCGCTCCGGACGAAGCGTCCGTCCCGCATCTGAAACAGGAACCCAGTTTGCAGCAGCCGCCCGAGCGCCTCTTCGCAGGTTTCGCGCGGGGCGCTCCAGAGCCGCTCGGCCTGCCAGAGCGTCAGGGAGAGATCGGGCATCTCGCTGAATTCCATCTGCATCAGGGTCATGAGATCGTGAACGTTCGGTGCTGCCATGTGAGTCCCCCTACTTGCGAATTCTGCTGTCACGTTACCAGCCCCGTGTGACGAGCCTGTAGCAAAACTCTGAACATGCCGTCAATTTTGTCGGCGATCTCACCAACCGCCGGTTCCTGGGAACGTCGGTCGGGCGCCGTTTGCTGAACTCAGTCGCGCATCAGAGCGTCGTCGTCACGCAACCGACCCGCGTTCGCGGTCAAAATTGCAAGAAGGGTGCCCGCACGGTCGGACATTGGAGTATGCTCGGCCCCTGATGGAGGCACAGTCGTGAAACAGGGATGGCTTGCGCTGCTCGCAATTGCCATGGCCGCGGCCACTCCGGCCGACGCCCACCACTCGTTCGCCGCTGACTATTTCGAGGACCAGACCGTGTCGATTGCCGGCGAGGTCGTGGAATTCGAGTATCGCAACCCGCATTCGTGGGTGTACGTCATGGTCGCCGACGCCGACGGGCGCCCCCAGCGCTTCGCGGCCGAATGGGCGAGCGTCGGGCGACTGACACGCGACAGTATCCTCAAGGACACACTGAAGAAGGGCGACCGCGTGATCATTACCGGGAGCCCGGGGCGGAACTCCGCCGACCGGCGGGTCCATCTCAAGTCGATCGAGCGACCCGCCGACGGCTGGTCGTGGCGTCGCCGCTGAGATTTCAGCCACCACAATCAGGCATCGGCAGACAGGCCCCGCGTGCGGGGTCGCCGATGCCGTCTGCGCCGGACAGAGCACCCGCGAACGACGCCGCGCCACACTGAGTGGGAACGGCATCGGCTGCGCCGGCGCCACCATCACCCGCGCCGGCTTCATGGCGATCATCGTCTCGGGATGGACGAAGACGCTCGCTCGTACGTGAAATCGTGGTGGGCTCACCGGCATCACACCCGGCAGCACGTCTGAATGCCGTCTACATAGTTGTCTGAGCGTTTCGCTCGTCAGACATTTGTGTTGACACACCGCGGCACGAAAAGGCCGCAGGCATCTCGACCAGTTGACGTTTTTTCGAGAAACAACGTGGGACGCTCTCTGAACGAGACGTGACGGCTCCCGGGGGGAAAGCGTCTTGCAAACGTGGCGCACGAGTGAATCACCAGACAACGTTTTCGTCGATTCGCTCGACCACTACCCTGCCGCTCGGGTCTGCCTCGGCAACACCGCAGGCCCCTGCCGAATCACAGGGTCTTTCCCAAAGGCGGCGCCATGCCCACACGGCTCTCCACACTCGTCATTCTGCTGTTACATGTATTCGCAATCGCGCCCCTGAGCGCCCAGCGCCTCGAGGCGGAGTCCTCGACGGCTCGCTTCAGGCTCAGGCCGCTCGATCAGGCCGTCGGCGAGCTGTTGTGGCAGGGATATCAGGACTCGGAAACCTTCCGACATGTGGTGGGGCTGCTCGTCGGGTCCGACGTGATCATCCACCTCGCGATCGACACTCAGGAGCGACTCGGCCACGCCGGCACGACACGGTTTGCGGGCGGACGCGGGGGCCAGCGGTACCTGCGAATCGCCGTCGCGGAGTCCACTCTGCCACGGAGCAGCTCGATTGCCGTACTCGGGCACGAGCTCCACCACGCACTCGAAGTGGCCACCGCGTCATGGGTCGTCGACGCCAGGTCGCACGAACAGCTATACAGACGAATTGGCTACCCCTCGTGCAGGAGTCTCGACGCCCCGTGCTACGAGACGAAGGAGGCGGGACAGGTCGGATCGCAGATCCTGGCGGAGCTCCGCAGCCGGACGCTCGCTCAGAGAGCGCCAGGCCGGGTCTTCGGGATACTTTCAGCGGCCGCGAAACGCTGACGAGAGACGCCGACGGCTGGACAACAGCCGTCGGCCCGTCTCTCGTCCATCAGTTCTGCAGGAGGACGCGTCGCGGGTGTACGGGCCGTGCTACTTGGCAGCCCGCCACGCCGTCTGGTTGCCGCCCGAGGTAACGGTGCCTTCGATGGCGGAGTTGGCCACGAGGCCGGTATAGCTCGCGCCACCAGCCTTGAAGTTGATGGTGGCGCCGCTCATCTTGCCGTCCTCGATCGGTACGGCCTTGCCGTCGGTCGTGAGCGTTCCGGAGAGCGTCTGGAACGTCTGCTTCAGCGCCAGCTGACCCTGCGGCAGCTTCCAGACGCCGTCCACTCGCGCCGGGACGATCCAGAGGAGCGCCGTGCAGTACGACGTGCAGTCGGCCGATACGGTCTTGGTTTCGTCCGCCTTCCAGTCATCCATCGTGAAGGTGTTCGACACGATGCGCGTGCCGGGCTTGAGCTCAAGGATCTTCGGCCGAAGCTTGAGATTGATCTGCGGCAACAGGAACATGGTGATGACCGTGGCCTTGCTCAAGTCGGTTTCGAAGAGGTCCGCCTGGACGAATTCGGTCTTGTTGCCCACATTGGCCGCTGCGGCGTTGCGGCGCGAGAGCGCCACCATGTCGGGGTTGTATTCGACGCCGACGGCCCGGGCGCCACGCCTGGCGGCGGCGATCACGGTGCGGCCATCGCCGGAGCCCAGGTCCATCACAAAGTCGTTCGCCGTCACCTGCGCCATGTCGAGCATGGTGTCCACGAGGGGATCGGGCGAAGGCACCCAGACCACGTCCTTGCCGTCCTGGCCGACCTGGGGTTTGTACTGATCGGCAACCGCCTGCGAGCCCGCCGCGGCGCAGGTAACACCAAACGAGACGAGCAGAACGACAGATAGCGCGCGCTGGGACAGCGATGCTCTCATGATTCAATCTCCGCGTGAATGATGGTCATGGTCAGTCGCCCGAACCAGTCGACGGGCGATGGTCCGCTATTGTCTGCGATCCGGACGTTCCCCGGAAAGCCGATTCGCTGACGCCGGGCGCGCCTCTGGCCCGACGGGTTCGTAGTAGGATCGTTCCTCACTTTCGTGCCCATCAACGGTCCTCCATCACCCTAAGCGACTCCTCCCATGCTCATCGTCATGAAGTTCGGCGGCACGTCGGTCGGGACCGCCGAGCGCATCGTGCGCGCCGCGGATCTGGCTGTCGAAAGCGCCGCCCAGGGTCATCAGGTCGTCGTCGTCACCTCAGCCATGAGCGGCGTGACGAACGAGCTCATTCGCGCCGCGCAAGAGGCCTCCAAGGGGCACTGGAATCCGCTGACTCGCGAGCGCCTCTTCGAGCGGCACCAGCTGGCGGCCGACTATCTGATCGCGGGCGATCCAGTCCGTCACTCCGCGCTGCTCGACGTCCTGTCCCGCAAGCTCGAGCGATTCGAGAAGCTCTGCTTCGGCCTGTCGATGGTGCACGAGCTGACGCCGCGCCTGCTCGACGCCATCTCGGGCGTGGGAGAGATGCTCTGCGCCCCGCTCCTGGCGGCGGCCATCGAGACACGCGGTCAGCAGTCCGAGTCGGTTGACGCCTCAGAACTGATCGTGACGACGGATCAATTCGGCGGAGCCGAGCCGCTGATGACCGAAACTCGCGAGAAGGCCCGTGGCTGGCTGCTGCCCCGCCTGGCTGCTGGCCAGATTCCGGTGGTGACCGGGTTCATTGGTGCGACCACTGATGGCGTGCTGACGACGCTCGGGCGCGGTGGATCGGACTATTCCGCGACGATCATCGGCGCCGCCCTCGACGCTGACGAAGTCTGGATCTGGACCGACGTGGATGGCGTCATGTCAGCGAATCCCGCCGAGGTGCCGGAGGCCCGCACCTTGCCCGCGATTTCCTACAGCGAGGCATCCGAGCTGGCGTACTACGGAGCAAAGATCCTGCACTACAAGACGATTCTGCCGGCATCCCGGCAGATGATTCCCGTGCGCATCCTGAACAGTTTCAACCCCGCGCATCCGGGCACGCGCGTCACAGCCGAGGGTCACCCGTCGGCGCGCGGCGTGAAGGCGGTGACGTCGATCCACAAGGTGGCGCTCGTCGCCATCAGCGGCACGGGTATGCAGGGCATTCCCGGCATTGCCGCCAAGACCTTCGACGTGGTCGCTGAGCAGAAGGTGAATATTCTGATGATCTCGCAGGCCTCTTCCGAGAACAACATCTGCTTCGTCATCAGCTCGTCGGACGCCGACCGGGTCGTGCGCGCCCTCAAGACCGCCCTGGAATTCGAGCTGATGCGCGATCACATCGAGGACATCTCCGCAGAACTTTCGGTCGCGATTGTCGCGGCGGTCGGCGAGGGCATGAAGGGTACGCCCGGCATCGCCGCCACCGTCTTCGGTGCGCTCGGCGCCAGCCATGTCAACGTCATCGCCATCTCTCAGGGCTCGTCCGAGCAGAACATCTCGCTCGTGGTGACCGAGCGCGACGCGCCCGAGGCCGTCCGAGCCATTCATCGCGCGTTCCAGCTGGACAAGAACACCTAGCGTCGTTGGCCGCCGCGCCCGGCGCCTGCATTTGCGCCAGCCTCGAGGGACGACGAGAATGGGCAGCGGGGACCGGAGGACACATGGAGCGGGCGAACGGTCTGCATCACATCACGGCCATCGCCGGCCCGGCGCAGGAGAACGTCGACTTCTACACGGGTGTTCTCGGGATGCGGCTGGTGAAGCGCAGCGTCAACCAGGACGATCCCGGCACCTACCACCTCTTCTATGCCGACGCGGAGGGCACGCCAGGATCTGACCTCACCTTCTTCCCCTGGACCCACATGGCGCCTCCCCGTCTCGGGCACGGCCTCGCGACGGAAGTCGCTCTCGAAGTGCCGGTGGGCAGCCTCGCCTACTGGGGTGACCGCCTGCAGAAGCATGGCGCGCACATCGATGCCGTCGAGACCCGTTTCGAGCAGCAAACGCTACCGCTCGTCGATCCGCATGGTCTCAAGCTCGCACTCGTGGAGCGGCCGACGTCGCGTGCCTTTCGCCCCTGGAATACGAGTCCCGTGCCGCCAGAACGGCAAGTGCGCGGCCTGTACGGCGCGCAAGTCTGGGAACGCGACGCGCGGGCGACGGACACCTTCCTGGTGGGATCCCTGGGCTTCACGCGGATCGGCACCGAGAACGGGTGGACGCGCTATGGATTTGGTGATGTTGCCGGGGTAATCGACGTGAAGGAAACACCTGACGCTCGCCGCGGGGCCTGGGGCGTCGGCAGCGTGCACCACCTCGCCTGGCGAGTCGACGACGAACGCCATCAGGCCGTGGTCCGATCCCAGGTCCAGTCTGCCGGCGCGATGCCGACGCCCGTGATCGATCGTTTCTGGTTCAAGTCGGTGTACTTCAAGGAGCCCGGTGGCGTCCTGTTCGAGCTCGCGACGGACGGCCCGGGCTTCGGTATCGACGAAGACGCAGCGCACCTTGGCGAATCACTGGTCCTGCCGCCGTTCCTCGAATCGCGGCGCGCCCAGATCGAGAAGGCGCTTCCGCCCTTGAGGGTGGCGACGCCGACGGGCAACGGCTAGACGTCAGCTACATATTGAGCGACCGTCCGGCCGCAGCCCGCCGGCATCACTCGTTCAGCCCGCGATGGCGGGCCTGATCTCGATCAACCGTTCCAACTCCAGGCGTGACTGCTCCGGAATCACCTGGAGCGTCGACTTGACGTCGCTGACGCCCTGTGTGCGCCGCGCAATCGAGATGGCCTTGTCGGCCTCGCCTTGACTCTTCACACGGCCCGACAGCGTGACGATACCCTTGAATGTATCCACGTCGATCCGAAGACCCCCTGTAGCCGGATCGTTCAGGAGCGCCGTCTTCACTTGCGCCGTGATCGCCGCGTCGTCGATGGTATCTCCCACTGACTTGCCGCAGGCCCCCACGATGAGGCTTGCGAAGATCAGCAAGGCAGCAAAGCGCGTAACTGACATGGTGTGTCCTCCTTGCATGCACGGCAATCGGCGTCGTGCTGCAATGACACGGTCCTGAGCACGAGTCATGCCAGAGGTCGGCAGCGCTGGTTAGCGTGGCTGGCGCGTGAATTGCTCCAACTGCGGAGCGAGAGGTGCCCATGGGTTCACAGATGAGCTATCCGCCCGATTCGCGACGGCCTGGATCCGAGCCAGACGAGGCGCCGGAAACCCCAACAAACCAGCCGCCACCGATCCCGGTCCAGGATCCTCTGTATGAGGAACCGACCGGCCCCTATGTCGTGGACGAAGACAACGACGAAGACATCGATGACGCAGATGACACAGACGACGACTGACAACAAGGCGACGACGACGAACGAGAGCGCGGACGTGGTCGATTTCACCGCGCTCGGTGGTTCTGCAGTCCACCAGTATCAAATCGGCGACTGTCTTGGCCAGGGCGGGATGGGCATCGTCTACCGCGCGGAAGACACGAAATTGAACCGCCCGGTGGCCCTGAAGTTCCCGACCGACGCCGTGCGGAAAGACGAGACACAGCGCAACCTCCTGCTCAGGGAGGCCCGCGCGGCGTCGGCCCTCAACTCACCGAACATCGTGAGCATCTACGAGGTGGGAGAATTCGAGGGTGCACCCTTCCTCGCCATGGAGCATGTGGAAGGCACCCGCCTCTCCGACCGCATCGAGAATGGCCCGCTCGGTCTCGACGAAACCCTCGACATCGTCATCCAGGTTGCGAGCGCCCTGGAAAACGCCCATGCGGCCGGCGTGATTCATCGCGACATCAAGAGCTCGAACCTGCTGATCACGGAGGCCGGCGTCGTCAAGGTGCTCGACTTCGGGATCGCAAAATTCATGCACCAGGACACGCCGACGCCCGAAGCGGCCACATCGACCATCACCGTCACCGGCAACATCTTCGGCACGCTCAGCTACATGTCGCCCGAGCAGGCGCTGGGCAAACTCGTCGACCACCGATCGGATCTTTTTTCGTTGGGCGTCGTGTTCTATCAGACCCTGACCGGGCAGCTTCCATTCGCAGGCGAGAACCTCAACGAAGTGGTCGACCATATTGTGCATCGCGAGCCTGCGGCGGTGGCGCGATTCAACTACGAGGTGTCGCAGGACGTCGAGGCGGTCCTCCGCAAGCTGCTCGAGAAAGACCCGAACCTGCGCTATCAGAGCGCACGCGACGTGCAGATCGACTTGCAGCGTCTCAAGCGCGACCGGTCGCCGCAACCGGGCGAGGGCGTCACCGACCCGGCTCAGACAACGCAACCGGCGTCACTTCGATCAGGGAACCCAGCGCTCTCACGTCGCCGCGCTGTGGTCCTCGACTTCCGTAATGTCACCGGCACGGCCGAGGACGACACCATTGGCGTGTCCTTGACCGAAACAGTGCTCGCCGATCTGAACAGCGCACTCGGCCTCGAAGTGGTGGGGCGGGAAGCCGTCTCGGAAGTGCGACGCCTTGGCGTCGCGATCGATCAGGCCGAAGCGGGCAACGACACGACGGCACTCGAGGTGGCGCGCCGCGTGGGGGCGGGATGGCTGATCACGGGCGCCTACCAGCAGCTCGGCGACCGCATGAGGGTCACAGCGAAGCTGATCGACGCACACGAAGGGACCATCGTGCAGACGGTCAAGATCGATGGCACGGCTGAGCAGATCTTCGATTTGCAGGACCGGATCGTGCCGGAGCTGACGTCAGAACTCGGGGATCTCAAAGAGACGCCGAAGAGCGGAGAGCCGGCCGGTCGTGACGAGCTCGACGCAATGCCGACACACATGCCGGGAGACCAATGATGACGAACAACGGGACGCTGAAGCGGTGGCTGGCTCGCGCGACCGCGGCGCTGGTGGTCGTGTTCTCGGCCTCGTGTGCCGACCGGATGGAGCAAGCCGACGCGGCGGCCGCGGATGGCCGCGCATTCGCCAGATCTGAACGATGCCAAGGGTCAGCGGATCGGCCGTGCGGAGCTCACCGAGACCCCGGTGGGTGTCCTGGTGCACCTCACGCTGTCCAATGCTCCCTCGGGTGTTCGGGCGTTCCATGTGCATGGAACCGGTCGGTGTGACCCGCCCGCCTTTGAGTCGGCCGGTGGCCACTTCAACCCGGCGGGCGCGCAGCATGGATTCTCGAACCCCGACGGCGCCCATGCCGGCGATCTCCCGAACCTTCATGTCGGCGGGGGGCCGACGGAGATGGAGATCCTCGTGCCGGGCACGACGCTTGGCTCCGGTGGCCCCGGTCTGCTCGATGCCGACGGCGCCGCGCTCGTGCTGCACGGCGCCGCCGACGATTATCGAAGCGATCCGGCCGGCAACGCCGGCCCCCGCATTGCCTGCGGCGTCGTCACGCGCTGATCGGCACGGCTACGGTTTCCGCGCGGGGATGGTCCAGAAAAACACTTTCCGCCCGTTGACGTCGATGGTCTTCTCGGGCTTCCAGTCTCCCATGTCGAAGGCGTGAGACACGATCCGTGTGCCAGGCTTGAGCTCGGCCAGGAGCTTCGGCCTGAGCTTCACGTTGAGCGACGGCAGCAGATACAACGTGACCACCGTGGCGTCCGAGAAGTTGGTCTCGAACAGATCCTGGTTGAGGAACTTGACCTTGCCGCTCACGCCAGCCGCTTCGGCGTTTGCGCGAGCTTCTTTGATGCGCTGTGGATCGATATCGATGCCGGTGCCGTGTGCTCCGAACTCCTTGGCCGCCGTGATGACGATGCGGCCGTCGCCCGAACCGAGATCGTAGATGATGTCGCTTTCCTGCACATTGGCGACTTTCAGCATTTCGGCCACGACTTCCGGCGGCGTCGGCACGTAATGGACGTCGGGCGCACGAGGCACCGACGTCTGGGCTGCCGCTTGCGGTCCTGCGAGCGTCAGGGCTGGAGCGGCAAGCGTGAGACTGAAGGCAAGAGTGCACGAAACCAGGAACCGCATCACATCATCCTCCTGCGAACGGTGAAAAATCACGCGACAGACTAGCACACCCGCAAGCCCCGGTTACCTCGACCGGAAATCCCAGGTCGCCACAGCGAGGCTCAGCGGATCATCAGGATGAATCCGCAGACCGTCAGCGCAAGACCCACGCACTGTCCAAATCGCTCACCACGGTGCGCCAGCTGCTCGACGCACACGACGATGGTCAACCCGGCCATCCAGAGCACGTTCATGACGCCCACGGCGAAGCCAGTGGCCATGAGCGCCCAGCAGCAGCCCACGCAGAACGCACCGTGCCTCAACCCGATGGTGAAGGCTCCGCGTGATCCGTCGCGCCATTTGAGGAGCAGGAAGCTCACGGGATTGCGGCAATGAACAAGGCAACGGCGCTTCACCGGCGAGAGCTGCACGATTCCCCCGGCCGCCATGACGAACCCGGCCGCGACTCCGGCAAGCGCCCCAGATTCGTCGATGAGATGACCGCGCGCGAGGAGCATCTGCGCGGCGGATGCCACGACGCTGTATCCGAGCCAGATGACGAAGTAGCCTGCCGCAAACGAGACCAGGTAGCCGAGCCGCGAGAGACGCGTCGGGTGGTCCACGAGGCGGTCGAATGTCACCAGCCACGGAATCAACGTCGGCGCCATCATCCCCACCATCATCGACTGCCACATGATCGCGAGAAAAACGAAGGACAGAACCAGAGAGTCATGGCGGTGGCCCATTCCGGCGACATGAGCGGTGCCCACGCCAACGTGCGACAGCCACCACCAGGTGGCGGCCCCGGCCACGGCCACCGTGCCCGCAACGACCAGATGAACCTGCCGACCCGATGAGCGGGCCGACGCCACGACAACGCTCACGACGTTACCGCCCAGTCGAATCTGGAGTGCAGCCCGTGTGTGCGTTCGTTATGAAAGGCAATCTGGCCATCGTCGTACTCGGTCGTGCCCACGGCGAGCACCTGCGACGGCGCATGAATCTGATTGAAGATGTTTTCGAAGCGGACGGGCTCGGACCGATCGCGGCCCCGGATGTCGGTGACGGTCGCCTGGGCAATCCCGGCAATCACGGCCCGCTTGGTCGGGCCCTCGTCGTCGAGCTCGATCGGCAGGTACCGCGTCGGAAGCCACGTGCCGACGAAACGCGCCAGCAGAGCCCATGGGCCGCCGGCCTGGCCCGTCAGAATCCGCTCCAGCGCCTGACGCTGATCCGCCGACGCCGCGTCATCGATGATCACCACTTCGATCCAGCCGCCGTCGATCATGCGGCGTGGGGAATCGAACGCGATCACGGCTTTCGATCCGGCGAGCCCCACGCCGTCGAAGTCGCCCTGGTCCACCCGAATCGCCCAGTAGCCGCGACACCGTTCGTGGGTGCACAGCTGCTCGAAATGCAGGTGACCGGGGCACACCAGCTGGCAGCTGCAGTTCTCGAACAGCAGACCCCGGGCGTGCCACACGTTCGCCTCAGGCGCCGGAGCCAGCCGCCGGCAGCCCGTTCCGGGCAACGCCGGCAAGGGCCGTGATGAAGGTGTCGATCTCCTCGAGCGGCGTGTAGATGTTCGGCGTCACGCGGATGCCCTGATAGTCGTCGCGCACGATGGGCGTCGTGATGATTCGCCACCGGTCCCAGAGATGAGTGTTGAGCTGCCGCGTATCCACGCCCTCGATGCCGACGCAGGCGAGCCCCCAGGTCTGGCCTTCGTCGAGACTCGAGTGCAACCGGACGCGCGGAATCTGCCGGACCTGATCGGCCCACCGGAGCGTGAGATAGCGGAGCCGTGCGGCCTTGCGTTCGGCGCCGACCGCCTGATGGAACGCCAGCGCCTCGGCGATGGCCGCCTTGGTGGCTGCTGGGCTCGTGCCGATTTCCTCGAACTTGCGGATGTCGCTGGTCTCGCGCTCGGGCGCGGCCTGAAGCGGCCAGGTCCTGGCAATGTGCTCCTTGCGCACGTAGAGAAATCCTGTGCCGGTTGGCGCCAGCAGCCACTTGTGCAGGCTGGTGCCGTAGTAGTCGCACTCGAGATCGCGGAGCGTATAGGGGAAATGCGCGACGGCGTGGGCGCCATCCACGATGGTCACGACACCTCGTGATCGCGCCAGGCGCGAGAGCTGCTGCACCGGAAAGAGTTGGCCGGTGAGGTTCGTGATGTGGCAGAAATGGAGCACTTTCGTTCGGGGCGTGATGGCCTGCTCGAAACGCTGGTAAAGATCCTGCTGGGTCGTCGGCACCGGGAAGTTGAGGCGCGTCACCTTGATCTTGTGCCGTCGGGCGATCTGGTCCCAGGTCGTGAGCATGCGCCCATAGTCCTGCTCGGTGGTCAGCACCTCGTCGCCCGGCGCGAGATCCAGGCCGTTCTGCGCGATCTGCAGCGACTCGCTGGAGTTGCGCGTGATGGCCAGCTCCTCCGGATCGCAGCCGAACTCTGCGGCCAGGCGGCGCCGCACGGTCTCGATGTTCCGCTCGAGCAGGCCGCGATGATAGACGGGCGCCTGGTTCGAGAAGTCCAGATAGCGCTTGTAGGCCTCGTGGACGACGACCGGGCTGGGGCAGCTGTTCCCGTTGTTGAGATTGATGAGTGTGCGATCGAGCGTGAACGCGCTCTGAATCTCGCGCCAGTAGTCCTCGTCGCGGGCCACCTCGGCGGCCGGCCGGCCTTCAATCGCCGCCGTCGCTGCCGTCACCTCGTCGAGCCCATAGGCCTTCATCGCGAACGCGCCCGTGCCCAGCGCACCGGACATCCGCAGGAACGCGCGTCGGCTCCACATCACTCCCCTCCTCTCAGTTGGTCGCCGGCGTCTTCAGAGCCACCATGGGCGTCTTCAGAACGCCGATGCCTTCGATCTCGACCTGGACGATGTCGCCCGGCTTCAGAAACTCGTTGCGCTCGGCGCCCGTACCCGATGGCGTGCCCGTCGTAATCACGTCGCCCGGATAGAGGGCGAGAATCGAGGTCAGATACTCGATCATGTGCGGCTCGTCCCAGATCAGATCCTTGGTATTGCCGTCCTGCTTCACCACGTCGTTCACCTTCGTCACCAGCCGCAGATTGTTGTGGTTGGGCAGGAACTCCTTGGGCACGATGAAGGGACCGAACGGCGCGCCGCGGTTCGTGCTCTTGCCGTCGAACCAATTCGGGCCCGGGAACATCGAGGCGGTGCGCGGGCGGCCGCCCCGGTCGCTGACGTCGTACATGATGCTGTAGCCGAAGACGTAGTCGTGCGCCTGCTCTTTCGTCACCATATAGGCCTGCCGGCCGATGATGATCGCCAGCTCCCCCTCCCAGTCGATGCGCGTGCGGTTGGGTGGAATGTAGTAGGGCTCGCCCGGATCGATGATGCACGAGCGCGGAGACTTGGCGAAGAAGATCGGCGCATCGCGGTCGGGATCGATCTCGGCAATGGCCGCGGCGTTGAAACCGCCTCCACCGGCGGGACGGTTCGCCGGTGCATCCTGACCAGCCGGACCAGGCGGTGGGGAGGCAGCTTGCGCCTGCCCCATGCCCTCGGCGTGCGCGCGATAGTTCGCCGCCGCCGCCAGCACGTTCCATGGGTACTTGATGGGCGCCTTCAACGCCACCCGCTCAACGTCGAACGCAAACGCCTGCTGGTCGGGGCGGCCGGCCGCCAGCACGTTGGCGATCTGATAGAGACGCGGCGAGAGCGTGGCGTAGTCTTCGATGAGCGCCCGCATCTCTGCTGGCATCCGCATCGTCGTCAGGCGACGCTGTTTCTGGACGTACGCGTTGGCGTCAGCCAGGTCGAAGATCCGGGTGCCGAGCACGAGGCCGAGCCGCGTCCGCCCGCCCGCCTCGAACGTCGCGAGCTTGAAGGGGGTCTCAGGCTTGCTCGAGGGCGGCGCTTGTGCCTGGCTCGCGGCGACACAGGTGAGCACCACCCCCAGAACACCCGCAACCCAGGGCATCGATCTTCTCATCACGGCCTCCTCGCCAGAGTGCATCGAAGCGTCGTGCCTGATTGTAGCGGGAGAGGCCATTCCGGGCCGCGATATTCCGTTCCTGTCAGGACTGCGGAGGCGGCCCCACGGCCACGCGGTTGCGCCCTTCGGCTTTCGCGCGATAGAGCGCCGTATCCGCCGCTGCAATCAGGTCGGCGGACTCGACACCGGCCGCAGGCACCACGCTCGCGACGCCAAGACTGATCGTCACGACCCGAGCGACCGACGAACCGTCGTGCTCGATCCCGATGGCTTCGACCGAAGCGCGCAGCCGCTCGGCTATGGCCGCGGCGCTGGCTTCGTCGGCTCCCTGCAGGAGCAGGACGAACTCTTCGCCACCGAACCGGGCGACGAGATCACCAGCCCGTTGTACGGCATTGGTCAGGACCATCGCCACGCGCTGGAGACATCGATCGCCTTCCTGGTGCCCGTAGGCGTCGTTGAAGGCCTTGAATTCATCGAGATCCATCATGATCGCCGCGACAGGCGATTCGGCGCGCACTGCGCGGCGCCACTCGAGCGCAAGATGCTGATCGAAGCCGCGGCGGTTCGCGACGCCGGTCAACGGATCGATCACCGACAGACGTCGCAGCTGCAGGTTCGCCGACTCGAGCTGGCGCGTGCGATCCTCGACGAGCGCCATGAGCTCGCGCTCGCGACGCCTCGATCGCCGGACGCGAAGCAGGTGTCCGGCGGTGGCGATCATGGCGACGGCGCCAAAACACAGGAGGTAGAAGCTGTAGGTCTCGACGAAGCGCGGCGCCCGACGAAAATCGAAAGCGGCGGCGTTCGCGCTCCACACCCCGTCGTTGTTGCGCGCCTCCACCTCGAATCGATAGGCGCCGGGTGGCAGGTTCGTGTACGAGGCCACCTGGGCCTGCCCGGCGTCCACCCACTGCTCCTCGTAGCCGGTGAGCCGATGCCGATAGCGCACCTTCTCGGGCGCCACCAGGCTCAGACCTGCATAGTGAAACTCGAATCGCCCGCGCCCGAGCTGCGCGTCGACTTGCGCGCCAGCCGCCAGCGGGCGGCCTTCGACGAGCACGCGCTCGATCACAATCGGCGGCGGAATGCTGTTTTGAGGAATGTGCGCGGGCACGATGACCACGAGACCCCGTGCTGTCGCGAACAGCAGGCGCCCGGCCGCCGTCCGGATACCCGCCGGAGATCCGTCGGCGCACTCGACGCCCCTCATTCCGTCGCTCCGCCCGTACGCGATCGACGTCAGCATGCGCCGGGTACCCTGTGCCACCTCATCGAGATCGAGCCGGCTGACTCGAAAAATCCCGCGATTGCAACTCATCCAGAGATAGCCCCCGTCCTCGAGAATCTGGAAGACCACATCGTCGAACAGACCCGTGCGAGCCGTATAGGCGAACACCTTGCCGCCGGCCACACGGTTGAGGCCGCCGCCGTAGGTGCCGACCCACATGACGCCCTGGTCGTCCTCGTAGAAGCAGCGCACGAAGTTGCTCGAGAGCCCCTCGGCGACCGACAGGCTGCTGGTCAACCGCCCGTTCTCGACGACGGCGAGCCCTCCGCCGTCGGTACCGATCCAGATGCGACCCTGCCGATCCTCATAGAGCGCGCGCACGAACAGGTTCTTGAGACCGGCAGCGGTGCCGAGAGTTTCCACCTGACCGTTGCGGACGCGATTGACGCCGCCGCCGCCAGTGCCGACCCAGATGGTGCCGTCGCGCGAGGTGACGATCGCCCAGACGATCTGATGCGAGAGCGCGGCGTTCCATGACGGCTGGGTAAAACGCTGGCCATCGAAATGAACGACTCCTCCACCGTCGGTACCGATCAACACGCCGCCATCAGGGTTCTCGGCGAGCGTCCAGACGTCGTGCTCAGAGACGGTCTCCGGAAGCATTGACGCCGAAACCACGTCCCCGGACATTCGCATGAGGGCGCCCCGAACCCCGCCGAGCCACACAGTGCCGCCGCGGTCCTCGAGCACCGAGTAGAGGAAGTCGCTGGCCAGGCCGTCACGCGCCGAGAGCGTGGTCATCGCCACGTCCTTGAGGCGGTTGAGGCCACCCCCGAACGTGCCGACCCAGAGATTGCCCTCGCGATCCTCTTCGATCGCGTAGACGGAATCGTCCGACAGTCCCTCCGCAGTACTAAAGCGATCGAAGACCCCGTCGCGGTGGCGCGTCAGCCCGCCACCATTGGTCCCAATCCACAGATTCCCGTCGCGATCCTCCGTGAGCGCGAAGATCGAGTTGTCTGTGAGGCCGTCAGTCGTGGTGAAGGTGTTGAACCGGCCGTTTTCAAAACGGCTGAGACCCCCGCCAAAAGTGCCGACCCACAACACACCTCGCGAATCCTCGTGGACCGACCACACCTCGTCGAGCGGCAACCCGTCGGCGCTGGTGTAGGTGCGGAACGTGCCGTTCGTATAGTGCGCTAACCCGTGCTCGGTCCCGATCCAGATCGTCCCGTTGGCCGCCTCGCAAAGCGAGGTGATGAGGCCGGCCGGCAACCCGTCGGCGACCGTCAGGTTCTGAAAGCGCCCCTCTGTGAGCCGGCTCAGGCCGCCGTCTCGTGTCCCGATCCAGAGGCTGCCGTCGCGCCCGGCGAGCAATGTCGTGATGGAGTCGCTCGACGGTCCCTCTGCCCCGCGGAACTCGGTGAACTGCCCGGCGTTGTAGCGGACCAATCCGCCTCCAGTCGTCCCAATCCACAGCACTCCCTGGGCATCTTCGGCCAAGGCGACGATACGGTTGCTGGTGAGCGCGGGCGTGTTCCCGCTGTGGAACACCACGAAGCGCCTGCCATCGAAGCGCGCGAGACCCTGATAGGTGCCCAGCCAGAGGTACCCGTCGCGCGTCTGCTGGATCGCCGTGACCGAGTTCTGCGGGAGCCCCTGGTCGGTCTGCCAGACGTCGTGGCCGTATTGCGCGGGACGGCGGACCGGATCGAGAGCCGTGGCACGGCCGGCGCCGATCACGCACATCGCGAGGACCAGCAGAGCTCTCTGGATCATCCGCGCCAGATCATTCGGTCGAGGCATTCACCGCCTGTAGTGAAGCACCGCCGCCGGCGGCTCGACGCCCGGCACCAGACGCGGATCGGGAATCGGTGCCCCGGCCTCGAGCTCGAGCGGCACCACGCCGGCCCACACGGCCAGGCTGTAGTCATCTTCGAAGTCCTTCGGTGGGCCGGTCCGAATCTTCGCGGATACCTGCTCGATCGGCACAGCAATGACGAGCGTCGCCTTCATTTCGTGCTCGGTCGGCTGGCGGGCGTCCTGCCAGCGGCCCGTCACGACATGCTCGACGAGCGCCTCCAAAGCGCGCCATTTCTCGTCGGCGTCAGTCACTTCGCGGCCACGGCCGAAGATCATCACCGAGCGATAGTTGACCGAATGATTGAAGACCGACCGGGCCAGTACGAGGCCATCGATCAGTGTCACGGCGACGGCAAGTTCGAGACCTTCGGCGAGCGTGGTCAGCATCCGACTCACGGCCGAGCCATGCACGTAATAGGTGCTTCCGACCCGTACCCCAAGAGTCGGGACGACGACGGGACGACCGTCGGCGATGAAGCCGATGTGACAGACGAGCGCCTCGTCGAGCACGGCTTCGATGGCCTCCCGATCGAAGACGCCACGCTCAGGATGCCGGTTCAGTGTCGTCTCGGGCGTGGACGGAAACGCCGCGCGAGGGTCAGTCGATGGGTTCATACGGATTCCAGTATGCGTTACAGCGCGACTCGCCGCAGCCGCAGAGCATTACCGATGACCGAGACCGAGCTCAGCGTCATCGCAGCAGCCGCCCACATCGGACTGAGCAGCATGCCGGTGAAGGGGTACAACACGCCCGCCGCAACAGGCACGCCAATCGCGTTGTAGACGAATGCCAGGAACAGATTCTGACGGATGTTCCGGAGCGTCGCGCGACTGAGACGGCGCGCGCGCGCGAGGGCGCGCAGGTCGCCCTTGACCAGGGTGACGCTCGCGCTCTCGATCGCGATGTCGGTGCCGGTCCCCATCGCGACACCCACGTCGGCTTCGGCGAGCGCCGGCGCATCGTTGATGCCATCGCCGGCGAACGCGACCGACGCGCCGCGGTCCCGCAGCTTGCGAACGATCTGGCGTTTACCGGCCGGCAACACTTCACCGTATACGTCACTCTCGTCGATGCCCAGGCGGCGCGCGACGGCCAACGCCGTCAGTCGGCTGTCGCCACTCACCATGACGATGCGGAGCCCGTCCGCCTCGAGCAACCGGATCGCTTCGGGTGTGGAGGCCTTGATGGGATCGGCAACGCCGAGCAGGCCGACGAGCCGCCCGTCGCGGCCGACGAAGACGACGGTCTGCCCCTCGCGGCGCAGTTCGTCGGCCGAAAGGTTCATCGGTGCTGTGTCGATGCCACGTTCGCCGAGGTAGTCCGCCGTACCAAGCACGAGTGCGTGTTCACCGACGGTCCCGATCACGCCCTGCCCCGCGTCCGCCTGGAAGGCTGAAACCTCGAGCGGTTCGATGCCGCGCCGGCGTGCGCCCGCGACGATGGCTGCGGCAAGGGGGTGCTCGCTCGCCTGCTCCAGCGCGGAGGCCGCGCCGAGAAGTTCTGCTTCGGTGCCAGCTTTGGCGATCACCGTCACGAGCTCGGGCCGTCCTTCGGTCAGGGTCCCCGTCTTGTCGACGATCAGCGTGTCGACGCGGCCGAGCCGTTCGAGCGCTTCCGCATTCCGGAAGAGCACCCCCGCCGTCGCGCCTCTGCCGCTTCCGACCATGATCGCCATCGGCGTGGCGAGTCCCAGCGCGCACGGGCACGCGATAATCAGCACAGCGACGGCACTCACCAGCGCGAAGGGCAGCCTGGGCGGAGGCCCCCACACCCCCCAGGCCACGAAAGAGACAAGCGCTACGAGAATGACGGCCGGCACGAAGTACGCCGAAATGCGGTCCGCCAGACGCTGAATGGGCGCGCGGCTGCGTTGCGTCTCGCCAACCATCTTCGCAATCTGCGACAGCAGCGTCTCACGACCAACGCGCTGGGCTCTGACGGTCAGGCTGCCTTGGCCGTTGAGCGTGCCGCCGGTCACGCGCGAGCCTGCCGTCTTGTGTACGGGAATCGGCTCGCCCGTGATCATCGACTCATCGACAGCGCTCCCACCGTCTTCCACCACCCCGTCGACCGGAATCTTCTCGCCCGGTCGAACGCGCACCAGATCGCCCACCTGAAGCAGCGCCACGCTCACGTCGTCCTCGCGTCCGTGACGGATCCGGCGTGCCGTCTTCGGCGCCAGCTCCAGCAGTCCGCGGATGGCCGCCCCCGTCCTGCTGCGCGCGCGGAGCTCGAGCACCTGCCCGAGCAGAACCAGCACGGTGACCACCACCGCCGTGTCGAAGTACGGCACCACGGCACCATGCATATGCAGACCTGGCGGGAAGAGCCCTGGCGCGAGGGTCGCGGCGAGGCTGTAGAGATACGCCGCGCCAATCCCCAGCGCAATCAGCGTGAACATGTTGGCGCGCTGATTCACCACCGACGCCCATCCCCGCTCGAAGAAGGGCTGGCCCGCCCACAAGACGACCGGCGTCGCCAGCAGGAGCTGCGCCCAATTGGCGACTCGCAAATCGATCCGCTGCCACACTGCCGGACCAACCAAGAAATCGGCCATGGCCAGCACGACGACGGGGAGACCGAGGAGCGCCGCAATCCAGAATCGCCGCGTCATGTCGGCGAGCTCGTGGTTGGGTGCCTCGTCCAGCGTAATCGTGCGTGGCTCGAGCGCCATCCCGCAGATCGGACAGGCGCCCGGACCGTCCCGTACGACCTCCGGGTGCATCGGGCAGGTGTATTCGACCCGGCCGCTCAGGGCTGAGACGTCCGGCTCGAGTGCCATCCCGCACTTCGGGCACGGGCCAGGGCTCGCGCTGCGCACCTCCGGGTCCATCGGGCACACATACGCGTGACCGCTTGCGACCGGCGAAGGTGGCTTGACGGCTTCGAGATATCGAGTGGGATCGGCCGTGAACCGCTCGAGACAGCCCCGCGCACAGAAGTAGTAGATCTGCCCGTTGTACTCGTGGCGGAACTGCGCCGACGAGGGGTCGACGCTCATCCCGCACACGGGATCGCGCGCAACTTCTGAAGGTGACACCATCGGAAGCGGAGAGTTTTGGAAGGACAATAGCTGATTATCTCCGATTGGCGTCAGGGCCGGCCCGGCCGTGCCCGCTTGATACAATCAACTCGTCGTCGACGTGAAGGAGGCTATTGCGTGTCGCTACCAAATCCCCGCCGAATCGATGAGCTCGCGACGCCTCAGCGAAGCGAGCGGTCGCTCGATCCGGAGGATTGGGAATCGATGCGTGAGCTCGGCCACCGAATGGTGGACGACATGCTCGACTATCTGCGGGACGTTCGCACGCGACCGGTCTGGCAACCGGTACCGGACGCCGTACAGGGCCGACTTCGCCAGCAGGCACCGCGACACGGTCAGTCGCCGGAATCGATCTACCAGGAGTTCCACGAGCTCGTGCTGCCTTACGCCCTGGGCAATATTCACCCGCGTTTCTGGGGCTGGGTCATCGGCACCGGTACACCGCTGGGCATGCTGGCGGAGCTACTGGCCGCGGCCATGAATCCGAACGTCGGCGGCGCCAACCAGGCCGCTCTCTACGTCGAGCGGCAAGTGATCGACTGGTGCAAGGAGATGCTGGGTTACCCGAGTGACGCGAGCGGCGTCCTGCTGAGCGGTGGCTCGATGGCCAACCTCGTGTGCCTGGCCGTGGCGCGGCATGCAAGGGCCGGGTTCGACGTCAATGCGGACGGTCTCTCCGGCGGTCCTCGCCTGATGCTGTACGGGTCGAACGAAACCCACAACTCGGTTCACAAGAGTGTGCGACTGCTCGGTCTCGGCCTCGCGAGCTTTCGCGAGATTCCCGTCACCGATCGGTTCGAGGTCGACGTCCCCGCGCTCGAAGCCGCGATCGCGGCAGATCGCCACGCCGGACATCGTCCTTTCTGCGTGGTCGGCAACGCGGGAACGGTGAATACGGGCGCAACCGACGATCTCGATCGTCTTGCGGATATCTGCGCGGCAGAGCGGCTCTGGTTCCATGTCGACGGCGCCTTCGGCGCACTCGCCTCGCTCACCCCTTGCCGCTCGATCCTGCACGGTCTGGAGCGGGCCGATTCGGTCGCTTTCGATCTCCACAAGTGGATGTACATGCAGTACGACGTCGGGTGCGCGCTGGTGCGGCATCCCGACGCGCACCTCGCCACCTTCGCCGCTCCGGGCGGCTACCTGGGACGTACCGATGGCGGCATCGCGTCGGGCGGACACTGGTTCAGCGAGCTCGGGCCCGAGCTTTCGCGCTGCTTCCGCGCGCTCAAGGTGTGGATGTCGATCAAGGAGCACGGCCTGGACCGTTACGGCGAACAGATTCAGCAGAACATCGATCAGGCGGCCTACCTCGCCGGCCTCGTCGAGGCCTCCGAGAGCCTGGAGCTCGCCGCCCCGGTCCCGCTGAATATCGTGTGCTTCAGGTACCGCGATGAGCGTCTCGCGCCCGACGAGCTCGACCGCCTGAACGAGCGCATTCTCGTCACCCTGCAGGAACAGGGCATCGCCGCGCCTTCCTTCACGCGAATCCACGGACGTTTCGTCATCCGCGTCGCCATCTCCAATCACCGGAGCCGCCTGGACGATTTCGATGTGCTGGTCCGCGAGGTGACGCGGCTGGGAGTCGAGCTGGCCCACGATGCCTGAGCTGCCAGAAACCCACCCGGCGACGGCCGCGGAGTCTCCGATGAAGCTGCTCCTCTCCTATTTGCAAGGGTACTGGCCGCTCGTCGTCCTGGCGCTGGTGCTGGCCGCGATCAACCAGATCTTCTCGCTGCTCGATCCGCTGATTTTCCGTCACGTCATCGACGAGTACGCGACGCGCTTCCAGGAGTACACGACCGGCGAGTTCTTCCGCGGGGTGAGCGTGCTCCTGCTCGCCGCGGTCGGTGTGGCCTTCGTGTCGCGCGTCGCGAAGAACTTCCAGGATTACTTCGTCAACGTCATCACCCAGCGGATGGGCGCCCAACTCTATGCGGACGGCGTGCGCCACTCGCTGGAGCTGCCCTATCGGGTGTTCGAGGATCAACGGAGCGGCGAGACACTGGGCAAGCTGCAGAAGGTCCGATCGGATGTGGAACGCCTGATTTCCGCGTCGATCAACATCGTGTTCACCTCGCTCGTCGGCATCATCTTCGTCACGATTTACGCGTTCACGGTTCACTGGATCATCGCGCCCGTCTATTTCATGACGGTACCGCTGCTCGGGTGGCTGAGCTCCGTCCTGAGCCGGAAGATCAAGACCATCCAGAAGACGATCGTGGCCGAGACCACGGCCCTGGCAGGATCGACCACGGAGTCGCTGAGGAACATCGAGCTCGTGAAGAGTCTCGGGCTGGCGCAGCAGGAAATCGCCCGCCTGAACGCAACCACCGATCGGATCCTGCGGCTCGAGATGAAAAAAGTCCGTTACCTGCGGAGCCTGAGCTTCATCCAGGGCACCACGGTCAACGCGCTTCGCACGAGCATCATGTTCCTGATGCTCTATCTCATCTACACCCGCGAGATCACCGTCGGCCAGTTCTTCTCGCTGTTCATCTATTCCTTTTTCATCTTCGGCCCGCTCCAGGAGTTGGGCAACGTCATCAACATCTACCGCGAGACCGAGGCGTCCCTCGCGAACTTCGAATCGCTTCTGCGTATCCCGAAAGAGCCCCGACCTCTCGCACCCGTCGCCGTGCCCTCGCTGACGATGCTCTCCTTCGAGGAGGTGGGCTTCAAGCATCAATCGGCGACCACGGCGGCGCTGGCCGGTGTGTCGTTCGCGGTCGCACGCGGCGAGACGGTGGCGTTCGTGGGACCGTCGGGCTCGGGGAAGACCACGCTGGTCAAGCTGCTCGTGGGACTGTACCAGCCCGACAGCGGTCAGATCCTGTACAACGGCCATCCCGGCGCCGACGTGGACCTCGACACGCTGCGCGAGCGCATCGGCCTCGTGACGCAGGATACCCAGCTTTTCTCGGGCAGCATCCGGGAAAACCTGCGATTCGTGAATCCGGACGCCTCCGACGCCGAGTGCCTCGAGGTGCTGCACCAGGCCGCCTGCGACAGCCTGCTGGCGCGCGCCGACCGCGGGCTCGACACGCTCATCGGTGAAGGCGGCGTCAAGGTGTCGGGCGGCGAAAAACAACGGCTGTCGATCGCCCGGGCGCTCTTGCGGCAGCCGCACCTGCTGGTCTTCGACGAGGCGACCTCGTCGCTCGACTCGCTGACCGAGGAAGAGATCACCAAGACCATCCGCGAGGTGACGGCCGGCCGCGATGTCATCACGATTCTCATCGCCCATCGGCTCTCGACGGTCATGCACGCCGACCGTATTCACGTGCTCGAGCGCGGGCGCATCATCGAGTCGGGCCACCACCACGAGCTCGTGGCTCAGAAGGGGCTGTATTACGCCATGTGGCGGCAGCAGATCGGCGAGCGGCGCGAAGCGCCACAGACTCCCGGCACACAGCCCATACTCGCGGCGCGATAGCCGGGAATCACGACCGGCCCCACGTCACCTCGATACGACAGGAGGCGATCGTATGAAGCGTCTTCATCGGGCACACCGGGCGCGGCGGCTCGCCTGCACGCTGGCCGCGACTGCGGCTCTCATCCAGGCGTCGGTCGATCGGCCGATTCACGCGCAGAGCCGTGGCGCCGAGACCAGCCGTCTCCTCGACGCTCTCCGAGCCGCGCGCATCGTCGAGCTCAACTTCGTGTGGGACAGTCAGTCTCCGCTGCTCGGCTTCAACTCACCGTTCGCGATGTCGCTCGCCGCGACGCACAAGTCCACCGCGGGCATGATTCCGGGCATGGCCTTCGCCGGCGACATGATGTATTTCAGCGGTCAGCACGGTGCCCCGACCATCGATGCCCTCGGGCATGTCTCGAGCAACGGCAAGCTGTACGGGGGGCTGGACGCGACGGCCAGCGAGGGCCCGCAGGGGCTTCTGAAGTTGGGCATCGAGACGTATCCCCGCGAGCGGCTGGTGAACCGCGGCATCCTGTTGGATGTGGCGCGCGCAAAACGCCTGGACGCCTTGGCGCCCGGGCAGGAGGTCACGGGCGAGGACCTGGAAGCGGCCGCCGCGGCCCAGGGTGTCGAGGTTCGCCCCGGCGACTCCGTATTGATCCGCACGGGCTACGGCAAGTTCTTCACGGCCGACAAGGCGAAGTACATGGGTCCACGGCCGGGCATCGGCGAGCGTGGGGCGCGCTGGCTCGCGGGCAAGCAGGTCTTTCTGACGGGCGCCGATACGCTGACTTATGATGTCTTTCCGGAAAGCGGATCCACGTTCCCTGCGCACCGCATCCTCATCGCGGAGAGCGGTATCTATCTCATCGAGAATCTGAACCTCGAGGAACTCGGCGATGTGCTGGCTGGTCGGGGCGTCTACGAATTCCCGCTCGTCGTCAACCCGCTGCGGATCCGCGGTGCCACGGCGTCGCCGCTCAACGCGTTTGCCCTCGTGTCCCCGTAGGGTCATGGATACATGATCGGCGAGACCGTCTCGCACTATCGCATCCTGTCGCAGATCGGCGGCGGCGGCATGGGCGTGGTCTACGAAGCGGAAGACACGCGCCTGGGGCGGCGTGTGGCTCTCAAGTTCCTGCCGCCGGCGCTGTCACGCGATCGCCTGGCGATCGAGCGGTTCCAGCGCGAGGCGCGCGCGGCCTCCGCGCTCAATCATCCAAACATCTGCGCGGTGTACGACATCGGCCAGGCGGCCGAACACGGCGGCCAGCACTTCATCGTGATGGAGCTGCTCGAGGGACAAACCCTGAAGCAGTTCATCGCGGCACGGCCGGCCTCGCTCGATACGCTGCTGGAGCTGGCCATCCAGATCGCCGACGCGCTCGACGCCGCGCACAGCAAGGGTATCGTCCATCGCGACATCAAGCCCGCGAATCTGTTCGTGACGAAACGCGGCCACGCGAAGATTCTGGACTTCGGGCTGGCGAAGCTGGCGATCGATCCGCTCTCGCTCGACCGGGCCGACGTGACGGCCATGCCGACCGTTGCGAGCCCGGAGCTCCTGACGAGTCCAGGCACGACCATCGGGACCGTCGCGTACATGTCGCCCGAGCAGGTGCAAGGCGAGGAGGTGGACAGCCGGACCGATCTCTTCTCGTTCGGGCTCGTGCTCTACGAGATGGCCACCGGCCGGCAGGCGTTCACCGGCCGGACCCCGGCGATGATTTTCGACGCCATCCTCCACAACACCCCGGCGCCGGTGGTGAACCAGAATCCGAAGGCGCCCGCCGAGCTCGACCGGATCATCGCCAAGGCCACCGAAAAGGACCGCGAGACACGCTACCAGACCGCCTCGGATCTGCGAGCGGACCTGAAGCGCCTGCGGCGCGAGGCCGGGATCGCGACGGATACCGAGACGGCTCGTGTGGTGGCCGTACCGGCCCTGCAAGCAAGGCAACGCTGGTTGATTCCGGCCGCGGTCGCAGCCACGGTCGCACTCGCGTCGGCCGTCTTCTTCCTGACCGGCCGATCGGGTGGTGGTGTAGCCGGCATCGGCGCCGCCGGACGTCCCGCCGTCGCCGTGATGGCGTTTCAGACGCCAGGCGGGGCCCAAGACGGCGGCTGGATGATGCGCGGCGTGCCCAGCATGCTCGTGACGGGTCTTGCCCAGACGCCCGGTCTCGACGTGGTCAGCAGCCAGCGTGTCGACGAGATTCTGAAGGAGATGGGCGTCAGCGATCTCTCTGTCCTGGAAGACAGCCGCGTGCTCGAGGTGGGACGCCGTGCCGGCGCGGGCGCGCTCGTCAGCGGCAGCGTGTTCAAGAGCGGGGCCGACCTCCGCATCGATGCGCAGGTACACGACGTGGCCTCAGGCCGCGTGCTGGGCGCGCACAGCGTGCGGGGCGCGGACGTCTTTGCGCTGGCCGACGACCTCACGAACCGGATCCGCGGCAGCCTGCACGTCACGGGTGACGCCGGCGCAAAGGGCATCGCGGAGGTCACGTCAAGCTCGCCTGAAGCCTTCCGGCTGTACACCGAAGGCGTAACGGCGCTCGACAACCTGCGCTACGCGGATGCGATCGCCAGCTTCGAGCAGGCGATCGCGATCGACCCGGGCTTCGCGAGCGCGTACTTCGAGCTCGCAGGAATCGCCAGACGAGCTGGACAGCGACAACGCTACGACGCCCTCGCCGCCAAGGTGCGAGAGCACTTCGACCGGCTGCCCGAGAGGAAGCGGCTGTTGCTGGAGGCACTCGAGGCCCGGGACGCCGGCACGCCCGAGAAGGCGCTCGAGAGTTTCCAGGCACTGGTTGCGCGTTATCCGGACGAACAGACGGCGCATTTGCAGATCGTTCAACTGTACGAGAACGAGCTCAGCGACACGACGAAGGCGCTTGCGGCCGTCGAAGCGGCGGTCAAGTCGCTGCCGACCTCGGCGCCCTTGCGGAACGCCTACGGCTATTCCTTGATCAAGGTCGGCCGCTACCCCGAGGCGCTTCGGCAGTTCGAGGAGTACGCGACGCTGGCTCCACGGGAACCGAATCCCTACGACAGCCTCGCCGAGACGTACCTCCGGATGGGACAGCCGGAGCGCGCCGCCGAGCGCTACGCGCGCGTGCTCGAGATCGATCCCCAGCTTCTCCAATGCGCACAATGGCCGGGCGTTCGCCTTCGGCATGCTGGGGCGCTACGACGAGAGCCTCGCCGAGGCCGGGAGCTTCGATCGGGCGATCGACGGCCGAGGGCGGCCACGCGCGGGCGCTCGCTTTCTGATGGCCGCCGTGCGAGTCGAGAGTCGGGCGCTATCAGGCCGCGGCGCGCTCGATCGACATCGCTCGGAAGGCCGCCGACCAGGATGCCGATCAGGTGATGCGGGTGGCACTCGAACGTGCTGGAGGCGCACCTCGATCTCGAGCGCGGGCGGACATCCAGCGCGCTCTCGACACTCGACAGACGCTCCACGATCTCGACCGCATCCCGGAGGCGCCGGTCAAACGCGGAATCGGTATGTGGATTCAGGCCACTCGCGGGATCGCCCGGGCCCGCAGCGGTCGCCCGGCGAGGATGCGCGCGCGGATCTGGCGGCGGTCGATCGCGACTATCTCTCCAACGCCACGGATGAGAACTGGCTCCGACATGCTCTCGCTGGCGAAATCGCCACCGCAGAAGGCCGTCCCGACGCGGCGGCCGCCGAGTTCGACACAGGGACACGCGCCGCTCAAGATGGTCGTTCGACGCTGGCCAGCACCTCCCTACTCGCTCTCGAGCAACCAGTTCGCCTTCCCCGACGGTCCCGCGCGCGCGCTCGAAGCAAGCGGAGATCTCGACGGCGCGATCGCCGCTTATCGCGGCCTGCTGACGCCGGACGTGGCCAACATGTGGACGCTGCTCCTCGAGCCGCGCTACGTGCTCGCCATCGCCCGCCTGCACGCGAAGAAAGGCGATCGCGCCGCGGCGCGGCAGGAGTACCAGCGCTTTCTGGATCTGTGGAAGAACGCGGATGCGGGCCAACCGGAGTTAGCGGAGGCGAAGCGTGCGCTGGCCGTCGGGTCGTAGCGCCGCGCGCCGAATCCGGGCCGCATCGTGTGCTAAACATCAAGGTTTCCTGCCCGACGGTGAGTGTAGCTCAGTGGTAGAGCGCCGGACTGTGGCTCCGGAAGTCGCGGGTTCGAACCCCGTCACTCACCCCAATTCCTTTTTCCATCTGTTGCCGCAGGTTAGCGTCGTCTGTCGCAGCGGGCCCGTCTGTCGCTGCCCGCCTGAATCCTCAAGTCTTGAAACATCCCTGAAAGTTTCACCAGCCTCCAGCAGCTTTGCCGACGCCATCAGGGCTTCAGGCCGCTGGTTGTCGTAGCGCTCCGTCGTCGTAATCGACGCGTGTCCGAGAAGGTCTCGAACCTGCGACAGCGGAACCCCTCGTTCCACCAGCCGGGACGCGTACTCATGGCGGAGATCGTGCCATACAAAGTCGGCAATCCCGGCGGCGCGGAGCGCGGCTTGCCACGGTTTTGGGCAGAATCGGATTGGCTCGCCGACCTCGTTGCTGAAAACGTGGCCTTCCGCAGGCTTGGGTTGACCGGACGCGTCCAGTCGCAGAAAGTCCAGGACGGCCTGGAGACGGGCCGTCGAGACCGGAACCCACCGCGTCTTGCCAGACTTCGTGGTCGTACCTCGCAGGCGCAGCCAGCCTGGACGTGTATCCACGTCAGCCCAAGTCAACGCCAGCATTTCGCCTCTGCGGAGCCCTGTGTCGAGCGCCGCCACGATCAAGGATCTCAGCTGCACTGGCGCGACTTCGAGCAACTGGCGCTCTTGATCCGTCGACAGACGCTGGTGTCGACGGTTATCTTCCAGTTCCTGCCGCACCAGCGCGGTGTTCCCTCGCCGGAAGGGCGTGCGCACCGCCCGAGACCCGGACGGTTCCGCTACGACCCGCGCGCCACAACGTCCAGGTGCCCGATGTTCGACTTCACCGGCCACGCGGCGAACGACATCCACTCGCCATCATAGAGGCCGTTCGAACGCATCACGTCGGCGTGATGCACTTCGTCCCTTCGATGCTGAATGTGTTCCTCGACTACCTCGATGGTAGAGATGACATCGTGACTCGAGACCTGTGCTCGGTCCGACAGGTGTTTGCGAGCGGTGAAGCGCTGACACCCAGCCACGTCCTCGCGTTCAATCGAATCTGGCGGCGAGACATCGGGCCACGGTTGACGAATCTGTACGGGCCTACAGAGGCGACGGTTGATCTCCTATTTCGATTGCCCGACGGCTGCTCCGATCGAACGGATTCCGATTGGCCGGCCGATCCACAACACGAAGCTCTACGTGATGGGGGACGGCGTACAACTTCCCATTGGGGAAACCGGGGAATTGTGCATTGCCGGCGTCGGACTCGCCCGAGGGCACTTGAATGCTCCGGACCTGACGGCGGAGCGCTTCATCGACAACCCTGTCAACCCTGGCGAGCGCGTCTACCGCACCGGCGACCTCGCCCGGTGGCTCCCGGACGGCGAAGTCGAGTACCTCGGGCGGAACGATCAGCAGGTCAAGATTCGTGGTCTGCGGATCGAGTTGGGCGAAATCGAAAATGCGATCCGGGAATACCCCGGAGTCAGCGATTGCGTCGCCACGGTAAGGAAGTACTCCGAAAGCGTCCTCGTGATTGTCGCGTATATCGTCTGCAGGTCGTCGGCCGTGGACGTGGAGGGGTTGAAGACGTCTCTCAAGCTGCACCTTCCCGACTACATGATTCCCAGCCGCTTCGAGACGATTGCGGAAATTCCTCTTACTCCGAGCGGGAAAGCCGATTGAAAGGCACTGTCCTGAGGGCACAGCGTCGCGCCGGACAGCCGTGGGGCTGCCCGATTCGGTGAACTCCAGCGCGATTGGGGCCAGCGTGGCGCGTCCCCCATCAAACGTGCGCGGACGTCAGCCGTTCCTCTCTCCCTCATGATGACCAGCCACACGCCAAAGCCGATCATCCATGCCAACAGGGCCTGGAGCACGTCCTGCGCATTGCCGTCGAGAACCTCAGGATAGTGAAAGCGCGCCGCGAGGTACGAGAACACGCCGAAAAAGGCGAGAGCGCCTCCGACGAGCGCGATGCCGCCTGCGAGGATCGTTCGTCTTGCCTCGTTACGAACCACTCGAACCATCAGATGCATCGATGCCCGAGCGAAGATCGAACCCGCTCTTCTGGAGCCGTCCGAGCAACGCCTCGAACAGTCCAGAAGACACCGCCGGCGCACGTCGTCGCGCGCGTACCGGCCCTGCCGCCGACAAGATAACACGTCTCGATCCGGGATCTGGATGGCTCGTAGCGGCCAAGACGAGACTACTATTGGGGAGCGCGCGACATGCTCACATGAACTCACGTAACCCCATCCGCCTGCAACGTCTTCCCGCGACTGTCGCTCCGGAAAACTCTCTGTTCACGGTCTTCCATCCGATTCTCTTCGCGGCCTATCCGATTCTTTTCCTCTACTCGCACAACGCCGACATCACCACGACGAGGCTCGTGTTCGCCCCGCTGCTGCTCGCCATCGGGGCGGCAATCCTTCTCTGGGCGGTGGCGAACCTCGTTCTCAGAAATCGGCTGAAGAGCGCGTTGGTGACGACCGCGCTGCTCGTCCTGTTCTTTTCGTACGGACACGTGTATTCCGCCATCGAGAGCTGGCTCGTCGAGCGCGGCCCGGGCAGCGACACGCCCGATTCATCGCTCAATCACCTCCATCTCTACCTCTCCTTGGGTTACGCCCTGCTCGCCATCGGCGCCGTGTCCCTCCTGTCGAGAACGCGTCGGGACCTCGTGGCCGCCACTCGGGCCGCGAACGTGGTTTCGCTGGTCCTCGTGGTTCTCCCGCTGTGGACCCTCGCCACGAGCCCTCGGGCGCCAGGCACCCGGGATGTCGGTCGGGAGGTGGTGGGTGCAGCAACCACGGCCAGGCTGGGCTACCTGCCGGATATCTACTACATCATCCTGGACGGATACGCGCGGTCGGACACGCTCGAGAACCAATACGGCTTCGACAATGGTCCGTTCATCACGTCGCTCGAGCGGAAGGGCTTCTGAATCGCCCCCGAGAGCGCGAGCAACTACTACTGGACGTTTCTCTCGCTGGCTTCCTCGCTCAACATGCAACACGTCACCTACCTCAGAGAGGCGATGGGAGAGAGGTCGGCCGATCGGCGCCTCCCGTATCAGGCGATCAAGAACAATGAGGTCGCCGCATTTCTGAGGAGCAGGGGCTACTCGATCCTGCACGTCGCGTCGACCTGGGGCGCGACCCTCGAGAATCCATTCGCGGACGAGACGATCGTCTGCCGGGGCGGACTCTTTCAGGTCGAGTTCTACCGCGTTCTCGCCGAAACGACCTGGCTGCGCGCGCACCGCTCGGGCCAGAGCACCGACCTGGCGGAATGCCATCTGAGCAACTTCGCCACGCTGTCCGAGATTGCGACGAGGCCGGGCCCGAAGTTCGTCTTCGCCCACTTCATCCCGCCACACCACCCGTACCTGTTCGATCGGCACGGAAATGTGCTTCGGAACGCCACGGTCACCAACCAGTTCGAGATGCAGGAAAAGCTCTGGGAACGCAAGGCTCAGTACGTCGACCAGCTCATCTTCATCAACCAGAAGATCGACGAGGTCGTCGACGCGGTGCTCGTCGCGCTCCGAACGACCGCCGATCATCATCGTCCAGTCCGATCACGGCCCTCACGTGCCGGGCGCGGGGCGACGGACGCATCGGCTGCGATTTGCGAACCTGGCCGCCTTCTACCTGCCCGACCACGCACGGTTCATCCCGGACACGGTCACTCCGGTGAACGAGTTCAGGCTCATCTTCAACCACTACTTCGCGGCGAATCTTCCCCTGCTCGAGGACCGACACTATCACTCGACCTATCGACGGCCGTACACGTTCACGGAGATCGATCTGGGGAATCGCGTAACGCGTTGAAGGACAATCAGGCTGGCGTAAGCAGGGTCAGGAGACAGAGATCCACTTCGGTGGGCGACAGCACCCACCCTTCGACGTCGATGGAGCGACCCTCCACGAAATCGCGCCGAACAGCCGCGATCAGAATTTTCAGCGCCGCTGGCTCATCTGAAGCGGCCGTTATCAATCCGAGGGTCGAACCGACGATGGCGGTAATCGCCTCGCGCGTTTCGCTCGCGTTCAGCGCCTTCAGCCGGGCTCGGCCAACCGTCTGCGCGGCCTGAAGACTTCCCTTCCCGAGATAACTCGCGGCGCGACCAACGCCGTTGCCGGCGGCCGCAGGCGCCTGCGGCGCCGCCAGGCGCGCCACGGCGGCAACGCCGCGTCCCATGGCGAGTGGCGCACCGCACACCGCCAGCGCGCGCAACAAGAACGCCCGCCGCGGGAGGGTCATGGCCATCACGCCGGCTCCTTCAGCGTCTGCGCCAGCCGGTGCGCCAGCGCGACGATGGTCAAGGTGGGATTCGAATCGCCGCTGGTGGTAAATACCGAAGACCCGGCCATGTAGAGATTGCGGACTTGATGCGTCCGGCAGTTCGCGTCGACCACGCTCGTCGCCTGGTCGGTGCCCATGCGGGTCGTGCCGATGTGATGACCGCCGGGCGACACGTTCCACACGAAGCGCGAGGCGTCGCCTGGAATCCAGACCCGGGCCACGCCTGCCGCCGCGAGCTCTCTCGCCAGCACGACCATCGCCCGTCTCACCTTTCCATCGTCATCGGGCGCAATGCGCCAATCGACCGCCACCCGAGGCATCCCGAGCGCATCCACATCCTCGGTCAGCGTCACGCGGCTCTCGGCCAGCGGCGACTGCTCGCACCTGAGCGTGAGACGCCCGGCCAGGAACTCGGAACTTCCTCGTGTGACGAGTACCTGAGTGGCCGTCGGCGGCAACGCGCCCATGTCGTCGGCGTCGATCTCTTCCCGATGGATCTGGGCCGTGAAGCCGAGAAGCTGCTCGCGGCGGGCGACGTCGGGCGTCAGGCCCACAGCGCCGAGCAGCATGACGACGTTCCCGTTCGAGCGCTTGATGTCCGCGCGCACGCCCAATCGGTAGAAGGAGAGATCGGTCTTCGCCGAGTGCACGAAGCCGACGGATCGGTAGTAGTGCGGGTGCTCCATGAAGTAGCGCCCGACCACGTCGTGTCCGTTGGCCACTCCTTCGCGCTGCTGCCCGCGCGAGGCCAGCAGCACACGCGCGTTCTCGATCCCGCCGAGCGCGAGCACGTATCGCCCGGCTTCGACGCTGAACGCGCCGCCGTCCAGCGTGCGGCACCGGAACGACGCGACGCGATCGAGACCGGTGTCGAGAAGCACCTCCGTGACGTTCGCACGCAGCACCACCTTGAGATCGCCCGCCTCCTCGAGCTCGTCCCGATAAGCCGTGCCAAAGCGCGTCGGCGGACTGATCTGGTAGAAACGGTGTTCGATGGCGCCGCTGACCGCGAGCAGCGGCTTCTCCGCCGCCTTCGCCCGGGCGATCGGGTCCCATTCGAACGGCCCGATCTGCAGCGTGCGGCACGCGCGCTCGTACCAGGGGACGAGCTCCTTGTAGCGGATCGGCCACCCGCTGTTGGCCACGTAGTCCCGCGGCTCGAAGTCGTGAGGAAGCAAGGGGCGGCACCAACCCTCCCAGTGGTTTGTCGTGCCACCCAGCGCGCGGACGCGCATCGCCGTGAGCGGCCGCAGGTCCTGGCCAGTGACCCGGCCTTCATACAGCCGCTGCGTGTCGTCTTCGCGCCTGAAGCCTCCGCTCTCGAGCAGCACGACGGACAGGCCAGACCCGACCAGGTCGAGCGCGATGGTAATTCCCGCCGCGCCGCCCCCGGCGATACAGACGTCAGCTTTCAGTGTGGTTCCGGGCTCGAGGGCCCGCGCGTCGACAAACATGGATGCCCGCGAAAATTCTCGCCGTGCCTCTGGCGCCGTGTCAACGAGGAGCGGGCCGCTCTCCAGGATTGACCCGCGACTGACCGAATGCCCGACTCTCGGCCATGCTAAGGCTGTGTTGCGGGAGCCCCGAGCTCCGCACGCGCACGCTCCAGGAACGAGCGATCGACGATGACGCTCTCGCGCAACGGCTGCTCGAGCTCGCCGGCTGCCACCAAAAACTCCTGCGTGGCTTTGACCCTGGCGACCGACAGGCCGCCCACCTCGTCCCACGCACCGGCCGCCTGATACGCGTCCGCAATGGGCCTGTAATCGCGGTGTGCTCCCATCAAGCGTTCAGCCTGCAGCGCCGCCACGGCTGCGTCCCGATTCAACAATCGGAGAGCCGAAAGATGGGCCCGTACGTAGTCGCCGACGGCCGTCGCCTGCTCGGCCGCGAACGTCCGATTGACGAACATCGCCGAGGTGATGAGATCCGCAGACCGGGTTTCGAAATCCGCCAGGGATCGGAATCGATCCGGGACGCTTCGATAGAGATCAAGCGCCTCGGCCCGAAACATGACGGAGGCATCGATGGTGCCGGTCGTGAGCGCGGCGGCGCGGTTGGGTGAGCCGGCAATGAACAGAACCTCGGGCTCGACGCCAGGACACGCTGTCCTGATGTAGTCGCGGAACAGGGTGGCGCCCATCGCTGCCGGCCCGGTGGAGCCCGACTCGCCGCTTATCGAGCTGACGGCACGAGTCGACGGAGCTCGCGACGACGAGCAGGTGATTGTTCCGCACGCCCTCGATGACCGCCAGCACCGGCGCTCCCCGCGCAGCCGCAACCCAGTGGATTCGACTGGACCCGACGGACAGATCGATCGTGCCCTGGGTAAGCGCCTGCACGGCCAGCTCGGGCTGCACATAGAAGGTGGTTTCGATGGCATAGCCTGCGCCTTCGAGCTCCTGATTGGCGACATACGACGGGAGCTCTCCAAAACCTTGAGGACCGGGATAGCCGATACGAAGACGTCGAGCTTCTACGCCGCCTTGTCGCATCGCCGGGCGCACCGCAGCCGCCGAGCACGAAGACGGCGAGACCAGCCGTCAACATCGCGCACACGTACGGTCGGAAGGCCAGAGGTGCTCCGGGCGCGCGCATCAGTGTTTGTCGAAGTGCAGAGACAGAATCTTCGCGGCGGCCGTCGAAAACGGCTCGCGCCGATCGATTCTCAAGGTGTGGCCTTCCTCCCAACGCCGGGCCATCATGGCGCGAGCGCCTCCCCCGGACCCCAGCGCGTCCAGCACGGCGCGCACGATCTCGTGCTCGTCGATCTCTCCGAGCCGGGGGCTGACAATCAGAGCCACTCGTGGCAGGCCGCTGTCCTCACGTTCGACGAACTGGTAGTCGGTCGAGCTCCCCCCGAAGCGGGCCGGCAGCAGCTCATCGACGATCGCCAGCAGGTCGTCTCCGATGAAGTGCATGCCTTCGCTCGACAGCTTTTCGTAGCTGCGGATCCGGTGAAGATGGCGGCGGAAACCCAGATGCTCGAGGGGACAGCCGCACTGACGGTGGGTGCTCACCCCGTAGTCGCCGCTCTCGACGTTCAGCATGAGCTTCTGCGAGCTCGGAAGGAGCGACGTCAGGAACAAGGCGTTCACGCTGACACCCGACTGTCCCACCACGACCGGGCGATCGATCATGGCGATCTTGTCGTCCATGACGTGCACTTCGTCCAGCTCGGCTGGGACACCGCACGCCAAGCCGATCAGCCCGGCTTCGGTCATGGCATAGTGCGCGAACGCCGTGCACCCCGCTTCAGTGAACACCCGCGCCTTGCCGGGCGTGTAGGGCTCGCCGCCGATGCGGAAGACGCTGTCGCCGATGTCGAGGCCGCGTTCGAGTGCCGTCTGGCAGACCCTCACCCCCGAGGCGGCATTGGTGTCGAGGAAACCGGCTCGTCCCGACGCGCGCATGTCTGCCAGCCACTCGGCCACCTTCCAGGCCTGATCCAGTGGCACGTAGATCGGCCATGGAATCGTGCGCGCGCCGACGGCGCCCAGGCCAACGCTCAACATCGTCAACGCGCCGTCGCGGAGGGCGCCGTTCGTGAACGTGACGGGCTGCTGGCTGAACCAGCGTGAGAGCGCCTGCCCGCGATGGGCCGAGCGAATCGCGACACGCAGGCCGGCGGCGCCTGGCGGCACGGGCCTCCACATTGCGGCCGGTCGCCCCACGACGCCGATGTGCTCGAACAGCCGGAACTCCGCGCCGCACTCGAGCTCGATCTGATCGAGATCGAACGCCACGCGTCGCGGGGAGCCCCCAGAACCGCCCGTTGAGGCCTCGAAATGCGACGTGACCAACGGGTTGTCGAAGTCGGCCGCGGACAGCTCTCGCTGGACGTTGGGCCTGACCAGGGGCCGTCGCCCCTTGAACTCGTCGAGGCTCACCCACACACCCGCGGCGTGCAGCCGCGCCAGGGTTCCTTCGACACCCTCCGACTCGACCAGACGGACAACGTCGCCGAGCTCGACGCCCGCCGCCACTAGCAGCGGTCGATACGGGCTCGCTTCGCAGTCGAAGACCCCGCGTTTGAGGATATGGAGGAACGCCGAGGCACGATTCGCGAGCGCCTGTCGAACCGCCCGATCGGCGGCTTCGGGATCGAACCCGCGGCGCCACATCCCGATGAGGCCGCGCGAATAGCGCAGGCCCATCATGATCTGGTTCGAGAAACTGGTGTCTTCAGGCAAGTGCTGACATCGAATGCCGGACAACCGCGCCCCGCTCAGCGCGCGACTGAAAACGGATTCTATACCGACGAGCGAAGCGGCTGGCGAGTCGGCGCGCGAAACCCGCCGAGAGAAGGCCACCTGGAGCCCGGGAAGACGCCTCGCGATCGGATACAATCGGCGCCGTGCAGGCCTTCGAGGACGGGACCCGCCCACGCTACAGCGTCGTGATCCCCGTCTACAACAGCGCCGTGCTCGTCGGTGAGACGATCGATCGCACGCTCGGCGTGTTCGAGGCACTCGGCGAGTCGTGCGAGGTCATCGCGGTCAACGACGGCAGCACCGACGAATCCTGGCAGGTCGTCCGCGACAAGGCCCTTGTCCGGCCCAACCTCATCGCCATCAACCTTCTCAAGAACTACGGGCAGCACGCCGCCATCCTGTGCGGCTTCCGCTACAGCCGGGGCGACTGGGTGGTGACGCTCGATGACGATCTGCAGAATCCGCCGGAAGAAATCGTGCAGCTGATCGAGGCAGCCAACCGGGGGCACGACGTCGTGTGCGGCCGGTTCCGTCAGAAGCGGCATCCAGCCTATCGACAGCTCGCCAGCAAGATCGTCGGCCGGCTCGATCGTCATGTCTTCCGCAAGCCCCAGGGTCTGGCCCTGACGAACTTCCGTATTCTCCGCCGCGACGTCGTCGATCGCATCAAGACGTATCCCACGCCCTATCCGTACATCCGCGGTCTCATGTTGATGTGCTCCACCAATCCCACCGACGTCTGGGTCGATCACCACCCGCGGCCGGGCGGCGGCAGCAGCTACACCCTCGGCCAGCTCATGACGTTCGTGGCGCGCATCGTCTTCAGTTACTCCACGCTGCCGGTCCGTGCCGTGCTCGCGGTGGGGGTCGCGCTAACGGTCGTCAGTGCACTCGGTGGGTTGTATCTACTGGTCCACCAGCTGATGAGGGGAGGGGCCGCAAGCCCATTCGCCTGGCTGCTGGTCGCCGTGGGGTTGCTCGACGGCATTACGATCACGGCCGTCGGCGTGGTCGCGGAGTACGTCGTGGGGCTCGCGCGTCAGGAGCGGCCCGCGTATCACGTCGATCAGGTCGTCGGTATCGTTCAGCGCCAGGCGCCCACCCTGGTCCATCGGGCCACCTCCGGCAGCTGACGTCCCCCCTCAGCGTCCTTCGATGTTGGTCTTCGTGACGCGCGCGGGAATACCCATGACCTGAACGCGCTCGGGCACATCAGACGTCACAACCGATCCCGCGCCGACGACGGAATGCGCGCCGATGGTCAGACGGTCGAGCACAATGGCCCCGAGTCCCACATACACGGCGTCGCCGATGCGGCAGGCGCCGGCGATGTTCGAGCCGGGTGCGATGGTCACACAGTCGCCAATCGTCGTGTGATGGCCGATGAGCGCGCCCCGATTGACGATGACATGGCGGCCGAGCGTCGTCGCCGCCGCGACGATCGCCCCGGCGCTGATGATGGTGCCCTCGCCGAGCCGGGCTCGGGACGAGACCCGCGCCGAAGGATGCACGACGGTCGCAAACGGCATCCCGGCCAGCGCCGCCTGCTCCGTGAAACGTCGCCGGAGAGTCGAGCCGATGGCGCACACGGCCTGATGGGTCGCCGACAGCCGGCTCGAACTCGTCCACCCAATGAACGTCGAGGCCTTCGATTCGAACCTCGCAGCGCGCTCGATCGAGGTTCTCGACGAACCCGGCCAGTTCGAGACCCGGGGTGTCGGAGATGAGATCGGCCACTTCGACGGCGAAGATGCCCGTGCCGAGAATCAGGATAGGACGCACGCGCCTCCGGTTCAGACCGTATCGTGGGCCGTACGGCCGTACCTGGTCTTCCAGTAGTAATAGACCGGCACGCCGAGCGCCAACATCAGGAGACCCGCTCCTGCCTGGGCCGGCCTGGCCAGCAGGATATGGCCCACGAACCACAGTTGGACCGCCACGAAAAAGAGCGGCGTCAGCGGATAGCCCAGCGTTCTGTACGGTCGCGGCGCGGACGGTTGCCGCGCGCGAAGCACGAACAGACAGCACGCGCCCAGGGCGAAGAAGATCCCGTCGGTGAAGACCACATAGGAGATGAGGCTCTCGAACGTGCCCCAGAAGAGCACGAGCACCACGACCCACGCCGACTGCAGCACGATCGAGACGGCCGGCGTGTGAAAGCGAGGATGCACTTCAGCGACCCGCTGGAAGAACGCGCCGTCCCGAGCCATTGCAAAGTAGATGCGCGGCGCGGTCAGTGTGTAGATGCCGGCGGTTCCGAAGGTTGAGATGAAAATCACGAGCGCGATGATGCTGCCGCCGATCGTGCCGAAGACTCGCTCGGCGGCATCCGATCCCAGGCGCGCCGAGGCGGCCATCTCCGCCGGCGGCATGAGAAACAGGAAGGCGACGTTCATCAGCAGGTACACCAGCATCACGACGAGCGCGCCCAGAATCATGGCTACTGGAAGCGTGCGCTGCGGGTCTTTCGCCTCCCCAGCCACGAACGTCGCGTGCTGCCAGCCGCCGTACGAAAACATGACGCCGATGAGCGCGACGGCGAAGGCCGTGCCCATCTCACCAGGCATGGCGGCCGCCGCCAGGGAAAAGTCGCTCGTCGTCGCCGAGCCCCAGACGAGCCCGACCGATATCAGCGCGACAATTCCGATCAATTTCAGGACCGTGAAAATATCGGAGAAGAGTCCGCCGGCTCGCACGCCGACGACGTTGACAATCGTGATGATCAGGAGGCCGCCGAGAGCGACCAGCTTGAACCCCAGTGGCCCGAGCGGCACGAAGTACCCGAAATAGGTGGCGAATGCCACGCTGAGCGCCGCGAGACTGCCGGTGTTGACCACCAGGAAGTAGGCCCAGCCGTACAGGAACCCGACGAGCCCGCCAAACCCTTCCGTCAGATAAACATAAACGCCGCCTGCGCGCGGCATCATGGCGCCCAGCTCCGCGAAGGTCAGCGCGCCGGTGATCGCCCAGAGGCCGCCGACAATCCACACCAGAACAATCCAGGGCGCCGCAGGCAACGATTGCGCGACCACGCCCGGGGTCAGAAAAATGCCGGCGCCAATGGTGGACCCGATGGCCACCATGGTGAGATCGAAAACGTTCAGCGCGCGTTTCAGCTCGGTCATCGGGTGTTCACGAGGCGGACTCGCGGGAGAGCCGAGGCGGCAAGACTGTAGCACGAGGAGGGCGCGCACAACGGATGGGGCCCGACTCCGCTCGCTTTGCGAGCTACGTCGAGGCAGAGACGGCGGGAGGACGCGCGAGCGTTACTGGACCGGCACGAGCCGCAGGATACGGTCGTCCTCGGCGGCCGGATCGCCGCGGCCATCGCGATTGTTCGTGGCGAGATAGATGGCGCCGTCCGGGCCCGACACGACATCGCGGAGCCTGCCGAAGCGATTCTCGAGCAGGCGCTCCTCGGCGACGACGCGACGGAAACTGGCGTCGAGTCGCACGCGATGCAGATGCTGACCGCGGAGCGTGGCAAAGAAGAAGTCGTTTCGAAAGGCCGGGAAGCTCTGGCCGCGATAGAACGAGGCGCCAGAGGGCGCGATGGCCGGCGAATAGAAGCGCACGGGTGTTTCCATGCCGGCGCGGCTTTCACCGCCTTCGATCTCGGGCCAGCCATAGTTCCGGCCAGCCACGATGCGGTTGACCTCGTCGTTCCCGGTCGCGCCGTGCTCGGTCTCCCAGAGCTCGCCGCTCGACGGGTGCCAGTCGATGCCCTGCGGATTGCGATGCCCGTACCAGTACACCGGCGAGGCCAGCGGGTTGTCGCGCGGCGTCGTCCCGTCGTCGTTCAGGCGGAAGATGCGGCCGTTCAGCGCCGCGAGATCCTGCGCGACGGACGGATCGGCCGCATCACCCATGGTCATGTAGAGCTTGCCGTCCGGACCGAAGCGGACGCGCGACCCGTTGTGGATGCCAGACGCAGGAATGTCGTCCAACAGCACGGCACCCTCGGCGAGCGTGTTGCCGACCTCCCGGTAGCGGACGAGACGATTGACCGGCGACCCATCCGCGCGTCGTGCCGTGTAGACGAGGTACACCCAGCGGGTCCGGTTGAAATCAGGATGAAGCGTGAGCCCAAGCAGGCCGCCTTCACCCTCCGCATTCACATCCGACAGCGTCAACGCCGGCTGGGAGACGAGCGTGGCGCCCTGCACGATCCGGACCCGCCCCGGGCGCTCGGTGACGAAGATGCGGCCGTCCGGCGCAAAGGCCAAGCTCCAGGGTACCTGCAGGTTTCTGGCGACGGTCTGGACCGAAAAGCGCACGCCGTCGCTGGTGACGAACACTTCCCCATCGGCGGCGAGCGAGTCGTCGTCGCACCCGCCAATCGCGGCGCTGCACATGACGACCACGGCCAGCGAGGCAAGTCGTGGAACAGAACTCATGGGGTTGGACACTCGCCCACTGTGTGCCGACGGCTCAACGGATCAGTGACTCTCCCGTCTGGATTCGGGCACCCAGCGGTATGATAGCGTCGATCATCTCGAGACCGCATGTTACGCAGACGTCCTGGTACACTGATGGACCCATCGTGAAGCGACTGCTCCTGTTAAGCCTCCTCACCGCGGCGGTTGTGACACCAGCCTTCCTGTGGTGGCGCGACCGGGACAACGACCTGAATCTCCTTCTCATCACCGTCGATACGCTCAGAGCCGACCACCTCGGGTTTCACGGGTATCCACGCAAGACCTCACCGTTTCTCGACGAATTTGCGCGGTCGAGCCTCGCCTTCATGGATGCATCGGTTCAGGTGCCGAAAACGTTGCCGTCGCTCGTGTCGATGATGACCGCAACCTACCCGAACGGGAACGGTGTCGTGCACAACAGCTTGCGGGTGGAAGGCCTCTATACCCTGGCGCAGGTGCTCGATTCCGAGGGATTCCTCACGACCGGCGTCGTCGCCAACCCGACAGCTGGTCACGACACGGGCACGGACAAGGGGTTCAAGGAGTTCGAAGTACCCACCGGGATCGTTCGGGCCGAGCACATCACTGATGCGGCATTGGCGCGATTCAAGCAGGGCTTCGACCGACGATTCTTCATGTGGCTTCATTACGTGGATCCCCACGGCCCCTACGACCCGCCGGCTCCCTACACGACGATGTTCTACGACGACGAGTATTACGACGCGACGCGGAAAGTGAAACTCGAATACGACCCCCTGGAGGGGTTCAACGAGAACTACGTTCTGGGTGCAGCGCCGCGCTATCAGGTGAATCAGAGCGACGTTCGGAAGACCCAGCTCGACTCCTATGTGGCCCGCTACGACGGCGAAATCCGGTATCTCGACGATCATCTCCGCCGCCTGATCGCCGGCATGGACGAGATGGGCCTGCTCGAGCGGACGATCGTCGTCCTCACGGCCGATCACGGTGAGGCCCTCGGGGAGCACGACTACTATTTCGAGCACGGCTGGTTCGTCTACCAGAACCAGATGCACGTCCCGCTGATCATCCAACATCCCAGGATGAAACCACGCGAAATCTCCGAGCCGGTCGAGCTCATCGAGCTGGCTCCCGCAGTGCTCCAGCTTCTGGGCGTCGAGCGCCCGCCGGCGTTCCAGGGCAGAAGCCTTCTGCGCGTGCTCACCGGCGAGGGCCGCGATCGCGTGACGGTTTACGGGCAGAACTCCGCCGAGTACCCGGATCGCTTCAGGATGCTGAGATCAGGATCGTGGAAGTACGTGAGCGATGCGCATGGCGACGAACGGCTGTTCGATCTCGCAAACGATGGCCAGGAGCTCTCCGACGTGAAGGCCGCCAATCCGGAGATGGCCAACATGCTTCGCCGTCGCCTGCGCGACGGGCCGTGGCGCGCCCGCCCGAACGATCCGCAGGCCAAGCCCGCTCCGGAGCCGGACGAAAAGGTCCAGGAGGTTCTTCGGACGCTGGGTTATCTGAACTGACGGTCTAGGTCCGCGCCGCCCGCCTGAGGAACTGCCCCGCACCGGCCCGCCCCACGAACCGTCCGCGATCGATGATGACGTCTCCGCGCGACAGCACCGTCTCAGGCGCGCCGGTCACCTCCCGGCCTTCGTAGGGGTTGTAGTCCACCCGCATGTGAAGCGTCCTGGCCGACAGCGTCGTCTTCTTCATCGGATCGAAGATGACGATATCGGCGTCCGATCCGGGCGCGATTGTGCCTTTGCGCGGGAAGAGCCCGAAGATCCTGGCCGGCGAGGTCGAGGTGAGCTCGACGAAGCGGTTCAGCGAAATGCGGCCCGTACGCACGCCCCCGTCGTACACGAGGCTCATCCGCGTCTCAATGCCCGGAGCGCCATTCGGAATCTTGGAGAAATCGTGCTCGCCCATCGTCTTCTGCTCTTTCATGCAGAAGGGACAGTGGTCGGTCGAGATCGCCTGTAGATCGTTGAACGCCAGCCCGCGCCACAGCCGCTCCTGGGTGTCTTTCGGCCGAAGCGGCGGGCTCATCACGTATTTCGCCCCTTCGAAGCCCGGCTCCTCGTAGTTGTCGTCCGACAGGAACAGATACTGCGGGCAGGTTTCGGCGAACGCTGGGAGCCCACGATCGCGCGCTTCGGTCACCATCTCGAGCGCTTCGGCGGCCGAGAGGTGCACGATGTAGACCGGCACGTCCGCGATTTCGGCGAGGGCGATGGCGCGATGCGTCGCTTCGGCTTCGGCGCGAGCGGGGCGTGTGAGCGCGTGATACTTGGGCGCCGTTTTGCCTTCGGCCAGGGCCTTCTTCACGAGCACGTCGATCACGCCGCCGTTCTCCGCATGCATGCAGATCGTGCCGCCGTTCTGTCCGGTCCGCAGCATTGCGCGAAAGATCGCGGCATCGTCGAGCATGAAGACGCCGGGGTAGGCCATGAAGAGCTTGAACGACGTGACGCCTTCAGCGACCATGGCGTCCATCTCCTGCTCGACGTGATCGGTCAGGTCGGTCACGATCATGTGGAACCCGTAGTCGATCGCCGCCTTGGCCTCGGCCTTGCCCATCCACGTTTCCCATGCGTGGTGAAGCGTCTGCCCCTTGTACTGGATGGCGAAGTCGACAACCGAGGTGGTGCCGCCGTGCGCAGCGGCGATCGTCCCGCTCTCGAAGTCGTCAGCCGATGTCGTGCCTCCGAACGGCATGTCGAGGTGTGTGTGGCAGTCGATGCCGCCAGGCAGCACATAGCGGTCGGTGGCGTCGATGACCCGATCGGCTTCGACGTCCAGCGATGTCCCGATGGTCGAGATCTTCTCGCCTTCGATCAGGACGTCGCCCGCATAGAGATCGGAGGCCGTGACGATGAGGCCGTTCTTGATGAGGATGCTCATTGACGGAGGGTGGCAACCGTCAGGGAAGCAGATCGGCCACGGGTTGATACGTCTCGGGACGGCGATCACGGTAGAACTGCCAGACCCGGCGCACTTCTTCGATCATGTCCAGGTTCATCTCGGCCGTCACGAGCTCGTTCTGGTCTTCGGATCCGATCGCGAGAATGCTGCCCCGCGGATCGACGAAGTACGACGATCCATAGAATCGCCCGATGTTCCAGGGGGCCTCGGTCCCGACGCGGTTGCTGCAGGCCATGAAATAGCCGTTCGCGACGGCGTGCGCCGGCTGCTCCAATTTCCAGAGGTATTGCGAAAGGCCGGCGACGGTCGCCGACGGGTTGAACACGATCTCCGCGCCGTTCAGCCCCAGCAGGCGCGCACCTTCGGGAAAGTGCCGGTCATAACAGATATACACGCCGACCTTGGCGTACCGCGTCTCGAAGACCGGATACCCGAGGTTGCCCGGCTTGAAGAAATACTTCTCCCAGAAGCCGGAGGTGTGCGGAATGTGATTCTTCCGGTACTTTCCAAGATAGCGTCCGTCGGCATCGTAGACCGCCGCGGTGTTGTAGTAGACACCAGCCTGTTCCCGCTCGTAGACGGGGATCACCATCGCCATCCCGTGTTTCTTCCCCTGCTCGGCCATGCGCTCGGTCGTGGGGCCGGGGACCGGCTCGGCGAGGTCGTACCAGTGCGGATCCTGCGACGGACAGAAATACGGACCGTTGAACACCTCCTGCAGGCCGAGAATCTGCACACCACGCTTGCCGGCTTCCTCGATGAACGGCAGGTGCGCCTCGAAGGCCGCGTCCTTGACGCGCGAGATGGGTGTCGCCGGATCCGTGAGCGGCGCGGCGCATTGCACGAGACCGCCAACGAGGGTGCGAGGCATGAAGTCCTCTAGAACCAGCGCGAGATCGTGACCTTCTTATCGGTGTAGAACTCGAAGGCGTCGCGGCCGTGCACCTTGAGGTCACCGAAGAAGCTGTCTCGGGCCCCGCCGAACGGGAAATACGCCATGGGGGCGGCGACACCGATGTTGACGCCGACCATCGACGCGGTGGCGCGATGGCTGAACTCGCGCGCCGCCTTGCCGCTCGAGGTGAAGATGGAGGTGGCGTTCGCGTTCGGATGCGACTCCATCAACTTCACCGCCGCATCGAGGTCTGGCACCGGGCAAATCGAGGCGACCGGACCAAAAATCTCCTCGCGTCCGATGACAGACGAGGGCGGCACCTGGTCGAAGACGGTCGGTCCGACGAAGAACCCGTCCTCACGCTCCGGCACTCGGACGTTGCGCCCGTCGAGCAGCAACTGTGCCCCCTCCGAAACACCCTTTTCGATATAGCTTCTGACACGCTCTCGATGGCGTTGGCTGATCACCGGTCCCATGTTGACCGACGGTTCGAGCCCGTCGCCGACACGCAGAGATCGGGCGCTCGCGACGAGACGCTCGCGCGCTTCCCCGTACGCCTCACCCACGGGCACGAGCACGCTGCCGGCCAGGCACCGCTCGCCGGCGCATCCGTAGAACGATTCGGTGACAACCTCCGTCGTTCGGGCCATGTCGGCGTCGGGCATGACGATGACGAAGTTCTTGGCCCCGCCCAGCGCCTGCACCCGCTTGCCCGCGTGGGTGGCCCGCCGGTACACAGTCCTGGCCACCGCCGTCGATCCAACGAATGACACGGCGCGAATACCGGGATGATCGCAGAGCGCTTCGACCACCTCGCGACCGCCGTTGACGAGATTGACGACCCCTGGCGGCAGATCGCAGGCATGGAGCAGCTCGAACATCCGGAGTTGCGAGAGGGGCACCTGCTCGGACGGCTTGAGGACGAAGGTATTACCTGACACGACGGCGAAAGGCAGGAACCACAGCGGGACCATCGCCGGAAAATTGAAGGGCGCAATCGCCGCGCACACGCCGAGCGGTTGCCGCACGACGTGACAGTCGATGTTCGCGGCCACGTTCTCGAGACCGTAGCCCATCATCAGCGACGGGCCGCCGCACGCGACCTCGACGCACTCGATGCCCCGGCGGACACTGCCGCGCGCTTCGTCGAGCGTCTTGCCATGCTCGGTCGTCACGATGCGGGCGATCTCCTCGAAGTGTTCGTCGAGCAGGCGCTTGAAGGTGAACATCGTGCGCGCGCGCGCGACGACGGGGGTCTCACTCCAGAGGCGAAACGCCTGAGCCGCGGAGGTGACGGCCGCATCCACGTCTGCCGCGGTGGAGAGCGGCGTACGGGCAATGAGCGTCCCACGGGCGGGGTTGCGCACGTCCAGCGCGTCTGCCGCCGTGGACTGGACGAACCGGCCGTTGATGTAATTCGGCACCCGCTCGATGTCGGCCGAACCCGACCACCGCGATGCGGCAGACACTGTCGAGGGCTGCGCCATGAGCGACCTCCAGTGAAATCAGGTCATTATACCGGGCGCCCGTCCGGGCTCCGGAGGCGGGATCGGCCACCCGCGGGCACAACCGGCCGATGCAAGTGAGATGAGATGGCTAGGCGCGCCCTGCGCTATAGTCGATTCCAGCACCGGCGGCGCCGCCGGGGATGCTGATTCAAAGGTTCCATGGACCAGCGACTTTCGGTTGAGTTCACCGGCCTGCGCCTGGAAAACCCGTTCCTGCTGTCTTCGGCACCGCCCACCGAGTCGGACGCCAACATCATGCGGGCCTTCGAGGCTGGCTGGGGTGGCGTCGTCACGAAGACCATCGGTCTCCACCCGGTTGTGAACGTGGCAGGTCCGAAGACGAAGTTCCTGCGCGCCACGCCAGACTCGTCCCACCTGTCGATGCAGAAGCGGCCGCACACGGCCCTGCATTCGTCATGGAACTGGGAGCTCATTTCCGACAAGACGCTGGACTGGTGGATCCCACGCCTCGCGCGGATCAAGGAGGCGCATCCCGACCGCGTGCTCGTCGCGTCCATCATGGCGGGCGCCGGCTCGGACCGCGAGCTGCGGCACTGGCAGACGCTGGCCACCGCCTGCCAGGAACAAGGCGCCGACGCGTTTGAGTTGAACCTCTCGTGTCCCCACATGGACCGGGAGGACATGGGATCGAACATCGGGAAAAATCAGCGCCTCATCGAAGAGGTCACGCGTGCCGTCAAAGAGGTGGCTCGAGTGCCCATCTGGGCCAAGCTGACACCGTCAACGACGGACATCGTGGGGGAGGCCGGCGCCGCGTTTCGAGGCGGCGCCGACGCGGTGTCGTCGTCCAATACGTTTCCGTCACTGCCACTCATCGATCTCGACACGCTCGAATTCGAGATGAACGTCGATGGCTACGTGTCGAGCGGGGGCCTCGGCGGCCCGGCCATCCTGCCGCAGTCGCTCGCGAAGATGGCACAGCTCACGACGGCGTTTCCCGATCGCCAGTTTTCCGGCATCGGCGGCATCGCCGATTTCTCCCACGCGCTCAACTACTTCCTCCTGGGCTGCGGCAGCGTGCAGGTGTGCACGGCGGCGATGCTGGATCACGCCATCGGCCCGAACGTGATCAAGTCTCTGATCGAAGGCCTGCGGGCATTCTTGGAACGACACGCCGAGAAAGGCTGGCGCTCGCTCGACGATTTTCGCGGGCTTCGTCGCGATCGAGTGGTGCCGCACTCGCAGATTCGCCGGCCGGACGACCGCGAGTACCACGGCGGACACGACGCCGAGGGCTATGCGGAGCCCTTGCCTGCCCCAACCGCACGGTAGCGCGAGCTGGGCCGTTTCTCCGCTCCGTCGCCTGACCACATGCCGGACATCGTCGAGCTGACCGAGGATCTCTCGCACAGCCCGCTCTGGAATCCGGACCTGGCACCGACGCACCTCGCCCAGCGCACGTGGTCCACCTACAACATCGCCGCGCTGTGGATCGGGATGAGCGTGGTGATTACGACTTACACGCTCGCCTCGGGGTTGATGGCGCAGGGCATGACCTGGTGGCAGGCGATGCTCACGATCCTGCTGGGCAACATCATCGTGCTCGTGCCCATGGCGCTGAACGCTCACGCGGGAACGCGCTACGGCATCTCGTTTCCGGTGCTCTGCCGCGCGAGTTTCGGCGTGCGAGGCGCCAACGTGCCCGCCATCCTGCGCGCCATCGTGGCGTGCGGCTGGTTCGGGATCCAGACCTGGATCGGCGGGCTCGCGCTCGACGCGCTCATGACAGCCGCGTGGCCCGCGTGGAGGAACGTGCCGGGATCGATCTGGCTGGCGTTCACCGCGTTCTGGCTCCTGCAGGTGTGGATCATTCTGAAAGGCACCGAAGGCATCAAGCTGCTCCAAAGCTGGTCGGCTCCCCTGCTGCTGTCCGGAGGCCTCGCGCTCCTGGCGTGGGCTGTCTGGAAAGGAGGCGGACTCGGAACCATCCTTCGCGAGTCCCAGAAGCTGCAAGCCGCCAGCACGCCGTTCTGGGCGCTCTTCCCCGCTGCCCTCACGGCCAACGTCGGCTACTGGGCGACGCTCAGCTTGAACATTCCGGACTTCACCCGCTACGCGCGCTCGCAGCGCTCACAGGTGCTCGGCCAGGCGCTCGGCCTGCCGACAACGATGACCGCGTTTGCGTTCATCGGAGTGGCCGTGACGAGCGCCACGATCGTGATCTTCGGCGAGGCCATCTGGGATCCGATCGTGCTCATTGCGCGGATCGGGAACCCCGGGGTGATCATTTTTGGAGCGCTCGTCATTCTCGCAGCGCAGATCACGACCAACATGGCGGCCAACGTGGTGTCGCCGGCCAACGATTTCTCGAGCCTCGCGCCGCGGCGGATCAGCTATGTCGGAGGCGGACTCATCACAGCCGTTCTAGGCATCGTCATGATGCCGTGGCGACTTTACGCGGACGCGGCGGCGTACATCTTCACGTGGCTCATCGGCTATTCCAGCCTGATGGGCGCCATCGGCGGCGTCCTGATCGCCGACTACTGGGTGCTTCGCGGCCGGCAACTCTCGCTTCGGGATCTGTTCGATCCGAAGGGCGCCTACGCCTACTCGAATGGCGTCAACTGGAAAGCCATAGCGGCGCTCGTGGTCGCGGTGTTGCCCGTACTGCCGGGGTTTCTTCGCGCCGCCTCGACGCCGGGCGGTCAGATCGCCAGCCCGAATCTCTTCGACCGCCTCTACACCTACGCCTGGTTCATCACGTTTGCGTTGAGCTTCCTGCTCTATCTGCTCCTGATGAGAGGATCGTCGACTCGATCCCGGCGCTAGCCATTTCGCCGCTGCCAGCCGTTGCCCAGCGCGCGCGCAGTGATAGGCTGATGATGATGGACGACGATTCGAAGCTTCGCAGCCCGCTCGCACCCGCGTTCCCGGACGAACCCTCGGGCGGTCCCGACGTCAAGGTCGTCGACCGCCGGTGGTGGGCCCGCCAGGACGGTCAGCTCGACGCAAGCGACGAGGAGCTCCGCAAACCGACCTATCTGGAGGAGCTGGAGCGCCAGCTCGCCGAGAAGGACCAGCTGCTGCAGCGGTACATGACCGAGCACAGGCAGGCCGTCGGGGAGTTCGAAGAGGTCAAGGGACGCATACGGCGCGAGCTGGTGAAGGACGTGGAGCGCAGCCGGCGCGTGGTATTGACCGAATTGCTCGATGTGCTGGACAACCTGGAGCGCGCGATGTCGGCTGCGCAGGCGTCGCAGAATTTCGGTGCCCTGCTCGAGGGACTCGATCTCGTCGAGCGGCAATTTCTCTCGAAGCTCCAGGCCTTCGGCGTGGCCCGCCTCGACGCGCTCGGCGACGCGTTCGATCCGTCGCGGCACGAAGCGGTCGCGACGGTGCCGGTGACCGATGCCGACCAGGACGGCCGGGTCACCGGCGTCATTCGACCCGGCTACAGCATCGGTGACGAAGTACTGCGGCCGGCGATGGTCGCCGTGGGCCGCCTGGAGGACGCACGGTGAAGGCTCCTGCCCACTTCGATCATGTCTGACAGCGATCTCGTCCAGCGCCGTCTGCGGTACATCGAGCGCCAGCGTCATATGAAGGCCGACACCGTCAACGTGGAGTTTGCCGGCCGCGAGCCGATGGGCGCCGGACCGTCCAACCGCCATGGCATGCCGACGGTTCCGCCCGGTCAGCGCCTCGTTCACAACTGGCCTGTGCTGGATCTCGGCGAACAACCGGAGGTCGGCCTCGAGCAGTGGACGCTCCGGATCGAAGGCCTGGTGGAGAACCCGGTGACGCTCGATTGGCAAGCGTTCATGGCGCTGCCGCAGGTCGAGGACGTCAGCGACTTTCACTGCGTGACCACCTGGAGCCGCCTCGACAACCGCTGGAAGGGCGTTCGTTTCAGGACGATTGCCGAGCTGGTGGTCCCGACCGAGGAAGCACACTTTGTTCTGTCGACCGGTTCAGACTTCGCGCCCGGCACCTTCATTCCCTATACGGTCAACCTGCCGCTGGCGCGCGCGCTCGACGCCGACGTGCTGCTCGTGCACGAGTGGGAAGGCCAGCCGCTGCCGCGAGAACATGGCGGACCTGTCCGCATGATCACCCCGCGGCTCTACGCCTGGAAGGGCTGCAAGTGGATTCGGAAGATCGAATTCCTGGCACGTGACCGGAAAGGGTTCTGGGAGGAACGCGGATACTCGAACACCGCCGAACCATGGTTCAACGACCGGTACAGCCAGTAGCCAGACTCATGCGTCACTCCCTGTGCGTTCTGCTCATCGTGTTCTCCGCGGCGGCGTGTGAAGACTCGATGCCGGTCGGCCCCACCACGCCAGTGGCCTCCATCAACTTCTTCTACGAATCCATCATCCCGCCCGACACGCCTCCCGATCCGGACTCCGTGGATTGTGTCAGTGGCATCCTGCCGCTCACGATCCACATCAAGAGCGGCTGGACCGGATACCGCGTGATCGACATGTCGGTCTCGCCCGACGGTGCGGGGTACCGCGGCGTGTCGGCGAACGTTCCCATCGATACGCTCAACACGCTCATCATGATCGACCCGGATGTGTGCAACGTGGACCGCACGACGGCCGGCGCGGTCACCGAGCGCATCTCCGCCAACGGCGTGCTCCTCACGAACGTGGTTCGCGTCTCCAGCCAGTCCAATCGATCGGGCCTCACCTTCCGCGTGTCGGCCGACGGCACGGTGACGCCTTGACGCCGGGCCACGATGCCCGCGCGACGAGCTGGCGCGGCGACATTCGGAATCTCCGTCCGATGCTCGCGACCCTCGCCGACCCGCCGCTGGTCGACGATCGCCTGGCCTACGAGCCGAAGTACGACGGCATTCGCGCGCTGATTCAGATTGAGCCGGGCCCGGGGACCACGTCGGCCGTCCGCATCTGGTCACGGCTCGGCAACGACAAGACCGCGCAATTTCCCGAGCTCGTCAAGGCGCTCAAGACGTTCGCCCGGAAGCTCAAGGCGCCGATCGTGCTCGACGGCGAGATCGTGGCGCTCGACGAAAAGGGAGAGCCGTCCTCCTTTCAGCGCCTGCAGGGACGAATTCACCTGAAAAGCGTCCCTGACGGCGATGGCGCGCAGGCACCGGGCGCTCCGGTGGCGTTCATCGCCTTCGATGTCGTACGCGACGGCGCCGACGACCTCACGTCGCTGCCGCTCACGACGCGCCGCGCACGTCTCATCCGCATCTTTGGAATCCCCACCACGCCGCTCCTCCGCCTCAGCGATTTCGTCGTGGGCGACGGTCGGGCGCTGTACAGGACGGCGAAGGCGCGCGGCTGGGAAGGGCTGCTCGTGAAGCACCTCGACTCTCAGTACCGCTTCGGCAGGCGCTCGACCGACTGGCGCAAGCTGAAGATCGTGCAGGAGCAGGAATTCGTGATTGGCGGCTGGACCGAACCTCGCGGCTCCCGCGGATATTTCGGCGCGCTGCTCGTGGGTGTGAACGAGGACCGGCCCGGGACGCGTCCGAAGCCGGCATCACGGCGTTCCGGCAGTGAAACACCGAAGCTGGTCTACACGGGCCATGTCGGTTCCGGATTCAACGAAGCGGAGCTCTCCCGCGTGGCGAAGATGCTGGCTTCGCTCTCGGTGCGCGAGAGCCCGTTTCGCGTGCCGCCGAAGGGCAATGAGCGAGTGCACTGGGTGAAGCCGTCGCTGGTGGCTCAGGTCAAATTCACCGAATGGACCGATGAAGGATATCTGCGGCACCCGACATATCTGGGGCTGCGGGACGACGTGCGGCCCGACCAGGTGCGGAAGGAGGTGCCGATTCGGTCGAAGCCGGCGGTGAGGCCGCCGAAGAAGCCGGGGCCCCGTATCGCGACCGGATCACCGAAGCCGTCCGGTCCTCCGAGCGGGACCGACCGTGGCGAGCGACTGTCCGCGCCGGCCGTTCGCGCGCTGCTCGACCAGCTGGATGCCATCGACGCCAGGGGTGGAAACGGCCGTCTGCAACTGCCCGGCGGTCAGATCCTGTCGATTACGAACACCAAGAAGCTCCTCTGGCCCGCCCGCCAGCTCACGAAGGGCGATTTGTTCCGCTACTACATCCGCGTGGCGCCCTACATCCTGCCGGTCGTGGCCGATCGACCTCTGGTGATGAAGCGCCAGCCAAACGGCATTCGGGGTCAGACGTTCTACCAGCAGCGCGCCCCCGACGCGGTTCCCCCCGGCGTGCGCGTGGAAACGCTGGACGTGGACGACGACGTGCCGAGCCGGCTCATTGGAGGTTCGCTTCTGAGCCTGCTCTACATGACGCAGCTCGCCGCCCTCTCGCAGGATCCCTGGTTCTCGCGCGTGGCGTCGCTCGACTTCGTCGACCACGTCGCCATCGATCTGGATCCCATGCCGGGGGTGCCGTTCGACAAGGTACTCGATGTCGCACGATGGGTGCACGACGAGCTCGAGCACCTTCATCTCTCCGGTTTCGCGAAGACGTCCGGCTCGAACGGACTGCACATCTATATTCCGATGCCGCCGCGCACGTCGTACGAGACGGGGCTGCTGTTCTGCCAGATCATCGCGACCATGGTGGCGAACAAGCATCCGGCGCACGCGACGGTCGAACGCACCGTGCATGCCCGAGGCCGCCGGGTGTACGTCGACTACCTGCAGAACATCCAGGGCAAGACGCTGGCGTGCGCCTACAGCGCGCGTGGCAGCGATTACGGCGGCGCATCGGCGCCGCTCACCTGGCGGGAAGTGCACGACGGCGTCGAGCGCGAGGATTTCACGATCGAGAGCCTCCCGTCGCGACTCGACGAGGTTGGAGATCTCTGGGGAAAGTTGCTGACGTCGAAAGGCGCCAATCTGCGTGCCGTGGAGCGCTACGCGAAAATGGACTAGCGCCGTGACCGCAGCGGACCGTGAGCCGGCCTCGGTTCGAGGCCGATGTGCTAGGATCTCGATTCGTGCGCCCGTAGCTCAGTTGGATAGAGCGCCGGGCTTCGAACCCGTAGGTCGCAGGTTCGAGTCCTGCCGGGCGCGCCATCGGAACGCATCGACGTTCTTACTGATCGAACTCTCCTGTTCGCGCCCGTAGCTCAGCTGGATAGAGCGTCGGCCTCCGGAGCCGAAGGCCACAGGTTCGAATCCTGTCGGGCGCGCCAGCCTTCGCTCGCGCTTGATCGCGCGCGAGCTACGGCTGGCAGACCAGCGCATCTCCGCATCCCTCCAACCAGAGCTCCGGCTGCAAGCCTGTAGGTCCACCGGTCGTATAAGGCGAAAGTCACCGAATGGCCCGGGCGGCATTCAGCGGCGCGCGTACAGCTTGCTGAACCCGTTGCGCTGATTCGTCACGCGGAACGATCCGTCGGCGCGGGCCTCCACCTTGATCCAATACGCCGGTCCGTTGTGGGCCGGAGGCGGCGCGGCGGCGGGCCCGGATGGGGGCGGCAACGGATCGACCGGCATCGCCGCGGGTTGCTCGTCGACCATATTGGCGATGAAGAGTCCTGGCACGGTGAATTCCTGACCGCTGAGCAGCGAGAAATGCAGCTGCCACAGATCCTCCAGTCGCGGCGCCGACTGAATCACCTTCATCGCGGCCGGCTGTCCCCCTTTGCGCGTGCCGTTGTTCATGATCGCCACGCGCGCCTCGATCGCATGCACCAGCACGTCGGCATTCGAGTTGGGCTGGCCGTGATGCGACACGATATTGAGATCAATCGGGCCGATACGGTTGGAGGGACACATCAGCGCGAACTCGCCGTTCGACGTCAGATCTCCGAGGTGAGCGACCCGGAAGGCGCCAAAGGCGACGATGCTGCCGACCGACTGCGCGTTCTCGCTCGTGTCCTCGTCCTGCCGCTTGAAGGCTGCGCAGTACGGGTTCGACTCGCCGCCGCCGGTCAGAGGCGAGGTCATCACCCGGCCTGCGGACGTCACGATTCGCCAGTCCAGGTCGGCCACACGAACGCGGTCGCCCGGTGCGACGACGGTGTGAGCCGCCTTCGCGATGAGCGCCGGATACACCCCGGAGAGAAACTCCGTTGACGCCGGCTGGGACTGCACCGTCGGCCCATGGTCGATGTAATGCCGGATGGGAATGCGGGCGGCCAGCTCCGCCATTCCGCCGAAATGGTCACCGTGCCAATGCGTCGTGATCAGATGATCGATCTCGGTGAGCCCCGCGTCGTTCGTCGCAGCCATGATGCGATTGGCGTCGCGAGCCGCGGCTGCGCCCGGGTTGCCGGTATCGATCAAGACGGATCCACCTGACGGCGAGACGAACAAGGTGGCATTCCCGCCTTCGACATCCACGACGTAAATGCGGAGATCCTTCGACGAGGGAGCCTGCACCAGCCAGATCGCAAGCAGCACTGCCGCGGCGACGCGCATCATCGACTACTCCAACCCATTCGTCTCGACACCTGTCCGGTGACCCCGCATCGCCACACCTACGGCACTGCGGTCGTCATCGGCTTGCCCTTCTCGACGAGATAGTTCGCAATGACAGTGGCGGCTCCGCCAACAGCGGTCGCGTTGTGGACCGTCGAGGCCGGGATGAGGAAGACGTCTCCGGCCTTTATCGTTCTCGTCGGTGCCCCGGCGACCTCCAGCGTCAAGGTTCCCGCCACGACATAGCTGACCTCTTCGCCTGGATGGGTGTGTCTGCCGGTAGCGCCGCCGGCTGGAAACTCCGCCTTGGCCGTCACGGCCTCGTGACCGTGGCACGCCATGTCGGCGCGCTGCAGCACGGTGCGCGTGATCGTCGGCTGCTGGGCCGACAACACCGCCGTGATGCCCACGAGCATGCCCACTGACACGACGGCCGTCATTCTCATGTGCCTCATCTGCGTGATCTGCATGTGGTCTCCGTTTGAATCGTGCATAATACATCTACTGATGAGCTTAACTTCCGGCGCACGCCTCGGACCGTACGAAATCATTGCCCCCGCCGGCTCTGGCGGAATGGGCGACGTCTATCGCGCACGCGACATCCGACTCGATCGCGACGTCGCCGTCAAGACCATCAAAGGGCCCTTCACCGAGCGGTTCGAGCGGGAAGCCCGTGCAATCTCGTCACTCAATCACCCCAACATCTGCACGCTCCACGACGTGGGCGAACACGACGGCAGCGGTTACCTCGTGATGGAGTACATCGAGGGCACGCCGATTGCCGGCCCACTGCCACTTGATCAGGCCATCACCTACGGCATTCAGATCTGCGAAGCCCTCCATGCCGCACATCGGAAGGGCATCGTCCACCGCGATTTGAAGCCGGCCAATATCCTCGTCACGAAGCAGGGCGTCAAGCTCCTCGACTTCGGGCTGGCGAAGCTGGCGGCGTCTGCGACCTCCGGCGTCATGGACCGTTCCGGCGCCAGGGCGGAGGTCGAGCAGGCCACCGTCGCGGCGCTGACCGGCGCGCATACCGTGGTCGGCACGCCGCAGTATATGGCGCCCGAACAGATCGAGGCGCGTGATGTAGATGCGCGCACCGACATCTTCGCGTTCGGCTGCGTGCTCTACGAGCTGATCACGGGCCACCGCGCGTTCGAGGGCAAGACCGCGTCGAGCGTGATGGCATCCGTCCTCGCCACCACTCCGCGGCCGATCGAGGAGCTCGTGCCGATCACGCCGCCGGCGCTCGAGCGGATCGTGTCGCGCTGCCTGGCAAAAGATCCGGAGGATCGCTGGCAGACCGCGCGCGACGTGTCGGCCGAGTTGCAGTGGGTGGCCAAGGGTGGCTCCAAGGTGGGGCTGCCCGCGGTCGTCAGCGGACGCCGACGGACTCGCGAGGGCGTGGCGTGGGGGGCGTGCGCACTGGCCGCGCTGGCAGCCATCGCCTTTGCCGTCGCCTGGATGCGTCGGGCGCCCGAGCCGGCGCCGATCGTTCGCTTCCCGCTGCCGATGCCGGCCGCCGTCCAGAACGCGAGCCCACCGGTCGTGTCACCCGACGGGCGCAACATCGTCTTTGCCGCTGATGGCGACGGCAGGCGCGTGATCTGGATCCGCCCGCTCGATTCAATCGAAGCACGACCGCTGCCGGGTACTGAGGGCGCGTTGCGACCGTTCTGGTCACCCGACAGCCGCTTCGTCGCGTTCATGGCCGCGGGGAAGCTGAAAAAAGTCGACATCGCGGGCGGACCGCCGCAGACCATTTGCGACGCGCCCACCGGCGCCGATGGATCGTGGAGCTCTGAGGGCGTCATTTTCTTCGACGGGCGCGGCAACGATCCGTTGCTTCGCGTGCAAGCCACTGGTGGGGTCAGCCAGCCTGTGGTGCTCGCCTCCGGCAAAGAGAAAGGGACCCCTGGTACAGGTTGGCCGGAGTTCCTGCCAGACGGCCGCCATTTCCTCTACACGATCCTCGAAGGAAACTCGCCAGAAATGACGTTGATGGTGGGTGAACTGGATTCGACGACCAGCAAGACACTGTTCAAGACCACCACGCGCGTGCAGTACGCCGAGCCAGGCTATCTGCTGTTCGTTCGGGATCGTACGCTGGTGGCCCAGAAGTTCAACGCGCGATCGCTCACGCTCGAAGGTGAGCCGGTGCCGCTCGGTGAAGGTCTCGGCTCCGACAACCTCGGTCTTGCCTCATTCTCCGCATCACGCACCGGCGTCCTGGTGTTCAAGGGTGGCGAACTGGCGGGTACGCGCCTGATTTGGGTTGACCGCAGCGGGAAGGAATCGCCGTTCCTGGAAACTCCCGCCGATTATCGTGATACGTCGTTCTCGCCAGACGGCTCGCGCCTCGCGTACGACGTGAGCGACAGTGCCAACCAGGGGGATGTGTGGATTCGCGACCTGGTGCGTGGCGTGTCATCGCGTTTCACCTTCGACGCCTCCGCCGAGATCAACCCGCAGTGGTCACCGGACGGGCGCCGGATCGTGTACACATCACGCGCGAAGAGCCGGGGCGACCTGTTCGTGAAAGGCGCATCCGGCACGCGCGAAGCAGAGCCGCTGCTCGTCGATCCCGAAGAAAAGTATGTCTCCGACTGGTCGAGCGACGGCCGGCACGTCCTCTTCACGAGCCGGGGTGACGATGGGAGCGGCTGGAACATCTGGGCGATGCCAATCGACGGCGACCGCAAGCCAATCCCGATCGCCAAGACAGCGTTCAACGAAATGTGGGCGACCTTGTCGCCAGACGGTAAGTACATCGCCTACCAGTCCAACGAGTCCGGCCGCGCGGAGGTCTACGTCCAGGAGTTCCCGGAGGCGCAGAACAAGTGGCAGGTGTCCACCGAGGGCGGAAGCGAGCCTCATTGGCGCCGGGATGGCCGCGAGCTCTATTACCGCGCCGGAACGCGGTTGATGGCCGTCCCCGTAGAGACCGGCACAACCTTCAAGGCGGGCACGCCGGTGGAGCTGTTCCAAACGCGGTTCGCGACGGTCACCGTGCGTGGGCGCTTTCGCCCGACGAAAGACGGACAGCGATTCCTCGTCCTCGCCCCGCTGGCCCGCGACGCCGAGCAGCCGGCGGCGGTGGTGCTCAACTGGCCGGCGGCGCTGAAGCCCTGAGCGGTGAGGGAACGTCATCTCCCAGGCGGTGACGCGCTCACGGAGCACATGGCCAAGGTGCGCGCCAGAGGTTGCGAACTCTTCACCGTAGTGCCGGAGATAGTCGAGGATCACGAGCGGTCCGTACGAGCAGCCACTGACGATCGATCTTCAGCGCTTCCAGGACCGCGTTGACGTCATCGGCCCATATCCTGGCGTCCGCGTAGCCGTCGTGCGGCTTCTCCGAGACGCCGTGCCCCTCAGGTCCATCGCGACAAGTCGGTAGTGGTTGGTCTGAGTTCAGCTGCCGGCTCCAGGTCAGCCAGCATTGCGAGAGGCCGTGGATGAACACAATCGGACGGCCGCTCGGATTGCCCGTCTCGACCAGATGGAGCTGCACACCGCCGCCCGTGATCGTGTGATGCGTCATGATGGTTTCCTTTACGATCCGGCTGCCTGTCGGCAGCGCTGCGAGTCGACGGTCGCGATGCGACTACCGCAACTACCCGAACGCCTGGTCAAGACTCACACTCCAGCGAAGGACTCGCAGCAGGGACTAGTACTTCGCGAGGATGCGCCGGCGCTCGTTCGGTCGCGTGCTGAGCCACACGTTTGCCGGTTGGAACAACATCGCAGGGGCTTTGCGACGGCTCGACGGGTTAACGCGACTAACTGTAGCTCGCTGGCGCGGATGCTCCGCCGGCAGCCCACTTTTCTTGATGCGCCCTGGCCGTGCGGTGTAGTGTGACTGACAACTTCAATTGATTGTGGATCTCCCAGTGAATCAACTCGGCCGGACGTGGAAGTTCGCCCCTGTGGAATGGCGATGCGAGATGAGCACGACTGAGGCACAAGTCTCGCTCGGAGGGGCGGATGACGGCAGCCGGTGGGTCTGACGGTATGGACAGGGACCCTCGGCATGCGGTCATCGCGCCATCCGTACAGGGTTGGGTACTGCCGCACCTCATTGCCTGGGTCGAGAGCCGCAGCGTCGACGCCTCGCCTATTCGCCGACTCGTCGGGCGGACGAGGCTCGAAGATCCTGACGTTCGCGTGCCCGAGGCTGTGACCGAGATGGCGTGGCGCCTCGCCGCGACGCTCACACGCGACGACGCGCTCGGTGTCCGTCTCGCCGAGTCGCTGCCCCGCGGCGCGCTCGACCTCATCGAGTACGCGCTGCGATCAAGTCCCTCTCTCGGGAACGGGCTCGATCGTCTGGCACGCTATGGACGTCTCCTGAGCGATCGCGTGGCGGCGCGGACACACCGCGAAGGAGAAGGCCTGTTGTTCCTGGTCCACGACACGGCCACCACGTCGGTGTCCCCGGCACGGGCGGAGTTCGCGCTGGCCATGGCGCTCAAGCTCGCACGCGACTGTACGGGAACGGACATCACACCGCTGCGCGTCGGCTTCGCGCACCCGGCACCAGTCAACATGGCAGAGCATCGGCGGTTCTTCCGCGGACATGTTCGCTTTGCCGCCGGTTCGAGCTCAATGAGCCTCAGCGCCGCCGATGCGGCACGTCCGATGCGCGACGCCGATGAAGCACTCGAGGGGATTATCCGACGCCGGCTCGAGAACGCACTGGGAGATCGAGACCGCTCGAGGGCGGGCACGATGAGCACGCACGTCCGGCGCCTGCTGGTCGAGCATCTCGGGCAGTCGGCCCTGACGCTTGACGCCGTCGCCACCGCGCTTGCGGTCAGCCGGCGGACGCTCACCCGCCGTCTCGCCGAGGAGGGCACGTCATTCCGCCATATCCTCGATGAGGTGCGAAGTGAGTTCGCGCGCGCCTTGCTTCAGGATCGCAGCCTGAGCATCGGCGACATCGCGTTCTTTCTGCAGTATTCCGAACCTGCAGCGTTCTACCGCTCGTTCAGGCGATGGACCGGTCGGACGCCCCAAGCCTTCAGGGAGGCCTGACCGCTCTCACCAAACCGCCCAACCGCCGCCAGGTCACGGCGCGACACGCTCCGTGGCATCTCGATAGACTCCTCGCGCCAAAGCAAGCCAAGTATGGCCTTCCCGGTCATCGCGACATCGCAGGGCGTTCGCTACCATTGGTCACGTTGTCCGAACACACCACGCGCTGGGCGCGGCTCTCGGTCCGACTTTTCACGTCGACGTGAAAACTGCGGTGCGGGAGACGGAGACGACGGAACGACATGAAAAAGGACAGACAAGCGGCAGTGTGGGCAACGGTGGTGGCCGGTGGGGTCGCGGCGTTCGTGGCCGCCTCGGTGGTGGCGAGCAGGGGCAAGAAACAGGCTCCGGTCCTGGAAGTCGGCAAGGACACTATCCGCACGACACTGACCGTCGTCCAGACGCGCTCCGGTAACGAAAGTCAATTCCAGAACGACAAAGCGCGCTAGACGACGAGTCTCGAGCCCGCTCGTCGCTCATGGTTTTTTTGAGAGGTCGCATGCGCGTAAGTCGTTTCGTCGTTCTCGTCCTCATCGAACTCTTCGCGGTGTCGTGTAGCGGCGGAGGAGGCAATGGAAGCCCTGCCGCGCCCTCTGCGCCCACAGTTGCCGACGACAGCCAACAGAGCGGAAGTGCCACCGGCATAGCCGCAATTCCAGCGTTGCCACTCGCGTCCCAAACGTACACGCTCAGTGGCAAAGTCACGCACAGCACTACCGGGCGGGCAGTCGAGGGTGTGCGAGTTCAAGTGCTCGGCGGCAAGAATGCCGGTCGCTCATCCAAGACGAGTAACTCAGGGAACTATCGCATCACGAACTTGAAGTCCTCGTCCTTTACTATTCGCGCGACGAAGAGCGGGTATCAACAAACTGACCGCACGATCAGTCTTTCCCGCAACACAGGAGTCAATCTCACTCTCCGACCAATTGCGACCAGACCGTCGAGCGCGACTTGTGGGAACCGCACGGTCCCGTCAAGCATTGGGTGCGGTCAGCCCACCGCAGGGTGCAAGGACGGGACTTGGAGCTGTTCGCGGAATCGCTCCGGCACGTGCTCATCGCACGGGGGCGTCGCGTGTTTCATCTGCCCAGGCCCGCTCTGTCACTCGCTGGATGAGACGGTCAACGAAGCTCCGGATGACCGCTTCCTGGAGCTACTCCTGGCGCCCCCAGCACCGATTGATGAAGCTGCGGACGATCTTCCAGCGGACATTCGGCCGTAGGGGCGGCCCACGCTCAAGTGTCCCAACTGACGATGACGCCTGCCTGCTACGCCAACGTGTTGATCCTTCTCGCATGTCTCGCGTGTAGTGTGCCCGCGTCTGCCCAGGCCGTCACACGCATCATCGATGGCGATACGGTCGTTGTAGCAGGCATCGGGTCAGTCCGCCTGATCGGTATTGATGCTCCAGAGATGACCGACCAGCGGCCTGAAGTGCTCGCGCTCGCGAAGGCATCGACCGCGTTCGTCCAGCGCATCGCGCACGGCCAGACTGTGCGACTGGAATACGACCGAGATCGTCATGACAAGTACGGACGCACACTCGCGTACCTGTATCTGTCAGATGGACTGTTCCTGAATGCGGAGATTGTTCGGCAGGGATACGGATTCGCCTACACGAGGTATCCATTTCGGTACCTCGAGCAGTTCCGAGGCTTGGAGCGCGAAGCACGCACGGCGAATCGAGGGTTGTGGAACTCTCCGAGCGCAGGCACCGCGCCTCGCTCGCTAGTGACCACGGCGAGCAAAGCAACGACAGCGATCCGACCACAACTGTCTATGTCACGCGCACCGGCACCAAGTATCACAAGGCTGGGTGTCGGTCGCTTGCTCGGAGCCAGATCCCTCTCTCATTGAAAGAAGCTTCAGCTCGTTATGGAGCGTGCGCGATCTGCAAACCCCCGCTGCTCGCTGGCGCGCAAAGTCCCGTCGCTGCTCCGCCAGAGACCGCACTTCGAACGCACCTCGCCCCAGCTTCGTCTGGTCGATGTCAGGCAACGACAAAGCGCGGTACACAATGCTCGCGGAAAGCCCAGGCTGGAAGCCCCTACTGCTGGCAACACCAACATTAGTGGGTTGTGCGGCGCGCGGAACACGAAGGCGCAGCCCTCAGTCCCCTCCGATAACATCGGGGCTGGCTGCGTTTGGTACCCACGGATGACCCAGGGCGTCTTGACGACCGCAGATCGTTGACCCCTGCCCACGTGATGCCAGGCAAATCGGGGTGCACAACAAGTCAAATATTTGAGTTAATCCAATAGTTGATTTATTGTGACCTCGTGCTCACCGATCAGGCTGACCGCCTCCGGCAACGCGGCATTCAGGTGACGGCTCAGCGACTGGCTGTCTGGCGGGCGGTAGCGGGTCAGCCCCACATCACGGCCGACGCCGTATCCGAGGCCGTCCGGGCCGAGATCGGTGCCATCTCGCTCCAGTCGGTGTACGACGCCCTTGGCATCCTGGTGGCTGAGGGCCTCATCCGGCGCATTCAGCCCTCCGGATCACCGGCTCGCTTCGAGGATCGGGTCGGCGACAACCACCATCATCTGATCTGTCGAGTCTGTGGCCGTGTGGTCGACGTCGACTGCGCGGTGGGCGCCGCCCCCTGTCTCACGGCGGGTGACAACAGGGGCTACGAGATCGACGAGGCCGAGGTCGCCTACTGGGGGCGCTGTCCCGATTGTCTTGTGCCATCCCACGCGCCATCCAGTTCCCGATCCACCGACCAACCGACGCCGAAGCCAGCTACGGATCGGGCACAGAGAACTGGACGATCCCGTCAACGGACCTGAAGAGAATTCGCAGAGGTCAACGTCAACATGGACAACGAGAAGAAGTGCCCGTTCCCGGGCAAAGCGCACAGCGGCACATCGAACCGAGACTGGTGGCCGAATCAGTTGAACCTGAACGGGCTCCACCGGGACCCGCCCCAGGGCGACCCCATGGGCCCGGAGTTCAGCTACGCCGAAGAGTTCAAGTCCCTCGATCTGGATGCCCTGAGGAAGGACATCGAGCAGGTGATGACGACGTCGCAGGACTGGTGGCCGGCTGATTTCGGCCACTACGGTCCGCTCTTCATCCGGATGGCGTGGCACAGTGCGGGCACCTACCGCATCCAGGACGGCCGCGGCGGCGGCGGCAGGGGCCAGCAGCGATTCGCGCCGCTCAACAGCTGGCCGGACAACGTCAGCCTGGACAAGGCGCGCCGCCTGCTCTGGCCGATCAAGCAGAAGTACGGCCGGAAGATCTCGTGGGCGGATCTCATCATCTTCGCCGGCAACTGCGCGCTCGAGTCGATGGGCTTCAAGACCTTCGGATTCGCCGGCGGCCGTGAGGACACCTGGGAGCCGGACGGAGACGTGTATTGGGGCGCGGAAGACACCTGGCTGGCCGGCGACACGCGTTACGCGCGCGGGTCCGAGGGTGTCGAGAAGCAGGGCGCGGTCCTCGTCTCCGATGATTCGCCTGACGCTGTTTTCCACACGCGTGATCTGGAGAACCCGCTCGCCGCGACGCAGATGGGCCTGATCTACGTGAACCCGGAAGGCCCAGACGGGACACCCGACCCGGTCGCCGCGGCGAGGGATATTCGCGAGACCTTCAGCCGTATGGCGATGAACGACGAAGAAACGGTGGCGCTGATTGCCGGCGGGCACACGTTCGGCAAGACTCACGGCGCCGGCCCGACGACGCACGTCGGCCGCGAACCGGAAGCGGCACCCATCGTGGAACAGGGGCTCGGCTGGACGAGCAGCTACGGCACGGGCAAGGGCGCGGACACGATTACGAGTGGCCTCGAAGTCACCTGGACGACGACGCCGACGACATGGAGCCACGACTTCTTCGAGCACCTCTTCGGTTACGAGTGGGAGCTGACCACGAGCCCGGCCGGCGCCCACCAGTGGAAGCCGAAGAACGGAGCGGGTCAGGGCACGGTCCCGCACGCGCACGACCAGTCGAAGCGCATCGCGCCCTCCATGCTGACCACCGACCTCGCGCTCAGGATCGATCCGATCTACGAGAAAATCTCGCGGCGTTTCCTCGAGCACCCGGACGAGTTCGCCACAGCATTTGCGAAGGCGTGGTTCAAGCTGACGCACCGCGACATGGGACCCATCTCGCGGTACCTGGGCCCGCTGGTTCCCCAGGAACCGCAGCTGTGGCAGGACCCGGTCCCCCCGGTCAGTCACGAACTGATCGGAGCGGCGGAGATCGCCGCTCTCAAGAACCGGATCCTCGCGTCGGGACTCTCCGTCTCCCAGCTCGTGTCGACGGCCTGGGCATCGGCGGCGACGTTCCGTGGCACCGACAAGCGGGGCGGCGCCAACGGGGCGCGGATTCGCCTGGCGCCGCAGAAGGATTGGGCGATCAACAATCCGCCCGAGCTGGCGAAGACGCTGCGGACTCTCGAGGGGCTCCAGAACGCGTTCAACGACTCGCAGAATGGCGGCAAAAAAAGAGTGTCGCTTGCCGACCTGATCGTACTGGGCGGGTGTGCCGCTGTGGAGAAGGCCGCAAAGAACGCCGGACACGATGTGCAGGTGCCCTTCAGGCCCGGCCGCACGGATGCGTCGCAGGAGCAGACCGACGTGGAATCCTTTGCCGTGCTCGAACCGACGGCGGACGCTTTCCGGAACTACGTCGCGGCGGGGCACACGCAATCGGCCGAGGTGCTGATGCTCGACCGGGCTCAGCTGCTGACGCTCAGCGGCCCGGAGATGACCGTGCTCGTGGGCGGCCTGCGTGCGCTGCACGCGACCTTCCGGCAGTCGAAGCTTGGCGTCTTCACCCAACAGCCCGAGGCGTTGACCAACGATTTCTTCGTGAACGTGCTGGACCTGGACACGACATGGGAGGCGACGTCCGACACGGAGGAGGTCTTCGAGGGCCGGGACCGCCGCACGGGTGCGGTCAAGTGGACCGCCAGCCGCGTCGATCTCATCTTCGGTTCGAATTCCCAGCTGCGTGCGCTGGCGGAGGTCTACGCGTGCGACGACTCGCGGAAGAAGTTCGTGGACGACTTCGTCGCCGCGTGGGACAAGGTCATGAATCTCGATCGATTCGACCTTGCTAAACTGGGATCACATTGACAAGTCCGTCCCTGACAACCCGGTGATCGTCGGTGCCACGGCTCGATGCACGGCGCCGTGCTGAACTCCGCCGAGGAACTGCCGGTGTTTCGGCGCACGACCGCGGTCGGCGCCGACATCATCGACGTCGTCGCCCACCGGGATGTGAGGCACGTGCGGGGTTTGAATTAGATGTGGTTGCTCGAGACGGCCCCGGGCGCGCAATCCCCGGAACTTACGGGGTGGATAGACGCTCTCGACCGCCATCAAGTCGCTGGTTGGGCCGCCTATCCGGATGGGGTCGCGCCAACGCTCATCGTGACAGTCGATGGAAAACACGTTGGCTCGGTTGAACCGAAGTACTCCCGTTCGGACCTTGCGAACCTGTTCGGAGAAAATGTCGCCCTGGGATTCTGCTACGCCTTCGAACGTGCGCTTCCACCTGGCGCAAGCGTTGCCGTCTTCGACCGGCACGGACAGGGGCTTCCGAACTCCCCGCAAGTGGTCCCTGAACCTGTCGCGGAGCAGGACCTGGCGAATATTGGCGATGGACTGACCACGCCCGTCCCGCCGGAGGACCTGATCTTTCTCGTCATTGGTCGTCGGGATCGCCGCCAGTTTGCGCTATCGCGGCGATCAACCGTGCAAGGCATGATTTCGCTGTTAGGTGAGGTCGGCGTCGATTATCGAGAGTTCACGTCCATTCTTGATTTTGGCTGCGGCTGTGGCCGCATTCTGGCGGGGTGGGAGCCGTTTCTCGCCCAGGGTGTGACGCTTCTCGGATGCGACATCAACTCGACTCTTGTCGCGTTTTGCCAGGAGAACATCCCGTTTGCGCGGAGCTGGACGTCAACTTATCTGCCGCCCCTGCAGCAGGTCTCACGTGACAGTCTCGATTTTGTCTACGCAGCCTCAGTATTCACGCACGTCACGGCGTCGGCGGCGCGGGACTGGGCCGAGGAAATGCGCCGGATCATCCGGCCTGGTGGCGTTCTGATGCTGTCCTACAACGGCAGCTACTACGATACGTTGCTGGAGGGCATCTCACCCAAGGGCCTTCGGGAACTCAAGGAGCGCGGCTTCTACGGCCACATTCATGGGCGGCCTGACCAGACGTGGCTCGGTTCCAACGACTACGCGGCTTACATGGATCGAACGTTCGTCAACGATCTCTTTACAGGGTTCGAACGTATTGGACTGCGCGAAGGGCAGATTATCGGAGCGACACAATTCGCGGCGTTTCAGGATACGTGCATTTTCCGGCGCAGCGCCTGAGCGGGCTTCAACCGATAAAGCGAGCGCCCTCACGAAACTCGGTGCCGGTATGTATGATGGGAAGCGTATCCTCGGCACGCCTCAGGCGCTGCCTCGCGCGTGAGCCAGCCGAGTTTTGGGCGCCGACTACACCCTCGCGTCGTATCACCTCGAGGGTGCAACAGTGAAGCTGGAAACCGGGGAGATGATGATGCGAGTGATCCTGACATGCGCCGTTCTCGTGCCGCTGTTTGCCGGCTCTGCCGTAGACGCAGTTCGTCAAAATGCAGGCGCGGCGCAGCAGCCGGCCAGCCAGCCGTTCCACGTACAGGTGGTGGCCGACTTCGAAGCGCCCTGGGCGATGACATTCCTGCCTGACGGCCGGATGTTGATCACCGAGAAGTCCGGCGCCCTCTACGTCGTCTCCGCGGACGGGCAGCAACGGAAACGGGTCGACGGCATTCCGGGCGTGTCGAGCGAGGGACAGGGCGGCTTGATGGACGTTGTATTGCACCCGGGTTTCACGCAGAACCGGCTCGTGTACTTCAGCTATTCCGAAGCCGGCCAGGGTGGCAAGGGGGTCGTCCTCGCGCGCGGCGCCTTCGCCGATGGCGCGCAGCCTGCCCTAGAGAAAGTCGAGCCGTTGTTCCGAGCCTCGCCCTACGTGGAAGGCGACGGCCATTTTTCTGGCCGCATCGCGTTCTCGACGGACGGGTACCTCTTTTTCACCAACGGCGAGCGTCAGAAGTTCGATCCGGCGCAGGATCCGAAGGCGACCTTGGGGAAGGTCCTCCGCCTCAACGACGACGGAACGCCGGCGCCCGGCAACCCGCTGGCCGCCAAAGGATTCCATCCGGCCATCTGGTCCTACGGTCATCGCAACCTGCTGGGCATTGCCTTCGATGCAAGCGGCAACCTCTGGGAAGAGGAAATGGGTCCCAAAGGCGGTGACGAAGTGAACCTGATCCTGCCCGGTCGGAACTACGGCTACCCGATCGTATCTGACGGCGATCACTATGATGACAAGCCTATCCCCGATCACAACACGCGTCCCGAGTTCGAACAGCCCAAGGTGAGCTGGAATCCCGTCATCTCACCCGGAGGGCTGATGGTCTACTCCGGCAAGCTCTGGCCGCAGTGGAAGGGCGACCTGTTCATTGGCGGCCTCTCCAGCCAGGCGCTCATTCGCGTCGACGTGGACGGCACGAACGCCCGGAAAGGCGATCAGTGGCCGATGGGCGAGCGCATCCGCGAGCCCGAGGAGGGCCCGGACGGCGCGATTTGGCTGCTCGAGGACGGGCGGCGCGAAGGCAAGGGTCGGCTCTTGAAGCTGACGCCCGTTGGCTCCGATTCACGCTGACGACTCCTCCTGTGCAGGGAGGGCGCGCACAACCCCTCCGGTCGCGACACGAGTGCAACCCTTCGGGGCGGCCGCTCATCGCGGGCACAAGTCACCACGTCGAGATCATCGACACGCGCCGTATGACACTCCCGACCAAGGCCGCGCTTGCAGATACCTGACGCGGCCCGCTAGCATGCGAATGAGGCACAACAGGAGGAGGTCATCATGGCGACAACAACAGAAGCTCTGCAGCTCGGCGCGATCGTGCCGACGTTCACGGTGGATGATGTGCAGAAGAGCATCGTCTTTTACGAAGCGCTCGGCTTCGCTGTCGACGAGCGGTGGGAAGACAACGGGGTTCTGCTCGGCGTGATGATGCGCGCCGGCAAGAGCCAGATCGGCTTGAGCCAGGACGATTGGAAAAAGGGACGCGAACGGAAGAAGGGCATTGGCATGCGGTTGCTCATGTCGACGACGCAGAACGTCGACGAGATCGCGGCGCGCGCCCGGGCCGCTGGCATCAAGCTCAATTCAGAGCCGCACGATACCGAGTGGAAGACCCGGGCGTTCGAGCTCACGGATCCGAGCGGTTTCCTGCTGACCGTCACTACGGAAGTCCCCTAGGTCCGCCTCCGCCCTTCGTCTGGTTTGCCAACCGTCGCTCACGCCGACGATGACAAGCGTGAGCGAAGGTTGGTGCGCCTAACGTTCGCCAGTTGGAACCGTACCCGCTGCTGGCTGAGGCAAGTTGACGGCCTGAGATCAGCATGTTGACCGCTCTTGAGCAACCCGGGCAAGGTGGGGCTGGATGTTCGAGGGTGCTCCCGTTTCGATTACCCGCCGCGGTCGATCATGGCTAGTGGTCCGTTCGTTGCAACGAGCGGACCCGAATGCGGCACGCGTTTTCGGTCGTCCTCCTGGCCGTTCTGGCCGCCGACTGCGGATCATCGCCGGTTGCGCCCGATTCCATCGAAACGTGCACGGGATTCGGAGAATGGCAGACGTCTCCCTACGTCCTCCCGTACGCCGTCGGCGTGTCCTACTTCGTAGATCAGGGGAATTGTTCACCGCCGGGCAATGGCCATCGCGGAGTGACGAAGTTCGGGTATGACTTCCTGATGCCGATCGGCACGCCCATCTACGCGGCGCGGGGAGGCCTCGTCACCCAGGTAGAAGAGTCACACTTCGACGGACAGGTGGCGGCGACCGGCTTCGACAACTTGATCGTCGTTCAGCACGACGACGGCACGACGACGCTGTACGGCCACCTGACCCACGACGGCGCCGCCGTCAGCGCCGGCGACCGGGTCCTGCAAGGCGCGCTTGTCGGCTATAGCGGCAATACCGGCAACACGAACAACAAGCCTCACTTGCATCTGTCGGCCGCTTCGTGCGACCCATCGGCGCTCGGCACCTCGAACTGTCCGACGGGGCCGATGAATTTCCGGAACACCGAGGCGAATCCGCAAGGACTGCAACAGGGACGCTCGTATACGGCGCTCGCCTACTAGCGGCTTGGGTGGGCAGTTACACACGCCGAGACACAAGCACGTCACACGGAAGGGCTGGTTGCCGCCGTCGGGCCAGCTGTTCGAGGCCGCACCGTTATCGGTCGAGAACATGACCATGGTGTTGTCGGCAACGCCGAGTTCGTCGAGCAGTGCTACGCGGTCTTGATTCGAATATGGCGCCAGGCGACGGTACTGCCAGAATACGCCTGGATGCCGACGCAGCCGGGCGTCCGGCCGCGGTCGGTGTCGGTGTTGTGAAAGCTGGTCGTTTGCGTGCGCTGACGGCTCTGCAGGTTGGTCAGGAAAACCGTGTAGTCGTCGCCCTGTACCACGATCTCATATTCGAACCAGACACCAGGCACCAGCGCAGGACCAGGCTTGTACGTCTGCAGCGAAGGCTCGTTGAAGTTCAGGTGCCAGACGCGGTCTCCCGCCGGAATCTTGTAGATCGCGCCAGTGCGATTCTTGAAGTTGCCGTCTGGCTCGGGTCGGATGCCGTAGAAATCCTTGCTCGAGTCGCCACGCGCGTTATCGTCTATCTGGATTTCAAACCCGGAGATTACCGGCTTCCAGGCTGGATTCTTCGGATCAAAAACTTGCTCGTTCACGGTGCGTGGTTTGAGCGCATCACTAAGGTCGAGCGTCGGACGCGGAAAACGAACGAAGACACCGCTATTGTGGTTAGCCACGTCGAAGATGCGGAATTGCAGGCGTAGTGTGTAATCGCCAAAGAGCTCCGTCGCGTAGAAGAAAAGTCGGAGCCCGCCGTCTCCGTAGCTCACCATCTCGCCGTTAAGATGTACCATCCCGCCACCGCCGGGGCCGGCTAGGCGCCAGTTCTTGAAGGTCGCCGCCGTTCCATCGAAAAGCGGTCGGAAGCCAGCTTCCGGCTGCGGGCTGACGATCGGGTCCGGCCCGGGAAGCACATTCTCATTCAGAAGGAATGCCGTGCGTCGCCCGAGGGCCACGCTGGTCAGCATCGGATTCGCCGAGCCGACCGTCGGAAATAAAGCAGGGCCTGCCACATAACAATTGGTTGTGTCGTGGATGCGGCCGAAATCATTCGTGACGCTGTCGGCGACATTGTCTCCCATGCGCATGGTGCCGGCGTCATGGTGGGTCGTGCCGAGGTCGTCGCGGCGACCTTTGAACGCAGCGAGCGCGGCGATGCGCTGCGCCTTCGTGCCGGCAGGCACAGGGATCACAGGGCCTGCGCTTGTGAGAATCTCGAACGGTTCGTTACCCGCAAAAATGAGCGCGATCTTGTCAGACACCGCGTCCATCGCGTCCCACGTCGCGCGGTCGTTCTGTGTCTGAGCACTGCCGGGAAAGTCCTGCGGACGCGCTTTGGAGTTGCCGAGATGTACCACGGCCTTGGGGCGCTCGAAGTCGGTTTCTGTCGTGGAGAGCTCGATGAAGCTGTCGCGGTTGCGAGGCGTCATATCGCCGATCCCGCGGATGGTGATCACGACGGTGTCGTCGGTGGCGTGGAGCATGGCTTCCAAATGCTCCAGCGTCGGGATCTTCTTGAACGGTTCGGCCTCGGAGTCGGTTCCTATCTTGCTCAACCCAGTGGCCGTAATTTGACAGTGGAATGTGCGGCCGCTTGGCGCCTTGCCCTTCACGAGTAGCGCAGAGCATTGCAGGTTGTTGACCACGATGGGGGGCAAATTGGCCGCAATCGCAGCGCGGGGCACGCGGATGAAGAGGTTCGACCGGAGATGCGCGATCAGGTTCGTACCCATCCGATCCGCGGCGCGGCCGGCGAGCGACTGGCCGAACGTGGTGCGTGCGACGCGCGTCGTTTCAACTGTGCCGAGCGCGATCACCACCGCGCTTTGCCTGTCGCCGCGGGGTGGCGCGACGGGGATTTCAACCGAGCCGCCGCTTTGCCACACGCGGACGCCGGTGACGCGCACCCAGTTGTCGGGCTGCGTCTCCGTGATGAGCTCCTGCACGTGGCAGTTCGGGACGATCATCAGCCGCTTGCGCGCATCTGCTACCGATCCAATGCCATCCGCGTCGGTGCTCGCGAGCCGGGCTGAGCGGATGAGACCAGGCACTGCGCTGAATTTGTTGGTCGGGAGAAACCCGGGCAACGTCGAGGACTGCACCGCGAGCGGCGCTTCCAGCTTGAAGAGTTCGCGGAGTTCGGGCTCGGGCGTCGCATCAGTGGCGGGTAAACCGAGCCAGTCCCGAAGCAAGGCGGCATCAATCGGGGGTTCGCTTGGATCCGGATAGCGGACCGCCGGATGTTCGAGGAGATCCGCAAACGTGAACCCGGTCGCGTTGCCGGGATCCTTGAGCCCGGCGTGCAGCTGTTGGCGGAGGGCGGTGTGGAGCGGACCGTAGATGAAGTCGTTGGTCTCTTTCACACCAATCTGACGGCTTGCCTCGGCGAAGAACGTGGTCCGCAAGTCATTGCGCGTCCTCGGCGGCCAATCGGCGAGTTCGGTGTCGAGCAGTTCAGGAGACCAGCCGCCCCACGTGAGCGAGCGCCCTCCGACCGCAAAAATCAGCCCACTGTAGTTGAGGGCCGGGTGATTCACCCACGGTACGCGCAGGTCTGGTGCGCCGCCCATGAACGGCATATTCTGCACATGTTCGGGCAGAACGAACGGGCCGGCCTCGAGCACGAGGACGCGTCGGCTGCGTGTGCGGTCGGTGACAAGAAGATGTTCCGCGGCGACGGAGCCGAACGTGCCTCCGCCGATCACAATCACGTCGAAATCGCGTCGCCGTCCCGCAACGGTCTGCGCCGCGCTGTCGACGGCTTCCTGCAAAGTGTTGCACAGAAACCGCCCCATGTTGTCCAAGGTGAACGAAGTGGGCTCAGAGCTCAGCAATGGTGCCATGATGACGTTCCCCAGCTAGGGCTTTCCCCGCTATCTTCGCTGAGCCTTCACGGGGCCATCTTGGCACGCCGAAGAATCATCAGCGCCGCGTGGTAGACGTCTCCAACGCCCGCCGAGTCGAGCGCGGAGACGGCCGAAACCGCATAATTGTGGAGGGATTTGTGGTGAGCCGTGTAGGAATCGAACCTACAACCCGCAGATTAAGAGTCTGCTGCTCTGCCAATTGAGCTAACGGCCCACGGTGAACTGCGCGCGCCAGCCGGCCACGAGCGCCCGCCGGCATCGCCCGTGGAAGGGCGACCAACACCCGATTCTACACGGCGGCAGCCCGGCACTTCAACGTGATCGGCCAATTCACCACAGTTGTTGGTCCAAGCAAGAGGTGAGTCGCCGTCTCCGACACCGTTGAGATGGAACCGCGAGCGACTCGCCGAACTCCCCTGCCCACAAACGAAGCCTCTCCGGAGCGTGAGCAAACTGCCAGGTACAGGGCGGCGTCATATTCACCGGGAGGAGCCCATGCAGCTCACAATCTCACGGCTGGTGTCGGTGGCGGTGCTCACGGCCAGCATGGCGGCGGCGTTCGCCCTGGGCCACATCAAAGGCACGGCCGCTCAGCAGCCGCCGGCCTTGCCCATGGTGGTGTCAGGCAGCGACATCGGGTTCCGCCTGGAGCCGGGTCATGCGACACCAACGGGCAGACTCGTCGTCCGTCTCAACGGCCAATGGGTCGAGCCGAAGTGGGCAGGCGGCGTGACACTGCTGAAATAGCCGCCGACGTCGAATCTTCTCCGAGCCATCGCGGACAGGCGTGACACCTGTCTCGCTTCTGACGACGAGTTCAGGAACTCTTCAGATGCGACGCGAGCACCTGGCCGCTACCATCGACGGCGATGGTGAGGATGCTCGTCGTCGCTGGGGTGGTCATCCTGTCGCTCGGTCGCGCAGACGGCAAGTCGCAGGAGGGCGGTGCCGTCGCCGGCCGTGTGGTGGACGAAACGGGCGGCGCGCTGCCTGGCGTGAGCGTCGACCTCAAAGCGTCCGGCTCGGAGACATTCATCGAAACGGTCACAGACGACACCGGGAACTACTCGTTCGAGAGCCTGCCTGCCGGTCCGGCAGAGATATATATCCGGCTGATCAACTTCTCCACCGTTCGTCGCGACATCGTCATCACGGCGGGTGAAACACTGACGCTCGATGCCGCGCTCACCGTGGCATTGAGTGCCGACATCACCGTTACCGCCCCGCGCACCTTCCGGAACCTGGCGGACATTGATAACCCCGCCGAAAACCTGGTGGGTATCGCCTCGGCGGCGAGTCAGGGCGCCATCACCGCGGCACAGCTCGAGGCGCGGCCAATCATGCGGGCCGCGGAGGTCCTCGAAACCGTGCCGGGCATGATCGTCAGTCAGCACAGCGGAGAAGGCAAAGCGAACCAGTACTACCTGCGAAGCTTCAACCTGGATCACGGCAGCGACTTCGCCATGACGGTCGCGGGCGTCCCGGTGAACAATCCCTCTCACGGGCATGCGCAGGGTTACGCCGATGCCAACTTTCTGATCCCCGAACTCATCAGCGGCGTGCAGTTTCGCAAGGGCCCCTACTATGCCGAGGACGGCGATTTCTCGGCCGCCGGCGCCGCCAATATCAACTACGTGAACCGCCTCGATCGCCCGGTCGTCTCGGTGAGCGGCGGCAGCCAGGGATGGCGCCGCCTTTTCGCCGCGGTGTCACCTGAGATCGCGGGCGGATCCCTGCTCGCGGGTCTCGAATTCAATCACAACGATGGACCCTGGGTTTCGCCGGATGACTACGAGCGCTGGAACGGCGTCCTGAGGTACAGCCGCGGCGATACCCGGAACGGTTTTGCCCTCACCGGTATGGCCTACGACGCGGAATGGAATTCCACCAGCCAGATAGCGGTGCGCGCCATCGAACGCTCGCTGATTCCGCGGTTCGGCGCTGTCGACCCCAGCGATGGTGGACAAAGCTTCAGGTACAGTCTGGCCGCCGACGGCCAGTGGTCGGACGCGCGCAGCACGCTTCGCGTCACGGCATACGCGATGCGCTACGGCATGAACCTGTTCCAGAACTTCACCTACTTTCTGGACCGCCCTGAGCAGGGCGACCAGTTCGAGCAGGTCGACCGTCGGTGGGTTGCCGGGGGACGCGCCACGTACCGCCGCCTCGGGCGGTTCGGGAATCGCGGCGTCGAGAACGCGATTGGCGTGCAGGTTCGCAACGACGCCATCGACGAGGTGGCGCTCTATCCAACGATAGGCCAAACGCGAACTGCGACCACGCGGCGGGATGCCGTGGGTCAAACCTCCGTCGGCGTGTATGCGCAGAGCGAGGTCGAGTGGAGCCGCGTCCTTCGGACGACGCTCGGGATCCGCGCGGACGGCTACCGGTTCGACGTCACGTCCGACAATCCACTGAACTCAGGGACAGCCACCGACGCGATCGTCAGCCCCAAGGCGACGGCTGTCCTCGGCCCCTGGGCGAGCACCGAGGTGTACGCCAACGCGGGCCTCGGCTTCCACAGTAACCATGCCCTCGGCACGGTCATTACCGTCGACCCGGGCAGCGGGGCGTCTGCCGATCGCGTGCCGCCGCTCGTTCGAGCGAGAGGCACTGAAGTGGGTCTTCGCTCCGTGCGAATCCGGGGCCTGCAGACCACAGCCACGCTCTGGATGCTGGATTTCGATTCGGAGCTCATTTTCGTCGGCGATTCGGGTTCGACTGAAGCGGGCCGACCGAGTCACCGGTGGGGCTTCGAGTGGACGAATTACGCGCGGCCCCGGTCGTGGCTCGTCGTCGATCTGGACCTGGCGTTCTCGACATCGAACTATCGGGATGACGACCCGGCGGGTGACGCGATTGCCGGCGCACTGGGCCGGGTCATTTCGGGCGGTATCACGATCGAGCCCGAAACGGGAGCCTTCGGCAGCGTGCGCGTGCGTCATTTCGGCCCGCGCGCGCTGACCGAGGATCGGCGAGTGCTCTCTGATCAGACCACGCTCGTGTACGGCGAGGTTGGCTACAAGTTGTCGCGCCGCGCCAGGCTGGCTGTCGAGCTGTACAACCTGTTCGACGCCGAGGTGTCCGACATCGACTACTTCTACACGTCCCGGCTTCCCGGCGAACCTGCGGAAGGCGTGGACGACGTCCACACGCACCCTGCATTGCCGCGGGCCGCGCGCCTGGTTCTGCACATGTCGTTCTGAGCGTCCGGGTCGACGCCGATCGTCAATTGTGCACGCGGCGACGGGCCCTAACGACGCGCTATGCCACGCGGTACACCTTCGAGCGAGACGCGAACAGGATGCGCATGCCGGCCATGGTACGCACCGCGTCGCAGAAGATGCGGTCCGAGCGATCGTGACATCCGGGCCGTCGGTCCAAGGGCCCGATGGCCGTCAACGCCGCACGCGTGATCAAGGCACAGAAAAGCGACGCGAAGGTCAGCTCCACCGTTCCGTCCAGCTGCACCGGCACGCTGCTGACAACGTTGCGATGGTGCGCCGAGAGCGTGATGTCTACCTCATAGAAGGGGTTGGCGTACGGCGCGTGGCGCGTGATGGCGTAGTTTCCCGGCAGCAGAACCTGCCGGGCCACGACAATCCCCGCGTCAGGGTTTCTCGACCGGACGTCGAGCAGGGCATCGAGCCACCCGGCCGTGACGATCGCATCGTTGTTGAGGATGACGACATCGTTGTCGGGGGCGCTCAGCGACAACCCGGGATTGACGGCGGGCGTGAACGTATCGTCGCAGCGCGCGTGATCGACTTTCAGCGTCGGGTACGCCCTTTGGAGACGGTCGGTCGCCGCCAGCGTCTGAGCGTCGGACCCGTTGTCACAAATGATGACTTCGGTCCGATCCACATCGACCGTCGCATAGATTCGCTCGACGCACAGGCTGAGGACAGGCCCGACGTTGTCGCTCGGAATGACGATGCTGACCTTGGACTGCCGGCGCGGAGCCGTGGCGGCGCCTGGCCGGCTCCAGAACGTTGCGATGCCTCCGTTGATATCTGCGGTGAAGGTCTGCACGCCGTCACGCGCGCGGCGTTTTTCCACCAGTCTCGACCAGCACGACGACACTCTGGAAGCCCTCAGGGCCGTCGGCGGGCGAGAGATGTAGTGGCTCAGCGCGACGGGCACGAAGAGCGGCGCCTTCTCCTCGGTCAGACGCAGAAACAGATCCCAGTCTTGCAGCGCTACAAGTGACGGATCGAACCAGTCCAGGCGATCCAGCACCTGGCGGCGGATGATCACGCAGTTCATGTCGATGTAGTTCTCGTTCTCGAGCAGCGAGGGATTGAAGCCGCCCATTCGCACGGCGATCGCCGTGCCCGCGGGGTCTTCGCGCAGATATTGACCGCAATACGCCATGTCCCGATCGGGACTCGCTTCGAGCGCCGAGGCCATCACCGCCAGAAATCGGTGGTCCCAGTAATTGTCGGCGTCCAGAAACGCGACGAGCGCGCCTTGGACCAACGGCACCGCGGCATTGCGCGCGCCCGCACTTCCCTGATTCGAGGGGAGCCTGACAAACGTGATGCGGGGATCCGGATAGCGAGCCTGCACCTCGTCGAGAGGCTCGTCGCTGCCATCGTCCACGATGATGAGCTGCCAGGCGGCATGACTCTGCGCCACCACCGATTCGATGGCGCGTGGCAACGTGTCGGCCGAGTTGTAGCACGGCATGACGACCGTGACGGGCGGCGCCGGTCTCGTCGCGGCTTCGGCTGCACAGCGGCTCGCATACCAATCGAAATAACTCAGACACGCCTGGACGTCGGCGTTGAAGGGCGCGCGGACGAGGCGGTGGTAGTACAGCCAGTCCAGAAACGACGAGGGATCGCCGCACGGCTCGTCTGGCAGCAGCGTCGTCGAAAGCCGGCCAATCAGCGCTCCCGAGGGATCGAAGAATTCGACTACATGAACGTCCCCAGGATCGCGCACAAAACGGGGAACGTACTCGAACCCCAGTCGCTGCCAGCCGGCGTCGACGGAACCACCGAGCGGCATGTTTGCGACAGCATGGCCCGCGAGGCGTTTGTCGATGAAGACGGATAGCTCCACTGAACCGACCGAGCGGGGAACCACGACGGACCCGGTGAGGATCCAGCCATCCCTGAGACCAATCTGTCCGTTTTCCGGAGCGGGTTCGATCGAGCCGCCTGGTTCAGACACCGGCGCCCCGCGCAGAAGGACCGGAGGGGCGCTTGCTCGCCGGCTTCATCGTCGCTGCCTCTCGAGAGCACGTCGTGGAAGCGCATCGCGGCGTGTCAATACCGCACATCGGACCGGCCGACGCTCTGCCCGATGTGTCCGACCTCGCGCTCCATCGTGAAGAACTCGCCGCAGCCGGCCATCATGCCGAAGAACGCTGCGGATGCCGGTCTCAGCCTCCCGTCGTCGTCGCAAATGCCCTCGTGGACGGTCGTGGCTACCACGTCGGCGATGAACACGGTTCGAACCGGAGGGACGCGGAGCACGTGCGACACGCGGCATTCCACATGAATCGGCGCCTCGTTCACCGTGGGCGCCTTGACTGACGTGGCGACACCACGCGTAAACCCGGAGAGCGCGGACTTGTCCGCCACACGGCTCGAGCTGAAGTCGAGCCGATCGAAACCATGAATCATCGATGCGACCGGAACGTTCAGGACAAACTCACGGTGGAGCGCGATCAGGCCGCCCGCGATGTGCTCATCGCCGGGGGCAATGCCCACCTGCGGCGGGTCGCCATTGACGACGAAGGTCCAGAGCACCGACAGCTCGTCGGGATCGCCTTGTTTTCCGTGCACGCTCGTGATGATTGCGGGGACCGGCGGCAGCATGGGCCCGGGCTTGGGAATCGTGCGGCGAGAGCGTGCTCCGGATACGGTCGCCTGCTGCGAACCACCCGCTGCTCCAACCCCTATGGCCCAACTCGCAAAGGCGGTCTGTGACAGAAAACGTCGGCGCTGCATGGCTGTAGCTTAGCCGCAAAGAACGTGACGAACCTAGCTCGCCATTCCGGTCGATGCGGCGGTCTCGCGAGCGCGACGGCCATCAGCTATCTCGACGCGGCCCGGTTGATAATCACCCGCGCCGGTCGAATAAGCGAACCGACAAGCCAATCAGCGCGCACAGAATCGCAACCGCAGACCAGAACACCGGTTTCGGCCACGTCAGAATGGGATGAGGCTCGGCGTCGCTTACGTACGGTCCGGCGCGGTTTGCACCGCGCGCGGCAGCTTCAGCGCGCTGCACCGACGACCAGCGATGACCGGTGGCCGACACGTAGGAGGGAGCATCCAGAACCGGCGCGAAGAATTCCTCGAGAATTCGATTTTCGCTCCACGCATTGTCATGGTCGCCTGTGGCCCACGCCTCGTTCCGACGTTGCACGTGCCACAGCCCCTCGTCCATGTACTGATCTTCACGAGAGAGACGTCTCAGGACGGTCGGAGGACTCTCGCGCCATCGCGCGGCGCGATCCGCCGAGAGCGAGGCAAGCTCCTGGCCCCGATACCGCGACTTGAACGCACCCAGGTCCGGGTGACCGACGCTGTAACCCAGATGCACCGAGTGCGCGAACATGGCAAACGTCAACACGACGATGATCGCCAGAACGCCAATGCGGGTTGCCGATCGCGGGTGGAGCCGCCGCCTGAATGACTCCGGCGGATCGACGCCAAGACTGAACAACAGCCCGCAGGCGACGGCCGCGAGATTCAGCAACACGTCGCGTGCCTCGCCCACACGGTTTGGAATGAACCACTGGAACCATTCCTCGACCGAGCCCACGAGAACGCCGGCCAGCACCGGCAGGATGATGATGGCGGGATCGCCGATTGATCGCCACGCGCGGTAGAAAAGAAACGTCAGCAGGCCGTACTCGACGAAGTGCACCCGCTCGACAACGTCCACTTCGGGAATGCCGGTGCGGAAGGCCGCACCATAGACGAGACCGAGAATGAAGGCGGCTACGATCGCGCCGTACCGCGCCCCGCGCTTGTGACGAATGCTGAGCACGGCGACGAACATGGCAAGAGCGATCGCTCCCGCCACGGCGGTCCCGACAACCGCCACGAACTGAGCCGGGAACGCCGCTCGAAGCACGGCGCGAATCTGCCCCATGAACGGAGCCGAGGCCACGACGACGGCCGACGCCAGCGCGGCAACAACTAGGCGCCGGGCCGATACCGGCGGAGCTGAGGGGTGAACGTCATTCGCTGAAGTGCTTTCCATGTCATGACACGCCGCAAGACTGCCCAGGCCTTCGGCGAGGCTTGACGCGGAGCGTACCATCGTATCGACGCGACCTGCCACCACCTGGCGTGTGGCGCACAGCACGAGATCAACGATGCAGTATGTCAAGCTCGGACGAACGGGGATTGAGGTTTCCCGACTGTGTCTCGGGTGCATGACCTACGGCGTGCCGGATCGCGGCGCGCACCCATGGACCCTGGACGAAGAGCGGAGCCGTCCCCTGATCCGGCAGGCCATCGAGCTCGGGATCAATTTCTTCGACACGGCGAACAGCTATTCCGACGGCACCAGCGAAGAGATCGTCGGCCGGGCCCTGCGCGACTTCGCCGTCCGCCGCGACATCGTCGTGGCGACGAAGGTCTTCTACCCGAATCGCAAGGCGCCCAACGCGATGGGCCTGTCAAGGAAAGCGATTCTGGCGGCCATCGATGAGAGCCTCGCGCGGCTGGGCATGGACTACGTCGATCTCTATCAGATCCACCGCTGGGACTCCCGGACCCCCATCGAGGAAACGCTCGAAGCGCTGCACGACGTGGTCAAGGCGGGCAAGGCCCGATATATCGGTGCGTCCTCGATGCACGCGTGGCAATTTACCAGGGCGCTCCACGTCGCCGAGCGACACGGCTGGACGCGGTTCGTGAGCATGCAGAACTACTACAACCTCCTGTACCGCGAGGAGGAGCGGGAGATGTTGCCGCTCTGCGCCGCGGAAGGGATCGGCGTGCTTCCATGGAGCCCACTCGCGCGCGGACGCCTCACTCGTGAGTGGAACGAGGAGACCGAGCGCTTCAGAACCGACGACTTCGGCAAGACGCTGTACGCCTCGACCGTCGAGGCCGATCGGCAAGTCTTCGATCGCGTCACGAGGATTGCCTCGGACCGCCGCGTGCCGCGAGCCCAGATTGCGCTCGCCTGGCTGCTGCACAAATCGGTCGTCACCGCGCCGATCGTCGGCGCTTCCCGGCAGGAACACCTGCACGACGCCGTGGCGGCGCTCTCGGTCGCATTGACGCCAGACGAAATCGCCTCACTCGAAGAGCCCTACACGCCGCACCCGGTGATCGGCTTTTCGTGAGCTCCCGCGCCACCCGATCTCGTGGACGCCGGCCGCCTGATCGACGAGGGGCGCTGGGGAAGCCGGCAGAAGCTCTACGTCGCGCTCACCGCCCTGGCGATCGTCTTCGACGGCGCGGATAACCAGCTGCTGGGCATCGCGGTGCCGGCCATGATGCGCGACTGGAACATGTCGCGCGCGGCCTTCGCGCCCGTGCTGGCCGCGGGCATGTTCGGCATGATGGTGGGCGGCGCGGCCGCCGGTGTCGCCGGCGATCGGCTGGGACGCAAGACCGCCCTGATCGGCAGCATGCTGCTGTTCGGACCGCTGACCGCAGCGGTCGCCGTCGCGGACACTGTCTGGCAACTCGCGGCGCTGCGTTTCGCAGCCGGCCTCGGGCTCGGCGGAGCGTTGCCAAACGCGGCGGCGCTCGCTTCCGAGTACGTCCCGCGGCGTCATCGCCCATTTGCGGTGACGCTGACGATTGTGTGCGTGCCGCTCGGCGGCATGCTGGCGGCACTCGTGGCCGGCCGGGCCCTGCCCGCCGTCGGGTGGAGGGCGCTCTTTGCGCTCGGAGGAGTGCTGCCCTCAATCGTCGCACTCATCCTGATGCGATTCATGCCGGAATCTCCACGCTATCTCGCGCACAGAAAGCGGCGCTGGCCCGAGCTGACCGCGATCTTGAAGGGGTTGGGATACGACATCCGTCCGGACGCGGCGTTCATCGATTCGAGCGAGACGATCGTCTCGCAGACCTCGATGGGCACGCTCTTCGCCCGCGACATTCGCCGCGATACGCTGGCGCTGTGGGGCTCGTTTTTCTTTTGCCTGCTGGCCGTCTATACGGCCTTCAACTGGGTGCCGTCGATGCTGACCGGCGCGGGCCTTGATATCAGCGTCGCCGGCAATGGTCTGGCGGCGTTCAATATGGGAGGGGTTGCCGGCGCGATCTGTGGCGGGCTGGTCATGACCCGGCTCGGATCGAGGGCCACGATGTTGAGCATGTCCGCCGGGGCGGTCGCCGGTGCGATCGTGCTCGGCGCGATGAGCTTCGGCCCGACCTCGAACACCTTCCAAATCGTGGCGATGCTGGGAATCACGGGCGGGCTGATCAACGCCGTCCAGACCACGATGTACGCGCTCGCCACGCACGTCTACCCCACTTCGGTCCGCGCCACGGGTGTGGGAACCGCGGTGGCGATTGGCCGATCGGGGGGCGTCCTGAGCACCTATGCGGGCGCCTGGGCGCTCGAAGCCGGCAGCTCGGCGTTCTTCGGGCTGATCGCCATCGCCATGGCGCTCGTGTTGTTCTGCCTGGCGCTCGTCCGGCGTCACGTGCCGCGCGCGATGCCCGCATGAGCGTTGAGGGCGATCGGCCGCGAGCGTCGCCGGGGCGCAAGCAGACTACAGGAAGGCTCGAAGCAACCTCACGAACTCCTCGGGCTGTTCGACTGCGCTCAAGTGCCCCGCCGTTTCCATGACGGCCAGGCTGCCGCCGGGGATCTGTTCGGCGATCACCTGAGGCATGCCGGGTAACGCCGCTGCATCGGCTCCGCCCGCGATCACCAGTGTCGGACAGACGATGCGTCCGAGCGCGGCATGATAGTCGAGCGACCCGATAGCCTCGCAACATGCGGCATATCCCAGCGGATCCACGCTGAGGACGTCCTGTCGGAACGTCTCGACGATGTCTGGCCGGCTGGCGAGGAACATGGGCGAGAAATATCGCGACATGATCAGTGGCGCCAGCGCTTGCATTCCGTCGGCCCGGGCAATCCGCGCACGCTCGGTCCACAGCTGACGCGCCTCGTCCGGATAGCGGCTCGTGGTGTTGGCGAGGATCAGCCGCTCGACCCGTTCTGGATGAGCGATTGCCAACCCCTGTCCGATCATGCCGCCCATCGACAGACCAACCCACGTCACCGACTCGCAATCGAGCTCGTCAATCAGCCGAACGGCGTCACCGACCAGATCGCTCATGCTCGTCGGAGCCGCCACGACTTCGCTCCGGCCATGACATCGTGTGTCGTAGCAGACGACAGTGTGCGTTGGTTCGAAGGCTCGAACCACGCCGTCCCACATGCGCAGATTACACCCGAGCGCATGGCTGAAGATGAGCGGCAGACCCTGGCCCGCCTGAACGTAGTGCAATGCGGGCCTGGAGCGCGTCGAAGGCATGTGTCGAGAAACGAAACTACGGACGCTCGAGCGATGTGATGATCGCCTGCGCGCGGTGGAACGCTGTATTGGCGGCAGGCACCCCGCAGTACACGGCTGCCTGCAGCAGCACTTCCTTGAGCGCATCGGAAGACACGCCGTGCTCGAGCGCGGCGCGGAAGTGCAGATCGAACTCGTCCCAGCGGCCCAGGGCGATCGTCATGGCCAGCACCAGAAACCGCCGAGTCTCGGCGGGAAGTCCCGGACGCGTCCAGATTTCCTTCCACGCGTAGCGGGTGACGAGCGACTGGAACTCCTCGTTGAACGGCGTCCGGCTGCTGAGCGAGCGATCGACCCAGGCGTCGCCTAGAACCTCGCGCCGGCGCTTCAGCCCATCTTCGAAGTCCGGATCGTCTGGTTGATTCACGGGCGTGATGCCTCCATGTCACCGAGCGCGCGCATGGCTGCGCGTTCGGCCGCATCGATGGCGCTCCGGGGATCGAAGACACCATCCAGAACCACGGCGAGCGATTGCCGACGATCGCCAATGGACGCCTCGCGTTCAATGGCTGCTTCGAGAGCGTCCCGCAGGTGACCGCCGGATGCTCGTACCTGGCGGCAGGCCTCGGCGACGAGCCGGGAGGCCACCGCCCTGGTCAGCGGCCTAGCAAGCTCCTCCACGGCCCTCTCGGAAAAGACGAAACCCCGCGTCGCGTCGATGTTGTGTTGTGCGCGAGGCGAATCGAAGTGAAGACCGCCGAGCAGCCGTTCCAGGTTTTCGAGTGCGAAGAGCGCGTGGGCGACAAGTGGCGGCGCGGTCGCCAGTTCAGCCTGCCACGTGCCCAATCCTCGCTCGTGTTCCACCGGCATCGTGGACAGAAGAGTGGCCATAAGGCCTTGAACCACGTGAGCACATGCCCGGATGCGCATGCAGTGGACCGGATTTTGTTTGTGAGGCATGGCGGACGATCGCCCGCTCCCGGCCATCGGTTCCACGGCCTCCCCAATCTCGCTCTGGCTCATCAGAGCCACATCACCGGCGATCTTGGCGGCAACGCCCGTGGCCAGGGCGAGCTGGGCGAGCAGATTCACCCACGCGTCGCGCATCATCTGCCAGCTTCCCCCCTCGACCGTCGTCAATCCAAGCTCACGGGCCAGAGCGGCCTGCAGGGCTTCCCAACGATCGCCGAAGGCCTGTCCTGAGCCAATTGAGCCAGCGAGTTGAACCGCGAGCGCTTCTCCACTGGCACTGCGGAGACGGCGTTCCGACCGCCCGAGTGCAACAGTCCACTGCGCCGCCTTGTCTCCGAACGTAGTCACGCCCGCGGCCTGCAGCAGCGTGCGCGCCAGCATCGGGCTCCGGGCATGGGCCCTCGCCAGACGGATACCCGCGTTTCTGCTCTCGTTGAGCGCCACGAGTGCTTTCGACACGAGTGGCTGGAGGCACAGCACCGTGGCGGTATCGAGCGCATCCTGCGACGTCGCGCCGAGATGGAGATAGGCACGGGCTTCCCAATCTCGTCCCGCCAGATGCGATCCGAACTGGTCGAGCAGCTCGACAACCGGCGTGCCCGCAGCCGAGGCCGCCACACCGATGGCCCGTATATCGGGGACGAAATCCGCTGCGGCAGCGGCGATGGACGCAGCAGCTTCTCGCGGAATCAACTGCAGCGAGGCCTGCGCGCGCGCCAGCGCCGTCTCGAAGCGCAGGATGGCTTCGATGTAGGCAGAAGCCGGCATGGCTTCGGGTGCGAGGCCGGTTATCGCCCCAGCTGGAGAGGTGGTCATGAGGGCGGGGCCTCGACGTTGCGCATGATGTCAAGAATACGAGAAGAAGACGGTTTCGCGGTCGCCCTGGAGACGCACCGACCACTCGAGCGTGCGATGCTCGCTATCCATCGTCGATGCCAGCAGCGTGGCCAGACGTTCCTCCGGCAGGCTGCGCAGCTCGGAACACTCTCTCAATGCATCAGTCGATGCTCCCACATACACGCGTGTCCGTAGTTCGACCAGCAAGCCCCGCGCGAACACCGTGACATGTGCCACGCATGGACCGGGGCCGGAGCGGCGCACGACGAAGGCGAAGCGTCCGGCTTCGTCGGTGTACACGCGCTGGAAGCCTTGCGCCACCGAGCGGGTCGAGCGGGGCGGCAGCGCAGGCTGCCAGACCTCGAGCATCGCGTCGGACACGCCCATGCCGAGCGCGTCGATCACGGCTCCTTGAATCATCCACTCGTCTTCGGCCAGCGGAGGCAGCCTGGCCGCGACGGCCCACTCGAGGCCGTGCCGGAAAAACGGGCCGATTGTCTGCGAAGGGGTGAGGCGCGCCTTCACGTCGTCCATCGTGCCTCAGAGGCCGAAGGGCGTCGATTCGCGCCCGGCGAGCACGATATCGAAGCGAAACCCGAGGGCACTGCCCTCGAGCGTGAGCGAGAGGTCGAAATGCGAGATCAATCGGTCGCGGGCATCGGCTGGCACGCTGCCAAAAATCGGATCGTAGGGAAAGAGCGGGTCGCCCGGAAAGTACATCTGCGTGACGAGGCGCTCCGGAGCCGAAGAGCCGAACAGCGAAAAATGAATATGCGCGGGACGCCAGGCATTCGGGTGGTTCTGCCATGGATACGCACCAGGCTTGATGGTCACGAATCGATACCAGCCGTCACGGTCCGTCAGCGTACGACCGAAGCCCCGAAAGTGCGGATCGAGCGGGGCGTCGTGCTGGTCCGCGTCGTGCGCGTAGCGGCCCGCCGTATTCGCTTGCCAGATTTCCACGAGTGACTCGCGAACCGGCCGGCCGTCCGAGTCGAGCACCCGACCGGCCACGACGATGCGCTGACCCTGAGGCTCGCCTGAGGACTGGCGGGTCAAGTCGGCATCCGCGCTGGAGAAGAGCGACCGATCGAAGACTGGCGCGTGGAGCTCGTCAGCGCCGACGGTGATGGGTACCGGCGCAAGCAGCGGCGCGCGGTGACGGGTGCTTCGATAATCGGAATAGAGCAACGGCGGATCCGGGCGTTGCATGAGTGACTGGTAATTAGTCGTGTCGACGGCCCGGAGTCAAGACAAACCTTCGCGCCCGCCGGTCCTACACGATCCATCGGAGGCGCGCTGCATGCTAGGATGGCGCCTCCGCGAGGATCCGGCGTGACCACCATTCGCAGCGAGGGCATCGGCAGTCTGCTTCGTCCACCGTACCTGCTCGAGGCGCGTGCGCGTCTCGAGGCCGGCGAGCTCGAGCCGGCCGAGTTCAAGAAGATCGAAGATCGCGCCGTCGGCGAAAGTGTGACGCTTCAGGAAGCCGCCGGTCTCGACGTCGTGACCGATGGCGAACAGCGTCGCTACGCTTTCTTCGGCCACCTGATCGAGTCGCTCGAAGGCTTCGACAAGTTCGCCGGGTGGGCCATTCCCTTCCACGACGAGCAGGGAAATCAGCTCACGTTGAGGCGCCCCGTCGTCGTGGACAAGCTCCGCTGGCGGCGTCAGATGACGGTCGAGGAGTTCACCTACCTGCGCGGCCGGACGAGCCGCCCCGTCAAGGTGACGCTCGTGAGCGCCCAGCAGGCCGCCGCGTACTACGACAAGGACAAGTCGACGGCGGCCTACGCCACTCGTGACGCGTATCTCGCCGACCTCGTGGACTTCACGCGCCGTGAGATCGAAGAGCTCCGGCGGCTTGGCTGCGAGTACGTGCAGATTGACGCGCCGCAGTATGCGGCGCTGCTCGACGAATCCATCCGCGAGGGCTACCGTCAGCGTGGCAGCGATCCGGCCAGGATGCTCGACGCGTGCATCGAGCTCGACAACGCCATCATCGACGGCCATGCCGGCATGACCTTCGGCATTCACATCTGTCGCGGCAATTATCAGAGCATGTTCTACGCCTCCGGCGGGTACGATCGGATTGCCGAACACGTGTTCAGCAAAACGCGCTTCCACCGTTTCCTGCTCGAATACGACGATGAGCGCTCGGGCACGTTCGAACCGTTGCGCCATGTGCCCGACGATCGGGTCGTGGTGCTCGGTCTCGTGAGCTCGAAGAAGCCACGACTCGAAACTCCTGAGGAGCTGCGCGCGCGCATCGCCGAAGCCGCGCAGGTTGTCCCCCTCGACCGACTGGCGCTCAGTCCCCAGTGCGGATTCGCCTCAACGGCCGAAGGCAATCGGCTCACGGCGCACGATCAGTGGCGCAAGCTGGAACTGGTGGCCGAGACCGCGCGCGCGGTCTGGTAGGTCGACGATGACAGCTCGACGACTGCTCTGGCTCGCCCTTCTGGCCCTGATCCTCGTCGGCGTCTTCTCGGGCGGCTGGCTCGCGGGACGCATGGGAGTCGGCCGCACGGTCGACCCTGAATCACTCACCGATCTGGAGCGGCAGTTCAGCGAGCGCATGCGCGGCGCGACGCTCGTCGGCTACTTCACCGTCACGGGTCGCGAAGACCAGCCGGCCCGGCCCGACCGGTACGATTTCTCGAGTGTCGAGAAGATCGGCGACGATTTGTGGCGCTTCAACGCCCGCATGCGCCATGGAGACACAGATGTCACGGTGCCTTTCACGGTGCCGATGCGGTGGATTGGGGATACGCCCGTCATCATGATGACGGATTACGACATGCCCGGGATGGGCACGTTCAGCGTGCGGCTGTTCTTCTCTGGCGACCGCTATTCCGGCACATGGCAGCACGGCGCGGCGGGCGGACACATGTTCGGGCGGATTGAGAAGCCTGGCGCGGCCGCACCGTAAGACAGGCTGTCCCGCCTAGGACGGCCCAGACTTCACCACCCGCAGCGTCCACTCGGCTGCCGCCTTGGCGGGAGCAAAGCACGTGGTGTCGTTGCACGCCTGATACCGAAGCTCACCGGAAACCTTCAGGTCACCCGCCTCCGCCGTGTCGGCCACCGCCAACTCCACTTTGACCTCGAACTCCGGTCCATAGACGGCCAGCTTTTCAAGGCGTCCCCGCTGTTGCAGTTCGGTCGCCGGCGGATAGGTGATGAGCCCGACCGTCACGCCCTCGCTCGCCGCAATCGTCAGCACGGTGGGAATGAGCGACTGATCCCGGGGTGTGTTCGACTGCACGTGCACGTCCTTCGGAAGACGCACCTTCAGCGACACCTTCACGGTCGTGCCGGCCCTGATGTCAGTCGATTCGACCACGGGCGTCAGTTCGGCCCGCGGACGCACGATCTGCGCCGAGACGCTGGCCACTGCGAAGGTGAGCGCCGCCGTGCCGGACACTGCTCGTCGCCAGGTCATGATCAGTTCGATTCGGGCGCGCCCTCGGCCAGGAGCCGCTCGACCTCGGCTGTGACGTCGCGCTCGGCCTGGATGTAGAACTCGCCGCTGCCCGGGCTCGGGAACCCCGCGTGGACGGCGCGCACGCGTCCATCGCGGCCCAGGATGAAGGTCGTCGGGAACGCATTCAGGTTGACGGCCTGCGGCACCTTCTCGGCGAGCTGCTCCGGCTCGCCCGGGAGGAGCACCGTGTATTCGAGGCCGTAGGTTTCGATGAACGTCCGGAGCCGTGTCGGATTGGCGAGCTGATTGGCTTCCTCGAAGGACAGCGCCACGATCTCGAGCCCGCGGCCGCGATACTTCTTGTAGAGCGCGGAGAGGAACGGCGCCTCGTCGTGGCAGTTCGGACACCAGCTGCCGCTGATATTGACGAGCACTACCTTGCCCCGGAACTTCGCATCGGTGTTGCTGACGATCTGCCCGCCGAGATCCGGGAAGCTGAAGCGGAACGGCTCGGATTGATTGCTCACCGTCGTGTGCGCGCTCGGATCGGTGGGTGTGCCAATGGCCGCCGCACGTGCGGCGCCTTCGCGCGCGGCGACGAGCGCGGTCTGCCCGTTCTGCGTGAGCGTCAACGTGCCGTCCTCGGCCGGCGCCACTTCGAGACGAAGCGGCCGGGCGCCCGAGAAGTGACCCAACACGAACCGCCCGTCAAGATACGAGCCGGTCAATGTCCCGGTGTCGCCATCGACGCGAAGGATGGTTGCCGTCACATCCGCGCCCTTCTGCGTCGCGATGAAACGCCACGCCGATTCGCCCTTGTTGCTTTTGGCGGTCACGATCCAGGTCCCGGCAATGGACGGCACGTCCCCCGCGGGTTGTGGCGGCCGAGCGGCGGCACGGATCGCCCGGAACGGGAGCGGAGCGCCTCGCGCCCGCACATACTCACCGCTCAGCTGTCCGTCCTGAACGTTGGCCGTGAGCATGGACGCGTACTGACCGAACGTGAAGGAGAGGACACCATTCTCATAACGGCTCGCGGTCGAGGTGATGCGCCGTTCGCCGTTGAGGAACGACCCCTTCAGCACGGAACCCTCTGCAACAATCTCGAATGGGAACGGCACTTCCACGTCGTTGGCCATGACAACGCCGTCCCAACGTCCAGCGAGCGAGCGGGCGTCGTCCTGCCCAGCGGTCAGGACCGTACCGAAGAGCAGCATCCCGGCCGCCAGACCCTTCGGTGCCAGCCTCAGCGTGGTCATGATCGAGCTCCTTGTTGCGGCAACAGCCGCTTCAAAAGAAACGGCCCGGAAAGCGTGGGCGCCTTCCGGGCCGTGAACTCTGCGAAAACCTGTTCGTGCTGAACGATTAGCCGTGCACGATCATGTGGACACAGTGCGGCCCGGGAAGGCTTGTGCTCTACAGCGACAACACGAGCAGGTCCGGGCCACTGACATCTCACGAGATCGTCCCATGCCCTGCCGGGCACTGTCAAGCCGGAGCCAGTGGCTCAGAAGCTGAAAGTCCGAACGATTTTGGCGGCGGCCCGTCGATCGAGCGTGCCGAAACCCCCGTCGTCGCGCCAGTTGTGGGTGTAGACGAAATACAGGTCGTCGCCTGGGCGCGTGATCCACCGGAAGCGTAACTGCCAGCCGAGCACCTCGCTGACGGTGTCGTACTGGATGTTGTTGACGAGAGAGATCCACGGGCTGAATTGCGTATTGACGGCCGCGCGTACCACGTCGGTCGTGAACCGCCCTTCCGCCAGATCAACCTCGTTGTGCTCGGCTTCGAGTGTCATCAGCCACCCCGCCGCCGGCCGAACGGTGACTGCTGCCACGTATTCCTGGCGGTCCCCCGAGAAGAACGACCCGAGGTCCGCGCGCGCGGTCAGTGCAATCTTGCGGCGGCTCGCCGTGTTGAGCTCCGTGACGTAGCGGACGAAATCGTACGCCTCCCCCACCGGCAGGACGATGCCCGGGATGATCTCGAAGTCCTCTTGAAGACGCTCGAAGTCCGGCTCGACGGCGAAGACGACGATGTCGCCTGAATGAAGCTCGAGATCCATGACCGTGAGACCGTGGCGGCGCGTCACGGGCTCGTTCTCGAGATCGAAGGCGAGCTCGGAGTTGAAGCCGAAGGTCATCCGCCGGATGAAGGCATGATCGGACGGCCTGACCGTGTAGTTGACCACGGGATTGACGCGCCAATAGTTGCGGCGCTCGACGAACCCGACCGCCGGGTCGTAGTGCTCCTGCAGCTCTCGGAACGACACGCGCGCCACCAGCGGATCGTTGGGATAGCTGAGGCGTAGCCCGAAAGCGTCCGACCCACCCTCCTCGAACAGATTGGTTGTATGGAGGAAGAAGCCGCTGAACTCGAGGTTCTCGGATCCCCGAAACGTGGACGTGGCCAGCTCGAAGTCCGTGCCGGCCGTATGGCGTTCGGGTAACGTCTCGTCACCGGCGCGGCGCGTATAGATGGCACCCACGTAGGAGCGCGCCATGAAACGACGGCGGATGCGCGTGACGGTAAAGTCCTCGCCGAAGAGCCCGTTGTCTTCCTCGTCGCCCGTGCGGACCTGCAGCACACCCACGTCGTAGGCGCCGGTCTGCCCGGTGAGCTTGGCCCCGTAGTTGATGCGCTGCGGGTTACCGCTCGGATCGAGGCCGATGCGGCGGCTGAAGAACGGGACGACGGCGTTGCCCGGCTCGCTCGAGAAATCGAAGAAGCTCGAGCCTTCCAGGAAGAAATCGCGCTTCTCCGGGAAGAAGAGCGGGAAGCGCGTCAGGTTCACGCGCCGCTCGTCGACTTCGGTCTCCGCGAAGTCGGTGTTGACCGTGAAGTTGAAGCGCAGGCCCGGCGTGACGTTGTAGAAGAGATCGACGCCGATATCGGCATCGCCGATGCTGGCGGGCCGGCCACGACCCGGCGCCGAGCTGACATTGGCCACGGCAAACGGCTGGACGTCGAGCCCGAATCCCTGACTGATGCTCGTCAGTCCCTCGAGCCTCCCGGCGCTCGAGATGCGGGTCAGCCCCTGGTTGCGGGCATGGCCGGTCCACAGGCTCTCCTCGTTCTTGCGGCGCACCGTGCGCTGGAAGTTGATGCCCCAGGCCTGGGCGTTGGGATCGAAGTTCACCGTGCGAAACGGGATCTGCACCTCGACGAACCAGCCTTCGTCCGTCCGCCGGACGCGCGCGAGCCAGATTCCGTCCCACGACTTGTTGACCTCCCCGCTGATGTTGCCGCCCAGACCGGGCCGGACGAGCCCGTCGCCCATCGCGCCCGACGGGTTGACCTCGAAGAAGTACCCGGTGCGTCCGTCGAGGAAGGTGTCGATGGCCCACATGAACCGGTCGTCGGCGTCGAAGTCCTGATCGCGCTGCATCTGGTTGCCCAGCAGGCGATCGGGCTCCGAGTCGTAGCACCAGACGCCGAGATAGAGATTTTCGCGATCGAACAGCAGGCGCACTTCGGTGCGCTCGGTGACCGGCGCACCGTTGTCGGGGTCCTGCTGCAGGAAGCCGGCTGCCGGCTCGGCTCGCAGCCACCCGGCTTCGTCGAGGCGCCCATCGACGGCAATCGTCTCGCCCTCGCCGAGCGGCTCGGCACGTACCACGCTGGGCGGGCTGGGTGCCGCGATTTGAGCCTGCGCCAGAGCGACGGCGACGGAACACAGGACGAAGAGCGCCGCCTGCAGCGACACTCGCATCGAGACGATCACTGGTGCTGGTTTACCCTTTTATCCCTTGGTTCCCGAAGAGTCGTCGTCCGGGTCACCAGTTTCGGAGGTGAGGAGCGGCACGCCATCCTGGTCGGGAGGCGCGATCAGCCCCGTCTTCGCGTAGATGAGGAGCTTCTCCCGCGTGTCGCTGATGTCCAGGTTCCGCATCGTCAACTGGCCGATGCGATCCTGTGGTGAGAACGCCGAGGCGCCCTTCTCCATGGTGAGGCGCTCGGGCTTGTAGGTCAGGTTCGGGCTGGTCGTGTCGAGAATCGAATAGTCGTTGCCGCGCCGCAGCTCGAGCGTGACTTCGCCCGTCACCGCGCGCGCCACCCAGCGCTGCGCCGATTCGCGCAGCATCATCGACTGCGGATCGAACCACCGGCCCTGGTACAGCAGTCGTCCAAGACGACGACCGTTGGTGCGGTACTGTTCGATCGTGTCCTCGTTGTGAATGCCGGTGACGAGACGCTCATACGCGATGAAGAGGAGCGCGAGCCCTGGCGCCTCGTAAATGCCCCGGCTCTTCGCCTCGATGATGCGGTTCTCGATCTGGTCCGACATGCCGAGCCCGTGGCGCCCGCCGATGGCATTCGCCTCGGTGAACATCGTCAGCGCGTCCTTGTAGGCCACGCCGTTGATGGCCACCGGAGAGCCTTCGTCGAAGCGGATGGACACGGTCTCGGGCCGGATGGTGACGCCTTCGCGCCAGAACGCGGTCCCCATGATGGGCTCGACGATCGCGATGCCCGTGTCGAGCCGCTCGAGATCCTTCGCCTCGTGCGTGGCGCCGAGGATGTTCGAGTCGGTCGAATACGCTTTCTCCGCGCTCATCCGGTACTCGAGCCCGGCACGGCGCATGTACTCGGACATCTCCTTGCGGCCGCCCAGCTCGTCGATGAATTGCTGATCGAGCCACGGCTTGTAGATTTTCAGGCCGGGATTGGCGAGCAGGCCGTAGCGGTAGAACCGCTCGATGTCGTTGCCTTTGAAGGTGCTGCCATCTCCCCAGATGTGCACGTCATCGTCTCGCATGGCGACGACGAGCATCGTGCCGGTGACGGCGCGACCGAGAGGCGTCGTGTTGAAGTAGGTGATGCCAGCCGTCGAGATGTGAAACGCGCCGCACTGGAGGGCAGCGAGCCCCTCGGCCACCAGCTGCGGCCGGCACTCCACGAGTCGCGCCTGCTCGGCGCCATAGGCACGCGCGCGCCGCGGAATGTCGTCGTAGTCGGCCTCATCGGGCTGGCCGAGATTCGCGGTGTATGCGTAGGGAATGGCCCCCTTCTGGCGCATCCAGTGAAGCGCGGCGCTGGTATCGAGCCCGCCGGAAAACGCGATGCCGACTCGAGCGCCTACCGGAAGGTTTTGCAGGATCGTCGCCAAGAGTTCTCCAGAAAAATGTGCATTGTACACAATCCGGCCTGCACCTGTCGCGTGGCGGCGAGGCGCAGCGTTCTGCTCAGAGCAGGAATCCCGCAATCGTGGCGGTAACGAAGTTGGCCAGCGTGCCGGCGAACATCGCCCGCAACCCGAGCTCGGCGAGATCGCGTCGCCGGTTGGGCGCCAGCGCGCCGATACCGCCGATCTGAATGCCGATGGAGCTGAAATTCGCGAACCCGCACAGCGCGAAGGTGGCAATCGTAAAGGAGCGCGGGTCCAGCGAATCCTTCAGCGGCCCGAGCTGCGAGTACGCCACGAACTCGTTGAGCACCATTCGTGTGCCGAGCAGGTTGCCCACGAGCGGCGCGTCCGCCCAGGTCACGCCCATGCTCCAGGCCAGCGGCGCGAAGACCCAGCCAAAAATCTGCTGAAGACTGAGCCCCACCACTCCGAGCACGGCATTGGTGAGCGCAATGAGCGCGATGAACGAAATGAGCATCGCGCCGACATTCAGCGCCAGCGACAGCCCTTCGGTCGTGCCGCGGCCCGCCGCGTCAATCAGATTGACGTCCGTATTCTCGACTTTCAGTTTCACGCTACCCATGGTCTCGGGCTCGTCCGTCTCGGGCACGAAGATCTTCGCCATCATCAGCGTGCCGGGCGCCGTCATGATGACCGCGGTCAGCAGATGCCGCGCTTCGATCCCGAACAGGATGTAGGCCGCCATGATCCCCCCCGAGATGTGCGCCATGCCGGAGGTCATCACCGTCATGAGCTCCGATCGCGTCATGCGCGGCAGGTACGGGCGGATCGTCAGCGGCGCCTCCGTCTGCCCCATGAAAATGCTCGCGGCCACGTTCAGCGTTTCGGCTCCGCTGGCCTTCATGACCCGGCGCATCCCGACCGCGAAGGCACGCACGACGAACTGCATGACGCCGAGGTAGTAGAGAATCGCGAACAGTGCCGCGATGAAGATGATGGTCGGCAGCACGTGGAACGCAATCATCACGCTGTAGCGTGCGCCCTCCGGGCCCAGGACGGCGGTCATGATCGTCGGCCACACGGCGGTGTCGCCGAGCGGGCCGAAGACGAAGGCCGAGCCGACATTGCCGAACTGAAGCAGCTGATTGATGCCGTTTCCCAGGAACATGAACAGACGCTGGCCTGGCGTGGTCTTCAGCACGAGGAGGGCGAACAGCAACTGGAGTCCCAGACCCCACGCGACTGTCCTCCGATCGATGGCCGCGCGGTTGGTGGACGCCGCATAGGCGATGACGAGAATCACGAGAAGCCCGACGAGTGATTGCACCTTGGGCGCTTCCGCGAGGTTCGCCACAACCGCCGCCACCAGGGCGATAGTCAGCGCCGTTCCCACGATCAGCAAGTCTTCGCGCCGCCACCTGGACGGCTGGGCCGTACTGGTCGATGCTGTCATCGTCGTGTGCGCTCCGTTTCAGGGAGGTGCTCCCGGTGCGCCGGGCCGCTTGAGGATAGATCAAGTCTGTCGGGGTTGGCTGTCGGCGAGCCTGGCGGGTTGGGATCGGGCGTGTGGCGAGCGCGCTAGACGGGCTGAGCGGCAAATCGCTCGAAGAGGTCCTCGACGCGGAACAGCCACCAGCGCATGCCCAGTCCGCGCGCTTCACGATAGGCGTCAGCCGCGGCCCAGTGCTGTCGAGCGATGCGGTAGAGCCCAATCAGCGTGCCCGTCCGATCCGCGCCGCGCCTGCAGTGAACGTACACGATCCCGTTTGCCGGATCGTCGACGACGCGGAAGAACTCCTCGATAGTCGTTCGATTCACGGCCACCCCGAACGTCAGCGGACGGAGCGGGATGGGAATGTGCACGAACCGCATCCCGAGGGCCTCGACCCGCGCCCGGGCAGCCGTGTCGGTACGCAGGCTGATGACCGTGCGAACCCCAAGCCTTTGCAAAGCTTCGAGCTCGACCGAGTCGGGCTCTTCGCCTCGATACAGGCGAGCGTCCACCTGCACGAACCGGCTGAGAGTTGCCGAGACGCCGATGGCGGCCTCGCGGGACGTGGACAGCTCATGGCCGGCGGCCGGAACCGCGGTGACAAGGACCAGACTGGCGATCAGAACGGACGGCCGCGCGTGGGGCATACTCGCTTAGACGCCGGCGCCCGCTCCAGGGTTGACATCGCGCCCAGGCGATAGAATTGGCAGATGCCAACTGTTCGAAACGACTTCAACGTGTGCCTCGGGCTGGTGCGAGCCATCGCCCGCACGCAGACGGTCGAAGACATCTACACCGCGGCGCTCGACGCGCTTCAAGACGGACTGGAAGTCTCACGGGCGTCCATTCTGCTGTTCGATCCCGACGGGGTGATGCGCTTCAAGGCGTGGCGCGGCTTGTCGGACGGGTACCGCCGTGCCGTCGAGGGCCACACGCCCTGGACGCCCGATACACCCGACCCCCAGCCCATCGTCGTCAGCAACGTGAACGCCGATCCCTCGCTCGCGGCCTATCTTCCCGTGCTGCGCGCCGAGTCGATTGCGGCCATGGCGTTCGTGCCGCTCCTGAACGCGGGGCGCGTCATCGGCAAGTTCATGCTCTATTACGACAAGCCGACAACGCTCTCGGATGCCGATCTCGAACTGGCGGGAATGATCGCGACCCAGGTGGCGTTCTCCGTCCAGCGCACCCGCGCCGAAGAGCATGCCCGTCAAAGCGCCGAGCGGCTGCGCTTTGCGCTCGACGCCGCGATGATGGGCACCTGGGATTGGGACCTGATCGCGCAAACCGTGCAATGGTCCGAGAACCTGGAGCGCATTCACGGCCTGCCACCGGGATCCTTCGATGGCGCCTTCAATTCGTACGAGCGCGAGCTTCACCCCGACGACCGTGATCGTGTCATCGCAGCACTGCAGCGTGCGGTCCAGGACGGCACGCCCTACGACGTGGAGTATCGCATCGTGGCGCCCGACGGCAGCATCCGCTGGGTCGAGGGCAAGGGGCGTGTCGAGTATGCGAACGGTCAACCGGTACGGATGACGGGTGTCTGCATGAACGTGACGCGCCGCAAGCAGGCGGAGCTGGAGCGGCTCGAGGCGGCGCACGAAGCCAGCCGGCTGAAGGACGATTTCCTGGCCGTCCTCTCTCACGAGCTGCGCACACCGCTCAACGCCATCGTCGGATGGGTCCAGATGCTTCAGTCCGGCGAGCTGCCTCCAGAGCGAACGGCCGAGGCGGTGGAGGTGATCGGACGCAATGCGCGGCTGCAGGCTCAGCTCATCGAGGACATCCTCGACGTCTCGCGCATCATCGCCGGCAAGCTCGATGTCGCGCGCTCCCCCATCTTCGTGCCGCAGATGGCTGAGAGCGCACTGAACGCCGTGCGCCCCCAGGCGCTCGCCAAACAGATCCAGTTGACGAACACCGTCGATGGCGACATTCCAACCATTGAAGGTGATGCCCGGCGGCTTCAGCAGGTGCTCTACAACGTGTTGTCGAATGCGGTGAAATTCACGCCCAAGGGCGGGCGCGTTCATCTGAGCTGCTCGGCCGGGCACGAGTGGGTCGCCCTCGACATCCAGGACTCCGGCGTCGGCATCGCGCCAGAATTTCTTCCCTTCGTCTTCGATCGATTCCGCCAGGGCGACAGTCGTGCCACACGGCGGCACAGCGGACTGGGTCTCGGGCTCGCGATTGCGCGTTATCTTGTCGAGCGCCACGGCGGCTCGATCCAGGCGCGCAGCGACGGCAACGGATGCGGCGCCACCTTCGTCATCCGCTTGCCGCTCCCGTCGCACTCGCTCCCGGCGCCTGTTTCAAGCGACCCGGCCACCATCGCATCGGTCGGCGTCGGTCTTTTCTCCGGGATCCGGATTCTCATCGTGGACGATCACGACGACGCGCGCGACGTGCTGAGGATTCTGCTCGAGCGTGAAGCCGCTCTGGTGTTCGAAGCCGACTCGGTCGCCGCGGCGACGGGAATCCTGTCGCGCGAAGCCGTCGACGTCCTCATCGCCGACATCGGCATGCCCGGGGCAAACGGCTACGATCTGATACAGCAAGTGAAAGCGACCTATCCGAAAATCATCGGGCTCGCACTCACAGCCTACGCCCGTCCGGAGGATCGCGCCGCGGCGCTGGCGGCGGGGTTCGACAGTTATCACGCCAAGCCGTTCGACGCGGTCGGACTCATCGACACCGTCGCACGGCTGCTCGAACACGGTGGAAACCTTCCTGCTGGCGGGTCAGCACGCCGCGGTGGCCGACGGTCATGACTCCGTCGCGGATTTTCCTGGCGATCGCCGTCTGGGCCCCAATAGCTCTGTTCATCGGAGGGACCGAGGAGTCGACCATCGCGATGCAGAACCTCGTGCCGGTCTTCGAGGTGGACCCGGCCTGGCCGAAGCCGCTTCCCAACCAATGGCTCGTCGGTTCAGTCGTCGGTGTCGCCGTGGATTCCAGTGATCACATCTGGGTCACCCATCGGCCGAAGACGCTTCAGCCCAATGAGACGCGCTCGGAATGGCGGGCCGCTCCGCCGGTAATCGAGTTCGATTCATCCGGCTCGGTCGTGTCGGCCTGGGGCGGGCCGGGACCGGGGTTCGACTGGCCCGAACTGGAGCATGGCGTCTATGCGGACGACAGCGGTTTCGTCTGGCTCGGCGGCGGCGGCCCGACCGACGCCCAGGTCCTCAAGTTCACCCGACAGGGCGCCTTCGTGATGCAGCTCGGCCGCCAGGGTCAGAACGGGGGCAGTAACGACACCGCAAACCTCGGTGGCGCATCGAACATGGTCATCGATCGCGAGACCAACGAGCTGTACGTCTCGGACGGCTACGTCAATCACCGCGTGATTGTCTTCGACGCCACGTCGGGCGCGTACAAGCGGCACTGGGGCGCCTACGGCCACCGGCCCGACGATACCTACTTCGAGCGCGCGGGCGAGAAGCTTCCGGCCCCCTTCAGCGGCGCCGTCCAGCACGAGAACCGCCCGAGCCAGTACGATCCGGACGGTCCGCCTGCACCGCAGTTCCGCATCGTGCACGCCGTCCGCATCGCGAACGATGGCCTCGTGTATGTGTGCGACCGCACGAACGATCGGATTCAGGTGTTCCGGAAAGACGGGACCTTCGTGAAAGAGAAATTCATCGCCAAACACACGCTGGGCAGCGGATCCGTGTGGGATATCGGGTTCTCGATCGACCCCGACCAGACATTCCTGTTCGTGCCAGACGGGACCAACCAGCGGGTGCGGATTCTCCGCCGCGACACCCTGGATGTCGTCAGCGTGTTCGGCAGCGCGGGCCGGTGGGCGGGCCAGTTCTACGGGGCGCACAACCTGGCGGTGGACTCGAAAGGCAATCTGTACATCACCGAGACCTACGAGGGAAAGCGAGTGCAGAAATTCACCTACAAAGGGATGGGGCCCGCCAACCTTCCGTCAGGACAGTAAGCGACCAATGAATGGCCGCCGCTCGACCGGTGCTGCCCGCTCCACGCGTCAACTGGCCAGGCCGCGTCGAAACCCCTCGCGCCAGCTCGGATAGTTCGGCCGCCAGCCCAACTCGTTCTTCGCTTTGGCGTTCGACGATCCCCGCACGCGCGTCATCAGCGACATCCCGGCCTCCCCCATCACGAGCCTGCCGAGCCACGCCGGCAGACGGTACGGGTGTTTGGCTCCGAGCGCCCGCGCCAGCTCTGGCAGCCACACCGACACTTCCGCCGGCTCGTCGTCGACGATGTTGTAGAGGCCGGGGCGCCCTTGCTCGATAGCCATTGCCGTGGCCTCGGCTGCATCGTTGACATGGACGAACGACCACACGCCGGCGCCATCTCCGAAGATCGGAAACATCCGGCGGCGAATCAGGCGAACGATGTCGCCATCAGCAGCCAAGCCGGTGCCGGGTCCGTAGAAGGCGCCGTACCGGAGCACCGTGCCGGTGAGGTTCGGCCTGGTGAGAACGGCGCGCTCGAGGTAGCGAATGGCGTTGAGCGTGCTTCTCATGGAGGCGGGAGGCGTCGGATCGACGGGATCGGTCTCGACCTTCACGCGACCGCCCTGGCGTGTATTCGGCCAGCCGGTGAAGCTCTGCGCCACGAAATGCGTCGCATTTCCGGCACGGGCGGCGCGCAGCAGATTGTCGATCCCCTCCGTGCGGAGCCGGTTCGTCGGCGCCAGCCCGGCCTCGAACCTTCGAAAGTTCACCATCCCCGAGAGCGCCGTCACCTGATGAACCACCACGTCCGGCTTCGCCGACATCACGGCGCTCAAGACGGCGGCCGCATCCAGCACGTCGACGACGATCGGCTCGGCGCCGTCGGCTCGCAACTGGGGAACCTTTTGCGGCATGCGCGTCGTACCAATGACGTGGTGGCCCGACGTCAGCAGCCGCGAAAGAAGGGGTCTGCCGATTGCTCCGGTTGCTCCCGCAACGAGCACGCGCATCAGCGTGTCGCCCTGCACGATTCGTGCTCAGCGGGGCGACCATCGCGGCTGGTAGAGCGCGCAGCCGGTTCAGAAGGAGTACTCGATACCGATGAGGGGCGTCGTCTTGTCGCGCAAGCCGTTGTTGTCGAGGCGGAAGAGCAAACTGAAATCCACGAGCAGCTGCTGGACGAGGTTCACCTTGAAGCCGACGGTGCCCGTGAGCTCGTTGAAGGTGCTGTCCTCGAAGGTGACGTTGGGGAACACCGATTCGCCGTCGAGCGCGAGAAAATCCTGGGTCACGAGCCTCGGCGAATCGATGATGACCCGGCCGAGGAAATCGAGGGCGAAGGTGAAGCGCGAATTCAGGCCGACGTCGGCCCCGATGACGTACGCCACGTTGTCGGGCAGGTCGGCTTCTTCACCCGTCGAGGGGTTGCCTGCCAGAATCGAGTAGCCGTTCCACTGGTAGCCGAGGTTCGCGTGCGGTGAAAACGGACCGTAGGTGGCCGACCAAATCGCGAAGGGTTGAATGCCGGGCGCACCCGTGCCGAGCAGGTTGTCCTCGTCGCCGGTCGGGAGACGCAAATCGAGTCCGACCGCGAAGCCATGCTGCTCGGTCTTGTGCAGCGTGCCCTTCGCACGGATCGTGATGTCGCCGATGCCATTGGCGCTGCCGAATGCCGTGAAGAGGCGGTGGTCACCGATTTCGCCGTCGATGGCACGGAAGAAATGCACGGCGGGATCGGTCGTGCCGATCCGCTGGATCGATGCGTCGGAGACCACCATCAGATCCGTGCTGACGAGCGGGATGGCGAGGGATAAATCGACGTGGTTGTTGATGCCGTAGGTAACGAAGGCCGTGAACTGGTTGACGTTCGCGTCGATGGAGTTGAGCGTGGTGACGACGTCTTCGCGGCCGCCCCGCTGCTCGAAATCGTCATGCGTGAAGACGGCCGGCACCGAGTCGAGGTCCAGGCCTTCGATACGGTCGAAGTGAAAATGCTGATACGTAAAGCCCACCGACAGGCGATCCGCGCCAATGGTCTCGGCCCGCTCCGCCAGGATGGGTCCAAAGCTCTGGGTCGTGCGGTTGAAGACGCCGAGCGCCGGATCGAATTCGTAGGTGAAACCGGACGCCGGCGACGGCAGCGGGACGGCCACGAGTTGACTCGTGAGCGCCGTGCCGAACTGCACGAACTCCGACTCGAAAGCGCTGTTGAAATGTCCCGAATGAGTCTCACCGGACGGCAGCACTTGCAGGCTGTCCACGACCAGGCCCTCGGGGCCGAAGAGATCCGTGAAGAGCGTGGCCAGCCGATCCACGCGGACCGCCACGTTGAACGGCTCCTGGGCCGACGTCCCGGACGCGAAGCTGAGCACGACCACACACAAGAGCAGCACTCGTACGCGCACGTTACCCTCCGATGCTGGTAATCACCCAGCGTCCGTCGGTCTTGACGAGGGCAATCGTCTGCCGGCTTTCGACGGTACGCTGGCGGCTGTCGGCATCTATCGTGTCGCGCCTGGTAATCCTGACCGTGGCCTGGTTGTCTCGGACGTCAATCGCCTGGATTTGAAGTTCCACCCGCTGTGAGCGCACGGCTCGAAAGCTCTCGCGCAGCCGCGACTCTTCGAGACCGGACAGATTGGGTTTGACGGATCGAAAGAGCGCCAGATCCCGTTGCTCGATCGCCCGCTCGTAGGTCGAGAGCACCTGGCGTATGGCGCGCTCGTCGGCCGCTCTGACGTCGACCGCCGATTCAGGGGCCGGCACTTCCACTCGGGGCGGCGCGGGAGCCACGGGCTTGGGGATGACCGGCTCGGGTTTCGGTGGCTCGGCGGCTGGCGGCAGCGAGGGTGGCGTCTCGGCTGGCGGTGGTTCGGCCACCGGTGGCCGGCGTACCGATTCGGTCGGCGGCGGAGGTTGAGTCGGCGACGGAGGAGGCGCCACCGTCTGCGCTTCGGCCGCCGCACGCCGTTGGGCAGCAATCGCCGCACGCCGCGCCTGCTCGACCGCCTGCTCGGCGGCCGCAGCCTGACGGCGCACGTCCTCGGCGAGCCGGCTCGAGAGCTGACCCGAGAGCTCCGCGATCAGGGGGCTCGAGGGCGATATCGCGGCCGCTTCGGCCAACGCCTTCGCCGCTTCCTGTGAGTTTCCCGATTGAAGCAGCCGCCTCGCATGTCCCACGGCATCGTCGAAGCGCGCCATCATCCAACCCGCTTCTTCGCCGATGCGGCGTGCTTCCTGATTGGCGGGATCGACCCGCAAGACCCGTTCAGCCTGCGCAACCGCACCCGGAAAGTCGCGCATCGCGAGACTTCGCGAGGCCTGAGCAAGATCGGCCGTCACATCCGGAGAGGGCGCGGGTGAAGACGCTTCGGGTGGCGTGGCTACCTGGGACGTTGGCTCCTGACGGACACGGCTGCGAAACAGCAGCACGGCCGCCAGCACCACCAGCAACGCGGCCACGAGTCCCATCCGGAACATCGCGCGCTTGCGCCCACTGAATTCGCCGGCGGTGGCCGCAGGCACAGTCGGTGATGCCGGGACGGACTCGAGCGCCGCTGGGCCGCGTGACATGTCGGTGCCGGCGCCCAGAAACGCCGGCACCGCGACGGCGCTCGGACGCTTCGAGTCGGAGTCGCGCCGCAGCCGCTTCAGGTCCGCGCAGAGATCCGAGGCGTGCTGATACCGCAGCGCGCGATCCTTTTCGAGCGCACGGTTGAGGACTTCCTCGAGCCTCGGCGACACGTCGGGATTCAGCCGGACGGGGGCGATCGGCGGTCGATTCAGGATCGAGTCGAAGACCACGGCGGTCGCGCTGCCGCCGAACGCCGGGCGGCCCGTGACCATCTCGTAGAGCACGACGCCGAGGGAGAAGATGTCGGTACGGGCATCCAGCTCTTCTCCGCGAGCCTGCTCGGGCGACATGTAGGCGACTGTCCCGAGCGTCAGACCGGGAATCGTCAGGTGATCGGGCGAGGTGTCGGCGCGCGTCTCGTCGGCGGCCCCCGGCGCCACACCGTCTCGCCGCTGCAGAGTCAGTTTCGCGAGCCCGAAATCCAGAATCTTCGGCTGACCGCGATCGGTGATGAAGACATTGGCCGGCTTGATGTCCCGGTGCATGATGCCCTGGTGGTGCGCCGCGTCGAGCGCATCCGCCAGCTGAATGCCCAGCTCGATCACCTCGGGCAGTTTCATCGGCCCGCGACCGATCCGATCGGCCAGGGTCTGCCCCTTGAGCAGCTCCATCACGATGAAGCGGCGGCCCTGATGCTCGCCGATATCGTGGATTGTGCAGATGTTGGGATGATTGAGCGCCGAGGCCGCCCGCGCTTCGACCTCGAAGCGATCGAGGGCCTGCCGATCCTCGGCCATCGCATCAGGCAGGAATTTCAGCGCAACGGATCGGCCCAGGCGAACGTCTTCGGCCTCGTAGACGACGCCCATACCGCCGGCGCCGAGCTTGCTCACGATGCGGTAGTGAGAGATCTGCTCTCCGACCATGTATGAAGGCGCGGCGACGAGGCGCCGAACGTCACATGATACGCCAGCGCTCGGCCAGCGGGCCCGTCGAGCTGGCCGGGCGCGCGTGTTCCCTGCTCCGCTGACACCGGCAACACGACGAACGCCGAAGGATGAGGTCGCGGGACGACGGTCTACAACGGACGGTGCGGAGAAGAGTCTGTCGACGTCTCTCGCTCGGGCTGGTTGCCGCGATCTGCCGCGGCTGTCGTCGAGAGCGTCGCGAGCAATTGCATCAGAGCACCGGGATCCACGGGCTTGACCAGATGGTGGTCGATTCCCACATCACGGGAGCGTTGCTTGTCCGACTCCTGCCCCCAGCCGGAGGTGGCGATGATGGTCAGCTCCTTGGCCCAGGGCTGCTGGCGAATCGCTCGCGCTGTCTCGTGTCCGTCCATGCCCGGAAGGCCGATGTCCAGCAGGATGACATCCGGTCGGAATTCGTTGGCAACGGCGAGCGCGGCAATCCCGTCGTGCGCCACACGAGTCCGATGGCCGGAGTGCTCCAGGAACACGCTGAATGCCACGGCAGAATCGACGTTGTCGTCGACGACGAGGATTTGGTACGGCGCGCCGGCGGGAGGCTGGGACGCAGCATGCCCTGGATCGTTCCGACGCGCCCGGCTGCCCGCGATCGGCAGACGGACGGTGAAGACGCTTCCGCGCCCGGGCCCGTCGCTCGCGGCCGAAATCGTTCCGTCGTGCATGTCCACCAACCGTTTGGCCAGCGTCAGGCCGATACCGAGCCCACCGTCGGAGCGACCGCGCGATCCATCGACCTGCATGAACATGTCGAAGACGCGGCCGAGCACCTCGTTTGGAATGCCAACCCCGGTGTCCCGCACGGTCACCACGACGTGGGTGCCCTCTTGCTCCGCAGCGAGTGCGATGCGACTACCGCGGTCGCTGTATTTGGCGGCGTTGTTCAAAAGATTCGCTATCACCTGGGCAAGACGCGTGGGATCGCCGTCGAGAGAGAGGGCCTCAGCCGGCAGACTGACGGAGAGCTCCTGTCCGGCGGCTTCGATGAAAGGCCGGCTGGTTTCCACGGCTGCGTGCAACAGGTGATCGACCTCCAGACGGTTCTTCCTGAGATCGAGTTTGCCGCTGGTCACGCGGGACAGATCGAGCAGATCGTCGACGAGACGAGCCATCTGTTTCACCTGGCGGTCGATCACATCGCTGGCGAACTCCCGATCGCGCTCCGAGGCGGCAGGCGATCGAAATATCCGCGCGGCACTCTGAATCGGCGCCAGCGGATTGCGAAGCTCGTGCGCGAGAACCGCGAGAAACTCGTTCTTCCGCCGGTCGGTGTCCTCGAGCTCGCCGCGGACCCTGCGCAGGTCGGCTTCCGCGAACTCCGTAATGTCCACGAGGATGTTCACCGCTCCCAGCATGGCGCCACGCTCGTCGCGCAACGGGCTGGCGTGAGCCAGGGCGATGCGACGGTCGCCGTCCGGTCGCTCGATCACAACCTCGAGGCCGTTGTAGTCTCGCTCGTCGCGGAGAACCAGCGCCATCCAGCACTCGCTGTGCGGAATGCCCACGCCGTCGCCGGTCAACAACTTGTATGAGCCACAGAACCTGTCGCGCTCATCGTTCAACGTCGGGGACCGGCCCCAGAGCTCCTCGGCCTGACGATTGAAGTAGGTGATCCGTCCGTCCAGGTCGCAGGTGTAGGCGGGGGTGGGCAGCTTGTCGAGCAGCGCACGCAACTGCGGATCGTCGAGCGGAGGCGTGGCGGACGCGTCATGCCCATCGGAACCGCGCGATTGGCTCATAGCAACCCGTCGGTCATTCTAGTCCATCGAAATCGATGGGCCGGGAATCGTGATCGACCAGCTCAACGACGATCGCGTCCTCAACTTCCCATCGGTTCGTCGGCGCTTCCGCCGTAGATAGCCGGAACCTTGGATCCCATCGCACGAAGGTACGCGGCGAGCTGACCCCGGTGATGCACGCTGTGATTGTTGGCAAAGCCCAGAAACTGCACAGCCGGCCACTGGAAGAGCCCGAAGAAGTCGACCGTGCGTGTCAGTTTCTCCGCCGGAAGCGCGCGGATGGTCTCCAGCTTCTCCGGCAGGGTTTTTTTGTAGAACGACACGACCGCGCCGACGTCTCCGAAAGCCGACTCGGCCCGCTTGGCCGCCTCAGGACTGAATTCGAACCGACCGTCGATGATGCTGTCGAGAAACCAGATGTCGCCCGTCGCAAGATGCGTGGCCAGCTCCCACGCCGTTCGCGACTTGTCGTCCGGCCTGTAGTCGCGCGTGTCGTCCTTCACAGCCGCCAGCACCTTGCAGGTCGCCGGAAACTCGCCCTCGATGAGTCCGGTCAGCTGACCGGCTAGAAATGTCGCCTCTTCGGGTTTCATGTGAGCTCCTTTGGTGGGAAGCGCAAGCGGGGATCCTACCACTGCGGGGCCGGCGGCGTGTCGGGACTTCGCGGCAAACATCTTGCGTGTCGATCGACGCGCATCAACCGGGCCCGACGCTCGGAGTGGAACCAATAAACAAGAGAAGGAAAGAGGGGAACGGCCATGGCTCACGAGAAGACGCTGCGGGACGCGTTCGTGGATGAGATTCGCGACCTCTACGATGCCGAACGTCAACTGACCAAGGCGTTGCCAGCCCTGATGAAAGCCGCGTCGCACGACGATCTGCAACACGCCTTCGAGTCACACCTCGAACAAACCCGGCAGCATGTCCAGCGGCTCGAAGACGTGTTCGAAATGCTCGACGAGAAGGTGAGCGGCAAGCACTGCGCGGGCATCGCGGGAATCATCGAAGAAGGCAAGCACATTCTCGACGAGTTCGACGAAGGGCCGCTGCTCGATGCCTGCCTCATCGCCGCAGGGCAGCGAGCCGAGCATTACGAGATCACGGCGTATGGCACTGCAATCGCCTGGGCGCAGATTCTCGGCGAAGACGAGGCGGCGTCGCTCCTCGAGCTGACCATGGAAGAGGAGAAAGCCGCCGACCAGAAGCTGTCCAATATCGCTGAGGAGGGCGTCAACGCCGGCGCGGCCGGCGGCGACGAGCAATCAGCGGAAGCGGAGGACAACGAGCACGCGACGGCGAGCGTCCAGTCGAGCCGGAAAACGCAACCCGCGCGCCGCCGGTAGGAACAACAGCTCTGGCCGCGGGTCGCCGCGGCCAGAGCGTCATTCCCAGTTAGAGACGTCCGGTCAGAGCCAGGATCAATAGCACGAGCACGACCACCGACAACAGGCCGCTGGGGCCATAGCCCCAGCTTCGGCTGTGCGGCCAGGCCGGGATTGCCCCGAAAAGCATCAACACCAGGATTACGAGCAGGATGGTGACCACGTCGTTGCCTCCTTCGGCTCGCGGCTGGGCTCGTCCCACACCGCAATCCAGTCGAGGTGGACAGGGCAAAGGCGAGGCCAAGCGCGACCGCGGTGACCACTTGTAACAGGACCAATTGGCTGAGGGTCCTGTTCTGTCCACCCCAGCAGCGCAACTGTCGGGTATCGCATCGGTACACAGGTGCGCGCCGGTGCCGCCGGCTGGACACCGGAGCCTACGGATCGGACAGAGGCCGCTGAAGCCGCCGCGCGACAAACCCTGCCAAGCGCGCGGGCGTCAGCTCGGTGAGTGACCCCACGACGACATCGGCTGATACGAAGATCTTGGGCACGATAGGTGTTGGTCACCCCGACCGTGAGCAGGCCGGCGGCGCGGGCCGACGCGATGCCCGCCGGTGAATCTTCGATCGACACCGCCCGATGGGGCTCGAGCCCAAGCGCTCGAAGCGCCGCCGAGTATGGCTCTGGAGACGGCTTCGAGTGCGTGGTGTCGTCGGCGCCGACAATCACGCGAAAGTAGGACAAGAGTCCGATGGCCTCGAGGCCGGCGCGCACCTCGGCCCGAAGCGCGCCCGATGCGACCGCAAGCGCCACCCCGCTCGCGGCCAGCGCCCCGACGCAATCGACCGCGCCCGGCAGCACGCGCGGGTTCGTGCTCATCTCATGGAGGACGATGGAGGACTTGTCGCGGATCCAGCGGTCGACCGTCGCCTCGTCGAGCACGAAGCCCGTGTCTTTGGCGATCTGTCTGAACGTGCCGCGGTCGTCGAACCCGAGATATCTGTCGTAATAGTCGTCGCGGGACAACGTGTGGCCTTCACGCGAGAGAATCTGCTGAAATGCCGCCAGGTGCATGGGCTCGCTGTCGACGATGACGCCGTCGAAGTCGAAGACGACGGCGCGGAGCAGCATGTCAGGCATCGAGGGGAATCAGGCCGGTGTAGATCGCCATCCCCACGACGGCATCGATGCCGACCGCGTGGAGGCGATTGACTTCGTCGAGCGAACTGATGCCGCCCGCGACAGTGAGGCGGCGTCCCGTCGCGCGGCGCAGTGCCAGTGCGGCATCCATGTCGGTGCCGCCGAGCAGGCCTTCGGTGTCCACGTGCGTATAGAGAAAGCCGCCGCAGTACGGTTCCAGATGCTGGACGGCATCGATCGGCGCGAGCGTCGTGGTCGTCGTCCAGCCGTTGACGACCACGTATCCGCCCTTCGCATCGATGGCGGCGATCGTCCGCTCCACGCCCACCGCCTCTGACAGCTGTGCCGCGAAGACCAGATCGGGGCGACCGCCGGGGAACAGGGCCGACCCGGCGATGACGCTCACGGCGCCGGCATCGATCATGGCTCTCGCACGGTCGACCGTCCGGATCCCTCCGCCAACGCGGCAGCGAAGGCGCGCGCAGATATACCGGACCAGATCGCGGTTTGTCTCAGCGCGGCCCATGGCCGCATCCAGATCGATCACCTGCACTTCAGGAAAGCGCGAGAATCGTGCGATCCATCCGTCCAGGTCGTCAGTCTGAAAGGCCAGCCGTTCACCCTGCACCAGCTGCACGACCTTGCCGGCCTGGAGGTCGATAGCGGGAACGAGCATCAGAGCCGCACCCGTACGCCATGGTCGCGCAGGTAACTCTTCAGCCGGCCGACGTTCCAGTCGCGATCGTGAAAGATCGACGCGGCGAGCGCGGCGTCCGCGCGTCCGTCGGCGAAGACGCGAACGAAGTCGCCCGGCCCTCCTGCTCCGCCGGAGGCAATCACGGGGATTGAAACCGCGGACGACACGGCCGCAGTGAGTGCGCAATCGAATCCCTCGCGCGTGCCGTCCTGATCGATTGAGGTGAGGAGCACTTCGCCGGCGCCACGCTCGGCGGCCTCCCGTGCCCATTCGATGGCCTCGCGGCGCGTGGCGTGTTGCCCGCTCCGGCTGTAGACCTCGAAGCCGGCGGGGCCGCGTTTCGCATCGATCGCGATAATCACCGCCTGGCTGCCGTAGCGGCGGGCCAGGCTGGCGAGCACGTCGGGACGGTCGAGGGCGGCGGTATTGAGGCTCACCTTGTCGGCACCCGCGTCGAGCACCGCGCACGCATCCGCTTCCGAACGGATGCCGCCGCCGACCGTCAACGGCACGGCAATGCGCTCGGCGACGGCTGCGACGGTCGCCGCCCTCGTCGCACGGCCCTCGATGGTTGCGGAGATATCGAGAATGACGATCTCGTCGATGCCTTCCTGATCGTAGCGGGCGGCCAGCTCCGCGGGATCGCCGGCAGACCGCAGGCCCTCGAACTTCACCCCCTTCACCACCTGCCCGTCGCGAACGTCGAGGCAGGCAATGACCCGCCGGCACACGCGATCGGGTCGAGCGACCACCTCTCGACTCGTGCGCGCGTCGTCGTCCGCCTCGGTCCCCCGTACGAAGTTCTGCAGGATCGCGCGGCCGACACGGCCTGAACGCTCGGGGTGAAACTGCACACCGCTCAGCGTGCCGCGTTCGACGGCCGACGCGAACGGGCCGCCGTAGTTGGTGACGCCGACCGTATCGTTTCCGATCGGGGCAGCGAAGGTGTGCGAGAAATACACGAACGCCTCGTCCTCGATTCCCGCCATGATGCCGGAGCCGCGGCAGAGGGTGACCGCATTCCACCCGACATGCGGCACCTTCAGATCGCGCGCGGCGATGCGCTCGCAGCGTCCGGGGAGCAGGCCGAGGCCCGGCAGGTCGGGCTCTTCGGCGCTTCCCTCGAAGAGCCACTGCATGCCGAGACAGATGCCGAGGAGCGGGCGGCCGGATGCCGCCAGATCGGTCAGTCGGCGGCGCCACACGTCGTCAAGCGACCGGGTTTTCGAGAAGTGTCCTACGCCGGGAATCACGATGGCACTGGCGCCGGCGAGATCCTCAGGTTCACGCGCCAGGGCGACCGTGGCTCCCGCAGATTCCAGGCCGCTCCTGACCGACGTGAGGTTGCCGGCGCCGTAATCGACGAGTGCGATCACAACAATCCTTTCGTGCTAGGGAGCGTGCGCGCGAGGCGACGGTCGCGGGCACAGGCCATGCGCAGCGCCCGGGCGAATGCCTTGAACATGGCCTCGATCTGGTGATGGCTGGATCGCCCGTAGAGGACCTTCACGTGCACGTTGGCCCTGGCCCCCAGGGCGAATCCCTCGAAGAAATCGGCCACCAGCTCCGACTGCAGATCGCCGACCCGGCGGACGCGAAGCTTCAAATCGACGACGGCATGCGGCCGGCCGCCGAAATCGATGGCCGCCACGCCGAGCGTTTCATCCATGGGCATGACGAAATACCCGGCGCGCGCAATTCCCCGGCGGGTACCGAGCGCCTCGGAAATGGCCTGCCCGAGCACCAGCCCCAGATCCTCGACGGTGTGATGCTGGTCCACATCGAGGTCGCCTTCGGCTCGCACCCGCAGGTCGAATCCTCCATGGCGTGCGACGGTCTCGAGCATGTGATCGAGGAATCTGATGCCGCTCTGCACATCGAACCGGCCCGAACCATCGATGTTCAGTCGCACCTCGATTCGCGTCTCACGCGTCGTTCGCCTGATTGCCGCTCGTCGCGCCATGAACGCTTTACCCTCTCCGATCGATTCGCACGGCGATCGATCGCGCGTGACCCTCCAGCCCTTCCACGGCGGCCAGTGTCATGGTCGTTCTGCCAATGTCGCGAAGCCCTGCCGCGGTGAGACGCTGCACGGTGTAGACCCGGACGAAATCCGCCGCGCTCAGGCCGCCGCGCCAGCGCGCGGCGCCGCCGGTCGGCAGCACATGATTCGAGCCGGTCGCGTAGTCTCCTGTCGCCGGTGCGCTCGACGCGCCCACGAACACGGTACCCGCCGACGTGATGCGCTCGGCCGTCCAGTCGTCCTCGCAGAAGACGTGCTCAGGAGCGGCGCGATTGACGAGCGCGATCGCCTCCCGGCGCGTTCGCGCCAGCACGACCCCGCCGCGTCGTGCGAGCGCCACTCCCGCCGGCGTGCCGTGGGCCTGTCGCTTCACTTCATCCGCAACGGTTCGTGCATACGATCGGCGCCAGGTGACCAGCACGGCTCTCGCCTCGGGATCGTGCTCGGCCTGCGCAACGAGGTCGGCGGCGACGATGTCGGCTGGCGCACGGACGGCAAGGACGAAAATCTCCGTGGGACCGGCCAGCAGGTCGATGCCGCAATCGCCCGACACCAGCGCCTTGGCGGCGGTCACGTAACGATTGCCGGGTCCCACGACCTTCTGCACCTTCGGCACCGTCGCCGTTCCGTACGCCAGCGCCGCAATCGCATGCGCGCCGCCAATGCGGAAGAGCCTCGCCACCCCGGCTTCGAGCGCGGCCGCGCAAACCGCAGGATCCGGGCGGGGACATGCCGCGACGATCGTCGACACCCCGGCGACCCGGGCCGGCACCGCCGTCATCAGCAACGATGACGGAAGTGGAAATCGTCCTCCCGGCACGTAACAACCCACGCGCTCGAAGGGCTGAACGCGCTGCTCGACCGTGACGCCCGGCCGTGTGTCGAGCCGCCACGCCGAGGGCACCTGCCTCGCGGCGACTCGAGCCACGCTGGCTGCCGCACGGCCCAGGGCCCGCCTGGCCTCCATCGGCAGTCGCGCCGCTTCGCGATCGATCTCCCGCTTCGTCAGCTCCAGCTCTCCCTTCAACCCGTCGAAACGACGGGCATAGGCCACGAGCGCCGAGTCGCCGTGCACGCGCACCCTTCTGACGATGGCCGCTGCGCGCCGCATGACAGCGGCGTGACCGCTCGACGTCGGTCGAAGCAGTCGATCGATGCGCTTCCCATCCGTGGCCTCGATAATCCGGAACATCCTGGGTGTCCTCGCCAGCCTTACATGACGATCTTGTTCAGGGGTACTCCACGATGCCCTGCGCGCCTGCCGCCTTGAGACGGGGTATCAGTTCTCGCACGCTGGTTTCCTCGACGATGGTGTTGAGCGCCACCCAGTCCTCGTCAGTAAGAGGCGACACGGTCGGTCGTCGAAGCGCAGGCAGCAGTTCGAGAAGTCGCGCCAGATCGGCACGACGCACGTTGAGCATGAGGCCCACGCGCCCGCGGGCTGCGATGGCCGCGCGCAGCAGCAGGGCCACCGTGTCGATTTTCTGGGCCTTCCACGCATCGCTCATCGCGGCGCGATTGGCAATCAAGGCGGTCGTCGATTCCATCACGGTCGCGATCTCGCGCAGGTGGTTGGCTCGGAGCGTCGATCCGGTTTCCGTGGCCTCGACGATGGCGTCAGCCAGGACCGGCGGCTTCACCTCGGTCGCGCCCCACGAGAACTCGACCTTGACGCGCACGCCGAGCTGCTCGAAGTACGCGCGGGTCACCTGAACGAGCTCGGTGGCAATGGTGGCGCCTTCGAGATCGGACGCCGTTCGCACGCTCGACGCTTCGGGCACCGCCAGTACCCATCGCACCTTGCCGGACGTTTGTTTGGCGTAGGTCAGCTCGGTGATGGTGGTCAGCCCCGCCCCCCCGCCGTTGGCGCAGGCGTGCTCCGCAATCCAGTCCTGACCCGTCAGTCCGGCGTCGAGCACACCGGTGTCGACGTAGCGCGCCATCTCCTGCGCCCGAATGAGCATGCACTCGAGCTCCGGATCGTCGATGGCTGGAAAGTACGACCGCGAGCTGACGTACACGTTGAAGCCTGCACGGTTGAAGAGCTGAAGCGTGGCTTCTTGCAGCGATCCCTTCGGAATGCCGAGCGTGAGCTTCATTGGTCGCCCTCTCCTGTCGGTGCCGGACCAGAAGACGGCGGCGGGGCGAAGTCGAGCTGGCGGAAGAAACAGGTCCGCTCGCCCGTATGACACACCTCGCCGCGCCCCAGCCGCTCCACGCGGAAGAGCAGGCTGTCGTCGTCGCAGTCGACGAAGATGCTGCGGATCGCCAGGCGGTTGCCCGACGTCTCGCCCTTCATCCACAGCTTGTTGCGAGAGCGGCTGAAGAAGGTCGCAAAGCCACTCTGTTGCGTTTCCGCCAGGGCGTCGGCGTTGACGAACCCCACCATCAGCACCTCGCCGCTCCGATCGTCCTGCACGACGGCAGGAACGAGTCCGTTCAGCTTCGAGTAATCCATAGAGGCTCTCCCGGCGCGTACAATAAAAAACCCCGCCGGATGCAGCGGGGCGTCGTCTTCGACCCGTGTTGTGCTCGTCGTTCAGCTACACCACAGCGCGCCCCGCCTCCTCGATGGGATGATGGTGATGCGCGTGGTGAACCCTCTCGAACACCTGGATACGGTAGTTCAGCCGCCAGAGGGTGTCAAGCGATTGGCGACGCGAGTTGCGTGGCGGCCTTCTCCCGGGGAGAATCAAGCATTCCACGCCGACCCCCTTCTTTTCTGCAGGAGTGGCCGTGCTCATGACGCGCCTTGTTGCCATCACGCTCGTCGCGCTCGCCGGCGGCTGCGCGGATCGAACGCCCGATCCCTCGCCGGCCGCATTCCCGGCAGGTACGCTGGTGGATTTGTCGTACAGCTACGACGAGCACACGCTGTTCTGGCCGACCGCCCGGCCCTTCCAGCTACAGAAGGTCGCCGAGGGCATGACCGACAATGGCTACTTCTATGCCGCGAACGACTTCACGGCCTCGGAGCACGGCGGCACGCACATCGATGCGCCCGTTCATTTCGCTCAGGGCCGACGAACCGTCGATCAGATTCCTCTCGAGGAGCTGATCGGCGCCGCGGTGCTCGTCGATGTATCCAGCCATGCCGCCGCCAACCCCGACTATCAGGTCACCCGAAGCGATTTCGAGCAATGGGAGGGCCGTCATGGAAGAATTCCGGCGGGCGCGATTGTGCTCCTCAGAACGGGCTTCGGCCGCTTGTGGCCCGACGCGGTGAAGTATCTCGGCACGGCTGATCGCGGCCCCGCAGCCGTGGCCCGCCTCCACTTCCCCGGCCTTCATCCCGACGCGGCGCGCTGGCTCACGACCGAGCGGTCGGTTCATGCCGTGGGGCTCGACACAGCCAGCATCGACTTCGGGCAATCGACCCTCTTCGAGACCCATCGCGTGCTGATGGAGAAGAACGTCCCGGCTCTCGAGAATCTGGCGAACCTCGATCGACTGCCCGAGATCGGTTTTCATCTCATTGCGCTGCCCATCAAGATCGGTGGCGGCAGCGGTGGACCGCTGCGAGCGGTCGCCGTGTTGCCGTCGCCTTAGCCGCGCCTCAGAGGTCTGGAGATCCAACACGACACGTCATCGCCACTCTTGAGCCCGAGCGCACGATGGCGCTCTACGGCCCGATCCGCCGTGCGACTGTTCAATCGTCACGGTCTGCCCGGCCGAGATAAGCCAGTTCCGCGCAAAGGCCAGGTTGATCTGCTGGTAGAACTCACGCGTGGGGTCGTACGAGACGTTGAGGTATCGTGACCTGCGACGGGGTCGAGCCAGGATCCGTCGGTGCCGCACACGAGAACGCCGCCCGAATGCCAACGAGTGCGCCTGCCCTCAGACGGCGCATTCACCCTCCTGGACATCGGGGCTGAACTCGTGCTCCTCGCCGAGATCGACATAGTCTTCCGGTTTGGCCTCGGCCGGATCGAACTCCTCGAGGTCCGCGACGAGCGTGTGGAGGCGCGCCCTATCGAGGCGGCGGAAGAACGTGTCGGGCGCCTCCCCTTCGAGCGCCTCGCGTCCGTACAGGCCGACGAGCCGTTCGACGGCCTCTGGCGCGCGGCGCGCCGGAATTTTCGCGACAAGGCGGCCGAACTTCGCGCCGTCTTCGTCGAAGCCGCCGCCCACCATCAGGAAGTACTGGGGAACGACGCGCGAGGCCACCTTGCGGACGCTGCCCTGAAAGCCGATGCCGGCGATGTGATGCTGACCGCAGCCGTTCGGGCACCCGCTGATTCTTGATCGACAGTCCCGGCGCGGCCCGAACGAGATCGGGTCTCTCCTGAAGATGCGACGACAGGAGCCGCCCCAGGCCCCGTGACTGCGTCACCGCGAGCTTGCACGACTCGGCACCGGGACAGCCCGCGACGTCGGCCGGTGTGTTGGCATCGCCGAGTCCCAGATTCGCGGCCACGAGCCTCCGGTACAACGGGAGCACGGCGGACTTCGGCACCCATCGAAGCAGTACATCCTGGTTCTGGGTGGTGCGCACGGTGCCGTCGGCAAAGGCCTCCGTGAGATCGCCGAGCAGCCGCATCTGTTCGCCGGTCAAATCGCCGAGCGGCACGGTGACGGTCACCAGCATGTACCCGGGTTGCTTCTGCGCGCGGACGTTGGTGGCGACCCAGTGTTCGAAGCCGTCATCCACGATCGGCAGCGTCCGCCCGACGTGCGGCACCAGGCCCGGTCCGATCACGCGAGCCGACTCGGCCCGCGCGGCCACCTCCGTCGTCGAAGGCGCCTGGCGCAGGGCCCAGTCAGGGGCGGTTTCAACGGGCGGCCCATCGGGATCGAACGCGAGCTCAGGCGCGCCTTCTGCCCGAATCGCGTGACGCGCGCGCTCGAACTCCGCCCGCCACCCATCCCAGCCGAGGGTCTTGATCAAAAACTTCATGCGGTTGCGCTGCTTGTGCTCGTAGTCGCCGAACTGGTGAAAGACCCGGATGATGGCCTCGGCGACCTCCAGGATCTCGCCTGCGGGCAGGAAGTCGTAGAGGAGCCCGCCGCTCTTGCACATGATCGAGGTACCGCCGCCAGCCGTCACACGGAAGCCTCTCACGTCCGCCCCATCGACCTCGATGATGCGGGCGCGGAAGCCGATGTCGTTGATCGAGGTCATCGCGTGATCCTCGACGCAGCCCTCGAACGCGATCTTGAACTTGCGCGGCAGCGATGACGCGAGCGGGTGCCGGAGCAGGTGGCGCGTGAGCGCATCGGCGTACGGCGTCACGTCGAAGGCCTCGTCGTGCGCAACCCCGGCGTACGGACATGCGGTGATGTTTCTCACGGCGCTCCCGCACGCTTCGCGGCTCGTCAGCCCCGCTTCCGCGAGCCGCCGCATGGCGAGCTCCACGTCGTGCAGCTTCATGAAATGAAACTGCATGTTCTGGCGGGTCGTGATGTGGCCGAAACCGCGCGAATAGCGCTCGGCGATGTCCGCCAGCGCATGAAGCTGCGCGGTCGTCAGAATCCCCTGCGGGATCTTGGCCCTGAGCATCTGAACGTCGCCGGTCTGCCGCTGCCCGTAGGTGCCGCGCGTGAGACGAAACGTGCGCCAGCGATCCGGCGGCAGGTCGCCGCGCTCGAATCGATCGAGCATCGCCACGAACTCGTCGATCTCTCCTTCGTTCGCAAACGATAGTCGCGTGCGTCCGAGCGTGCGCGGATCATCCATTGCCGACATCACTCACCTCTCAGCCACTCCAAGGCGGTACTCGCTGTCCCCTGCCAGGGGATCGACCGCATCAGACCTTCCGTCCAGCGACAAGCCGGCGGCGACACGGGCCCGCACGGCGACGACGTCGCCGATGACCATCGTTCCGGGCTGCGAGGAGGCGTCATCGATCGGCGCCGAGCCCAAACCGTCGAGCGTGCCGACCCAGACCGCCATCTCACTGGTGCCGGCGGCGCGAATGATCGCTGCGGGCGTCTCACCCGACCAGCCGCGCGCGACCATCGCGTCCGCCAGAGAACGCCGCTGACCCAGACCCATCAAGACGACGACCGTGATCGAGTGTGGGGCGATCGCGGCCACCAGGGGACGGAACGTGTCCTCGCCGTGCGCGGACAAGACCAGAAACGCCGACGCGACGCCGCGGTGCGTCACCGGGATACCGGCAAGGGCCGGCGCGGCAATGGCCGAGGACACGCCGGGCACGATCTCGAAACGGACATTCGCCTCCTGAAGCGCGAGAGCCTCCTCACCACCGCGGCCCAGCACGAACGGATCGCCGCCTTTCAGCCTCACGACCCGCTCACCGCGGCGCGCCGCTCGAATCATCAGCCGGTGAATGGCGTCCTGCGTCATCGACGCGCGGCCGCACCGCTTGCCCACGAAGAAGCGGCGGGCGCGGCGAGCCAGTTTGAGCACCTCGGGTCCGACGAGCGCGTCGTACAGCACGAGGTCGGCCTGCCGCAGGCGAAGCGCCGCCTTTCTGGTGAGCAAGCCCGGGTCGCCTGGTCCGCCACCCACGATGGATACGAATCCAGAGCGACGCGCCCGGCGGGTGTCAGTTCTCATACAGGCGATTGATGGCGTCGAGCAACAGATGGCGTCTTCGATCGATCGGCACGCTCTGCCCCTTCCAGGAGCCACGAAGCGCCCGGGCATGCGTCATCCACTGCTCGAGATCTTCGGGAATGACCTCTTCGATACCCTCGCGCAGCAGACGGGCCAGCGCCGGCGCCTCGCCGTTGGTCGAAATGGCCACCGTGACACCAGAGCGCCGCAGCACGCTGGCCGCATACGCCGAGGCATGCGACGGGTCATCCACGGCATTCACGAAGAGGCGCCGCGCTTCAGCCAGCCGGGCGACCCGGCGGTTCACTGCGGGCGGGGCCGCGGCGACAACGAGCCACATACCGTCCAGGTCGGTGGCGCGAAAACGGCGCCGTCTGATCTGGACGGGCCTCGCCGCGAGACCTGTGCAAAGGCGTGGCGCCACGACGGTAACATCGGCGCCAGCCTCGAGAAGCGATGCCGTCTTCGAGTCCGCCATCGGCCCGCCACCCACGACGAGCACCCGGCGACCCGACAGCTTCAAGAAGAGCGGATACGGCAGTTCCATGTGTGAAGCCATGCTCATCACGCCGGCGATTCAGCTCCGACGGGCCGCACCGGCGAAACATGCAGCCCGCACTCTGTCTTTTCGAACCCGCGCCAACGTCCGGCGCGCGCGCTTTCGCCCTCGGCCACATGCGACGTGCACGGCATGCACCCGATGCTCGGATAGCCCCGCTCGTGCAGCGGGTTGAAAGGCACGTCGTGCTCTCGCAAGTGCTGCCAGACATCCGCCGCGCGCAGCCTGACGAGCGGGTTGACCTTCACCACTTCGAAGCGTTCGTCCTGAGAATTGGTTCGCATCTGATTGACTCGCGCCCGCACGCGTTGCGCTGCCAAAAATAAAAAGGCCCGAGAGGTTGGAACCTCTCGGGCCTTTGGTCGCTTCGCTGAACTCGAACTTACAGGACGTCTAACACTGACCGCGCACCATAGACTCCGGGGCCCCGACCCATGTGGGTCGTACAACAACAACAGCAGCAAATGGCCCGCGAAAGCCCGGCGAACATCAGCCCTATTTGTACATGAGTCCGCGACGGCCCGTCAAGAGAGGCCGCGTTTTTAGCCGGCTGCCGCTTGCACGCCTACGGCGTGATCTGAGAGAGTCGGGAGCATGGCACGCGGGTGGGACGTGTTGCGCTGGGTCGGGCTGGAACCATCGCCAGCCGATCCCGAGGTGCTCGACTCGGTGTGTCAGCTGCTCGAGGGCCTGGACAACGAACGGGCCCGCTACGTCGCCGCATTCGCCTATTTGCTGGGCCGGGTCGCGCGCGCGGATACGCGCCTCGCCGATGCGGAAGCCGGGCTGATGGAGCGGCTGGTCGCGGAAGAGGGCGAGCTCTCAGCCGCCGAAGCAGCAGCCGTGGTGGCGCTCGCGCTCGGCGAGGTCAAGCGGTTCAGCGGCACACACAACTACCTCGTGACGCGTGAGTTCGCCTCGCACACCACCGACGCTCAGCGCCTCGGCCTGCTGCGCTGCCTCTTTGCGCTCGCGGCCGCCGACGACTCGGTGGGAACCGCCGAAGACAACGAAATCCGCGGGATCAGCCGCGAGCTTCGGATCGAACACGGAGACTTCGTGCGCGCGCGCATCGAAGTGCGGGAGCATCTCGCGGTTCTCAAGAAGCACAGGCCGGAAGAATCGTAAAGGGCGGGTCACCGTCACGGCGCACGGCGCGTGGCCGCCATCAGCGCCAGCGGATCGATGCTGGCGCCCGTCAACCGGACTCCCCAATGCAGGTGCGGGCCCGTCACGCGGCCCGTCGCGCCACTCCGACCGATGGTCGCGCCGCGCTCGACGCGGTCACCTTCCTTCACACTGATGGCCGACAAGTGGGCGAGAAGCGAGAAGAGTCCCAGCCCGTGGTCCAGAACGACGGTGCGGCCCGCGAGGTAGAGCTCGTCGGCGAGCACGACATGACCGGCGTTCGGGGCCAGCACCGGAGTGCCGAACGGCGCACGGAAATCGGCGCCGCGATGCGGGCTGCCAGGCTGGCCATTGACGATCGATCGTCGGCCGAAGCTGCTCGTCGAGGCTCCCGGCACCGGGGTGATGAACCCGTCGTGCCACACCCGCGCACGCTCCTCGGCCGCAAAGAGTGCCGCGAGCCGCTCCGCCTCTCGCTCGATGCGCTCACGCACGGCGGGGGACGGCGTGGAGAACGACTCGGGCACGCTGAGGCGTCTCACCGCGAATCGTTTCCCGACGATCGTCAGATCGTGGAGCACCGTGACTGGCGCGGCTCCCGACGACACGGCCCGGATCTCGAGCACGTGCGACCCGCTCGGCACCTCCAGATCGAGGCCGACCAGCGCCTCCCATGTCAGACCGTCACCGACGGGATGGAACCCGAACGGTCGTTCGAACGCCATGCCGTCGAGTTGCTGGAAGGGTTCACTCGCGCGAACGGTGAGACGGACGACTTCACCCGGCTGGAGAGCCCTGGCCCAGTGTTGCACCTGCAGCCCGGTCGTGGATTGCCCGGCGGACCACTCTGGAGCGACCGGGATGAGTCCCAGCACACTCATCCACAGAATCGACCGACACCGGCGCATACCTGTATGTATCGGTACCTCCCGTCGGCCGAGGGCTGATCGACCGGCGGCTCAGTTGACGGCCTCGCGCTCGCCTGGTCGGCTGGCCGCTGGTTCCGGCGGCAATGGCCGGTACTATTCGGCTGTGTGCGAGCTCTCGACGAGCACGAGCCCGCTCTCGACGCCCGCTGGAAGCTTCAGAAGGTCGCCGAACGAGCTGAGATTGAACCCCTCGCGCACGCGTCCAGTCACCTTGACCCGCGCACCCTTGCGAGGCACGCCCTTGTCCGACACGACCCAGAGCTGGCCCGTGCTGTCGGACACGCGGTAGACGCCGCGATTGCCGAAGGAGAAGCTCTCTTCGACGGTGCCCGAGACGCTGACGTCGCGGTCGCGGTAGCGCGACGGATCGGCCAGGATTTCGTTGACACTTCTTGACGCGCACGCGGCCACTCCGGCAGCAAGGGCGAAGAGCAACACTGCCACCGCGCCTCGAGCGAATCGTCGATTGGTGCTGGTCATGCTGGCTTCTCCTGCGATTTTCGAAAGACGCCTGCGGGCTCAGGTCAATTCAAGGTTACTGCCGGGACGCGGCACAGACAAGGTGGACGCACCCGAAGGGCTATGGCACTCGCGTGACCGCCGGCGCCGAGAGCCCGGCTTGCTCGCGTACGAACCGCGCGATCTCTTCATGCGTCGCGAACCAGACGCCGGGCCGCGAGGTCATCTCCTGAATCAGCCGATCGAGCATGGCGATGCGATGGCGATGGCCGACGATGTGCGGGTGCATCGTCAGGATGAACAGACCGCGCTCTTCGTAGGCCTGGTCGAACTCGCCTTTCCAGATTGCATGCACCTCGTCGTGATTCATCGTGGGCCGGATGCTGGTAAAACGATCCATGGTGAAATACGGCGCGTCGTCGAGAATCCACTCCACCGGCAGTTCCACGATGCCGGTCGGCGTACCGCCAGCCACTACTTCGTACGGCGCGTCGTCGGACATCAGGCTCGAGTCGTACAGCAGACCGAGCTCGCGCGCGATCGCGATGGTCGACCGGCTGTAATCCCAGGACGGCGTCCGCATGCCGACCGGCCGGCGGCCGGTGGTGCGGGTCAGCGTCTCGAAGGCCCGCGTCAACAGGGTTCGCTCGGTTGGCTCGTCGAGCTGTGAATTACGCTCGTGGATCCACCCGTGCAGGCCGACCTCATGGCCGGCCGCCACGATCGCCTTCATCGCTTCCGGGTGCAGCAGTGCGCTGACCGCCGGCACGAAGAAGGTCGCCTTGATCCCATGCCGTTCGAGCAGCGCCAGCACGCGTACGACACCGCGGCGTGCGCCGTATTCACCCTGGGACAATTGCGAGACCGAATCCCCGCCGTCCCGCAGCGTGATCGTCTCGTTATCGAAGTCGAACGACAGACCCACCGCTACACGCGCCCCGCCCGGCCAGGCACGCGGGGTGAGGTCACGACCCGCGCGCACCCGGCCGACGACCTCACGGATCTGAGGCTCACCGAGCGTCCATGGGGCTGGCGCCTGCTGCTGGGCCAGGGTCGAAGCGGCCGCAAGGGCGAGGAGCGCAGCGAAGGCGCCGGATGTCGCAGCAGGCCGCATGACGGCGAGCATATCACCGGCATCGGACGACAGGCGCCGCCCCTCCGGGGATGGTTCGTCCAAGTTGTCGCTTGGTCCGGCGCCCGGAATGGCGTATACTAGTCGCCGTCTTGGAAGACTAGCCCACACGCTTACCCGCGCAGAGTCGATCGAGCCCTTCCGCTGACTCGTTCCTCTTTACGTGATCGTCGAGCCAGAGCGATAACCGCTCAAGGCTAGTTTCCTCAAATCACCCGTCGCCAGCTGTACAGGCGGGGCGCGTTCAAGCAGTGAGCGCAGGAGTCAGACATGGGTCGCAAGCTCTACGTTGGTAACCTCCCCTTTCAGACGACCGAGGCCGAACTGGAAGAACTCTTCGGCCGATCCGGCGCGGTCGAGTCGGTGAACGTCGTGCGTGACATGGCCACGGGCCGGGCGCGGGGGTTCGCCTTCGTCGAAATGAGCACAGACGAGGAGGCCCAGAAGGCCGCCACCGATCTGAATGAGTATCAGCTCGGAGGCCGGACGCTCACGGTGAACGAAGCACGGCCGAAGCCGACTTCCGGCGGGTTTGGCGGCGGCGGCGGGCGCCCGGGCGGCGGCGGCGGGCGCGGCGGGTATCGGCGTTCCGAGCCGCGCTGGTAGCGGCTGGCTCATACATATACTTGATGGGTCCGACGGCACCGTGCCGGCCGGACCCGTCTGCATCCAGAGGAGCCGTCATGCGCGCCTACGGCAAGGGCGACCGCGTTAGTCAGCCGCAGTACGGCGCGGGGACCATCACCGACGTCACCGACCGCTACACGGTTATCGACTTCGACCAGCACGGCGTGCGAACGTTCGTGACGAGTCTGGTCACGCTCGAAGCGACCGACGAGCCAGCCCCGGCTTCACGCCCCCGGCGAGCCGCGCGCAAGGGGACTCGCAAGACGACTGCGCAGGCGTAACCTTGTGACGCCCGCTCCAATCCCTTACGTGGCGCAGGCGCAAGGAGGATCCCATGGCCAACCGCTCGCGACCGACGCTGTTGAAGCGCGAACGAGAAAAGGCTCGAGTCGAGCGGCAAAAGCAGAAGACGGCGCGCCGGCTCGAAGCCAAGGCCCGCCGCGATGCGACGCCGCGCAGGAGCACGGACGAGGATCCCGACATCGCCGACATCAGGCTCGGGCCACAACCCCGAGCCGACTGGCAGGACGACGCGGAAGAATGACGCGCGCGTCGATCGCTGCTCAATCAACATCACGCGTCAGGGATGATCGACACTTTCTTGGCAACACATAATATTCAACCCCGTTCACAACGCTCGCGCCGCTCACAACCAACCCGACGCCGGCAGCATTCACCACGCACGATCACGCAATCTCGTCCCATGCGGACGCCCCCGTTCGAACTGGCGCCGCACGATGCCACGCCCGTTGATTTCGCGAGTCTGAAGCTGGACCCACGAGTGAACCGGGCGCTCGGCGATCTGGGATTCGTCCGCACGACGCCGATTCAGAGCGCCGTGTTCCAGGCGGTCAGCGAAGGCCGCGATCTCGTCGGCTGCGCCCAGACCGGCACCGGCAAGACGGCCGCATTTCTGCTTCCCATCATCGAGCGCCTGCTCGCAGGCGGCGAAGGCCGCCGCGGGTCCACTCGTGTGCTGGTCCTGGCGCCAACTCGCGAGCTGGCCGTCCAGATCGAAGAGGACTTTCAGGGGCTGGCGTACCATACCGGCCTGTCGGCGGTCGCCGTATATGGCGGTGTCGGCGCCTCGGCGCAAGAACGTGGCCTGCGTGCCCCGGTTGACGTGGTCGTGGCGACACCGGGTCGCCTGCTCGATCACATGAACAGCCAGGCGCACCGCTTTGCAGGTCTCGAGGTGCTCGTGCTCGATGAGGCGGACCGCATGCTCGACATGGGTTTCTGGCCGAGCGTCCGTCGCATCGTCGCGGCACTCCCTGCCAGCCGGCAGACCCTGCTGTTCTCTGCGACGATGACCGGTGATGTGGTGGACTCCGCCTCGCAGATCATGCGGGCGCCCAGGATGATCCAGGTCGGTCAAAGCGGCTTGGCCACAACCATTACACACGTCGGTCACGTGGTCGCCGCAGACGAGAAACCGGCATGGCTCGCGGGATTCCTGCGCAAGACGTCGGGCCCGAAGCTGGTATTCGTTCGCACCAAACGCGGCGCCGATCGTCTTGCGCGCCGCCTGTCGGCCGCGGGCATCCGGTGTGCGCCCTTGCACGCCGACCTCACCCAGGGCCAGCGGACCGCCGCCGTCGAGGGATTCCGTGCAGGCCGCTTCTCCGCTCTCGTGGCCACCGATATCGCCGCACGCGGTCTCGACATCGAACGCATTGCCCACGTCATCAACTACGACGTCCCCGCGACGGTCGAAACCTACGTCCACCGGGTGGGTCGGACCGGCCGCGCCGAGCTCGCCGGCAGCGCCGTCACGCTGGCCTGCCCCGATGAAGTGGACATCCTGAGAACCATCGAGCAGTCATTGAACGTCGGCCTACTGCCTTCGTAGCCACCGGCGAGTCGTCAGAGACCCCTGGCGCGGCCTCGCCCAATCGGTCGATGGAGCCCGTCGGCTGCCACGCTCGATCGCGCAGCGGCGCCAGGTCGGTCGGTAAACTTCTGCGCGCCAGCTCCGTCTAAGGTTGAAAACGCCTGGAGACCGGACGGGACCCGATGGACACGCTGCTGCAGGACCTCCGATTCGGCGCGCGGCTGCTCTGGAAGGACAAGGGATTTACCCTGACAGCCGTCGCCACCCTGGCCATCTGCCTGGGCGCGAACACCGCCATCTTCGGCATCGTCAACTCGGTGCTGCTGCACCCCGTGCGGGTTCCCGAACCGGGCCGGGTGCTGCTCATGTACAACAGCTACCCGAATGCCGGGGCTGAAGGATCGTCGTCCGGCGTCCCGGACTATTACGACCGCCTGCGCGAGACCGACGTGTTCGAGACGCAGGCCATGTACCGGGATAGTGGCCGCACGATCGGCGCGGACGTTGCGCCCGAGCGTGTCGAGTCGCTCGACGTCACGCCGTCGTTTTTCCGGGTGCTGAAGGCCGTGCCTGCGATCGGACGCACGTTCGCCGATGACGAAGGCGAGATTGGCAACGAGCGCAAGGTCGTCCTGAGCCACGCGTTCTGGGTTCGGGTGTTCAACGGCGACCCGGCCGTCATCGCACGCGATCTCCGCATCGACGGCCAGCCGTATACGATCGTCGGGGTCATGCCGGCCGGGTTCCAGTTCGCCGACCCGGAAGTGCGGCTGTGGACGCCCCTCGCCTTCACCGCGGAAGAGAAATCAGACGACGCCCGCCACAACAACAGCTGGCAGCACATCGGCCGGCTGAAGCCTGGCGCTACGGTCGAACAAGCCCAGGCGCAGATCGACCGACTGAACCAGCGCAACCTCGAGCGGTTTCCGGAGACGAAGGAGCTTCTCACGAGCGCCGGCTTCCGGACTGTCGTCGTCCCGCTCCAGGATCATCAGGTGCGGACGATCAGACCCACGCTGTACCTGCTCTGGGGCGGCGTGGCGTTCGTGCTCCTGATCGGCTGCGTGAACATTGCGAACCTCGCGCTGGTCCGGTCGACCGCTCGCATGAAAGAGCTCGCCACGCGCTACGCGCTCGGGGCCGGTGAGCGACGCATGGCGCGGCAGGTGCTTACCGAGACGACGCTTCTGACGTTGATTGGCGGCGCGATCGGTCTCGCTATCGGCCGTGCCCTGCTCGGAGCCACGGCCTGGCTGGGGCTCGAAGACATTCCGGGCGTCCAGGCCATCAGCATGGATCCCACGGTCGTCGGGTTCGGGCTCGCCCTGTCGTTGGCCGTCGGGCTGATCGTCGGGATCATCCCCGTCGCGCAGGTCCTGCGCGCGAATCTCGGCGCGCTCGTGCGAGAAGAGGGACGGAGCGGCACGGCGAGCCGCGGGACACTGCTGGTGCGCCGGACGCTCGCCACGCTGCAGGTGGCCGCCGCCCTCGTGCTGCTGGCCGGCGCCGGTCTCCTGCTGACCAGCTTCCGGCAGGTGCTCGCAATCGATCCAGGCTTCCACGCCGACGGCGTTCTCACCGGCACGCTCACGGCGCCCAGCGTGCGCTACCCCGACGATGCCGCGCTCCGCGCGTTGTACACCCGCGCGCTCGACGCGGTCCGGAGTCTGCCCGGGGTCGTCGCCGCCGGAGCCACTTCCACGATTCCATTCGGGGACAGCTTCAACGACAGCGTCATCCTGGCGGAAGGCTACGAGCGCAGGCCCGGCGAGTCGGTGATTGCACCGAACCGTCTGGAGATCACGCCGGGTTATTTCGAGGCAATGGGCATTCAGTTGCGGCGCGGGCGCTACTTCACCGAGTCGGACACCGACACGGCGCCCAGGGTGGCCATCGTCGACGAACTGCTGGCCAGGCGCTTCTGGGGTGATCAAGACCCGATTGGCCGGCGCCTGATCGCACCGGACTCGGCCGAAGATCTGACCAACCCGGGACCGAAGGCGCTTCGCCTCGAGGTCGTAGGGGTCGTCGCCACCACCAGGCTTCACGCCATGGTCGATCCGCCAGGTCGCGTCGGCTCGTACTACTTCCCCTTCGCCCAGACTCCACGCCGCAGCATGACACTCGCGGTCAAGACAGCCGGCACGCCCGCAGCGATGACCGCCGCCGTGCAGCGTCAGGTTGCGTCGTTCGATCCCGAGCTGCCGTTCTACCGCGTGCGCACGATGGACGAACGCATCGACACGGCGCTGGTCGACCGCCGCACGCCGATGGTCCTGGCGGTCGGCTTCGCAGCGGTTGCGCTGCTTCTGTCGATCATCGGCATCTACGGCGTCCTCGCCTATCAGGTCGCACAGCGGCGGAAAGAGATTGGCATCCGTCTGGCGCTGGGAAGCGAGCAGCGCCAGATCTTTACCTTGATTCTCCGCGAGGGCTTCACCATCGTCGGGATCGGTCTTGCACTCGGCTTCCTCGGCACGTTGATCGTCGGCCGGGCTCTCGAGAGCCAGCTTTACGGCGTCGGACCGTCAGATCTCTCGATTATCGGGCTCGTGGGGCTGGTGCTCGCCGCCGTGGCGCTCCTGGCGTGCATCGTTCCGGCGCGGCGCGCCATGATGGTGAACCCCGCGACGGCCCTCGACTGAGGCGACCATCGACCCTCAGCGCGCGGGCCGCAGAAAGACCACACAGTAGGCGTTGCCGGCCCAGTCTTCGATCAGCTGATCCACCCGAAAGCCCGCCTCGGTCATCTCGGAGATGACGACGTCCCGGTCGATGCCGTGGCCGCTCTGATGCTCGGGCGTCCCTTCGTCGAAGTCGATGACCGCCACGCGCGCTTGCGGGCGCGCGTTGAGGAACAGGCTCTGCGCAAGCTGCCGCCGGTCTCTGAACTCGTGATAGACGGCGCGCACGAGGATGGCTTCGCAGCAGTCAATCGGCAGGCGAGGCAGATTGCCCGGCGTTCTCGTGATGACCGTCACATTGTCGACGCCGGCGCTCGCAATCGTCTCGTAGACCTCATGGGCCGGATTCGGTCCGACCGTCGCATAGATCTGTCCGGACGGCCGGACACGCCGGGCCAGGTCCACCGTCCATACCCCGCTGCCCGCGCGGATATCGCCGACGTTCATGCCCGGCTTCACCTGGAGCACATCGGCGATGCGTGAGGCCTCGGCGTCGAAGCCCAGATTGCTGTTGTAGCGACTGAGCAGCCACCCCGCGGCCAGCCCGCTCATGGAAATGCCGACTACGGCGAGCCCCACGATCGTCCACGTCGTCCAGCGAGTCCCGGATCTCACCACGCGTCACACTCTGCGGTTCGGAGGGAAATGTACCGCAGCACACGGCGGCGAACAACCGCCTACGGCTCAAGGTTGCCGAGCGAGCGGCGCGACGGAGAGCTCATGCCGTCGGTCAACAGGAATCCCTGCAGACGCACGACGGCCTGCCACGCATTGTCGAGCGCGTCCACATACTCCGCGCGCGCCTGGTACAACGTGCGGCGCGCCACGAGCACCTGCGGGTAGGCGGCGCCCATCTCCCTGAACCGAGCCTCGTACAGGGCTGCGGCCTCCTCGGCGCGAGGGAGGATGGCGCTGCGGTACGCACGGGCCGTTTCGACCGCGGTCGCATACGAGGCGAAGACCTCCGCCAGCCGGGCACGCAGCGAAAGCTCCGTCCGCGTCAGCTCGGCCTGCGCCCACTCGAGATCCGCGCCGGCCACCTGAACGCCACCCTGATTGCGGTTGAAGATGGGAACCGTCAGGCCCACGTCCACGGCCGCTTCCCAACCGACTGGGCGTGCGCCCTGACTGGTGACATCGAGCAGCTCGCGGTTGTAGCGAGGACCACCGCGGACGATCAGGTCGGGCGCCGAAGTCCGTTCCGCCCGGTCGAGCGACGCGCGTCCGCGGGCCACCGCCAGGCGCGCGATCGTGAGCTCGGGACTGTCGTTGAGCAAGCGACCGAGCACCTCGTCATGGGCCAGCTCCGGAAGCGTTTCGTCGATCGAGCCGGCGAGCCGCTGCGAGTGGAGCGTTGGATCGCCCACCATCGCGCCAAGCAGCCGGACGTTGCGGTCGCGGGATTGGCGCGCCACCGACAAGCTGAGCCCGCTCCGGGCAGCCTCGATTTCCGTTTCGAGACGATCGGGACGATCGGCCGCACCCACGTTGGCGAGTTGGCCCGACACCCGGACGGCTTCCGCCGTCAGAGCGGCCAGCCGCTCCCATTCGGCAATCCGGCGCTCGGAAGCGAGCGAGGCGTAATAGAGCGCCCGGACGTCCGTCAGCACGCGCTGGCGTTGCATCTCGCGCCCCGCTTCGATCTCGTCGGCCTCGAGCTCGAAGACGCGGCGGCTCCGGCCTAGCTTCCCACCGAGAGGAATCGTCTGTTCGACGAAGAAACCATGCTCGCCTCCCCGGATGATCGGCCCCCCGCTGATCTCTTCGCCGGTATAGCCGACGATCGGATTGGGGACCATTCCGGCCTGGTGGGCTCGTCCGCGCACGGCGTCGAGATCGGCTGCCGACTGCGACACCGTCGGGTTGTGTTCGAGGGCCATGCGCTCGAGATCCGTGAGGGTCAGCGCCTGCTGCGCCAAGGCGCCCGAGCCAAACAGCACGATCGCAACAGCGGCGGCCAGCGGTGTGCCATCCATGCGCATCGTCATACGGCCGCCTTTCCGGATCGTTCGGCTTTGAGCGCCTGGATTCGATCGAACCGTTCAGGCTCGAGCACCCGCACCAGGGTCATCATGCCCATCATGCCGCCCGTCCACGTAGGCCTGAGGCCGTCGGTCTCGGGCTTCGCCACCGCGGCATCCATGGTGACGAACATGTCCTGGGGGAACCCGGGAACCTGCCACGGATTGGTTCCGGTCGGCGGATGCTGCGCGTGGGCCTGCTGCTCGGCCAGCGACGCCGGCGTCAGCGCGAGATTGGCGACGGCGGTGTCGTAGCCACCGACGGGACTCACGACCCGGCCGAAGCCCGGGCCGATCTTCTCTGCAAGGGCACCACTCTCCCTGATGATCCCCATCCCTTCCTGCATCGGCATGTTCGGGTGCAGCCCGGATCCGCCGTGCGTCATCGGTCCGACCATCGACACCATCTGGTTCATCATGTGGTGGGGCAGGTGGCAGTGCAGCATCCAGTCTCCGCGGATAGACGGCGTCGAACTCGATGTCGCGTGCCTGCGCGACGCCGACCAGCACGGTGTTGCCCGGCGCCCACGCCGGCGCGCGGAATCCGTCCGCCCTCGGTGCCGACCGTCTCGAAGGTGTTGCCGTGCAGGTGGATCGGATGGTGATCCATGCCGAGGTTCACCAGCCGCAGTCGCACGCGCTCGCCCAGCTTCGACCGAGCATCGGCGTCGTGGCCGGGCCGGCCTTGCCGTTGATGGTCAGCCAGTTGAACTCCATCGCCAGCGTGTTGGGCACGGTGTTGTTGGGGAGGATCGACCAGCCCTGGAAGATGAGGCCGAAGTCGCGGTCCACGCGCGGCGCGTATGGCGAGTGGCCGGATGCACGACGAAGCAGCCCGATCATCCCCATCATCTCCTGCATCGCCATGTGCGAGTGGTAGAAGAACGTGCCGTGCTGATGCAGCGTGAACTCGTAACGTGTAGACGTCCGCCGGGCGGGATCGGGTCGTGCGCCGAGCCCCGGCACGCCGTCCATCTCGAGCGGCACCTCGAGCCCGTGCCAGTGCATCGAGAAGATCTCGGGCAGGCGGTTATCGACCACGATGCGGACCCGATCGCCCTGGTTCACTTCGATCGTCGGTCCGGGCATCGAGCCGTTGAAGCCCCAGCAATCCACCTTGCGGTTCGGCAGAAACGTGGTGCGGACGTGCTCGGCGGTCAGGTGAAACACCTTGACGTTGCCGTCCATCTCGTACGGGAGATGCGGTACATCCGGCGTTTCGACGCGAGCCGGAGCGGCGCCAGCGGTCGGCAACGACAGCCCCGGCGTCGCCGACTCGGGCCGCGACACTGGCGGGTGCTGATGCTGTTGGGCGGTGGCTCTCGCCGCGGAGAGCACACCGGCCGTCGTCAAGAAATGCGTGAGAAAGGCGCGTCTGCTCGACATGATCGGTTCCTTCAGGAGCGCCGTGATGCCCGTTGATACGGTCATGCGACCGCACCGGCGACGAGTGGCAACATCGGCTCAGGGAGTAAAGCGCCGGACGAGCAGACTCTTCCTGCCCGCCGCCACGAAACCTCAGCGGACGGCGTTCAGATTCGAAGGATCGGCGATGACGACAGGAATGGGGATTGAGGCGGCAGGCGTTGACCAGCCGGTGACGGACGACGTCGCTCGGCGTCGCCGGACGCTTCGGCCACACGCGCAACGAGAGGCATGAGGCGCAGAATGTGAGGAGCCGCGGATCCAACCGTCAGACGGACAGCCGTGCTGTCGTGATCGCAGAACGAAGGTCCGCTACTGACGATGAGATGACCGCGTGGAGATGCAGCCTCGGTGTGACATGCCGGCGCCTGGCTTTCGTCGGTGGCCGGCACTTGCGATGCGTGGATGGCCCTCAGGCAGGCGATCTCGCAGAGAGTGGCCGCAGCCGGCAGCGCCGTCAGCAAGAGGCCGACGAGCGCCGCGGTCGTGCGCAATCGGCAGGGCATGACGCCACGTACTGTAGCACGGGCCTCGGCCGGTGTCTTACGGCGCGGCCCCGGCCACCTTGGCCAGCTGGTGCAGAAACAGCCCGACGTCCGTGACAACCCCGAAGGTCTGCGACGAACCACGGTCCATCAGCTTGGTCACGACCGCCGGATTGATGTCGACGCACACCACCCGCACCCACGACGGCAGCATGTTGCCGACGCCGATGCCGTGGAGCATCGACGAGAGGAGGATGACCAGGCTGGTGTCGGCCAGAAGCGCCGCATAGTGATCCTGCGCGGCGGCGAGGTCCATCATCGTATCCGGCAACGGGCCATCGTCGCGGATGCTGCCGGCGAGGACGTACGGAACACCGTGCTTGACGCACTCGTACATGATGCCCGAACGGAGCACACCTTGAGCCACGGCCTCTGCGATGCCGCCGGCCCTGATCACGGTGTTGATGGCTCGCATATGGTGCTTGTGACCACCGTGGACGGCGATGCCCTGCTCGAGATCGACGCCGAGCGACGTTCCGTAAAGCGCGTACTCGATGTCGTGAACGGCCAGCGCGTTTCCGGCGAGCAGGACGTCGACGAAGCCGCGCCGGATGAGCTCGCAGAAATATTCCGCGCCGCCTGTGTGCACGACCACTGGACCGGCCACGATCGCGATGCGGCCGCCGGTGCTCTTGGTGTGCCGCATCATCTCCGCAATACGCGCGACGCTCACTTCGACCCGGCGCTCGGAGGAGATGTCGTTGGTCATGAATGCGAATCCCAGACGGTCGCGATCGCGGAAGTCCGGGGCGATACGGATGCCGTCGACACCGCAGACGACCAGATCGCCCTTCCTCACCTCGCGCAGCTTCCGGCATTCCGCCCCTTGGCCGTCGAACACGATGACGGCATCCATGCGCTGGCGCTCGACCTCGATCCATCGTCCTTCATGGCGCAGTGAGGTGCGCTGATTCGTCGTCGAATAGAAATCGTCGGGGGCGCATCCATCCTTGTCCGCTGCTCTGAGCGTCACCTCCTGCTCGGCATCGGCGTGGCATCCGAGGGGCACCAGCTCTTCGACGAGGCGTTCGAGCGTCGCCTCATCGGGGGCGGTCACCTTCATGGTCAGGTGTGAGTACTCGTCGTTGGTGCGCCCTATCTGGAACCGCTGAACTTCGAACGCGCTCCGATGACGGACCACCGTGTCGAAGATCGTGTTGAGGAGCTGCGAGTCGATGAGGTGCCCTTCGGCCTGAACGACCCGACTGGCACCAGCGTCCGCTGGCTCCCTTGGTGGCTGCATCCGATCATTATCCCTCACGGTGAGATCGCCGGGCGGCAACGCGGCGTGCGCGACGCGGGCCGGACCGGGGCTGCACGGCGAGAGCTCGCTCGATGCGGCGGAGTCCCGCCCGAATCACGCGGTCGTCCCGGCAATACACCAGGCGAACATGGCGGTCGCCGTCCGGACCGAAAAAGAGACCGGGTTTCGTGAGCACGCCGGCTTCGCGCACGAGATGTATCGCAAACGCCATCGACCCCGAGAATCCTGCGGGCACTTCCGGAAACACCTCGAACCCGCCCTCCGGCCGGTGGCACGAGACACCGGCCTTTCGAAGGCCTTCGACCATGAGCTCACGCTTGGACTCGTATTGGGCGAGCCACGCACCCGCCAGGCGGCGGGATTGCCTGAGCGCCACGACACCGGCGTATTGAACCGCCGTGTTGACCGCACCGTGAATCTCGTAGCCAATCTTCTCGAACTGCTCGATGAAGTCTGGTCTCGCCAGGAGATAGCCCAGCCGCCAGCCCGTCATCGCATATGCCTTCGAGAGACCGTTGACAACGATCGTGCGTGCACGCGCCCCCGGCAGCGAGGCGATCGAGCAGTGGCGGCGGCCATCGTAGGTCAGCTGGCTGTAGCTTTCGTCCGAAATGATGATCAGGTTGTGCGCATCGCACAGTTGGAGCAACGACGCCAGTTCCTCGCGTGTGTAGACAGCGCCCGTGGGGTTGTTCGGTGTGCAGATGACGACGCCCTTGGTGCGGCTCGTCACCGCACGGTCGATGGCCGCGACGTCAAGGTGAAAGTCGGCGCCGGTGGTGACGAAGCGCGCGACTCCACCGAAGAGGTGCAGGAGCGACGCATAGTTCGGGAACGTGGGATTGGGCAGAATGAACTCGTCGCCCGGACCGACCATTGCCGAGAGCACGATGAAGAGTCCCTCGCCGCTTCCCACGGTGGACAGGACCTCGTCCATCCCCTCGACGTCGACTCCAAACTCGCTCCGGTAGAACGAGGCGACGGCCTTGGTGAACGCCGGCAAGCCGCGGATGCGCGCGTAGTGACTGGCGTCGGGCCTCTCGAGCGCACGCGCCAGCTCTTGCCGGATCTCGGCTGGCGTCTGGAAGTCCGGGTCGGCGATATCGAATCGCAGGAGTCGCCGGGTTGCCGTCGAGGCGATGACCGAGAGCTCGCCCATCCCGTACTCGTGCTCGATCACGCTCGGGAGAATGACGCTGGTGCGGGTGGGCATCGAGTCTGGTTTGCGTTTCACTGAGCGCGAACCTTACCCGTGCGGGCGTCCAATCGCAAGACGGGTGATTGAATCGTGCCGGGAGTGCTAACGCTACACGCTTCGAAAGGATGCCGATGACAACGTCACCGACCACCGAGGCCTGGCTTCGCGGGCCTGTCGAGGGAATCCATCCGCTCCTGATGCCGGCCGCGCACGCGCTGGTCCAGGCTCACGACGATATCGAGCAACTGCTGCCGACGCTGGAGTCCATCGCGCTGTGGCATCAGCCTGGAGGCGCCGCGTCAGCGGGATTCCATCTTCGCCATCTGGCCGGCGCGCTCGACCGTCTGTTCACCTACGCACGCGGCGAGCGCCTCGACCAGGCGCAGCGCGACGCGCTGGCTCGCGAACGCCTGGCCTCCGACGACACGACCGATGCCCGCGGGCTGGCGGGCGAGGCGTATGAGGCCATCGCCCGCGGTCTCGCGCAGCTCCGCGCCACGGCCGAATCCGCGTTCCTCGATCCGCGGCCGGTTGGCCGCGCCGCGATTCCGTCGAACGTTCTGGGTCTGCTCTTCCATGGCGCCGAGCACACGACGAGACATGTGGGCCAGCTCATCACCACCGTCAAGATCGTGGCCGCAGCAGCATGACGATGGAGGCGGTGAGCCCTGATCGCTTCTCGAATCTGATGGTCGAGTTGGAAGCGCGGCACACGAGCACGCTGACCACGCGCGAGTTGGCGCGAGCCGTCCGAGCGCTGTCGGCCATCTATGTCGAGCGACGCGAGAACCCGCCGGAGGGAGGGGCGCTCGGATCCGCTGGTAAGCGAGCCGCGTTCGCGCTGTTCTACGCGCCGCTCCACTGGCTGACCGTCACCGAAGTCGTCCGCAGCCTCGGTCTTGCGGATCGGCCGCTGGACACTATCGTGGATCTCGGATGTGGCACGGGAAGCGCCGGCGCTGCATGGGCCAGCGCCTTCAGCCGCCCACCGCGTCTCGAGGGCTTCGACAAGAGCACGTGGGCCACGACCGAAGCGGCGTGGCTGTACCGCACAATCGGCCTTCACGGCTCGGCGCGCCGCGCGGACATCGTGCGCGCGCGCTTGCCCGAGCGATCAGTGGGCATCATTGCGGCATTCTCGATCAATGAGATCGATCGCGTGGGGCGCGCCAAGGTGCTCGAGCGGCTGCTGACCGCTCGGGAGAATGGGGCGCGTGTCCTGGTGGTTGAACCGATCGCGCGCCGACTCACGCCGTGGTGGGACGAGTGGAGCGAGCGGTTTCGACGAGCCGGCGGCCGCGACGACGACTGGCGCTTTCGAGTGCCGCTGCCCGAGCGACTTCGCCTCCTGGGGCGAGCGGCCGGGCTCGATCAGCGGGAGCTAACTGCCAGGACACTGTTCGCGGACGGGTCCCTCAAGCGTCCTCGCTCATCCACGCAAGTGCCACCAGTCGAACGGTGACCTGATTCTTCTTCGGGGTCAGCGTGATGGGAGTGAGGACGAGCGACGCCGGGTCGAGAGCCCTCTCGATGTTCAGGGTTTCGTCGCTCACCTCTCGCTCGAGGCTCTCCAGCCGACCGGTGAGCGTGGCGACGTTCTCCTCCGCCCGCTCGACATCTTCGCGCTCCCTCATCGTGCGCCCGACCCCACGAGCCGTTGTGGTGGCCCGACCGATAGAGGCACTGACGCTCTTTCGTCCAAACAACGCCCCCACGAGCGTCGCACCCATCGAGATGGCCGTTTGCACGCCCTGCTGACTCACCTGCTCCGACTCGCGGGCCTTTTTCTGTTCCGCGGCCTTGAGCCGGTCGCGGAGCGCCGTGATCTTCGATGCGTATTTCCGCCGGAGCTGTTCGACGGCGAGGTCGCGGCGTTCCCGTGACGCCTGCTGCAGGCGGATGCGGAAGCTGCGCTCGTCTTCGCCAGGGTTTGACGTCACGTTCAGGGCGGCGCTGGTATACAAGGTGAGCCTGCGGCTTCCGGCAAGCCACGCGGCGAACGCCTTCGACCAGGCTTCGTAGCTCTTGGCGCGCGCCGCGGCCGGCGGCAACGGGACAAAGCGCGCTCCCTCGACGGGTGTCCCCGACAGGGCGCTCAGCTCGAATCCGGCATCTCGCGCCGAAGCCCAATCGATGGTCGCCGGTCCTTCGAGAATCGGCGTCACCACGAGCACGTCGTTCACCACGTCGACCTTGGCCTTCGTGTCGGCATAGCGAATCTGCGCGCTGCCGAGCAGCATCGGGACATATACGGGCGAGGAGGTCTCTGAAACCGGAGCGAAGTACTGCTGAACCTCGGGCGGCAAGACCAGGCGTTCGGCGGAGACTGCTCCCCCAGCGCTCGCGGCGCTGCCGCGTGCGACGGGTGAGACCACGGCCGTCGCGGGTTGTGTTTCGACGGGCACACCGGCAGCCCCCGGCTTCGTCCGCCCGGCCATCAGACGCTTGATGTCTTGGCGTGAGAGTGGACCGCGCAGATACGAGAGCGCCCACCGGCTCTGAAAGATCTCCGGCTCGTCCTCGTGGACGTTGTTCATCAGGAATACCCGGCTGTCGAGCGCCGAGAGCGTTTGCTCGAGGCGCGCCCAATCGAACCGCCCACCTGACCCGGCCGCGACTCCCTCGAGCCCGTCGATGACGCGAGACTTGTCGCGCTCGGTCTGCAACCGTCCCAGGAACCAGGTCCCGGCGTTCGACAGCCCTTTGTAGTCGAGGTCTGCCGGATTCTGTGTCGTGAGCACCACGCCCAACCCGTACGCGCGCGCCTGTTTCATGAGTGTGAGCAGCGGTGCCTTGGACGGCGGCATTGCGACGGGCGGCATATAGCCGGCCAGTTCGTCCATGTAGAGAATGGCGCGAAGGCTCGAAGACCCCTGCTGCGTGCGCACCCAGCCGACTACCTCGTTCAACAGCAACGACACGAAGAACATGCGCTGAGGGTCGCTCAGGTGCGCAATCGAGAAAATGGAGATGCGCGGCTTGCCCGATGGCCCGTACAAGAGGCGGCCGATGTCGAGAGCTTCGCCTTGCAGCCAGCTCTCGAAAGCAGGCGCGGCGATCAAGTTGTTCAACGCCATGGCCAGCTCGAACCGGTCCTTCGCCGGAAAGAAGGAGTCGAGCTCGAGCACGCCGACGCGCGTCACGGGAGGCGACTGGATCTGCTGGATCAACGCCGGGATGTCCAGAGTCTTGCCGGCACGCCAGGCGGCCGCGAAGATCGTCGACAGCAGGATGTGCTCGCGGCTTCGGAGCGGATCCGCGTCCACGCCTGCCAGACCGAGCAGGCTCGAGACAGTTGTGGTGATGCGCTCGCGCAGCAACTCGTCATCTTCCCCGGCGGCCGGCGATGGTGGCGCAAACGATCGGAGGATCGAGACGGGCAGGCCGGCGTCGCTCCCCGGCGTATAGATCGCGAACTCCGCGGCGTCCCTGAGCCGGCGAATCCGCGTCCCATCCTCACCCCACTCGGCGAGGCCCTGCCGCCACGTTTCGGCCTGTGACGCGGCGAATTGCTCGGGCGTCATGGTCTTCCGCCGGGCCTCGTCCGCGCTCACCCATGGCGCAAAGTCCTCGGCGCGCAACTCGGGGAATGTGAGGAGCAGGTTGCCGAGCTCACCCTTCGGGTCGATGACGATGGCCGGCACGCCGTCGATGGCGGCTTCCTCCAGCAGACACACGCAGAGTCCCGTCTTGCCGCTGCCGGTCATGCCGACACACACGGCGTGGGTGACGAGATCACTCGAATCGTAGAGCGTGATGCCGGGCCGCGGTTGACCGGAGGCTAGATCGTAGGGGCGCCCGAGATAGAAGGTCCCCAGCTTTTCGAAATCCATGACGCCATACACTACTTCACTTGGGCGATACACTGGCGAGGCCGCGACACCCGATCGGCCCGCGACAGCCAGGTGGCATGCCGGGTGGCTCACACGTAGACTGAGGCATGGCTCCTCCGCCGCATGGCGACCTGAGAGCTCGGATCGCCCAGGCACTCCACCGCCGACGCGATGAGATGGCCGCATTCATCGGCGAGCTCGTGCGTATCCCGACCGAGAATCCCCCGGGACGCTGCTACGAGAGCTGTGTCGACCTGCTCGCCGGACGGATGCGCACGCTCGGCTTGTCGCCGGCGGTCATCGAGATTCCCCTGCCGGACGCCGGCCTCGAAAGGCGCTTCGCCGTCACGGGCTCACTCGGTTCCCAACCCCGCACGCTGTACTTTCACGGTCACTACGACGTCGTACCGGCGGGCGACGAAACTCAATTCGTCCCCACCATGCACGGCGACACGATGTTCGGCCGCGGAACGGCCGACATGAAAGGGGGCCTCGCCGCGATGATGTACGCCGCCCACGCCCTCGCCGAGTGCGGCGTTCGGCTCGAGGGTCGCGTGGCGTTGATGTTCGTTCCAGACGAGGAAACGGGCGGCCGGCTCGGCTCCCGGTATCTGACCGATGCCGGACACCTCGGGCAGAACGGCATTGGCATGCTCACCGCCGAGCCCACGAGCGGGGTCGTGTGGAACGCCAATCGCGGCGCGATATCTCTGCTCGTCACCGTCACAGGCCGGCCGGCTCACGTCGGGCTCCAGCACCTGGGTGTGAACGCATTCGAGCGCATGCTGGTCGTCACGGATTTGCTGCGCGCGCTGAAAGCCGACGTCGAAACGCGCCGAACCGGCTTCGCGCTGGAACCGGACGCCGCGCGGTCGTCGATCCTCATGCTGGGCGGCCGGACGGAAGGCGGCACCAACTTCAACGTGGTGCCGGCTGATTGCCGGTTCACCGTCGATCGCCGTCTCAATCCGGAGGAAGATCTCGAGACCGAAAAACAACGGCTCTTCTCGGTCTTCGATCAGGCGCGGGCGCAGGGGATCTTCGTCGATGTGGAGGTGCTGCAGGAAGGACGGCCGTCTGGAGTGGGGGCGGATCACGAGGCGGCGTTGGCGCTGGCGGCGAGCATCAACGACGTGACCGGCAAGCCACCCGTATTCGAGATGTGCCCGGGACTGCTCGAGACTCGCTTCTACGCCGAGCGCGGCGTGCCGGCATTCGCGTACGGCCCGGGTTTGCTGTCAGTGGCCCACGGCCCGAAGGAATTCGTCAAGCTCGATGCCGTGCTCGACTGCGCCACGATTTACGCGCTCACGGCCAGCCGTTTGTTGTCCGACTCTCCCGTGTAGCGATTCGTTCGGTCGCTACCAGGGAAGCTCCGCCGCCGTGGCGATGTCAGGTTCCGCCCGGCGCGGCTGGAGCGGAAGCGTCACCGCGAGCCGGGTGGCGCGACGCGCCCAGACCACCACGAGCACAATCCCCACGATCGTCAACCCGGCCGACAATCCAATCCAGATTCCGATCACGCCCCATCCGACGGCGAAGCACAGGGTGTAGCCGATGGGGAGCCCGCACAACCAGTGTCCCGCGAGGTTCCAGATCATGGGCGTGCGGGTGTCACCAAGTCCGCGAAGCACGCCCGTGGCGACCACCTGAAGCCCGTCGAAGAGTTGAAACACCGACGCGACCCATAACAGTGTCACCGCGAGCGCCATGACGGCGGCGTCGGTTGTAAAGACTCCCACGAGGAGCTCCGGCAGCAGAACGAAGGCCAGAGCCGCCGACAACATGAACGCGGCCGCAATCAGCAAGGCCGTCCAGCCCGAGCGGCGCGCGCCTCCCGGGTCGCGGCGCCCCACCGCGTGGCCCACCGTCACCGCTCCAGCCGATGCGATTCCGAGGGGAACCATGAACATGAAGCTGGCGATGTTGAGAGCAATCTGATGCGCGGCGATGGATACCGGTTCGAGGCGCGCGGCAAGCGCACTGGCAACCGCGAACACGCCGACCTCGAGCGTCAACTGCGTGGCTGCAGGCACTCCCAGTCGAAGCAGCCGGCCCATCCGCGACCACTCGGCCCTGAGCGGGAGCGAGGGCAGGCCACGCGCGAAGCTCCGGTCGTGCAGCCAGACGGCCAGCGCCAGACAGCCCACCATGTAGAGCCGCGAGGCCACAGTTGCCCAGGCCGCGCCGGCGGTACCCATCGCAGGCGCGCCAAAGTGGCCGTAGATGAGCACCCAGTTGACCACGCCGTTCACCAGATTGGCGGTGAGCAGCGCGAACATCACGGGCCGCACCGCCCCCATGCCCTGCAGGTAGCGGCGGAACGCCGCATAAGCCAGGAGGAGCGGCAGGCTCAAGGTGACCACGCGGAGGTACGGCAGCATGAGCGCCGCCACTTCGGGGTTCAGCCCCGTGCGGTCGAGCAGCGAGATCGCGAACAGCGCGAGTGCCGTGAGCGGCGCGGACACGATCGCGCCCAGATAGAGACCTTGCAGCAGCCAGCGATGACACTCGTCGATGCGGCCGGCGCCGAACGATTGCGCGACGAGCGTGTCGAGCCCGAGCAGCAAGCCCATGCCGAAGATGGCGAGCGCCAGGAAGATCGAGCTGCCCACGCCCACTGCGCCGATCGCCGCCGGACCGAGGTCGCCCACCATGATGGTGTCGACGATGCCCATCGCCATCCAGCCAAGCTCGGCGAGGATGACGGGCCCGGCAAGCTTGAGCATGGGTTTCAGCTCGCGCCGCACCTCTTGTCCAGAAACAATCGCCATCACGGGTGACACCCAGTCTCACCGACTCACAGACTGGCGCTCGACAGGAGCGCCAGTCGCTCATCATAGCGCGACGATTGACTCGGTTATGGACGAGGGCCGTCGACTGACGGTCAATTCATCGCGCCCGGTGCTGGGACCTCACGACCGTCAGGTTCGATGAACGTCGGCTGGCCGAACGGCCGGAGCTGCTCTCGCACCTCCGGATAATCACCGACGATGACGACGATGGAGTGCTCGGAGCCGAGCAGCACGCCGGCGGCGTTCTTGACGCGTGCGGGTGTGACCTCGCTGATCCGCGCTCGATACGTCTCGAGGTAGTCCGGGGGAAGACCGAAGACATACACGTTGTTCAACGTGGCGTTGAGCCCAGCCTGCGTCGCAGTCTGGATGACGAACACGCCCTTGAGATACTGCTTCACGCCATCGAGCTCCTGGCCGTCGGCGCCCTCGGCGCGAAGCTTGTCGATCTCGAGGAACACCTCCTTGAGGGTCGCCGCCGTCACTTCGTTCCTGACGGAGGCCGCGAACCGATAGTAGCCCGTGTGCGCGAGCGCCCCGAACTGCGAGGAAGGCGAGTAGGTGTATCCCTTGTCCTCGCGAATGTTGCGCACGATCCGCGAATTGAACGCGCCGCCGTAGATGGTATTGGCCACCAGCAGATCGAACCACGCGGGATCCGCTCGCTTCACGCTGAGGTTGCCGAGCGAGATCGACGACTGAATGCTGTTGGGCCGCTGGACGAAGATCAGCCGCCGCCCGCTCACCGCCGGAGGCTCTGGCACGTCGACCTTGGGCACCGGTCGGCCCGTCCACGCCCCAAACGACGGTTCGGCGGCTCGGACCACGTCATCGGGATTCACGTCGCCGACGACGAGCAGGAACGCGTTGCTGGGGCGGTAGTGCACCGCGTGAAATTCGGCCAGCTTCGCCCGGTCGATGATCTGCAGCGAGCCCGTGGTCGGCGCCACGCGGCTGTAGGGATGTTCTCCGAACAGCGCGCGGTGAAATGCGCGCTCGGACACGATCTCGGGGTCCGCCGTCTCCTGCTGCAGCTGCTGGAGGCGCCTCGCCCTGACGATCGCGACTTCCTGCTCGGGGAAGGTCGGGTTGATCACGACGTCGCTCAGCAGATCGAGCAGGCCCGGCAGAAATCGCGAGAGCCCGCGAAGTGTCACCGAGGTGTAGTCCTGTCGAGCAACGGCGCCCAGCGACGCGCCCATGCCAAACGCTTCCTGCCGAATCGTCCGGCTGTCCCGCTTCGCGGTGCCTTCCTGCATCGCATCGGCGGTCAGCGCCGCAACTCCGGGCAGCGTGGGCGGGTCGGCAGCCAGGCCGGATCGGACCGTCAGGACGATGGACACCTTCGGCACCGTCGGCTTGCGCACGACGACGATCGTGAGACCGTTGCCAAGAGTGCGCTCGACTCGGGATGGCAACACGAACGGCCGTTCGGGCCCAACGGAGGGCCGTGGCGGTGCGGGACGGGGCCCCTGGGTCTGAACCCTCGGCGCCAGGGCCGCTGTACCTGCGACCAACGCTGCGGAGATCGTCATCTGCAGGCCGCGCGACAGGCGCGTCACTGCACACCTCCCGCCGACTGTGCGGGACGTCGATCGATCGAAGTCCGGTTGGCTGGCACCAGCCACCTGCGCGCCGCCTCCTGCACGTCCGCCGGAGTGACCTTCTGGAGCTCTTGAAGAATCGTGTTGATCTTGTTGGGGTCGTCGTCGAAGAGCGTGAAGGCTGCGAGCAGATTCGCCCGCCCGAAACCGGGGATGCTGCCGCCTTCAATCTCTTCGAAGAAGCTCGATTCGAAAGCGGTCCGCGCGCGCAAGAGGTCCTCGGCGGTGACGGCGTTTCGCTGGATCTCTCCGATCACGTCGTCAATGGCCGCGAGCACCTCAGTGGCGTTGCGATCGATCTTGTAGTCCACGCGGATCGTGTAGAGCATCGGCCCATCGAAGTCGAAATTGTTGCCGAGCAGATTGAAACCGCCGTAGAGCGATGTGGCCAGCTGCGTGTCCTTCACCAGCTTCTGAAACCAGCGCGCACTCTCGTCGCCCACCAGGAGGGGATCGAGCAGCGACAGGGCAAAGAAGTCGCGGGTCATCCGGGGCGGAAGGTGATAGCCGATGGCGAGGGCCGGCGTGCGGGCCAGTTTATCCTCCTCGGTAAAGCTCTTTTCCGCGGTCTGAGGCGCCTCGCTGACGTCCGGCACGGGCGGCAACGGCCGCGACGGGAGATCGCCGAAGTACCGGCGCGCCAGGTTCATGACCTGCTCCGGCGTGGCATCGCCGGAGACCACCAGCACGGCATTGTTCGGCGCGTAGTAGGTTTCGAAGAACTTCCGCACGTCGTCGAGGGTGGCGGCTTCGAGGTCGGAGAGATCACCGTAGAAATTGTGGGCGTTGTGCCAGTTGGTGTTCGCCCGCTGTGGCAGGCTCAGCCACTCGAAAGCGCCGTACGGCTGATTGAGGACGTTCACCCGGACTTCCTCGCTGACCACGTTCTGCTGGTTCTTCAAATTTTCCGGCGTCACCTCGAGCGAACGCATCCGATCGGCTTCGAGCCACAACGCGAGCTCGAGCGTGTTCGACGGCATCACCTGAAAATAGTTCGTGTAGTCGAACCGGGTGGACCCGTTCACCACGCCGCCGTTCGCGTTGACGATCTGCACGTGTTCGAATTTGCCAACCTGGCCGGAACCCTGGAACATCATGTGCTCGAAGAGGTGCGCGAAGCCGGTGCGGCCGTTTGGCTCGAGCCTGAAGCCAATCCGGTACATCACTTCGACAACCACAAAGGGCGCCGTGTGATCTTCGCTGACGACCACGCGCAGGCCGTTCGGCAGCTTGTCGTAGAAGACGGGGACCTCGAAGCCGGAAGACGCGGGCGCGACCTGCCGACTGGTCACCGAAGGTAGGCTGCGGACGGCAAGCGCCGCGAGCAGCGCGCCGCCGGCTACCACCGCAATACGACTGGTCCTCGTCATGTGGAAACCTCGCTTCTCCCCTGGGCCGACGATTCTAGACGCGTTGACGCCGGCGGCAAGATCCGCCGGGACGAATCTCGGCCGGGGCGAGGCGGGTGCCACTGGACGCGGGACGAGCGGCCCGACCGCACGCTCACGGCTCCGGCGTCAGGAGCACGGTCGATTCCGCAGCCCGCGTGACGGCCTCATCGCTGAACGCGAACGGAAAATAGGTCTGCTCGCCCCACAGCGCGGCGAGATCGGCGAAATGCGGACTTCCGGGCTGGCCTGACTGGCCGGGAGCGCTCGTGCCCACGGAGCGATCCCAATCGGCGAGGTCGACAATCTGGCGAAATGTCGCTCCGTTGGTTTGGGTCAACGCCGAACCGAACGTCATGAACACGGTTGTGCCGTAGCCATCCCGGCCGATCGGGCCCACGTTGAACCGCGCCGCCAGCGCCGAGGTCGTCGAGAGCGGGTGCCGGAAGGTGGCGGTGTGCAGCCGGGCCCAGTCCCAGTTCGCCTGATCGGGACCGACGGTCTTCTCGATCTCCTCTAGCGCCGCCGTCAGCGCTTCCTCGAGGAGCGCGTCACGCGAACGCGATCCATCGCGGTCGAACCACGCGGCCGGCGGCCCGGTCAGCGCGCGGACGAGTACGGCGTTACCTCTGGCCAGAAACTCCTCACTCAGGTGCCGGTCCAGATGCGGTGCCAGCAGCCGGCGGCTCAACTGTCGCTCCCAGAACGCGTAGAGCAAGGCGCCGGGAGATCCGCGCCGCACGTGTCTGTCCCAGTCGATCAGCATTCGCCGCGCGCGCTCGGTGGCAGGCGCTTCGAAGGTCAGCTTCTCGAGCAGCGGAACAATCCGATCGGCCTTCCACGCCCGCGTGTCGTGCTGCAGACGCTTGAAGTCGTCCACCGAGAAGGTGCCGGGCGTGTCGAGCACGGCGCGAATCCGGCTGATTCGCGCCGGATCGCTCCACTCGAAGCCGACTCGCGGTCGATATCCCTCGGGCAGCGTATTGTGGTTCGCCGTGGCCAGGTATCCCGAGCGCGGGTTCGCGTCGTGCGGTAACTCGTCCAGGTCGTACCAGCCGCTCCACTCGGTACTCGCCAGTCCAGCCAGGCACGGGGAGCAGGCCCGTCCAGTTGGGGCGAATGGGAGCGAGCGATGCGGCCTGGTAGCCAATGGCGCCGTCCACGTCAGCGTAGACGAAGTTCTCGCCCGGCATCTTCCATCGACTGAGCGCCCGCCTGAACGTGTTCCCGTCGGTGGCGCGATCCAGCGCGAGCGCACCGAGGTAGCCGGCCGTCCCGGGCTCGGCGCCGGTCCAGCGGAGCGCAAACGCGAGATGGCGCTCGGTGTCCACCGCCACCACCGGGCCATGGCGCGTGTAGAAGTGCTCCACGGTCACCGGCTTGTCGCGTCCCTTCACCTGAATGGTGTCGATGACGGCCTGCATGTCGACCCACTGGCCGCGCCACTGATACTGACGGGCATTCGCGGGATTGACGCGCTCGACATAGAGGTCCTGGGCGTCGTTGGCGAAGATTGTCAGTCCCCAGGCCACGCGCTCGTTGTGACCGATGGCCACACCCGGAAACCACGGTACGACCGCTCCGATGACGTTCCAGCCGGGCGCCTTGAGATGCACCAGGTACCGAAGCGACGGGTGATCGAGCGCACGGTGCGGATCGTTCGCCAGGAGAGGGTGGCCGGTTGCGGAACGGACACCGCTGACCACCCAGTTGTTGCTGCCTTCGTCTGTCGTCTCGAGGGTGGGCGACGCGCGCGCGACGGTGGTCATCGGCCCAAAGGCAGGCGGCGCGGCGATGCGTCGCAGTCCTTCCGACAACTGGTAGTTCAGCAACGAAAGGTCGATGTCTGGCGCCACGCGAACCGCGACCGGTGGATCGGGCGGCAGCAGCCGTTCGGCAATATCGGCGCCAACCGCCGTCATGATCCGCGCTCGGAACACCTCCGCCAGCGCATTCCCGCTCATCGTGAAAGCTTCTCCACGACTGAGCAGGTCCGTGGCCTGCCAGGGCTCTGGCAGGTAGCCGGCCACTCGAAATTCTTCGGGCGGGTCGCGGCGCGCGATTTCGATCCACTGATTGACGCCGCGCACGAACTGTTCCGCGATCCGTTGGGTATCGGGACTGTAGCTGGTCCACTCGACCTCGAGCGGACCGCGATACGTCATGAGCCGCGTCATGCGATCGCGCGCGATGAAATCGGGGCCCAGAATCTCCGAGAGCCGGCCGAGCGTCGAGCGCCGCCAGAGATCGATCTGAAAAAGCCGGTCCTGAGCTTGAACGAACCCCTGCGCCAGGAACAGGTCGTCCTGACTGGATGCGTAGATGTGTGGAATGCCCCACCGGTCCCGTACCACACGCACCGGCGCGGAGAGCCCGTCGAGACGGAGCGTTCCCGAGGTCTGCGGGAATGGACCGGGCGCGCTCACGGCAGGAACCGCCGGCGGTGGCTGGTCGGTTCCACAGGCGGCGCAGAGCAACGCCAGGAGCAGGACGGCGACGGCGAAAAGGCGTGACAAGATTCGAAGGCCCGTCGATCGGGTTTCGATTCTATGTCGGCCGCAACGTTGTAGGATCGATAGACGAGGTGGCCCCGTGAGAAATCCGTCCCTGCGGCTGATATTGATGCTGGTCGTCGGTTTCGCGCTCTTCGTGGTGCCGTCGGCCGCCCGCTTCTCGGCGGACTGGCTCTGGTTCGGTGAGCTCGGCTACCGGCAACTCTTCAGCACGGAAATCACGACGCGCACCCTGGTGGGGGCCGTGGCCTTCGGCGTCACCTTGTTCTGGCTGCACGCGAATTTCCTGATAGCGCTCGGCGGTCTGCGGCCCGCCGCCCCGCTCCGCGTCTGGACCCGCGATGGCTTCCAGATGACCGCACCGCGGCCCGAGCAACTTCAACGGCTGTCTCTCCTCGCGTCCGTGGCCGTGGCGCTTCTGGTGGGCCTCGTGGTGTCGGGGCAATGGCTTGCGTGGCTCTCGTTTCGACACGCGGTTCCGTTCGGGAGCGCCGATCCGATCCTGGGCCGGGACGCGTCCTACTACATCTACACGCTGCCCCTTCTCGTCCGGCTTCGAGCGGCCCTGCTCTTTCTCACAGCCGTCGCAGCCATCGGCGCCGGCGCCGTGTACGTCGTCGGGGGCGTGCTGGGTCTGACCGAGACGGGACGCATCGTCATCGGACCTCGAACCCGTCGACACCTCTCGCTGCTGGCCGCACTCGCCCTGCTGCTGCTCGCGTGGGGAGCGTGGCTCGAAGTGCCGCGAACCATCGTCTCGCCGAACGGATTGATCCACGGAGCGGCCTACACCGACATTGCGGCAAGGTTCCCGGCGGCGCGCGCGCTGGCCGCTGCCTCACTCATCGGTGCCTTGCTGGCCGTGTGGCACGCCTTCTCGAATGCGGCCTGGCCGCTTCCCGCAGCAGTTGCGCTCTACGTGGTGGTACTGCTCGCAGGCCAGGGCTACGCTGCCGCCATTCAGCGCTTCGTCGTCGCGCCGAACGAGCAGGTACGCGAGATGCCGTACATCGTGCACAACATCGCCGCCACACGCGCCGCCTTCGCCCTCGACCTGGTCGAAGAGCGGGAACTGTCGGGCGACGGCGCGCTCTCGCGCGACGACATCGCGAACAATGCCGATACGCTGAGGAACGTGAGGCTCTGGGACCACCAGCCGCTACTCGACACTTTTGCGCAGATTCAGGAGATTCGGACCTATTACGACTTCGTGTCCGTGGACAACGATCGCTACGTGATCAACGGCGAATACCGCCAGATCATGCTCTCGGCCCGCGAGCTGAACCCGGCCAGCCTGCCCAATCGCACCTGGATCAACGAGCGTCTCGCCTTCACGCACGGGTACGGCCTGACGCTCGGCCCTGTCAACCAGGTGACGGGCGAGGGCCTGCCGGTGCTCTTCATCAAGGATCTGCCGCCGCAGTCGGTCGTCGATCTGAAGGTTGACGAACCGAGCATCTACTTCGGCGAGCTCGCGAGCGACTACGTGTTCGTTCGCACCAAGGCGCAGGAGTTCCACTATCCGAAGGGCGAGGACAACGTCTACACCACCTATGAGGGCAATGGCGGGATCGGCATCGGCACGTTCTGGCGAAAACTCCTGTTCAGCGTCCGATTCGCCTCGTGGAAGATTCTGTTGAGCGACGATATCACCGCCGAGAGCCGCATCCTGATGCGGCGGAACATCCTCGACCGCGTGACGTCGATCGCGCCGTTCATCACGTTCGACGCGGACCCGTACCTCGTGATCGCCGATGGACGGCTGATCTGGGTGCTCGACGGGTACACACACACGAGCGAGTACCCCTACTCCACCCGGTCGGCCGGAGGCACCAATTACATTCGCAACTCGGTCAAGGTGACCCTCGACGCGTTCCATGGCACCACGGTCTTCTATCTGGCCGACCCCAAAGATCCGCTCGCACTGACCCTGGCCAGCATATTTCCGGATCTGTTCCGGCCGCTGGCCTCGATGCCCGAGTCGCTTCGCGACCATGTCCGATACCCGGAGGACATCTTCGCGCTGCAGGCGGCGATGTACTCGACTTACCACATGACCAACCCTGCGGTCTTCTACAACAAGGAGGACCAGTGGGACGTCCCGAGCATCGGTGAGGAGGAGCGTGGCTCGCAACTGCAGCCCTACTACGCCGTGATGAAGCTTCCCGGCCTCGAGGGCGCCGAGTTCATCCAGTTCCTGCCGTTTACGCCGCGACGCAAGGACAACCTGGCCGCCTGGATGGTGGCGCGCAGCGACGGCGATCAGTACGGGCGTCTCATGGTCTTCCAGTTTCCTAAACAGAAGGTCGTGTTCGGACCACGCCAGGTCGTCTCCCGCATCAACCAGGACCAGACCATCGCGCCCCAGATTACGCTCTGGAATCAGCAGGGTTCGCAGGTCATCCAGGGCACGTTGCTGATCATCCCCATCGAAGAGTCGCTGCTCTATATCCGTCCTCTCTACCTGCGAGGCACGACCGGCCGCATCCCCGAACTCAAGCGCGTCATCGTGGCCTACCAGGGGCAGATCGTCATGCAGGAGACGCTCGAAGGCGCCCTCGATCGCCTGTTCGGCCAGGGCGCGCTCGCTCCTGAATCGCCGGCCGAGCTCGATCGGCTGGCCGTGCCTGATGGTCCCTCGTTGCCGATTCTGGCGCCGAAAGCACCGCCCGACTCTCCGGGCGAGGATCTCGCCGTCCGAGCCCAGGAACACTACGAGCGGGCCATGCGAGCGCAGCGGGAAGGCAACTGGGCGTTGTACGGCGAAGAGATTCGACGGCTCGGCGACGTCCTCGACCAACTGCGTCGGCGGCGCCAGCCGTGACGGCAGCCCATCGCGGCGCGTTCAAAAGGGTGCCATTGTCATCTGGCGTCGCCGCTCGGACGCGGGTGTTCGCATGGCGCCGTTTGGCAGGTCCGGGGCCGTCGGACGAGAGGAAGGTCTGGCCCATGACACGTCTACTGTCATTGTCCCTGTCCCTTGCAATGCTCGCCGGTCTGGTCGGCGTGTCCGCGCAGCACCATCAGCTCGGCAGCGTGAGCTTTCCGACCTCGTGCAGCTCCGCGGTGCAAGCCGAGTTCGAGCGCGGCGTCGCGATGCTGCACTCCTACTGGTTCAACTACGCCGGCAAGACGTTCCGGAGCGTGCTCGAGCAGGACCCTGGCTGCGCGATGGCGTACTGGGGGATCGCGCTCGATCTCCTCGGCAACACGCTCGCCGCGCCACCGCCGGTGGCCGATGCCCGCGCCGCGTGGGAGGCGCTCGAGAAGGCCGGGGCCCTCGAGGTGACGACCCAGCGCGAACGGGACTGGCTCGATGCCGCGCGTGCCTATTTCCGCGACCACGAAACCGTTCCAGTCGAGACTCGCCTGACTGCTTACCACCAGGCCATGGAGAAGCTCGCGGCTCGCTATCCGGACGACTTCGAGGCGCAGGTCTACTACGCGCTGACCATGCAGGCGTCGGCACCCAAGCGTGACATGACGTACGCGAGCCAGCTCCAGTCGGCGAACCTGCTGGAACGGCTGTACGCTCAGAACCCTCAGCATCCCGGAATCACTCACTATCTGATTCACGCGTACGACTTCGCGCCGTTTGCCGGCAAGGGGATTCCCTCGGCGCGCCGCTACGCAGCGATCGCGCCCGCGGTTCCCCACGCACGACACATGCCCGCACATATCTACTCGATGGTCGGCATGTGGGAAGATTCGATCCAGTCGAATCTCTCGGCGCTCGAGATTCAGCCCGACTACTATCACGCCGCCGACTTCACGGTGTACGCCCACCTGCAGCTCGCCGAGGACGCGAAGGCCGCCGCGATGATCGAGAAAGCTCTGAAGACGCCGGAGCGCGGCGATCGCCCGGCGACCGTCGTGAACTTCACCGCGCAGGCCGCCATGCCTGCGCGATTCGCCCTCGAGCGCGCGGACTGGAAGGCCGCTGCCACACTTCCGGTGACCTCGTCTCCCTATCCTCAGGCCGACGCCCTAACGCGCTTCACACGCGGACTCGGCATGGCCCGATCGGGGGACGTTCACGGGGCCAGGCAGGAGATCGCGGCGCTCGAGACACTCCGGGCCGCGCTCGGAAAGCTCGGCGACCCGTACTGGGCGGACCGGACCGGGGAGCAGGTCCTTGCCGTCTCGGCCTGGATTGCGCACGCCGAGGGAGCCCACGATCGTGCGGTGACGCTGATGCGACGCGCGGCGGACGGCGAGGACGGCAGCCTCAAGAACGTGGCGATGGAAAACCGTCTCTACCCGTTGCGCGAACTGCTCGCAGACTTGCTGCTCGAGTCCAAACAGCCGCAGGCGGCACTAGCCGAATACGAGAAAGCCCTGGAGCTCACGCCGAATCGGTATCGCGGGTTCTTTGGGGCGGCACGCGCCGCTGAAGCGTCAGGAGACCAGCAGCGGGCTGCCGGCTACTACGAAAAGCTCCTGATGCTCTCGAAGGGTGGGGAAGGGACGCGTCCAGAGCTGAGCGTCGCACGGCGCTATTTGAACAAGTCAGGGCGGTGATCCATTTCTCCTCCCTCCCCGGACTCGTCCGTGTTCGGTTCATGCCGCGGCGTCGTTAAGAACAACAAGGGCGGCGATTGATGCGTCGAGCCGCGCGGCGTTTGGACACCGATGGGTCAGGCAGTATGATTCGCCAACCTCGTCTGTCCAATCAGCCACGCCGTCATGGATCAGCTCAGGCCGTCGCCTGACGATGGGCCCGATGCATCGCGTCCCGATCTCGAGTCGACGCAGCAACTGCTGCAACGCGCCCGGGGCGGCGACGATGGCGCGCTGAACACGCTGTTCACCCGGTGCCTGCCGCGACTGAAGCGCTGGGCCAGCGGACGGCTGCCGGCCTACACCCGCGATTTGCTCGACACGGACGACCTGGTGCAGGACACCGTGACACAGACGCTGAAACGGCTGGATTCGTTCGAGCCACGGCACGAGGGCGCGCTGCAGGCCTATCTGCGTCAGGCGGTGCTGAACCGCGTGCGCGATCAGCTTCGCCGCGCCGCTCGGCACCCTGCGGCCGAATCGCTGGCCACTGAACCGATCGATCCCGGCACGTCGCCCTTGGATGAGGCGATCGGACACGAGGCCGTCCAGCGCTACGAGACGGCGCTTCAGCGATTGCGTCCCGACGACCGCGAGGCGATCGTGTCCCGGTTGGAGCTCGGATACACCTACGAGCAGCTTGCCGAGGTCATCGGCAAGCCAACGGCCGATGCCGCCCGCATGGCCGTTGGACGAGCGCTGCTGCGGCTGGCGGAGGAGATGCAGCGTGAGGACTGAGGAAAGCGCGTTGTTGACGGTGGCCACCTCCATCGCCGATGGCGCGGGGATCAATTGGAGCGACGTGGAATCGAGCGCACGCGACGATCGCCAGCGCTCGCTGATTCGACAACTGCGAGTGCTCTCGGGTCTGGCGCAGCTGCATCGCAGCTACATGCCGGCGCCCATTCCGCTGCCCACTCGCGCGCCACTCCCCCTTCCCGCACCTGCTGCTGCGTTGTCGCCGACGCCCCGAGAGGCCGAGGCGGCCGTCGACGATACCGCCCTCGGTCGATGGGGCCACCTGCAGCTGGTCGAAAAAATCGGCGCCGGCACCTTCGGCGAAGTGTTTCGCGCATGGGATCCGAGGCTCCAGCGCGAAGTCGCGCTGAAGCTGCTCAAGCCCGCCGGTGCACCGCTCGACGCGCTCGCCGAGCGCGTGCTGCACGAAGGGCGGCTGCTCGCGCGCGTGCGTCATCCGAACGTCCTCACGGTGTTCGAGGCGGAAACGCGTGAGGGCCGCGTCGGCATCTGCATGGAGTTCATCAAGGGGCAGACGCTCGATCAGGTGCTCGGCAAGCAGGGTCCCTTTGGTGCGCGCGAGGCGCTGCTCGTCGGTCTCGACCTCTGTCGCGCCCTGGCGGCCGTGCACAACTCGGGCCTGGTGCACCGCGACGTCAAGGCGCAAAACGTGATGCGTGAGGAGGGCGGCCGGATCGTCCTGATGGACTTCAGTTCCGGTCAGGAGCTGCGGGAGGCGGGGGGGACGGTGCTGCCGAGCATGGCCGGCACGCCTCTCTATCTGGCCCCTGAGATTCTGAGCGGGCGCGACGCGACCGTGCGAAGCGACATCTACAGCGTCGGCGTTCTGCTGTATCACCTCGTCACCGCCTCCTATCCAATCCGCACGAAGACGATGGAGGAATTGTGGAAGGCGCACAAGCAGGGTCAGTTCAAACGTCTGCGTGACGCGCGCCCGGACCTGCCGGAGCGATTCGTGCAAGCTGTCGAGCGCGCCATTGCGGGCAACCCGGACGAGCGCTACGAATCAGCCGGCGACATGGAAGCCGCGCTGATGTCAGCACTCGAAGTGTCGCCGCTCACCACCAGCGCGACGCCGCGACCGTTGACGGCAGTGCCTGCCGCCGACTCGGCGTCGGCGGCCGTCACGCCGGCAGCGGCGTGGATCGGCCGGCGCGCGGTGGCGGTCGGTGCCGGCATGTTGGCGGTGTTGCTGGCCGCCATCTACTGGGGCGCTGGTTCACGCGAAAACACGGCCACTCCTGCGCCCGTGACGGCAGGTCAGATCGAGCGCATCGCGGTGCTGCCGTTCGAGAATCTGACGGGCAGCCAGGAGGCATCGGATCTCACCGCTGCCGTGCCACTCGAGCTCACCGCGCGCCTCGGCCAGATCGGCGCGCTGAAGGTGGTGCCCTGGTCGTACATGCGCACGCTCGATCCGGGCGCAACACGAACGATCACCGACGTCGGTCGCGCGACCGACGCCGACGCCATCGTCGATGGGTCGGTACAGGTCGTGCCGGGCACGTCCAACAACCGCACCGTTCGGGTCGCCGTCCAGGTCTTTCATGCCGGAACCGGTGTCTTGCTCTGGTCGGGCGCCTTCGATCGCCCGCTCGCGGGCTTCCTCGAGCTGCAGGGTGAGCTCGCTCAGGCGATCGCGTCGGAACTGAAGGTGAAGCTGGCCCGGCGCGAAGAGATGCTGCTCGCGCGCGCCCCACAGGTCGATCCCGAGGCCATGGAGCTGTACCTGAAGGGCCGTCAGGCCTGGGACGAACGGGATGCCGACGGCCTGCGCCGAGGCCTCGAATATTTCCGCCTCGCCGCCGATCGCGATCCGAATTTCGCGGCGGCGCACGTCGGCATCGCCGATTCCTACGCGCTGCTCTCCGCCTACTACCGCGCGGTGAGCGGGCAGGAAGCCTACACGCGCGCCATGGACGCGACGTCGCGGGCTCTGGCCATCGACAACATGCTGGCCGAGGCCTGGACCTCGCGCGCATTCGTACGATACGTCTTCGGCTGGGAGTGGGAAGCGGCGCAGGCCGATTTCTCGCGCGCGCTCGAGCTCGACCCCGCCTCGGTCATGACGCATCACTGGTACGCGGACTACCTCACGACGCTCGGCCGGCACGACGAGGCGATTCGCGAGAGCCAGCTGGCGGAAGAGCGCGCCCCGTTCTCGGCCCCAATCAGCCGTCGTGTCGCGTGGTCATATTACTTTGCCCGGCGGTACGACGATGCGATCGCACAGCTGAAGAAGACGCTGGCGCTCGAGCCTGATTTCCTACCGGCGCACACGCTGCTCGGCCGGGCCTACGTACAGCGCGGCCTCTATGACCTCGCCATCGCCGAATTGACGGGCGCGGGTCCTCCATATCTCGACCTCCTCGCGCACGCGTATGCGTCGGCGGGCCGGCGCGCCGATGCCGAACGCACGCTCGCCGAAGCGACCTCTGGCGGCTGCCCTCCCTACGGCATCGCTGTCGTCTACGCCGCGCTCGGCGAGAAGGACCTGGCATTCGCGTGGCTGGAGCGGGCCTACGACGTGCGCGATGAGGGCGTCGCGAATCTGAAGGTCGACCCATTGCTGGATTCGCTGCGCGACGACCCGAGGTTCGCCGCGCTCCTGGCACGTCTGCGGTTCCCATCCTGAGCGCGCGTGCACGGCGCTGCTCTTGACTGGCTGCAGGCGCGTCACTAGACTGCCCTCTCGTCTTTCGAACGATTCTCGACACGCGACACCGACAGCAGGAGGACGACATGGCGCGCCGCAAACCCGCTTCGAAGACCGGGCGGACATCCGCCTCACCGAAGAGCGCCAAGAAGAGCGCCGGAAAGCCGGCGAAGCGAGCGGCGGCCGCCGCGCAGCTCGGCCCTGAACGAGCGCTTGGCCCCAGCCTCGACAGCGTGGCGACCGTCATCGCCAATCTCAAGGCCCTGAGCGCCGCCCCCGGCGCCGAATCCGTTCAGGCCGACATCGGATCCGCGGTGAGCGAGTTGGAATCGGCGCACACCGTCCTGAAGGGGGCGTGCCGGCGGGCTCGACGAGTCGGCGGCTCTGATTAGACGCTACACGAGCCGGGACATCCCAGTCATGTCCCCATCGGCTGTCCGCTACCGGCGCTCGCCTCACGTGATCGGTCATTGGGCGGGCGCCACGTTGATCTTTCACAATTTCGCGACCAACCGACGCATCGCGGCGCTGCCAGCGGCCGCAGAAGTGCTCCACTTCTTCGACGACTGGCGGCCAGCCTCCTCGCTCATCGAGGCGCTGCCGCGGTACACGCCCGCATCACTCCAACGAACAATCGCCAGTCTCGTTCGCCAGACATTTCTTCAGCGCTCCGACCGGGCGCTCGATCCGCGCGAGCTCGCCATGATGTCATGGCGGAGCTGGAATCCCTCCGCGGGCTTCCTGCACTTCTCCACGAAGGACATGGATTTCGCGCGCGGCGAGCTGGACGCCGACGCCTTCACGCGACGCCGGTTGCGCGAGAGCCGTCCCCCGCCTGCCTTGAAGCGCGTGCGTCGCGCCGGTCAGATTCGATTGCCGCCGCCGGCACTCGACGGACAGCTGGCCCGCGCGCTTCGAGAGCGCCGGACCTGGCGGCGGTTCGCCGATCGGGCGGTCGCGGTAGCCGATCTGGCCACGATGCTCGGTCTGACGTTTGGCGTCCAACGATGGCTCGATCTCGGAGCGCTCGGCCGGGCGCCGCTCAAGTCGTCGCCGTCTGGTGGCGCGCGTCACCCGATTGAGGCCTACGTCGTGGCCAGGCGGATCGATGGTCTCGCCTCAGGCGTGTACTATTACGCTCCGTCGCGACATCGACTCGCGTCTCTCGGCACGCGCGTCACGAGCGACACCATCGAGCGCTATCTGCCCGGCCAGTGGTGGTATCGCGACACCGCGGCGCTCGTGATTCTCACCGCGGTCTTCCGACGCACCGAGTGGCGATACCCCTACCCGCGCTCCTACCGCGCGGTGCTGCTCGAAGCCGGGCACTTCTGCCAGACGTTCTGTCTGGTGGCGACGGCACTTGGCCTTGCCCCGTTCTGCACCGACGCCCTGGCCGACTCGCGCATCGAACGCGACCTGAAGGTGGACGGCATCGGAGAGTCGGTGCTCTACGCCGCGGGCGTCGGCGCTCCGCGTGCGGGACGCTGGACGGCATGGCCGGACGAAGCACGCCGCCGCGCGACAACATCCGTCAATCCGCCGGCGGGGCACCCGGCGCCAAGAGCTCCACGTAACCGTCGCTGATCGTGTCGTCGGGGCTCGCGCCAAGCCGCTCAACCAACTGATCGATGATCGCGGCCTTGTCCTGAGCGTCCCGCCTCGACCACGTTCGCGACTTGACCTCGAGAAAGAAGCCGGGCTTCGGCGGGCTCAACAAGCGATCGAGGTGCACGAAGAACTCGGCGCCCCGATATGCCACCAGCCAGCGCCGCCGATCCTTCTCGACCTCGCGTTCCTCGATCGGCCTGAAGTATTCGCGATAGAAGCGCAGCGAGTGCGCGGCCGGCGCGAAAAACCGCGACCGGAAGAGCAGCACGCTGCCGAACTGCCCTTCCCCGCCGCGGCCGGTGAGAGTGAGGCGGGCCCGTACGCTCGTGGGCTGTCCGTGCTCGTCGAGAAACTCGTCCTCGCGGTAGCGAAGCCGGCCCTGCTCCTGATCCGCGAACAGAAAATACGTGTCGAACTGGTGATAGTGCACGGCGCGGATGATGGTGATGTCATCGCCCAGCAGGCCTCGCTCGACCTGCTCCGCCGAAGCGACGTGGGCCTTGACCTGAACCTCGAAGCTCTCCTGCTGGATGGCGCCGCCGATGGCGACGAGCTTCTGCAGGACGCTCTCCTCGCGGCGGATGAGGAAGGCGTCGATGCGCGTGGCCCACGACGCGGCATCCTCACGAAGCGCCTCCTCGTCGAGCGTCAGGAGCCGGCGGTCGCGCATCAGCCACCGGCCGTCGCACATCACGTCGCGCACGTCGGTCGGTTTGGCCGTATAGACGATCCGCGAATACAGCGCGTTGGGATCGCGCGCGAAATGCGGCACGGCGTGCAGCGCGTCGGTGTCGAGCACGATGAGATCGGCGCGCTTGCCGGCTTCGAGCGATCCAGTGCGTTCGCCCATCTGCAGGGCGCGCGCGCCGATTCTCGTGGCCATCGCCAGCGCCTGCCTCGCGGGAAGCGCCGTCGGATCGCCTCCGATCCCCTTGGCGAGCAGCGCCGCCAGCCGCGTCTCCTCGAACATGTCCAGGTCGTTGTTCGAGGCCGGACCGTCTGTGCCGATTCCCACGTCGAGACCGGCCTCCAGCATCCGGACCACCGGCGCAACGCCAGCAGCCAGCTTCAGATTGCTCGTCGGATTGTGGGCGACGGCCGCACCCGATCTGAGCAACGTGCGAATCTCCCCCTCGTCGACATGGACGCAGTGTGCGGCCAGCACACGCGCGTCGAAGAGCCCCTGCTTCTTGACCCAGGGCACCACGGGCATGCCGTGATCCTTCCGCGACTGCTCGACCTCGAGCGCGGTCTCCGCCAGGTGGGTGTGGAGCGGCACGCCGAATTCCACGGCCAGGTCGGCACAGGCGCGCAGAATCTCCGCCGTGCACGTGTACGGCGCATGCGGCGCGGGTCCCGGCACGATCAGGGAATGGCCGTGCCATCGGCCGATGAAGTCGCGCGCGGCGGCCAGCGAATCCTCGAAGCTCGTCGCGTCGGGCGTCGGGAACTTGAGCACGGCCTGCGAGCAGAGCGCCCGCATGCCAGCGGCCGTGACGGCTTCGGCGACTGCATCCTCGAAGTAATACATGTCGGCGAAGCAGGTGATGCCCGACCGGATCATTTCGGCGCACGCGAGGCTCGTGCCGAGCCTGACGAAGTCAGGACGCACGAACTCGCGCTCGACGGGCATCATGTATCCCATCAGCCAGACGTCGAGCCGCAAGTCGTCGGCCAGCCCGCGCAAGAGCGACATGGCCGCGTGCGTGTGCGCGTTGACGAGCCCCGGCATCACGACGCGGCCACCGCAGTCCCTCGTCTCGGGTGCGGTGTAGCCGTCAGCGGCCGGCCCGACGGCGTCAATCGAGGTGCCTGTGATGGCGAGCCGGCTGGCGGGATACAGCGAGTAACGCTCGTCCATCGTGAGGACGAGCGCATTGGTCAAAAGAATGTCGCAGGAAGGCATCGAACGATCCCTTCCTTCAGTGTACGACAGGGGCGCCGATGGCCTGTCGGCGCCCCGCGATCAGAGGCTAAGGGCGTCTCGGAGGCGCAGGCGGCGCCGATGGGGGCGGTCCGAGGTGCTTGAAAAAGACGTCGGGCTGATCCTCGATGATCCGATAGTCGGCCGGCACCTCGAACAGTGACGGTGCAGGCTCCGCACGAACGATCCCGGTGAGCCGGTGGGTGGTTTCGCCGAAACGTGGATCGGACCGCCGGCTCTCGACCAGCACCTTCAGCGCCGGCGACACCCAGCGTTCGGCCACGATGTTGATGGGCTGCTCGTTGCCGATTTGACCGGCGGGAATCACGACGGTCGATCGGGTGCCCTCGACCTCGACGCCTTCCAGGATCCGCTGCCCGAGCGATTCGACCACGGGTTTCGCCGGCTCGACACCGCGACGATAGCGCAGGGCCATCCGACGCATCTGGCCATCGGCTCCCGGCGGTCGCACCTCGACGGCGGCCTCCTCCATCACGTTCACCGCCTCGCCGCCCGACGCCGCGCTCTTGACGAAATTCGTCACGAACCGCGGCGGTGTCATCTTGCGAGCTGTCCGCGCGTCAGGGTCGAGGAGGTAGGTGACGCCGGTGGCGGGATCGCTGATCGACACGAGCCGCGGACTGTCATTGCCGCCCGCCAGCGGGCCAACGAAGGCCAACCCTCCTTCCCGCCGAATCCTCCCGCTCCCGTCACGAAAAATCTGCACGGTGCTCTGCCGGACGATGCGGTTGCCATCAGCCAGCGTCTGGACCATTTCCGTGATGGCTTCCGCGGAGTACGGCGCGTCCTTGATCGGCTCGCCGTGCATGCCCAGTGGCGGCGCCACCATTTCGAACGTGACGTCGGAAGAGACCATGGGGTCGGCCTGTGTCCACATGGCGGCGTCGAGCGGAATCTCGAACGGCACGGGGCCTGGCGGAGGCGGTGGAAGCGGCGGCGGCTGCTGCCCGGCCTGACCGGCACTGCATGTCATGAGGAGCACGATGAAAATCGACGATGGAATCCGAATTGATCTCATGGCATTCCCCTTGTCCCATGCGTCCGGACAGCTCGATGTCTCAAAGGTCACTCGATCGGTACGAGGCGGATGGCGCGCGCCACACCGTCCTCTCCCACCAGCACGTCAGCCTGAAGATCGTCGGCTACGCTGGCTTCTTCAATCGGCACGCCGAAGCCGGCGAGCGAGCGCCGTGAAAGCCGCACCCGCATGATCTGGAGAGGCTCGGCCGGGTCTGGATCGGCCGGCCCTAATGGAAAGAAGGTGACAACCTCGCGGGTCGCCGGACGCCCCGTACCGACACTTGCCGAACGGACCGCCGCCTCTGAGGTCAATCCGGAGGACTGTGGCCGGCTTTGTTCCGGCACCACTGATACGGCTCCGGCGCCGGCGTGGACTGCTGGATGCGACTGCGCAGGTGTTCTGTCCGGCGCTCTTGACGCCGAGGGCTCCGCCACGGGTGCGGGCTCCGTCGGCAGCACGCGGACAATCGCGAAGACGGCCGCAGCTGCCAGCGCCAGCGTCGCCGCCACCGCCGTCAGGCGATAGCGTACTCGCGACCGCTCCTGGTCCCAGGCGCCAAGCACGCGTTGCTCCAGTTCGGGCGAAGGACCCCAACTCTGATCGCTCGCCGCCAGCGCCCGGAGACCCTCCGACAACGCGACCTCCACAGCCGGCGCTTCCTTCAGCTCGTCGCCTGTCACGCGATGCACCTCGTTGAGCGTCGGCGCTCGGTCACGGTTTCCAGATCGGACGGCCGACCGGACAGTTTTCTCGCAAGCAGCGCCCGGGCACGCGACAGCCGCGAACGGATCGTGCCGACGCGGCATTGCACGATGTCCGCTGCTTCTGCGTAACTCAGGCCGTCCAGCTCGCAGAGCACGACGACCTCACGGTAGTGAACAGGCAGGCTCAAGATGGCGCGCCGCAGTGTGTCGAGCGCGCGCTGGCGCGCCAGAACCGCCAGCGGGTCGTCACCTGCCTCGACGAGGTGTCCGGGCATCTCCTGGTCGATCGGCACCTGACGACTGCGCCACACCAGCCGGCGCCTGACCATCCGGCGCGCCACGGCGTAGAGATAGGTGCTGAGCGCGCCCATCGCCGGATCGAAGTGCCGGCTGTTGCGCATGAGCGCGACAAACACGTCCTGCGTCACATCGTCGGCGGTGGCGGCGCAGCCGCTCATCTGGCGGGCGAAACGGTAGACCAGGCGCTGGTACTTGCGGAACAGCGCCGCAAACGCGTCTCGATCGCCATCTGCCGTGCGCTGCAGGAGTTCCCGGTCGTCTTCGGTCGCTGAAGCCATCCCGATTGTTCCGCGTCCAACATGATTGCCTCGAACAGGCGAGAAAGTTCCAAAACTAACGCGGCGGAGCATTGAAGGTGTCCGGCAGGCGCATGGCGAGCGTCTTCGCCAGAAACGCCCACTGATCCGCCCGCTCCTCGATCATCTTCGAGGTCGGCTTGCCGGCCCCATGACCGGCCTTCGTCTCCACGCGAATGAGGACGGGCGCGGCGCCGCCCTGCGCGGACTGGAGGTGGCCTGCGTACTTGAAGCTGTGCGCCGGCACGACACGATCGTCGTGGTCCGCCGTGACGATGAGCGTGGCAGGATAGCTGACGCCGGCTTGATGTTGTGAAGCGGCGAGTACTCGATGAGCGTGTCGAATCCCTCCTTCGCCTCGCTGCTGCCGTAGTCGGAGGTCCACGCCCAACCGATCGTGAACTTGTGGAACCGAAGCATGTCCATGACGCCCACGGCGGGAACGGCGGACCGAACAGATCCGGCCGCTGATTCAGCACGGCTCCGACGAGCAGGCCACCGTTGCTGCCACCGCCTATTGCAAGCCTCGGCGTCGAGGTGTAACGCTCACGGATCAGTACTCCGCGGCGGCGATGAAATCGTCGAAGACATTCTGCTTGTTCGCCAGGCGCCCGGCGTCGTGCCACGCCTTCCCGTACTCTCCACCCCCGCGCAGGTTTGCGACGGCGTAGAGCCCTCCCATGTCGAGCCACGCGATCACGGCGGGCGAGAACGCAGGCGTCAGTGAAACGTCGAAGCCGCCGTACCCGTAGAGATAGGTCGGGTTCTGACCGTCGCGGGCGAGACCCGTGCGATGCACGATGAACATCGGTATGCGGGTACCGTCCTTCGACACATAGAAGACCTGCCGCGTCTCGTATTTATCCGGATCGAACCCGACCTTCGGCCGGCGAGAGACCGCGCTGGCCCCTTCCCGATCGATTCGGAAGATCGTGGTTGGAGACGTATACGAGGCGAACGCGTAAAAGCTTTCGCCGTCACGACGCCGCCCGCTGATGCCCTCGAGGCTGCCCAGACCGGGTAGAGCGACATCACGCTCGATCGATCCATCGAGCCGGTGCAGGCGCAACCGATCGTGGGCATCGGTTCGCGAGACCGTCAGAAAGCGATCGCCGATCATGCTGACGGCGGCGAGCACGTCGCGGCCAGGCGGCTCGGCAATGATCGTGGTCCAGGACTGAGGCGCGGGCAAGGTGCGATCGATCGCCACCAGGCGCTTGCGCGGCGCCGATTCGTCGGTCAGCACATAGAAGCGGTCCCCGTCGTTGCCAACGATTGAGTATCCGGCGTCGAAGCGATCGAGAAACGGCTCGACCTTGGAGCCCGGCTTCGACAAGTCACGGATGAACACCCGGTTCTTCGGCTCGGTGCCTTCGCTCTGCGAGATGAGCAGGTAGCGCCCGTCCTCGGTGACGGCGACATCGAAGATCCATTCGGGGCGATCCGGCCGCGCGAACACGAGCTCGTCGCGGTCCTGCGTCGTGCCGAGTCGATGGAAATAGACCTTCTGGTCTTTGTTGACGCCTGCCAGTGCCTGGCCTGGTGTGGGTACCTGGTAGCGGCCGTAGAAAAATCCGGAGCTATCTTTCAGCCACGCGGCACCTGAAAACTTCGACCACTTGACGAGGTCGGGCTGGTCCGAGGCCGTTGCCACTTCGCGGACGCGCCATTCCTTCCAGTCCGAACCGCTGGCTGATGTCGCATAGGCCATCCAGCGCCCATCGTCCGAAAAGACCGTATCGGTGAGCGCGACGGTGCCATCTGATGATAGGCGGTTGGGATCGAGGAGGATCGACGGCTCGTCGTCGAGGGTCGCGGCGCTGTAGAGCACGGCCTGGTTCTGCAGACCGTCGTTTTTCGAAAAGACGTAGCGCCCGCCCTCCTTTGATGGCAGGCCGTAACGCTCGTAGTCCCAGAGGGCCGTCAGGCGTTCCTTGATGCGGCCGCGCTCGGGGATCGATTCCAGGTAGGCAAAGGTGACGCGGTTCTGTGCCTCGACCCATCCGGCCGTCTCGGCGCCGTCGAGGTCTTCGAGCCATCGGTACGGATCGGCGATCTTCGTACCGAAGTAGTCGTCCACACGATCGACCTTCTTCGACTCCGGATACGACATCGGGCGGCTCTCCTGAAGCGACAGCGACTGAGGCGCCACGAGCAGGGCGGCGAACCACACGCGCAACAACATGACATCCTCCAGCGACGGCCCTTCGGTGGTCGGAACGGCAGCCCCACATCAGTTCTGACGCGCGGACCACTGGCGGAGTCTGGGAGCGAGCCCGGACGCGAATCACACCCGCATCAGCACGCCGCGAGCGTCGCGGTCGGTCGCCCGCCGGATCGCGTCGGCGTACAACCCAACCTGGCGCCGGTACCCCTCGAGGGCACGGGTCAGCTCGTAGTCAGTCTTGAAGTCCACCACCGTCCAGCCCGCTTCGTCTTCGAATGCCAGGTCGATGACGCCTTCAACGATCGTCCCGTCGGGCGTGGATACGGTGACCGGCGTTTCCCGGCGGCAGCGGTTGGCACGGTGGGCGGCTCGCGCACGCTCGAGCATCGGCTCGGCGAGCACGCGCTCCGCTACTCGTGCAGAAGCGAGGATCTCGGTCGGGTCCGCCCCCAAGATGCGTCCCTGAACGGCGGCGATCTCGCCGATCGTCAAGGCCGGCGCATCGAGCGGCACGTTGGCCAGCACCGCGTGGACGAGCACGCCGAATCGGCGCCCGGATGGACGGTCCGCGTCCTGAGCGATGCCGACCAACTCCACCTCCGGAAGCGCCACGTCCGGCTCGCCGGCTCGAACGGCCCACTCGTTCGCTCGCCGAACGGCAATCGACGGTTGTGACGCTTCAGCGAGCGTGTCAGCCCGGCTTTGCTGCCAGGATCGATAGGCGGCCATGCCCTCGCCGACGATCCGCGGCGAAACATCCTTCGCGATGAGCTCCTCTCGGCGGAGACCGGGCGTGTCGACGCGATCCGCGATCAGCAGCGACGGGTCCCACCACACGACCGCGTAGCGGTCTACGTCCGGTGTCGCTGCTCCTCCTGCCCTCGCGACGGCGGCCGGCGTCTCGAGCTGGTGAAGACCCGGGCACACGGTGTCGTCCGAGGCCGGCTCACCGTTCGGGCGCTCGAAGACCGAGTCTTTGCTCTTGAAGACGGGACATCCGGGTGCGGGCGCCGCGCGACGGCGCGCGCCTCGCGGTGGATAAATGGCGGGGTTCAAGGGGCTGAGCCAACCTTCATCGAACGGTCCGTCGCCGATCGCCGGCACGACCAGCAGATCGCGGGCGCGAGTCGCGGCGACATAGGCGACACGAATGCCCTCCTGTTCTTCCCGTGCCATTTCCTCGGCTTCGTGATCGAGAAGCTCCAGCGGCCTCCAGCCGGCTATTTTCATCGCCGCGATCTGACGCGCCGGGTCGAGGTACCGGGACGCGTCAAAGGGACGAATCCTCGCCGTCATGTCCGCCAGTATCACAATCGGGAACTCCAGCCCCTTGGCCTTGTGCACGGTCATCAGTCGAACGCCGTCGCTCCCCTCCTCGAGAATCGGCGCTTCCTCGCCCTGGCCCCGGTCGGCAGCCTGGGTCGAGCTCTTCCAGAAAGCCTCTGAAGGAGATCCCCCCGCCCGATTCATAGCGGCGCGCGAGCTCCGCCACGTACAGCACGTTGGCCAGGGCCTGCTCGCCCGAGTGTCGGAGCGCGAAGCCGGCGTGCGCCCGCGTCGCCTCCAGCAGCCGCCAGATCGTGTCGGCCACGGGGCGCGCATTGCGCCCGGCGTGCAGCGCACGAAGCAGGCTGAGCGCCGTGCCGATCAACTCGAGCGGCTCGGGGAGATCCTCGGGGACCCTGAAAGGATGGAAATGACCATGCAGATGCCGATACTCGAGGAGATCCTCGTCGGCGACCGCGAAGAACGATCCGCGAAGCGCCGCGAACACCGAGAGCTCGTCATCGGGCCACTCGATCGCGGTCAGCGCCGAACGGATCGATTCGACTTCTTCGCGAGCATGGAACGTCTTGCCCCCGACCAGCAGATGCGAAATCCCGCGTGCTTCGATCGCGTCGACGTAGGGCCGGGTGATATCCCGGCCCCAGCTCACGAACCTTCGAAAGAGCACGCACACATGCCGATCCCTGACATCAACCCAGCCGTCCTTCTCCGCGACTTTCCAGCCGCTCTCCGTCAACAGCCAGTGAATGAACTGACCGGTGGCCTCCGGCAGCGACGCCTCGATGGCGGTCGCGGCAACCCTCGGCGCGCCAAAGCCGTGCGGCGAGTACGGGCGCGGCACCGGAAGGACGACGAGCGATGGCTGATCCGGCCGGCCTTCCCGGTGACGATCGAGCCTCACGTAATCGGCCTGCAGCGTCCGGGTATCGCCGGTCATCACCCTCTCGAAGCCGGCATTGATGGCCGCCTGAATGTCCGGTACGGCGCGGAAGCTCTTCGAGAGCTCCACCGGCTTCGCGTTGCGCTCGACGAGCGATCGGCGCACCTCCTGATAGGTGCTGACGTCCGCGCGGCGAAATCGGTAGATGGACTGCTTCGGATCTCCGACCAGAAAGAGCTTGCCCGGAACAGGCCGCACGCGGTGCCAGTCGCGCTCCAGCGGATCGTCGGCGGTCAGCAACAGCAACACTTCGGCTTGCAGCGGATCGGTGTCCTGAAACTCATCGACGAAGATGTGGGTGAAGCGCGCCTGAAATTCCCGGCGCACGTCGTCGTTGTCGCGCACGAGCTTGCGCGCGCGGAGCAGCAGATCGAGAAAGTCGAGCGCGCCCTGCCGTTCCTTCTGCTTCTCGTAGTGCTCGAGGCTCGACATCAGTTCGGTGCGCACGAGGGCGGCGAGATCGGCATCGGCCGCCCGCTGAAAAAGCGCCAGCGACTCGCCAAAATCGTGCCGGGCGGTGAGCAGCGCCGTACGGCTCACCCCGGGCTTGTACCAGGCACCGCTCCCCTTTCGATTTTTCTTGAAGTCCGGATCGCGGCTGAGCCCGATGAGCGACGCCTCCCAGCGGTCGCGGTCGACGGCGCCCGCTTCGCGCGTCCGTCGAACTTCGTCACTCAGCCGACGGAGCCCTCGGGTGTCGAAGAAAAAATTGTCACCCCGCTTGGTCGGGTTTTCGGAGAGATCCGCCAGGGCATGGAGCTGCGCGATCAGCATGTCGATCGCACGCTCACGCTCGAACGGCTCGGTCCGCCATTCGCCCGGAAAATCACGCCAGCCGGCCAGGTTCCAGCCCGCCTGCTGCAAGCGCTCGATCGGCCCATTCTCGTCGCCGACGCGCGACGGACGACAAAGCGATCGACGAATGCCCGGCGGAGGATCGGTCAGCTGCGCCTGGAGCCACGCGCGGAAGGCGCGGCCGTACAGACGTTCCGCCTGATCGTCGGTGAGCACCTGGAAGTGCGGATCGACCTGGGCCTCGACGGGGCGCTCGCGCAGCAGATCCGCACAGAAACCGTGGATCGTGTTGACGTGCGCTTCTTCGAGCCGCTGGAGGGCGTCGGTGAGCCGCGACGTCACGTCGACCGCGTCCGTCGCTTCGCGCTGTCGCTCGATCTCGGTGCGAAGACGGAGCTTCAGTTCGCCTGCCGCCTTCTCGGTGAACGTCACCGCGACGATGTCCTGAATCCGCGCGCGGCCTTGCGCAATCACGGCCAGGATGCGTTTGACGAGCTCGGTCGTCTTGCCTGTCCCGGCGGCAGCCTCCACCAGCAGCGTCCGATCGAGATCGGCGCCGATCAGCTCCCGCGCGGCCGCGTCACTCATCGTTGTCCTTCGCGATCGAGCCATGCGAGCTCATGGCAGCCGGCGAAGCGCTGCGAGATCTTCCAACGTGGCCGTTGGCTTTCTGGCCAGCCGGCGCTCTTCGTCCGGCCCACATACCGTCCGAAAGTCGCACCACGCGCAGGCGCCTCGGGATGGTGCCGGCAGCAGCACGGCGTGCTCGACACCCCGGTCCACGATCTCCAGAGCCTCTGCAGCCAGGCGCCGCGCCTGCTCGTCGATGGGAATCGGGTGCACCGTAAACCCGCCCGCGGTCGTGCAGTAAAAGAAACGTCCCTCGACGACAGGACTCCCGGTGGCCTGCTCGACGACCAGGCTGTAGAGCACGGGTTGGAGCGCCGTACCACCGCCGATGATCTGACCAGGGAGCCACCGATCCCGGCCGGTCTTGTGATCGGTCACCCGCAGCGCACGCGTTTCCTCGTGGCGTTCGATGAGATCGACCGAGCCGCGAAGCGTGAAGCCTCCGCCGACCGCGACCGGATCCGGTCGGCTGTGCGGGTCGCGCTCCGCCGATTCGGGCAGGCCGAACCCGAACTCGAAGCGCTCAGGCACCCACGGTCCGGAATCGCTCGCGAGGCGCTGGACCCATGTTCGAAGATCCGTGCGGATCGCCGCGATCTCGTCGCGCCACACGCGCTCGATGGCCGGCGCCAGATCATCGAAGGCCGCGCCGGCAACCCGCTCCACCACCTGATCGAGCAGATCGAGCGCCTCCTCGAGCGTGTCGGCAGCGAGGCGTTGGTGGTTCGACGTGCCCAGGGCCCTGAAAAACTCGGCTTGCACGCGGTGAAAGAGGCTACCCCGCGTCAGCGGATCGAGACGCTGCAACGGCTCGGGTTCTTGCCGCGCCTCGAGCCGGTAGATTGCCGACAACAGAAACTGATATGGGCAGGTGGCGTAACGCTGCAGCGCGGACAGTGAATAAGGTCGAGCGCTCAGGCGGTGCCCTGCGAGCGCCGCGTCCGCGCGCGGGGTCGGGGCACGCAGACCATCGTACGCCGTCCAGCTCTTCTTCCACCGGCCCCATCGCTGTCGCACGGACTGCTGGAGAAACTCGTTCAGCATCAGGATGTGACGGGCCCGGCCTGCCACGACTGCTCCCCCAGGGCCGCTCAGAAGACCCTTGAGCACCGACAGGTCGTACTCGACATCGTCGATGGCGGATGCCGGATCGGAGGGCGCGGGCCAAGCGAGACTCGTGTCGGCTTCGCGCGTGGCGTGTTCCTGAAGCTCGTCGTGGCGGGGAATGCGCCCGGTGACCGCTCGCACCACGTCGAGCGCATAGAAAGAGGGCACGCGCGAGCGCGACTCGGCGAGATCCATGCGCGGATATGAGACGTGCACTCTGAGACGCGCGGCGCCCACGGCCAGCCGCAGGAGAAGCCGCTCGGCGCGGTCGCGGTCGGGCTGACGCGGCAGCCCGGGATCGAGTTCCTCTCTCAGCAGATCGAGCAACATGGGATCCTCCCGCGGCTTCTGCGGAAAGACTCGCTCGGCCAGGCCAGGCACGAACACGACGTCGAAATCGCGGCCTCGCGCTTGCGCGGGCGTCGCAACGAACACACGCCCGTAGCGCCGAGCCGGCGGACGATTCTCGAGCATCGTGAGCCGCTCGACCAGCACCTGCCGAACTTCATCGAGATCGACGGGGCCAATCAGCGCGAGCGGCCTGAGGTCGGCCAGCACCTCGAGCACCCGATCGGGTCGACGGAGGACCTGCGGCGCAAAGGCCTCGAGATGCGACAGCCACTCACCCCACGTCGCGGTGTCAGGCCAGAGGGCCATCGTGTCGATGACCGGGAGGGAAAAGCGTCGCAGCCGCGACAAGGCTTCGATGTCTCGCTCGATCGCGCGGACACGCGGTGATTCCGGGTCGTCCGACTCGGCCTCGCGAAGCTGCACGCGGTACTGGGCCGCCAGGCCGTCGAGGCGACGCTGCCAGCGATCGCGCCCGCCCACCACGGCAGCCTCGACAATCAGGTGTTCCCACTTCCACGGCGCTCTCAGCGTTCCGGCCACCACCGGAGCATCCGGATCGTCTTCCGAAGGCTCCTCGTCGTCCTGCCCTCTCTCCTCGCCAGCGGGCGAATCCGCGAGCGTGGCGTCGGCTCCGGCGGGTGAGGTCGTCGACGGTTCGGCAAAGAGATCGAGCTGCTGAGGTGCGACGGCCTCGTCGACGGGTGGATTCCACGCTGGCCGATCCAGCGGGGGGCCGCCATCCGGATCGAGCCGCGGGACCTGGCCGAGCGACAGGTACTCCGCGAAGCGAATCGCGGAGAGCCCGGCGCTCCGGCAGGCAAGCAACGCCAGGAACGCGCGGCCCGACGGATTGGGTCGCCGGGTGCCACGGTCGAAGTATGCGGGCACTCCGGCCCGTCTCAGTGCATGCTCGAGCAGGCCCACGTAGGTTTGCGGCGCCCGGACGAGAATCGCCATGCGATCGAACGGCACGCCGCTTCTGGCTTCCGCCATGACGCGTCTGGCCACTTCGACCGACTCGCGGCCCTCGCCTGGAGCCGAGAAGAGTCGAACGTCGGGCGCGTGCTCGGAAACGGGCGGTTGCTCGTCTTCAAACAGGTAGGCGCGCAGCCGGCGCAGTGCGGGCGGCGACTCCGTTTCCGCTCGCTCCGGCGATTCGACAGCGCCGAGCCCCTCCAGGGCGGCGCGCGTGGCGTCGTCTCCAGCCGGAATCGTGGACAGAAGCTCCGGCGCGGTCTTCGCAAGCGATTCGACGAAGCCACGCTCGATGCGCGATTCGAGGGGCACATCGAGCAGAAGAACCGGCATCCTGCCGAGCGCTTCGCCGGGACGAGTCAGGGCGTGAGCGGCGGCTCCGAACAGATCGGCACGATCGGCTGCGGCGGCGAGGTCGAATTGCCGCTCGACTCGTTCGAGCAGCTCGGCGAGATCGGGGCCTGTGCGCGGAAGCGTTCTCAGCGCTTCCGGTCTGACACCCGCGAGCCGCAGCTGCAAGAGTGTCCGCGCAAGCGCGCGTGGAAAACCGGGAAGGCCGGCGACGGGGGCAAAGTACGCCAGCCGCCGCGCCCGCGCAGCCTCGAACGCCGCGCGCGCCGACGCCGCTTCGAGGCCGAGGTCGGTGCCGGCGCCAACGCCGCGCTCGGCAAGAATCGGCGCGGCGAGCCGCGCGGCGAGTTGCGTGAGGCTGAAGCGGTGGAGGCCGAAGGTGGCGCCGCGATCGCGAGCGAGTGAGCGCGCGAAGTCATCGACCGCGCCACGCGACGCCCCAACGAGCAGGATTTCGCGGTCGGGGCGAAACGCCGACACGAAGTCCCGAGCGGCCGCGAGCCGCGCGGCGGCCGAGGAAGACTGAAGGAAGCGAATCACAGGGGATCGACGTCAAATCGTGGCGCGCTCACCGTGGCCTGTCAAGGCGCGCCTTGCTTTTCCGAGCCGAGGGCGATACAAGGACGCCTGCACGACGCCGACCGCGAAAGGAGCGCAATGAATCTGGTGTTGCTTGGAGCCCCTGGCTCGGGCAAAGGCACTCAGGCCGAGCGACTGCAAGCCGAGTTCAAGCTGACGCATGTGTCGTCGGGCGATCTGTTCCGCGACAATCTCGGCAGGAACACACCGCTCGGGTTGCGGGCCCGCGAATATATGACGCGGGGCGAGCTGGTTCCCGACGATCTCACGATCGACATGGTCAAGGATCGCCTGAAGCAGCCGGACGCCGGCGCCGGCGTCATTCTCGACGGATTTCCACGGACCCTGCCGCAGGCCGAAGCGCTCGATCGCATGATGGCCGCGCTCGGGCGCACGATTGACGGCGTCATCTACATCGAAGTGCCCGACGAGGAGATCGTCGCGCGGCTCGCCGGTCGTCTGATCTGCCGCGAATGCCAGCTGTCGTTTCACGAGGTCGTCCAACCCCTTCACGACGTGCCCGAGCCTGCGCTGCCACGGCGAGCACCTCTACCGGCGCGACGACGACCGGCCCGAGACGGTACGGGCGCGTCTCCAGACCTTTCACGAACGGACTGCCCCGCTCATCGACTACTACCTGAGGGCCGGACGTCTCCTGAGCGTTCCGGGCTCCGGCACGATCGAGGCGGTGACGGCGCGGGCGCTCGACGCCGCGAGAATGTGGGTCTGACACATGTTTGAAGTCGCCGAACTGGGCAGGGAAGTTTCCAAGGAGGAGTACAAGGCGAAGGAGCCGGCGCTGCGGTCGGAGCTGCTCGAGCTTCAGCATGCGCTTCGCAAGGATCCGCGCGTGTCCGTCATCGTCCTGTTCGCGGGCGTCGACACGGCCGGCAAAGGTGAGACCGTCAACACGCTCAGCGAGTGGATGGACCCGCGGTGGCTCGTCGCACGGGCGTACGGCAGTCGATCGGACGAGGAGCGCGAGCGCCCGGCCTTCTGGCGCTACTGGCGCGATTTGCCGCCCAAGGGTCGCATTGGCCTGTTTCTGAGCGCCTGGTACTCGGAGCCGGTGCTCGATCGCGTACACCGGGCCACGAGCCGCAAGGAGTTCGACGGGCAGCTCGGGGAAATCGTCACCTTCGAAAAAGCCCTCACCGATGACGGCGCCGTGATCGTGAAATTCTGGATGCATCTCAGCCGTGCCGCGCAGAAGAAGCGGCTTCGGTCGTTCGAGAAGGATCCGGCCAAGCGCTGGCGCGTCACGAAGGAGCAGTGGAAGAACTGGCGCGCATACGACCGGTTCATCGCGGCCGAAGAACGCGCGATCCGACGCACGAGCAGCGCCCAGGCGCCCTGGTTCATCGTCGAAGGCCGCGACGAACGGTATCGGACCTTGACCGTGGCCACCGCGCTTCGCGACGCGATTCGAGAGGCGCTGGCCAGGCCGGTCAAGCCGTCGTCGAGCCCTGCCGCGCTCGACGAGAAGTCCGCGGCCGCGCCGGGTCGCGTTCGGCGAGGGCGTGCGGGTGACAAGGCGACGCGTGGGGTTTCGGTCGAAAGCGCGCCCGACCAGGCGGCGCGCCAGCCCACGGTGCTCGATCGAGTCGACCTCTCGCTGGCGCTGGACAAGCAGACCTTCGAGGAGCGGCTCGGCAAGCTGCAGGGACGCCTGCACCGCCTTCAACGGAAAGCGCTGGACCGCGGCGTCTCGACCATTGCCGTCTTCGAGGGATGGGACGCCGCCGGCAAGGGCGGAGCGATCCGCCGCATTACCGCGTCACTCGACGCGCGCTGGTATCAGGTGATCCCGATCGCGGCGCCGACCGATGAAGAGCGAGCCCACCATTATTTGTGGCGGTTCTGGCGACACCTGTCACGGGCCGGCCGGCTCACGATTTTCGATCGGAGCTGGTACGGCCGCGTGCTGGTGGAGCGCGTCGAAGGGTTCGCGTCCCGCGCGGAATGGATGCGCGGCTATCCCGAAATCAACCAATTCGAAGACCAGCTCGCCGATCACGGCATCGTCGTCGTGAAGTACTGGATTCACGTCAGCCCGGCAGAGCAGCTCCGTCGCTTCAAGGAGCGCGCGCGGTTGCGGCACAAGCGCTGGAAGATCACCGAGGAAGACTGGCGCAATCGCGAGAAGTGGGGCGATTACGAGCTGGCCGTGAACGACATGGTGGCACGCACGAGCACCAGCCTGTCGCCCTGGACGCTCGTCGAGGGCAACGACAAGTACTACGCGCGCATCAAGGTGCTCGACGTGCTCTGCGATCGGCTCGAGAAGAGGCTCAGAAAAGGGTAGAGTGCAGCGGTGCAGACCACCGAGGCCGCCCGAGCGCTCCGGGCCGTCGGGCAGCGGTTCGACCATCGCGGATGGGTCCTCGGGACCAGCGGCAACTTCAGCGTCGTCGTCCAATCCAACCCGCTGCGTCTCCTGATGACGGCCAGCTCCGTCCACAAGGGCCGGTTGAGCGCGCGCGATCTGCTCGTCGTCGATCGGAGCGGTCACCTCGCGCGGCGAACCGGACCCTCTCCTGCGCAAACGAAGGGCGTGCAGTCGAGCGCCGCTCAGGCTCGACAGGCGCGGCGCCCGTCTGCGGAGGCGAGGCTGCACCTGGAGATCGTGCGGCAGCGCGGCGCGCGGGCCGTGCTGCACACCCACTCGATCTGGAGCACGCGCGTGTCGGCGGCGCATCATGGCGCGGGCGGGATCGCGATCGAAGGATTCGAGATGCTCAAGGGTCTGGAGGGCGTCAAATCCCATGAGCATCGCGAATGGCTTCCCATTCTGGACAATTCCCAGGACATGGAGGCGCTGGCGCGTGCGGCCTCGCGTGCCCTGACCGAGCACCCCACCAGCCACGGCTTTCTCATCCACCGGCATGGCTTGTACACGTGGGGTGACGACCTGGAGCAGGCCGAACGCCACGTCGAGATTCTGGAGTTCCTGATGGAGGCGACCGGAAGGGGTACGCTAAGCTGAATCAGTAAGCTGAGAAGAAAGGTTATGGCACAGGTAAGGATTCCGGACGCGAACCGCACTATCATCGATGGCGCCGAACTGACGGCGTTTCTCGCCCAGTACGGCATCGACTACGAGCGCTGGACCGTGCCTCACGAAATCGCGGCAGGCGTTTCCGCCGACGTCGTGCTCGCCGCGTACGCCCGCGAGATCGACACGCTCAAAGCGCGGGGCGGATACGTGACGGCAGACGTCATCGACGTCACGCCCGAGACACCCAACCTCGATGCCATGCTCGCCCGCTTCAGCATCGAGCACTGGCACGACGAAGACGAAGTGCGATTCATCGTCGAGGGGCGCGGGCTGTTCCATATTCACCCGGAATCCGGTCCGGTGTTCGCCATCGAAGTCGAGGCCGGCGACCTCATTCGGGTACCGCGCGGTACGCACCACTGGTTCGATCTGTGCGGCGACCGTCGCATTCGCGCGATTCGCCTGTTCCAGGAAACGTCCGGCTGGACGCCGCACTACACGGGAAGCGGCGTCGATCAGGCTTTTCAGCCCGTGTGCTTCGGGCCCTCGTACGTCCGGCCCGGCGGCACCGACGCGGCCGTGTGAATCCGGACCAGTCAGCGCCGCCCCCGCGCGGCCTCCTGCTCGATATCGAAGGCACGACCACACCAATCGAGTTCGTCCATCGCGTCCTCTTCCCCTACGCTCGCCAGCGCGCCGCCACCTTCCTCCAATCGCATCGGCGCGAGCCATCGGTCCAGGCCGTGGTCGAAATGCTTTGGGTCGATCTGAGGGCCGAACTATCGGCAATGGCTGCAGACGAGAACGAGCTCCTGGCGTACATTGACCAGGCGATGCGCGAAGACCGGAAGACCACGGCGCTGAAGATGCTGCAGGGCCTGATCTGGCAGGAAGGCTACCGATCGGGCGAGCTTCATGGCGAGGTCTTTGCGGATGTCCCGCGCGCGCTGGAGCGGTGGTATCAAGCAGGAATCGACACTCGCATCTTCTCGTCGGGCAGCGTCCTCGCTCAACAGCTGCTGTTCGCGACCGTGCCGACGGGAGATCTGACGCCGTACCTTCGCGGGTACTTCGATACCCAGACGGGCGCCAAGGCAGACCCGGCGAGCTATGGTCGCATCGCGGCGGCGTTCGGGCTGCCGCCAGCGTCCATCATGTTCATTTCGGACGTCGTCAACGAGCTCGACGCCGCACGCACGGCCGGGTTGTCCACCGGGCTGGCTGTGAGACCCGGCAACGCGGCCCAGCCGGCTGGCCTCGGGCACATGTCCATTCACGATTTCGATTCGCTCGGTCTTTGACCGCTTCACGGCCTCCAGTCAGGTAACATGCTTCGTCGACACGAGGCTCGGCGCGGCCCGCGGCCGCTTGCGCGTCCTGACTGAATCGACCTCATGGTGGGCCAGCTGCTCGGGCACTATCGGATCGAGTCGGTGCTCGGGGCCGGCGGAATGGGCGTCGTCTATCGAGCGCACGACACGAGACTCGATCGGCCGGTGGCCATCAAGGTGCTCACCGGTCTCACGCTCGATCGCACGCCTCGCGAAGCGCTGATGTTCGAGGCACGCGCGGCGTCGGCCCTGAACCATCCCAGCATCTGCACCATCTACGAAGTGGGAGAGACCGACGAGCGCCTCTTCCTGGTGATGGAGCTCGTCGAGGGTCGTTCGTTGCAGGACGTCATTCCTCCCGAGGGCCTGCCTCTCGACACGGCCGTCCGCTACGCGATTCACGTCGCGTCCGCCGTCGCGCACGCGCACGAGCACGGAGTCGTACACCGCGACCTGAAGAGCGCGAACATCCGCATCACGCCCGACGGGCGCATCAAGGTGCTCGACTTCGGACTCGCCACGCGCGCCTTGGATCTCTCCATCGACGCCGCCACGCGCTCTCATCAGGCGGCGACGCCTGCGTCTACTGTCGTCGGAACGCTCGCCTACATGGCGCCGGAAGTGCTGCGAGGAGAGATGGCCGATGCCCGCAGCGACAACTGGGCGCAGGGCGTGCTGCTCTACGAGATGGTGACGGGGCGCCTCCCTTTTACCGGCCGCTCCGCGTTCGAACTGACGACCGCGATTCTGCGCGACCTGCCGCCACCGCTCGACGATCGCTGTCCCCCTGCCGTCGCCCGCATCGTGAGCCGCTCGCTCGAAAAGGAGCCGGGGCGCCGGTATCAACGCTCCAGCGAACTGGCCGCGGCGCTCGAGGCCGTCCGGCCGCAGCTCGGCCACGCGCCGGGGACACCGATCGATGCGGCGGGCAAGACGAAACCGCGACGGTCCCACGCGCGCCCTTGGCTGGTCGTCGCCGTCTGCGCGCTGGTGATCTCCGCGCTGTTCGTCTGGCGCGAGATCAGATCGCCGCCGGACGTCCCTCCGTCCGTCGGTGCGCCGGCGGAGCCAATGGCCAGCCGCGCAGCGTCTGGCCGTCGGGGTCATGCCGTTTCAATACAGCGGGTCGGCTGCCAGCGAATTCCTTGGGCGGCTCGCGACCGATGCCCTCACGGCGGGCCTCCAGCGCTCCCCTGCCCTCAGCGTCGCGCCGTTGGCAACGACGACGGCCATTGAATCGGGTACCGAGGTCACCGAAGTCGCGCGCCGCCTGGCGCTCGAGCGCGTCGTTACCGGATCGGTGACCGAGCGCGACGGCTCTGTGAGCGTTGCGGTCCGGCTCTTTGGCGCCGACGGGCAGGAGCTCTGGACCAGGACCTTCGACTCATCGTCCGAGCGCGCGCTCTCGGCGCTCGATCAGGCTCAGGAGGGGCTTCAGGTGGCGCTCGTCACAGGTTCGGCGAGGCCCGCTGGCGGCGTCGATCGCTTCCGCACGCCCAGCCTGAAGGCCTACGAGCGCTATCTCGAGGCGGCGAAGCTGCACCAGGGCTTCGACATCGAAGGCAACACGGCGGCGGCGGTGATGCGATATCGCGAGGCGCTCGATGAGGATCCGGACTTTGCCGCGGCGCGGGCTGGACTTGCCATGGCCCTCATCAGCGAGTTCCACCGCACACACGATCCCGAGACCAAAGCCGCCGCCACCGACGCCGCGCGCCGTGCGGTCGCTCTCGACCAGGAACTGCCCGAGGCGTGGCTGGCCTCGGGGATGGTAGCGGCCGAAGGCGGCAGCACGGTCGAGGCACGAGCGGCGTTCGACCGTGCGCTGGCTCTGGCCCCGGGTAACGACGTCACCTCCCGCAACATTGCCAATCTCTACGCGAGCCTGGGGCGCCACGCCGATGCCGAAGCGATGTACCAACGCGCCATCGCGCTTCGGCCCGGGCTCTGGCGCCACCACTACGAGTACGGCACATATCTGTTCCGTTTGAAGGGCGACGTGGACGGCGCCGAGCGCGCATTCGAAACTGCTGCCGCCCTGCACCAGGGTCCGGCGCCGCTGGTGCTGCTCGGCCTGGTGCGTCTGACGCGCAGCGATCTTGATGGCGCCGAGCAGTACTTCCGCCGCGCGCAGGAGATCAGCCCGCTGCCAGCCACGCTCTACAATCTCGGCCTGGTCAACTACTATCGCGGGCAGTACCAGTTGGCCTTACGGAACTGGCGGACCGTGCTCGAATCCGCGCCGCGCGACCCCGGCTACCGTGCGGCCGTCGCGGACGCCTTGCGCCAGCTTGGCAGGCTCGACGAGTCGAAAGCCGAGCTCACTGAAGCGGTGCGGCTCTTCCGCGGCGAGATCGAGGCGAACCAGCAGGACGACGAGACGCGGGCGGAGTTGGCGATGGCGATTGCCGCGCTCGGAAACTGCACCGAAGCGCTCGGGAGCCTCGACGACGTGCTCGCGCGGCATCCCCAAAGCCCCCTGCTCGCCTATTACGGCGCGATCACGGCGAGCCGGTGCGGCGATGACGAGCGCGCAGCGCAGCTCATCGTGGGCGCGCTGCCGAGTCGCGACGTGCTGGGTGTCAGATTCGACCCCGATCTCGCGCGCGTGCGCCAGCGTCCCGACGTCAGCGCCGCGCTCGCGCGCGAGTAGTCGCGCATCATGGTGTGCGACGATAACGCCGCCAGCCGGGATGCCCCGGCAGCTGGTACGGAGTCAGCGAGGACACGCCACTAGCCCCCGCCCCTGGGAATCTTGACCTTGGGATCCACCGCGAACACGTTGCCGTGTTCGTCCACGACCTTCACCTCATAGACGAACGTTCCGGTATTGACGATCGGCGCGGCCAGAATGACGCCGCTGCGGCCGTCATCAATCACGCGGCTGAAGGTCGACTTCTCGAACGGGCTGCCATCCGGAAATCGTATCGTCACCTTCATGCGCTGGTTGGCGTTCAGGTGCCAGATGATCGATCCGCGGCGCTTCACCACCATGTTGACAGGCCAGATCCACGGGCCGGGATCGCTGGTCTTGAATCCGGTTTCGAGCGGGCCCTGCGCAAAGAGGTTGATGATGGCCGCCCCGTGGCCCGGCGTGGCGATGCGGACGACGATGTAGAGGACGATGAAGCACCCGATGACCGCCCCGGCGCCGTCGCTGATGAGCGTCGGAGCCTCGAACAGCTGACGCGACCACATCAGGCCGACGAACGCGCCGACGATGGCTGGCCAGAGCAACCCGAGATCGCCCGACGGCAGCCCCCACGACAGAAGGCTGGTCGTGAGTCCCCAGACGGCGATGGCGACGCCGACGACCAGGACCAGCTGCAGAATCGTGAATTCCATGTCGCTCTCCTCGCGGAATAGGAAGGACGGCGGAGGGAACGTCGCCGTTCACGAACGCCGGCCTGTCACGCCGGGACGCGAGCACCCGGGACTCGAATGGGAATCGTGAGCATACACTGACTCGCGGTCCCGCACCGGGCATCGCGATTCGGGGAACCCCGGCGGTCGTTCATCCCCGTGGCCGCTTCTCCTGTACCGCCCAAGTGGTGGGTGCTCCCGTTCCACATCTTTGTGATCTCCGGCCTCGTGAGCGACGTTCTTGTTGAAGAAAGAAACGCGCGTAACTCGTTGAGAATTCGGGGCTTTGGATCTACGACTTTTTGAATGAACTGGGCATCGTCTTCGTAATTTTCCCCTTGCGTCGTGTTCGAGACGGTCCTAAGATGCCCCATCTTTTGAACCAGTCGCGTTCCGACAATGACGTCGGAGTTTTTCTCTATCCAGTTCTTCCCGTCGGATTGGCAAGCGTCTGCGTTGTCCTGTGTGGCGCACGACATCGAAGTCGCAGAGAACTTATCAACGTTCACTCCATGAGGGCATCTATGAGAACAGCAGCTACATTGGTGATGTGCGGGCTCCTGCTCCTGGCGGGTGCGTTCGACGCCAGTGGGCAATCCTTCCAGGGAGGTATCCGTGGCGCCGTGCGCGACGCCAACGGGGTCATTCCGGGCGCGGAGATCACGCTCACCAACCAGGACACGAACGTCGCGCGAACGACCGTGTCCAATGAGGTCGGCGAATACAACTTCCCCAACGTGGCGCCGGGCACTTACACACTGAAGGCGGCGCTCACCGGATTCAAGACCTTCGAGCGCGCCGGGATCCGCATCGGCACCCAGCAGTTCATCACGCTGGATCTGCCGCTCGAAGTCGGCAACATTCAGGAATCGATCACCGTCACCGGCGACGCGCCGCTCATCGAGACGTCGAACGCGTCGACGGGCGGCACACTCGACAGAGAAGCGCTCGAGTCGCTGCCCGCGCCCGGCCGGAACGCCTTCATGATGGCCGTCACGGTGCCGACCGTGATGGCGGTGGGCGACCCGCAGTTCAACCGGCAGCAGGATCAGACCAACGCCTCGCGCGTGTCGCTGGGTGGTGGGGGTCTGAGGGCCAACAACTACCTGCTCGACGGGGTGCCCATCTCAGAGTTGCGGGGCCGCGCGATTCTCAACCCGACCATCGAGGCCATCGAAGAGGTCAAGGTGCAGGTTCACACCTATGACGCGGAGATGGGACGTACGGGCGGCGGCGTGTTCAACGTCACGGCCAAGTCGGGCACGAACACGTTTCACGGCTCGGGCTTCTACCAGACGCGGCCGGTCTGGGGCCAGTCTGAAAACTTCTTCAATGAGAAAGAGGGATTGAGCAAGGAAGAGACCGGCCTGGCCGACGCTTACTATCGTCTGTACGGCGGCGGAGTGGGGGGGCCGATCGTCCAGAACCGCACATTCTTCTGGGCGGCGACCGAGGGGTATCGCTCCGGCACCACGCGAAACCTGGCTGAGATCTGGCCGAGCGTCAATCAGCGCGCCGGCGATTTCTCCACCTCGACGGTCAACGGCGCACCGGTGCGCCTCTTCAATCCGTACTGCCGGGGCGGTGCGAATTCCCGTTGCCCGTCAAGCGGCACCGGTTCGGTCGCGACGGGCGGCGAGTTCACGAATGCCGTCATCCCGCGCGACCATCCGGCCGCCAGCGAGGTGGGGTTCAATCTGCTCAACGAGTGGCCGACCGAAACGATCACCGGCGCGATGGCCGCGAACGAGGACTTCGAGCCCAACGCCGTCGGCACGGCGACCGTTGTCGACAAGGCCGACATGTTCACCTTCAAGGGCGAGCACAAGTTCTCCGACACCTGGTCGCTGACCGGGCTCTACATCTACAACAAAACCGACGAGCCGGGCAGCACCCTGATGCAGGCCGACAAGCTCTACCTGGCGGAAACCACTGAGTGGTTCGGCCCGCTGCGCCGCCGGCCTCACGTGCTGGCGTTCAACAACACGAACGTGCTGAACAACACCACGGTCCTTACGCTGCGCTACGGCTGGTCGACGTGGCAGGACTCGTGCGACAAGCAGGCCTTCTCACCCGGGCTGGCGTCGCTCGGATTCAGCCCGAATTTCGTGAACGGGCTGGGCGCGGGCGGCAGCGATACCTTCCCGCGTTTGACGTTCAACGAAGCCGGACAGTACGGCGGCTGGGGCGGGACACCGGTCCGGTGGGACAGCCCGTATTCGATCAACGGCACCCTGACGAAACTGTGGGGCAGCCACAGCTTCAAGGTCGGCGCCGACTTCCGGAGGCTCGCCCTGCAGGGGGTCAGCCGCTCAGAACTCGGCGGGGAGTTCTTCTTCAATCCGAGCTTCACCAGCCGTGACGGTGTCGGCGGGCACGACTTCGCCTCGGTGCTGCTCGGGGTTCCCTCCGGCGGAGAGGCACCCGATGGTCCCGGGCCGCTCGAGTGGTTCACGAAGTACTGGGGTATGTATGTTCAGGACGACTACCGCGTGAACTCGCGGTTTACGGTGAACTACGGCCTCCGGATCGAGCACGAAGACGGCCTGCGTGAGATCAATAATTCGCAGACCGTCGCGTTCGATCGCGATGTCGTCAACCCGATTGACGCGCTGGTACCCAAGACGGGGCTCCTGGCGGGCCAGACGCTCCGCGGAGGCTTGATCTATGCGGGCGTCGACGGAGCTCCGACGGAACAGGGCGACCCGCCGGCTCTCAAAGTGGCGCCGCGCGTGGGCGTCACGTATGCGCTCAACGACCGGACGGTCCTCCGCAGCGGCTACGGCTTGTTCTACGCGCCGTGGAACTACAGCCCGTCGATTCACGGCCAGACCGGCTTCTCGCGCGTCACGACGATGCCGCAGTCGTCGTCTGAGAGCGAGGTTCCGCTCACGACGCTCGACGATCCGTTCCCGACCGGGATCCTCCCGCCGGTCGGTAGCGCCCAGGGGTTGCTCACCGGCGTCGGCGGCCAGATCGAGTTCGTCGACCAGGACAAGGGGGCGCCGAAGGTCCACCAGTACTCGGTCGACATCCAGCGCGAGCTTCCGGGCAACATGGCGCTGACGGTCGGTTATATCGGGGCTACGGGACGGGACATCGGATTCGGCGGCACTGAGTCGGAATCGTTCCTCAACATCAATCAGATCGACCCGGACGTGGCCCGGCGGGCGTTTCCGGGCGCCAACGGCGGGTGGGACGCCGCAGCGCTGCGCGCGTCGGTCCCGAACCCGTTCTTCGGCGTCGAGGGCGCGGGCGAGCTCGCCGCGCGCCCGACGGTCCAGCAGGGTCAGCTGCTCAGACCCTTCCCGGCGTTCGGCGACATCCGGATGTACGAGAGGACCGAGGGTGCCCGGCGCCAGTATCACGCAGCCACCTTCGTGCTCGACAAGCGCACCGGCGCGACTTCGGGCTGGGCCTCCTGGGGCGGCCGGATGAGCTACACCTGGAGCAGCATGAAGGACAACCAGTTCGGCGAGAGCAACGTCTATCAGTTCGAGCCGAGCGACGCCAACAAGAGACCGCAGAACGTCTACGATCTCGATGCCGAGTACGGCGTGAGCAACTACGACTCGCCGCACCGGATCATCCTGGCGCCGATTGTTCGTCTGCCTGAACCTGCCACGCAGTCGGGCGCCAAGTGGTGGCTGCTCGGCGGCTGGAGCGCCTCGGCCATCGTCGAGCTGGTCAGCGGCTCACCGCTGGCCACTGCGATGAGCGTGGACGCCTCTGACGCGAACCTGGGCCTCTTCGGCGGCCTGCAGCGTCCCAACGTCATCGGCGATCCGACGACGCCGGGAAGCGATGAGGACCGGGTCTCTTCGGCTGACCACCCAGACGCTCGATTCTTCGACCGCAACGCGTTCGCGAATCCTGGTGCAGGTCAGTTCGGAACCGCAGAGCGCACGTTGGGCGACTCGCGGTATCAGTTCCGGAAGAACTTCGACATCGTGTTCACCAAAGACACCCGATTCGCGGGTTCTCAGAACGGGCAGATTCGGGTCGAGATCCTCAACTTGACCAACACGGCGAAGTTCAGCCCAATCGGCTCGAATTCGGTCGATGATCAGGGGTTCGGCAGAATCACCGGCCAGCGCGGGTTCATGCGGATCTGGCAGCTGAGCTTCCGGTACTCGTTCTAACCGGCGCTCCTCAACAACCGTACGCAAAAAGGGCGGCCCCTCGGGGCCGCCCTTTCTTTTTCACGTCTGCCTCCGCGTCATCGGCGCCCCAGTACACGGCGGCGGCGCGCGCCTCGCGACTCCGTGACCCGCGCGCGGCGAGTCGATCGTCGAATCAGCAGAGCGATGGCGATCAACGCGGCCACACACACCGCAATGGGAATAGCACCCTGCACACGCGTGGAGGGAACACTCGAACCTTCGATTGCCGCGCGCGCCTCCTGCAGTTCGGTCAGCTCCGTGTCCGCGCGATCGAAATTGGCCAGCACCTGCCGATAGTGCCGTTTGGCTTCGTCTGTGTCCCCTGACGCTCGCGCCATCCGCGCGAGGCCAAGAACCGAAAGCGAGCGATTGGGGTTCCGGGCGAGCGCGCGCTCGAACCATTCACGGGCCTCGCGGGGTCGGCCCAGCTCCACGAGCGTTTCACCGAGCAGCTCCGGCGCCGGCTTGATCGGCACGGGAAGACCGAGTGGGGCGGGCAGCTGCAGCTCAGCATTCGCAGCCGCCTGCAGGATCTCCACCGCCTCGCTCGAACGACCCGCCGCCAGATCGATCAGCGCCGCCACTTCCCTCTCCATGATGGCGATGGCCGGACGCAGATCCCCTTCCTGCTCCGAGTGCGAGCGCTCGGCCAGACCCGCGCGCGCCATCTCGGCGAGCGCCGCGTTGCCGCTTCGCGCCGCGCTCATGCCGATGGCGAACAGCTCGTTCACGTTGCCGAAGTTCCGCTCGCGAGCCATCAGATCCCAGCGGCGGGATTCCACCACGTAGCGCGCCCGCATCGACGAGAGATCGCTGAGCAATGGCAGGAGCCCGCTGGACTTGACGACCGGCTCGATCTCGCCGAGCGTCGCCTGCGCCTCACGGTAGCGGCCCAGCTGAAGCAGCTCGGTACTGCAGCCACGACAGCGCGTGATAGTTGTGCAGCGTCGGAGACAGGTTTCGCGCTTTCACCGATGCAGTGGACGCGTCAAAAGCGGCTCGATCCGACGCGGCCGCGTCGTGCCACATGCCGAGCTGAAAGTAGATGTGGGCCGGCATGTGCAGCGCGTGGCTCGACCGCGCGATCGTGGCATAGGCGCGCGCCGCCTCCAGTGCCAGCCTGGCGTGCTCGGGATCGTCGTAGTTGTGGAGCAGGTAGTGCAGCGCTCCGGGATGCCGGGGGTGCGTGGCCAGCACTTTTTCGAGAATCGCCGCCACCTCGGCTTGCGTCTCGCTGCCGGCCAGACCGTGAGCGTGACCCTCGGTCGAGTCCACGTAACCGATGAGGCTGCGCGACATCGTGCCGAGCAGGGCCAGCGCATGAAAGACGGCCACTTCGGGATTCTCCGGCTCACTCGCGTGGAAGCGTGCCATCGCATTAGCGTACGCGCTCCGGCGTTGGGCGGGATCGCCTTCGCCAAAGAGCACCTCGACGGCTGCGATGAACGCACGTTCGGTGGAGGCGAGCGAGGCGACGTTCGAATTGGAGCGCAGGCGCGCCAACGCCTCGCGCGCCGCGTCGACGTTCTCGCGTCGCCAGAGCGTCTGGTTGTAGGTCATGGCCTCGCCCCAGTACGCCATTGCGAAGCGAGAGTCGAGCTTCTGGGCCTCCTGAAAGGCGTCGATCGCGTCCTCGTACTCGAAATCGTGAAGAGCCGACACCCCGCGCAGAAACAAGGGCTGCGCGCGCGCCGATCCGGATGTCGGGAAGGTGATCTCAACCGGTGGAACCGATTGCGCAATCGGATCTCGTCCGGGCGCGGCGACGAGGCACACCAGAGCCGTGCACGCCAGTAACCTGGATTGACGTCGGGTCATCAGGCGCTCATACCTCGTCGATCGCGATCTCGCGTGTGTAGTAGAAGATGTCGAGCCGCTCCGCTGGAATCGAAGAGTCGGCCGCACGCAGCACGATCGCATAACGGCCCGGCTCGGATGGACGCCAGACATGCGACCAGAGCGCCCACATGCTCGTCGTCCCGGGCGCCGGGCAGAGGTGCACAGGTACGAAGGGCTCAGGCTCGCGGAAGCGAATCGCGAGCCGATCGACGCTCGCCTCGCCACCCCACATCACGCCCACGACGCGGTAGCTGAGGCGGTTGCCGACGCGCCATTTCTCCACCCGAATCGGCATGGCCGCCAGATCCATCGATGCGGGCTTGAATTCCTTCGCGAGCGCCGGGCGGCCCTGCTGGAACGTGCGTGGACCAAACTCGCGCATATGAGGGGTCGACGGTTCGTCTTCGCTCACCAGGACGATCTGATTGACCCACTTGATACAGGCGCACCCGTACCAGCGCGGGACGTACAGGCGTACGGGGTAGCCATGATCCCGCGGCAGTGGCTGACCGTTCATCGCGGTGGCGAGGAACGCTCCTGATGATCGCAGATCGTCGAGCGTGAAGATCCAGCTGGCGCCCGGCGACGATGTGGCTGACGGTTGAGAGTGGTCCACGCCGGAGACCAGAACACGGCTGGCGGCTGGCAGCGCCTCCACCCGTCGAAGCACGTCGGCCATCGATATACCCGACCACCGGGCCGCGCTCATCAAGCCAAATGCGCCGCCGGACCCGTTGCCGGCACACTCCATGACATACGGGCCCCTTTCGGAGGCCTCTGGCAGGAGGTCAGGCAGGGCCACCTCCACGGGGCGGCGGACGAGCCCGCCGAGCGTGATCCTCCAGGCCCCGCGATCATCCATCGACGCGGGAGCCTCTGTGCGAACGTAGAAGCTCTCGTTGGGTGTGACAAGGCGGTCGGACTCGAGCGTCGAAAGATCCGTCAGGAGCCGCGCATCGAGCCCGCGGCCCGAGAGCACGCCGAAGCGGACGCCGCCGGTGTCGGAGAATGGGACGATGCCGGTGAGGCGGCCACCGGGCACGTCGCCGGCTTCGCATTGGGCCAACGCTTCGAGCTCGCGGCCAAGATGCGACAGCGCCCCGCCGTCGCGCGGCACGAGAAGACCTGCCGCACCGCTCAACGTCAGCGAGAAGAAATCCCGGCGGCTCACCTCGCCCGAGCGGGAATCGAACATCGTTCGCACGCTAGCATCACCAATTTTCGAACGCAAGCCATGCGGCGCCCGCCGTTTCGCCACGAGCGTCGAGGCATTCAGCGTGGGCTGGCGGTATGGACGATCTTTCCACCCACAATCGTCCACAGGATGTGCCCGTCGAGCAGCCGGGCGGGGTCCTGCTCGCCGACCGCGAGGGGATCCACGTCCATGATCGTCAGATCGGCCCGCCGTCCTGCCGCGATCTGGCCTGTGTCGTTCTCCTCGAACGAGGTGCGCGCCGCCCATGTCGTATACCCTCGCAGCGCTTCTTCCGGAGTCAGACGCTCCTCGGGATACCAGCCGGCTGATGGTTGCAGATCCTTCCCTCGACGCGTGATGGCGGCGTGCAGGCCGTAGAAGATGTCGTGATCCGAGCCGGGCAGATCGGAGTTGAGCACCAGCGATGCGCCAGCCTGCCGGAGACTGCGCCACGCGTACGCATGACGCACGCGTTCGGGGCCCAGTCGATCCTCGGCCCAGGCCTTGTCTTCCACCGCATGCGGAGGCTCCATCGAGGCGATCACGCCAAGGCTGGCGAATCTGGGGATGTCGTCGGGAGTGAGCACCTGCGCGTGCTCGATGCGGTGACGCCACTGCCTGACGGACGGATCGGCCTGCTCGACCGATTGAATGAAATCGAGTGCCTCCCGATTGCCGGCATCGCCAATCGCATGAATCGCCACCTGGAACCCGCGTTTCATCAAGGCGGCCACCAGGTCTTCGTCGAATCCGTACTCGTCGCCGCTGACGCCGCGATGACCCGGACGATCGGCATAGTCGGCCAGCAGCCGCGCGCCGCGCGAGCCGAGCGCGCCGTCGTAGTACGCCTTCACCGATCGCGTCGTCAGCATGCCGTTGGGCGCGCGATCGGGGCCTTTCTCGAGCCACGCCTTGGCTAGCGGGAGGTCCCGGGCGGAGAGCATCGCGTAGACACGCAGGGAAGCCTGCCCTCGGCGTTGAGTCCTTCGAAGGCGCTCATCTCGTCGGCGGGCGTGCCGGCCTCGTGAACTCCGACGAAGCCTGACGCGGCCATGGCATTGAGGCCATCGAGAATGTCCTGTTTCAGCGTCTCGATCGTGGGCGGCGGCAGCGCCGCATCGAGCAGCTCCGTGGCGCGATTCACCAGGATGCCCGTCGGTCGGCCCGCGCGATCCTTGCGGATTTCTCCGCCGGTCGGCGCCTTCGTTGCGGGTGTGATTCTGGCGCGCTCGAACGCGAGCCGGTTTCCCCAGACAGCGAAGCCGTGCAGGCCTCTGAGGTACACCGGATGATCCGGCACCCGCTCCGACAACCGGATCATGTCGGGATAGCGATTCGCCCATGCGCCTTCGTCCCAGCCGCCGCCGAACACCCACTCACCCTTCGGCACTTTCTGCGCAGCGGCGGCGACGCGTGCGATGGCTTCCTCCTCGGTCGTGACGTCCGTCAGATCCACGCGTTTGACTCGCCTTCCGAGCTCGACAATGTGCACGTGCGAATCGACGAGACCCGGCACGACAGTCGCACCGCTTGCGTCGACGACACGGGTATTCTGACCGCGGTACTGTTCCGCCTCCTGGGAAGCTCCGGCGAACAGGATGCGATCGCCGCGAACGGCAATCGCCTGCGCATCGCCGTGCCACGCTCCGTCGCGTCGGGGCGCACCGGGCGCAGGCGCACCGTCGGCCCCGGGCTCGGGCCACGACAGGGTATAGACGTTGGCGTTGACGATGAGCAGATCCGCCGGCGGCTCAGCCGGACGCGACACTCCCCCGCAGCTTGGCGTGGCAGCGATCAGGGCAAGAAGCCAATACCTTCGCCTCACGATGCACCTCGATCGACAAAATCGTCCGATGATAGCGGGCTAACGACAAAAACGCGCTCGTTCTGTTGCAATCTTTTACAAATCGCCGCTTTGACAGCCCTCGGAGCGGGGCGTACAATGGCTGGAATTTGCAGAGGATATCGTCAGTCCTCAAGCCGGTTCACGCGCGTCATCAATTTCCGATTCCTACACGGCTGTCCGATCGGTTCCTCGTCCGGCCCGCACAAGGGCGCGACTCATGACGAGGCCGTCGGTTTGCCGAGCCACTCAGGATTGAGGAGGACGTCATGTCGCTTTCTCGCCGCGGTTTCTTTCGGTCCGTTGGGGTGACGGGAGCCGGCACGCTGTCCGGCGCGGCCATCGCCGCTCGCGGTCGTGAAGCCACGATTGGCGAAAACCTGCCGTACGGCGCCCAGGCGCAGCAGGCCGCGGATCCGATCAGGATCAACAGCAACGAGAATCCGCTCGGCCCCGGTCAGAAGGCACTGGCGGCGATGACGGCGCAGTTTCCGCAGGGCGGGCGCTACGCGTTCAACAGCAAGCCCGGCATGGGCGAGTTCGTTGGCGCAATCGCCCGGAAGTGGACCGTGAAGCCCGAAAACGTCACCCTCGGCGCGGGCTCGGGTGAGCTGCTCCGCAACGCGGTGCGTGCCTTCACGTCGGCGAGCCGTCCGCTCGTCACCGGCAAGTGCTCCTACGAATCGCCGTTTCGTACAGGCCGAGCAGATTGGCACGCCGGTCAACTACGTGGAGATGACCTCGGATCTCAAGCTCGACCTCGACAGGATGGCGGACGCCGCTCCTGGGGCCGGGCTGATGTTCATCTGCAACCCGAACAATCCGACGGCCACGGCGCACGGTCTGCAGGCCATCAGCGACTTCGTCGCCAAGGTGCGGCGCACGTCGCCAGACACGTTCATCCTGCTCGACGAGGCGTATGCCGACTACGCGACCGACCCGGGCTACAAGACCGGGATCCCGCTCGCGATGGAAACGCCGAATGTGTTCGTGTGCCGCACGTTCTCGAAGGCCTACGGCATGGCCGGGCTTCGCATGGGCTACGCCGTCGGGCGGCCCGAGGTGGTCAAGGAGCTCGGGCGCTGGGGCATGACGCCCTTCAACCTGAACACGCTGGGACTGGCCGCTGCCGTGGCGTCGCTGGGCGATCAGCCGCACATCGATCAGGAACGCGCCCGCAATACCGAGGCGCGGGCGTTCACCGTCAAGGCGCTCACCGATATGGGCTTCAAACCGACGGACACCCAGACGAACTTCCTCTTCGTCAACATCGGTCGTCCGGCCAGCGAGTTCCGCGACGCGTGCGCGCGGAACGGCGTGCTGGTCGGCCGCGACTTTCCGCCGTTCGAGAAGACACACGCGCGTATCTCGATTGGCACGATGGACGAGATGCGGAAAGCGGTCGGAGTGTTTCGCAAGGTCTTGTCGCCGGCGACGACGACCGCGGCGCGGTAACGAACTGCAACCCTTTTATCGCTCAGAGATCGAGGAGGATGTCATGTCGCTGACGCGACGCGCGTTCGTTCATACGGTTGGAATCGGAGCAGCCGGCGCCCTCACCAGCTCCTTCATTGGAAGCCGGGGTCGGGAGGCGTCGCTCTTTGGCCTCGAGCCTCTTTTCGCCGCCGCCGGAGACCCCCTCATTCTTGCCAGCAACGAGAACCCGCTGGGCCCCGGCAAGAAAGTTCTCGACGCCGTGCGCGCGGCGTACGGCCCGACCGGCGCAAACCCGGGCCGCTACCCGTTCGCGCTCGAGGAAGTGCTGATCAAGGCGCTCGCCAAGAAGTTCAACGTCAAAGAGGGGAACGTCCTGCTCGGCTGCGGTTCGACACAGATCCTGCGCACGTCGGCCCAGGTGTTCACGTCGAAGACGCGTCCGCTGGTCGGCTCGATTCCGACTTACGAGGAGTGCGCGGGCTATGCCACGCTCATCGGGTCGCCGGTCACGGGCGTGCCGATGACCAAGGACTTCCGGCTCGATCTTGACGCCACGCTCGCCGCGTCGAAGGGCGCCGGGCTCGTGTTCTACTGCAGTCCGAACAATCCGACGGCCACCGCCATGAGCGGCAAGGCCACGCGGGACTTCATCGCCGAGCTCAACAGGACCTCGCCCGAAACCACCGTCCTCGTCGACGAGGCCTACTACGACTACGTCACCGATCCGGGCTACGAGACCATGATCCCGGTGGCCATCGACAACCCGCGCGTCGTGGTCGCACGGACGTTCTCGAAGGCGTACGGCATGGCGGGCCTGCGCGTCGGCTACGCGATCGGCCATGCTGAGACCATCAAGAAAATGAGCGACTGGGAGAACGGCGGCAGTCTCAACGTGCTCGGCCTGCACGCCGCGCTCGCCACCATCGACGACTCGGCACGTCTCGCAGAGGAGAAGGCGCGCAACACCGCTGCCCGCCAGTTCACCATCGACTGGTTCAAGAAGGGTGGCTACATCCCGACCGATTCGCAGACCAACTTCCTGTTCGTCGACATCAAGCGTCCGGTCAAGGGGTTCCGTGACGCCTGTCGCGACATGGGCGTGCTCGTGGCTCGCGACTTCCCGCCCTACGAGAACTCGCACTGCCGCATCTCCATCGGCACGATGGCCGAGATGCAGCGCGCCGTGGAAGTGTTCGGCAAGGCCCTGGCGATGCCGGCGAAGGCCGCCGCCTAGCCGTTCGCTCGATCGACCCGTCTCTCACCCGCCGGTCTTCACGTCGTGGAGACCGGCGTTTTCTTTGTACCCCCGGGCATGGCGGCGCCCATGTCGCGCGCCTCGGCGAGCAATCGTTCGATTTGACCGAAATGATTCAGGTCGTGTCCGGCGTAGAGGCGCACCATGTGCTCGATGCTTTCGCGGCCGCGCTCGGAGTGGAGACCGGCATGGGCACGGCGCGACACGTCCACAACCTTCAAGGCCCGCACCGTGGCCCGGCGGACCGCCTCGTAGATCGCCAACGACTCCGACGGCTCGACCTTCTCGTAACGGAACGCCGTGGCCCACTCGTTCTGGTCGTAGCCCTGCACGGCAACGGCGTCCTGAGCCAGGATTGACCGGAATCGCCATGCGCCGACGATCTCGGCGTCGGCCAGGTGCGCGAGAATCACGCGGGTGGACCACCGGTCCGGCGAGGGGGAGTACTGAAGCTGTGCGGGGGTGGCGGCGGCCACCAGGGCCTTCAGCCTGGCGGGCGCCGACGCCATGAGCTCGAGCGGGTCCTGCTCGCCCACATATGAAAACAGGCGCGCCGTGTATTGCTGAGCGGTCTCGGCCATCTGATCTCCTTCGCGCGACCGTCTACTCCATCTGTGTCGCAATCCACCATGTGTTCCCCGCAGGATCCTTCACGCCGCCGCGCCTGTCCGGATCGGCTTTCTTTTGCGGCTCCTGCACGCTCACGCCTCCTGCCTCCAGCGCGCGCTTGTAGGTGGCATCCACGTCGCGCACATAGACGTGCAGCCATGCGGGGAACGCCGGAAAGTTCGCGCTGGCGTCGGCCATCATCACCACCGTGTCGTCGATGCGCACTTCCGCGTGTGCTACGGAGCCGTCTGGCAGATCGTGCCTTCTGAGCTCGACGGCCCCGAAGGTCTTCGTCAGAAAGTCGATGACGCGTTGAGCGCCGTCGACCATCAGGTACACCGACACGCTGGCGTACCCCTGCGGTTTGTAGTCCGAGCCCATTCAACCCTCCCCGCTTTGTCAGGTCCGTCGAACTCGACCTTCGTGCAGGCGATGCGTCTATTTCGCGCCACCGTCGCTCAGCCATTGCTCGACCATGGCCTGATGCGGTCCCCCGGCTGTGAGATAGGTTCGCGCGTACCGGCGAAGCTTGTCGGCGCCGGCCGGGTCCACGGGCGGCGTGCCGCCACCTCCTGGTTTCAGCAGATAGCTGGCGAGGAACAGGGCGTCGAGATCGTCCGGACGGCGGGCGAGCAGGCCCTCGAGTGAGGCAAGCGCCTCGTCGCGCTGGCCGGCCATGATGTACGCGGCGGCGAGACGGCGCGCGACACCAGGCTCGTCGGCCCAGCGCGCCGACGCCTCGGCCAGTACCTCCACAGCCTTCTGTGGCTGCCGCGCACGAAGGAACGCGTCGGCCAGGAGCTCGGATGCAGCCGGACCCGACGTGTCGGTGGCGGTGACGAGCTGCCAGGCGGCCATGGCCTCGCGATCGCGGCCGTTGGCCGCCAAACAGGCGCCAAGGTATAGCGTGGCGGGCATGAAGTCGGAGCCGTAGCGCAGCGCTTCGCGGAACTCCCTGGCAGCCGGGTCGAGGTTTTCGCCAAGACTCATCAGACGCCAGCCCGCGCAGGAAGCTGGACGCGACATCCGTACTGGCCGGCACCATTCCCAGTACGGCGGCGTGACGTCCCTCGCGCGCGGCGGCGACCGCCGGCGTCAGCGTGGCCGCGATGGGCTCGTAGCCGGCCAGCTCGTCGAGGGCTGCCGCAACCGCGGATGGCGAGAGCACCTGACTGCGACTAAACGACGGCGCCAGCAGATCGTCAACCGTCTTCCTGAGCCACAGCGAGTCGTCTGTTGCGCGCACGAACACATCCAGCTCGCGCGAGATCGTGCGACGGGCGACATTGTCGGTCGCCTCGAGCTGGAGGCGATAGCCCCCCGGAGCAAACGTCTCGAGAGGCACGGCCTGCGCGGCAAACACCTGATGGCCTTTTTCGAGATCGAATTCGGCCGGCAGCGTTCGCGCGTTGAAATCGTGGCGGGCGGTCACCGGCTCCCCGGTCGTGTGCGCCCTGTGAAAGGTGTACTTCACGGTGACATCGGGCTTGTCCTCGGCACCGCGCAGAGGATTGAGCACCTGAAAGACGACGGCCAATTGTTCCTTGTCCGTAAATGTCGTATCAGGTGAGGGAATCACCTGCGTCCATCCGAGCGCATAGGGATGTGACGCCTGATCCTCGGGCGAGTACGGCGTCGCCAGGGTCTCGAGGCGCTCGGCGACGATGACGCTGCTGAGGAGAAGCTCTGCACGGTCGAAGCTGGGCACCGACAGACTCGACCGATAGACGACTGAGGGTGACGCGTCGGATCGTCCGGCGGTTTGTGCAACAGCGGCGACATACAGGTCGTACTCCCCTGGCGGCACGGCCACCGCATGCTCCACGCGCACGGCGCCGCCTGGCGCGCCGTCGGTTCCCGCCGTGAACCCGAAATCCTCGAACGGGTACACGAACTCGTCACGTGGCGAGCTCTTCCCGGTCGCCGCTCTTTCCTGCTCCTCACGCGTCCCCTTTGCGGTCCGCTCGCGTGCCTCCGCCGCCCGCCTCTCCTGGTTCTCGTTGAGCGTGAGTGCGATGGAGTGCGCGGCGGGGTCCCGAATTGCGGCGCGGCCCGACGAAACGGCCAGGCCCACCGGCATGTCCTCCGGACTGATCGAAACGAATCCGCGGTACGGGGCTGGCGCGGGCGCAGCCTTGACGGACTCGTTCGCGACCCAGCGCTCGAGCACCGATTTCACGCCCTCGTTCGTCGCGCCCTTCATGACGACGCGCAGGTACACCACGACTGCGCGCCCGGCGGCGCCAGGCACGTCGAGGTTGATCGTCATCGGCACATAGTTCATACCGATGGTCGACTTCAGCATGTGCGCCGTCCACGCGGCAGCCGGCAGTTCCAGGGCGGTTCCCTTGGCTTGCGCCACGTCGACCGCCTTGATGAGCGACAGGATCCGGGTGCGCTGCTGATCGTCGAGGCGGCGCGATGGTTCGTCGGCCGCGAAGATCGTCAACGGCAACGCCGCCGTCACGATCACGGCCCACCCACCGAGACTCGGTCGGGTCATGGCTGGCTCCCGGGTTGGCGCGCGACGGCACGATATCCATGCCTCGCGCGCACTGTGTACTTGCTCCCGGTGACTTCGACCTTGATCTTGCGCCAGGTCTCGTCGCGCCGGGGGTTGGTCGAGGAGTACGCGAGCAAATACTGGTTGAACAGCTCCTCGGTGATCTTCGCGAAGTCGCCGTCGAGATCGCCCACGTCGTTCCGGAAGAAGGCGCGGCCACCACTCAACTGGGCCAGGCGTTCCACGGTCTTCCTGGAGTGCCGCGCCTCGGGAGTGCCGCCGACCACGATGGGGTACACCGCGGCGTCGCCGGCTTCCACGGCGCGCAGCGCAGAATCGAGGGAGCTGCGGCTCGACTGGTCGTAGCCATCCGTGAACACGACGAGTGCCCGGCGCCCGGTGGCTCGGGTCAGCAGGTCCATGCCCTTGATGAGCACATCGTAGAGCGCGGTGCCTCCCCAGGGAGCGAGCCGATCGAGGCTGCGATGCCGCGCGTCGGCCGTGGTTCCCCCGCGGCTCAACGTGAACACATTTTCATTGAACGCGAGCAGCGTCACCCGGTCGTCTGGCCTCAGCGACTGCAGGAAGCCTTTGACCGCCTGTTTCACGCGCGCGAGCGACGGCGCCATGCTCTCGCTGATGTCCACGGCAACCACGAGGTCGAGCGCAACGTTGTCGGCCGACACGGTGCTGATCTGCTGGGGCGTGCCATCCTCGAAGACCTTGAAGGCGCCCTTGCCCAGGCCGCGGACGAACCCTTCGCCGTCGCTCACGAGCACCGGAACGAGCACCGCTTCGACGTCGACCTGCTCGGCATAGCCAACGTGCGCCGTCCGTGCGTTCTTGACCAGCCGGCGGCCGTCCGCGAGCTCGGCGACCACCCGCAGGCGATGCTCGCGCACCGACTCGCCCGCATCCCAACTGCACTCGAAGGGCTCGGTCTCCACGACGCACAGGAGCGTGCCGTCGGCGAACATCTGGATGCGGCGCGCGACAACGCCCTCTCCGGCGACGGCGACCTTCACCGTGAGCACGCCGCTCACGTAACTGCCTTCAGGCGGGAACACGATGTCGACGCGGCCGGCCTCAGGCGCCTGCGCCGCAGCCCATGGCTGGAGCAACAGTGCCGCGGCGACGAGGCAGCCCACCGTGTGAGAGCGTCGACTCATCGCAAGGTCCCCGATGTTTCGACAGGCGCCGCGTCGGTCATCAACGGTCCACCGGTCAGCGAGGAAATGAAGTCGTCGAAGCGGGTTTCGGGAATCCTCCGCACGTAGCTGACGAAGGCCAGCCGGTCGTCGCTGTAGGCTGGCTGCACCTCATCAACGAGACTTTGCACGGCAGCCGCCAGGAGCGCCGGCGCAAGCGCCGCGGGGAGCCGCCGATCCGCCAGAACCTCCGCGACCCGGAGGTTCAAATCCGGGACCATCGCCGCGAGTCGACCGGTGGGAGGCCGACCGCTGAAGTTCTCCCACGCGTCGACGGCGAGGAGGCGCGTGCGAAAGCTCCCGTCCACGGGAATCGCGGACATGCCCCAGCCGTCCAGCGACTGCGCTTCGTCCGTCGTGCCGAGCGCCAGCAGCTCGCGGTGCGACAAGATCTCCGGCAGGCGCGCCGGCTCGTGAATGCGCATCCACTCGGCCGCGCGCCGGCGCCACGCGCCGAGATTGAGCTCGCCGGGCGGGCCGCCCGCCCGTGCGCGGCCGTTCTTCAGGCCTGTAGCAATCATGTCACGCTGCGCATCGGTCAGGTCGAACGGATTGAGCAATGCAAGGCTCTGAACGAAGGTTGCCCGATCGTTCTCGTTCAACCGCGGCGCGCGCTGTGGCGGCTCGGCGAAGATACGGCGCAGGCTCAGTGGTGCCATGACCACATCGAGACCGAGCAGCGATCCGACGAAGTGCCAGACCGCCCCGGACCCTGCCACCTCGACCGGCAATTGCCACGCCGTCTGCTCGTCGGCTCTCGTGGACCCCGTCACCCCGAGATCGTGACGCCGCGCCAGGTCGCGCGCTTCAGGCGTCACGCCATCCGCGGTGGCAAGCGGCGAGGCGTAGACGAGACCTCCGAGCGACTCGGCCAGGAGACGATCGGCAAGGTCGAGGAGCGCGAGCGAGAGCTGCTGTGCAGCGTCGCGGTCCAAGGGGTGTTGCCGCTCCATTCTCGACACCAGACGCGCAAACTCGTCCGCGCTGGACGGAACGCCGTTCTCTCGCGTTCCCGAAGCTCGAGACGGCGTCCCGGCTGCGGCCAGCCCCGCGAGCCGCGTGAGGCCCCGCCGCAGTGCTCCGACTGGATCGGCGTCCGCGGCAATCGACTGGCTCTCATGTACGAATGCCAGCGCCGCATCGAGCTCGAGCGCGTCCTGGTGCTCGCGCACCTCCGAAAGTCGATTGAGCGTCCACTCGCGTGGCGCCACGCGGTATCGCGCGCCCTCCCATTCGATGCTCATCAGAGCTGCTTCCGCGATCCCGCCGGTTTCGAGCGGCAGGCCTGCCAGAGCATGGAGCAGCGCCGACTCCCCCGGCGCATCGACTTCGGTGGAGCGCCCGGCGAGCCGCGGCAGCAGGCGCTCTTCCAGCCATCGGGCGAATCGACCGTGCCGTTCCATCTCGTCTTCCGGCCAGTCGAACAAGGCCTCGACAAGAGCGAGTGCGGACTGATCGTCCAGCGCGTGCCGAAACTTCAATCGCTCGATGAGGGCCAGCGACGATTGGAGCGCGGCGATCTGCGCGCGCGCCCGGCTCGGCTCGTCGATGCTTCGCAGCCTGGACACGACGTCAATTGCCGTGGCGTAGAGCCGGGAATCACGAATACCGATCCGGTCCAGGGTCCGCACCAGCATTGGATAGCGGCGGAGGCCGCGAAGGCTCACCAGCACGCTAGGCAGCTCCGATGCCGCCGCCTGGGCAAACACGCGCTGGCCGAACCAGAGCGATTCGAGACGCCGCTGGCGATCGAGCGGCTCCCCCAAGCCGATTTGTGCCGCCAGCCACGCCGCATCGACGTCGTCTTGAGGGGGAACGTCGCGCAGTCGGCGTTCCTCAGAGCTCGAATCGTCGCCCCCATCCGCGAAGACGGCTCGCCACAGCGAGCGGGAGCGCGGCCCGATGAGCTCTCCGTCGGGCGTCACCTGAATACTCATCAACAGCGTCGGGGCGTCGAACGCCGTCCGCGCAAAGGGCCGCCGCTCGATCTTCCACCCCGGATCGGCCTTACGGAACGTCTGATACAACGCACCCAGAGGGTCAGGACTGGCGCTGCGAGTCGCAAACCGCAACTGCGCGTGACTGACGTTCGCAAGCGTATCGAAGAGAAACGCCAGACGCCCTTCGTCGCGCTCGAAGAGCGCGGTGAGGAACCGCTCGGGGGTGGCGCACGATTCTCCGACCAGCGATTCCCAGGCCGGGCAAAGCTCGGGCCCACCCGGCACAATCAATTCACCGTTCTCGATCCGGATGCTGCGTGCCAGCGTCGCAAAAGCCGGGGCCGATCTGCTGTAGATGCGGCGAAGGGTTTCGTCGCGCGACGCCAGGAACCCGAGCGTCTCGTCGTCCAGGGCATAGAGGCCGTGGTAGAGCAACGAGGCCTTTCGGTCTCGCAGGATTGCGGTCAGGAGGTCGCTCGAGGGAGGCGCGCGGCGCGGCACCAGGCTGGACCACACATCGGGCGGCAGCAGCAGGGGCACCTGGTCGGCCACCGCGCTTCGCAACCGATCCGGCGAGTCGAGGTACTTCAGGAGCCCCGGGAGCAGGTCCGCGGCGTTTTCGCGGGCGCCCCAGGGCGCGTCATGGATGCGTCGAATGACCTGGACGAGGAAGAGCGATCGCGGTCCCTCGGGGTCGAGATCGAGCAGCCGCGCGATTGGTTCGACGCCCCCCGCAATCGTCAGACTCGAGCTCGTCGCGGCGGGCGGTGAAGTAAAGCGGCCGGCGGCCAGGACCCGCCCGGGTGCGCCGAGCCCGACGGAGAGCGAAGCGCCACAGACGGCCAATGTGAGAGCAAAGGCTGAGGACCGCCAGGCGTGGGGACGAACCATCACGGGGACTTGTCCCGGGAGTTTGAAAGGTATGCTACGTCCCCTCCCAGGGGGCGTCAAAGAAATCCGAAGCGTATAATGCCAGCCTCAGCAGCTTCGCGAGCCATGCCGGGCCTCTTATCACGAGAGCGCATCGTCGCCGGTCCGGACTTCAACCGGTGGTGGATGTTCCCGGCTGCGCTGGCCATCAATCTGAGCGTCGGGCAGGCCTACGCGTTCAGCGTGTTCAACCTGCCGCTGACGCGCGCCATCGGCATCACGCACTCGGCCCCCGAAGACTGGAAGCTCACGACACTGGGCTGGATCTTCACCCTGGCCTATGTGTTTCTTGGCCTGTCTGCGGGCTTCGCGGGCAAGTGGCAGGACCGCGTCGGACCGCGCAAGAGCGGCGTGGTGGCCGCCTTTTGCTGGGGCGGCGGATTTCTGATCGCGGCGCTCGGCGTCAAATGGCATCGCATCGAACTGCTCTACCTCGGTTACGGCGTGCTCGGCGGCTGCGGACTCGGGCTCGGGTTCATCACGCCCATCTCCGCGTTGATTCGCTGGTTCCCCGATCGCCGCGGGATGGCGACCGGCCTCGCCATCATGGGCTTTGGTGGTGGGGCGCTCGTTGCGGCCCCGGTGTCGCACATTCTGATGGAGCACTTTCGCTCGGCGACTTCCGTCGGCGTCGCGGAGACGCTCGTGGTCCTCGGCCTCGTCTACATGACGCTGATGTTGACGGGCGCTTTCATGTTCCGCCTTCCCCGACCAGGATGGCATCCGAAAGGGTGGGAACAGTCCGCCGAGGCCACCGCCCGGGCCCCGCGATTCGTTCACCTCAACCAGGCGGTCCGCACCCCGCAGTTCTATCTGCTGTGGTCGATGTTGCTCGTGAACGTGACGGCGGGCCTGGGCGTGCTGGGCCAGGCGTCGGCCATGATTCAGGAGATGTTCGACGGCTTCGGGGCGTCGGCGGCTGCCGGCTTCGTCGGACTGCTCAGCGTCTTCAACATGGCCGGCCGGTTCTTCTGGGCGTCTCTGTCCGACCAGATCGGCCGCAAGACCACCTACGCGATCTTCTTTCTTCTCGGCCCCCTGCTCTACGCGGTGGTGCCCTGGTCGGTCCACTTCGGCGGCGTCGTGCTCTTCGTCGGGTGCTTCGCCGTCATCATGACGATGTACGGCGGAGGGTTCGCGAGCCTGCCTGCCTACATCGCCGATCTGTTCGGCACCGAGTTCGTGGGCGCGATCCACGGCCGAGTCCTGACCGCCCTGTCCGTGGCGGGCGTCGCCGGCCCGGTTCTGGTCAACTACTTGCGCGAGTATCAAATCCAGCACGGCATTGCGAAGGCCGAAGCCTATAACGCCACCATGTACATCATGGCGGGCCTGCTGCTGGTCGGGTTCGTGTGCAACCTCGCGCTCAAGCCCATCGACGATCGCTTCTTCACGCAGGAGGGCGATTCGGCGGAGCCCCGAGGCGCCGTGCGGGGCCGGCCCGGCACACCCGCCGTGGCGCACGCGGGACCCTCACGCGCATGAAACCGATCGCCACGTTCCTCTGGATCGTCGCCTCGCTGGCCATCATCTTCACGACGGGTCTCACCGCCGGCTGGCTCCTGCAGCGCTACGATCAGCAGAGCGGCTTCGAGGCGGAAGCCCGGTCGATCGTGGACGCCCTCGGACTCGAGCCTGGCATGACGGCGGCCGACGTGCTGGCCGGCACGGGCAAGTGGTCGATCGACCTCGCGCGGCGCGTGCCCGCCAGCACCATCTTCGCGACCGAGTACGGCGCCTCCACCGTGGCCAGACTTCAGCGGAACGTGACTGAAGCGACCGAGGCCGGCGTCACCGTTGTGGCCTCGAGCGACGGCGACGCGGGTCTCGGCGAGCGCTGCTGCGACGCCATTCTCGTGCGGGCGGCCTACCACGATCTGAAGGCGCGCGACGGCTTCAATCGGTCGATGCACCGCGCGCTTCGTCAGGACGGACGGCTCGTCATCATCGACTTCGATCAGGGCACGCCCGAGCATCAGAGCGGACACGGCATCGCGCGCACCCGTGTCGTCGACGAGCTGACATCGGCTGGATTCCAGCTCCTCGACGTCATCGAGGATTGGTCGGGCAACGCGTACTGCGTGGTGTTCACATCGGGACCGACGGACTCTTCGCGGCAGAGCTCACGTTAGAAGGAGACGCCTCATGCAACGCGGACTCTTCCGGGTTCACCTCGTGGCAGCCCTGTCCGTTGTCGCCATGAGCACCCTCGTCTTCGCCCAGGGCCCCGAGGCTCCACCGGCTCCGGCACTCACGAAGGCGGAAATGCGCGCGTTCCTCGAGAACGCGAAGGTGGTGAAGAGCCGCCAGGCGGGCAAGGGCGTGACCAGGCCGATTCGGCTGACGCTCGACGACGGCACGACCACGCACGACGCGCTGTTCCAGGCTGTCGAAGAACGGCGGGCGCTCAAGTCGTTCGACCGCGGCAAGGCGGAGATGAACTTCGTGGACTCGTACCACTACAACATCGCCGCCTACGGTATCGCCGAGCTCCTGGGTCTCGACGTCATGATGCCGATGTCCGTCGAGCGTCGCTGGAACGGCAAGACCGGCTCGCTCACCTGGTGGATCGACGATGTGATGATGGACGAGGGAGAACGCCTGAAGAAGGCCGTCCGCCCGCCGGATCCCGACGGTTGGAACAAGCAGTTCTATCGGATGCGCATCTTCGCTCAGCTCGTCTACGACACCGACCGCAACCTGACCAACGTCCTCATCACCAAGGACTGGCGCGTGTGGATGATCGACTTCACCAGAGGGTTTCGTCTCTGGCCGGACCTGCCGAGCGTGAACGACCTGACCCGCGTCGATCGGCAGCTCATCGATCGGCTTCGCCAGCTCGACCAGGCCACGCTGGCGGCGCAGGTGGGCCGTCACTTGACACAGGCGGAGCAAGCCGCCGTGCTGACGCGCCGCGACAAGATCCTGCGGCGGTTCGCTGAACTCGTAACCGAGCGCGGTGAGGAGAACGTGCTCTTCTGACGATCTGCTGATATCAGCCGGGTGGGATCCCGTACGGCCCGGCTGACATCAGCCGGGCAGGCTCCCCTACGGCAGGAACACCCGCAGCCCCGCGCGCACCGTGCGCGGCCAGCCGACCGTGCGGACGGGCGTCCGCCCGGTGTCGAATTCCGTATCGAAGACATTCTCCACAGCGACGAACGCTTGTAGCGTACGGGCCAGCGGGCGGCTCGCCTGCACGTCCAGAACCGCGAACTCTGCCAGCTCGAGCTGGTTTTGATCGTCGTCGAACTGCGGACCGAAGACCCGGAGGTGGCCGGACAACGTGAACGACTGCGGGGCCTGGTAAGTGAGGTCGCCTCCGAATTGATAGCGCGGTACCTGTGGAATCCGGTTGCCTTCAATGGTGGGCTGTTTCGGCGTGTCACGGAAGATCGACCCCGTGAACACGGCCAGCGCGTTCGCGGTGAGATCGTCGGTGATGCGGAACTCCGACTCGATCTCGACACCCGCCGCGCGTACCTGATCGGCGTTCTCCCGCTGGCGCGTGATCAATACCTCGGTCACGCTCTGCGTGATGTTCGCAATCGCGTCGTCCAGGAGGTTGAAGAAGCCCGTCACGCGCACCGATGTCCGCTCGCTCGTGAGGAGCGCGCCGCCCTCGACACCCGTCAGCCGTTCGGGCTCGAGCACGGGATTGGGATTCGTGACGATGTTGCCCACACGAAAGCCGCGGTGCAGCTCGTTGAGCGTGGGCGTCCGATAGGCCCGGTAAACAGCGGCCTGCACCGACAGCTGACTGGTGGCGCGCCACGTGACCGACGCGCGCGGGCTGAAGAAGTTCACCGAGTGCGTTGCGAGCGAGGCGTCGAGCGGCTCGGATTCCCAGAAGTCGCCCCGAACGCCCAGGCCAATCGTCAGACGATCCGTCACGCTCAGGCTGGCCCGGCCGAACACGGCGCCGCTCATCTCGGTGCCACCGAAGGCAAACGGACCAGACTGCACGCCCTGGAACGAATAGCGCGTCTCGTTGATCGTCGACTCGGTACGCTTGCCCTCTCCGCCAAAGAGCAGAACGTGATCCCCCAGGGTCTGCGCCCACTGTGCGCCGAAGGTCGCAAAGTCGGTGGGCACGTCCTGTTCGGTAGTGAGACGTTCGCTGGCGCGATCGGCGGCCACTGCCGTAAAGGTCTGGTAGTAGCCCTGGCTCCCGCCCGACACCTGCGCGCGCCAGACGCCGCGAGACGTCGTGCCCGAGGCCTCACCCGAGAACTGCCGCCAGTAGGTGTCGTTGACCTGCCGCGGAGTGCCGTTGCCTCGATCCTCGGAGTAAAAGCCTGCACGGGTGAGCGCCTGCCACGGGCCGGTGTTGTACACGACCGTGGCAAACCCCGATTGGTAGTCGCTGTCGGCCGGGACGTCTACCGGTCCCCGGTCCTCTTCGGCAACGACTTCCACACCGTCGGTGGCCAGCCATTCGCCCGAGAGCGTTCCCGACCAGCGCCCGGCCGCCGCACCGCCGAACACCGATCCGCGAGCCGTGTCGTGCGAACCTCCATCGACGAGCGCGCGCAGCCGGGAGCGGCCGGGCGTGAATGTCAGAAGCTGCACGACGCCGCCCAACGCATCGGCGCCATAGAGATCGCCCGTGGCGCCGCGCACGACCTCCACACGATCGATGGCGGCCTGCGGAATGCGGTTCCAATACACCCAGCTGCCGAACGGATCGTTCAACGCGAACCCGTCGGCCAGCACCAGCGTCCGGCTCGCGCCGGATCCCGAGACACCGCGCAGGGTCACGCCCTGCGTCGTCGGGTTCGCCACGCGCGAGGACGAGCGGCGAAAGAGACTGAATCCCGGCGTGTTGCGAAGCGCATCGTCCAGAGCGCCGGCGCCCGAGTTGAACAAGTCCGCGGAGTTCAGCACGGTCGTGCCCGCCGGACTATCGAGGCGCACCGCACCACGCGACCCGGTGACTGTGACCGAATCACTGAGCGAGGCGGGATTGAGGACCAGCCTGATCGACCGCCCCCCATCGAACGCCAGGACGTCCGCGGTTGCGGCGGCGAAGCCGGCTGCCGACGCGCGCAGCGTCACCCCTGCGCCATCGAGGCCCTGCAGGGCGAAGCGTCCGTCTTCAGCGGTACGGGTTTCCGCGGCGGCGCCGTTCTCGCCTTCCGCACGGATCAGGGCTCCGGCCACCGGCGCGCCCGAAGAATCGACGACGACTCCCTCGATGGTCGAGTTGGAGCCTTGCGCCAAAGCCGTGGTGGAGAAAAACACCCAGAAGAGGCTGGCACCGAGCAGAACGGCCACAAAGGCGTTCATCGCCGATCGAACCTGGGTCATCATGAGCGTCCACCTGCGAGCGGGACGAGCACCGTAGCATCCGGTCCCGATGCTGACTTTGTCAAGGCGGCGGCGGGCGATGGAGTCGCCCCTTCCATGAAGTACGGACCGATCCCAGAGAATCTGATCGAGCGCGCCGCGCTGATGGCCGGCAAGGTCCCGGTGCCCGTTCTCGACGCGTTGTTCAGCCTAATGAAGGCACGTGCCCTGATGGCCGGCGTGAAGCTCGGAGTCTTCGACGCCATGCGCGAGGGCGAACACACGCCCGGCGAGCTGGCCAGGCGCCTCGAGCTGGATGAGGACGCGGTCGAATTCCTGCTCCGCGCCCTCGTGCACTGCGACTATCTGACCCACCGAGGCGGCCGCTTCGCCCTATCCTCGCTCGGACGACGTTCGATGACGGCTGGCGCGGCCATGGAACTGCGCGAGTTCGTCTTGTGGAACTACTCGCACTGGAATTTCATCGAGCATCTGGAGGAGCTCGTTCGGACCGGTCGTGGCGTCGACTTCCACGAGACACTCGTCGATCCGGCAGCCTGGCAGCACTATCAGCGCGCCATGCTCGAGCTCGCCCGACTCGATGCGCCGCTTCTTGCCCGCCGCGTGAGCGTCCCGCGCGGCGCCACGCGCCTTCTCGACCTTGCCGGATCGCACGGCCTGCTTGGGGCCGCGATCTGCCGGCGCCATCCACCGATGCGCTCGACAGTGGTCGAGTTGCCTCGGGCCGTCGACCACGCGCGAGTGATCGCGCACGAAGAAGGCATCGACGATCTCGTCGAGCACCGAACGGGCAATCTCCTGACCGACGACCTTGGCCACGGATTCGACGTCGCCCTGCTGGCGAACATCCTCCACCACTTCCGCCCCGACCAGAACCAGCACATTCTCTCGCGCGTGCGACAGGCGGTCCGCGAGGGGGGCACCGTGGCCATCTGGGATCTGGAACGGCCGCGCCGTGGCTCGAAGCCCGGCGATGGCGACGCCGTTGCGCTCTTCTTCAGGCTCACCTCGACGGCCAGCGTCTACCCTGCCGACGAGTACGCGGGATGGCTACAGGCGGCCGGGTTCTCGCGGGTTCGCGTGGTGCGACCCGCGTTGTCACCCGGAGGCGTGCTGGTGACGGGCCGCTGAGGGAGACCGCGAGCGTCCCGCGCGACAGGCCCGCGGGACACGTCCAGCGTCGGAAGGAAAAAACCTATAATCCGTCCCAGGGGCGCATTCGGCCGCTCACATGGCATCCATCTTCGAACTGCTGTTCAGGTACCGTCCGGGGACCTTCTCGCAGGGAGAGTTCCATTTCTCGGCGGCGCCGGTCGCATATCTTGCCGTGGTCGCGGTCGGTGCCGCCGTCGCCACGACTCTCCTGAGCTACGGTCGTGTGCGGTCCGTGGCACGGCCGCGCGACCGCGCCGTTTTGATGGCGTTTCGGTTGGCCTTGCTGGCCCTGGCCCTCTTCTGCCTTCTGCGGCCGGTTCTCGTGCTCCGTGCGGCCGTCCCGCAACAGAACTTCCTCGGCGTGCTTGTGGACGACTCCCGAAGCATGCGGATCGCCGACGGTGGCGAGCCGCGCGCCGCCGTGGTCGAGCGTCTGCTCGGCACCGAGAGCGGGCAGTTGCTCGCCGGGTTGTCGGAGCGGTTCGTGGTCCGCCTCTTTCGCTTTTCCTCGGCGACCGATCGTCTAAGTGGCGCGAAAGAGCTGAGATTCGAGGGTTCATCATCGAGGCTGGGCGAGGCGCTTCAGCGTGCCCGCGACGAGCTGGCGGGCCTTCCGGTCGCCGGCCTCGTGATGCTCAGCGACGGCGCTGACACGACCGAGCGCGCCATTACGGAATCGCTTCTTGCGCTCAAGGCCGACGCCGTTCCGGTGTTCACCGTCGGGATCGGGCAGGAGCGCCTGGAGCGCGACATTCAGGTGAGCCGTATCGCGATTCCCGCGACCGTCCTCAAGGGCACATCCCTTGTCGTCGACGCCGTCGTCACCCAGACCGGTTATTCGGGCGAGTCCGTCACGCTGAACGTCGAGAGCGATGGCCGCATTGTGGGCACGGAGACCGTAGCCTTTCCTGCCAACGGCGATCCGGCCGCGGTTCGGGTGCACTTCACGGCTGCCGATGCCGGGCCGCACGTCTTCCGCTTCCGCGTGCCGCCTCAGCCCGGTGAAACCGTCCCCGAGAACAACGCGCGGGAGTCGCTCGTGACGGTTCGCGACGATCGCGAAAAGATTCTGTACTTCGAGGGCGAGCCGCGTTTCGAGGTCAAGTTCGCGCGGCGCGCGGTCGGCGACGACAAGAACCTGCAGCTCGTTGTCCTGCAGCGCACGGCTGAGAACAAATACCTCCGGCTCGATGTGGACAACGCGGACGAACTGGTGGCCGGCTTCCCCAAGACGCGCGAAGAGCTCTTCGCCTACCGCGGGTTGATCCTCGGCAGCATCGAGGCCGCGGCGTTCACCGGGGATCAGCTGCGCATGATCAGCGACTTCGTGGACCGCCGCGGCGGCGGCCTGCTGATGCTGGGAGGACCGCGCGCATTCGCGGAGGGCGCGTATGCCGGCACCACCGTGGCCAATGCGCTTCCGGTGGTGCTCGGACCGTCGCAAGCCTCCAAAGACACCACGCCGCCGGTCTCGCGGCTGACCGTCAGGCCCACGCGCGCCGGCAGCGGTCATCCGGTCACGCAGATAGCGGCGACGGAGGCACGCTCCGGAGAGCGATGGGCAGAACTGCCGGAAGTCACGTCGGTGAACCCCATCCATGAGGTGAAGCCCGGGGCGACCGTCCTGCTCTCGGCGCTCGACGAAGCCCGCCGCGAGCAGGTCGCGCTGGCGTTCCATCGCTACGGCCGCGGCAAGGCGCTCGCGTTTCCGATTCAGGACTCCTGGCTCTGGCAGCTGCACGCGAAGATGCCGGTGGACGACATGACGCACGAGAACTTCTGGCGCCAGCTGCTGCGCTGGCTGGTGGACGGCGTGCAGGGCCCCGTCAGCGTCAAGCCACTGACCGATCGCGTCGAGCCGGGCGAAACGGTCACCCTCACAGCCGATGTCGTCGACCGCACCCACGTCGAGCTGAACAACGCCCAGGTTGTCGCGCATGTCACGACCCCTTCTGGCGAGCCGATCGAGCTGCCCATGCAGTGGACGGGCGAGCGTGACGGCGAGTATCGCGCCACCTTCACCGCCGACACGCCTGGCATCTACGAGTCGCGGGTCGAGGCGTCGAACGGCGGGACGACACTCGGCAGCGGAACCGCGCATCTGCGTGCGGCCCCCGGCGACAGCGAGTATTTCGACGCGGCGATGCGCGCGCCGCTGCTGCGGCGGATCGCCGAGGAAACGGGCGGCCGCTACTACGCGGGCCACGACGCTTCTGCCCTGCTCGAAGACATCAAGTACACCGGCCGCGGGGTGACCGTCGTCGAGGAGCGAGAGCTGTGGGACATGCCCATGTTGCTCCTGCTGCTGATGGCACTGATGGTGGGCGAATGGAGCTACCGCCGCAGGGTGGGACTCGCGTGATCCCCGGCAGGGCGAGAATGGAACGGGTGGCCACCGCGGTTGCGGTGATTCTGGCGGGCGGCGGTCTCATGGCGCAATTCGATTGGCCGTCGTTCGGGATCGAGCGGCGGCGCGATCGGATTGGCCCGCCGGACTCCGAAGCAGTGCCCTACGACGGACGCTTCGTGTTTCTTCGGTTGCGTTACGGTCCGGACAACGCCGACGGCGGGTCCCCGTTCCGGCGGGAGCCGCCGTGGGCCCACGACTATCCCCGCGGCGAGCGCAACTTCATGAAGATCCTGAACGAGGTCACCTACATTGCGCCGCACCTCGAGGCGAGCAGCATTCTGCCGCTCGATGATCCCGCGCTCTTCGGCTACCCGGTCGCCTACATGTCGGAACCAGGATTCTGGACGGTCACGGCGCAGGAGGCGGCCGCGCTTCGGGATTATCTCGTCAAGGGCGGCTTCGTCATCTTCGACGATTTCCGCGGGTACGACTGGGAACACTTCACGGCACAGATGCGAACGGTCCTGCCCGAGGGGCGTTTCGTCGAGCTCGAGGCGACGCACCCGGTCTTTCATTCGTTCTTCGAGATCGACTCGCTGGACTTCGTGCAGTATTACGATCGCGATAAACCGGTGTTCTATGGACTCTTCGAGGACAACGACCCGCAGAAACGGCTGCTGGTCGTCGCCAACTACAACAACGACATCAGCGAGTACTGGGAGTTCTCCGACACGGGCTTCGTGCCCGTCGACTTGTCCAACGAGGCGTACAAGCTGGGCGTCAACTACGTCGTGTATGCGATGACCCATTGATCGGGCCGCCTTGCGGCGGCCCGGACGGAAGGAGCGGGCCTTCGTGGATTCTCTTCACCAGACCACCATGGAACTCGAGTCGGCCGACGATGTAGCGCTGGCCGATCGGATGCGTGCGGGACGCGATCAGATCACCAGGGAACTGCGCAAGATCATCGTCGGACAGGACGAGGTCATGACGCAGGTGCTGCTGACGTTGTTCGTCGGCAGCAACAGCCTGATCGTCGGTGTCCCGGGTCTCGCCAAGACCCTGCTGATCCACACGCTGGCCCGTGTGCTCGATCTCAAGTTCTCGCGGATCCAGTTCACGCCCGACCTGATGCCGTCCGACATCACCGGCACCGACCTGATTCAGGAGGACGTCGCCACCGGGCGGCGGCAGATGCTGTTCGCGCCCGGCCCGATTTTCGCGAACATCGTCCTGGCGGACGAGATCAACCGAACACCGCCCAAGACGCAGTCGGCGCTCCTCGAGGCCATGCAGGAGCATCGCGTGACAATTCAGGGCCGCACCTATGAGCTCGACGAGCCCTTCTTCGTCTTCGCGACGCAGAACCCTATCGAGCTCGAAGGCACATATCCACTGCCGGAAGCGCAGCTCGACCGCTTCATGTTTCACATCGTGATCGATCATCCGCCCGAGGAGGAGGAGTACGAGGTCGTCCGATCGACGACGGCGCTGCAGGATCCTCGGCTCGATCGCCCGATTAGCGGGGCCGATCTCGTGGCGTTTCAGCGCCTCGTGCGCCGGGTGCCGGTGGCCGAGCCGGTGATGCGCTATGCGTTGACCCTCGTGCGAACGAGCCGCCCGAAGGGCTCGCAGGCGCCCGAATTCACCAAGAAATGGCTGGCGTTCGGCGCAAGCGTCCGGGCGGCGCAGTATCTGGTGCTCGGGGGCAAGGCGCGCGCGCTCACGGCCGGCCGCTATTCGGTCAGCTTCGAGGACATCCGCGCGCTGGCGCATCCGGTGCTGCGACACCGCTTGCTCACCAACTTTCACGCGCAGTCCGAGGGGGTGACGACCGACACCATCGTCGATCAGCTGCTCGACGCCGTGCCGGTGCCGCGCTCCGGAATGTAGCCATGGATTCGGGCGGCCGTCACTCGGCGATGCCAGGGGCGCGGTTCGTCGATCCCACCGCGCTCGCGCGGATCGGCAACCTGGAACTGCTCGCGCGAACCGTCGTCGACGGCTTCATCAACGGGCTGCATCGCTCTCCGTATTTCGGCGCGTCAGTCGACTTTGCCGAACATCGCGGCTACACGCCCGGCGACGATATCCGGCGCGTCGACTGGCGCCTCTACGCGCGGACCGATCGGTACTACGTCAAGCAGTACGAGGCCGACTCGAACGCGAACTTCGCGGTGCTGCTCGACGTGTCCCGCTCGATGAGCTATGCCAGCACCGGGCTCAGCAAGTTCGACTACGGACGGTACCTCGCCGCGTGCCTCACCTACTTTGCTCACCGTCAGCGCGACCGGGTCGGCATCATCACCTTTGATCAGGACATCGTGGACCACGTGCCCTGTTCGGCCAAGCACCTCGATATGGTGTTGCACACCATCGATCGCGCGCAGGCCGGCCGGGCCGGAAACCTGACGACGCCGCTCGCCAAAGCGGCGGAGCACTTCGGGCGGCGCGGGATTCTGGTGCTCATCTCGGATCTGTACGAGACGCCCGACGCCGTGCTGGACGCCGTGAAGCTGCTCAGGTACCGCGGCAGGATCTCGCGGTCTTCCATCTGCTCGACCCCGCCGAGATCGACTTCGGCTTCGACGAGGCATCGAGCTTCGAGGACATGGAGAGCGGTGAACAACTGCCGGTCGTACCGGAGGCGCTGGCAGAAGAATATCGGCGTCTCGTCCGAGAGCACATCGCGGCACTGTCGTCGAAGCTGTCGGAGAACCGGATCGACTACGCGCTCTTCAACACGGGCCGTCCGCTCGACCACGCGCTGTTCAGCTACCTCTCGACGCGCGAGCGATTGATGCGTGTGCGGTAGGCGCCCGTGGAGCCCGCTTCTGCGATTGAGATGACGTGATGTCGTTTCTGACACCAGCCGTTCTGCTCGCACTCGGCGCGCTCGCGATCCCCGTGCTGATCCACCTCATTCAGCGCGAGCGCAAGCGCGTCGTCCACTTTCCATCGCTGATGTTCCTGCAGCGCATTCCGTACCGGTCCGTTCGGCGGCGGCACATTCACAACTGGCTCCTGCTGGCTCTGCGGCTCGCGGCACTGGCGTTGATCGTCGCAGCCTTCGCGCGCCCGTTTCTCACCAGGCCCCCCGCGGCGATTGCGGCCGAGGGCGGCGCGCGCGAGGTGGTGCTGCTCGTCGACCGCTCTTACAGCATGGGGTACGGCGATCGCTGGACGCGAGCGCAGTCAGCCGTCGAAGACGTGATCGGCCGGCTCGGCGCGTCCGATCGGGTGTCTCTTGTCTTCTTCGCCACCGGCGCCGAGGCGGCGGTTAGATCGACGAACGATGGCGCCACAATCGTCGCCGCGGTCGGAGCCGCGCGCCCCGGGTCTGGCGCGACCCGGTTTGGCCCGGCTATCAAGCTCGCGCAGAGTATCCTCACCGATTCCCGCCTGCCGCGGCGCGAAGTGGTCATCGTCAGCGATTTCCAGAAGAACGGCTGGCGGCGAGAGGAAGCGACACGCCTGGCCGAAGGCGTGACGGTGACGCCGGTGGCAATCGGCGATGCCTCGACAGCCAACGTCACCGTCGCCTCGGTGAAACTCGCTCGGGAGGAGTTCTCGGGACAGGAACGGATCACGGCGGTGGCCGCGCTGATGAATCGTGGGGCGCAGAGCGTCGAGTCACTGCCGGTTGCCCTCGAGATCGATGGCCGCCAGGTTCAAGAGCAGACCGTACGCCTCGACGCCAACGGGTCGGCGTCGGTGACCTTCGCGCCCGTCACGTTGGGTCACGCCTTCATGCGGGGCACCATCCGGGCCGGCTCCGACGCGCTCACCGCGGATAACGCCGCGCATTTCGTCCTCTCACCGTCACGGCCCGTGAGCGTGCTCGTCATTGAACGCCCCGGGGCCGCGCGGGACGCCAGCTTGTTCCTACGGCGCGCACTCGCCGTCGGCTCCGCCCCTCATTTCGCGGTCGAGATCGCGACGCCGGATCAGGTCACCGATCGCGCGCTCGAACGCCGCCCGGTCGTGATCGTCAACGACGTGCCGATGGTCGGAGGTGCTCTCGCTGCCCGTTTGACTCAATTCGCGGAACAGGGCGGCGGCCTTCTGATCGTGCTCGGCGAGCGCAGCGCCTGGCCTTCCGAGTCGTCCGCGCTGCCCGGCTCGATCGGCGCCGTCGTGGACCGATCCACCGAACGGCCGGTGACTCTCGGCACGCTCGACTACAGCCATCCGGTTTTCGAGGTCTTCAAGGCCCCCAGGAGCGGAGATTTCTCGGCGGCGCGCTTCTATCGATACCGCACCATCGCCGTGGCCGCACCTGATCGAGCGCTGGCGCGCTTCGATGACGGCGCCGTGGCGCTGGCTGGAATGAGAACGGGCCGGGGCCGATCGCTCCTGTGGGCATCGACGCTCGACAATTTCTGGAACGATCTCGTGCTGAAGCCCGTCTTCGTGCCATTCGTGCACCGGGTTGTGACGTATCTGGCCGACTACACGGAAACGCCTCCATGGCTGACGGTCGGCCAGGTGGTGGATGCCAGTCTTCGCGTTCAGCAAGCCGACCCTGAAGCGCCTGCGACCGCTTCACCCACCGCCGCACCCTCTCTCATCGCACTCGCGCCATCGGGCGAGCGCATCGAGACGGCCGAGGGTCGTGGCCTAATCGAACTCGACGAGCAGGGTTTCTATGAGATACGCGACCGGGCGAGCGCCTCGGAGACTGCCGCCGTATTGGCTGCGAACCTGGATATCGCGGAATCGGACCTGACGGCCATCGATCCGCGTGAGCTGGCCCTGTCGGTCAGCAGTGGCGGCGCGACGTCTGACGCCCGTGAGCCCGCCGAGGAGCTTTCACCCCAGGAGCAGGAGCGGCGACAGGCGGTGTGGTGGTATCTGCTGGTCTTCGGCATCCTGCTCCTCGCGGTCGAGACCGTGCTGGCCAATCGCCTGCCGGCACGGCCGGCGTAGAGCCGAGGCGGCCGTCGAAAGTGGTAAGGTGGGGGCTTCCGTTGTAATCTCAGTCCAGGAGCCAGGACATGGCGGATGAGTCGCGCGACGCACGATCGTCATCGTCTCCCTCCCGACGTTCGCGCGGTTGGACGATGTTCACGGAGCGGTTCGGACGGCGCGGCTCGCAGCCGACCGGGACGTTGTTTACCGAAAGCGACGCCAGCCAACCCAGCGACACGCCGGGCACTGCCACCGAGCTCCGTACGCTGCTGCTGGATCTCGTGCGACAGGTTCGGCGGCGCTGGCGCACCCGCCTGCTGTTGAAGGACACGGCCATCGCCCTGGCTGCTGGACTGGCGGCCCTGGTTCTGTCGGCCTGGGCGCTCGAGCTTCTCAAGTTTTCCGCGCCGGCCATTCTGACCTTCCGTATCTTGTTCGCGCTCGTCGCGGCTTCGCTCGTCGGGTGGTTTCTCGTCCGCCCCATGCTGCGCAAGGCGACCGATGAACAGGTCGCGCTCTATCTGGAGGAGCACGAGCCTGGTCTCGAGGCCACCGTGATGAGCGCCGTCGAGGCGGCCCGAGCGCCGGCGTCAGCGGGGCCGCTCTCGGCTTCGCCCGCCCTCGTGACGCGGTTGATCGAGTCGGCGATCGAGAAGTGTGAGTCAGCCGAGAACATGCGGCAGCTCGAACGGCCCCAGATTCGACGTGCCGTTCTGGCGGGCGGCGCGATCGCTCTGGCGGGTCTTGGCGCGTTCTGGTTCGGACCATCGTGGCTGCGGCAGGGCGCCTCCGCGCTGCTGCTCGTTTCCGAAAGCCTCGAGGCCGCAAGTCCATACCGCATCGAGGTGGCACCGGGACACGCGACCATTCCACGCGGCGCCGATCAGGCCATCACGGCACAGCTCATCGGATTCGAGTCCGAAGCGGTCGAGTTGCTGGTTCGCAAGAGCGGCGGAGCCTCGTTCGACAGCGTCCCCTTCGTGACGAAACGAGGCGGGCAAGTTCGAGGCGCTGCTCTTCGATCTCACCGCGCCCACGGACTACTTCGTCCAGGCGGCAGGGGTTCGATCGCCGGTGTTTGCGCTGAAGGTGGTCGACCTGCCCTACGTCGAGCGCCTCGACCTGGAATACCGTTTTCCGGCATATACCGGCCTGGAGCCGCGAACCGTTGAGAACGGCGGCGACGTCGTCGTGTTGAGGGGCACCGAGGTGCACGTGAAGATCACCTCCACCATCCCGTCGCCTTCGGGACGGCTGCTGCTCAATCAGTCCACGGCCGTCCCGCTGGTGCGCGGCGCCGACGGCACGTTCACGGCGTCGTTCGTCGTGGATCAGGACGGGTTCTATCGCATCGAGCTCGAAGGTCCCGGCGGGGAGCCCGTGAACGCGTCGCCGCAGCACACCATCGATGCGCTCGACGATCAGCCGCCCGCGGTGTCTTTCGACAAGCCCCGGCGTGACGTCAGGGTGACTCCGGTCGAAGAGGTCTTCGTGCAGGCACGTGCGAGCGACGATCACGGCATCGCCGATTTGCGCCTCGTCTATTCCGTCAACGGTGGGCCCGAGAAGACCATCCGGTTGTTCGGCGGCTCGACACCGCGCCAGGAAGTTTCGGCCGGCCACACCTTCTATCTAGAAGAGCTGCAGGTCGAGCCGGGCGACTCGGTCTCGTACTTTGCCCGCGCGGCCGACACGAATACGGTGGCGGGCCGAAAGACGGTGACGAGCGATCTCTATTTCATGCAGATTCGTCCCTTCAGCAAGGATTTCCGAGCGGCCATGTCACAGGGTGGCGGCGGAGGCGGCGGCGCGGGAGGCGGCGAGGTAGGGGCGCTCTCACAGCAGCAGCGGCAGATCATCAGCGCCACGTTCAACGTGGTACGCGATCGATCGACCTACACGGCCGAGAAGCTGCGCGAGCACATGGTGCTCATCGCGCTCATGCAGTCGCGACTTCGCGATCAGGTGGACGGGCTGGTGACCCGTCTCACGAGCCGCCTCGAATCGGTGGAGGGACCGTTCAAGCAGCTCGCGGAGATTCTGCCCAAGGCAGCCGCTGAAATGCGGGCTGCGGAGACCAAGCTGCAGGCCCAGGATGCCAACGGCGCGCTCCCGGCCGAGCAGCGCGCGCTGATGCAGCTGCAGAAGGCGGAGGAGCTGTACGAGCTCGAGGTCAGCATGAACCGCAATGCGGGAGGCGGGGGCGGCGGCGCCAACTCGGCGCTGGCCGAGGATCTTGCCGACCTCTTCGAGCTCGAGCTCGACAAGCTGGCGAACCAGTACGAGACCATGCAGCGGGCCGGCCAGCAGGGCGCCAATCAGCAGATGGACGAGTTGCTCGAGCGCCTCAAAGAACTGGCGCGGCGTCAGGAGCAGGAAGCCGAACGCCAGCGACGGCGGGCGGCTGCCGGTCAGGAGTCGCAAGGCGGAGGAGCCAGCCAGCGCTCGCTCGCCGAGCAGACCGAGGAGGCGGCACGTCGGCTCGAACGCTTGTCTCGCGAGCAAAATCGACCCGATCTCGCCGAAGCCGCCCGGCGGCTCCAGGACGCCGCCGATACCATGCGACAGGCCGCGGCCAACGGAGGCGCCGGCACATCGGGACAGGCTGGTGCCGCGCTCGATCGACTGCGCGAGGCCCAGCGACGGCTCGAGCGCGACCAGGGCGCCCGAGGCGAGCGCGAGGTGCAGGACGCGCTGGCCCGCGCCCAGGAGCTCGTGCGCGAGCAACGCGGCATCGGCGAGGAGGTTGCCGGCCTCGGCCAGGGCGCGTCGGCCGATGGGAGCCGCCAGGAGCAAATGAAGCGCCTCGTCGAGCGGAAGACCGCGCTCGAGTCGAAGGTCGCTGACCTGGAGCACGAGATCGATCGAAGCGCCGGCAGTCTCTGGCGTGATCAGAAGGACGCCGCCCGCAAGATGCAGGAAGCCGCCGGATCGATTCGCGACAACAAGGTGAAGGAAAAGATTCGCTATTCGCGGGGCGTGATGCAGGGACCCTCACCTGAGTACGCGAAGGCCTTCGAGGATGAGATCGGCCGCAACCTCGAGGACGTGCAGGGCAAGCTGGGCGAAGCGAGGTCTGCACTCGGGAAGCCGGGCGGTGGCAACGCCAAGGATCAGACGCTCGAGAAGGCGCGCGAGCTGGCTCGCGGCGTGGAGTCGCTCGAACAGCGGATGCGTGATCGCGCCGAGCAGAACCGGCGAGGCTCAGAGCAGGGTCAGGGCGGCCAGCAGGGTCAAGGCGGCCAGCAGGGTCAGGACGGCCAGCAGGGTGCCGCGGGTCAATCCGGTTCGCAGGGTCAGTCGGCTTCTTCCGGCCAGCAGGGCGGGGGTCAGCAGTCTGGCGGTGGCAGTCGAGACGCCGGCCCGGGCTCGGCGAACGGCCGCGCGGGAGACGGGGCTACCACCGGACCGTGGGGCGGCGGATACGGGTCGCGCCGCTTGGGGGCGTTCACGGGCGAAGACATTCGTCAGTTCCGCGGCGAGGCGCGCCAATGGTCCGGCGAGGCCCAGCAGCTCGGCCGCGAGCTGCGCGAACAAGGCATCGAGCCCGGCAATCTGGACGAGATCCTTCGCGCCCTGCGGCAACTCGACGACGACCGCGTCTACAAGGACGCCGCCGAGCTCGAGCGGCTGCAGACCTTTGTGAGCGAGGGTATGAAGCGGTTCGAGTACACCCTGCGCCGCAGGCTCGAAGCGCCGGGTCAGGAGCTGTTCCTGGCCGGCTCGGACGAAGTGCCGACAGGATTTCGTCCACTCGTCGAGGAATACTACCGCTCACTCTCGACCGAGCGGCCTCGATAGACGACGGCCATGAGCGCCGCAAGGCATCGATTGGCGGGTGCACTCCTGGCGGCCGTCGCTGCCACGGCCCTCGCAGCCGGTGCCCAGGAACCCTCTCAGTGGCAATGGGACGCGCGCTGGCGCTGGATGCGCGCGCCCCCTCGCTTTCCGCAGCCGGACAGCTTCGACGGATCGTTCACGTTCTGCCGAGCCATGTACCGCAGCGTCCGGCGCGAGGCCGGCGGTCAGGGATGGTCGACCGACTATCCCAGTGCCGATGTCAATCTGTCGATTCGACTGTCGGAGCTGACCAAAGCACGAATCAGCCGCCAGCCGGGAGGCGAACCCAATCATCTGGTGGTTCGCCTCACCGATGATGCACTGTTCCAGTGTCCGTTCGTCATGATCGAAGACGCCGGCAGCGCGACGATCGCCGACGACGAAGCGCTGCGGCTGCGTGAGTACGTTCAGAAGGGCGGCTTCCTCTGGGTGGACGATTTCTGGGGCAGCCCCGCATGGGACAACTGGGTCCAGGAGCTCCGCAAAGTGCTGCCAGCCTCGGAGTACCCGATTCAGGAGCTGTCCGATGACCACCCGCTGTTCCGGACCCTGTTCAATGTCTCGGAGGTGCCGCAGATTCCATCCATTCAGTTCTGGCGCATGAGCGGCGGGGCGACCTCGGAACGCGGCTCCGACAGCGCCGCTCCCGACGTGCATGGCATCAGCGACACTCACGGCCGCCTGCTCGTGCTGATGACCCACAACACCGACATCGCGGATGCGTGGGAACGGGAAGGCGAAGACGAAGAGTTCTTCAGCCGCTTCTCGGTGGACGGCTATGCCGTCGGCATCAACGTGGTTCTCTACGCGATGTCGCACTAGACCGACGCGGTCCGCTCGCATCTCACCTCGCCTTCTGGTCCATAATCTCCGCGCATGACGACGCCCGTCGCGCCCGAGCTCCGCCGGTCGATCGGGCTGGTCCAGGCGACGGCCATGGTGGCGGGAACCATCATCGGCGCGTCGATCTTCGTGCAGCCGTCGGAGATCACGAGCCGGGTCCCGTCGGTGACAGGCATTCTCCTGGTGTGGGTCGGGTCCGGAATCCTCACGCTTTTCGGCGCGTTGGTCTGCGCCGAGCTCGCCTCGGCATTCCCTGAGTCCGGCGGCGTCTATGTCTTCCTGAAGCGCGCCTTCTCGCCCGCCCTGGGATTTCTCTGGGGTTGGGCGATGTTCTGGAGCATGCACAGCGGCATCATCGCGGCCATCGCCGTGGTGTTCGCCCGCTACGTCGCGTACTTCGTGCCGCTCGACGATACGGGCATCCGTCTCGTGGCGATCGCCGCGGTCGTGGCGCTCTCAACCGTCAACTACGCGGGGGTCCGCCAGGGAGGCCGGCTGCAGGCCCTGTTCACCATCGGCAAGGTCGGCGCGATCGCCGTGATGATCGTGGCCGGTTTCGTGTTCGGATCCGGAGGAACCGCCGACGTCGGCGCCGGTGGCCAGGACTGGTGGACGATCGGGCCCGGCGACTATGCGCTCGCGCTCATCGCGGGACTCTTTGCCTTCGGCGGCTGGCACATGGTGACCTACTCAGCCGAAGAGACTGTGAACCCGCGTCGAACGATTCCGACTGCGCTGATGATCGGGGTCTCTGTTGTCACGCTGTGCTATCTCGCCTTGAATGCGGCCTATCTCTACGTGCTGCCCCTCGATCGCGTGGCAAGCTCGACACGGATCGCCGCCGATGCCGCCAGCGCGCTCGTCGGCCCTGCCGGCGCCGCCGCCATGTCGGCACTGGTGATCTTCTCGACGTTCGGCGCCTTGAACGGGATCGTGTTGACCGGGCCGCGGGTGTACTTCGCCATGGCGCGCGATGGGCTGACGTTCCAGTGGCTGGCATCCGTTCATCCCCGCTACGGGACTCCGCATCGCGCCATCATCGTCCAGGCCATCTGGTCGTGCGTCCTGGTCGCCACCGGCACCTACCGCCAGCTCTTCACCCGTGTGATTTACACCGAGTGGATTTTCTTTCGCGCTCATGGCCCTTGGCATCTACATCCTGCGCCGGCGCCCGGACTACACGCCGGACTATCGTATGTGGGGATATCCCGTCACGCCGGCTGTCTTCGCTGCGTCGTCCTTTGTCATCGTGGCAAACCAGATTGTGTCGGATCCGACAGAGAGCGCCATCGGACTGTTGCTCGTGCTGGCCGGCCTGCCCGTCTACGCGTTGTGGGTTCGCAGGCGCCCGTAGAGGAGATCTTGTCGATGACCATTATCGATTTTCACAATCATTACTACCCGCCCGCCTATCTCGATGCCGTCCGCAAGGGACCCAGCAACGTGCGCGTCACCGAAGACGAGGAAGGCAATCCCCTGCTCCACTATCCCGGCGATTACAACATCGTGGTACGCGGGCACCGCGATATCGCGTACCGCGAGACCGTCCTCGACGAGCACGGCGTGGACAAGCAGGTGATTACCTTCACGTCTCCCGGCACGCAGATCGAGACTCCCGAACGCGCGGTCTATCTGGCGCGGATGGTCAACGACGCGTTCGCCGAAGTCGTGGCGACACGGAGCGCGCACTACGTCTCGCTCGCCACCTTGCCCCTGAACGATCCCCGCGCGTCGGTCGTGGAGCTGGAACGCTGCTGTCGCGAGATGGGGTTTCCGGGCGTGATGCTGTTCAGCAACTCGAACGGCGTGCCGCTCGCCGACCGCTGCTACTGGCCGCTTTACGAGAAGGCCGACGAGCTCGGCGCGGTGCTCTACATTCATCCGATTCACCCGCTCGGCGTGGAGGCGATGGAGGAGTACTGGCTGATGCCGCTCGTGGGCTTCCTGATGGACACGACGCTGGCGGCCGCTCACCTCGTGTTTGCCGGCGTGATGGAGCGTTTCCCACGCATCACGTGGGTGCTCGGTCACCTCGGCGGCGCCATTCCGTATCTGGCCGAACGGCTGGATCGCGGGTACTACGCCTTCAAGGATTGCCGCGCGAACATCAGCCGTCCACCCAGCGAATACCTGAAGGCCTGCTACTACGACACCGTCAACTTCGACGTGAATTGCCTCGAGCTCGCGATCAAGTTCGCCGGAACCGATCGCATCCTGGCCGGCAGCGACTATCCTCACCAGATCGGCAGCCTGAGCCGGATGATCGACGCGGTTCGATCGCTGGACGTCTCCGATCGGGAGCGCACGGCTATCTTCGGCGGGAACGCGGCGCGCATTCTGAAGATTCCGGCGTAGAAGCCATCTTATAAATGACCGGCATCGGACTCAACCGTCCGTTTGGATAAGGTCAACGCTCAGGCGTCAACTCGGCAGTAACGGCTCGGGACTGGCCCGACGATCCGGTCTGCACAGTGAACCCAAGCACGACCACCGCAGCCGTGAGCGACGGCGCCAAGGCTGACGCTGCGTAGCTCATCTATTGAATGTCTCGTTGATGAATTTGTTTCAATAACAGATCAGCACGCGGGTAAGATGCCGATCGCCCTCGTTCGTGAGGAGGCATGTGATGGCCAAGAAGCGTCAGAGCCGAAGCCCGGTGAGGAGAGGCGCGACGACAACAGCGCTCCATCCCCTGGGTCAGCTTTATCAACGGTGGGCCCTGGACTTCGTCATCGAGGCAGTCCGGGCAGTCGCGCAGGACGCCGGCAGGAATCCAGATAAGTACCGGGACGTGCCCGACGCGGTCGCGGCCTCGCTGGCTGAATTCGGGAGCAAGGTCGGTGTCGATCCGGAATGGCCATCGTTTGCCGAACGCCATGCCACCGGCGAGGCGCAGCTCGGTGAATGGTTCGCGGACGCGGCGGCGGCCTTCAGGGTGGCGGTCGTGACGTACGTGGAGAAATCGACCGACGCGGCGCGGGCCATCTCGACCGAGGCCGCCGCCGGTGCGGTCGACGCGTTCCGCGTGCACCTCGAAGCGAGGGGCGAATCGGCCCTGCAGCGCCGGCATGCCACCGTCACGACGATGTTCCAGGCCGCCGCGCAAGTGTTGCGTTCTCCGGAAATAGCACGAGTCTTCAACGAGCGCGCAGCCGGCGACTCCTGGCCGCTGGACGGCGCCCGCGACGCGGCTGGCGCAAACCTTGTCGGCGCCATCACGAGGGAGTTGTTCCCGTCCCTGATCGGACGGATGACGGCATACAAATTCCTGCTGTTGCAGCGGGTCGCCGATCACGGTGCCCGTACGCTGTCCCGCGTGCTTGACAACTCGCCGCTGGACGCGGTGATGGAACCGGCTTACGCCTGGTGCCAGACGGTCCGCGAGCTCATGCCGCTTTCGACCATCATCAACGCCTGGCGTCGTCAGTCGATGCGACAGGGGATGACGAGCATCGAGCGCTCTCTCGTGCCGCCGCATCCGTCGGGAGACGTGACGATGGCCGGGACCGAGTTGCAGCCGCTGATGGCGCGCATGGGCGGGATCGGCGGCTTCGGCGGAATGGCGGGCTTCGAGCTGGGGTTCAGCACGCACACCGTAGGGGATGAACAGTGCTGCTCGACCGGCGACTACGATTGCAGAACCGATGCGTCCTGCCAGAGCATTTACAGCCACTGTGAAACTGACGGTATCTGCCCGACCAGCCCCGGCTCGGGTCTGAGCTGCAACGGGCCGTGCCCGTCCGGGCAGCATCACTGCTGACGGCCCACGCGTGGTGGGTCGCAGCAGCATCCATTCCTGAACGGGCTTCCGCCACCGCAGGCACAAGCGGCGGCGTTGCCGTTTCGTCCGACCTGTCCCGGTTCCGGTTGGAGAGCTGGCGCTCGCAGCCACCATTTCATGAAGAGGAGTGGTTCGAGCGGCGACTCTCGCAATGGGGCATCGATCGCGCTCGCTTCGAGTATCTGATCACGGAAGAGCCGCCGGCATTGCGAGCGGCTCTCGATCAGGCACCCCCCCCATGGGCTGAAAGAATCCAACGGCTGTACGGCGCCAACCACGTGGAGAGCCGTGTCGCGAACATCGACACGAGCGACGCTGAAGCACGAACCACGCGGCGCTTGATTGCGCTGGTCCGACCCCTTACCCGAGACGCCCTCGACCGCGTGACCGCTGCGCTCCAGTCGTTCCGGTCCGAGCCTGAGGATCCCGGCATCGATGCCGACGGCGTGGTCGCATCGCTGAGCCAAGCGCTCGACGCGCTCGTGATGCCGGCGATTGTCCGCGCCTGTGCCCTGGAGCTGAACGTCGGAAGCCTCGAGAGCCGGCTCCAGGGCTCGCCGGCCGAGCGCTTCACTGCATTCATCGAGGAGCTGAGCAGGCCGGCTGCGGCAGGGGCGATCCTCCGTGCGTACCCCGTGCTGGCCCGGCATCTCGTGAACCTCGTGGACAACTGGGTCGCCAGTACCGAGGAATGGCTGCAACGGCTGGGGATGGACATCGACGAGGTGCGTGCGGCCTTTCTCGACGATGGCCGCGCCCAGCTCGTTGGGGTCGAGCCAACTGGTGGTGACAGGCATGCAGGCGGCCGGACTCCCCTGGTGCTGGTGTTCCGATCTGGGCATCGGGTCGTCTACAAGCCGCGGTCATTGTCACTCGATCGACACTTCGGCGAGCTCATTGACTGGCTGAATGCGCAGGGTCTTCATCCGGACTTGCGAAGCGTCCGGGTCATCGACAAGGGCTCGCATGGCTGGTGTGAGCTCATCGATCACCGGCCTTGCCGTTCGATCGATGAACTCGCCGATTTCTACCGGCGCCAAGGGGCGTACCTGGCCCTGTTCTATGCCCTGGGCAGCAGCGACTTCCATCGGGAGAATCTCATTGCTCACGGTGCCTATCCTGTGCCGGTCGATCTCGAGACGTTGTTCAGCCCGGACGTGAACCATAGGGCTGACCGGCGGGCGCAGCGTCTGGCGTACCGTGCGATCGCGGAGTCGGTCCTCCGGGTCGGGCTGTTGCCCCGGCGCGTTTGGGGCAGCGACGACAGGAGCGGCATCGACCTCAGCGGACTCGCCGGCGACCCGGCGCAGCAGACGCCGTTCGGCGTCTTGACGTGGAGCGACCCGCACGGGGAGGACGTCTTGCGGCTGGTCCGCCGATCGCTGCCCCTGGCCCCCGCGATCAATCGTCCGGTCCTCGATGGCGAGCCGATCGCCGCTGCGGAACACGGGGCGCTGATCATCGACGGGTTCGAACATGCCTACAGCCTGCTTCGACGCCTTCGCCCGGCCTTGTGCGCGGAAGGCGGACCGCTCGCAGCGTTTCGACGCGACGAGGTGAGGGTCGTGCTGCGCCCGACCATCACCTACAGCACGTTGCTCCAGGAAAGCTACCATCCCGATTACCTGCAGGACGCAGCCGACCGGGACCGGCTGCTCGATCTGCTGTGGGCGAGCGTGCCATATGCCGAACACCTCGAGGCCGCTGTCGCTTTCGAGCAGGAGGATCTGCGCGTGGGCGATGTGCCCCGGTTCATCAGTCATGCAGGCCAGCATGATTTGTGGGCCGGGCCAGGTCGCGAGGTGCCCCACACGTTCGCGCGGTCGTGCCTGGAGACGGCCGCCAGTCGTCTGGGGCGCCTGGACGACGACGACCTGGTGCGACAGCGCTGGCTCGTCAACGCGTCGCTCGCCACCGCGGCACGGGAGACGCAGCAGGGCTGGACACGATATGCGATCGAACCGGTGAGTGCAGATGCGTCGGCGATTCGCCTCCGCGCCGGCGAGCTTGCGGCGTCGATCGGCGAGCGCCTCGCAGGGCTGGCGTACGTGGGTGAACACGACCTCACGTGGATCGGGCTGACGGTGTCAGCCGACGAGCGGTGGTCGCTCTCCCCAATACGAACCAGCGTCTACGACGGCCTGGCCGGCATTGCATTGTTCTTTGGATATCTGGGTACAGTTCGCGGCGATGAGAAGTTCCTGGATCTCGCGCGCCGGACCGCCGCGTCGGTTGCGACGACCTGGCGCGCCGAAAGTGCCGCGCAGCCCTCCATCGGCGCGTTCTCGGGACTCGGGGGCTTGATCTACGCGCTCACGCATCTATCCGGTCTCCTGCACGACCCGGAGTTGCTGACAACGGCGCAGGCCGTGGTCCGCGAACTGCCCAACCTAATCCCTGCCGACCGTGAATTCGACATCATCGGCGGCTCCGCCGGCTGCATCGCGGGGTTAATGACGCTCTGGCAATGCGCGCCGTCCGACGAGGTGATCGAGCAGGCGGTTAGGTGCGGGCATCACCTCGTGGCGACGGCGACGGAGTATCCGAGCGGATGTGGATGGGTCAGGCCCGAGATAGCGCCAGTGGCGCTGGCAGGATTCGCGCATGGCGGTGCGGGAATCGCTTGGGCGCTCGACAAACTGTCGGTCGTGACTGGCATCGACACGTTCGCCGCGCGCGCGGGCTCGGCTCTCGACTACGAGCGCACGCTGTTCTCCGAGGCCGAGGAGAACTGGCGCGACGCGCGAGCCAGCGGGCGACCGAGCGATGGGCCAGACGCCTCAGCGAAATTCTCGACCGCCTGGTGTCATGGCGCAGCGGGAATCGGTCTGTCACGTCTTGCGCTGCTCCGACGAAGGCTGAACCCCGCGCTGCATGGGGATCTCGAAGCCGCCGTGCGGACGACTCGACGTACGGGTTTCGGTCGGAACCACTCTCTCTGCCATGGCGACCTCGGGAATCTCGAGCTGCTCATGCAGGCGACGCGATTGCCCGAGTTCGCCGGCGAGCGGGAGGGCACGCAAAGAACTGCCGCCGGCATCGTGGGTGACATCGATCGGAATGGACCGCGATGCGGGATACCCCTGCAGGTCGAGTCACCAGGGCTGATGACCGGCCTCGCCGGTATCGGTATGGGCCTGCTTCGAGTTGCCGTTGGCGAGGGGGTGCCCTGCGTGCCGATGCTCGATCCTGTCGATGCTCCTCTGCCAGCACAACGTGAAGTTACGAGCTAGTTGCGCGCGCATCCAGCAGCACCCTTCACACCGAAGCGACGGCAAGCGCGAGAGGCAGGATGCTTCGAGCCTACCTCATGCGCCCGAAGAAATCGATGTGCCCGGCCAGCACGCGCTCGGCGGCTTCCGCGTTCGGCTCGAGGGTCCACACGCCGCGCTCGTGCGTCCCGCCGAGGAGGATCCCGTCCTGTCTGGGGAACATGTACAGCTCCTCGGTGAGCGTGATGTAGTCGATCTCGGGCTGCGGCAGGAGCACCGTGAGCTGACCCTTGATGGGTATCAGTTCCTGATCGCCGAAGATCTTCGCGGCGCCGAGCCCGGTGCAATTCAGGATGACGGGCTCGGACAGGGCGAGCACCGCAGTGAGATCGCCGAACTCGCGCACGACGATCCGGCCGCCGGCAATCTGGTAGTCGCGAAGTACCGCGTTCAGATACACGGGTGGCTCGACGAGCATCGTCACGAATCGCCGGACGTATGGGAACGGGAACGGATGCTCCGCTGGTGCAAGGAGCCGGCTGTACGGATAGAGATCGTCGATGCCGTAGGCACCGGGCCGCTCGTCGGGCGGCGTCGTGCTGCACGAGTAGTTCTCAATCCACCGGACGCCGTAGTAGTCGCCGACCAGATCCTGAAAATAGCGGTGCGACAGCCTGGCCGCCCGGTTGTGCTGCGCGATGAACTCGGGAGTCCGGCGATCGGGATCGGACACTTCCGCGGGCGACCACATCGCGCCCGCGATGTTCGAGGTGGTGTTGGGCGGCAGGTCTCTGGCGTAGATGGTCACCTCGAACCCGCGCTGCTGCAGCAGCCGGGCCGTTGACAGTCCCACGGCGCCCGCACCGAGCACCGCGAAGCGCGTGGCGCCGGTCGAAGCCGCCAGGTCGGCTGCCAGATGCGAAGTGCCCCACGACAGCGTGACGCCTCCGCCGCCGTGCCCGTAGTTGTGGACCACGATCCGCTCGCCGAACCGCTCGGCCCTCACGACGAAGCCGGATGGGCGAAACGGTCGCAGCCCGGCGACCGTGCGAATGATCCGATCGCGCGAGACGAGCACCCGGGCAAAAGAACGGCGCGGCTCGGGGATCGACGCCGTCGTCTGAACGGCGCTTTTGGCGCAGGCGGATCCGAAGCCGGCGCCCAGGACTGCAAGCCCGGCCGTCTTCAGCAACTCGCGCCGTCGGATGGTGGTGGGCATGCGTCCGGATACGCGTCTCAGGCTGTTAGACTATCCGCGTCACGCTCATCGCTCAAGGAGACCTTCATGCATGCCAGACGGGCCATGCTCTTTGTCGCATCCGCTGCACTCCTGCTGACGACCCCCTCGTACGCGCGCCAGCAGGCTGCCGCGACGCGGCGCGTTCCTCAATTCGAGAACGAGCACGTCCGCGTGTGGAAGTCGATCATCCAGCCCCGCCAGCCGCTGGCGATGCACCGGCACGAACACCCGCGCGCGGTGATTGCGCTCACCGGCGGGGAGCTCAAGATTGTCAAGGATTCCGGACAGTCTCAGACCGTCAACTGGGAGACCGGCAAAGCCTACTGGCTGACCGCCGATCCGCCCAACGAGCTCCATGCCGACGTCAACGACAGCGATCGACCGATCGAGGTCATTGTCGTCGAGTTGCAGCAGGTTCGATGAGCCCGGAATGGGGACATGGTCACGGCCGAGGCGGGGTGCTGGCCGTGCGCGTGAAGCGCCAGGAAAAAATGCAGCCGCCGTGCTGCGGAGGCGCCTGCGTGTGGGAAAATACGCGGACTGGATTGGAGGAGCCATGGATTTGAGGCACAGCGTATCGCGCCGGAGCTTCTTCGGGGGCCTGGCGGCTGCCCTTGGCTACGTCGGGCTCAGACCGGATGGACGTGTCTGGGCGCAGATAGCGGGTGCGCCGGCTGCCGGCGCGGCACGCCGGCCGTCGCTCGCCGAGTACGACGCCATGGCCAAGCTGGCTCAGAACGAGAACCCTTACGGTCCTCCCGAATCGGTGATGAAGGCGATGAACGGCGCGTGGAAGTACGCCAATCGCTACGGCTACCCCGATGGCGGCATTACACAGGCCATTGCGGATCACCACGGCGTGAAGACCGAAAACGTCCTGCTCGGTGCGGGCTCGGGTGAAATCCTCGAGGTGACGGGGCTGACCTTCCTGCAGGGCGGGAAGAAGGTGGTCGGCGTCGAGCCGACTTACAGCTCGGTCTATACGCATGCCAGCGGCATCAAGGCCGACGTGGTCGCCCTTCCGCTCCTGGCGGACTATCGTCAGGACATCCCCGCGATGATCCGGGCGACGAAGGACAACTACCGCGACGTCGGGTTCGTCTACCTCGTCAATCCGAACAATCCGACCGGTGTCGTCGTGACGAAGCAGGAAGTCAAGACGCTCCTCGATGGCATCCCCGAAGACATTCCCGTGCTCATCGACGAGGCGTATCACCACTTCGTCGAGGATCCCAATTACGCGACGTCGGTGCCGTATGTCCTCGAAGGACGCCAGGTCATCATCGCGAGGACATTCTCGAAGATTGCCGCGCTGGCCGCGATGCGGCTGGGGTATGCCGTCGCACCGAAGCCTCTGATCGATCGCATGCGCAACTACTCCATCAGCAGCGTCAACGCGCTGGTGCGCTGGGGCGGCGTGGCCGCGCTGCAGGATACGGAGAACCAGGCCAAGGTGAAGGCCGTCACCATCGAGCTTCGCAAGAAGACCTCGGCCGCGCTCACCGGCCTCGGCTACAACGTGATCCCTTCCGAGGCCAACTTCTTCATGGTCCACGTTGGCCGGGAAATCACGCCCGTGATCGAGGAGTTCCGTAAGCGCGGCATCGCCGTCGGCCGGCGATTCCCGCCGATGGTCGAGCACTTGCGCGTGTCAGTCGGCACGGCCGAGGAGATGGACCGATTCCTGGTCGCGTTCAAGGAGATCTTCCCCGCCAAGAACTCGACAGCCGCGTAGATTGCTGGTCGAATCGGGCTCGCCTCGTTCAATGACTGGTCGAGAGCGGGCCCGATTCATGTACGACGCGGCCCCCCACCATCGTCAGGAGCGCCGTCGTGTGCTCGATCTGATCTTCCGGGCACGTGAGGATGTCGTTGGAGAGCACGACCAGGTCGGCGAATTTCCCAGGCTCAATCGAACCGAGCGTCTTCTCCTGGAACGTGAGGTAGGCGTTGTTGATGGTGCTGAGACGCAGTGCCGCGTCACGCGGGATCCTCTGATCCACGCCCAGCGGCCCTCCCGAGATCGTCCCGCGCGTCACGAAGTGATAGATCGTCCAAAGCGGCGGATACGGCACGACCGGCGTGTCCGTTCCCGCGGCGACGACGAGGCCGGCATCCAGATACGCCCGGACCGGCGTCGTCCATCCGGCACGTTGGGCGCCCCAGTAGCGCACGAGCGAAGGTCCGGCAAGATAGAGGTGGTTCTGAGCCGAGACGACGAGACCGAGCTGCGTCATGCGCGGCAGCTGATCGGCTTGCGGGATGAAGCCGTGCTCGAGCACCCATCGCCGCCCGGCGAGCGGGCGCTCCGTGTTCGCCTCCTCGTAGGCGGCTAGAACGAGGTCGATCGCGGCATCGCCCACCGCGTGTGTGGATACTCGCCAGCCCAGGCGGTTGAGCATCTTCACGGTGTCCGTGTACCGGTCGGATGGCATCGTTTGAATGCCGCGATACGCGCCTCGACGCCCTGTACGGCTCCTCGTACGGTTCACGCATCCAGCCTCCCTCGAAGCCGCCGTCGACACCGAGCTTGATGCCGTCCACGCGCAGCCACTCGTCACCGGCGCCCGATTCGAGCCCCCACCCCTTGACGGCGGTTTCAGCCGCGGCGGCCTCCGCTGTACGATCGGGCCGCAACAGCACGCTGACGCGCATCGAGAGCACACCCCGTCGCTTCATCTCCTCGAACAAGCGGTGACTGCTCCACCGACGTCCCTGCCACACGGACGCTGGTGAGTCCCGCCGCGTGAAGCTTCTTGAAGTCGGACACCATGGCCTCGATCCGCTGGTCGATCGACCGTTCGGGCGGGGGCGGCAGCTTGACGTAGCTCTTCGCCGCATCGAGGAGCTCGCCGTTCAGCTGCCCGTCCGGGTAGCGGCTGATCTGACCTCCCGGCGGCTCCTTGGTCGCGGTGGTGATGTTCCACTTTCGAAGGGCGACGGAATTGAGGATGTATTCGTGCCCGCCGCGCACGACCACGACGGCAGTGCGCGGTGCGATCGCATCGAGATCCCGGCGATACGGCAGACGCTGCTCTTTGAGCTGCGCCTCGTGCCAGTCGCTGTTGGTGACGACCACCTCGTCGGGTCCCGCCCGTTCCACACGTTCACGAATCGCCGTGATGACCTCGTCGAAGGCTCGCGCGCGCGAGAGGTCGACCCCCGGGCCGCCCCCCGCGCTGTGGAAATGCCCGTCGGCCAGACCTGGCACCACCAGGCGCCCACCAAGGTCGATGATTCGCGTCGAGTCCCCGGCGAGCTCGCGAACGGCGTCGCTCGATCCGACGAAGACGAACTTGCCGTCCCGTACCGCTGCGGCTTCCGCCAGCGAGAAGGTCGCGTCCACGGTCGCGATCTTGCCGTTGACGAACACCGTGTCGGGGGCGCCCAAGGGTTGAGCTGCCGTGTCCGGCGGCGTGTTGCAGCCCACCAGTGAAATCGCGGCAGCGACCGCGGCAGCAGTCACGATGACGTGAGCCGGGATTCGGCGAACGGTCACAGTTTCCTCTCCTCGTTGATCTCTATCGATCTGACTTGAGTTCGACGACGATGTTTCTCAACGGCTGTGACCCGACCGTCTTCACCACATGGATCACCGGCGGGTTGAACCGCACGTCATCGGGAATCTGCTCGCGGAAGAGCTCCGGCTGGTCGTCGGGCCACTGTTGAAGACGCGTCGCGTTCAGGACGATGACGACGCGCTGGCTGTGGCTGTGCCTCGCGCGCGTCTCGCCAGGATCGAGCTTCTCTTCGAACACGAAGAACCGCGCGCCATCGTGCAAGATGCTGTTCTTGTCGGGTGCAATCAGCTCGCGCGGCGACTGGACCGGCGGGTACGTGGGCTTCCAGGCCACCTCCAGAAATTCGCCGGACTCAGGCGGCGTGTATGCCTCACCCTGGTTGAAGACGACGATGTCGCCGCGCGTCATGCGGTGAACGCCGTTCCAGGTCGGCAGCTCGAGGTCGCCCATCGCCACGAAGACACGCTCGCCGCACGTCGCCCCCTTGCCCGACGCACAGAACGCCTGGTTGCGCGTCACACGGACATACTCGTTCTCCAGCGCCACGGGACCCGTCGTCTGCAGCGTCAACGCGAGCAGGAGGGCGGCGCGCATGGTGTCCTAAGCCAGCTGTTCGGCGACGTCGAGAAATGTCCGGATGTCGGCGCGGTTGTTGAAAAGGGCCGGTGAGACCCGCACCTGGGTGCCGCCCGCGCGAATCGTCACCTGCACGCGGGCGGTGTCGAAGATTTTCTGCGCGGCCTGCGGCTCCTTCGTCAACGCGAAGGTGACGATGGAGGAGCGGTTGGCGGCGGGGGTCAGCACGCGGAGGCCGCGGTCGACAAGCCCTGCGCGAAGCTCCTGGGCGAGCCCGACACCGTGCGCCTCAATCCGATCGACGCCGACCTTCTCGAGATAGGTCAGTCCGGCGCCGAGCTGATGGATCGGACCGAAGGCGAGCGTGGCGTAGTCGGTACTTTTTCGCCGTTCGATGGATCCTGAACTTCCGATCGGGCAGCTCCTGTTCCACGTGCAGCGCACCCCATCGATCGTTCGGAACACGGTCGAGAAGCTCGCGCTTCACGAAGAACGGCGCCACTCCGAAGCTGCCCAGCAGCCACTTGTAGGTGCCGCTGGCCATGCAGTCCACGCCCGCCTCGCGAACATCGAGCGGAAACATCCCGGCCGCCTGCACACCGTCGGCATAGAAGAGCGCGCCCTTCGCATGGGCCAGGTCCGCAATGGGCCGCATGTCGTGACGAAAGCCGTTCTGATGCGAGACCCACGCGACGGAAACGAGACGCGTGCGCTCGTCGACGAGTGGTTCGAAGTCCTGCGCCGAAACGGCGCCCTCCCTCGCCTTCGCCACCCGCACCTCGACGCCGCGCGTCTCGCGCAAATGCTCGTACAGCACGAATTCGGCCAGATAGTGCAGCTCGTCGAGCACGACGTTGTCGCCGGACCCGAGATTGAGCGCGCCGGCTACCAGATTTTCGCCTTCGCTCGTGGTGAAGAGGAAACCAATCTCCTCGGGTGTTGCGTTGACGAGGCGCGCGTACTGACGGCGCACTTCGTCAGCTCTGGCCTGCATGTCACCGAGCGAGAGCGGCTTCGTCGCCTTCGCCTCGGCGAATGCGCAACCGGCCTGCGCCACCGCGCGAGGGTTCGGGGCGATGTAGGCCGAATTGAGATACACGCCATGCGTCACGACAGGGAAATCGGCGCGCACGCCGAGCGGATCGGCTTCGTCGTCTGGAGCGGGAGGGACCGCCGGCTGCGCACGAGCCTGGAGCGAGGAAACCGACGCCACACCGGCGGTCGTCCCGAGAAACTGTCGGCGGTTCAGCTTCACGCCATCCTCACTGACGCTTCAGCTCCTCGATGAACCATTGCACGCGGTCGGCCGCCTGACCGTGAATCTCGCCACCCCGCGCTTCATAGCGCACGACGCCAGAGCGATCGACGTAGAACGTTGCCGGCACGTCGAACACACGAAACGCCTCCTCGGCTGCCTTCTGCGTCGTATGCGCCACGGGGAACGGGAACTTCATCTCGGCCAGATACCGCGCCAGGCGCTTGGGATCGTCGTCCAGACTCACGAGCAGAAACGCCACACCCGGATCGTTGCGGTAGGCGTCGTACGCCGTTTTGACGTGCGGCAACTCACCGCGGCACGCTCCGCACCAGCTGCTGAAGAAATTGAGCAGCACCACTTTGCCCCGAAGCGAGCCCAGGTTGATCTGCCCTCCCGCGAGATCGTCGACGACGATGGCCGGGACTCTTTGATCGAGCATGCTCTGCACGAGCCGCTCGCGTCGGTCCTCTTTGCGTCGATCGAGTTCGGCTTTCAGATAGGCATCGAACCCGGCCGGATCGTTGCCGAGCTTCGCATAGACGTCGGCAAGGGCCTTGGTTCCAGCGTCTTTCAGCGCCGCCGGACCCTGAAGTGAGAGCGACGTCAGGTAACGTTCGCGCGCGGCATCGAGCTCGCCCTTCCGACGAGCCAGCTCCCCCAGGTGGTATTGATTCGCCATGTCATTGCCGCGCGACAGGCGTTCCGCTTCTTCGAGCTTCGTCGTGGCGGAAGGCAGGTCGCTCTCGAGGAAGTGCGCCCAGCCGGCGAGATCGAGGCCGGTGGCCCGACTCCGGCCAAGCGCGTTTTGAATCTTCCCCTCCATCTTGTAGGAGCCCAGGTTCTCGTTGATGACGGTCGATGCCGCCGCCACACTCGCTTCGCCGAGCCTGATCGCGTCGTCGAGGAGGACCCCGCGACTTGCCAGCGCCGTGCTGCCTGCCACGAACACCGCAGGATCGGGCCGGGCGTCGATGCGCGCATCGATGGCCTGGAGAAGCGTGGCCGGTGACGTGTCGGGTGATGCCATGTAGGCTTCGATCAACGCATCCTGCACGGCCAAGCGGTCGGGGCTGGAGGGAAATCGACCGGGGAACGACGTCGCCAGATCGACGACCGAAGAGTACCTGCTTGGCCCGTCGAGCGTTCCCGACACGGGCCGCGGTCACCGCCGCAGCCCCGGCACTTGCCGGAAATCTCGAAAGAAGTTTCTGGGCCGCAGCCTCGGCTTCGCTCGCGAGACCCATCAGCTCGAATCCGCGCCGCGCCGCGTCCACCTGGCGGGCGTCAGGCGACTCTGTCGCGCGCGCGACCTCCGCCGCCACCTCGTCGACGCGGTTCAGTGCCTCGAGCGCGCTCCAGCGTCCGGCGAGCGCCGCCGTCACGTTGGGGCCACGCTCGAGTGCTCGGTCAAATGCTGCCAGTGCCTCGGACGGACGATCAGCCGCCAGGAGCGTGTCGCCCAAGCCAAGGTGGGGCGCATACCATTCCGGGCTGGCGGCAGCCGCCGCCCGGAACGCCGCTTCCGCCTTCGCGCGATACTCCGGCTCATCGTGCCACCCGGGGAAAGCTCCTTCAGCGCGCCAACCCTTGAAATGAAAAATGCGCCCCAGATAGTAGTTGGCCTCGGCGGCCGAGTGGGCATCGCCTGCTGCGGCCTGCAGGGCTTCGACTGCCGATTTTGCGCGCCGGAGCTCCCAGAGTGTTCGCCCCTTTACTGTCAGCAGAGGTCCGTTGCCCGGGCGCTTCGTGAGCGCCGGCTCGATGGCCTCGAGCGCCCGCTCACCCTCATAGCGTGCGCTGAGCGCCAGAGCCCGCGCGCGAATTGCAAGAGGCTCATCGGGCGCGGCGGCGACCGCTTTCTCCGCAACGGCTAGAGCATCGTCTGGCTGCCCGCTCGCAAGGAGGGCCAGCACTAGCTCGTGCTGAAGCTCAACGCTCGACTCGCGCGCGGGTACGGCCCTGAGCGTTTCGGCAGCTTGCCCGGGTTCACCACCCAGCCGCAGGCGGCGAGCCGAAGCGAGCGCACCCTCGTCGGGTACGGCAGCCGCACCACCTGTGAGCGTCAACAAGCAGGCTGCAAGCGCCGCGTACTTGATAGTTGAAGGCATCGAGATTCCTTGGCGCGGGCTCGAAATGAATCACAGGATAGCAGGATCAGCCGGGCGCAGTTCGGGCGCCTCCGGCAGGTCGCGCAGGAGCCGCTCGAAGGCGTCGTATGCGGTGTCGTCCAGGTCGATGGCGCGCAGCGGCTTCGACATCAGCTCTCGAAAACGGTCGCCGGGCAGCTCGGGCGCAAAGCCCAGAATACTGCCGATACCCGAAGCGAACTTGGCCGGATGCGCCGTCGCCAGTGTCACGATGGGCCCGTCGAAACGGTGATCCCGGGCGAACCGCGTCGCAGCCTCATAGCCGACGGCCCCGTGCGGATCGAGGACATATCCCGTCCGCGCGAACACGTCCCGGATGCACTCGCGGGTGGTCTGGTCGTCGACGACACTTACCTTGACGCGCTCGCGCAAGCCCTCGAGCGTGGGCCCGAGCGCGACGAGGCGAGGCAAGTTGCTCGGATCGCCCACGTCCATCGCGCTCGACATGGTCGCCACCGAGGGCCGTGGGCGGTAGCTGCCGCTGGCTAAGTAATCGTCCAGGGTCCGATTGATGTTGGTGGCGGCGATGAGCCCGGCCATCGGCACGCCCATGGAGGCGGATAGCACACCAGCCGTGACGTTTCCGAGATTCCCGCTCGGCACGGAGAACACCACGGAATGGTGGACGTCTGCCGTGACGGACAGCCACGCACGCACGTAATAGAACGTCTGGGGAAGAAGGCGGCCGATGTTGATGGAGTTGGCGGACGACAGATGCAGATCGGTCAGCCGCCGATCGAGAAACGCCTGCTTGACCAGCCGCTGGCAGTCGTCGAAGTCGCCCCACACGCGCACGGCGGTGACGTTCCCACCAAGCGTCGCCATCTGCGCTTCCTGAAACGGCGACACCTTGCCTTCCGGGTACAGGACCACGACTCTGACATTGGGCACGCCGTGAAAGCCGTGCGCGACGGCGCTGCCCGTATCGCCTGAAGTGGCCACGAGAATCGTGGCGTGCTCTGCGCGCTCGGCGAGGATGTAGCCGAAGAATCTGGCGAGGAAGCGCGCACCGAAATCCTTGAACGCGAGCGTAGGGCCATGAAAGAGCTCGAGCACGAAGCGTCCCGGCTCGACTTCGATGATGGGCACGGGAAAATCGAGCGCTCCGCCCACCAGCCGCTCGATGACATCACCCGGGAATTCGTCGCCGATGACTCGCTTGGCGATGGCGACCGAGAGATCGGCGAACGACAGGGAGCGCCACTCTGCGAAGTCGTCCAGTCCGATCCGCGGAATCGAAATCGGCAGGTAGAGCCCACCCTCGGGCGCGATGCCCCGGATCAGGGCGTCACGAAAACTGACCCGAACCTTGGCGTCGCGCGTGCTGCAGAGCTCCATGTCAGACCCTCGCGACCCCGTGGTACAGCCAGCCTGCCCGAGCCATCAGTTGTCGAGATCCCACGTCGCCTCCACGCGGCGGGCCCCGGGCGCCCCCGCTCGTCCAATGAAGATATCCGAGTCCAGAGATCGGGCCGAATGAAACGTGTGACGCATGCGCTGAGCGATCGCCCGCGCGGAGGACTCGTCGCTGGAAAAGGCAAAAACCGACGGTCCCGAGCCCGCGATCGAACAGCCCAGCGCACCTGCGTCGAGCGCGCTGGCCTTGACCTCCGCGAAGCCGGGAATCAGTTGCGCGCGGACGGGCTCGACGAGCTCATCGTGGATGCTGCGTCCGAGCAGCTGGAGATCCTGGCGATGAAGGGCGCTGACGAACGCACCGAGATTTCCCAGATTCCTGACGGCTTGCGCGAGGCTGTAGGCACGTCCGGCGACCAGGGCGCGCGCCTCCGAGGTGGAAACCTCGCAGTGGGGGTGCACGACGACCACCCAGAGGCTTTGGGGAACGGGCAGCTCGACGATCTCGAGGGGGTCGTAACTGCGAATCAGCACCATGCCACCGAGGAGACTTGGCGCCACATTGTCGGCATGCACCGACCCGCTCGCCGATCGCTCTCCCTCCATTGCCGCCAGCAGGACCTCGTGCGGCGTGAGCTGGCGGTCGAACAGCTCGTTCACGGCGAAGGCGCCACCCACGCTGCTCGCCCCCGAGCTGCCGAGGCCGCTTGCGAGCGGCATCCGTTTGTGCAGCCAGAGCCGAACCCCGGAGGCCGCGGATGCGGACGCCTTCGCACGCATGGCGTCGAGCGCGGCCGCCGCCGCCACCGCCGCCACATTTCGCCTGGAGTCGGCACTGAGTCTGCCACCATCGCCGCTGATAGCCGCAATCTCGATGCCTGGCCGCTCACTCGGCTCCGCTTCGACGATGTCGCCAGGACGATGGAGGGCGAGTCCCAGCACGTCGAAACCTGGCCCGAGGTTCGAGATGCTGGCCGGCGCGAAGACTCTGATGCGAGTGCTCATGCGAAGGTCGCTCGTGGATCGTCCGGTAGGATAACCGGAACTCGTCGCTTGAGCCTCACACGGCCAAGGGACGGGCGCCGACGTATACTCGGCCAATGCGAGGCGCTGGAACGTTCACGCGCCCGGGCCGCCGGCGGAGCGCCCGCGGTGTCCTGCTCGTCGTGTGTGCGTTCTGCGCTGTCGCGTGCACCGGCGAGACCGCCAGGACACGCTGGCTGTCGATCGCCACCGGTGGCACCGCGGGCGTTTATTATCCCTACGGCGGCGGCATCGCGAAGATCATCAGCGAGAATCTACCTGGCGTACAGGCCACGGCCGAAGTCACCGCAGCTTCCGTCGACAACCTGAAGTTGATCCGCGATGGCAAAGCCGATCTGGCCTTTTCGCTGGCCGACACACTGGCGGATGCCGTCGGCGGACATGGTGCTTTCGAGGGTGAGAAGGTACCGGTTGTCGCCCTTGCTGTCCTGTACAAGAACTATACGCATCTGGTGACACTCGCCTCGAGCTCGATCGCCCATGTCGCGGACCTGCGCGGACGCGTCGTGTCGACCGGATCGCCCGGCAGCGGCACCGAGGTGATCGCGTTCCGGGCGCTGGAGGCGGCCGGCCTCGATCCGCGCCGCGATGTCCGCCGGCAGGGTCTGGGCGCCAGTGAGTCGGCAGGTGCGCTCAAGGACGGCAAGATCGACGCCTTCTTCTGGAGCAGCGGCATTCCCAGTCCCGCCGTGCAGGATCTCTCTCACACACCGGGCATCGCGATCCGGCTCATTCCCACGGACGATGTGCTGCCTGCGCTCCAGGCAAAATTCGGTCAGGCCCTCTACGCGCTCATCGACCTGCCCGCCTCCACCTATCCCGGGCTCTCGGGCGACGTGCCCGTCGTGGGCGTCTCCAACGTGCTGGTCGCCAACCGTTCGATGGACGATGAGCTGGCGCGGAACATCACGCGGCTCTTGTTCGAAAAACAGCCAGAACTCGCCGCCATTCACCCCGAGGCGCGCAAGCTCGCTCTCGATCGCGCCGTGACCGGTTCGCCCGCGTCTGTTCCATCCGGGGGCCATCAGCTTTTACAAGGAGCGCGGCGTCTGGAAGGAGTGATCGCTCCCGAGCTGACCATCGAGGACGCCCCGGTTCGGCGCCTCGATGGACCCGTCGGCCGCCTCGTCTCCGCTCTCGCCATCGGCCTCTCGCTCTACGCCCTCTACTGGGTCGTCGGCATCGTCCAGCCACAGGTCTATCGCGTCATCTTCCTGCTGATCGTGCTCGTTCTCGTGTTCCTCCGGTATCCCGCCAGACGCTCTCGCATCCCCCGTGTCTCGCCCGTCGACTGGTTGCTTGCCGGCGTCGCAATCGTCGCGCTCGCCTGGCCCCTCGTCGACTTCGAACAATTCGTGTATCGGGCGACAACACCACTCGTCATCGATCTCGTGCTGGGTGGACTCACGATTCTCCTGGTGCTCGAAGCGACGCGACGATCGGTCGGTTGGATTCTCCCGGCAACGGCCGCGCTGTTTCTCGCCTACGGCTTTTTCGGGCCGTCCCTGGCAGCCGTCGGTCTCGGGACGTTGGCGCATCGCGGATACGGAGCGGATCGCATCATCGGCACGCTCTACATGACGCTCGAGGGCATATTCGGCGTGCCGCTCGATGTCGCGGCCACCTACATCGTGTTGTTCGGCATCTATGGCGCCGTGCTCGAACAGTCGGGCGCCGGTCGCTTCTTCATCGACTGGTCGCTGGCGGCCATGGGCCGATCCGGTTCCGCCAGCGCGCCGGCCCGGACCATCGCCCTCGCGGGTCTCCTGCTGGGCAGCGTGTCCGGCAGCGGCGTGGCCACCACCGTCACTCTGGGATCAGTTGGCTGGCCGTTGCTTCGCCGCGCCGGATACACGCCAGAGGTCGGTGGGGCCATGTTGTCGGCGGCCGGCATCGGCGCAATTCTGAGTCCGCCGACGCTCGGTGCTGCAGCGTTCCTCATCGCCGAGTTCCTGGAGATTTCGTACCTGCGTGTGATCACGATGGCACTCGTGCCCGCACTGCTGTACTACTTGTCGATTTTTCTGATGATCGAGTTCGACAGCCGACGCATGACGGTGCGCCCCGTCCGAATCGACGTCGAGCGGCTGGGCCCCTTGACGCTTCGGTACGGCTATCACTTCCTGTCACTGGTCGCGATAGCCGTTCTGCTCATGTTTGGCCTGACGCCGTTCAGGGCCGTGTTCTGGGCCACGCTGCTCGCAGCGGCTCTCAGCTTCATTCGCCCCGAGACGGCGCTTTGGCCGCGGCGACTCTTCCGAGCCCTCGAGAACGGCAGCCTCAGCGTCGTGTCCGTGGCGGCAACGACGGCCACGGCCGGCATCATCGTCGGCATCGTGACGCTGACAGGCCTGGGATTAAAGGTGGCCGGGCTCATCGTGGCCCTGGCGAACGGCCAGCTCTTTCTGACCGTGCTTTACGCTGCGATCGCCGTGGGGCTGCTTGGGCTGGCCGTGCCGGTGACGGCCTCGTACATCATCGCCGCCGTGATGGTGGCTCCTGCCCTCGTTCAAGCGGGTGTGTCGCCCCTTGCGGCGCACATGTTCATCTTCTACTATGCGGTGCTGTCAGAGGTCAGCCCGCCCACGGCGCTCTCGCCGTTCGCGGCTGCGGCAATTACGGGTGGACGACCGCTGCGCACGATGACGTTGACCTGGAAGTACACGCTGCCGGCGTTTCTGGTGCCTTTCGTCTTCACACTCAGCCCGGACGGGCTCGGCGTGCTGTTACAGGCCCCGCTTCCGGTCATTGCTCGGACGACCCTGTCAACCGCGGTTGGTGTAGCAGCTCTGGCGGTGGCTCTCGGCGGGTGGCTGCGAGCCAAGATCAACCTCGTCGAGCGCGTGCTGTGTATTGGAGCGGGTCTGCTTCTCTGCGATGCGAGGGCAACGACCGACCTGATCGGTGTCTCGTTGGCCGCTTTCGCTGGGATGCTCCATTGGGCACGCACATCCCGATCCGCTCTCCAAGCCTAGTGGTCGCTGGAGAACGGCGCGCGATCCTCGGGCTCGCGCTCGGTCGCCTGCGACACCGGATATCCAGGCGACATCGAACTGCGGCTCGTCAGGATACCGTTGATGAGGAACGCCAGACCGAGAACAGCGATTCCACCGCCCACTCCCACGCCGCTCGCCGGATCCTCGCCGGCAAAGGAGATGAGCATCGCCAGACCAAGACCTACACCAAGGAGCACTACGCCCAGCGTACGCATCTTCATCCCACGCTCGGACCGTGAAACCGATGCCAGCTGCATGACCCGATCGGGGCCAGCCGGATTGATGCTCCCGGGCACCAGACCCTTTTCGATCATGGCCAACCGCTCGCGGTAGGCCAGCTCCTTGAGGCGCGTGTAGCGGTAGATGGCCAGGCCTATCAGCAGGCACCCGCCAATGATCGTGGCGAGCGGGATCACGATTGACAACACGAATATGCTGTCTTGGTCCATATTGCCTCCCAGGCGGCTCTCTGCCCCGACAGTCTGCCTCGGGTGATTAGACTGGATCCGCCCGCCGATTGTTTCAAAGCCGCGCGCCGCCTCGGTCTCCCTGCCGAGATGAAACAATCCGCCACCCGCGGTGGTCTAATATCGCGGGCGGATGGCCGATCCGAGCGAACGCGATCTCGTCCGTCGGTGCCAGCGGGGCGATGAGGCCGCGTTCCGGGATCTGGTGAACCGCTACCAGCAGATGGTCTTCGCGCTCATCGCCGGCTCGGTGCGCGATCGTCAGCGGATCGAGGATCTGGCCCAGGAGACGTTTCTTCGGGTGTATCGCGGGCTGCCCTACTTCCGCGGGGATGCGCGCATCTCCTCCTGGATTTTCCGCATCGTCGCGAACTTGTGCGTCGAGGAGCGTTCCAGGACCGGGCCGCCCGAGTTGAGCCTGGAAGCCATCGAAGCGCATGAAGGCCGCCCCGCCGATGTGCTGCGCCTCGCCGGCAGCGACAGCGGCTTCGGGGCCTTGGAGCTGAAGGATCGACTCGACAAGGCGCTCAGCCGCCTGTCGCCGGTGGACCAGTTGCTCGTGACCGGCCACTATCTGAAGGACGTGCGATACGAGGACCTTGCCGAAGCTCTCAATCTGCCGCTCGGGACCGTGAAAACCCGGCTATATCGTGCCAAGCGCGCATTGCGGCTACTGCTCCAGACAGAGCTCGCGTGATCGGTGAAGACCATGACGTGCCGTGAACTCGATGATCGCATCGAGGCCCTCGCTTCCGGCGAGCAGTTCGAAGACGCCGATTTCACAGCCCATCTGTCGAACTGCCCGCACTGTCAGGCGCAACTCGCCCTGGCGCGCCGCATCGAAGGGACGCTCGAACGGCCAGCGCTCAGCGAGGTACCACAGGGCTTCGCGGCGCGAGTCGAGCGGCGGCTGCGGCGCGACTGGTGGAAGGCGGAGCAGGTGATCGACGTCACCTTCAACCTCGCAATTGCCGGCGGATTGGGGGCCGTGGCGATCGGCGTCTGGGTGCTTCTCAGTGTCAGCGGGTTGACCGTCGTCACGACCGACGCCTCCAGTGTCTTCATGTCCGGCCTCAAAGACGCCGTCGACAGCCTCGCACCGCGTCTGTCGACCTACACGCTCGCCTTCCTGCTGATCATGACGGCCATGGTGGTCTGGTGGTGGGTGGACAATGAAGAGACCGGGTGAAATGTGTGTGTTACGATATCGCCGCGCGTTCACATCTCATATCCCGCGCACGACCTCATACGAATGGATCATCCCACCCAGCCCGACGCATATGGCGGGCTGTTCCGACGACATCAGACTCCACAGGGTGCGCGGCTGACGCCACACGAGGCGCGACCCGAGGCGCTTTCCGATCCCCGCACGGGACGGCGCTTGCGCGTGGCGACCATCGAGGCCACCGCGGCGGCTATCTGCCCCTCGTGCGCCGTACACGGTCACGGCGGTTTCGTGTCGTTCGTCGCCGACCTGCGGATGGTGTATGCGTGTCCGGCCTGTCGACAGCTCGTCTGGCTGCCAGGCGCCTGATACACGAGGTCACATCCGGCGAGGGTCGCCGCAGATTGACCGTCCGAAAAAGCGCGTGCTACCCTGTCGAAGACGAGCGGCGCGCGCACGGTGCTCCGGGCGAAAGTGGCGGAACTGGCAGACGCGCCGGACTTAGGATCCGGTAGCCGCAAGGCTATGGGGGTTCAACTCCCCCCTTTCGCACCATCTCAAGCCCCTCGACACCTCTAGTCATCGTTCGAGACCCGGATGACTTCTGCCCAGCAATCGACTGTGTCCACCAAGACCGATTTTCTCGACGTCAGCGAGACACGAAAGAGCCTCGTCGTCGAGATCCCGAGTGCGGTCGTCGACGCCGAGATCGAGCGGATCACCCGTGACTACGGCAAGGCCGCCCGCATCCCGGGATTCCGGCCCGGCAAGGTGCCAGTACGGCTCATCAAGCAGCGGTTCCGCGAGCAGATTCTGCACGACGTGGCCCACGGCCTCATTCCGCGCGCGGTCGACGACGCGCTGCGGGAGCGCGGCGTCGAGCCAATCGATACGCCGGACATTCGCGACGTGCTGGTCGAGGAGGGCAAGCCTCTCAAGTTCACGGCATCCTTCGACACGGTGCCGCCCATCGATCCGGGGGACTACTCGACGATTCACCTCAGGCGTCCACCCGTGAGCCTCGACGACAACGCCGTCGGTGAGGCGCTTCAACGGCTGCGCGACCGAGCCGCGCGGTACGAGCCCATCGAGGACCGTCCGGCGGAGATCGGCGACACGGTCGTGGTCGATCTGACGCGACAGGCGGCCGAGGGCGAGCCGGACCGCCACGAGAACGTGTCGATCGAGCTGGGAGCGTCAGCCAATCCTCCTGGATTCGACGAGGAGCTCGCGGGCCTGAGCGCGGGGGCCGAAAAGAGCTTCACCATTACCTATCCTCTCGACCACGCGCTCACCGAGCTGGCCGGTACAACGATGGGCTATCAGGTTGCCGTGAAGGCGCTGAGGCGGCGCGTGGTGCCCGAGCTCGACGACGAGTTCGCGAAGGACATGGGCGAGTTCGAGTCGATCGAGGCGCTGCGCGAACGGGTGCGAACCGACCTGCACCATCAGGCCGAGCACGATGCGGACCGCCAGCTGCGGGGCGACCTGCTGAAAGAGCTGGCGCGGCGCGTGCCTTTCGCGGTTCCCGACTCGCTCGTGACGCGGGAGATCGAGCGTCGGGTCGAGGAGTTCGCGCGGCGGCTGATGGAGCAGGGGGTCGATCCGCGACGCGCCCCGGTGGACTGGGATCAGCTGCGGGAGGCTCAGCGCGAGGCGGCGCGCGAGGCCGTTGCGGGAGCGCTCGTGCTCGACGAAGTCGCGCGCCGGGAAGAGCTGACGGTCAGCGACGCCGAGCTCGAGCGCGAGATCGGCGAGTACGCGGCTCGCGCGGGGCGCACGACGGCCGCCGTTCGCGCGCGGTTGGAGAAGGACGGCGGGATCTCGCGCTTGTACACGGGGTTACGGCGTGAGAAGGCGGTTGACTTCGTGCTGACGCGTGCTACAATCGCTCGAGCGTGAGTTGTTCCCGCCTCGGTAGACCCCAGCACTTTTGCCGCTCGTGATGGATACAGCGATCGGTACCGGTCGCTGACAAGGATTGACGAATCTGGTGATGTCACGTTCCTGGGCTGACGCGCGCCAGCAGCTGGTGCCGATGGTGGTCGAACAGACCAACCGCGGCGAGCGCGCCTACGACATTTTCTCGCGGCTGCTCAAGGACAGCATCATCTTCATCGGCACACCGATCGATGACGGGATCGCCAATCTGGTGATCGCGCAAATGCTGTTTCTCGAGGCCGAAGACCCCGACAAGGACATCCTGCTCTACATCAACAGCCCGGGCGGATCGATCACGGCGGGGTTTGCCATCTACGACACCATGCAGTTCATCAAACCGGACGTGCAGACCTACTGCATCGGCCAGGCGGCCTCCATTGCGGCCGTGCTGCTGGCCGCCGGGACGCACGGCAAGCGGTTCTCGCTCCCCAATTCGCGGATCCTGATTCACCAGCCGTGGATGTCCGGGCTGGGTGGACAGGCCACCGACATCGACATCGCCGCGCGCGAAATCCTGCGCATGCGCGAGCGGGTCAGCGAGATTCTGGCGGGCCATACCCACCAGCCCCTGAAGCGTATCCAGGAGGATACCGAGCGCGACTACATCATGTCGGCCGAGCAGGGGAAGGAATACGGTATCATTGACGATGTCATCCGCCAGCGGGCCTGAAGGCGGCCCGCCCCGGGACCGCAGGCCCGGGAGGGTGTGCGCCGGAGCGCTCGGGCCGATAAGTAGCACGCGCGCCGCCGGTCAGCTCATCCGGAGTCGATAGCCAGATATGGTCAAGAAGAACGGCGAGGGCGAAGTCCTCCGCTGCTCGTTCTGCAACAAGGACCAGAACGACGTCCGCAAGCTGATTGCGGGCCCGACGGTCTTCATTTGCGACGAGTGCGTCGAGGTCTGCAACGACATCATCGCCGACGACAACAAGTTCGAGACTCGGGGCGTACGGTCGTCGCTGCCGATGCCGCCGGAGATCAAGAAGTTCCTCGATGAGTACGTCATCGGCCAGGAGCGCACCAAGCGCAAGCTGGCCGTCGCCGTCTACAACCACTACAAGCGCATCGAGATCCAGAAGCAGCCGCGCGGCCGCAACGACGTCGAGCTGACGAAATCGAACATCCTGCTCATCGGCCCCACCGGCACCGGCAAGACGCTGCTCGCCCAGACGCTGGCCAAGCTCCTCTCCGTCCCCTTCACGATTGTGGATGCCACGACGCTCACCGAGGCCGGGTATGTCGGTGAGGACGTAGAGAACATCATCCTCAAGCTGCTGCAGGCCGCGGGGGGCGACATCGAGAAGTGTCAGCAGGGCATCATCTACATCGACGAAGTCGACAAGATCTGCCGCAAGGACGAGAACCCGTCGATCACGCGCGACGTGTCGGGCGAGGGCGTGCAGCAGGCGCTGCTGAAGATCCTGGAAGGCACGGTGGCCAACGTGCCGCCGCAGGGCGGACGCAAGCACCCCCACCAGGAGTTTTTCCAGATCGACACCACCAATATTCTCTTCATCTGCGGCGGCGCGTTCGTGGGGCTCGAGAAGCAGATCGACCGGCGCATCGGCAAGAAGACGCTCGGCTTCAAGGCCGACGTCAAGTCGGTGGCGGCCCGCGATATCGGCACGACGCTCGAGCGAGTGGAGCCCTCGGATCTCATCAAGTACGGGCTCATCCCCGAGTTCGTCGGACGGCTGCCCGTCATCGGCACGCTGCACGAGCTCGACAAGAGCGCGCTCATCCAGATCCTGACGCAGCCGCGCAACGCCATTACGCGCCAGTACCAGAAGCTGTTCGAGTACGAGAACGTCAAGCTGAGGTTCGCCGACGATGCCCTCGAAGCCATCGCCGAGGCGGCTCTCGCGCGCAAGATCGGAGCGCGGGGTCTCAGAATGATCATCGAGGATCTCATGCTCGACCTCATGTACACGCTGCCGGGCCAGCGCAAGGTGCGTGAGTGCGTGATCACGCGCGAGGTCGTCGAAGCCAAGGACAAGCCCATCACCCTGATCGAAAAGGCGGGATAGCCCGGGCTGCCCGAAGCCTGACCCGACACCCTGGAGCCACCTTGGAAGTCTACGAAACCCTGCCCATCGTTCCGCTGCGCGACGTCGTGGTGTTCCCCCACATGATGATGCCGTTCGTCATCGGGCGGCCCTCATCGATCCGGGCCCTGGAGCACGCGCTCGTGAAAGACAAGCGCATCTTCCTGGCCGCCCAGCACGACGCCGCCTTCGACGATCCCAAGCCCGAGGACATCTACACGATGGGCTGCGTGGCCAACATCGTTCAGAGCCTCAAGCTGCCCGACGGCAATATCAAGGTGCTGGTCGAGGGCGTCGACCGGGCGCGCGCGGTGGAGTGGAAAGAGGACAAGGGTTTCTTCCGCGTCGTGGTCAAAGTGATGCCGCGCAACCGCGAAGCGGCCAGCGACGCCGAAGCGACGATGAGCCGGGTGGTGTCGCTCTTCGAGCAGTACGTCAAGCTGTCGAACAACCTGCACTACGACGCCATGATCGCGGCCGTGCGCGTGGACGACGCCGGCAAGCTCGCCGACACCATTGCCGCGCACCTGCTCGTCGGCGTCGAGGAAAAGCAGAACCTGCTCGAGATCGTCTCGCCGGTCGAACGGCTCAACCGCATCGCCGGCATCCTCGAGATCGAAGTGGACAAGCTTCAGGTGGACCGCCGCATCCAGACGCGCGTGAAGAAGCAGATGGAGAAGGCGCAGAAGGAGTACTACCTGAACGAGAAGATGAAGGCGATCCAGAAGGAGCTCGGGCGCAAGGACGAGAAGGGCAACGAGATCGACGAGCTGAAGAAGAAGATCGAGTCGGCCCGCATGCCCAAGGATGTGCAGGAGAAGGCCATCCAGGAGCTCAAGCGGCTCGAAGCGATGCCGCCGATGTCGGCCGAAGCGACCGTCTCGCGCAACTATCTCGACTGGATCATCGCGGTCCCCTGGTACAAGAAAACACGCGAGAGCCGCGACCTCAAGCGGGCCGAGGAGATCCTCAATCACGACCATTACGGGCTGGAGAAGATCAAGGAGCGCATCCTCGAGTTCCTGGCGGTCCGGACACTGGTCAAGAAGCCGAAAGCCACGATCCTCACCTTCGTCGGGCCTCCCGGCGTCGGCAAGACGTCACTCGCCAAGTCGATCGCCCGGGCGATGAACCGCAAGTTCGTGCGGCTCTCGCTGGGCGGCGTGCGCGACGAAGCCGAGATTCGCGGGCATCGCCGCACCTACATCGGCGCGTTTCCTGGCCAGATCATCCAGATGATGAAGAAGGCCACGACGCTCAACCCGGTGTTCCTGCTGGACGAAGTCGACAAGATGTCGATGGACTTCCGGGGCGACCCCTCGGCGGCCCTGCTCGAGGTGCTCGATCCCGAGCAGAACCATACGTTCCTGGATCACTACCTGGACGTCGAGTACGACCTCTCGCACGTCATGTTCATCTGCACCGCCAACATCCTGCACACCATCCCGCAGGCACTGCGCGATCGCATGGAGGTGCTCCAGCTGGCCGGATACACCGAGCAGGAAAAGGTCGAGATCGCCAAGCGGTTCCTAGTACCGAAGGCCATCGAGGGCACCGGTCTCACGACGGCGAACGTCACGTTCGACGACGAGGCGCTGCGCACGCTCATCCAGCGCTATACGCGCGAGGCGGGTGTCCGCAACCTCGAGCGGGAAATTTCCTCGATCTGCCGCAAGGTCGCCCGCGAGGTGGTGAAGACTGGTCCCAGCTATGCCGTGGAGACGACTTCCGACAAGGTCACGCAGTTCCTCGGCGTGCCGCGCTACCGCACGACGCTCGCCGAGCAGAGCAACGAGATCGGCATCGCCACCGGGCTGGCGTGGACGGAAGTCGGCGGCGAAATTCTCGTGAGCGAGGCCACGCTGATGCCCGGTAAGGGCACCCTGACACTCACCGGCAAGCTCGGCGACGTGATGCAGGAGTCGGCGCAGGCCGCGATGAGCTTCGTGCGGTCGAGGGCCGACGACTTCGGCCTTCCGAAGGACTTCAACCGCAAGCACGACGTCCACGTCCACGTGCCCGAGGGCGCGATCCCGAAGGACGGGCCATCGGCCGGCATCACCATGGCCACGGCGCTCGTGTCGGCGCTGGCCCGCATTCCGACGCGGAAAGACGTGGCGATGACGGGTGAGATCACGCTGCGCGGCAAGGTCCTGCCGATTGGCGGCGTCAAAGAGAAGGTGCTGGCCGCGCACCGCGCCGGCCTCAAGGACATCATTCTGCCCTTGGACAACGAGAAGGATCTGGCGGATATTCCGAAGAACGTGCTCGACGACCTCAAGATCCACCTGGTGCAGACCATGGATGACGTGCTGAGGCTCGCGCTGTCGGAACCGCTCCCCAGCCGGCTGACCGCCGAAGCGGGCCCGGCCATCGACGAGGTCGATTCCACGATTTCCGACGACGCCATTACCCACTGACGCGCGTGTGGCGCGACGAGACGCCGGGCGGCGGCAGGTCGAATCGCCCGCACCTTGAATATTGCTGCAGAACTGGTGCTCAGCGCTGCCGAGGCCCGGCAGCTACCCCGTGACGGAACACCCGAGGTAGCGCTCGTCGGGCGCTCGAACGTCGGTAAGTCGAGCCTGATCAATGCGCTCGTCCGGCGCCGGATCGCGAGGACGAGTGCCGCGCCGGGTAAGACCCGTCTGATCAATGTCTACCGCGTGACGCGCGGGCGGACACCGCCCTTCCACCTGGTGGACCTGCCGGGTTACGGCTACACCCGGGGTGGCGAGGCAGCGCGACGGACGTTCGATCGGCTCGCACGGGCGTACTTCGGAGAGTCGCATGAGGGGCGTGGAGAGTCGGGACGGCCACCCGAGCCCTGGAGTGCGCTGCTCATCGTCGATAGCCGGCATCCGGGACTGGACAGCGACCTCGAGGCCGGCCGGTATCTGGCAGCGATTGGACTCCCGGTGGCCGTGGTGGCCACCAAGATCGACAAGCTGGCTCGCGCCGAACGTGCACGCGCGACAGCCGAATTTGAACGCACGTTGAACATTCCGGTGCTGGCCGTCTCGGCCGCAACCGGCGAAGGACTGGAAGCCCTGTGGAAACAGATCGACAAGTTACTCAACCGCAACCACCCGCCCGACCCGCGCAGCCGCCCGTCATAGAGCTTGCCACGCTCAAGGAGATGGGCATTACCGCCCTCACCAAGATCGCCAAGGACCTCGACGTCCCTGGCGCGAGCGGGATGCGCAAGCAGGAGCTCATCTTCGAGATCCTGCGGGCGCGCACCGAAAAGAGTGGCCTCATCTTCTCGGAGGGCGTGCTCGAAACGCTCCCCGAGGGGTTCGGGTTCCTCCGGGCGCCCGACTACAACTATCTGCCCGGGCCCGACGACGTCTATGTCTCGCCCTCCCAGATTCGAAAGTTCGATCTGCACACCGGCGACACCGTGTCGGGCCAGATCAGGCCGCCAAAGGACGGCGAGCGGTATTTCGCGCTCATCAAGGTGGAGGCGGTCAACTTCGACACGCCCGACCGCGCGCGCGAGAAGGTGTTCTTCGAGAACCTCACGCCGCTCTACCCGCAGCAGCGCGTCAGGCTCGAGACCGAAGCCGAGAACCTGTCCGCCCGGGTCATGGATCTGATGTCGCCGATCGGCAAGGGCCAGCGCGGTCTCATCGTGGCTCCCCCACGCACGGGCAAGACGATGCTGCTGCAGAGCATCGCGAACAGCGTGGCCGTGAACCATCCCGAGGCCTACCTCATCGTGCTGCTGATCGACGAGCGTCCCGAGGAAGTCACCGACATGCAGCGCTCGGTGAAGGGCGAGGTCATCTCGTCCACGTTCGACGAGCCGGCGCAGCGCCACGTGCAGGTGGCCGAGATGGTGATCGAAAAGGCGAAGCGTCTGGTCGAGCACAAGAAGGACGTCGTGATTCTGCTCGACTCGATTACCAGGCTGGCCCGGGCCTACAACACCATCGTGCCGCCGTCGGGCAAGGTGCTCTCGGGCGGCGTGGATAGCAATGCCCTGCAGCGGCCCAAGCGGTTCTTCGGCGCGGCTCGAAACATCGAGGAAGGCGGCTCGCTCACCATCATCGCGACGGCGCTCGTGGACACGGGTTCGCGCATGGACGAGGTGATCTTCGAAGAGTTCAAGGGCACGGGCAACATGGAAATCCACCTCGATCGCAAGCTCGTGGACAAGCGCGTGTTCCCCGCCATCGACATCCAGAAGAGCGGCACCCGTAAGGAGGAGCTGCTCATTCCGAAGGAGGATCTCAACCGGATCTGGATTCTGCGCAAGGTCCTGACGCCGCTGTCCCCGGTCGAGGCCATGGAGCTCCTCCTCTCGCGGATGGCCAAGGTGCGGAGCAACGCCGAGTTCTTGTCCTCGATGTCGAACGGCAAGAGCTGAACGGAGCGCGCACGGCGGCCGCCGGCCTCTTTACCCGCAACGAGACTCGCGAACACACACCGTCACCATGCTGTACCGTCGTTTCCCGCGCACCGACTGGTCTGTCTCGGAAATCGGCTACGGCACATGGGGCATGGGCGGGTGGTCGGGCTCCGACGACGAGGAGTCGCTTCGCTCCCTCGATGAGAGCATTGCGCTGGGCTGCAATTTCTTCGATACCGCCTGGGTATACGGGAACGGCCGAAGCGAGCGGCTGCTTGGACAGACTCTTGCCGCCCACCGTGGCTCGCGACTCCACGTCGCGACGAAGATCCCGCCCAGGAACATGCTCTGGCCTGGTCGCGCCGAGTACGTCCTCGAGGAGGTCTTCCCGCCTGACCACATTCGCGAGTACACCGAGCGCAGTCTCGAGAACCTCCGCATCGACTCCATCGATCTTCAGCAGTTTCACGTCTGGAGCGACGCCTGGGCCGCCGATGAACGGTGGCAGCGCGCCGTCTCGGATCTGAAGCACGAAGGGCTGATTCGGGCGTTCGGCATCAGCGTGAACCGCCGGGAACCGGCGAACGTGATCGAGGCGATTGAGACCGGTCTGGTCGATGCGGTGCAGGTGGTCTACAACATCTTCGATCAGGCGCCCGAGGACGACCTCTTCCCTGCCTGCCAGCAGCACGGGGTTGCCGTCATCGCGCGCGTCCCCTTCGACGAGGGCAGCCTTACGGGCACGTTGACCGCGGCGTCACGCTGGCCCGACGGAGACTGGCGGAACATCTACTACTCGCGCGAGAACCTGGCGGCCACCCTGCAGCGGGTCGAGGCCCTTGGCCCGCTCGTGCCCGACGGTCTGGACCTGCCGTCGGTCGCCTTGCGCTTCATCCTGGGCCACGACGCGGTCACGACGACCATTCCCGGCATGCGCAAGACGGCGCACGTCCGTCGCAATCTCGCGGCCAGCGACGGAGAAGCGCTGCCTCACCGGCTGAGAGAGGCGCTTCGGGAACACCGCTGGGACCGCATCTCCAATGTGCCATAGCGCCTCCACCTCCCCGAAGCCGGGCGTGTTCGTGCCGGTGCTATAATTGGAGTTTGCGGAACAGGAAAGGATTCACCCCGTGAAGCCCGGCATTCATCCCAAATACCACGACGTCCAAGCCCACTGCGCCTGCGGCGCCACCTGGCAGACGCGTTCGACCAAACAGGAGCTGCACCTGGAAATCTGCTCGGCCTGCCATCCTTTCTTCACCGGCCGGCAGAAGCTGATCGACACCGAGGGCCGCGTCGAGCGGTTCACGAAGAAGTATGGCGCGCAGACGGTCGCGGGGCGCGCCGAGGCCGCCAAGGCTCGCGCCAAGAAGCAGGCTTCGGCCTAGCGCGCGGGCGTCGCCTACGAGCCACGGGGCCTCGGCTAGCTCCAGGACGGGTCCAGCAAATCCGGAACGGAACAGGTGAGGTCGGCGTGGCTCTTGGTGTCTTCGGGGCCTGCGAGTTTTCGCTGGAGTCTGGCCAGCCGATGCCTCGCCGCCTCGAGCCGACGCCCACGCTCCGCGCGGAGAACCTGCAGGGTGAACGAGCGCGCGGAGACCAGATCTCGAGACCGGTGCTCGTGATGCACCGCCAGCGCCTGGAGCGCGTCGCGGCGCGCGGTGGAAGCAGCCTCGAACTCACCAGCGATCGCCTCCCAAACGGCCACCGCTTCGGCATGCCTTCTCTGGCGTCGGAGCAGCCGCGCCCGCCGGTGCCACGCGTCCAGCCGCACATCGTCTTCGAAGTGACGCGCGATCGATGCTGCTCGACCGTAGCTGGCAATCGCGCGATCGACACATCCCGCACGCTCGTACAGGCATCCGAGACCGAGACATTCCCCTGAGTCGCGCGACTGGTCGGGCCCGGCCTCGTACAGCCAGGCCAGGTGCATCATCACGGCCGCGAGCGACGTCAGGTCCGCGCGGTTGTGATCGAGGACGGCCTCGAGGGGCGTCACGTCACCCGATCGCAGGTAGGTGAAGTACCGGGCCGGAATCTCCATGCCCGCCACGTCACCCACCCGCTCGATGGAGAACAACCGCCGCTCGACCGCCGTGAGCGCGCAGCTCTCGTCCCTGGACCAGAGCCGCCGAGCCGGGTGCAGGAGATCGAGATGCGGCGCGCCGGTGAACGGTTCGTCCATGCGGTGGAACAGGTAGCGCGTCTCGATGAGCGGCACGTCGAACGACCGCCCGTTGTAGGAGACGAGACCGTGTCCCGCGTCCATCTCTCGGGCGGCGGCTTCGAGGAGCGGCCGTTCGAGATCGAGACCGGGCAGAAGAAGCTGCCGCACGCGGAAACGATCCGCCTCGAACCAGCCGAAGCCGATGACGAAGGCCTGCGTGCCGGCCCCTCCGGCCAGCCCGGTCGTCTCGAGATCGAAGAAGAGGATGCGACGGCCCGGAATGGCCGGCGTTGCTGCACGGTCGTCCATGCCGGCGCCTGGGCGGGCAGCCAGCGCGTCGAAGAGACGCCACATGAGCTCGTCGGGCGAACGCTCCAGCATGTCGATCGCGGAGGGCACTATCGGACGACACTCGCGATCCACCGTCAGCGTGACGCCGCCGGGCGATTCATTCACCTTGCCGCCGAGCACGCGCGCGGCGCGCTCGGCCCGCTCGAGCGATCGATCGGCGAGGGACGGCGGAGGGAGCGTGCGCGGACGGTTGCCGGTCAGTGCTTCGCGAAGGCGCCTGGCGAGATCGGGTGAAGCCACTAGGCGCTCACCCGTGTGAGAATCTCCAGGGCGACCGCCTTGGTGCGCGGACCGACGTTGCCGAGCGGGCCGACGCACATCGGGCACCCGAACTCGCACTCGCAGCTCGCGATCAGCCTGTGCGCGGCCGCAAGCAGCTCGTGATGCAGCCGGAAGAGCGGTTCGCTGAAGCCGATTCCCCCCGGATAGTTGTCGTAGATGAAGATGCGAGGCTCGGCCGGAGGCTCGGCAGCCTCACGCGGGACCGTCCCGTCATCGGCGTGCCCGCCAATCGAGATCCCGATGTCGTGCCCATCGCACATCAGCAGCAGCTGAGCCACCTGTCTGAGCGCGAACGACAGCCCGACGATGCCGTCGCGGCGGTCGTCGGCCGCGTACGGCAGCGACGTCATCACCTCGCGCGGAACGGTAAGCCAGTACGCCGTGGTGTGCATCTGCTGCTCCGGCAGATCCAGCTCGCCCGATCCGACGTTCTCGTTGGTGTAGAACTTGATCTTCTTGAACCCGACGACTCGCGACACGACGTGCACTTCGCCCTGTGAGCGCGTCGCCTGTGTCCCGTTGTCGTGACGGCCTCCCCCATCGGCGCGAAACGTCTCGAGCTCACTGACGCGCGTATACGTGATGGCGTCGGTGTAGTAGTCGCAATCGACCGCCCGCACGTGGGCCTGGCGTCCTTCGAAGTCGAGGCGTTCCACCTGGTAGAGCTGCCCCTCCAGGAGGTAGATGGCTTTCGGGTGCAAGGTCGAGGGGCCGCTCGTGAAATCGGTTTCACCGATCACGCGCGGATCTGTGGTCTCGTCGACGATCACGAAGTTGTCGGACGAGACCGACCGGAGGCTCACCGCATCGGCCGGATAGGACTCGTGCGTCCAGTGCCACTGCCCGCCGCCGTCTGCCGCGGTCAGGTGAACGAATCCCGCTTCGGCCAGCACGCCGAGAATCTGCTGCACGTCCTCCGCGCCGAAGCGCTCGTCGGTGGCAAAGGGCAGTTCGAAGGCGGCGCACTTCACATGGTCGAGGAGGATGTGCAGGTTGTCCGGATTGATCAGCGCGTGCTCGGGCGAGGCCTCGAAGAAATATGACGGGTTGCGCACGACGAACTGATCGAGCGGCGCGCTCGAGGCGACGAGCACCGCGGCCGATCGGCTGTGGCGGCGTCCGGCCCGACCGGCGCGCTGCCAGGTGGACGCGATCGTGCCGGGATACCCGGCCAGAACGGCGGCGTCGAGGGCGCCGATATCGATGCCGAGCTCGAGCGCGTTGGTGGAAACGACGGCTCGCACCGCGCCGTCCCGGAGCCCTTTCTCGATCTCACGACGCCGGTTCGGCAGATACCCGCCTCGATATCCTCTCACCACATCGCGCGCGCCCGGTTCACGCTCGAACTCGTCCTTGAGGTAGGTGGTGAGGATCTCGGTCGAGAGCCGGCTTTGTGCGAACACGATGGTCTGAAGGTCGCGACGGAGGAATTCCGAAGCGACCCGGCGCGTCTCGGCCAGATACGACCGGCGAATGCCCAGTTGGGCGTTGATCACCGGCGGGTTGACGAACACGAACATCTTCTCGCCGCGAGGCGCTCCGCTCTTGTCCACCAGCTCGAAGCGCTCGCCGGTGAGGGCCTCCGCCAGCTCCCGGGGATTCGCGATGGTCGCCGACGAGCAGATGAACACGGGATTCGACCCGTAGTGACGGCACACGCGGCGCAGCCGACGTATGACGTTCGCGAGATGGCTCCCGAAGACACCTCGATAGGCGTGCAGCTCGTCGATGACGATGAAACGGAGGTTTTCGAAGAGCTTCGCCCAGCGCGGATGGTGCGGCAGGATGCCCGCGTGAAGCATGTCGGGGTTGCTGAGCACCACGTGAGCGCGGCTGCGGATGGCGCGCCGGGCGTCCTGCGGCGTGTCGCCGTCGTAGGTGAACACGCCCATCTCGAGCCCCGCGGCGCGGGCCATCTCGTCGGCGAGGGCATGCAACTCGGCGAGCTGATCCTGCGCGAGCGCCTTGGTCGGGAAGAGATAGAGCGCGCGGCTCGATGGATCGCGGACGACGGCGTCGAGCACCGGGGCGTTGTAGCAGAGCGTCTTGCCAGAGGCGGTCGGCGTGGTGATGACGACGTGCCGCCCGGCCAGGGCGTGCGCCATGGCTTCAGCCTGGTGCACGTAAAGGCGCGAGAGCCCTCGGGCTGAGAGCACCCCGGACACGCGCGAATCAAGCGCCTCGGGATGTGGAGCGAACTCGCCGGCAGTCGCCGGAAGGCGCCGCGCTGCCGTGATGCGCGGATCGTCGTTGTCGGGACGCTCGACGGCCAGCAGGCGTTTGAGCGCCCCGTCCAGCGCGGCGTCGCGCCGCACCAGATCGGCTGGTGCCGGCTCCATCCGGGGCGCCAGGGCCGGTTCAAGGCCGCCAGACAGGCGCGGCTCGATCATCTCGGGCGACATGCTCCGGAATCCTAACAGCGCCTCACGGGACGATCAAGAGGCGAAACCAATCAGGCAGCGAAAGGCCAGGGCAGATGAACGGCAGCCGATCGTCCGGTACGCTCGAAATAACGGGTGGCCACATGCCCGGCAATCTCCCTCTCTTCTCCTCGTCGTACGAGGAGCACTACCGACCCGCCAAATCCGCCGCCGGTCAGGCGGGCCCCGTACACCCCCTCCTCGGAACACGCCAGTTCCACCAGCCGGTCGACCTCGGGTACGGATACCTCGAAATCATCGCGCATCGAGGCGTGCAATCCGTTGAAGAGGTGGCCGGCTGACACGAGGTCGCCGGCACGCAGGGCGTGAACCGTGGCCACCACGCGCGCGTGTTCCGTCATCACGTGTCGAGCGCGACGGTCGAGCGGCGCTGGAAGCCGTATGACTCGATCGAGCTCGGTGACAGGTAGCTCGCAAAGCGCCGCCACGCCAAGCAGCCGTGATGCGCGGACGCACTCCTCTCGCCGGGACCGATACCCGCCCCGGACATTGTGGTGCGTCACCTGCGAGTCGAGGATGACGATTCCTGCCGAAGCCGGGAGTGGGACGGGCTCGTACTCGAGGGTTTGCGTATCGAGGAACAGCGCCGTCCGTTCGTCGGCGAGGCTCGCGGCGATCGGGTCCATGATGCCGACCGGTGCGCCCACGAAATCGTTCTCCCCGCGCCTCGCGACGAGCGCCAGCTGCACATCGTCCAGCGGCAGTTGGAAGGCCGAGCGGAGCGCGCGCAGCAGGCTAATTTCGAGTGCCGCGCTCGACGAAAGGCCGCTGCCGAGCGGGACGTCGGATTCGATGCGCACGTCGAACCCCCGGACCGCATGACCGGCAGAGGCGAGCGCCCAGCTCACGCCCTGAACGTAGTCGAGCCATCCGCGCCCGGGACGCTCGGCTCCAAGCTCGTACGCCAGCGGCCACCGATCGTCCCCCACGTTCGAACTCCAGGCACGAACGTCATTCGACAGGGATGACGCCAGCTCGACGCGGGTTCGCTGTGGGATCGCGACCGGCAGCACATACCCGCCGTTATAGTCGGTGTGCTCACCGATTAGATTCACGCGTCCTGGTGCGTCGGCGCGGACCTCCGGCAGCCGATCGAACAGGGCGATGAAGTCAGGCATCGCACCATTCCACTCGACTCCAGACACGCCAGTGTGCGTCGCGTTTCATGGACGCTGCACGGTTCAGGCGCTACTCGAAATCGATCGCGACCGCTCTGAGCTCGGCGGCTTTCTCTTCAGGAACGGTATCCGCCGTGAAAACACCCGCGCCCAGCTCGCTGCCCGCCAGGTACCTCAGTCGGGTCCTCATGCGATACGCGGGATACAGCTCGAGGTGGACGTGCGCTTCCGGATGTGGACGAGCATCGGTCGGCGCCTGGTGGATGACCATGACGTACGGGAACGGCCGCTGCCAGAGCGCATCGAGCTTCATCAGCACAACCTTCAGCGCGCGGGCGAAGGCCGCGCGCGAACGGTCATCGAGCTCGGCGAGCGACGCGAATGCGCGTCTCGGAGCAATCCACAGCTCGTACGCGTACCGTGCGCACACCGGAACGAACGCGACCACGTCGTCGGAGGCGTGGACGATTCGGCGTCCGTCGGCAACTTCGGCATCAATCAGACTGGCGAGCAGCCCGCGCCCATGACTCTGGAGATACCCGTGCTGCTGCTCGAGCTCTCTTGCCGCAACGGGCGGCACGAATGGGTACGCGAAGATCTGACCATGAGGATGCTGAATCGTCACGCCCACTTCGACGCCGCGATTCTCGAACGGCATGACATATTCGATACCTTCTTTCGCGCCCAGCTCGCGGTATCGATCGGCCCAGACCTCGAGGATCAGTTCGATGTGGTCGGCTGCCAACGCCCCGAGCGACGATTCCGGGTCTTGTGTGTAGACCACGACTTCACATGCACCCAGCCCCGGACGCGTTTCGACGATGTCCTCCGGCGCACCTCCGGCATCGGGCCGAAGGGCCGGGAAGAGATTCTCGAAGACCGCGACGTCGTAGTCGCCCTGGGGGAGCTCGGTCGGGTGCTCGGCGTCGATCGTCGGCGCCAGGGGGTTGTACTCGGGCTGAGGCAGGAATGTCCGGTTCTGCCGCCCGGTGGCGTACGCAACCCACTCGCCGCGGAGGGGGTGCCATCGCAGGTGAGGTGGCGGCGACACCTCGTCCCGCCGAAGCGCCGGCAAGGGCCCGGTGATGCGCACCGGACGACGGCCGTACAGCAGCAATTCCCGGCCGTCAGGTTTCTCAGAGCGGTGTTTGTGCATCCGGGCGGGATGGTTGCGCTATAGTCTGAGCGCTCGACGCGCAGTATCGCGCGTTTCGCCGAAGAGCGACCGATCATACTCTGAGGAGCCGCATGTCCACGGAGCCTCCGCGATCACAGCCCTCGGTTCCGGCCAGCACCACACCCGCGGCCGGCCGGTTGCCTCGCCGACTCGGGCTGTGGAGCTCGATCGGGATCGTGATCGGCATCACGATCGGCTCCGGCATCTTTCGCACGCCGGCGCGTATCGCGGATCTCGTGCCCGACCCGTCGATGATGCTCCTGGTGTGGATCGTGGGTGGCGCGATCACGCTCTGTGGCGCGTTGTCGATCGGCGAGCTGGCGGCCGCGCTTCCAGAAACGGGCGGCCTCTACGTCTACCTCCGCGAGGGCTGGGGGCGGCTGCCGGCCTTCCTGTTCGGCTGGGCGCAGCTCGTCCTGATTCGGGCCGCGGCCGTCGGCAGCATTTCCACGGTCTTCGGCGAGTATCTGCTTCGCTCCATCGGCATCGACCCAATCGTGCATGACCGCGCCGCCGACTACGTGGCGGCGGGCGCCATCATTTTCGCAAGTCTCGTCAACATTCTCGGCGTCCGTCTCGGGGCGCTTTTCGTTGGCGTCTCCACGATGGCCAAGTACGGCGCCCTGGCATTCATCGTCCTGGTCGCGTTTCTCTTCGGCGGCCAGCACGGCGGCACGGTGGCGAACTTCACGGCGCCCGGAACAGGACCGGTGACCTTCGGCGCATTCGGACTGGCGCTGGTCTCGGTACTCTGGGCGTATGACGGCTTCGCCGACTTGTCGTTCGCGGGCGGCGAGGTCAAGGATCCGCAGCGCACGCTGCCGCGTGCCCTCATTTTCGGCACGGTCGCCATCCTGGTGATTTATCTGTCGGCCAATGCGGCGTACCTCTTCGTCAACCCCCTCGAGCGCCTGGCCGGTTCGCGCTTGATCGCCGCCGACACAATGGGGCTCATCTTCGGTCAACTCGGGGTCGCCCTCGTGTCGATCGTGGTCATGATCTCCACCTTCGGGTCGCTCAACGGGACGATGCTCGTGAATCCCCGCATCTTCTTTGCGATGGCGGACGACGGGATGCTGTTTCGCGGACTGGCCGAAGTGCACCCGCGCTATCAGACGCCGCACCGGGCGATCATGCTGGCGGCTGGGCTCGGTGTGGCCTTCGTACTGGCCGGCACCTTCGAGCAGCTGACGGACGCGTTCGTGCGCGCGATGCTTCCCTTCTACGCGCTGAGCGTCGCGGGCATCTATCGCCTGCGCGTTCAACGACCGCAGTTGGCTCGTCCCTATCGCGTCGCGGGCTATCCCGTGGTCCCATTCGTCTACCTGCTCGGCGTCCTCGCGCTCATCATCAACGCGCTCGTGACCGACCCACTTCTCACGAGCATCGTGTTCGCCGCTGTGCTGACCGGCGTGCCGGTCTACTACGCGCTCTTCCATCGCGCACGTGGCACGGCTCCGGTCAGCACCACCTGACGCGACACGCCCGCTCGGCTCTAAACTTTTGGTCGCTTGCGGACGACAACTTCATTGACGGGAGTGGTCGCGACTGCTACCATTTCGGCCAATTTCGATCGTCGTCCTCGATCGACATCGCGGAAGGGAGATCTGAAGATGGACGTAGCAGAGCCGCACGTACGGCGGCGTGGGTTCCTCATCACCCGGGACATCGGCGACGAAAGCTTCGAGAGCGACAATGCGGAGGGCGTCCCCATCCGCATCGGCGCAGAACGACCCAGGGTCCGGCGGCACCTCGTCGTCGGAGCCGCCACTATCACCGAATCACAAGCTCCCCTCGATCTTCCCTTGAATCAACAGCAGTCCTTGGTGGATCGCCGGCTCAGATCAGCGAGCGGGACTGGCCACCGTCCACCGTTACACATGCGCCACTGATCCAACTGGCCCGCGGCGAGGCCAGAAAAGCGACGGCGGCGCCCACTTCTTCCGGCCGGCCGAATCGTCCGAACGGCAGCTCACGCTTGACGAAGTCGGCGATGCCTTCCGGGTCGGTCTGCTGACGTCTGTGCCATGAGCCGCCGGGAAAGAGAATCGATCCGGGCGCGACGCTGTTGACCCTGATGTTGTCCTGAGCCAGCTCGCGCGCGAGCGACTTCGCCAGGCTGATCTCGGCGGCTTTCACGGCGTTGTAGGTGAGACGGCCGCCCGCTTCGCGGCCAAAAATCGACGCGATCATGAGGATCACGCCGCCCCCGCGCTGACGCATGATCGGCACGGCCAAACGGGAAGCGCGGATGGCCGGCATCAGCGTGGCTGTCACGGCGGCCTGCCACTCGGCGTCCGAGGTGTCGAGCAGTCCGGCGCCCCCCGCCGCGCCAACGTTGTTGACCAGCACGTCGACACCGCCGAACGCCGAAAGCGCTTCGTCGAACAGCTCCTGCAGGCCTTCCTCGGTCGTCACGTCCACCTGCACGGGGTGAACACGCGCGCCTGGCGCCGCCAGCTGCCGCAGCTCGTCGGCCGCCGTCGTCAGCTGCAGGCCACCCCGCGCACAGATGACCACATGGCAGCCCTCCTCCAAGAGCGCACGCGCACTCGCCAGTCCGAGGCCTCGACTGCTGCCCGTGATGATTGCCACTTTGTTTGCCAGCTCGAGGTCCATGGGTCGTCGTCACCCTGCGGTGTTCGGGTCTCCGGATGCGAGCCTGGCACACCACGACGTGGCGCGCCCACCAGGCCCGCACCAATGGCTGGCCGGTCGAGGGTCCGCCACTACTGGCGATCCACGTCGGCCCGACCGCCCGTCAGATCGTTCAGTCGCCAGTCGAATTCGAGATATGTGATCGACAGGTCGTCCTGCCGGACGAGCTGAGCCTCGGAGAGCAGCAGGTACGGCTCGATAAATGTGAGAATCGCGCGTTCGATGGGGGTGCGGCGCGAGAATCGGGGGTCGGTCGAACCGTATGCGTTGGTGAACTCGGCCTCGTGCCACCCGACCACGGGAGTCACCTTCAGAGCTTTCGTCGCCCGATCGAGCTGCAGGCAGTGGCGTCGGGTGAGGCATTCCCGGGCGATGGCACCGAGTTGTTCGTCCAGCCTGTCGCTCGAATAGGCTTCGCTGAGCAGCCTCCCACCGCCAACGGCACCGCGGCCGAGTGCGAGATAGACCCGCGGATCGCCGAACGCCGGCAACATGCTCTTCTCAATCTCGTCGAGCGTCACCGTCCGCCCCCCCGCTCGATGCGGCAGGCGGTCGAAGGCGCCGGGAATCTGCCGCACGCTCGACGCCGGATAGCCCGCGGCGGTGCCTTGAATCGGGTAGGCGTTGACGACGGTCTGCAGGACGAACGCGTTGTACGAATTCAGCCAGTAGGTTTTCTGCGCGGCCGGAGTCCATTCCGCGTACGCCGAAAGCCGTCACAGCACCCAGGGTATTGACGTAGTTGTCCAGCACGCGACGTTCAGCCTTCAGGGCACGGTAGTAAACGAGGCCGTCGCGCACGTAGGTGTCGAGAATCCTGTCAAGGCGCGCATGAATGGGGTCGACGGCAACCTCCGGCTCCTGATCTTGGACGGCGCGCGTCGTCACACCTGTGAGCAGCAGGCACAGCACGCCCGCGCTCCAGATGGGACTCTTTCCGTGCCTCACACGTTATTCCTGAGAAACCGGATCAACGTCCGATTGAACGCCTCGGGCTGTTCCATGTTCGACAGATGCCCCGCGCCCGGCAGCACTTCGATCTGGGCGGAGAGAATCTTTCGCTGCAGGGCGTAGCTCTCTTCGGTCGGGATCAGCGCGTCCTGCTCGCCTGTGACGACGAGCGTCGGGCAGGCGATTCGCACGAGATCGCCGGTGGAATCTGGCCGGCCCATCATCGCGTGAAGCGCGGAGACGATGGCCTCGGGGCGTGCCGCGAGAATCAGGGCATCGATTCGCTTGACGACATCAGGACGCTCGCGCGCGGTATCGGCGCCGACGAGTTTCGGCAACATCTGGCGCGCCACCCCTGACGCTCCCTCGGCCGACACGAGCTCGATCATCCTGGCCCTGCCGGCCCGCCCTTCAGGTGAATCGCCTGGTGCCTTGGTATTGGCCAGTACCATACCCAGGAAATAGGTCGGCGCGCGGCGATGGATCGCAAAGGCGACGTAGCCGCCCATCGAGATTCCGCCGATCACGGCCGAATCGATGTGGAGCGCGTCCATGAGATCGATCACGTCCGCGGCATACTCGTCGATGCCCGTCGGCGTCCCGGCGCGCGGCAGAAGCGGGTCCGTCTCGCCGTAGCCTGGCAGGTCGGGGGCGATGAACCGCCAGCCGTCGGGCACGGATGACAGCTGCGGCATCCACATTTCCGCGTTGAGCGGAAACCCGTGGAGCAAGACGGTCACCTGCGGCTTGGCCGGGGCCGGTGCCGGCGCCTGCGCACCAACGGCTTCCAGATAGCTGAGCGTCCGCCGGCCCACCGTGATGCGCGAGCGCATAGCCGGCATGATACAACAGGGCTTTCACAGCAGAGGTTCGGTGGTGCTGACAATTGCGGCCCTCGGGATAGCGCTCTACGGTGGGCATGAGATGGTCGTCGCCGCCCGAAACCTCATCGGGGCGTCCTCGCTCGAGGCCTGGGCAGGCGGCGCGCTCCTCGTTCTGGGCGCGCTGCTGGTGATCGCTGGCTGCCTTGTCCGGCTGCGCATTCCGGGCGGTCTTGCCGCGGTTCTCGGAGCACTGCTCGCTCTTCAAGCGCTGGCGCTCCACAACGCGGTGCACCTGTCCGCGACGCCGCACGCCGTCGGCCCGCATGCCATTCGAGCGGCGGTCGCCGCCGGACTTCTCGTGTGCGCCTGGATAGGTGATCGACCCGCAAAGGAGCCGATGGATCGTATCAAGGCTGGGGAAGCTGACGACACATCGAGATGCTGAGCAATGTCACACTTCGGTCACATCGCCGAGACAGGCGACGGCGATAATCCCGGCATGATGCGTCGTCTCGTCTTTGCGTCGCTGCTCGTCGGTGGGCTCGCGCTCGGCCAGATCGGCGCCCAGCCTGTTCCCCGCGTCCTCGTGATCTCGATCGACGGCATGATGCCCGCGATGTACACCGCTGCGGGGCCCGCGAAGATTCCCACCCTCAGACGGCTTGCGCGCGAGGGCGCCTGGGCACGTGGTGTCGTCGGCGTGCTGCCCACGGTGACCTTTCCGTCACACACCACGCTCATCACAGGCGTCGCGCCCGCCATTCACGGAATCGTCGACAACCGCTTCGTGGATCCCGAGGACCGATCCGCCGGCGCGTGGTATTGGTACGCGCGCGACATCAAGACGATCACGTTGCTGGATGCAGCCAGAGCCAGAGGGCTGCGCACCGCATCGGTCGTCTGGCCCGCGACGGTCGGTGCTCCGGCGGACCTGCTCTTCCCGGAGTACATCCGATCGTCACACCCCGAAAACCTGTCGCTCATCCGCTCGCTGTCGACACCCAATCTGATCGAGGCGGTGGAGACGCGGCGCGGCGCGAGCCTGCCGTGGCCGTTCACCGACGAGAACACCGTCGAGATCGCGTCATTCGTCGCCGCAACCTACAAGCCGAATCTCCTGCTCGTCCACCTCATCGATCTCGACGACGCGCAGCACGCGACGGGACCGGGAAGCCCGAAGTCGCTCGAGACCATCGAGCGGCTCGATACGCTCGTCGACGGATTGATTGCCTCGTTCGCCGGCGAACACGTGGTCGTGGCCATCGTCTCCGACCACGGATTCTTGCCGCTCGAACAGGTGCTCCAGCCGAACGCGCTTTTCAAGAAAGAAGGGTTGCTCACCGTCAATGCGCGCGGGCGCATTGTGGGCTGGCAGGCGTATTTTCATGCCTCAGGCGGATCGGGCTACGTGTATCTGAAGGATCCGGCCAACGAGGCGCTGCGCACGCGGGTTGGTGGGCTGCTCGAAACGCTGGCGGCGGATCCAGTCCACGGCGTGCGAGCCGTGTGGGATAGCGCGCAGCTGCAAGCGGCCGGGGCGCATCCGGGCGCGGCATTCGGGATCGACATGCAAAACGGCTTCTATTCCTCGAGCGGGCACGGAGCCCTGCTCAGCAAGTCGGAGACGAAAGGCGGTCACGGTTTTTCGCCGGATCGCCCGGAGTTGCACGCCTCGCTGATTCTGCACGGCGGTCCCTTTCACGGACGAGGAGACCTCGGTGTCGTCCGCATGACCAGGATCGCTCCGACGCTGGCAGCCGTGCTGGGTGTGCGGTTGTCGGAGGAGGCGGATCAGGCGCTGTCGCTGACCGGGCCTGACCCGCCATAGCGCGGTCGTAGAATGTTCGGCCATGGAGCACGCCACCGCCGCCATTCTCGGAACCCCGGCCGTCACCGAGGCTGCGGACGAGAACTTCGTGCTCCACGCACTCTTGTCACGCGATTCCCCGCTGTGGCTCTATGTCGGCTATGTCGACAACGAGCCAGTGGCCACCACCGAGGTCACGCTCGGCGGCGGCGTGGCCGGTCTCTTCAACATTTCGACCATCGAGCGCTGCAGGCGGCGCGGATTTGGCAGCGCGATGACGCGCAGGGCGCTCGTCGATGCGCGTGAGGCAGGTTATCAGGTCGCGGTGTTGCAGGCGGCGCCAGACGGCGTCGGGCTCTACACGCGAGTCGGGTTCGCGCCCTTCGGCGACATCACCGAGTACAAGCCGCACGCAATAGCACAGCCCGACTCGCGTTCGTCGTCGGTGACGATCGTCGACGTTCCGCCTACTTCGAAGCGCGTGAGAGCAATCTACGCGCAGCCACTCGTGGTACCGCAGTTGGCGCACTTGTAGCAGCTGCCGCTTCGAACCATGATGGCGCCGCAGGTCGAGCATGGCGGCGCGTCCTCCTGGTTCTGGATGGCCGCGTGCGGCGCACCAGTCGAGGAACTCGCTTGACCGGCCGACCCGTTCGCCTTGGGTTGCGGCGGCGCGGGCACGGCGGATGCCTCCTCCGCCGGCTCGCGGCGGTTGACCCCCGCGTTGAACTGCGCTTCGACCGACAGGAACTTCGTGGCCAGCCAGCGGAACACATAGTCGACGATCGACTTGGCGATTCGGATGTCCGGGTTCTTCGTCAGGCCCGACGGCTCGAAGCGCACGTGGCTGAACTTGTCCACGAGCACCTGCAGCGGCACGCCGTACTGAAGCGCATAGGAAATGGCCTGCGCGAACGCATCGGCAAAGCCGGAGATGGTGGAGCCTTCCTTTGCCATCACCAGGAAGATCTCGCCCGGCGTTCCGTCCTCGAACAACCCGGCCGTGATGTAACCCTCGTGACCTGAGATGTCGAACTTGTGCGTGATGGCGTGCCGCTCGTCTGGCAGCTTCCGGCGCACGGGGTGGGGCCGTGCCGGAGCGGCTTCGACAGACGGCGCGGCGATCGCCTTCTCCTTGTCGCGCGAGGTATTGAGCGGCTGCGTCCGCTTGCTGCCGTCGCGGTAGATGGAGATGGCCTTCGCGCCGAGCCGCCACGACTCGACGTAGGCCTGCATGATCTCCTCGACGGTCGCCTCCTTCGGCACGTTCACCGTCTTCGAGATTGCGCCCGAGATGAACGGCTGCGTGGCGCCCATCATCTTGATGTGGCCCATATAGTGGATGGACCGCTGCCCCTTCAAGGCCTTGAACGCGCAGTCGAAGACGGGCAGGTGCGACTCCTGGAGGTGCGGCGCCCCCTCGATCGTCTCCTGCTGGTCGATGTGAGCGAGGATATCGGCCACCTGACTTTCGGTGTACCCCAGATGCCCCAGCGCCATCGGCACGGTCTGATTGACGATCTTCATCAACCCGCCACCGACGAGCTTCTTGTACTTCACCAGCGCGATGTCCGGCTCGACCCCGGTGGTATCGCAATCCATCATGAAGCCGATGGTGCCTGTCGGCGCCAGCACCGTGGCTTGCGCATTGCGGAACCCCTGATCGCTGCCGATCGCAATCGCATCGTCCCACGATCGCCGGGCTGCGGCGGCGAGCTCGGGCGGCACATAGCGCGTATTGACGTCTTTCAAGGCATCCCGGTGCTTGCGCATGACGCGCAGGAAGGGCTCGCGATTCTTTTCGAACCCGGCGAAAGGCCCGCCATGATCCCGCGCGATGCGAGCCGACTGTGCGTACGCCTCACCCGTCATCAACGCCGTGAGCGCCGCCGCGAAGTCGCGGCCGGCGTCGCTGTCGTACGGCAGCCCGCGTGACATCAACAGCGCGCCAAGATTCGCGTACCCGAGCCCCAGCGGCCGGTAGTCCTTGCTGTTCCTCTCGATGGCCTTGGTCGGGTAGCTGGCGTTGTCGACGATGATCTCCTGCGCCGTGATGACGGTGCGGATGGCGGCCTCGTAAGCCGTCACGTCGAACTCGCCGGCGTCGTTCACGAATCGCATCAGGTTGAGCGAGGCCAGATTGCACGCCGAATCGTCGAGAAACATGTGACTCGGAGCACGGATTCGACGCATTGATTCTCGCCGTCTCCGGTGAGGTGTGCCACTCGTTGACGGTCGTGTCGAACTGCATGCCCGGGTCGCCGCAGACATGCGTGCCTTCCGCGATGAACCGCATCAGATCGCGCGCCTTGTAGGTATCCATCACCCGCCCGTCGATCACGGCGCGCGTCTGCCAGGTTCCGTCGTCCAGCACGGCGCGCATGAAGTCGTCCGTGACGCGCACGCTGTTGTTCGAGTTCTGAAAGAAGACCGACGCGTAGGCCGGACCGGTGAACGAACCGTCATAGCCGGCGTCAATGAGCGCCCACGCCTTCTTTTCCTCCTCGACCTTGCAGTTGATGAACTCCACGATGTCCGGGTGATCCGCGTTCAGGATCACCATCTTCGCCGCACGCCGCGTCTTCCCTCCCGACTTGATGACGCCGGCGAACGCGTCGTAGCCCTTCATGAACGACACAGGTCCTGACGCCGTACCGCCGCCCGCCAGCGGCTCGCGCGCCGACCGGATCGCCGACAGGTTGGAGCCCGTACCGGATCCGAACTTGAACAGCATGCCCTCGGTCTTGGCCAGGCCGAGGATCGATTCCATCGTGTCCTGCACCGAGTTGATGAAACAGGCAGAGCACTGCGGCGCCTTCTCGAACCCGCAGTTGAACCAGACGGGGCTGTTGAAGGCGGCTTTCTGATAGACGAGGATGTGCTTCAGCTCATCGCTGAATGCCTGAAGGTCGGCGTCACTCGCGAAATACCCGTCCTTCCGCGCCCACTCCGTAATCGTCGTGACGACCCGGCCGATGAGCTGCTTGACGGAGTACTCGCGCTCGGGCGTGCCGAGCTGGCCCCGGAAGTACTTCGACACCACGATATTGGTCGCCTGCTGCGACCAGAACCGGGGTATTTCCACGTCGCGCTGTTCGAACACGACGTGGCCGCGCTCGTTCCCGATGACGGCGTGGCGCAAGTCCCACTCGATTTCGTCGAATGGGTCCGCGCCGGGGTTCGTGAAGTATCTGGCGAACTTCAGGCCGGGAACATTCTCGGTCTCGACCCGTTCCGGCGCGGTATCCGGCACGTTCGACACGTGACCCACCGTTTCGGAGTCGTGCGCAGCGCCTCGTTGCATTCCCGTCCTCCTCCGAAGGCAGGCTCCCCGCCCCGAGGATTGCCCGCAAGCACTTTCCAGGAATCGAAATAGCCGCCCTCGCCGGCGACTGCCACCCACCCGGACGGGCCGCCGCCGGCCCTCCCGAACGAGTCAGCCGCTACGACGAGTCCCGAATCCGAAGGAGGCCCCCGGACCCGCAGCGCGAGAAGCTGGGAACTTCCCGCTGTGTGACAGTCTGGTTAACGGCGGTCAAATATGCGCCCCGTCTGGCGGTTTGTCAAGCGGACATCCACCACATATTGTGTCTCTGTTTTAGGTCAAACGCAAGATGTGCGGGTTTTGGCAGAATTCCAGTGGCCCGGGGGACTCAGGCGCACAGGTCCGCTCGGCCAGCGGACTTAGCGGCCCAGCAGCACTGCGGCCAGGACGGCCGCCTTGTCCGCGAGATTCGCCGCGAATACGTAGTTCTTGGACTTGAGCGCGTCCTGTCCCTGTTCGACGAAGCGCTTGGCGGTGTCGTACTGGGCCTTCGCCTCGCTGCCGAGGCCGCCGTAGTCGACACGCCCCAAATCACTCGTCGCCCGCGCCAGCGTGTCGCGGATCGTGCGCTCGAGTGCGCCGTCGCCGCCCGGTTGAACCGTCAGCAACGGGGCTCCGGCTGCGGGGGTTTCTGCAGTTTCTGCTCGCGCGGCCTCGACCGGTGTTTCGCTCGCGCGCGTCGGCTCGAGTCGCGTCGCATCGCCGGGTCTCGCTTCGGCTCTGGGCGGCCGGGCCCTCTGCGTCCGCGGTTGCGATGGTGTTTCGTCGCCCACGGGAATCGCCGCCCTCGGCAGCGGCTCGGACTCCAGGGGCGCGATGATGCGGGCCGGCGCCGGCGGCACGTCGAGCGCCGGCAGCTCGGGCTCGGACCTGGCTTGCGCCTTGGCACATCCTCCCGCGAGGGCAGCGGCGAAGGCGGCGATCAGGAGCGCACGGCCTCTCATGGATCCCTTTTTACGCGCTCCGGCCCCGAATGTCGAGGCGCATCTTTACCCGGTCCCGGCGACGGTTAGACGATCGGCAAATCGAGCGTGAAGGACGTATGGCCCGGCGTGGACTCCACCTTGATATCGCCGTCGTGGAGCACGATCGTGCGGAACACCAGCGCCAGCCCGATCCCGCTGCCGTGCTCCTTCGTCGTGAAGTAGAGGTCGAAGATCTTCTCGAGATTCTCCGGGGCGATGCCGACGCCGGTGTCCTCGAAGCGGACCTCGACGCGGCGGCCTCTGGCCTTTGCGGCGCGAATCCGGAGCGTCCCGCCGTTGGGCATCGCCTGCACGGCGTTCAGGGCCAGGTTCAGGAACGCCGGGTGCAGCATGGCAGGGTCCCCGTAGACGTCCGGAAGATCCCGAGCCACGGCGGTCTCGATGACCACGTGCATGCGCTCAGCTTCCGGTTCGACGACCTGCACCACGTCCTGGATGAGCACGCCCAGATCGATCGGCTCGAGCTTCAGCTCCTCCGGCCGCGTGTATTTGAGGAGACCGTCCACGACCTCGACGAGCCGGCGGATTTCCTGGTCGATGATCCCGACATACTCGAGAGCGGCTGGCCCGACCGATGCGGCGCCGTGCACCGGCTCAGTGAGCACCGTGGTGCCCGGCCCGCGGTTGCTCCCCGCGAACGCTCCGACCGCCTCGGCACCCCGCCCCCCGGTTCCGGCGCGGGCGGCGAACTTGCCGCGCAGGAGCTCGAGGTGAATCTTCATGGCGTTGAGCGGGTTTTTCACCTCGTGTGCGACTCCCGCCAGCCGGCTGCCGAGTTTCACCTGCTTCTGCGAGTGATTGATGGTCGACTGCACGCGGTCGAGCGCTGCCTGATTTCTGACCGACACCATCGTTCCGACGAGCGCGTGACGGGTGTCCTCGATGATCTCCGTCATGACGAGGCGCTCGCGGGTGTCGCCGTCGGAGGGGCCCTCCGAATCGAGTCCGAAGAGGACGGGCACCCACCCCTTGGAGTCGCGCGTCGCCAGGGTCTCCTGAACCAGCGTCACGAGGCGATGGCCGTGCGGCAGGAGGTCGTCGATGGGGCGACCGACCGGGTCGGAGGGCAGGAGCGCCCGCATCGCCTGGTTGGCCTGCAGAAGCTCGCCCTCGCCATTGAAGATCGCGACCGCGTCCTCGAGATTTTCGACGAGCGACTCGAGTTGGGCGGTCTTCGTCCGGTCCGCGGCGACCTGCGCGCTGAGCTCGTTGAACGACGTCCCCAGCTCGCCGAACTCATCCTGTTGAGGCAGGTTGAGCGTCACGCCGAGCTCCCCTTTTCTGAGCTGGGCGAGTCCGCTGCCGATGACATGAATTGGACGAAGCAGCACCTGCGTGAGCAGGCTGGCGATGACCGCCGCCACGCCCAGGGCTATCAGGGCCGTGTACAAGGGCGGACGGAGCGTCGCGCCGAGGTCCTGCCGCACGAGCAGGGTCGACACGCCGATCCGGATGGACCCGAAGTCTGCGGTGCCGAGTCGCAGCGGCTGCTGCACCTCGTAGGTCCGCCCTTCCTCCGTGTAGATCGCGCGAAGCTGCGCCAGGCTGCTCCGGCCGAGCAGCTCGTTCAGATCTCCGCGTGGCGCCAGACGCTCGCCTTCGCGGCCGGGATCGGTATGGGCCACGACGACATCCGCGGTATCCAGAACGGCCGCATAGGTGACGTTCTTCGAGTAGATGCTCGACTCGAGAATCGACCGGAGACCCGAATCCTCGCGAAGCGCGGCATACGGATCGGTCTGTCCTCCGACGACCTGACGCGCGCGATGATAGATGGCATTGGCCAGCAAGTCGCCGCGCGCCTCGCTTTCCTCCAGACGGACGCGCGCCAGCGCCGACAAATTGATGGCACTGAGCACCACGACCACCATGACGACGATCGCGGTGACGCCGAAGACCTGCTTCGCCTTGATGCCTAGCCGCACGTCATTGCTCGCCGCGAATTCTCAGCTTGTTCAGCTTGTTGTGCAGCGTCTTCAGGCTGATCCCGAGGATCTCCGCGGCCTTCGTCTTGTTGTCGTGCGTGTGCTGGAGCGTCATGAGAATCAGACGGCGCTCGGCCTCATCCACCGTGACACCGGGCGCCAGCGAGAGCGTGAGCGCACTCTTCGCACCCGACTCGAACAGCGCTGGCGGGAGATTCGCCGCCTCGATGAACTCTCCCTTGGCCAGAATCGTCGCCCGCTCGATCACGTTGCGCAGCTCGCGGACGTTGCCAGGCCACGAGTAGCTGTCGAGAATTCGCATCGTCTGCTGATCCACGCCCGCGACCGATTTGCCGTTGCGTGCGTTGAACTCCGCGAGGAACGACTGCACCAGCAGCGAGAGATCTTCCTTGCGGTCGCGCAGCGGCGGCAGCCTCATGGCGAAGACGTTGAGACGGTAGAAGAGATCCTCGCGCAGTTTGCCGTTGCGCACGGCTTCTTCGGGGTCCGCGTTCGTCGCCGCGATGATGCGCACGTCCACGGTTTGCTCGTTGCGCCCGCCCAAACGTCGGAACGTGCGCTCCTGGAGCACGCGCAGCAACTTCACCTGCGTCTGAGGCGTCATTTCGGCGATTTCGTCGAGGAAGAGCGTGCCTCGATCGGCCAGCTCGAAACAGCCCTGCCGCCGCTCGTGCGCGCCCGTGAACGCGCCTTTCTCGTGACCGAAAATCTCGCTCTCGAGGAGGGTCTCCGGAATGGCGGCGCAGTTGATCGGGACATACGGAAACGCCGCGCGCGGACTGAGCTGATGAATGGTCTGCGCCACGAGCTCCTTACCAGTGCCTGATTCGCCCGTGATGAGCACCGACGCCGAAGTGGGCGCCGCCTGCTCGACCACCTGGTAGATTTTGCGCATCTCGGGACTGTTGCCGACAATCGACCCGTACGCCCCGTGCTCGCGCAGGTGACGCCTGAGCGCCTTCACCTCGCGCAGCGTTTCCTGCCGCTCGACCACCTTTTCGAGCAGGATCCGCAGCCGCGTCGGATCAACCGGCTTGGTCAGATAGTCGTACGCGCCGGCCTTCATGGCTTCGACGGCCGTGTCGACCGTTCCCTGGGCGGTCAGGAGCAGTGTGGCGACATCACTCCCCTGCTCCTGGATCGCCCTGAGCAGTTCCAGCCCGCCCATACGCGGCATCACCAGATCCGTCACGACGATGGCCGGACGAAACGTCGTAATTTTCTGAAGCGCGTCCTCGCCATCGACGGCCACGTCGGCGCTGAAGCCCCACGTGCGGATGAGCTCGGCAAGCCCCAACCGCGTCGCCCGATCGTCTTCGACGATGAGCACTCGCTCGCTGGCCGCGGGTTGGGGTTGCGCCGCCCCTTCCAAGGGGCTCAGTTCGTTGATCGTCGGCACGTCCACGTCCACTCTCCCATCTCTTATCGCTCGACGCGTCAGGCGACGCGCTGCTCCCTCGACCCAACCCGTCAGGTTCCTGCTTGGTAATTATTACACGGCGCGACCCGTGCAGTTTCACCTCGCGCAGGCGGAAAGCAGCTGAAATGACAAATCTCGGAAGGGGTAGGCCTGGCGTGCGATTTGCTCGTTCGGCCTCTGAGGAGAAATCCCGATGCGCACCAAGCTCATGTGCTGTGCCGTCGCCTTGACCCTGGCTGCTGGCTGCGGCCGCAAGACCGGGTTCGACGCGGTGCCGCCAGGTTCCGCGGTGACCGTCACTGAACGCGATGGCACGATCGTCAGCGGCCGGCTGCTCGAAGTGGGCGCGCAGGACATCGTCGTCGATCCGCCCGGCGAGGGCCGCCGCGTGATCAGACGCGATGAGGTCACCTCGATTGCGCTGATTGACGACCACTCCGATGCGACTGAGGTTGGCGAAGTGGCCGTGAGCGCCAGCGAGCGCGCCGGAGAGTCCCGGTTGGCCCGATGGAAGGACGTCACCGTCCCCGCCGGCACCACGATCGACGCGACGCTCGAAACCGACGTGGGCTCGGATGTGAGCCGCCTCGAGGGGCCCGTGAGCGCACGCGTCTCTGACGCCGTCACGATCGATGGCACGACGGTCATTCCGGCCGGCGCCGCTCTCAGTGGCAGCATCGTCAGCGTTCGACGACCGGCCAAGGTGAAGGGGCGCGCCAGCGTCGGATTCCGGTTCGATCGACTGCGGAGCGGCGAGGAGACCTACGACATCGGCACCGCCACGGTGAACCGCACCGGCCGCGGCACGAAGAAGGAAGATGCGATGAAGATCGGGATTCCTGCCGTCGGTGGCGCCATCGTCGGCGGAATCATCGGCGGCGGACGGGGTGCGGCGATCGGTGGCGCGACGGGCGCCGGTGCCGGGACAGCGGTGGTGATGTCGACGCGCGGCGATGATGTGCACTTGCCCTCCGGCACCGCCGTGAAGGTGCAACTCACCGAGCCGCTTCAGCTGCGCGTCGCACTCTGACGCTCGATCGATTGCTCCGCGCGTCGTCTCGCGACGGAGATGAACGCGAATCGGTCGGGGCCCTGCCGGCCCTGTGATACAGTCTCGTGCGGTGGCCCCAGCCGATTCCACTCCGGAATTCACCGACTCACCACCCACCGACCTCCCCCAACCAGCCACCATCAGCGACAGGCTCTGGGCATTCGCCGAGGTCGTGCTGTGTTCCAGCTTTCCGACACAGCTGCTGATCATGCTCGTGATGAGCCAGGCCGGCTGGGCGCCGCTCGACGACAAGGGACAGCTGTCGAGCGGGTACGTGTTTCGTCTCGCTCTGGCCGATTCAGTGCTGCTCACTGGGCTGATCATTCTTCTCCTCGTCCTCCACGGCGAGAAACCCAGACGGATCTTCCTGGGAACCCGCCGCGTGCTGTCCGAAGCGCTGATCGGTCTTTGGCTCATTCCGCTGGTCGTCGGCCTGATGATGACGCTGATGCTGACACTCTCGCGCGTCGTCCCGTGGCTGCGGAACGTCCCGCGCAACCCGCTCGAAGCGCTGATCGACTCGGGTGCCGAAGCTGGTCTGTTTGCGCTGGTCGCCATCGTAGCCGGCGGCGTGCGCGAGGAAATCCAACGCGCGTTCATCCTGCACCGCTTCGAGCAGTATCTAGGTGGAGTGTGGGTGGGGCTTGTCGTCTTCAGCCTGGTGTTTGGCCTCGGCCACGCGATTCAAGGCTGGGATGCCGCCATTGCCACGGCCGTCCTCGGCGCCTTCTGGGGATTCGTCTACATCGTCCGGCGCAGCGTGGTTGCGCCCGTCGTCAGCCACTCCGGGTTCAACACACTCGAAATCGTCCGCTTCATGCTCGTCGAGCACTGAGCGATGGGATCGACTCGTTCCTGGAGATGGCAGCCGATTGCGGCGCTCGCCGTGCTGTTCGTGTTCAGCCTGCCTGCGGTGACTCCGCGGATTTACGCGTCCGACGAAATCGAGTTCTTCTCGTTCCTGCGATCGCTCTGGTTCGATGCCGACGTCTCCTTCGACAACGAGTACCGGTACTTCTACGAGTCGGGAGCGGCGCGCAATCCCGGCTTTCACGAGACCTTTCTCGAGCGCACGAGCGAAACCGGTTTGCGCTACAACTTCGCGACGATTGGTCCCGCCATCCTGTGGGCGCCGTTCTACGCCGTCGCGGATCTCGCGGTCCGGATCGCCGGCGGAGGGATCGGCCCACCCGACGGGCTGTCACACCCATACATCGCCGCAGTGGCCTACGGATCAGCCTTCTATGGATTCCTTGCCGTGGTGTTGTCCACGATGGCCGCAGCTCGGGTCGTCTACGGGTCCGCGGAGCGGATTCCGCCAACGGCCGTCGCCGCGGCGCTGGCCATCTGGCTCGGGACACCGCTGTGTTTCTACATGTATGTGGCACCACCGATGTCACATGCGTCGTCGGCCTTTGCCGTGTCGGCCTTCGTGCTCGCGTGGCTCGTCGTGCGCCAGCAGTGGTCGCTCGGGGGCCTGGCGGTCCTCGGCGCGCTGGCGGGACTGATGGCGATGGTCCGCGAGCAGGACCTCTTCTTCATCATCGGACCGTCAATCGATTTCGTGGCGCACGTCATTCAGAGCCACCGGCAGCGCGGATGGACGACGATGGCAAGAGAGGCGGCGCCGCGGGTGCTCGTGGCGACCGTCGCGTTCACAGTGACATATGTGCCGCAGGCCCTGGTCTATGTCGCGTTGAACGGCCACCTCGGTCCGTCGAACGTCGTGGCGCGGAAGATGGAATGGACCGCACCGTACGCGTGGTCCGTCCTGGTGTCGCCCGCGCACGGGTTTCTGATGTGGACGCCACTGGCGCTTCTGGCGCTGTCGGGCCTGCTGTGCCTGCTGCGGCGAATCGGGGACGGCCGAACGGCGGATCGACGCCGCATGGCTGTGTGCCTGCTGGCCATGGTCGCCGCCCAGATCTACATCACGGGCAGTGTGGGCTCATGGACGCTCGCCGGCGCCTTCGGTCAGCGCCGGTTCGTCGCGCTCACGCCCATTCTCGTGATTGGCCTGGCCGCACTCTTCCAGGCGGCGCGGCCGGGTGGGATGCGCTGGACGGTGGCGGCCGGGGTAATTCTCGGCGTCTGGTGGAACGTGGGACTCATGCTGCAGTTCGGCAGCGGCCTCATGGATCGCCAGCGTCTCGAGCCGGGCCGGATCGCCTACAATAACTTCGTCGTCGTTCCCCGTCTTTTGCCCGCTCTCGCCTATCGGTACGTGTTCGCACGCGAGAGCTTCTATCGATCGCCGGCGAGCGATCGGTGACGGCCGGCCTCAGGCTTGCGAATCCTCTACCTCGCCGATATCAGGTTCCCACTCGAGCGGGCCAACGGGATCCAGACCGTGGAGACGTGCCACGCGCTGGCCTCGCGCGGTCACGACGTGACCCTGCGCGTCAGGCACGGCGGCTCCGACCGCGGCACCGACCCGCTGAGTTTCTATGGCCTCGTTCCGCTGCCGCGGCTTCGCGTGGAATTCGCGCCGTCGTCCGGTCACGCCTGGGTCAAACGGGCTGCCTATGTGAGCACCGCCGTCCTGCAGAGCGTGCGGATGGGACAGCGGGGCGTGATCCTGACCAGGGACCTGGGCGTCGCCGCCGCGCTCGTGCGGCTTCCTCGTACGGTGCGCCCAGCCGTCGTCTACGAATCGCACGGCTTTGCACCTGCGGTCAGCGCGGCGCTGCCTGCGCTCTTGTCGAATGCGCCGCCCGCGAGCCGCGCAAAGCTGGCACGCCTGGAACGGCGCGAACACCGTGTGTGGAAGCACGCCGATGGGTATGTGACGATCACGCGAACGCTCGCGCGCGAGCTCGAAGGGCGCTTCGGGACGCGGCGGGTGACAGTCGTACCAGACGGTGTTCGGCTCCTGCCCTCGCGCGCGTTCATCGTTCCCGTGCGTCATTCGCCGCCCGTCGTCGCATACGCAGGACATCTCTATCCGTGGAAGGGTGTGGATCTCTTGTTACTGGCCATCGGCATGCTGCCGGCGGTTCGCGGTCTGATCGTGGGCGGCCACGAGCGCGAGCCGGATCTCGCACGTCTCCGGCAGCAGGCTGAGACACTCGGGATCTCGGCGCGCGTCCGGTTCACCGGGTTCGTCCCGCCTGCCGACGTCGCTGGCTATCTGTCGGAGGCCGACGTGCTCGTGCTGCCGAATCCCGAAACCGAGATCTCGCGCAGCTACAGCTCGCCGCTCAAGCTCTTCGAGTACATGGCTGCCGGCAAGCCAATCGTGGCCTCCGATCTGCCGGCTTTTCGCGAGGTGTTGAGCGCCGAGGATGCGGTGCTCGTCGAGCCCGGCAGCGCGTCCGCCCTGGCCGCGGCGATTGAACACCTGCTGGCCAACCCCCAGCTCGCGTCCAGGCTCGCATCCAATGCCTTCGCGTCGGCGTCCGAATATTCCTGGAGCGCGCGGGCGGCGCGGCTCGAGCGCGTACTGGCCGAGGCGGTGCAAGCCGGCACGGTGACGGGCCAGTCGGCATGACGTCCGAGCGGTTGCTCACGCTGGTGCGTTGCCCCTCCTGCGGGGGCTCGCTGGCGCGCGGTTCCAATCGATTGAGCTGCCAGTCCTGCGCCTCCGTGTATCCGCAGGCCGATCAGGGCTTCTTCGATTTGCGGCCGCTTCGCGCCTTCGACGAACAAACACGGTATCTGGACGATGCGCTCCACGCCGATGCGAGGCAGGCCAGCGTCGCGCCTCCGGTGCTGTCGGCGGGACTGCGCAACGACGTGCTGCGCGAGTTTCTCGACCTCGGGCCGGACGACACCGTGATCGACCTCGGCTGCGGCAGCGGACGCGCACTACTGTGGAACGCTGAACTCGGTGGGTACGGCGTGGGGATCGACGTGAGTCCCTATTTCGCACAGCAGGCACGCGATCGCATGGATCTCGTGCTTGGCGATCTGCGCCGCCTTCCATTCGCCGACGGGGCATTCACCAAGGCGTACGCGCTCGACGTCCTCGAACATCTCTCACGCGAAGCGCTCGAGCCGATGCTGGCCGAGGCGAGCCGAGTGCTGAGGCCCGACGGACGGCTCTTCGTTTACAGTCATGTCCGAAAGAACGCGTCCATCGCCATCGGGCTTCGCTGGATCAACCGCGCGGCGGCCGCCCTCGACCGCGCCGGGTTGATCGACCTCCGCCAGGAGCGACTGCGCAAGTCCGATCACGTCAATCCGCTCGCCGACGTGCCGGATCTGACCGAGACGGTCGGGCGCGCGGGGTTCCGGATCGACCGCATCCGCTATTACACACCGCTCGTCGGTGGATTCGTCGAGAACATCCTGCTCCGCCTGGCGGAACGGGCCGCGACGCTCGCCGTCAGGAGCCGGGAGCAACCGGAAGCCGCAGCGCGCCAGGCGCGCGCGGCCGGGAAGCGCATGGTCGCGAAGCAGGGATTCGTCTATCGCGCGCTTCGAGCCGTGACGTGGCTGATGAAGATCGACCTGTGGCTGTTCGGATCGACCCGCTCCGGCCCATTTTTCGCGCTGCTCGTAAAGGAGCCGCCGGGCGGCCCATGAGAATTCTCTACGCGGCAATCGATCAGACGGTTCCCGGGCCGGTCGGCGGTGCCGTGCACGTGGAAGCGGTGGCGCGGGGTCTGGCCTCGCGGGGTCATGAGGTCCACGTGCTGGCCATGCCCGGCGAGCAGGGCTTCCCCTCCAACGGCGCCGTGTGGCACGAGATGCGCCCGCCGCTCGCGCGACGCCAGCTCCGGTGGATGCGCAGCGGCGACGTGCTCACCCTCGCACGACGAGTCGCGCCAGATGCCATCATCGAGCGGTACTACAATTTCGGCGGTGAAGGTGTACGCGCCGCTGTGGAGACTGGCGCATTGGCCGTGCTGGAGGTGAATGCACCAGTAATCGACTATCCCGGTTCGCCTAAGCACTTCGTCGATCGCGCCCTTCTTGTCGAGCCGATGCGCAGGTGGCGCGACTGGCAGTGTCGGGCTGCGGGTCTCATCGTCACGCCCAGCGTGCGGATCGTGCCGACGTGGGTCCCCGCGGAGCGGATTCTTCGGATCGAATGGGGCGCCGACACGGACAGGTTCCGGCCGGATGTCGTGGGAGCGGTGCCCTATGCGAGGCGGCCCGGCCACCCAGTGGCTGTTTTCGCCGGCGCGTTCCGTCGCTGGCATGGCGCGCTGAATCTCGTGACGGCCATCTCGAAGCTGCGCCAACGCAAGGGGCCGGGCGTGGATGCCGTGCTGATTGGCGACGGACCCGAGCTCGGCCGCGTCCGCGCGGCAGCGGCCGGACTCGACGGCGTGAGCTTCACGGGCGCCGTGCCGCACGCGGCAATGCCTGCGGCGCTGGCGGCCGCCGACATCGGCGTCGCGCCGTTCGAGCCGCGCGCGCATGGACCGCTGTCCCTCGACTTCTTCTGGTCGCCTCTCAAAGTGTTCGAGTACATGGCCAGCGGGCTTCCGGTCGTGGCACCTCGCATCGACCGCTTGACCGAGATCGTCAGCGACGATTGCGAGGCCGTGCTGTACGATGCCGGAAAGAGCGATGCACTCGCTGACGCACTCGATCGACTCGCCGATCCGGCGCTTCGAACCCGGCTCGGCCAGGCTGCGCGCGCGCGAGCCGTTGCCGAGTTCAGCTGGGCGCATCACTGCTCTCGCCTGGAGGAGGCCCTACTGGCCAGCCTTGCGCGGCGGCGGTAGGACACCGGATTCGTGCGCATCCTGATCACAACCGACTCCTTCCCCCCAAACTGCGGAGGCAGCGGCTGGAGCACCTTCGAGCTCGCCCGCGGTCTCTTGAAGCGCGGACACGAACCAGTCGTTCTGCAGGCGCGTCCGGGCGGGCGGGACTCGTTCACACGGGAGTACGACGGGCTCGAGGTTCGCGAGCACGCGTTTCGGGCGCCATCCATCCCATTTGTGCGCAACTACTACAAGAACGAAAGGCTCTACGCACAAATGAGCCGAATCCTCGTCGAGCTGGTGAGGCAATCGCGTGTCGATCTGCTTCACGCGCAGCACGTCTTGACAACGCCGCCAACCGTGGCGGCCGCGCGCGCAACGGGCCTGCCCGTTGTCTGCACCGTGCGCGACTACTGGCCGGTCTGCTACTGGTCCGACCTCATGCTCGATCCCGACGCAGGCATCCTCTGTCCGGGCTGCTCCGCTGCGCGCATGACCCACTGCGTCCGGCCGCGAGCAGGGGCCGCATGGCCCTTCGCGCTGCCCCTCATCCCGTATATGCGTCGCAACCTCGCGACGAAGTCCGGCAGCCTGGTGCGGGCCGATGCCGTCATCGCGGTGGCGTCACGTATCGCGCGCGACCTTGTCGATCGGGTGCCCGGGCTCGAAACGTCGCGGCTTCATGTCATTCCGAACCCCGTGGATATCGACACCATTCGTGCGACGGCGGTGAAGGCTCCGTGTCCGATGGATGGCCCCTACGCGCTCTACGTCGGCAAACTGGCACCGAACAAGGGCGTTGGGAAACTCTGGAATGCCTTGTCGAGTGCGAACTTCAGGTGGCCGCTCGTCATCGTCGGTGACGGCCCCGATCGGACGCGCCTGGAACGGGAGGCTGCCGTCTCGGGCCGCGCCGTGCGCTTTACCGGCTGGCTGCCGCGCGAGCAGACGCTCGGATGGATGAAGCACGCCTCCCTCCTCGTCTTTCCCTCCCATGGGCCAGAATCGCTGAGCCGCGTGCTCCTCGAATCGGCCGCGCTGGGCGTGCCCATCGCGGCCATGAATACCGGCGGCACGAGCGACATCGTCCGCCACGAGGAAACCGGGTTGCTGGCAGACTCGCCCGAGGAGCTCGGCGCCGCCATAGCCAGGCTCACCGCTGATCCCGACCTGGCGGCCCGCCTGGGCCGTGCCGCCTGTGAACTCGTTCACGAGGCATTCGACGCGCCGCGCGTCGTCGCTCGCGTCGAGGCGCTCTACGAATCGGTCATGCGCCCGCACCGAACGAATGGTCCGACGGGTGCCCTGCCGTTGTGAGCGCGCCACTGTCAGCCGCTCTTCGTGTCGCGGTCGTCGCACGCTCGGTGTGGCCATTGCACGCGCACGGTGGGCTCGAACGTCACACCGGCGATCTCGTCCGCCAGCTGGCGCGAGCTGGCGTCGAGGTGCACCTGATTACCCGCCCGTCCACCGGGTCCGCGCGTGCGCTCGAGGGCGCAGCCAGCACGCACTTCGTGCCCTACACCACGTTTCCGTTCGCCGGCCGCCGCGGCACCACGGTGATCGATCGGAGCACGGCGTACCTCCTGTTCGGCCTGCGGGCCGGCAGGCTGGCGTCCGAACTCGTCAGCGCCGGCCGCATCGACCTCGTCTACGGCCTGGGCGCGAGCGCGCTCGGGTATGCGCGACGCCGCAGAGGCGGCGACGTTTCGGCGCCGCTGGTATTCAACCCGCAAGGGCTCGAGGAGTTTGGCGCGTCAGGCGCCAGCTGGGCGATCGGACGAACGAAGCGTCTGGCCTACGCGCCGCTTCGCGCGGCGGTCCGTGCGTGCGCCCGTGCCGCCGATTGTGTCATCGCCACGGATCGATCGCTCGAGCCCACCGTGCGCCACGCGCTCCGCATCCCGGCCGATCGCATCCGTGTCGTACCGAACGCCGTGGATCTCGAGGTGTGCGATCGGCCCGTCCCGATTGACGTCAGCTCGAAGCTCCGGGCGCGCGCCGGCTGCGGCTCGAACGAGCCTCTCCTGTTGAGCGTCGGACGAATCGAGCAGAACAAAGGCTTCGATGTACTGGCGCGGGCGCTGGCCGCCATACCTTCGCTCGCCTGGCGATGGGTCCTCGTCGGCGACGGACCGTTCCGCCCCCGCCTAGAGCGAATCGTGCGAGAGCTCGACATCCGCAATCGGACTCTCATGACGCTCCGGGTGAACGACGACGAGCTGCACGCGTGGTATGAAGCGGCCACACTCTTCGTGCATCCCACGCTCTACGAGGGCAGCTCACTCGTCACGCTCGAAGCCATGGCGCACCGTCGCGCCGTCATCGCGACGCGTGCCGGGGGGCTTCCCGACAAGGTGCACGATGGACGGAACGGCTGGCTGGTCGCTCCGGGGGAGCCGAGGCCGTTGTCGAGCACAATCGCCACTGCGCTGGCCAATCTCGAACGGCTCGCGGTCATGGGCCACGTCAGCCGGCAGATTGTCGAGGCGACGTTCTCCTGGGATGTCGTGACGGTGGAGCTCGTGAAGCTTTTTCAGGAGCTCACCGAGCGCGGCGGCCGTCAGCCGGGACTGACGAAATAGAGATTGACGACGTCCGCCCGCCGGCGGAGTCCGGCGAGCCACTCGTCGATCAGGCCGGTGCGGCGCTCCTCGGCGAGCGAGGCACGAGCCAGGTCGCGCATCTCGCTCGCGGACCGTCCCTCGCGGGTCAGCTCTGCCTGGCGCTGTTTCAGATAGACGTCAATTTCTTCCTCCGTGAGCTGTCCGGCGGACGCGAATCGATCTCGCAGGTACTCCTCGATGCGCAGGTCGTTGCGAACCCAATCTCTCAGACGTTCATCGTCGAACGCCGTTTGCGCCAGCGCGGCCCGGAACGCAGTCTCCGACGGGAACCGGGACCGGACACGGCCGAGCCGCTGCTCGACATCGGTCTTCGCTGGCTCCGGCGGCAGATAGCGCTGCACTTCGCGGAGCATCAGCTCGCGATCGATGAGCCGGATCAGTACGGCACCAACGGGGTCGGCGCCCTGAGGCGGGTCAGGCGCCAGACCCAGAGCCAGCGCCCCGCGCACATCGGACAGCGTCACGATCTGCCCCTCCACGACGGCCAGCACGCGTTCGATGACTTCCTGGGCACGCGCGCCCGCCACGAGAACCGAGACCAGCGCGACGACTGCCGCCAGCTGACCTCGCTCTCCCCCCACGCGCCGGCGCTCGCCCGCCACGCGCCGGCGCTCGCCCGCCACGCATCGGCGCTCGCCCGCCACGCATCGGCGCTCGCCCGCCACGCATCGGCGCTCGCCCGCCACGCGTCGCCGCTCGCCCGCCACGCATCGGCGCCCGCCCGCCACGCGTCGCCGCTCGCACATCAGAAGGCCTGACCGAGACTGATGTGCAGCGCCGTACGGCGCTCGAGCTCGCCGTTGGCGAAGCGATCGCGCGTCAGCTTGAAGCCCAGGTCGATCCTCAATGGGCCGATCGGCGATCGGTAGCGAATGCCGAACCCGGCGGCGCCTTTGATGAGCGACAGATCCAGATCGTCGACGAGCGCGAAGACGTTGCCGGAATCCACGAAGCCGACGGCTCCAACATCCCGCCAGACCGGGACCCGGAGTTCTGCGTTGAAGATCACGAGGGCGTGGCCGCCCTTCGGAAACCCGTCGGCGTCGAACGTATCGGGCCGGCCCAGTCGATCGAGCGCGAAACCGCGGACGGTGGTGTCTCCTCCTGCGTAGAACCGCTCGCTCGCGGGCACGTCCCGCAGCTCTTCCATGACTGGATTGCCGTCCGAATCCAGAATCGGGTTGCCGTTCTCGTCCGTGCTGGTCACTTCGCGGGGAAAGCCCGTGGCCACGCCAAGACGCGCGCCGCCGGCAAACACGATCCGCCGCGTGCTGGGAAGCCGCCGGTAGATGAACCCCTGCAGAAACGTCTTGGCGAACCCAACTTCCGAACCGATCGCGCGCGCCGCCACCTCGCCATCGATGCCGACCATCCCGCCCCTGGCGGGATCGAGGGCATCGTCGCGCGTGTCATGGAGGGCCGACGCCGAAAATGCCGACAGGCGGACGCGGGGAAACAACCGGTCGATGTCGTTTTGATCCTCGGGAGCGATCTGCTCGTCGAAGAGCCGGGTGCGGTCGAACGAGTAGCGTCCCGCCAGGCTGAGTGTCCGAGTCACGCGCTTGCCGACTTCCGCACGGACCCCCCGGCGGTTGAAATTGAAGCTGGATCGCACGCCTTGCTCCAGATAAGCCGTGACGAGCGCGTCGGCGGCCGTGCCGAACACCCGGGGCTCGCGAAACGTGCCCAGCACCCGGTATTCGTTGAAGCCGTAGGTGCCGTCTGGCGGCGGCGGATCGGGATTCTCGGGCGAGGGATCGGCTGGAAACGTTTCGCGCTCGCGGAGCGTGGCGCGCATGAAGAGGTTGATTGACCGGTTCTTGCCCCACAGATTGCGCCGGCCGATCTCGAAAAATCCCCGCGGCACGAACTCGAACACCTCGACAGCGCCTTCTTCCTCCTCGGTCCGGCGGAGGCGGCGGCCTCCTTCGACACCCAGGCCGTAGCCCACTGTCGTGAGCGGGCCCTCCTCGACCGTCACGAGCAGATCGCGCCTGGTTTCGGAGCTCGGGTGCCGGAGCTCGGTGATCCGCACGCGCCGAAACAGGCCGAGGGCGCTCAGGCGGCGCTGGCTCTCGATGATGTCGCTGAAGCTGAGGGGCTGGCCCTCTCTCACGACCAGTTCGCGTTGAATGGTCTCGACGCGGGTCCGGTTGTTGCCGACCACCAGGATATGGTCGATGAACACCTGAGGGCCTTCGGCGATCACGAAGCTGATGTTCGCGCGGGTTTTGTCCGGGCTGAACTCCACCTTGGCGTCGGCACTGGCCGTCTGGAAGCCGCGGTTGAGATACTGCAGCACCACGGCGTCGAGATCGGTGGTGAGACGAGGGGGTAGTACGGCTCGCCGGTGCGGAGCGATAGCCCCGAGCTGAGCATCTCCGAGGGCACCGCCTCGTTGCCCATAAAGGTGACGTCTCCCACGACGGTCTGGACGCCCTCGGTGACCGTCACCCGAAGGGCGGCTGGAATCTCCGTGCGACCCGGCGCGCCGGCGACAGGCGGCGGCGAGGCGACGTCGACCTTCACGCTCGCCCCCACGAAGCCCACTCGGCGGTACGCTTCGGCCAGCCGGCCCAACGCCGCGTCGAGGTCGGCCCGCACGAACGGATCGCCCGCTTCGACTCGCAGGAGCTGCTCCACCGCGCTGGAGGTCAGCGATTGGAGGCCGTCGAAGGTCACTTCGCTCACGACGTAGCGTGGACCGCGCGCCACCGAGAACACGATGCGCTGCTCCCGTTCGTCGCCGCTGCGTGTCACCTCCACAACGGCGTCTCGATACCCCTGATTGTGCAGATACGTCTCGATCGCTCGCTTGGAATCCTCCAGCAGGTCCTCGTCGACGGATCCCTCCCGGCGCACCGGCACGAGCTCGGTGCGTTCACGCGACGGCAGCGGGTCGCCCTCGAACACCACCTCCACATGCGGTCCAGGGTCGACATTAATCGTCACCTCGACCGACTTTCCATCGGCACTGAACGCGGCACGATGATCGAGCCGCGCCTCGTAGTAGCCGCGCTCTCGCAAGTCGTCGGTGACGCGCTCGATGCCAGCGAGAATGTCGGGGCGGTCGTAGGCGGTGCCGGATTCCACGTTCAGCCGACCGAGCAGCTGGCCGCGAGGCTGCAGCGGGTTCCCCTCGATGCTGACGCCATCGATCATGGCCTGCGGCCCCGACTCGGTCACGAACACCAGCGTCGTGCGCTCCGGAGCGTGTTCGACCTCGGTGTGGACCTTTACGGTGGCATGCTGGTACCCATGGTCGCTATAGAGCGCCGTGAGCGTCTCGACCATGTTCGCCGCGCGCCCCACGGAGGGCGCCGTGCCGTAGCGTTCGACGATGGTGGACCGCAGGCGGCTCTCGGAAAGTCCCGGCGACCCCCGAAACTCCATCCGCCCGACCGCATGGAGAGGGACGAGCTCGTAGGTGAGGCTCACGCCGGATTCGACCCGTGCGGCCACGACACGAATGTCCTGGAAGCGGCCCAACCCGAAGAGGTGCGCAATGGTTTCGCGGACCTGTTGGAGGTGAAGGGGCTCTCCGACGCGTGTCTGGACGAGCTCCCACACGGCGGCGTCGTCCAGAGATTGGCCTTCCTGCAGGAGCCGGATCTCCACGAGCGGCCGATCCAGAAAATCCTCAATCTGCGCCGCGCTCGTACCGATGGGGCACGCCACGACCGCGGCGAGCGCCGCCAGACGCGCGATGACGGCAAGCCTCCACGATGGGCGCATCAAAAGGTGTGTCTCACGCGAACATCGAGCGAGTAGCTCTGGTCCTCGTTCTGCGTCAGGATCCACGAGAACCGGTCGCTCTGGTCGTACTCGAGCAGGATGATCTGATCGCGGCTCGAGGCGGTGAGGCTGCGGGCAAAGGTCAGGTACACGCGGTCCGAGATGCGCTTGCCGATTGTCACACGCGCGGAAGGATTGAGCCGCGACGACTGCTGATAGGGATCGACGAGCGACGGCGTGATCTGGAACGTGTCCACGCCGAAGGTCTGCTCGACGACCCGTTCGACGCCAGACGAAATCGGACTGGCCAGGAGACGGGCCGCCCGCGACTGCAGGAGCTGCTGCTCGGCCACGTCCTGGGTGCGCAGCGCGTTGAGCTCCGCATCCTGGGTGGGCCGCACGTCGCCGAAGAGCAGAGACACGATGTCGACCTGAGACAGCGGCGGATCGGAGCTGAGCTCCACGTCGAGACGCTGCGGCGTGCCGGCGGCCCTGAGGATCACCTGGTAGGTCTGGCCTGGAACCCGAACGCGGGTCTCAGCCTCGACGTCGAAGAAGGGCTCGATGCGTGTGGGATTGCTGAAGTCCACGCTGCCGCGTGTCACGATGTAGCGCTTCGCTTCGAAGAGCACCTCGCCGCGCGCCACCTCGGCCCGGCCGAACAGCGTGGGCCGGTCGAAGGTCCCGCCGAGGACGAGATCCGCGCTGAGCACGAGTCGGGCGGCGTTGTTCTCGATTCGAAGCGTGTCTGGCGCCAGGATCCGGACGTCAAAGCGCAGCGGAAACGTCTCGGCTGCGGGCGCCGCGGGCGCTTGATCGCCGCCGCCGGTCGCCAGCTCGAAGATATTACCGCTGGTGTTGATCCGCTCGGTCCATTCGGCGCTCTTCACCGTGACCGTACCGGACAGTAGCGGTTGGCTGGGCGACCCGCGCAACGTGAGGTCGGCGTCGACCACCGAGCGAACGCCGGGCGGGTAGCGCAGGCGCATGTCCTGTCCGGTCGCGGTGAGATTGAGATCGCCCACGGTGTACCCGGTGAGCCCGACGCGTCCGCCGAACTGCACCCGTCCTCCGCCCAGGGTGGCCGCGAGCTCATCGAAGCGGATGGCGCGCTGGTCGAAGGTCACACGTCCGTCGATGTTGTCGAGCGCGTGCGGAAGCGAAAAATGGCGGATGCGTCCAGCCGTAATCGAGGCGCTGCCGCCGAAGATCGGGGCGTCAAGCGGCCCGCTGACCGAAGCTTCGAGCCGGGCCTGCCCGGCGCTCCGCAGGTCGCGGAAGAAGCCCTGGAGAATTCCGAGGCCCGCGTTGCCGGTGGCACGCATCTCGATGCGCCGGCTCTGCAGATCCACCGAGCCACCAGAATCGAGTTCAGTGCCCTCTCCGACGAGCCTGGCTTCGCTGAGCCTCAGCGTGTTGCGGTCCAACGCCAGTCGAACCGGGCCGGCATTGGACAGGGCGTAGTCGAACAGACTGAGCTGCAGCTGATCGACCGTGCCGTCCACGAGCAGGTGGTTCAGGTCGGTCAGCTCGCCCACGATGCGAATGCCGCCGCTGGCCACGGCCGTCGTGAACGGGGAAAGTCGTGGCTCGAAGATCCGGACGTACGGATCGAGCGACGTGTCGGTGAATCGCAGCGTGGCTTCTACGTCGGCCTGCTCGTTGAGGCTGATCCGTCCCGTGCCCGACACCGCGAGCCGTGGCGATGCGGCCTCCAGGCCGATTGTCAGTAGATCGCCGCGCACCGCCATGGTGCCGGTGACGGCTCCGATCCCCTCGTCGCCGACGAAGAGGTCGCTGATCCTGGCTTCGACGTCGTACCGCGGCGACTCGAACGTGCCACTGCCCTCCGCCGAGAACTCGAGCAGGCCCGAAAGCGGCGCGCGCGAAAATTTCAGCGACGAGACGTCCTCGAGCGGAATACGACGGCCTGCGGCGTTGAACGAGTAGGTCCCGCCGGTCCAGCCGATGAATGCGGCGCCTGTGACGGTGCCTTCTCCCTTTCGAGCGCTCGCGGCATCCAGCCGTACGCCCGCTCCTTCGAAGCGGAGGGCGCTCTCGAAGTGTTCGAACGTCTCCCCGTATGCCACGCCGTCTTCTACGGTCAGGAGACCGAAGCCGAAAGGCGTCTCGTACTTGCCGTACAGGTGGAACTCGCCCGACAGCCGGCCGTCGAGGCGATAGTCGTCGAGCCCGAACGCCCGCCGGAGATCGGCGACTTCCCGTTCCGTAATCTGGACGCGGGCATTGATTTCCTCGCCTCCGTCGCGGCGCGGATATCCGAGCGAGAAGCGTCCGTTCGTCCGAATCGCCGAATTGCCCTTGCGGATCATTCCCTCGCTGACGTCGACGTAGCCGTTCTCGATGACGACGTCCGCGGAGGCTCGCCCCCATTCGACGTTCCAGGCGCGCAGCCCATCGCCCTCGAAGTGACCCTCGACCCGCGGCCGGCGGAACTCACCGAGCATGATGCCCGTGAACTCGCCCCAGCCGCCAATGGGCACGGCACGCGTGTTGGTGCCAAAGGCCGTCAGGATTCCAGCCAGCAGGCGGTCGCTCTCCTGCCAGTCGGCGCTCAGCACGCGGAAGGGAATGCGCGACGCGGAGCCCCAGGCGGTGCGTCCCTGAAACTCGACATGGGTGTGCCCGGTGGCGAGATAGCCCGGCTCGAGCTGAATGAATTCTGGTTCGAACCGATAGCGGAGGCTCGCGGCAACCGGCACGTGACCCGCCGGCCTGTGCGCGCTGAAGGGACCCCACTCGGGGCCGAACTGCGCGTCGGCGCTTTCGCCGACCAGCTGGCGCGGCGGGAGACGTGGGAGCACGCGTTCGCCGGAGGGCGGCGCAACCGTCATCTCACCCTCGCCACGTCTGTCCGAGAATCTGCCGAGCGGCCATTCGAGCAGCGCGCGGCCCGACGCCAGTCCGGCGAGCCGTATGCCTTGCAACTCGAGAAAATCCGTGAACCCGGCGAGCTGAACATCGGTATACGTCGTGTCGAAGCGCGCGACGGCTGGCTTCCCGCGAACGCCAATGGGCGCCATCGAGTAGGTGAACGCCACGTCGCCGTCGTAGAAGCGCGCGGTCGCTTTGGTGACATCGAAGCGGTTCGGCCGCCAGTCGAGCTCGCCCTCGAGCGCGCCGAAGCGGAAATCGTTCACGCCCGCCGATTCGCTCGAGAACGATCCCGTGAGCCGCCGCCCCCCCTTGAAGAGGTGAAAGGTCCCGACGAACTCACCGTCGCCCTGCAGCCTGAAGGTCTGGCGCGCGAAGAAGAGCTCGCGCATGCGCGGAAAGTGAATGCGCGAACGCACCTGATAGAGCTGCTCGGGCCATCGCGGCAGGTCCACCTCGCCCGTCACGAACGTCTCGGCGCCGTCGGTGTCGAGGTTGACGCGATCGAACACGATCTTGTTGTTGCGAATGACGAACGAGGCGCGCATCGCTGCGCTCATCGGCTCGTAGTTCATGACTTTGACGGTGCCACCCGAGAACCTGGCGTGACCGCGATACTCGCCGAGCTTGGCGACATCGATGTCCAGGTTGCGCGCGACCGTGCTCCATGGCACGGCATGATCCTCGAAGGTGAGCTCGCCGCGATGAGCCCTGGCGTACTGGACCGTGGTCGTGAACCGGCGCTGGCCAGGAGGCGGCGCGGGCCCCCGTGTGAACCGCGGGAAATTGTTGCGGTTGCCCGGAAACGTCTCGACCACCATCTGCCAGTCGCTCATGTCGACCGAGTCGATCAGCACCTCGCGGCGGACGATGGTCCACCAGGGCATCGACACGGCGATGCGTTTCGCCTTCAGGAACGGACGATCCTCCGGCGTGAGCCCTTCGATCGTGAAATCCTCGAGAATGAAGGTGCCCGTCAACAGGCGGATCGACAACCGCCCGATGTGCATCGGCCGCTCAATTTGCTTCGATCCCTCGCGCTCCGCCAGAGCCCGCACGCGGGGGCCGAGATCGAGCGTCAACGAAGACACGACGGCCGCCGCGACCAGCGCGACGAACACGGCGAGCGTGCGCCTCACATACTTCCAGAGAGTCCGCACGCGCGACGCCTGCCAGCCGGCCCGCAGGTTCCGCCAGGATTCACTCAGCACGTCGACTTGCCCATTCCCATCATTCGACGATGACCAGCACCGTACCAGCGTCTACGGTGGCGCCCTCAACCGCCTCGACGGCCACCACGACACCAGCGGCCGAGGACCGAAGCTCGTTTTCCATCTTCATGGCTTCGATGACCACCAGGCTCTGCCGGGGTTCGACCCGATCGCCGGCGTGCACGAGCACCCGGACGATCCGTCCAGGCATGGGCGCGACGATACGCTGCCGACCGTGAGCATTCGTGGCTTTCACGGTCCTCGGTCCCAGGGACCACCGACCGGCGGGCTGCACCGCGGCGCGAAATGCGGCGCCAGCGACGTCGATGACGAGCTCCCCCGACCTCGAGCCCTCGCGAACCATGGCTTCGCGGCTGGCAAGGCCGTCATCCGGAAAGATGAGCGAGAGGCCTCCGGGCACCCGTGCCGCATCGACCTGGATCAGGCGCCCCTCGCACTCCACCGCCAGTTTGCCCCCGCGAGCTTCGACTCCGACCGTCCATTGGCGGCCGTCGATCGTGATTTCGAACACCACGTTCAGTGCAACCCCTCACGCCGCCCCTGTCGCGTCCACGCGCTCGACTCACCTGAGCCAAGCTCGACGGACCGGAGAGCCGTCGCGGACGGCGTCAGGTAGGCGTAAATGGCCGCCGCCATGGCCGCCGTGTCGGAGCCGTGCGGCTCTTCCCGGAATGGACGCCCGTTCCGTTCGGCCAGCGCCCGGTCGATGAACTCCGTGTCGAGGCGGCCGGCCGCAAAATCGGCGTCATGGACAATCCAGCGGAAGAACGGAAGGATTGTCTCGACGCCCGCCACATGGTATTCGCCGAGAGCCCGCCGCAGGCGCGCCAGCGCAACGGACCGATCGGGCCCCCAGACAATCAGCTTGGAGATCAGCGAGTCGTAGTGCACCGGCACGTCGGAGCCTGCGGTCACACCCGAATCTTCCCGGATGCCGGGACCCGCCGCTTGGCGGAGGGTCTCGATCCGGCCAGGTGAGGGAAGAAACCCACGGTCGGGATCCTCGGCATAAATTCGGCACTCGATCGCGTGCCCGCGCGGGCGCAGCAGCTCTTCGGCATCGAGCTCGAGCCGCTCGCCACGCGCAATGCGAATCTGCCAGTGGACCAGGTCGACTCCGGTGACCAGCTCCGTCACGGGATGCTCCACCTGGAGGCGCGTGTTCATTTCCAGAAAATAGAAGCGGCCATCGCCGTCCAGCAGGAACTCGATGGTGCCGGCGCTGGTATAGGCCGCCCTCCGCGCCACCGCGGCGGCTGCGGCGGTCAGCGCCCGGCGCGTCTCGACCGACAGACCCGGCGACGGGCTCTCCTCGATCACCTTCTGATGGCGGCGTTGAATCGAGCATTCGCGCTCCACGAACGGCACCACGGTGCCGTGGTGATCGCCGAGCAGCTGAACCTCGATGTGACGAGGGCGGACGAGCAGGCGTTCGAGATAGATTGCCGAGTCGGCAAATGACGACTGCGCTTCCGATCGTGCCGCGAGCACGGCGTCGGCAAGTTCGGCCGGCGTCTCCACCCGCCGCAGACCCTTGCCACCGCCGCCGGCCACAGCCTTCACGAGCAGCGGATAGCCGACCTCGACGGCGAGCCCTGCGACAGCGTCGAGCGGCACGTCCGCACCGAGCGGCTGCTCGGTTCCCGGCACGACGGGCACGCCCGCGTCCACGGCCAGGCGGCGCGCCGCCGTCTTGCTCCCCATCAGATCGATGACCTCGGGCGAAGGACCGATGAAGACGAGGCCGGCTTCGCGGCATCGACGGGCGAAGTCACCGTTCTCGGCAAGGAACCCGTAGCCCGGATGGACGGCGTCGGCGCCGGAGCGTCGTGCCGCGTCGATGATGCGCGGGATGTTCAGATAGCTGTCCGACGGCAGGTTGCCGCCAAGATGGCACGCTTCGTCGGCGAGCCGGACGTGCAGCGCCGTGCGATCGCAGTCCGAGTAGACGGCGACCGAGCGGAGGCCCAGCTCGCGACACGCGCGCACCAGCCGCACGGCAATCTCGCCGCGGTTTGCTATGAGAATTCTGGTCAACGAGCGCTCGGCGCCCCGTCAGCTGCGGGCTCGACACGTCCGGCGCGGACACCGGCCGTCGATTCGGGAATACCGCCAGGCAGGCCACATACGCCTTCCATTCTAGCATCGGGCTCCCGGCCGAACCGACCAGGCAGCCGGCGCCGAGCGGAGCGTCAGAGCGGGATGTTGCCGTGCTTCTTCGGAGGATTCTTGTCGCGTTTCGTCTCGAGCGCGGCCAGCGCCGTGATGAGCTTCTGACGCGTGGCGCGCGGAGGGATGACCTCGTCGATGAAGCCGTGAGCCGCCGCGATGTACGGATTGGCGAACTTCTCGCGGAACTCCGCTGTCCGGCCCGCCCGCACCGTCGAGGCTTCGGCGGTTTGCTCGAGGTCGCGGCGGTACAGGACGTTCACCGCGCCCTCGGGACCCATCACGGCGATCTCGGCGCTTGGCCACGCGAAGTTGAAGTCGGTGCGAAGGTGCTTGCTGGCCATGACGCAGTATGCGCCCCCGTACGCCTTCCGCGTAATCACCGTGACTTTGGGAACCGTCGCTTCCGCAAAGGCGTAGAGCAGCTTCGCGCCGTGCCGGATGATGCCGCCGTACTCCTGCACAGTGCCGGGAAGGAAGCCAGGAACGTCTTCGAAGGTGACGAGCGGAATATTGAACGCGTCGCAGAATCGCACGAACCGCGCTCCTTTCACCGATGCGTCGATGTCGAGCGTGCCGGCGAGGTGCGCGGGCTGATTGGCGACCAGACCGACCGGTCGGCCCGCGAGTCTCGCGAATCCAACGATCAGGTTCCGCGCGAAGTGTTCGTGCACTTCGAGGAACTCACCATCGTCGGTGATGCGCCGGATCACGTCGAGCATGTCGTAGGGCTGGTTCGGCGACTCCGGGACCAGCCGATCGAGGCCGTCATCGGCGCGATCGGACGGGTCGGTGGCGGTTCGCCGCGGCGGAGCCTCGAGATTGTTCGCAGGCAGGAACGCGAGCAGTTCGCGGATGAGCGCCAGGCACGCGCGATCGTCGTCTACCGCAAAGTGCGCGACACCGCTCCTTTCGTTGTGCGTCGCCGCGCCGCCGAGCTCTTCCTTGGTCACGTCCTCGTGCGTCACCGTGCGGATCACGTCCGGCCCGGTGACGAACATGTAGCTGGTGTGGCGGACCATGACGATGAAGTCCGTGATGGCCGGCGAATAGACCGCCCCGCCCGCGCAGGGGCCCATGACAGCGGAGATTTGCGGGACGACACCCGAGGCCAGCGTGTTGCGCAGGAAGATGTCGGCGTAGCCGCCGAGCGACATCACGCCTTCCTGGATGCGGGCGCCTCCCGAATCGTTCAAGCCGACGATCGGCGCGCCCATCTTCATCGCCAGATCCATGATCTTGACAATTTTGAGCGCGTTGGTCTCGGACAGCGAGCCGCCGAATACCGTGAAATCCTGTGCGAAGGCGAAGACGAGACGGCCGTCGATGCGGCCGTGCCCGCTGACGACGCCGTCACCCGGAATGCGCTGCTCGTCCATGCCGAAGTCGTGCGACCGGTGCACGACCAGCTTGTCGAGCTCCTGGAACGTGCCGCGATCGAACAGCAGCTCCATGCGCTCGCGCGCGGTGAGCTTCCCCGCCTGATGCTGGCGGTCGACGCGCTCCGGCCCGCCTCCAAGATCGGCGCGGCGTTCGAGATCGCGCAGCGTGTCGAGCTTGTCCATTAGACCCTGGCCGCTTGCGCCTTTTCCCAATCCTTGAGAAAGCGCTCGAGGCCGAGGTCGGTCAGCGGATGCTTGAACATCGCCTCGAAGACGTTGGGGGGACACGTACAGATGTCGGCGCCCAGGCGCGCCGCCTCGACCACATGCACCGGGTGCCGGACGCTGGCTACCAGCACTTCAGTGGGGAAATCGTAGTTGTCGAAGATCTCGACGAGCTGCGCAATCAGATCCATGCCCGAAGTGGCAATGTCGTCGAGCCGGCCCACGAACGGGCTGACGAACGTGGCGCCAGTCTTGGCGGCGAGCAGCGCCTGGGTCGCCGAGAACACCAGCGTCACGTTGACGCGCAGCCCTTCGGTCGACAACGTGCGGCACGCGCGCACGCCCTCCTTACCGAACGGCACCTTGACAACGATGTGTTCGTCGATCGCGGCGAGGTCGCGGCCCTCCCGCACCATCCCGTCGTGGTCGGTGGCGACGACTTCGGCGCTGACCGGTCCCTGAACGATGCGGCAGATATCGCGAAGAATCTGACGGTAGTCGCCCTTCTCTTTCGCGAGCAGCGATGGATTCGTCGTCACGCCATCGATGATCCCGATGGCTGCCAGTGTTTCGATGTCATGCACACTGCCGGAATCGACGAACAACTTCATAGCACCCTCCTGCCGACGCGATCGGCCGAGACGGTCGGCCGAGCGTGGCATATCCGACCGGGCTACCGCGCGGTTTCCTCAACTCGATTCGACTCGGCGCTCACGTTCGGCGGCTTTGCATTGTCGACGGCCGTCACGGCGTAGACATAGCGGACACCCGTCTTCGCCGAGTCATCGCGAAAGGTCGTCTCTTTGATCGGCGTCGTCGTCAGCGGGCGAAGTGTGGCACTGCCGGCTTCACCGCGCAAGATCGTATAGCCCACGAGGTCTGCCTCCGTGTTGGCTTCCCAGATGAGGCCGATCGAGCCTTCGCCGGCGACGGCCGCCAGCGAGCGTGGCGCGGCTGGCGCAAACGCGTCCGCGATCTTGATGCAGGTGGGCGGCGAAGGCTCGCTCTCCAGTCGGGCCGCGCCGCGCGCCTCGATCATCCGGACGGCGTAACACCGATCCGACCCGTACGCCACGCGCGGGTCGACGAACGTCGGGAGGGGCAATGGCGTCTGGTTGAGCGGAAAAGGCGCCTCGACCACTGCTGGATCGACCACGGCCCCGGTTCCGGCCACAATGGCATCTGCGGAGATCGAAGGCTCGGCGGGAGCGACCGTTCCTGTCTTGCTCCTCGCCGGCGGCGTCACGTCGTACACGTTATACGCGCTCGGCGGTTGCAGCTGAAACCACGGACGCGAATAGAGCTCCATCGCCGGCTGCGCTGTTCCCGTGCCCGCTGCGGGCGCGGGGTCCTGACCAGCTTGTGTAGCAGAACCGGCCGTTCCGCCACCCGGCGCGAGCGGCGGAGCCGCTCCCGACGTAGCGCCCACCGGCCGAGCGCCAGGTGCAGCGGAGGGTGCAGTCTCACGAGGCGTAGCCGCCGGACGGGCGGCGGGTGCCCCAGGCGGTGTCCCCGCCCCAGCTCCGCCCGGGTCTGGCGGCACGGCGCGAGCGGCGGTCGGTCCGGCGATTGCGCCCGGCGCAACAAGTGGCGCAGCTTGTGGCTCCTGTACGGCACGCCGCGCGGTCGCCGGCGGCGTCCACGTGACGGTGACGGCATCCGCTGTGTAGGTGACCGCGGGCTTGGCGGGCGACTCGGGGGGATCCGACAGGGGAACGCCCGCGGGTGGCGTATTGGGCCCGTGTCGGCCTCGCCGGTTCACGCCGACCGCAACATAGTAGCGAAGCAGTGGCGGCGTGGAAATCACGCCAAGCAGCGGCCGACGAACAACGGGCGTCGGCAACGGCTCAGCATCCGCCGCCTCTTCCGCCAGCCGCACCTCGGCTCTGGTCAGCACGGGTGTGGCCATCTCTGGCGTGAGCATCTCGGAGACGAGAACCTCCGCTCCTTGCTCGACGCCGGGCTCGTACAGCCTCGGCGGAGGCGGTGGTGGCGGCGGAAGCCCCGGAGCCGGAGGCGGCGGTGGCGGCGGTGCAGGCGTCCGCACCGCGACGGACGCGACCAGCGTACCCACATCGAGGAAATCCTCGAGCGTACGCGGGTTGCCGGTCATCGCATACACCTCGACGGCCTGGAGGGTGGCGGGCTGCTCGTTGTCGGTGTTGGCTTCCGGAACCTTGAATCGAACGTAGACCTGCGATCCGAGCCGTCGGGCTGTGAATTCCGCCGGCGGGCGTGGCAGACGCGCCAGGGGCGCGAGCGGCGGTCCCTTCTTCCCGCAGGCTGCCACAATGCTCGTGGCAAGGATGAGCACCAGTGCTCCCCTGGCGGACCATCTGCGCCAGGCCCCGCCTTTGAAGAATCGAACGACGCGCTCTGACTCGGGGGGCCGCTCCGAACTCACAGAATATACCGGGACAGGTCCTCGTTCTTGACGATGTCGGCCAGCATGCGCTCCACATACGGGCGATCGATCATGATCGCGGTCTCTTTGAGCTCCGGCGCTTCGAACGAAATCTCGTCGAGCAGTCGCTCCATGACGGTGTGGAGGCGACGGGCGCCGATGTTCTCGGTGCGCTCGTTCACCAGCGTCGCAAAATCCGCGATGGCTTCGATGGCTTCGTCCGTGAATCCGAGCTCGACGCCCTCCGTTTCCATGAGCGCCGTGTACTGTTTCAGAAGCGCATTCTTCGGCTCGGAGAGGATGCGTACGAAATCGTCGCGTCCGAGCGAGTCGAGCTCTACGCGGATGGGGAATCGGCCCTGGAGCTCGGGAATGAGATCGGACGGTTTCGACACGTGAAACGCGCCGGCCGCGATGAACAGGATGTGGTCGGTGCGGACCATGCCGTGCTTGGTATTGACCGTCGTGCCCTCGACGATGGGCAGGATGTCGCGTTGCACGCCTTCGCGGCTCACATCCGGCCCGTGGCCGCCCTCGCGCCCGGCGATCTTGTCGATCTCGTCCACGAAGATGATCCCGGTCTGCTCGACGCGCATGACGGCTGTGCGCGCCACGCTCTCCATGTCGATCAGCTTCTGCTGCTCCTCCTGGATGAGATGCTCCAGCGCCTCGGGGACGGGCAGACGCCGTTTCTTCGTGCGCCCCTGAAACAGCCCGGGCAGCGCGTCCTTGATGTTGATGTCGATCTCCTCGACGTTCGATCCCGACACAATCTCGAAAGACGGAAACGACCGATCGCGAGCGTCGACTTCGACCGATCGATCGTCGAGTCGGCCCGCGCGGAGCTGTTCGCGAAATTTCTCACGCGTATGACGCGCCTGTTCGCGCGCGGCCGGGGCGTCCGGCTCCGAGTCGGTGCGGCCCGGCGGCAGGAGCAGATCCAGCAGGCGCTCCTCGCCCGCCTGCTCGGCCTTGGCTCGCACCTCGACGACCCGCTCTTCGCGCACCATGTCCAGGGCGAGCTCCACGAGATCCCGGACCATCGATTCGACGTCACGGCCCACGTAGCCGACCTCGGTGAACTTCGAGGCTTCCACCTTGATGAACGGCGACTGCGCGAGCCGCGCGAGGCGGCGCGCGATCTCGGTCTTCCCCACGCCCGTCGGCCCGATCATGAGGATGTTCTTCGGGGCCACTTCCTCGGCCATCTCCTTCGCCAGCTTGCGGCGGCGCATGCGGTTTCTGAGCGCGATGGCAACCGCCCGTTTCGCCTTGTGCTGACCGACGACGTACTTGTCGAGCTCGGCGACAATCTGGCGCGGCGTCAGCGCGTCGGCCAGACGACCCGGTTCGTGGCTGGTGAGTCTTTCGGGCAGATAAATCGGCACTAGAGCTCTTCGATCGTCAGCGACGTGTTGGTGTAGACACAGATCGACGCGGCAATCGCCATGGCGCGTTCCGCGATCGCCCGGGCGTCGAGATCCGTCGTTTGCGCCAGCGCCTTCGCTGCCGCAAGAGCGTATGGGCCGCCCGATCCAATCCCCAGTATCCCGTCATCGGGCTCGATGAGATCGCCGGTGCCGGACAGGAGGAACGTCGAAGTGCGATCGAGCACCACCAGCATCGCTTCGAGACGCCGAAGCGCCCGATCCGTGCGCCAGTCCTTGGCGAGCTCGACGGCCGAGCGTTCGAGGTTGCCGCGATACTGCTCCAGCTTGGCTTCGAAGCGCGAGAAGAGCGCAAAGGAATCGGCCGCCGAGCCGGCAAAGCCGGCCAGCACACGATCATTGTAAAGCCGCCGGATCTTGCGCGCGCCGTGTTTGACGATCGTGGCGCCAAAGGTGACTTGACCGTCACCGGCGAGCACCGCACGATTCGCATGACGCACTGCGAGGATGGTTGTGCTGTGGAACATCGGGCCGGGCCGGCGAGATGGTCGAGGAGTGACTCCGTTCGCAGTCTAGCGGCGGCTCCGAAAGGTGTCAAGGAAGCGGCGCTGCTGTAGACTGCAGATGACGATCGCGGCAGGAGCGTCGACAGAACCTCCGCATTTCGTGCGAGTTAGAGTCTCGCGCCATTGGCAGTGGAGTTGCTTTGAATGAGGAGGAGAAGCGTACGCCCCACGCTCTTGCGGAGGGCGCCGTTCGGAGGTTCGAAGCAATGAAGCCGCGGGTTCACTCGAGACCGTTGTCGCTGGCGCTCGCAGGCATGGCGTTGTGGGGTCTCACCAGCCCGATGCCTGGAATCGCGCAGAGCCGGCAGTCGGGCAAGCCCGGTTCGCGCGCGTCGGCACCTGCTCCACGCGCGAAATCGCCGGCCGGCCGAACGGCAAAACCGCGCGCTGCCGCGCCGCGCGCTGCCGCGCCGCGCGCCGCCGCGCCGCGCGACGACGCGGGCCGCGATCGGCGTGCCACCGCGGCGCGAGCGGACGAGTCGACCGGGTCGAGGCAGCGAACCAAAGCGGATGCCGCCAACGACCGTCGCGAGGGGCGAGTTGTGCCGCAGGGTCCGTCGACGGGACGCGAGCGAGGTGATCGCCCGGCCACTGGCGTCGCGGTGCCGCGTGGGCCTCGCGTGCCTGAGCGTCCGTCTCTCCATGTGCCGCGCTACTACAGGTATCCGTACCTTTACGGCTTTCCGTATGCGTACCCCTACTACTCGTATGGGCATCCCTACTCGTACGGCTATTCGCCGTACGACGCCGATTCCTACATGTACGATCCGTTCTTCTGGGGTTACCCTGGCTACGGAGCGGCGTATGGTGCCCGGTATGGCGACCAATACGGCGACTATCCAGGCTTCGGGTACGGCGGGGGTGGCGGGCAGTCGTCCGCCGATGGCGGGCTCCGCCTGAAGGTGAAACCCCGATCGGCGGATGTGTTCGTCGACGGGTACTACGCCGGAACCGTCGACAGCTTCGACGGCATGTTCCAGCGCCTCAAGCTCGAGCCCGGGGCGCACCGCATCGAGATTCGCCAGGACGGATTCGACACGTTGACCTTCGACGTTCGCATCCCGGCGGACGAGACGATCACCTATCAGGGCGAGCTCCAGCCGCAGAAGCCCTGATCGCTCACGACACGATGCGCAGGCTGTCGACGATTGCCGCGATCTCGGGACTCTACGACTTCGCCGTCGGCGTCAGCCTGCTCTTCGCCCGGAATTTCCTCGCCGCGACATTCGGCGTCCCGCAGCCGGTCCCGCCGATTCATGCGGACCTGAACGGACTGTTTCTCATCGCCATCGGCGTGGGCTACGTCCTGCCCTTCCGCGATCCGCACAGATATCGAGGCTATTTGTGGATCATGGGCCCGTTTCTGAAAGGCGCAGGGGCGCTCTTCTTCGTCACCGACCACTTGCTCCGGCAGTCGCCCGCCTCATTTCTCGTCTTCGCAGCCAGTGACGGACTGCTGGCGCTGGTCACGGGGTGGGCGCTTTTGAACACGGGAAACGGGTCCGGAGAGGCCGCCAGGAGACGGGATCGCTAGCTGCTGCGGGGCATCCTTCGCTTGAACACGTAATAGAAGGGAATGCCGGCAGCCATGACGAGCAAGCCGGCCCCTGAGGTTCCAGGGCTGCGCCAGAGCTCGTTTATCACCATCACGGCGCACGCCACGACGAAGATTGCCGGGACGACCGGATACCCCCAGGTGCTGAAGGGCCGCGGCGAGCTGTCGCGCATCCTGAACACGAAGAGCGAAAGCACCGCGATGCCCGCAAAGAGCACCACGGCAAAGCCTGTGTAGTTGACCAGCTGTGACAGCGTGCCCGACAGGATCAGCACACCGCTCCAGAGTGCCTGACACACGATCGCCACGGCCGGCGTATGGAACCTCCCGTGCACCTGTGCTGCTGCCGGAAAGAAAATGCCGTCACGTGCCATTGCGAAGTACACCCGCGGTCCGGCGAGGACCATGGCGCTGATGCTGGCCGCGATGCTGATGACGGTGAAGGCGGCCAGCGCGTCGGCGGCCACGAAGCCGAAGAGCCGCTCGGCGGTCGCATCCACGACGCCGGTCTTGAGAGCGGCCAGATCGGTCACCGGCATCGCGTAGAGATAGAGGAGATTGAGCGCCAGGTAGATGACGACGACCGCAAGCGTCCCGAGGCCGAGCGCAATCGGCAGGTTGCGGCCCGGATCTCGAATTTCCTCGGCGACATAGGCGGCAGCGTTCCAGCCCGAATAGCTGAACATCACCGGAACCAGGGCCAGCAACCAGCCGGCCGAAGTGACCGATTCGCCCTGCGTGAAATTGGCGGTCGAGCCGCTGCCGAGCGCGAAGCCCAGGCACACGAACGCGACGAGAGCCGAAACCTTCACCACCGCCAGTGAGTTCTGGAGCAGACGGCCCGGACCGAGCCCGCGGATGTGGACGAGGCTCAGCAGGGCCACGACGAGCAACGCCACGAGGGACGTGCGCGACACGGTCAGCTCGATGAACGGCAGCGGAATGGTCAAAAGCGGCGTCGTGTCGGCGGCGGCCGGAATGAATCGGCCGAGGTAAGTCGCCAGCCCGAGAGCGCTGACCGCGATTGCGCCGGAGAAGCCGGCGACGAACGACGTCCACCCCGTGAGGAAGGCGGGAAGCGGTCCGAAGGCGGCGCGAAGATAGACATACTCGCCACCGGCACGGGGCCGATGCGCGGCGAGCTCGGCGTACGCCATGGCACCGGCAAACGCCAGCAGTCCGCCGACCAGCCACGCCCCGAGCATGGCGAGCGGATGCGGCGCCGTGCTGGCGATGAAGACCGGCGTGATGAAGATGCCTCCGCCGATGACGTTGGACACGACAATGGCAGCCGAATCGAGCGGACCGAGCCGGCGCTGAAGCTGGCGGGGCGCAGGGGCGGCGGCGGGCTGGGCAGCCATCAGTCGGTCAGCAGGCGGCGCTCGATGCGATACTCGGCGAGCCTCACCCACTGGGCCGAGCCGTGCTTGGCGAAGAGCTCGACGCGGGCGTCCACGAACAACCGGTTGTTGAGCAGTCGATCGCGTGGATCAGTGCCGGTGTACCCGAGGTCGGATCTGAGATTGACAGGCGGCGTTTCAGCGCCGGAGGCGAGGCCCTCGGGTCCTATCGCACGAACCAGCGTGCTTCCCCACTCTTCCGCCTCGCCGACCCGGCGGAACACGGCATTGAGCTGCACGCTGCTCCCGATGGTCTGTCCCGCGTTTCTGAGCCGGAGCGTGAGGCTGGGTACGAGCTTGTTCTTGTAACCCTCGACAATGCCCGCGTCGTACCAGCCTGAGGTGACGTCGAAGACCTGCAGCGACTGGGCCAGGTCAATCGGCGCGCCTCCGCAGGACGAACTTCCCAGCGCCAGGGCCACAACCGCCGCCATGAGATGGACGCGGGCCATCAGCATCGGCGTATCTTAGTTCAAAACTCGCGAACCTCCACTGTCTGACGCGCTTCGTCACGGCTGACCTGCCCCGTTCGAAAGGCCGTCAGATCATCGCCCCGGATTCGCAGCATGATGGTGCGCGACTCGTAGGGGTCGCCGGGCGAGAGGCGCCGGTCCTCGTTGTCGCGCGCGGCAATCGTCAACCACTCCCCATCTGCAATCCGGATCGAGCCGCTGTGATCGAGCATCGCGTCGATGATGGCCGACTTCACCTCGTGGGTGTACGCCTCGCCAGGATCCACGAGCAGGCGGTGACGCTCGGCTGGCAACGGCCGGGAGTCGGGCGCCGCCTGGGCGCTGGCGGAGACGACCGTCGCCGATGGTCCGGGGCCAGCGGACTCGGCCGTCACGGACTGCGTGGCACTCCCTGCGCGCGGCGTGAGCGGACCGACCTGCAGCTCGAGGCGGCTCAACGCCTGCTCCAGGTCCTGGCGCGCCTGCGGGTCACCGACCGTCTGCACGTGCCGGCGCAGCGACTCGACGGCGCTGGCGAGCCCGGGTCCGTTCTGCTCGAGCATCCGGAAGCTCCAGGCCATGCTGCGCCGGAGGGCGGGCACCTCGACGTCGAAGAAGACGCCGTACCCTTCCAGGCGGAAACCGCGCGCGCGCGCCGCGCCCGCGAGCAGAAGCATGTCGGGCATCACGGCCTGCACGCGACGGCTGAGCAACTGTCCGCCGTGCTGCACGGCCCGTTCCAACACACCTTCCATCACGAAAACCTGATAGCGCGCCTGCAGTTGGTCCTGCTGCGCGGCGAGCGTCTCGGCGCTGACCGGCGCCGTCGACTGGGCGAACGAGGGCACGACCTGCACGGCGAGTACGGTCGCACCCGCCAGAGCTACCATTCGACACTGCTTCACCACTCGACCTCCACGCGTCCAGCACATCGGGCGTCGCTCGAACCCACCCACGGTCGTCCCGTCGCTAGCGACCCTGCGACGAAACCCGCACGAGCTGACTCATCCACTCGCGCTGCTGCGCGATGGCTGCACCGGTCTGACCCTCGATCTGCCCGAACCCCTGCTCGATACGCAGCAGATCGGCGCGTCGCTGCACGTCGACATCGCGCGCGAGCTGCGCCATGCGCAGCGCCAGCTCCTGCTGCTGTTTCCGCGCGCTCGCCTCAACGAGCTCGCGCACCTGGCGCAGCAGATCGGCCTGACTGCCCGGCTGCAGCGTCGCGACGGGTGGCGCGGCGGTGCTGGCAACGAGCGAAGGCTCCACCGGATGCGACACGCTCGGGCTGATCTCGCGACGAATGCGCTGTTCGAAGGCGGCCAGCTCAGCGCGCCAGGCCGGTCCCTGATCGGCCGCGGTCACCGGCGCTGGATTGGACCAGCCGGTCCTCACGACCATTCCTTCGGCGCCGTATCGCACATCGAGATTCGCCACCGCCGCTGCACCCGCCACCAGGAACACCGCGGCCGCCGCCTGCAACCATGCCGGCAGGTGCCACGTCGACCAGGCCGAACGCGGTTCGGGATCGCGCGTGAGCCGGAATCCGAGCTCGACGTCGGGCGGCTCCCAGGCCACGAGATGCTCCTGCACCGAGCGCAGCTCGCCCAGCTCGATGGCGCAGCTCGCGCAGACCTCCACATGCCGTTCGATGCGACGGCGCTCGACTTCGTCGCCGTCGCGGTAGAGAAACGAGACCAGCGATTCCCGCTCTGCACACACGCGTCGTTCGTTCATGACCGTCTCTTCTCGCTTGCTCTCGGTAGCTGTTCGAGGCTCGTCGCCAGCTCGCGGCGCAGCACGCTCAGCCCCTGATACAACCGGGTTTTCACCGTACTCAACGGGCAGCCGAGCAGGTCGGCAATCTCCTGGAACGTCAGCCCGTGGTATTCCTTCAGAATGATGGCGGTGCGCTGCTCTTCCGGCAGCTTGGCCATCACCGTTCCCACGTGGCGGCCCATCTCTGAGCGCCACGCGAGCTCCTCAGCCGACGCGGCCGGATGGTGTTGTGCCGACGCCAGCGTGAGCACGTCGAGCCCGTCGGGCGTGGGCACGGTCGGACTGCGGCGCTCGCGGCGCATCCAGTCGCGACAGAGGTTCAACGTAATGCGATAGAGCCACGACGAGAACTTCGCCTCGCCCTTGAAGCCCTTGATACCCCGAAATGCGCGTAGAAAAGCCTCCTGACAGACATCTCGAGCCTCCTCCTCGCGACCCAGGGTGCGATAGGCGAGTGCATAGATGGGCCGTTCCCATCGGAGGATGAGCTGATTGAAGCTCTCCAGATCGCCGCCGATGGAGCGGGCGACCAGCTCCTCGTCGGTGCACGACATGAAAGGCGCGCGTTCCTTTCTCGACGGTCAGCGGGCCGACCCGCAGGCCCACGCTGGGCACTCGCGTACTTAGACGGCCGACCTCGGTTGAAAGTCGGGCGGAAACCCGACGCTACAATCCTATTATAGTCGGCGTTAAGCTGTTCTCCGGTCTGGTGTTAGTGCCCCTCCCAGACAGGCGGTGTGCTAAGATCCCCAAGATCGGCGGTCCCGATCCGGCGCCGTGGGCGCCCCACGTTCCATGATTCAGTTCTCGGGTCTCACCAAGGCCTACGGCGAGCGCACGCTGCTCGAGGACGTCACCTGGCATCTCTCGGCCGGCGACCGGGTCGGCCTGTGCGGCCCCAACGGCGCCGGCAAGACGACGCTCCTCAAGATGCTGGCCGGACTGGAAGAGCCCGACGCCGGCTCGATCATCCGGCCCGCCGATCTGACGGTCGGCTACCTGCCGCAGGACGGCCTCACCCACCACGGACGCACGCTGCTCGAGGAAGCCAGCTCCGCCTTCGCGCCGCTGCTGGCGCTCAAGAGCGAGATGCACGACATCGAGCACCGGCTCTCCGACCCGTCGGTGCCGCAGGCCGAGCACGAAGCGATGTTGTCGCGATACAGCGACCTCCAGGACCGCTTCCGTCTGGGCGAGGGCTACAGCATCGATCTGAAAACGGCGACCGTCTTGGCGGGGCTGGGGTTTTCCGATCGCGACTTCGAACGGCCCACTGAGACCTTCTCGGGAGGCTGGCAGATGCGCATCGCGCTGGCCAGGCTGCTGCTCGGCCGCCCGACACTGCTGCTGCTCGACGAGCCGACGAATCATCTCGATCTCGACGCGCGCAACTGGCTCGAGGGTTATCTGGGCAGCTACCCGCACGCCGTCATCCTGGTCTCGCACGATCGCTTTTTCCTCGATTCGGTGGTGACGCGCATCACCGAGCTGATGCTGCGCGCGCTCACCGACTACCCGGGCACCTACACACACTATCTGGCAGAGCGCGATGCACGGCTCGAGCGCCTCCGCGACGCAAAGCGACGTCAGGACGAGGAAGTGACGCGCGTGCGCGCCTTCATCGATCGCTTCCGGTATCAGGCCACCAAGGCGTCGCAGGTGCAGAGCCGCATCAAGATGCTCGAAAAGGTGGTGCCCATCGAGGTTCCACCCGAACGCAAGCGCATTCATTTCACGTTTCCCGCCTGTGCCAAGAGCGGGCGCGTCGTGCTCGAGCTGAAACACATCAGCAAGGCCTACGACGGCAACGTCGTGTTCGGCGACGCGTCGGTCCATATCGAACGCGGCGACCGCCTCGCGCTCGTGGGCCCGAATGGGGCCGGAAAATCGACGCTGATGCGCATGCTGGCGGGCGAAGAAGGGCCCGATCGCGGGACGCGTACCGCCGGGCACCAGGTCGTCATGGAGTACTTCGCCCAGGACGAAGCCGTGCGGCTCGATCCGGATCTCACGGTGTACGAAACGCTCGCCTCAGGCTCTCCGCTCCATATGGTGCCGGCGATCCGGAACATCCTCGGCGGGTTCCTCTTCTCGGGCGATGACGTGTACAAGAAGGTCGCCGTGCTGTCGGGCGGCGAACGCACCCGACTGGCCGTCGCACGGATGCTGCTCCGCCCATCCAACACGCTGCTGCTCGATGAGCCAACCAATCACCTGGACCTCGAGTCGAAGGACGTGCTGCTCGACGCGCTCGAGGACTACGGCGGCACGATGATTTTCGTGTCGCACGATCGCTATTTCGTGGAGAAGCTCGCGACGAAGATCGTCGAAATCGGCCACGGCGATGCGCTCAGCTACCCCGGCACCTACGCAGAGTTCCTGTGGATGAAGGAACGAACCGCAGCGCGCGCTGAGCCAAGAAGTCCGTCGCCTTCAGTCGCGGCGAAACCAAAGTCGCCTCCGACGAACCAGCCGCCCGCCCGTCGCGACAAGAGCCGCCCGGAACGCACGGGGCGGCGCCAACGCGACGCCAGCGAGCCGGCCTTCAAACGCCAGATTGCCGATCTCGAAGCACGAATCGCGGAACGCGAAACGCTCGTCAGGGAGCTCGAGGCGGCCATGGCCGCGCCGGGTTTCTACGACGACCGTCAGGCCGCCGAACCCCTCGTCCACCGTCACGCCGCGCTCATGTGGGAGGTCGGGGACCTCATGCAGCAGTGGGAGGATCTGCAGCATCGGGCCGCATCTTCCACGTCCTCGGCCTGACGATCCTCGCCTCCCCTGCTCGACTTCGCCCGGGCCTACGAGCTCCCGCCCTGAGCGCCGGCCCGCGGGTGCGACTTCCTGTAAACGTCCAGCAGCTGGGCCGCGTTCACGTGCGTGTATCGCTGCGTCGTGCTGAGGCGCACATGGCCGAGCAGCTCCTGAATGGCGCGGAGATCGGCGCCGCGCTCCAGAAGGTGCGTCGCAAAGGAGTGTCGGATGGCATGCGGGCTGATTCCGAACCGCGTGCTGCACAGTGCAACGTAGTGGCGAACCAGGCGGTGGACGCTTCGCGGGGTCAATCGCCCTCCGCGATAGTTCACGAAGAGCGGCTCCTGCGGCGTGCCGCGTCGACCCCGACCGGGCAGCCGCGGGCGTCCGGCGCACAGTTCTTCACGGTCCCGCAGGTAGACGCGGATGGCCTCGGCCGCGCTCGAATTGAACGGGACGATACGCTCCTTGCCTCCCTTGCCCAGCACACGCACCAGGCGCCGGCTGAGATTGACGTCCTCGAGATCCAGGCCGACCAGCTCGCTCAGCCGCAGTCCCGAGGCGTAGAAGAGTTCGAGAATGGCCCGGTCGCGCCGGCCAAGCGGCTTCGATGTGTCGGGCGTTTCTACGAGACTCGCCATTTCGCCGATGTTCAGGTGGGCCGGCAGCTTCTGTTCGCGCTTGGGCGCTCTCACCAGACTGGCCGGATCGCGATCGAGCTGGCCCTCGCGGCGCAGGTATCGGGCAAACGCGCGAACGGCGGCCAGTTTTCTCGCGGCCGACGCGCGCGAATTACCCGTGCGATGCCGATCGGCCAGAAAGCCACGGACTGACGCCAGGTCGAAGTCCGATGGCTCGAGCGCGTCCACGGGACGTCCGAGGCGGTTGGCGAGCGAGGTCAGGAACTGTGAAAGATCGCTCTCGTACGCACGGACGGTATGCGGTGACGCGTTGCGATTCAGCCGGAGCGATTCAAGAAACGCGCTCAGGTCGGCCTTCATCGCGGCAACGGCTCCGGGAGGGCATCCGCAGGGAGCGTCCGCTCCTGACTGTGAATCCATTGCTCGAGCGACGCGATGGCGCGGTCCGCCATCATCTGCTTGCGCATCGCCCGATCGCGCGGTGCATGCTCGAGCGACGCCAGGATGCCCCACGTGATGTTGGTGGGCTGATAATCTCGCGCGTCGGCGTGCGACACGTAGTAGCCCAGCGCGCCAATCGCCGTGGTCCGCGGAGGGACCGAAGGTGTCAGACCGCGCGCAATCGCAACGGCACTCCTTCCGGCAATCAGCCCTGACGCCGCCGACTCCACGTAGCCCTCGACACCCGACATCTGTCCCGCGCACAGAAGGTAGGGCCGGCTCCGCATCTGCCAGGTTTCGTGAAGCACGGTAGGGGCGTGCAGGTATGTGTTTCGGTGCACCATCCCGAACCGCACGAACTCGGCCGCCTCCAGGCCGGGGATCATCCGCAGCACGCGCGATTGTTCACCGAACTTGAGCTGGGTCTGAAAGCCCACGAGGCTGTAGTGATCGCCCGCGAGTGTGTCCTGACGAAGCTGCACCACGGCGTACGGCCGTCGCCCCGTGCGCGGATCGGTCAACCCAACGGGCTTCATCGGTCCGAACCGCAACGTATCAATTCCGCGGTGAGCCATCACTTCGATGGGCAGACAGCCTTCGAAGAACTTCTCCTTATCGAAGTCGTGCACGGTGGCCGACTCCGCATGAACGAGGGCGTCGTAGAACGCCTGATACTCGGCTTCGTCGAGCGGGCAGTTCAGATAATCGCCCTCGCTGCCGTCGTCCATGCACGCGGACCTGGCCCCCTCGTCAAGGCCAGGGGAGGTGGCGTTGTCGAGCGGGGCCGGGCGAAGGCTTCGGCCCCAGCGCGAGGCGCGAAAAGCCGTTCGCGCATCGATACTCTCCGCGAGAACGATGGGGCTGATGGCATCGTAGAAGTACAGGTGCTCGCGGCCGACGAGCCGAGCGATCTCGCTCGAGAGCGACGCCGACGTCAGCGGGCCCGTTGCCAGGATCACGGGCGAGTCCGCGCTCGCGTCGGGGATTGTCTGCACCTCTTCCCTCACCAGGCGAATTCGCGGATGGCTCTCGATGGCGTCTGTCGCCAGGCGGGAAAAGACTTCTCGATCCACCGCCAGGGCGGCGCCGGCCGGTACCCGCGCGGCATCGGCCGCACGCATGACGATGGACCCCAGGCGGCGCATCTCGGCCTTCAGCAGACCGACTGCATTGTCGAGTTTGTCGCCCCGGAAAGAATTGCTGCAGACCAGCTCGGCGAGGCGATCCGTCCGATGGACGGCCGTCGAGGTGAGGGGCCGCATCTCGTGGACGACGACACCGGCGCCCAGTTCCGCGGCCTGCCAGGCGGCTTCGGTGCCGGCGAGCCCGCCACCGATCACGTGAATCATTCGCGTGTCCGGATCACCGAACGGATGCGAGGGACTTCTTGGGCGCCTTGGTCGTCTTGGTCGCTTTCGCCGACTGGGACGGAGCCCGCTTGCGCGAGGTGCGGGCGCCGCGACGGGACGAGGGGGCGGCCCCCGCGCGAGCGGCGAGCAAGCCGACCGCAATATCCAGCGTCACGGTCGGTGGCTCCATGCCTCGCGGCAACGACGCGTTCGTCGTGCCGTCTGTGACGTACGGACCATAGCGGCCCGCCAGCACGCGGACGGGAGCGTCACTGTCTGGGTGTGCTCCGAGGTCGGCGAGTACTGTCTTCGCGGCGGACTGCCGACGCCGCGCTTTCTTGGGTGCGGCCAATAGCGCCAGCGCCCGATCGAGCGAAACGGTGAACACGTCGTCCTCCGCCTCGAGCGATCGATATTCGTCGCCGTGTTTCACGTAGGGACCGTAGCGGCCGAGGCTCGCCAGCACGGGCGCACCGTCGGAGGGATGCTCGCCGAGCGTCCGGGGCATCTCCAGGAGCCGTAAGGCCTCGTCGAGCGTCGCCGTGGCTTCGGTGGACGGAGGTTGAAGCGACGCGCGCTTGGGCTTGTCGGCCTTCGAGCCGCGGGGGGGTGTTTCGCCGAGCTGCACGTACGCACCGAAGCGGCCATGCACGGCGTACACATTCAACCCCGTGGCCGGATCGACGCCGAGCAGACGCGGGCCTTCCGCTTTCGCTCGCACGAGCGCCATGGCCTTATCGACCGTCACATCGGCCGGAGGCAAGTCGGGCGGCAACGACGCCGTGTTACCCGGTCCGCCCTCGCCAAGCTGGAGGAACGGTCCGTAGCGTCCGACCCGCACGCGAATGGGCTTCCCGCTGGCCGGATCGACGCCGACCTCGATGGTGGGATAGTCGATCTGGCCGAGGTTGGCGACCGCCGGCTCGAGCCCGCGGCGCTCGCCGTCGCCGTCGCGGAAGAACGCGCGCAGAAAGTCGAACCAGTCCAGCTCGCCGTTGGAGATCTGATCGAGCAGCTCCTCCATCTTTGCCGTGAAATTGATGTCCACCCAGTCGCCGAAGTGATCCCGAAGGAGCGTGGTGACGGCAAACGCGGTGAAGCTGGGCACGAGCGCCTTGCCTTGGCGAAAGACGTAGCCGCGGCGCTGAATCGTCGCGATGATGGGCGCGTAGGTCGAGGGACGCCCGATGCCGTCTTCTTCGAGCCGCTTCACGAGAGACGCTTCTGTGTAGCGCGCGGGTGGTGAGGTTTCGTGGACCTTCGAGTCGAGACCGACCAGGCTGATCGGCGTGCCGCCGTCCGGATGGTCGATGCGGTCGCCCTTCTTACACGGCGGCAGGAGCGTCTGCTGATCGCCGAGCTCGCTCGCCGGATCGTCGCTTCCCTCGACGTACGCGCGAAGGAAGCCCGCGAACTCGATCGTCTTCCCGCTGGCGGCAAACGTGTGAGGCTCGCCGCCCGGCCCTTCGGCCGTGATCTCGATCGTGGTTCTCAGCAGCTTCGCGTCACCCATCTGCGAGGCGATCGTCCGCTTCCAGATGAGCTCGTAGAGCCGGAGCTCGTCGGGCCGAAGAACGCTCTCGAGCTTCTGTGGCGACTGCCGGAAGTCGGTGGGCCTGATGGCTTCGTGCGCTTCCTGGGCGTTGCGCACCTTCGTCTGATACTGCCGCGCGCCCTCGTGATACTCGGCGCCGAACATCTCCCGGATCACGCGTGCCGCTTCGCCGAGCGCCTTTTCGCTGAGGGTCGTGGAATCGGTGCGGTGATACGTGATCAACCCCTCGATCTCTCCCCCGCCGATTTCCATCCCCTGAAACAGCCGTTGCGCGATGTCCATGGTGCGCTCGGCTGAATAGCCAAGCTTCCGGTTCGCTTCCTGCTGCAGTGTCGAGGTCGTAAACGGCGGGGCCGGCCGTTGCGTCACCGGCTTCTCTTCCACCGACGAGACAATCCACGGTGTGTTCGCGCGGAGCGTCTCGACAAGACCGCTCGCATCCGGGCCGGTCAGCAGCCGGACGCGCTCGCTTTTCAGTGCGCCTGTTGCGGGATCGAAATCCTTGCCTGTCGCCAGCCGTTCGTCGCCGATCCGCACCAGCGTCGCCACGAACTCGCGATCGTCACCCGCCAGGCGCGCTTCGAGATCCCAGTAGGTGCTGCCCCTGAACCGCCCCCGCTCCTCTTCTCGCTCGACCAGCAGACGAACGGCCACGCTCTGCACGCGCCCGGCGCTCAACCCGGTTTGCACGCGCTTCCAGAGCACCGGTGAGAGCGAGTAGCCGTAGAGCCGATCGAGGATCCGGCGGCTCTCCTGCGCCCGCACCAGGTTCTCGTTCACCTGCTGCGGCGCCTCGAGCGCCTCCCGTACCGCCCCCTCGGTAATTTCATGAAAGACCACGCGGCGCACCGGCACCTTGGGCTTGAGCACTTCGGTGAGGTGCCAGCTGATCGACTCGCCCTCCCGGTCGGGGTCGGTCGCCAGCAGCACTTCCGATGCGTCCTTGAGCGCCGTCTTCAGCGCCTGCACATGGCGCCGCTTGCCCGCCGGGATCACGTAGTAGGGCGTGAAGTCGCCCTCGGTGTCCACGCCGAACCGGCCCCACGGCTTCTTACGGATCTCGTCGGGGACTTCGTCGGCCGACTCAGGGAGGTCGCGGACGTGGCCGTAACTCGCCTCGACGCGGTACTTGCGTCCGAGGAAGCGCGAGAGCGTCTTCGCCTTCGCCGGCGACTCCACGATGATGAGCGGTCTGGCCATTCTGGCTGCTGCCGTCTCCTACCTTATCAGCGCTGGCCCGCTGCTGGCGAACGCGCAAACCGCCCGCCCGGGGTCCGTATGAGCATACCGGCCAGCTCGAGCTCGAGCAGGCGCGGCAGCAACTCTACCGGATCGAGGGCCGCCGCAGCGGCGAGATCGTCGAGCTCGGTACGACTCGCCGGGGGTCATGGCGCCCAGAACGGGGTCCGTTCTTCCCTGCGCGAGCGGCAGCGACGTCGAGCCGCTCCGGGGGTCAAACTGCAGGTCTTCCAAGATATCGTCCACCGACTCCACGATCTTTGCACCGTCGCGCAAAAGAGCGTGCGAACCGCGGTTCCGGCCCGACAGCACGCTTCCGGGCACCACCATCACCTCGCGCCCCTGCTCGAGCGCAGCAGAAGCCGTGATGAGAGAGCCACTTCGCTCCGATGCCTCGATCACGACGACTGCCAGCGACACCCCGCTGATCAGGCGGTTGCGCAGTGGAAAATGATGCCGTCGCGGGGGCGTGCCGGGAGGCAGCTCGCTGGCAATCGCTCCCCCTCGCACGATGTCGCGCGCGAGCGCCCGGTGCTCGGCGGGATAGATAACGTCCGCACCCGAGCCGAGTATCGCCAGGGTGCAGCCGCCCGCATCGAGCGCGCCGCGGTGCGTCGCAGAGTCGACTCCGCGGGCCAGTCCGCTCACGACGACGATGCCGCGGCGGGCAAGCTCGAGGCCGAGATGACGGCCGACCTCGAGCGCGTAGGGCGTAGCCGTGCGGCTTCCCACCATCGCCACCGCTGGTCCAGCAAGCACGTCTGGATTTCCGGCCACCCACAGCACCGGGGGCGGATCGAAGATCGTCGCCAGGCGCGGCGGATACGACACCGTGCCCCAAGGCACCGTTCGAAGCCCCGCGCGCGCACCTTCGTGAATCGCCTGAGCAGCCAGCTCCCAGACATGCGCAGCCGCGTCGGCTGGGTTCGGGTCCGAACGCGCCTCCCCAATGAGACGAGCGATCAACTGCCGGCCTGCTCCAGGCGGCGGGCCTTGGCGGGGAATGTCGGCTCTGAGGGTTTCCGCCACGCGGCCGCGAGGCACGCCGCGCAGCAGCGACAGGGCGACGGCGGTCTGGAGGTCCATGTCCCGCTCCTCGACGCTCGGCCGCTCGGCCCTGCAAAAAGAAAGAGGTCAGGCCCGTCACGGTCAGCGACGGCAAGCCCGACCTCTGCTGAGGACTATTATAGATGTCGAGGGGACGGTCGGCAACGCGTGATCGCGACGAAAACGGACATCCTGCCTGACGATTCACGTAAGACGGGATGTGGACGAGCACGAAGTCACCGCCGCCGGCCGTGGCACAGGGATTGCTCGGATTCGACCTCGATGCCGCGATCTGCTTGCAACGCCCGCAACCGAGTGACAATATTGGGAGCGACGTCGATGGCCAGAACGGCTGTTCTCGGCGCACTCCTGTTGGTCATCGTTCCCGCCATCGGCTTCGCCGACGCGCGCGGCGACGCGAAGTCACAGGTCGAGTTCGGGATCCGGGTGGCTCAGCGCGGGCTGTGGCGCGAGGCGATCTACCGGTGGGAGCGCGCGGCCGAGATCGATCCGACCTACGGGGCGGCGTACAACAACCTCGCGGTCGCCTACGAGCACGAGGGTATGTTCGACAAGGCCCGCAAGGCGTACGAGCGTGCCATCGAGCTCGATCCGCAGAACCAGATGATTCAGCAGAACTTCGAGCTGTTTCAGGAAATCAATGACCGGACGAGCCGCCGCAAGTCGAGTTAGCCTCGCGCTGGTGAGTGCACTCATCGTCGGGTGCACGAACTACTACGAGATCCCCATTGAGACGCCCATCCAGCCGAAGCTGGATGTGTCGCAGTTCACGCGCGTCTTCGTCGCAGGCTTCATCGCCGGCGGCTCCGAAGACGTGGACGCGAACCTCGAAACGGTGCGCCTGCTCCGCAGCCAGCTTCGCACGAAATCGTCGCTGCGCGTCATCGACGCGGGCGTGCTCAACCTGATGGCCGTGGCCGGCGCCTCTGCCGAACCTGCGGCGGAGTCGACCAACGGCTCGACCCAGTCGACGACCGATCCCGCGGAGCCCAGGATCAAGGACGAGAAGGATCTGGAGGTGTACGAGCAGATCTTCGCCGACGCCGACTACTGGCGGCGAGTGGGCGAAGAGTTCCAGAATCCTCTCATCGTGACCGGCACGGTGCTCTTCGCGCCGCACTCCAGCGCGGGCTTCGTGCAACGCGAACAGGAAATCTACGATTCCTTCGGCCGCCGGCGCGTGGTGCCGGTTCGCACCTATATGGAGCGAAAGGGATTCATTCTCCGGCCGCGGTTCATCTTCATCGACGGACGCACGGGCACCGAGCTGTACAAGGAGAGCTTCCGCGAAGAGGTGCTCTACAACGCCCAGCAGAACACCCCGGCGCTCTCCTCGTATTTCGAGCTGATGGACCGCCTGATTCCGAGCTTCCTGAGCACGCTGAGCAGCCAGAAGATCAAGGGCTCGCGCGTGTTGTTGAAGTAACCGGCCCCAGGACTCCGCTCCAGGCGACCGCCTGTCCGGTTTGCAGGTTCGTTCCCCGAATGCTAGTCTAGTAGCTTTGCCGAGCGCACCGGAAGGCCTCATGATGGGGTCCGGAGCGCGAATGGACAGGGCGCCGGAGGAAATCTTGTACGCAATCATTCAGGCCCGCGGACGGCAGGTGAAGGTCACGCCGGGCGCGGCCATTACCATCGACGGACATGCCGGGGAACCCGGCGCCGAGATCAGCTTCGATCAGGTGCTCCTCGTCGGGAAAGACGGTGGCGAGATTTTCGCTGGCTCGCCGTTCGTCGCGAGCGCCAGGGTCGTGGGCATTGTCGACGGTCCTTCGCCGGGTCCCAAGATCCGGGTGTTCAAGAAGAAGCGCCGGAAGGGCATGCGCCGCACCCGCGGCCACCGTGCGGTGGGGACGCGCGTACGCATCAAGGACATCGTCGTCTAGCGCCGACCGGGAAAGCAGGACTCGCATGGCACACAAAAAAGGACAAGGCAGCTCGCGCAATGGCCGCGACTCGAACTCGCAGCGGCTGGGCGTGAAGCGCTTCGACGGCAACGTCGTCAGCGGCGGATCGATTCTGGTCCGGCAGCGCGGACGGCGGTTCCGGCCCGGGCTCAACGTGGGCCGCGGCAAGGACGACACGCTCTTTGCCAAGATCGCCGGCCGGGTTCGCTTCGAGGATCACGGCGCGCGGGGCCGCGTCATCAGCGTCATTCCCGCGGAACCCGCGTGACGCGCCGCGCCACGCGACAGTAGTTTCACGAATCCGGCAAACATCGGATGTTCGTCGACGAAGTCGACATCCACGTGGCGGCCGGCGATGGCGGGCGCGGGTGCCTCAGCTTTCGCCGCGAGAAGTTCGTGCCGCGCGGAGGGCCGGACGGCGGCGACGGCGGGCGCGGCGGCTCCGTCTGGATCGCCGCCAGCCCCCACCTCAATACGCTGATCAACTTCCGGTTCCATCCTCGTTTCAACGCACCGCGCGGCGGGCACGGCAAGGGCGCGAACCGCCACGGCTCGAACGGCCACGATCTCGAGCTGAGCGTACCTGTCGGTACATTCGTCTACGAGAAGGTTGACGGTGAGCTGCGGCTCCTCGCTGATCTCGCGATGGAAGATCAGCGCGTGCGCGTCGCCGAAGGCGGGCGCGGCGGGCGGGGCAATGCGACGTTCGTCAGCTCCACCAATCGAGCCCCACGGCGCACCGAACCGGGCCTGCCAGGCGAGGTCAAGGATCTCCAGCTTCAGCTCAAGCTGCTCGCTGACGTGGGGCTGGTGGGATTTCCCAACGCCGGCAAGTCCACGCTCATCGCGCGCATCTCGGCCGCACGTCCCAAGATCGCCGACTATCCGTTTACGACGCTCACCCCCAACCTGGGAGTGGTGCGGCTGGACGACGAGCGCAGTTTCGTCGTGGCCGATGTTCCGGGCCTGATCGAAGGCGCCCACCGCGGCCTCGGACTCGGCCACCGATTCCTCCGGCACCTCGAGCGCACGGAAGTGCTCGTGCACGTCATCGACGTCTCGAGCGCCACGTCCCGGGATCCGGTTCGTGATTTCGAGACCGTCGTCCGGGAGCTCGAGCTCCACGCTCCCGAGTTGGGGGCCAAAGTTCAACTGGCGGCGGCCAACAAGATTGACGCGCTCGACGAGCCTCTGCGGCTCGAGGCGCTCGGCGCGCACCTCGCGGCCCGGGACGTCGCGCTCTATCCGATCTCGGCCGTCACCGGCGAAGGTGTGCCCGCGCTGATCGAAGCCGTCTGGAAGCGGTTGAGCGAGGCAAGAGCGCACGACCGCGAGGCCGCATACGACCGCCCGGTCGATACGCTCGAACGATGACGGGACGCACCGGCATTCTGGGAGGCACGTTCGACCCGATCCATCTGGGTCATCTGGCGGCTGCCGCGACGGCTCACCGCGCGTTGAAGCTGGACCGCGTGCTCTTCGTGCCCTCCTCGATTCCACCACATCGGCCGACTCCGCCGCTGGCATCGGCGTTTCACCGATTCGCAATGGTGTCGCTGGCGTTGTCGGGCCACCCGGAGTACGAGGTCTCCGACATCGAACTCGAGCTCGGCGGATTCTCGTACACGTCGCGCACGCTGGAGCACCTGGCGTCGGACGGCTATCCGCCTTCGAGCCTCTTCTTCATCACGGGCGCCGATGCCTTCGCGGACATCGCGACGTGGTTCGACTACCCTCGTCTGCTCGAGCGCGCTCATTTCGTCGTCGTGTCGAGGCCAGGACCCGGGCAGCCTTCCTCGGCGGATGCGGTCCCGGCACTCGCCTCCCACATGCACGACGTGTCGGCGATCGAGATCGGTGCGCTCGAAGAGCGGCGGCTGCCGTCGATCCTGCTGGTCTCGGCCCCCACCCCCGATGTGTCGTCCACGCGTATCAGGCAGTTGCTCGAGCAGGGCGAGCGGTTGTCCGACGCGTTGCCTGGTTCGGTCGCCGATCACATCAGGCGCCACGGGCTCTACAACGTCGGTACGCCGGCTTCAACCGTCGGTCACTCGGGCACTGGCAAGGGTTTCTCATGAGCACCATGGATTCCAGAGCGAGATCTGCCGGCAGTAGCCTCCCCGAAGAGATTCGGGCCGCGATCGCGGCCGCGCGCGACAAGAAGGCGAGCGACCTGATGGTGCTCGACCTGAGAAAGGCCGGCGCCTTCACCGACTATTTCGTGATCTGCTCTGGTCAGTCGGTGCGCCAGATCAAAGCCATCGCCGACTCGATCGAGCAGTCGCTGGCACGGTTGCGCGTCAGGCCTTCCCATGTCGAGGGTTACGGCGTGGCCGAATGGGTGCTGCTCGATTTCTTCGACTTCGTGGTTCACATTTTCACGCCCGACACGCGGCGCTTCTACGCGCTCGAGCGGCTCTGGGGCAGCGCCACGGAGGTCCCCGTGCCTGCCGACGATCCCCGACCGGTCTCGCCCGCTCCTGATCGCGCCTTCGAGCTACGAGCCACATCGCGCCCAGTCCCGGGGGCGCGAGGGCTGGCTCTTGTCCCCGCCTCCCTAGCATGGTCCGCTTCTCGCTTGTCTCGACGCTCGAGCGTCCGCGAGTGCCTTGTCGTGCAGGAGTTGCGATCTTCGCCGCTTTCATGGGTTGGCCGCTTTGCGATCTCGACGCTGCGCATGGGAGCCAACGGTCTGCTCTCGGTGGCGATCGCGCCGCGCTGCGCGGCCTGCGACGGACCGCTGGAAGAGCCGCTCGGAAGCGTGGTCTGTGATCCGTGCTGGTCCGCCGTCCGGTTCATCACCCCGCCCACCTGCGAGACTTGCGCCGACCCGCTCCCGACATGGCGCACGGCCAGCCTCGGCGCGGGACGCTGTGCCCGCTGCCGGCGGCGGCATGGTGCGGTGAGCTGGATGCGGGCCGTGGGCGAGTACGAGGGGGCGCTCGGTCGAATCATCCACGCGTGGAAGTACGACTGCAGGCGTTCGCTCGGCGATCGGCTCGCCACCCTCCTGCACCACACCGGTGCGGACCTGCTCGACGGCATCGACGCGGTTGTGCCCGTGCCGCTGCATCGGCGCCGGCTCGCCGAACGGGGATTCAATCAGGCTGACGATCTCGCCGTCCGCCTGGGGCCGCCGGTCGTTCGGGCCCTGCGACGAACGAGAGATACGCCGTCACAGGTCGAACTGCCGGCCGCGCGCCGGCACGCCAACGTGCGCGACGCGTTTGCGCTCTCGTGCCCATGTTCGTGGACGTCGACGCGCCGGGTCCGCGTCGACAGCCAACGGCTCGTGCTGATCGACGACGTCGTCACGACGGGCGCGACGCTCGAGACGTGCGCGCGGATGTTGATGAAAGCTGGCGCTTCGGAGGTTCGCGCGCTTACGCTTGCGCGAGTCGTCGGTCGACGGCGTTAGCCACGTCGACAGCGACGGCGTCTTTGTCCCGCTCGCCGTCGATGACGGTCCACCCGGCCAGGGACGCCTGCCGCATGTAGCTGGCTCTTACCTCGTTGAGCAGCGCCATATTGCCTTCGAAGTGGTCCCGATCCGTGGACTTGCGGCCGACGGAGGTCTCGGGCGTGATGTCGAGGAGGATGGTCAGGTCGGGCTGGGGCAGAAAGGCCTGCACGTGGCCGAGCCACTCGGGGTCGAGGCCCTGTGCCTCGCCGTACGCGACAGTCGAGGCGACATACCGATCGCACAGCACGACGATGCCGCTCTCGAGCGCGCCCTCCATGTCGGGCTTGCGCTCGTATCGATTGGCGACGAAGAGCAGCTGCAGGACGTCGGGGCTGTAATCGCGCTCGCCCTGCAGGGCCCGGGCGATCTCCTCGCCCAGCGAGGTGCCATAGTCGGGGAACGTGACGATCCGCACGCGGCGTCCGGCGGCCTTGAGGCGATCGCGCAGCAGTTGCGCCTGCGTCTCCTTGCCGCTCTGGTCGAGACCTTCAAAGACCACCAGATATCCCCGCATTATTCCTCCAGCGCCACCAGCTCGTCGATCGTCTGGCGGCGCCTGATGACACGCCAGGATCCTGCTTCGATCAGGACTTCGGGCGGAAGCACGCGACGGTTGTAGTTCGACGCCATGACGGATCCGTAGGCCCCGACGTCGAGCACGGCCACCAGATCAGCCGCTCGGAGTGCGGGCATCGGCCGATCGCGGCCCAGCACGTCGCTGCTCTCACAGATCGGACCGACGACATCGTAGACGACATCGCCGCGGTCCGACGGCACGACCGGCTCGATTCTATGGAACGCGCCGTACATCGCCGGCCGGAGCAGCTCGCTCATCCCGGCGTCGACGACGGCCAGGTGCTTGCCGTTCGGCGCGTCCTTCAAGTCTACCACCCGCGTGAGGAGGGCCCCGGCGCCCGCCACCAGCGCGCGGCCCGGCTCGACGATCAGGTGCAGGCCCGTGGGCAGCACGATCTGCCCAACCGCCGCGGCGTACTCCTCCACCGAGGGCGCCGGGCGGCCATCATAGGAAATGCCCAGTCCGCCGCCGAGATCGATGTGTTCGAGCGGGATGCCATCGCTCCGCAGTTCTTCGGCCAGATGGACGGCCGCATGCGCGGCGCGTGTGAGCGGAGCCAGATCGAGAATCTGGGAGCCGATGTGAATGTGCAGCCCGGCGAGCGCGAGGCCGTCACGATCGCTCAGGCTTCGGTAAAGCTCTCGCGCGCCGGAGATGGGCACGCCGAACTTGCTGGTCGGGAGCGCCGTCGAGATGTGGGGATGGCTCTCGGCATCGATGTCGGGGTTGACGCGAATGGCCACACGCATGCGCGTGCCACGCCTGCGGGCAATCGCGTCGATACGCTCGAGCTCGTGCGCGGATTCGGCATTGATGGCCGAGACGCCGAGCGTCACCGCCCGATCGAGCTCATCGTCGGTTTTGCCGACGCCGGTGAAAACGATATCGGCGGGCAGGAAGCCGGCGCGCAGGGCGACTTCGAGCTCGCCGCCCGAGTTGACGTCCGCGCCGCTGCCCAGGCGGCGCAGCAGACGCACGATGGCCAGAGTCGAGTTGGCCTTGAAAGCGTAATGGATCGAGTGGGGCCGATCGGCCAGGGCCCGGTCGAGCGCCTGATACGTGCGCGTGATGAGCGCCGCGCTGTAAACGTAGACAGGCGTACCGACCGCTTCGGCGATGTCGCCGAGCGGCACGCCGTCACAGGCCAGGGAAGCCGAGTCGTCGCGGTGGAAGCCGATCACGAAGCGCCGTATCTTACTCGACCAGCGTGGTTTGACACGCCGAAAAACGCGGTGCTATCATCCCTTCGTTCCTGCCCTCCGCCGGCCACGAGCGCATGCCCGCTGAATTCCAGCCAGTCGAGCCGGAGGCGACCGAAGCGCTCATCGAGCGCTGCCTCACCGGCGATCAGTCGGCCTGGGATGCCATCGTTCAACGGCACTGGCGCAAGGTGTTCAACGTCGCGTACAAGTTCGTCGGCCGCCACGACGAAGCCGAGGATCTCACGCAGGATATTTTTCTCAAGGTCTTTCGCTCGATCGGCACGTTCGATCGCCGCGCCAATTTTCAGACGTGGCTCATCAGCGTCAGCCGCAACCTCTGCATCGATCACTATCGCAGCCTCCGCAAGGAGCGCCAGACGGTCGATCGCAACGTGGACGCCGGGTCGCTGACGCCCGTCTCGTCCGAGATGAGCGCCGAGACCCGGCTCGAGATGCGCGACCGGGCGGCGATGCTGCGCGAGGCCATGGACACACTGCCCTCGACGCTGCGCACGGCAGTCCTGATGCGCGACATCCGCGAGCTGTCCTATCAGGAAATCGCCACCGAGCTCGATCTGCCGGAGGGCACGGTGAAGTCGCGCATCAACCGCGGTCGAACCGAGCTGGCCCGCCAGCTCGAGCGCGTGCGTGCGCGCCTGGAGTCGGCCACTGACGAGGGCGCCGCCTCGCGCACGGCGGCCTCCTGACACGACAGCGCCGCACGGGAGTGCATCGATGAATCTGACGACCGCCCGATCGCAAGCCGTCGCCGTCGTTCGCGTCGGCGAGGCCCGGATCATGTACCCAATGCTCGCCGAGTTCTCCGGCGCCGTCACAGGGCTCATCTCGAAGGGCGACAAGAGCATCGTGATCGATCTGAGCCCGGTGACCTACGTCGACAGCGCCACCATCGGCTGTTTCATGGATCTCTATCGCCAGGCCACTGCCGCCGGCGGCGCGATCAAGCTGTCGGGTGTCCAGAAACGTGTGCAGACGATGCTCACCATGACCGGCGCACACAATTTTCTGGAGATTCACGAAGACGAGCCGAGCGCCGTCCAGAGCTTTGGGAGCTAGCCATGCGCATCATCAAGACGTCGGGAGGGCAGACCATAGTGCTCGACGGGGATCTGCTGGCCGTCATGGAGGCCCTGCATCAGGAAGTGACCGCCCGGCGCGATCTGGAGCGCACCTTCGAAGACATGGTGCGTGAGATCCAGCATCTGATCGACCAGATGACCGACGACGAGCGGCGCACCTACCTGGCCGAGAGCTTGTTTCTCAATACGGTCAAGTATGAGAACGACAAGCTCGAGAGCTACATGCGCAAGCTCACCAGGAAATAGATGACACCGAGACTGCCACGATGTCGCTGAACTTTCAGGCGACGCGATTCACGTGCTCGTGGCCGTGGACGACGCTCGTCATGCTCTGCGACGGGCGCATCGTCTGCGGCTGCGCGGACCCGTATGCGAAGCGCGTCCTCGGCGACGCCCGTCAATCGTCCCTCGGGAACATCTGGACCGGTGAGACGGCTTCGCGCCTCAGATCCGATCTGAATCAAGGCGGTTCAACCTTCTGCGGGGACTGTCCGCTCAAGTTGCCGTTGGCGCCCGCCGACCCGGCCCCGTTTCGCCCGCTGGACGTGGCCCCGCAACCCTCGCGGCTCTATGTCGAGTGCACGGCCGCCTGCAACATCTCGTGCTTCCAGGCCTGCTGCGCGCCGGAAACCGGGATCACGCGCACACGACAGGCCGGAATGCTGGATTTCGATCTATTCAAACGCGTGGTGGACGAGGCGGGCCCGACGCTGGGACGCCTCGACTTCTTCAACTACGGCGAAGCCTTCCTCCACAAGCGCGCGATCGAGATGTGCGAGTACATCAAGACCAACTACCCGCATATCTACCTCTACACCAGTACTAACGGCCTGGCGTTCGACGAAGTCAAGGCGCGCCGCCTCGTACACTCCGGCATCGACGAGGTGACCTTCTCCATCGATGGGGCAACTGCCGAGAGCTACGTGAAGTACCGGCAGCGCGGCAACTTCGACCTGGCCATGCGAAACCTGCGCGCGATGGCCGACGAAAAGCGCGCCACGGGCCGCGACGTGCCGTTCCTGAACTGGCGCTACATCCTCTTCACCTGGAACGACAGCGACGAAGAGATGGAGTTGGCCAGGCGCCTCGCCACGGAGATCGGCGTGGATCGGCTGTGCTGGGAGCTGACGGATCACCCTGAGGATTCCTTCTCGAGGCGTTTCGTGCCCGACACGCCCGAGCTCACGCACATCTGGCACGAGGTGTGGGACCACAGCGGTCTCGGCAACGCGATTCCCGGCGCCACGCCGCGCGCCCAGATCGATCTTCCAAGTGTCGCCGGCGAGGCGCCGCTCGTGGGCCGTGCTGCGCGGCCGCTCAGGGTGCGCACCCGCGTTCGCAACATGTCACACCGCGCATTCCCGGCCCAGGCCACGTATGGCCGCCGGCTCGTGCGGCTGGGCGCGCAGCTCTGCACGCAGGACGGCACGGTGCTCGATCGAGACTACGCCCGCGCCTGGCTGCCGAGAAATCTCGAGCCGGGCGACGAGGCCGAGGTGCCCATCGAGCTCGTGTCCCCCAGCGCCCCCGGACGCTATGCCCTCAAGTTCGATCTCGTCTGCGAGGGCATCGACTGGTTCGAAACGAGCGGATCGAAGACCACGACCAGACCCTTCTGGGTGATGTAGCCCGCCCACCGCTCCTTGCTGGATCCCGTACGTGACAAGGGCCGCCTCGTGGCGGCCCTTTGTCTGATAGTCGCGTGTCGCGTTCAGTTGGCGAGTCTGGCGGGCTCGTTGACACCGATCGACGCCGGAAGCGCCATCGAAATGGCGTCGGCCGGCGCATCGACCAGACGCCACGTGTCCGGCTCTTCGAGAATCCGCGCGGCGAACGCCGTGTGCAGCGCGTGCCCGGCCCGGTGCGCGACGATGTGCCCGATGATGGGGTATCCGATCAGCGAGAGATCGCCGATGACGTCGAGCATCTTGTGACGGACGAACTCGTCCTCGAACCGGAGCGCATTGAGCACGCTGGTTTCGCCCAGCACGATCGCGTTGTCGAGCGAGCCGCCGAGCGCCAGGCCGTTCTGACGGAGCGTCTCCACCTCTTTGAGGAAGCCGAACGTACGGGCCGGCGCGATCTCCTCGCAGAACGACTCCTCCGTGATCAGCATCGTCCGCGTCTGATGGCGCAGGAGCGGGTGATCGAAGCTGATGCTGTAGGTGACCTTGAAGTGGTCGGAGGGATAGAGCGCAATGCGCTTGTCGCCGCGCGACAACGCGATGGGCCTGACCACTTTCAGGTATCGCCGGGGCGCCGCAAGCCGCTTCGTGCCCGCCTCGTGTATGAGATAGACGAACGGCGCGCCGCTGCCGTCCATGATCGGCACCTCGGGGTGATCCAGTTCGACCACCACGTTGTCGACGCCCAGGCTCACGAGCGCCGCCATGAGGTGCTCCACCGTGTCGACCGATGCGCCCGATCTCGACAGGCCCGTGGCGTACTGGATGCCGGCGAGGTTCGCCACCGTGGCGGGAATCTCGAGATTGCCGAGGTCGGTGCGCCGGAAGCGCACGCCGAAATTCGCCGGGGCGGGCTTCAGCGACAGCCCAACCTTGTTTCCTGAGTGAAGACCAATACCCGTGCAGGACACCGGACGGCGGAGAGTTCGTTGTGCGTTCATCGGGTCGCGCAGCGGCAACATTGCAAAGCGGACGTTACAGAAGCAATGGGAGTGCCGCTCTGATCGACCGTTGAGCTTCGGCGCATATCCTACATCAAATCAACACGATGCAAACCATTTTCAGGTAAAAGACCGATCCGGTCGTTCCGACGGTGTGGCTATTCAGCCACACCATTCAGCCAGCCCGGTGTAGTCGTCCGACCACAGGCGTCAGTGCGTCACGTCGGGCAAACTCGCCTCCGCCGCATGCGGCGCCGACCTGTTGAGAGCCTCGGCCAGGAACCAGCCGGTAAACGACTGCGTGGCCGTGGCGAGCTCTTCGGGAGTGCCTTGGGCCACCACGCGTCCCCCGGCTTCGCCGCCCTCGGGACCGAGGTCGATCACGTAGTCGGCCGCCTTGATCACATCGAGGTTGTGCTCGATGACGACCACGGTATTCCCCTGATCCACCAGCTTGTTGAGCACGTCGAGCAGTTTGCGCGTGTCCTCGAAATGAAGGCCCGTGGTCGGCTCGTCCAGAATGTAGAGCGTGCGTCCGGTACTCCGCCGCGACAGCTCCTTGGCCAGTTTCACGCGCTGCGCTTCTCCGCCGCTCAGGGTCGTGGCCGACTGACCGAGCTCGATGTATCCGAGCCCCACCTCCTGCAGCGTCCGCAGTTTGGTGGCGATGGGCGGAAAGTTTTCGAGGAGCGGGGCCGCCTGATCGACCGTCAGGTCGAGGACATCGGCAACGGACTTGCCGCGGTACCGGATCTCCAGCGTTTCACGGTTATAGCGCCGGCCCTTGCACTCCTCGCAGGTGACATACACGTTCGGCAGGAAGTGCATCTCGATGGCAATGACGCCGTCACCCTGGCACGACTCGCAGCGTCCTCCCTTGACGTTGAACGAAAACCGCCCGGGACGGAAGCCGCGGGTCTTGGCCTCGGGCAGCATCGCAAAGAGCTCGCGGATGAACGTGAAGAGTCCCGTGTAAGTGGCGGGGTTCGACCTCGGCGTGCGGCCGATGGGCGACTGATCAATCTCGATGACCTTGTCCACGAGCGCGATGCCCTCGATGCCGCCGTGCGGGCCCGGCTCGTTCTGTGCGCCATAGAGCTCGCGGGCGAGCGAGCGGTACAGAATGTCGTTGACGAGCGTCGACTTGCCCGATCCGCTCACGCCGGTGACGGCCGTGAACACGCCGAGCGGGATGCGCACGTCGATGTTCTTGAGATTGTTCGCGCGCGCCGCACGGATGACGAGCTCGCCCTTGAGCAGCGGCCGGCGCACGCGTGGTGTGGGTATCGTCCGCTCGCCTCTCAGGTAGGCGCCTGTGAGCGACCCGGCTCCATCGCCGACGAGCGCCTCGGGCGTCCCCTGAAAAATGACGCGGCCGCCGTGTTCTCCGGCGCCGGGCCCGAGATCGATCACGTAATCGGCCGTGCGTATGGTTTCTTCGTCGTGCTCCACGACCACCACCGTGTTGCCGAGCTCGCGCAGCCGCTCGAGCGTCGCGAGCAGCTGGCGATTGTCGCGCTGATGGAGGCCAATCGAGGGTTCGTCGAGCACATACAACACGCCCGTGAGGCTGGCGCCGATCTGGGTGGCCAGGCGGATGCGCTGGCCCTCGCCGCCCGACAAGGTCGCCGCGCTTCGTCCGAGCGTCAGATAACCGACGCCGACATCGGTGAGAAACCTCAAGCGTTCCTGAATTTCCTTGAGAATCCGATCGGCGATGAGACCTTCGCGCTCGGTCAGATCGAGCGACCCGAACACGGCCAAAGCCTCCGAGGCCGGCAGATCGACATAGTCGGAAATCGTGCGTCCCTTGACGCGCACAGCCAGACTCTCGGGTCTGAGCCTGCGCCCATGACAGGCCGAGCAGGGCCTCAAGGTGCGGTACAGCTCCAGATCTTCCTGTTCGGCCCAGCTGCCCTGCTCGAAGCGGCGCCGCATGTTAGGGATAACGCCCTCGAAGCCCTTTCCGAACGGATCCTGTTCACGCTCCGCAGATTTTCGGCGGGTTACCGCGCCGGGCTCCGCGTCGCGCACCTGGCCGTTCGGTCCGAACAGCAGCAGGTCCTGTGATTTCCTGGGCAGCGCCCGGAACGCCGTCGTCAGATCGATGCTGAAATTGCGTCCGAGCGTCTGCAGCGCTTCGCGCACCAGCCGCCTGTCCCCTTTCGCCCACGGCGCGATCGCGCCGTCGAGGAGCGATTTCGACTCGTCGGGCACGATGCGCGCGGGATCGAAGTCGTACATCGCGCCCAGCCCCTGGCACTCCTGGCACGAGCCGTGAGGCGAGTTGAACGAGAACGCGCGCGGACTCATCTCGGGCACGCTGATACCGCAATCGACGCAGGCCAGGCGCCGCGAAAACAGCCGGTCGCCGCGCTCCAGCGTGTTGACGACGACGATGTCATTGGCCAGGCCGAGCGCGATCTCCAGCGAGTCGGCCAGCCGCCGCTCCAAACCAGCCTTGACCAGCAGCCGATCAACCACCACGTCGATCGTGTGGTTCTTCCGCCGGTCGAGCTTGATCTCGTCCTCGAGGCTGCGAAACTGACCATCGATGCGCGCGCGCGTGAAGCCGCGCGTCCTCAGGGCCGCCAGCTCCTTCTTGAACTCGCCCTTCCGGCCGCGCACGATCGGCGCCAGCACGTTGATGCGCTCGTCAGGCGGGTACAGTCCCACCATGTCGACGATGCGCTCGAGCGATTGCGACGCGATCTCCTTGCCGCACTGGGGACAGTGCGGCACGCCGATGTTGGCGAACAGCAGCCGGAGATAGTCGTAGATCTCGGTGACCGTGCCCACGGTCGATCGCGGGTTCGACCCCGTGGTCTTCTGTTCGATCGAGATCGCGGGCGACAGGCCTTCGATGAGATCAACGTCGGGCTTCTCCATCTGCTCGAGAAACTGGCGGGCGTACGCAGACAGCGACTCGACGTATCGGCGCTGGCCTTCCGCGTAGATCGTGTCGAACGCCAGCGACGACTTGCCCGAGCCCGACAACCCCGTGATGACCACGAGCTTGTTGCGCGGGATGTCGACGTCGATATTCTTCAGATTGTGGACGCGGGCTCCGCGCACCGCGATCCAGTCGTGGGCCATGAATGTGGAGCTTTCAGCGGACCGCGCCACTCTGACAGGAATTTCGGGCCGGCCTCAAACTCCTGATCCTACCACGTCGCCGCCAGCTCTGGCCCGCTGGCCAGCTTCACGAAGGATCGCTCGAGAGCCGAAGGCCCTAGCGTCGGTGTTCGCTCGACAACCTGCGTGATTCGGGCGGGCAGAGGGTCAGGTCGCCGACGTCGATTGACGTCCCAGACGGCTGTGGCGATAGCCGTAAATCACATAGAGCACGAGCCCGGCCGCGAGCCAGTACACGAATCGGAGCCAGGTGACGCGCGGGAGCTGAAGCATCAGATAGCCGCAGGTGAACACCGACAAGAGCGGCACCCACGGCACGAACGGCGTGCGAAAGGGACGATGGCGGAGAGGATCGGTGCGGCGAAGCACGATGATTCCCACCGACACGAGCACGAAGGCGAACAGGGTGCCGATGTTCGTGAGCTCCACCACCTCGTTGATGTTCGCCGTCGCGGCGAAGAGCGCCACGAAGACACCCGTCAGGATCGTGGTGACGTGCGGCGTCTGGTACCGCGGATGCACGCGCGCAGCCCATCCTGGCAGGAGTCCGTCGCGCGCCATCGAGAAGAAAATCCGCGGCTGGCCGAGCTGAAACACGATGAGCACGGAGGTGGTGGCGAAGACGGCGCCCGCCGCGATGATGCCGGCAGCCCAGTTCATGCCGAGCGACGAAAACGCCGTCGCCAGCGGCTCGGCGGTGGCCAGCTCGGTCCACGGGACGAGCCCGGTCAGCACGAGCGCCACCGCGATGTAGATGAGCGTGCAGATCACGAGACTGGCGATCATGGCAATCGGCATGTCGCGCTGCGGATCGCGCGCTTCCTCGGCCGCCGTCGAGACGGCGTCGAATCCGATATAGGCGAAAAAGATGATGGCCGCCGCGCTCGAGATGCCGCGAAAGCCGTTCGGCGCAAACGGCGTCCAGTGATCGGGCTGCACGTAGAACGCTCCGACGATGACGAAAAAGCCGATGATGGCCAGTTTCAGGACGACCATCGACGAGTTCAGCCAGGCGCTCTCGCGAATTCCGCGCACGAGCACCCACGTCACGCCCATCACGATCAGGAACGCCGGCAGGTCGAACACGATCGGGAAGCCGCCGACCTGCGGGGCCTGGGCGATGGCCCGCGCCCCCCGCAGCGTCACGACGCCGAGCGATTGAACGTCCACGCCCCCGGCCTGTGCCTCGGCCACCTGCCTGGCGGCCTGTGCGGCACTGCGGTAGTCGATGCCGAGCCACTGCGGCAGCGCGAGACCGAGACCGCGGAGGAGCTCCTGGAAATAGGCCGACCACGAGATGGCGACGGCCACGTTGCCCACGGCGTACTCCAGGATGAGATCCCAGCCGATGATCCACGCCGTCAGCTCTCCGAGCGTGGCGTATGCATAGGTGTAGGCCGAGCCCGATACCGGCACCATGGCCGCGAACTCGGCATAGCACAGCGCGGCGAATCCGCAGGCTACCGCCACGAGCATGAGCGACACGACGAGCGCGGGTCCGGCTCCGAGGTGCGAGGCGCCGCCGGCGGCCGCCGTCCCCACCGACGAGAAGATGCCGGCGCCAATCACCGCCCCGATGCCCATCGCGGTGAGCTGCACAGGGCCAAGGGCCCGGCGCAGCCGCTGCTGGGGAGCTTCGGCTTCCTGCATCAGCCGATCGAGCGACTTGACGCGCAACGCGTTCATGACACCTCTCTCTGTCAGGCGGGAGCTGAGGCGACGGGTCCGGGCCGCGGCATTCTACCCTGAGTGGTGAGGGACGCCCGGGCTGAGCCGTGCTTTCGGGGGGAACACGGCGAGGACGTCAGTGCTGTCGAGCGCGACATGGATGTCGCCGTTCATCGCCGGTCCGTGCGCCTCGACATCGGCGACGTCGAAGACATGCCGGTCGGGTGCAGCGCCTGGCTGGGCCGCCACAATCCGATCTAGGGCGCGAAGTTGTCATCGTAGTCAGCCATCGCCGCTCGCACGACCCTGAGAGCGTGCGCCCTTCCATACACCCTGGCAATGCGCGCCCGCGCGCGCTGACCAGGCACGAGTTTGTAGGTCAAGAAATAATGCTGAAGGCGCTCCACGAGCACAGCAGGTACGTCGCTGACGTTGCGAGCCCGGCCCCACACATAGTCGTTGTCCAGCACGCTGATGAGCTTGTCGTCGGCCTCTCCCGCGTCGATCATCTGCAGACCGCCGATGACCCGGCTGCGGACGATGATTTCGTTCCGGGCAATCGCCCGTTCGCTGAGAACGCAGATATCCAATGGATCGCCATCGCCTCGTTTGGCCGTCGGCGCGAGGCTGCGCACGCGCTCGTCACAGTAGGTCCGTGGGACAAACCCGTACAGCGTCGGGGGCTGTGCGGAGGAGCGCTGCGGTCGATCGACGCGAAGATACCCGGATGCCTTGTCAACCTCATACTTCATGAGGTCGAACGGCGTGATCTCGATGTACGCGTTGAGAACCTCAGGCGGATCAGGACCAACCTCCAAACCATGCCAGGGGTGAGGTCGGAAGTGATTGACCCTGCCGGATCCTTTACCGGTCGGCTGCGCGGGAAGTCGGTTTTGTCTTCGCGTCGGCATCTTGAGAAGCACCGTTCTCGGAAGTGTGTCGGTCTAACTCCATGCGCTTCAGCGGCGCTGCTTCACGATCTCACCGTGTAGCGTCCGCTGCAAGCGCCTGTCAGGCGGCACCAAGGCCATGAACAACCTTCGCGAGTGAGATGCTTGGCATTTGAATGTTCAAGGCTTCACAGCTGCGAGCCTCACGACGCGGGTGGCTTGTTGTCCGAAGTCGCCCACTGCATCCGCATCTTCGTAGCGGACAACACGAAGCGCGGCAAACAGCCGCAGCAACTCATTGGTGTCGAAGACGACATCACTGCCAATTGGGCCCGACTTTGTGGCGTCGCGATGAAACGCTTCCACAACCACCATTCCGCCGGGACAGAGCGCGCGGGTTACTTCGTCGACGTAGTCGCGTGCTCCGACGTAGCTGAGGACAATCAGGTCCCACTGCGATTCACCCCACTCAAAGTCCACGTCGCGCGCGACTGTCGCCATGATCTTGACTCCAAGCGACGTCGCCCGTTCCTGCGCGGCTGCCACCGCCCGATCGGCCGGATCGAATCCCACTGAGTCCCAGCCCTGCTGCGCGAGGTAGATCGTGTTCCGCCCTTGCCCCATGCCCACGTCGAGAGACCGTCCCGGCTTCAAGCCTGCGGTCATCGCGACCAAGAAGGCGTTGGGCGACGTGTTGAATGCCGGCTTTGGCGCCGTGAGAATCCGGTTCCACCTTTCGATTTCGGCGCGGTCGCCAAGTCTTCGCAGAAGATCGATCGTCGACGCCGCGTGTTGCGCAGACTGCCCCTGCGACTGCAGGAGGTCTGCATAACGTCGAAACACCACGGCGTCGTCGGCCCTCTGAACCTCCGTTGGTTGACTACCGAACCACGCCCTGAACGTCTCGTAAGCCTTCACTTCCTCTGCCGTAGGCGGTGGCAACGGCGACTGTTGTGCCCGCGCAGACCGTAGGTTGTGCCCTAGGAGGAGGACGACAGCGGCAGCGACAACGAGAGCTCGCGCAGTAACATTCAGGAGAACGGGTGTGGAATTCGGTCGGGATTCCATGATGCTTCCCGTGACTTTCAGAGGCTGAACGAGCCGGTGGCGATATTACTCCTGTCTAGCCGGCAAGGGTATTTTGCCCCGATGGACGGTTCTTCATCATCCGTCGTGGCCCGGCGGATGCCGACGTCGCCACGGCGTCGAACATCATCGTCGTGCAGAATTGGTTTGAGGAGCTGAAGCGCCTCGTGCCGACGAACTAGTTTTCGCCCTGCTCTTAGCGCGGCGCTCATGATCACCGGCGCCGTCGGCTCCAGCCCGTGTTAGACGGCCCGTGAAAGTCGCATTCTCGGCCGGGATGTCCGCGAACAACAGCGTAGGACGACCTCGAAAGTGGCGCCTGAGCAGGACCGGCTTGGCTCGGCTACCTTCTCGGCTCATACCGCATCGCCACCGCCCCGGAGCCGAACTCCAGCCGGCTCACGAGCCTCAAGTCGATACGCTTCGATAGCCCCGCGAACAACGTCGGCCCGTGGCCCGCCAGCCTGGGGTGCACCACGAACTCGTACTCATCGATCAATCCGAGCTCCGCCAACGCCAGCGGGAGCTTCACGCCTCCCACGAACACTCCCTTACCCGACTCCTGCTTCAGCTGCTGAACGGCCTGCCCCAGGTCCCCGCGCAGGAGCTCCGCGTTCCAATCGACGCGCTCCAGAGTGCTCGACACGACGTATTTCTTTGCCGCGTCGATCGTCCGGGCGAAGGGTTTCGTCCAATCAGGCATGGCTCCCGTCCGCGCCGGCAGCCGCCACGCTGCCTCCATCATTTCGTAAGTCACCCGGCCAAAGAGGAGGGCATCGGCCTGGTCGAGGTTCTCGACCGCGTGACGATGTATGTCTTCGTCCGCGATCATTGCGCGATGATCGCAGCACCCATCCAGCGTGACGTTGATGGAATACCGAAGGGGTCGCATGACGCCAGAGTAGCGCCGAGGGCGTAGACGAGCAAGGTTAGCCGGGGCTTGGCGGTCTTGTTGTACTGGCTAGCTGAAGCAGGTCGTGACACCCCCTCTCGCTCAATCCACAAGGAAAATTTTTCACTGGCGCCTTTCGATTCGGGCCATCACATCTGCAGTTTCCCCCCGAAAACATTGTCGTTTGTCACTTGGCAGGAAAAGTGCTCTCGCGGAAGAGACGCGCTGATATGCAGCCCGTCTGTTGACATGAGAGGAGCACCAATGATGCGGCGATACTTCACCTCGACGTTAACTGCATGCGCGCTCGCCGCCACGGTGAACGTGTTCGCACAAGAGCCGTCCCCTGCGCCACAGCCAGCGCCAGCGCAACAGCCAGCGCCAGCGCAACAGCCAACGCCAGCGCAACAGCCAGCGGCGGCGCAACAGCCAGTGCCTGCGCAACCAGAGCCGCAGCAGGTCCCCAAGGAGACACTCTCGGGTTGTGTGATCGAGGCCAAGACGACCACCGGCGGCACGGCCTACGTGCTGAAGAATGCCGAAGGTGGTTCGTCCCCGATGTACGTGCTCGGCGGATCATCGCAAACCGACTGGGCGACCAACGTCAACAAGAAGGTGGAAGTGACTGGACCGGTGCAGCAGCCACCAAATGCGCCGGCGGCTGCAGACGGAGCGGCGGGCCAGCCGAAGCCGCTGCGTCCGCCGATGATCCAGGTCGAATCCGTGAAGGTGACGACTGAGACCTGCAAGTAGCGCATCCGCGTATGCCCCGCGCACGCGCGTGGGGCATACGCTCCCGCCTGACGATCGCGTTCAAAGGTGCTAGCGCATCAGCATCCAGAGTCCCGCTGCCATCAGCAACACACCGCTGATCCACGTGCTGTAGGTCCCGAAAGGCGCCAATTTCTCGACTGCGACAAGGGCCGTCAGCGCGGCGATGACGGTCAAGTTCATCACGCCTCCGGCAAACAGTAACAACATCAAGGCCCAACAGCAGCCCACGCAATATGCCCCGTGCTCGAGGCCCATGGTGAACGCACCAGAGAATCCAGGGCGCCAGCGGCTCACCAGGAATCCAAGGGGTGACTGGCACCTCCGCAGGCACGCGCGCTTGAGCGGCGTCAACTGATAGAGGCCCGCGGCGAGCAGCAGTGCTGCACCGACTGCGGGCTTCGTGATTTCCATCATCGGGGAGACGAAAAGAAGTGCGGCAAGCGCGCGTTGAAGAATCGTGGCGCCGAGACTGAATACGATCCAGAGCATGAGATACCCGGCCGCGAGCGCGTAAATATGGCGCGCCGCCGTCAGGTGCTGGGATCGTCGTGCGACGACGCCGTACAGCAGCAGCATGGGTGAGGCAGACGGCAGCATCATCGCCGCCATCATGACCGCCCACATGGCCCACAACAGGAGCAGATGCGGCACATCCCAGATCGAGGTCATCATCCAGGCACTGGCGCCTGTCATGGGTCCGTACATGTCGCGCGCCATCACGACAATCCACATCCAGGAGACCAGCGGCAGCAATACCAGCACCACCAGCAGCGGGGTGCGGTCGTACCGCAACGCCGACTCGAGTCTCGTGAGCGGACGCTCGTCCGGCGGCGGCGTGTCTGGCATCGACAGATCGATACCGCAAAACCTCGGGCTAGCCAAGTGGTCGATTGACCTGATGCGGTGGTTGCATAGGTACTTCGCAGGACCATCGGATCAGGCGATTCGTTTGCGCGGGACCGCGCTTTTCGCGTTCGGCCGGCCGGGTGTAAGATGGCCCGGTTCTCATCCGTCCGCACAACTCGCCCGGGAGAATGACGATGGCTTGGCGATTGACGGGACAGCTGATCGAGACGTGCAGTTGCAACATGTTCTGCCCCTGCTGGTTCCTGGTGCAGGAGTTGATGATCATGGACCAGGGCTGGTGCGCCAGCGCGATCACCTTCCGCACGCGTGAGGGCGCGAGCGAGGGCGTCGCCCTGGGCGGGCGGACGGTCGTCTTCGCCGTCGACTTCCCGGGGCCGACCTTGTTCGATGGCAATGCCACCGCTCGCCTCTACGTCGATGACGAAGCCAACGCCGATCAGCGCCGGGAACTGGAGGCGATCTGCAGCGGACAGAAAGGCGGCGCGATGGCGGCGATTGCACCGCTTATCACAAAGTGGCTGCCGCCCCGGAGCGCAAAGATCGACGTCGCGGACGACGGCGACGCTATCACGGTCACGGTGGCGGATCTTGGCCGGGTGGAGTCGCGGCGCCTGCGGGACCCACAGGGCGAGGGCTTCACGCTACGGGGAGGGGGGTTCGTGAGCGCCCTCGGGCTGAAGGAGGCCGATCTGGCGCCGAGTAACAGCCGTTGGACCGACCCGGACCTCCGTGAGTTCACGACGAAATCCGGAGCGCGAGGCGAATTCAGCTGGAGCGGCTGATCACACGGATCGTTCCGCACACAACTCCCCTGTCGTCTGGCCACCGCGCCGGTGCCCATCGCGGTGAGCTGCACAGGGCCAAGGGCCCGGCGCTCAAACATCACCCGCGCCATCGGATCTACCCACCATCACTCAACCCCGGGCGGACCTGACTCGCCGTAGCTCTGCGTCCGTACCGATCAAGCGGACGCGGAGCGAAGGCGGATGTTCTGGTTGTGATGGAAGACGTTGTCGGGGTCGTACGTGGTCTTCACGTCCACCAGCCGGTCGTAGACGGAGTCACCGTACGCCTCGCGGACGCGGTCGGGGTCTTCGTCGCCGCCGAGGAAGTTGACGTAGACGCCTTTGCGGAAGCGGCCGAGGGCGGCGAAGAACTCCCTCGTCCACGCGGTGTCCCGGTCGCCGAAGTCCTCGCCGGAGCGCCACACACCATCGAGGGTCATCGCGTGCGCCGCCTGCCGGTTCCCGAACGCGGTCGCACCCCCGGCCACTCGGCTTACCGCCCCCTTCAGATGGAACATCGCCACGTACGACCGCGGCGACGAGCACGAGAACGCGTGCTCGGCGATCACGTCGATAAGGTCGTCGTGGAGCTCGGGGAGGTGCGTGGACTTCCAGTAGTAGTTCCAACCGTGGACGACGGTCGAGTCGAGCGCGCTCTGAAATCCCACGTACGGCGTGCGTCCTACCAGATCGAGGAGAGGACTCCGGCATGCGCGAAGCGGGCCGAGCACCTGCTCACCGTCCTCGATCGGCCCGGCGTAGCAGGTACCGACCATCACCACCCGGCGCCAGTGCAGATCCTCGGGGATGACTGGTAACGGCGGGGCGGCGCCGAACCTCACGACCGTACCGAGCTCGTCGGGTGCGTCGCGGACGAAGTCGCGGTAGAAGCGGAGGACCTCAACCGCGTCGGTCGCGTCCCAGAGGATCGGCCCCGCCAGGACAGTGGGACCGACGGAATGGAGGCGGAATTCGAACGAGGTGACCACGCCGAAGTTGCCGCCGCCGCCTCGCAACGCCCAGAACAGGTCGGGGTGCTCGTCATCGGACGCCCGCAGCAGCTCGCCGTCGGCCGTCACGACGTCGACGGCGAGGAGGTTGTCGACCGTGAGGCCGTGCTTGCGCATCAGCCAGCCGATGCCCCCGCCGAGGGTGAGCCCGCCAACGCCGGTGTGGCTGACGATTCCGCCGGTGGTGGCCAGACCGTGCGCCTGCGTCTCGTGGTCGACGTCGCCCCACAGCGCACCACCCTGCACCCAGGCCCTGCGGCCGGGGGGATCGACCCGCACAGCCCGCATCGCCGAAAGGTCGATGACGATCCCGTCGTCGCACACGGCGGTGCCCCCCACGTTGTGTCCCCCGCCCCGGATGGCGATCTCCAGATCGTGGTCGCGGGCGAAACGCACAGCCGACACCACGTCGGCGCTCCCGATGCATCGGGCGATCAGGCGCGGGCGCCGGTCGATGGCACCGTTCCAGACTGCACGGGCGATGTCGTAGTCGGCGTGTTCGGCACTGATGAGGCGGCCTCGGAACCCGTCGATCTGCAAGACGGTTGGATCTGTGCACCCGTGGCCGACTTCCGCGGTTGTCGGTGTTGTCATGGTGTCCTCCAGGCTCGATGGCCGCATCGGACCACTGTGGACCGCGCCGGTAAAGTCAAGAATCTGGACTTCACAACGAGAGGCGGGTGCGCAAGACTGGCGTTGTGAGGACCTATGGCCAGTACCTGCCCCATCGCCCGTGGCGCCGAGATCTTCGCCGAGCGCTGGACACCGCTGATCATCCGCAACCTGTACCTTGGCTGCGGAAGCTTCAGTGAGATTTTGGAGGGCGCGCCCGGCCTGTCTCGTACTCTGCTCTCACAACGGCTCAAGCAGCTCGAACGGCTCGGTGTCGTCGAGTCGGCACCCAAGCCCGACGGGCGCGGGCATCACTACGAGCTCACGTCTGCAGGCCACGACCTTTTCAAAGTGTGCCAGTCGCTCGGCGAGTGGGGTGCGCGTTGGCTCGAGATCGCCCCCGAGAACCTCGACCCCTTTGTGGCCCTGTGGTCGATGTGCAACGCGCTCCGCCGAGACCGGCTCCCGGAACGACGCGTCGTCGTCCGCTTCGACTTCCTTGCCCCCCGAAGCGCGTCGCGCGAAGGTGGGACCGGCCGTCCGCGCCATGAGCGCTATTGGCTACTCATCGAGCTCGGAGACACCGAGATCTGCAAGACCAACCCCGGCCTCGACGAGGATCTCTACATCACGGCGGACGCCGAAGCCTTCGTCAAATGGCACGCCGGCCAGCTCACCTGGGCCCAAGCCACCCGCGAGGGCCGCATCCAACTCGACGGCACTCCGTCGCTGATCAGAGCCTTCCCAACCTGGAACGCCCGCAGCATGTTCGCTCACATCAGGCCGGTCTCCCGCACTGCCACGAGCGCCGCAGGCTGACATCCTCGATGCGGCTCCACTCGGTCGATCGACTCTGTAGGTCAGACCGGCCAGCGGTGACGGCGACGGCCCGATTCACCCACCCGGCGCAGACTCGAGTGGTTTCATCCTGATGAAAGTCACTCCTTCGATAACGGCACGAGCTGCAGGCCGAGCGGGATGACTCCTTGCATCGGCGGAATCGTCACACCAGCCGCAGCAAGTTGCCGCCACACTTCGAAGTTCAGGTCGCTCCTCAACGTGCCGGCGGTCTTCAGATGCTCAGTGCTCCACACCTGGAGCTGAAACCGGAGCGCCGCCGAGTCCCACCTCGACAAACTCGACCTCCGCCATGGGATCGTGCAGGACATCGCGGTGGCCGGCCGCGGCAGCTAGCAAGACCTGGCGCACCAGCTCGGGGTCGGACGTGTGCGACACGTGAAAGGACAGCGTGTATGCGGTGAGCTTGTCCGGTCGGCTCCAGTTCGTCACTCGCTCCGACATGAACAGAGAGTTGGGCACGATGATCGCCACGCTCTCGTCGGTGACGATGGTCGTGGCGCGTGCCCCGATCTCCCGCACTTCGCCAACCACACCGCCAATCTCGACGCGGTCTCCGATCTTGATCGGGCGTTCGAACAGGAGAATGAGGCCGCTGAAGAAATTGCTCGTGATGTTCTGCAGACCGAAACCGAGTCCCACACCGACGGCGCCGACGAGGACGTTGAGCGAGGTGAGGTCGATGCCAGCGCTCTGAAGGATCACCAGAGCACCCAGCGCAATAAGGACGTACCGCACGATGGCGCCGAGCGCCTCGCGCATGCCGATGTCGAAGCCGCGGCGCGCCAGGATCGTGTCGACGAACCAGCGGGTGACGCGACGTGTCACCCAGATCAGGGCGCATGTCAGCGTGATGACCGTCAGCAGCCTGAGCGGAGTGAACTCGCTGCCCGCGATCCCGGAGCTCAGAAATGTTGCGATGCGATCCCACACGTCGGTGAAAGACTGCATAGGTAGATCTCCAGATCGTCGGGCAGGTGGTTCCGGACTCGTCAGACCTTGCTCCCCGATCACGGCAGGCAAATCTGCGTACGGTCGAAACAGAGGCGGAGACGAGTGAGAGCGACCTCGAGGCCGATGCGCCGGCCGACCCGGCGGCCCTCCTCGTTCGAGAACTGAAAGTGAATGCCCTGATAGATTCGCGACCGGCCAGCCTCGATGGCGGCTGCGAGGGGGCTGTTGTAGCAGCGCGGCGCGGGCGCGGGATCGGTCGCAAAGCAGAACGACACCCGGTGGGGGAAATAGAACGCTTCGATCACCGCGGAGGCGGCGCCCGAGAACGTGGACAGGCCCGACGACCACTCCGGAGAAGCGCCGATCGAGATGTTGCGCGGCGTCCAGGATGGGTCCGCTTCGGTGTCCGGATTGCCGTCCAGGTCTGCTTCGCGTATGGCGAAAAAGGGCCGCCACGTAAAGAAAGTCGCTTTCGTATCCCAGCTGGCAGCCACGCCGTCGGCGATCGCCATACCGACGCGGGCGAAAATTCGCGCCGTGTCGGAAAGACTCCGGTCGGTACGCATCTGCTCGACGATCGCGACGAGCGCCTGGATCCATGTGCCGGGCTCGCGCGTTGTCCCTCCCTCAACGAGCCAGAACTGGGCAATGGCGTTGCGCTCGGCATCGGCGTCCTGCTGGCCGAGTGTCTTGACGTCGTTGAACGCCTGCGCGTAGGCCTCGCTCGTGAGTGCGGGCGGTGGCCCCGAGCGATAGCGATCGATGTTGCGGACACCGAACGGCGTCATGTTGCGAAAGCGCGCGTCGAACGCGGCGCGATGTTCGCCGACAGCCGTTCCAGCCGGTATCGTGAGCGCCATCTCGGTCCCATCGGTGGCGCGCAGCGTCACGACTTGTTCACCCACGTAACGACCCCAGATCTCCCCGGCGACGAGGTCGCCGTCCTGCGCCGCGGCGAGCTCGGCGGCGAGGGCGGCGTCGAGCGCTGCCTGCTGGGATGGCACGAGGGCGACGAGCACGGCGTGAGCAGCCGCCGCAGCGGCAGCGTTGCGGCTGCCTTCTCGCGGGGCTCCGATGGTCGGCACGAGCGCGTGTTCGCGGCCAAAGCGACTACGAGCGGTATCGATGCCGTTGACCGCGTCGTACATGGCGACAGTGACCATCGCGTACAGTCGCCCGGCACTCGGAGTCCCGACATTCGCTGCGCGGACGGCCTGCAGAGATTGCTCCGCCCAGCGCGTGACCGTGTTGTCCGCCAGAGCAGGCTCTGCCATACCGATCACAGCGAAGAGCCAGAGCATGCCCGCGACGCATCTCGCCAATCGCCGGCCGATCGTGTCGTGTCCGCTGAATCGATTCATGACGTGCTCTCCGAAAGTTCGACCCCCTCCCGACGAGCAAGGGCAGTGCCACGTGCATGGCGGTCGACTCCACCCCGACTGTTGGACGGGTACGGCCGTCTCGGAATCCCTGACGGGCTTCAACGAGGGGACTCTCGAGCTCGCGCCGAAGCTCCTTCGCAGACATGACAGGCCCGCCTGCGCGGCCTGCGCCCCTTCCCGCGCGGCAAGCTTCGCGTGTCAGGAACTCGCTCGGTTTACGGAGCCGAAGCTCGCCGAAAGGCGAGCGAAGGATAGTGGCGCGTGTGTCAAGGCGATTGTTGTTGTTTGGTGGCCCGCAGACGATCCCTGTTTAACGGCCGGCGCCGTGTGCTCCTGGATGATAGACGCGCACCGCGTTTGCCTGAATTTGATCGAACGTCGTCCAGACAGGTTTCATCTTTCCCTCCGAGAACAGCGGGGCCTGGTCGAAATAGTGTGGTGAATGCGGATCGTTGCTCTGGCCAAAGACATGTACGGACACCGCTCGCAGTTCCGGTCTGAACGCGACCACGAAGGCGAAGCTCTGGCCGCTCAACGCGTATCGGCCCCTCTGTCCATCGCTCGGTGAAAGCCCGGACACTCGACCGACTCGCGCTGGTGCCGGCGATGCCGGAGCAGCGCCAACACGTGCCAGCTTTCGAAACGCGTGAGCAGCCGCGGCTTCACGTCCGGATGCGTCCGAAGAAAAAAGTTCAGGCCTGCGGCAAATGCGTCGCATACCTGGCGCGCGCGGGTACCGAGTCGCCCGTACTCGGCCTGCGACAACGAGGTCACCTCCAGAGCGCGATTCAGCCCTGAGGAACTCCGGACTCGCCGTAAGCCTCTGCTGCGCGGCCGAGTGCGTGAATGTAACTGTCCTCAATCTGGTCAAAGTTGTCTTCTGCCTGTGCGTAGGCGAAGCCAAACACCGCGCTGGCATCTGTCGGGCCATGGATGTACGGCACCCCATAACGGTCTCGGTGGATCGTGATTGCTTGCGCCAGCAAGGCGGTGGAATCGGATGATGGCGGGAGCGGTCCATCACATGCCATCCCAGCGAGCGTCAGGATTACCAGGGTGTGCCGCATCATCGGCTATTGGCGGAGCAGTTCAAGCGCCGCTCGCACCATGGACATTGCGGAATGATCGACGCCTGGCACAATCCGAAGCTCCCAGCGGAGAGGTACGCCCAGAGCTGCCGCCTCGTCAGTCGCCGTTGCGAAAAACCGCAGGCCTCTCGCGAATCGTGTCGTGCCTTGCGCCATCGATCCAGGTTCGCGTTCTCTATCAGTGATGTCTCGATCGCCGAGTAACACCACGAGTTCCCGCGAGAACGCCTTTGCCAGGTCCTTGGGATCGATTGGACTACCGGCCAGCCCGTACGGGAACGTTTCCGACCAGGAGGGGAACGCGTAGCGACCGGCGCTCGCCGCCACGGCACGGCGAAAACGCGCTTCTGGCACGAACAGCACTAGCCGGTGGACGAACTGAGCACCACCCGAAAATCCGACAATGTCGTACTTCGCTCGATTCAGTCCCATTTCATCACGAACGATGTCGAACAGGCGTTCGATGGCGGTCAGAGCCCAGGCAGATTTTGGCAGCACGCTGCCGGCGGCAGCGATCATGTTGCCAAACATGTACGCGTCACCCGGGAAGTACTCCTCGGCGAACTGAGGTGCGAGCACGATCGCATTGAGCGGTTCGATGTACGGCGATGCAAGGTCGCAGGCTTGGCGAGCCGTCTGCGACTCGCTGCCGTGCATGACAAACACGATGCGAGTGTCGGCCGCTATCGCGGGTGGTCGACAGAACCAGACGGCAATTGGATGATTGGAGCCCTGGATCGACGAACCGGAAGCTGCCAGTGACCTGACGCCGTATTTCGGAGGTCGCGTTCGGTTGTCCCGCATCAGCGTGGCTCACTGACGGCACCGCCAGCATGCTGGCCTCCACGATCACGGCGATCAGATAGCGCTTGTGCGCCGGCGTTTGGTCCGCGATGCGCCTGTTCATGGCCTGTCACCCTCGTGACCCCCGCCAGAAGCCGGTCGAGGTCAGCCCGGCGATAGAGCCGGCCATCGGCGACGACCGCGCGGATCTTCTGCGTGTTGCGGATGTCTTCGAGGGGGTTGGCGTCGAGCAGCACGAGATCGGCGAGCTTGCCCGGCTCGATCGTCCCCAGCGAGTCCGCCAGGCCAAGCACGCGCGCAGGATTGAGCGTGGCCGCCTGCAAAGCCCCGAGTGGAGTCAGACCGGCTTCGATCAGCCTGACCAGCTCCTCATGCAAACTGAGGCCCGGGACTCCCATCGGGATGTCGACGTCTGTCGCCGCCAGCAGCACGACTCCGGCCTTATTCGCGAGACGAACATTCTCCAGCTCGAGAGCGGGGATCGGCCGAAGGATCGATTGAAGCTCCCGAGTCGTTTCCGAGTCGAGCAAACTGCGCCCAGTTGCGACGGACCGGCTCGGGGACGAGTCGCAAGCGGGCGGTGTCCGAAAGGATCTGATCCGCGTGCACGATGTGGTGATAGACGAGCAGATCGGCAGTGACCGCCACACCGTTGTGCCGGTACGCCTCGAAGGCCGACGCGCAGGCGGCCGGATCGCGGCTGTCGTAGAGCGCGCGATAGTGTTGGACCTGCATCAGCAGGAGCTTCTCGCTCCGCGGCGGGCCGTCGTAGTCGGCGAGGACACCCGCGAAGCGTTCCCGTTCGTCGTCGGCCTCGGTGGAGCAACCCGCCGCGAGGGCCTCCGGATGCTCGACCGTGCGCTGACCGGCGGCGGCGGCCTCTTCGGGAGTGATGCGGAAGGGAACGTGACCGTCCACGGGGATCTTTCTGCGCCTGGCCTCGTCGATGATCGCGAAGTAGGCCTCCCTCGAGACGTTTTCGTAGACCTTGATGAGATCGGCGCCATTCGAGGCCAGCTGCTCCACCACCGCCCGAGCCTCGGCCGCGGTGCGCACGACGACCTTCTTGCTGCCCCCCAGGGGCGGATCGCCGTCGACCGCAGAACCGGCACTGAAGAATCGGGGAGGGCCGCGACGACTTCCCTCCGCCAACTGGCGCTTGATCGTGTTGGTCAGCTCGAGCGTCACGTCGGCTGTGCCGTCGTTCATATTGCGAACGCCGGTGACGCCGTAAGCGAGGAACAGAGGAAGGTGCCAGTCCTGGGCTGCGATTGACCGGTTGGCGGTGTCAACCTCCACGGGATTCACCGAGTGGACGTGCATATCCCACAGCCCGGGGATGACGTAGCGGCCTGCAGCATCAATCAACTCCGCATCGCGGGGGATCCGAACTTGGTCGGCCGGGCCCACGGCCGTGATGCGATTGCCCGCGACAAGAATGGTCTGTTGGCCACGGAGGGATCCATCCATCACATCGACGACGGTGACAGCCCGGATGGCCACGGCCGAGGCCCGCGTCCGCGCGTCGCGGACGGCCACCGTTGGCGCCCGCGGCGTGCATTCGATGAGCAGCAGACAGGCAATACCCAACAGGACCTTCATCACCTTACTTCCTGAACGTCCGGCCAGAAGGAAGTCGCGGAATCGCATTGTTCGTGGCGACAAATTGTAGCGGTTCGTGCCCGCATTCTCGAGACGCGTGGTAGTGTCTCACGCGGTGGGAGGAACTCTATGCCAACCGACTTGAAGGTCAACAGGGTGCTCAAGGTCCTGCTCAAGCAGCACACTCACGACCTGCCATTGTGCAGGACCCGAACGCACAGTCGAAGCTGCAAGGTTCACGGCCGCGAAATCAGCTGCGTCAGGATCATCACGGGACAGAACAAGGTGACAGGCAAGCTCAAGTACGGGGCGTTCTGCACGCACCTCTACTACTGACCCGTTGTCTCTCCTGATGGCATGCGGGCGGAATCGCCCGCGCCAACACTCGATGGATTTCCGGCCGCTTCATCCGCAAATCCCTCCATCAAGTTGGCGTTTGAACATGGGCCGAGCGTTCTTCCTCGTGCTGGCCACCATCCTGGCCCTGGCGGTCTGGACCGGCATTCTCATTGCTGGAACACTGGAAGGCTGGTGGCGTCAGCCGCTGGCACCTCCGGGCGACAGGCGAGCCTTCATGGATGCGGCGATCGCAGAGATCGACAAGACCCGCCGCGGTAATGTCGCCTTCGTCCTGGTCGAGAACGGAAAGGTCTTCGACGAGCATTTCACATCGGTCGGCCAAGCCGTCGATCGCGACACGCTGTTTCAGGTCGCCTCCATGAGCAAGTGGATCACGGCCTGGGGGGTGATGACCCTGGTCGAGGCCGGGAAGCTCGATCTCGACGCGCCGGTTTCGACCTATCTCACGCGCTGGTCCCTGCCGAAGAGCGAGTTCGACAACAACGGCGTCACGGTGCGCCGGCTCCTCAGCCATACGGCGGGACTGACCGACGGCCTCGGCTATGGCGGATTTGCCCCAGGCCAGCCGGTCCAGCCGATCGAAGCGTCCTTGACCCGAGCCGCCGACGCTTCGCCCGGCGTCGACGGGGCTGTTCGTGTCGGGAAGGAGCCGGGCAGCGCCTTCGAATACTCGGGAGGCGGCTATACGCTGCTGCAATTGATCGTCGAGGAAGTCTCCGGACAATCTTTCAACGACTATATGCGGAGCGCAGTGTTCTTGCCGCTCGGCATGACACGATCGACCTATAGCGTGGATGGCGCGCCCATTGGGAACGTCGCGGAATTCTACGACGTCGATGGAACGCCGGCGATTCACTATCGCTTCACGTCGCTCGCCGCGACCTCGCTCTATACGTCGGCCGCCGACGTGACCCGCTTCATTCAGGCGCATGCGATTGGGGCGAAGGGCGAACCCGCGGGGCGAGGGGTCCTCAAACCGAAGACCCTCGAAGAGATGCGCCGCCCGCATGCCTCGAAGCTGGGGGCCGACATCTGGGGCCTCGGAACGATGCTCTATGCCGGCAACAACGCCGGCGGCTTCGTCATCGGTCATGACGGAACGAACGATCCGGCGATCAACACCGCCGCAAGGCTGGATCCCGAAACCGGGAACGGCGTCGTCGTTCTCGAGACCGGCAATCGGGTGCTGGCGACGACCCTCGCCGGCGAATGGGTGTTCTGGCGAACGGGCCATGTGGATTTCCTGATGCTGACGATCGAGGCCGGGAAGATGCTCAAGGTCCTCGCGGCCGGGTGGATCGCCATCATGCTCACGGCCGTGATCATCGGCTGGCGGTTCAGGCGCGCGGCGGCAAGTTCGCCAAAATAGATGGCGGTGAGCCTGACGTTCGCCAGTTGGAACCAGATTCACGATTGGCTCAGGCAGCTGGGTGCAGTCCGCCGTGCGGCTTGACGGCACGGCAGGCCGCCAGAGACTCCCTGCTGATGCGACCGTCGAGTGGGCGTCGTGCGGCGTGGAATCTCAGTACTTGTAGACGTCGAGCGCGACGCGGGCCGGGTCTTGGGGATCGACTTTTACCGGGACCTGCGAGCCCGGCTGAAACTGCGGGATATGCACCCGTGAGACGAGGCTCTTGTTGATCACCGCCTCGTACAGGCTCTTGACCTGATCGCTGCACGGTGAGCCTGAGTCCGATCACCGGATCGTTGTTGACGGTGATCCCCGTGTCCCACACCTGCACCACGGTGCCGCGGGCCGCCTCCCCCACCTTCTGAATGGCCCGTGCCTCGCTCACACCACTCATCTTGTTGGCGATCGCGCAGCCGTTCGAGACGAGGGCCGCCACGATCAACAGGAACATCGCGCGACGGTGGTTGACGGTCACACGTGCGATCTTACCTCGATCGAAGCAAGAGCCAGGGTTACGCGCCTATGGTTATCGAGAAGGATCTGGCGCGATTGAATTCGTCGACCGTGCGCTATCGACGCCAAGCCCGGAAGGAATCGGGCCCGCTCGCGACGAGCCGCCTTCGCTCGATCCGATGCGTGCAAGCTACGGCGCCCAAGGTGCGGCGAGTCGCGGCGTGCCTGATGTAGTCCGGGCGAAACCAAGACCGAGCGGAGCGAGGATTGGTGAGCCAGACCGGCGCCAGTTGGAACCGCATCATCAAGTGGGTCAGGCGACTTGAGGCGCTCAAGAGGACCGCATAGCTCCTAACGCTTACTGCGTTGCACCAGCCAGTTCTCGAGCTTGGCTCCGAATGCGGCTTCGTTCGCCAGTTCCTTCTCGAGGATCGGGGCCACGGCCGCAGGCACCGTCTCAGGCACACGCGCATGGACGAACATGTTCTCCCCGCGCACGGCGCGCAGGATCAGGTCCGTGAACCCGTCGATCCACCACGCCTCGACCGCTCGGCCGTGCGCCGCCGTCGCCCTGGCAGGAGACGATAGATAGCCCTGCCAACCGGGTGCGGTCGCGATTTTTCGCAACTCCTCCAGAGAGCGCCCCGCCTGGCTGGGGAGCGTTCTGTAGTTGGGAGGAACCAAATCGGGTCGGATAGCGAGGATGCCCGATGTTTCGCCGACGCCAGCATGAACATCCATACCGAAGGAGGAGAGATCTGCGGCGGAAAAGTATTTGGCGTTGATCTTCTCTCCGCTCGATTGAATCGCAGCATCGGCCCGAAACAGACCGGTGAGGTGCAGCATCGTCACGCGATACGATTCGCTGACAAAGTCACATGCCTCATTGATCGCGATGTTGTGCGTGGGCGCGCCGTGACCGTTCATGACGAAAATCCACTTGAAGCCGTTCTGCGCGATCTGTCCGCCAAGATCGGCCACGAGTGATCGTAGCGTCGACTGTCGGATGGCGTACGTGCCGGGATGGATTGGCATGTCGCCCAACTGGTTCGCTCCGCTCTGGCCATAGTTCACTGCGGGCATCATGACGACGTTCCAATCTGGCAGCGCTCGGCTCACACGCGTCGAAGCTCCGTTCGCTTCGTACGTGACACCGATGGTGTCGGCACCAACAGGCAGATGAGGGCCATGTTGCTCGATCATTCCCACCGGCAGGATGAACAGTGTCCGCTGACGATCAAAGGCATCAATCTGGGGCCAGGTGAGCTCCTCAAGCTTGTAGATTCTCGAGCCGAGGGCGGAGCTCTCGCGTTGCGTCGGTCCCTGACCTCGGGCCGCGGCAGACCCACTTATGGCCCAGACGATCAACACGATGAGCGCTTGCTTCATAAGTCCCTCCCTCGTCGCGCGCCAGACGTGAGAGCGCAACTTGACGGGCCTCCGTGATCTCAGTACGCGAGATGGCCACAACGACGGACAGGTGGCTACGCCAACTCGACAGGCTGTGGCGCGTCGCGTAATGGTCGGGTTGAGTGACAGCCGCCTTGGCGACGCCTGTCGGATGTCGACCGCTACTTTTTCAAGAAACCTTCATTGTTCGCGACGTCGGGGGCCAGGACGCCCCGCGCGGTCAGATGGTACGCCAGGCCCGTGACCGAGAAATTGGTCCCGCCACGAGCGTGCAGGAACACCGTCAGCTTGATCTTGGCGCCGTCGGCTGGCGGCGGCAGCGGGAAATCCCATTTGCAGTCTTCCACCCTCCAGCCGGTGGCGTCGGCTCCATCGGAACTGAAGTGAGAATTCCCCGAGATCGTCACGGTCGGCGACACGCCATTGACGGTTCTCCATCTCGGCCCGACGAACAGGTGGCACTCGTGGTCCACAGCCGTCTCGTCACTCTCGTCGCTACCGGTCACCAGAAGATTCTGATAACTCGCGTACCCTGAAACCACGGCCACGTCGTCCCCGGCCGGGTTGGTGCCCTCGGCCGGGCCTGGCGCTTTGAATCTCACCCAATGCTCGGCGGTCTGCTTCTCTGGCTGCGGGAAGATCATGTCAACCTCCCAATGTCCCTTTTCTGTCGCTGTCGCGTCGCGGTTCCGCGAGCGACGCGACGGCTATCCTTCGACTTCGATGGAGTGCGCGACCTGATAGAAGGCGGCGGTGCCGATGACGGCGGTGATGATGAGGAGCGCCGCATGGCCGGCTGGCTGCCCGCGGTCGGCGACGGCACGAGCGAAGAGGACAGACCGCCAGCACACGCGCCCATGCGGCGCAGGCGCTCCACTTGTCGCGGCCGGTGAGAATTCAGCCTCGGCCACTCGTACATGTCGCGACCAGCTCGTCCTCTTCCGCTTAGTCAGCATACGATGGCCGCTGCCGCGCGGGCCAGTCGTTTATCCAATCAGCGGCCGTGTGAGAGGAACGGTCGTCACGCCAGCCGGCAATGTCCTGTGAGGTGTCGCGTGCCCTCGCGAACGCGCGACCAGGCTCAGTGCGGGATCAATTTCGATTCACAAGCCTCGCTCTTGGCTTTCGCCGTGGAGCGACCCTGCAAAATCTCTAGGAAAACAGGGAAAGTTGGTGAGCCAGACAAGAATCGAA
>CAWGYQ010000009.1:0-106096 GCA_963826865.1 uncultured Acidobacteriota bacterium
TCCGCAGGGTCATCCGCTGAGTGTATTCCCGCTGTTAGACGACGGCGGGCGCGAGCAGGCCGAGCCGCGCCAGGCAGTCGCGCACGCGGTCGCGTTCCTCGTTCTGGTCGCGGCGACGAGCGGCAGGCGGTGCCCGCCGACCTCGTGCCCGAGCAGGTTCAGCGCGGCCTTGATCGCGATCGGGTTCGGCGCGACGCGGAGAAGCTCGATCGACGGCGCGCAGCTCGTGGTCGAGCGCTCGTGCGGCGTCGTGCTCGTCGGCGTTCCAGAGCCGGATCAGCTCCTTCACGCGCGGGCCGACGACGTGCGTGTGCACGCAGATCCCGCCGACGCCGCCGAGCTCGAGGAACGGGAGGATCAGGTCGTCGTCGCCCGCATAGAGGTCGAGGCCGAGCTCGACGATGTGCCGGGCCTGCTCGAGGTCCGGGTTCGCCTGCTTGACGGCGGCGACGTTGTCGATCTCGGCGAGGCGCGAGATCGTCTCCGGCTCGAGGTTGAGACGACCCGCCCCGGGATGTTGTAGACGACGATCGGCTTGTCGGTGGCCGCGGCGACCGCCTCGAAGTGCGCCACGATGCCGCGTTGCGGCGGCTTCGAGTAGTACGGCGTCACGATCAGGCACGCGTCGACGCCGAGCTCGTGCGCCCGCTCGGTGAGGTGGATCGAGTGCCGGGTGTCGTACGTGCCCGTCCCGGCGACGACGGTGGCGCGGTCGCCGACCTCGTCCAGCGCCGCGGCGTAGAGCTCGAAGCGCTCGTCGTCCGACAGCGTCGCGCTCTCGCCGGTCGTCCCGGCGACGACGAGGCCGTCGGAGCCGTTGTCGACGAGGTGGCCCGCCAGCGCGCGGAAGCTCTCCAGGTCGACCGAGCCGTCGTCCTTGAACGGCGTCAAGATCGCGGTGAGCACCTCGCCCAGCACGGCTGGATCCTACCTTCGGCTCGCCGCCGCGAAGACCTCTCGGAGCTCGTCTCCGGAAGACGAAGCGGATCGTGTCGAAGTCGTGCTCGAACTCCCGGGCGGCGTCGACCGCCACCGGAGCCGCGAGCTCTGCCGGATAGCCGTAGATGCCGCACGAGATCGCCGGGAACGCGACCGAGCGGCGCGCCGAGCTCGTGCGCCACCTCGAGCGAGCGCCGGTGCGCCGAGGCGAGCAGCTTCGGCTCGCCCGCGGCACCGCCCTGCCAGACCGGCCCGACCGTGTGGATCACCCAGCGCGCCGGCAGGCGGCCCGCCGGTCGTCGCCTTCGCGTCGGCCGGTGGCGCAGCCGCCGAGCAGGCGGCACTCCGCCAGGATCTCCGGCCCGCCGGCGCGGTGGATCGCGCCGTCCACGCCGCCGCCGCCGAGCAGCGAGGAGTTGGCCGCGTTCACGATCGCGTCGACGCGCTGCTCCGTCAGGTCGCCGACGACGAACTCGAGCGCACAGGTCTTTACAGTTGGCGGTAATTGGCGTGCTCGCGGGGGCGATCCAGACGAAGCTGGGGGCCGCACTCGGCCGCGGCCAAGGCTGGTTGCCTCGGCAAGGTCGAGGGTGGCTCCCGGGGCCGTGTCTGGGTCGTCATTCCGCGAGTGCGGCGATTGCCGATCAACCATCTAGCCGTTCTGCTCGTACGCCGCGCAGGAGCGGGCTCGAGCGCAGCGCACGTCGGCCTGGCCGGCATCGGCCGCGAGGTGGAGCACGTGGGTGGCTGGGCGAAGCCCTTCGCCGGCTCGATACGGCGGATCGTCGGGCACCGGTGCTGCGGTAGCGCAGGCCGATCCCGCAGCGTTCGACGTGGGCCCGGGCGACGGCGGCGAATCTGCGTCTTGCGGACGATCGGCGCGCAGGTCGCGCGCCACTCGACGGCCGTGTCGCTGCCGAGCCCGGGCGCCAGCGCGACGATGGCGTCTTGCAGCGGTCGCAGCGGAGGGACTGGGCCTGGGGTCAGCAGGGCGTCCGCGTACTCCTTGATGCTCGGCCGCTCCCATCTGGCGGCTCTTGCAGCAACATGGCGATCGCCCACTGCGCAGTTCGCGGGACTCCGTACGTCTCCTTGAGCCAGCGGGCGCACCTCGTTCTGCTGCAACGGATCTGGGCCCTGCCGTCTCGACGGAGCCGCACCCACTCCTGAGCGGTGCGCCCCGTCTGTTCCTGCTCGAGCGGGTGACCGCCTCGATCATGTCGAAGGGCTCCCTCACGGCAGGGCAGGAGCGCGTCGAGCCCGACCGTCAGCCCCGGTGGGAGCGAGCGGAGCCGCTCGAGCGCGAGCAGGACGCCCGGTACGAAGGCCTCGCGCGAGGTCGTGTCGTGGCGGATCGTCAGCGTCTGGCCCGGCCCGCCGAAGATCACCTCCTGATGCGCGACGAGGCCAGGCAGCCGGATGGAGTGGATCGGCGTGCCCTCGGGCAGCAGCGCTGCGGTCGCCTTCGCGGTGCCGGAGGGTGCGTCGAGCTTCGTCTCGTGGTGCAGCTCGACGATCTCCGCGTGCGGCAGGAGCTTGACGGCCTCGGCGGCGAAGCGCAGCATCAGCACCGCGCCGAGGGCGAAGTTGGGCGCGAAGAAGACGGGCAGGCCGTGCTCGCGCGCGAGCGCGTCGACACGCTCCTGGTCGAAGCCGGTCGTGCCGACCACACAGGGAGTGCCGGCCTCGAGGCACGCGCGCACGTTGTCCTCGACCGCATCCGGGCGAGTGAAGTCGACGGCCGCGTCGGCGGCCGCTGCGTCGCTCGACGAGCTCGTGGCCGGCCGCCTCGAGCGCCGGGCCGAGCACGGTGCCGACCTTCCCGTTCCGGCCGAGCAGGTAGACCTTCACGCTGCTTTGCGGCCGACGAGCGCCGGGTTGACGCGCTCGACCGCGGCGCGGAAGCGCGCCTCGCTCGGGCCGATCCCGGCCGCAGAGAGACGGTCGAGCCGCAGCAGGTCGCCTGCGAGCTCCGCAACGTCGTCGCTGGTGACCGACGTCGATCCGCTCGACGAGCTCGTCGAGCGAGAGCAGCTCCGTCCCGGTGATCAGCGACTTGCCGAGCCGACTCATCCGGTTGGAGGTCGACTCCATCGAGAGCAGCATCCGTCCCTTCAGGTTCTCCTTCGCCCGCTCGAGCTCGCCGGCACGGACGTTGCCCGCCGAGACGTCGCCGAGCTCGCGCGCGACGATCTCCAGGCACTCGACGAGGTTCTCCTCGCGCGTTCCGACGTAGAGCCCGATCTGGCCGGAGTCCGAGTACTGCGAGCCGAAGCTGTAGACCGAGTACGCCATCCCCCGCTTCTCGCGGATCTCCTGGAAGAGCCGCGACGATGCCGAGCCGCCGAGGATCGAGTCGAGCAGCGATGCAGCGAAGCGCCGCTCGTCGCGCCTCGAGATCCCCGGAGCGCCGAGGCAGACGTGGTACTGCTCGGTCGCCTTCCGCTGGAAGCGGTAGCCGGGTGCGGGCCGCGCCCGAAGGCCTTGCGGGAGCGGCGCGCCGGTGTCTGCGTCTTCGGCAGCCGGGCGGACAGCAGCTCCAGCAAGCGCTGATGGGTCACGTTGCCGGCGGCGGCGACGACGATGTTGTCGTGCGCGTAGGCGGCGCGGTGGTAGGAGGCGAGCGCGCGGCGGCTGACGCTCGAGATCACCTCGGCGCGTCCGATCACCGGCCGCCCGAGCGGGTGGCCGCCGAAGACCGCCTCCGCGACGACGTCGTGGACGAGGTCCTGCGGGTTGTCGTCGACCATCGCGATCTCCTCGAGCACGACCTCGCGTTCGGAATCGACCTCCTCGAACGCCGGGTCGTAGACCATCCCGACCATCACGTCCAGCGCCTGCTCGACGCGGTCGTCGGGTACGCGGGCGTAGACGAGCGTCGTCTCGCGCGAGGTGGCCGCGTTCAGCTCGCCGCCGAGCCCGTCGAAGATCTCCGCGATCTCCTGCGCCGTGTGCGAGCCGGAGCCCTTGAAGAGCAGGTGCTCGATGAAGTGTGAGACGCCGGCGCGGGCGTCGGTCTCGTCGCGCGAGCCGGTACCGATCCAGAAGCCGATCGAGACGGAGCGGACGCTCGGCAGCTGCTCGGAGATGACGCGCTCGCCGGTCGGGAGCGTCGAGAGCTCGTACGTCTGCACCGGGCGATCGTAGTCTCTTGACTTCTGCCGTGGTTCCTAGTTGGCTGCCGTGCAGATGGCGGTCGACTACTTCCTCAAGCTCGACGGCGTGCGAGGCGGCAGCACCGACGCGAAGCAGAAGGACGCGATCGAGCTGCTCTCCTTCAGCTTCGCGGCCTCGCAGTCCGGTGGCACCGCGCCGGGCGGCGGTGGCGGCTCTGGGAAGGTCCAGATCAGCGCACTCGCCTGCACGGCCGCGAGCGGGCGCGCAGGCCCGCAGCTCTTCCAGGCCTGTGCCGAGGGCAAGCATTTCAAGCAGGCGCTTCTGACCGTGAGGAAGGCAGGCCAGCGGCCGTTCGAGTTCGTCAAGGTCAAGCTCGAGGACGTCGTCGTCTCCAGCTATTCGATCGGCGGTGCGGAGGACGTCGGGCCGCCGGACGACGCCTTCTCGCTGGGCTGTCAAGATCGGGTACGTCGACTTCGCGCAGAAGTCCGACGGCTCCCTGCACCCCGCCACGCACGCGGGCTGGGACCGGTCGAAGAACGTCAAGATCTGATCCCGGCGCCCACCCCGCCCACGGCCGAGTCCGCGGTACGGCTGCGGGAGTTGCTCGCGGCGGCCGGGTTCACGGGGCCGGGGATCGCTCGGCGGCTCCACGCGATCTCCGAGCCGATCTTCACGCACCAGGACCTCGAGGTGTACCGGCGCCGGCTCAGGGCCCAGCCGGACAGCCTCTCGACGCTGATCGCGCTCCTGCTCGTCGGCGATCCCGTGCCGCTCGACGAGCGGGCGGGCCTACTGGTCGAGACCGGGCTCGCCGAGGAACGGGACGGCTTGCTGCACGGTCTCGTGCGCGTCGTCCCGCACGACGACCTCCTGGTTGCCTCCGACCGGCTCGACATCGAGGGCCCTGACCGCGTCGCGGGGGTGCACCGGCCGTCCGCCACGCTCGCCCACTTGACCGTCCGAGCGCAGGTCGAGCGCGCGCTCGATCTCTGCACCGGAAACGGGATCCAAGCGCTCCTGCTCTCCCGCCACGCCGACGTTGTCGTCGCGACCGACGTCAACGAGCGCGCGCTCGCTTTCGCCGCGTTCAACCTTGCGCTCAACGGCGTCGACAACGTCGAGCTGCGGACGGGCAGCCTGCTCGAGCCGGTTGCCGGCGAGCGGTTCGGCTGCATCGCCTGCAATCCGCCCTACGTGATCTCTCCGGACGCCTTCTTCACGTTCCGCGACAGCGGCCTTCCAGGCGACCGGATCAGCGAGGAGCTTGCGCGCGGGTTACCGGCCCTCCTCGAGCGCGGCGGGTTCGCGACGCTGATGGCGAGCTGGGCCCAGTCGGGCGACGACCCTGCCGTCCGCCCGCGCGAGTGGCTCGACGGAGCCGGCTGCGACGCCTGGATCCTCCACTCGACGACCGACGACCCGCTCTCGAACGCCGCCGCGTGGACCCGCGAGTCCGTGGAGACATCGGCTGCGTTCGGCGCCGCGCTCGACCGCTGGACGGCCTACTACCGCGAGGGCGGGATCGAAGCGGTCGCCTACGGCGGCGCTCCCGTGCTCCGCCGCCGCGACGGGGAGACCTGGAGCCGCGGCGCGAGCCTGCCACTCCGGCCGCTCGAGCCCGCCTCGAGCCAGCTCCAGCGCATGTTCGCGGGTGTCGACGCCGCCGCTGCCGGGGATGAGGCGCTGCTCGACCTCCGCCTCTCGCTCGCCGCCGCAGCGCGCTTCGAGCAGGTCGTCGTTCCGAGCGAGGGCTGGACCGTATCGAGTGCGGCCCTCGAGCTCCACGAAGGACTCGGGTTCCGCGCCGACGTCGACGAGCCGACGCTCAGGCTTCTGCGCGCGCTCGATGGACGGACGACTGCGCGAGAGGCTGTCGTCGCAACACTCGGCGAGGCAGCCCTCAGCGAGTCGGCTGCGATTCTGCGCGGGATGCTCGAGACGGGCTTCCTCGCCGCGGAATGACGAGGGGGCGGCTTCCGCCGCCCCCTCGTGTCACCTCATTCTCTGCGCTAACGGCGCGGGCCGCGGTCGCGACCGCCGCGGCGGTCGCCGCGCGGGCGCTCCTCCTCCGGCGGCCTCGGCGGCGCGTCCTTCGCCCGCTCGATCAGCTCCGCCGGCTCGACCAGGCGGCCGTCCTCGTGCTTGTGCACGAGCTTGAGGCCGATCCGGCCACGCGCCTTGTCCACCTCCTGCACGAGCACGTCGAGCAGGTCGCCGCGCGTCATCACGTCCTCGATGTGAGCAACCCGGCCCGGGCCGACGTTCGAAACGTGCAGGAGCCCGTCCGTGCCTTTCTTCAGCTCCACGAAGGCGCCGAACTGGGTCGTCTTCACGACCTTGCCGGTGAAGGTGTCCCCCACCTCGGGCTCCTTGGTCAGCGCGTCGATCGCTGCGATTGCCGCGTCGGCCTTGGTGCCCTCGGTCGCGTAGACGAGGATCGTGCCGTCTTCCTCGATGTCGATCTGGACGTCGAACTCCGACTCCAGCGAGCGGATCGTCTCGCCGCCCTTGCCGATCACCATCCCGATGAACTCCGGGTTGATCTGGATCGACGAGATCCGCGGCGCGTGCGGAGCCAGCTCCGTGCGGGCCTGCGGGAGCGCCTCGAGCATCCGGTCGAGGATGAGCTCACGCGCCTGCTTCGCCTGCTCGAGCGCGCCGCGCATGATCTCCTGCGTGACGCCGGTGATCTTGATGTCCATCTGCAGCGCGGTGATGCCGTCCCCGCGTACCGGCGACCTTGAAGTCCATGTCGCCAAGGTGGTCCTCCGCGCCCTGGATGTCGGTGAGGATGACGTAGTCGTCGCCCTCCTTGACGAGCCCCATCGCGATCCCGGAGACCGGCGCCTTGATCGGCACACCCGCATCCATCAGGGCGAGCGTCGAGCCGCAGACCGAGCCCATCGACGAGGAGCCGTTGGACTCCAGCGTCTCCGAGACGATCCGGATCGTGTACGGGAACTCCTCCGCGGGTGGGATCACCGCTTCCAGCGCCCGCTGTGCCAGTGCCCCGTGACCGATGTCGCGCCGTTTCGGGCCGCGCATGAAGCCCGTCTCCCCGACCGAGTAGGGCGGGAAGTTGTAGTGGTGCATGAAGCGGCGGTCGGTCTCGAGCGAGAGGTCGTCGATCCGTTGACCCTCCTTCGCGGTCCCGAGGGTCAGGAGCGACAGCACCTGCGTCTGACCGCGCTGGAAGAGGCCGGTTCCGTGCGCCCGCGGGCTGACGGTGACCTCGCACTCGATCGCGCGGATCTCCTCGGCCGCGCGACCGTCGGGCCGACGCTTGTCGATCGCGATCTTCTTCCGGACGAGATCCTTGTAGATCGCCTCCGCGGCCTTCTTGACGTAGCTCTTCGTGACCGCGTCCTTCACGACCGGAGACTCGCCCTCGACCGTGGCCGGCCCAACCGGGAACGGCAGCTGGACGGTGTCGACGATCCGGTCGAAGAGGAGGTGCCGCTTAGCCGACTTCAGCTCCTTCGAGTCCTGCTCCGCGTCCGTGAGCGCGCGCAGGTCGTCCTCGAACTGAGCCCGCACGGGCGCTTCGACGGCGGCGAGCCGCTGCTTCTCGAGCAGCGCCGCGAGCCCGGCGCGGACCTGCATGCGCCGGTTGATGTCCTCCTCGGTCGAGTCCATCGAGAGCTCTGACGCGAGCTCGTCCTCGAGCTCGTCGGTGATCGCCGCACCCTCGCGCAGGCCCTTTGCCTGCAGGCTCTCCCAGATTGCGTGGCCGTGGGTGCTCTCGATCTCCGCGTTCAGCTCGAGGTCGAGCCACTTCACCTTGCCGGCCTGCCGGCGCAGATCCTCCTGCGCCTCGCACAGCTTGCGGATCTCCTGCTGCGCGAGCTCGAGCGCCTCGAGAAGGACGTCCTCCGGCACCTCGTCGGCGCCGGCCTCGACCATCGTCAGGCCGTCCATCGTGCCGACGACGATCAGGTCGAGCGACGACTCCTCGAAGTTCTCCTCATGCGTCGGGTTGACGACGAGCTCGCCGTCGACGCGGCCGATGCGGACGGCACCCACCGGCCCGAAGAACGGCAGCGGCGAGATCATCAGCGCGGCCGAGGCGCCGTTGATGCACAGGATGTCGTGCGGGGTGACCAGGTCGGCCGAGAGGACGGTGCAGATCACCTGCACCTCGTTGCGGAAGCCCTTCGGCCACAGCGGCCGGATCGGCCGGTCGATCATTCGTGCCGTGAGGGTGGCGCGCTCGGTGGCGCGGCCCTCGCGCTTGAAGAAGCCGCCTGGGATCTTCCCGGCGGCGTACGCCCGTTCCTCGACGTCGATCGTGAGCGGGAAGAAGTCAGCTCCTTCACGCGCCTCCGGGCGGCCGACGGCGGTCGCGAGGACCATCGTCTCGCCCGAGCGCATTACGACCGCGCCGTCCGCCTGCTTGGCGAACCGGCCGGTCTCGAACGTAATCTCCTTGCCGCCGATCTCTACGGCGACTGAGGCAGCTTGCCCCATGACGGTGCTCATTCCATTTCCTCCACTCTGCTTGGTGGAGAGTGGAAGTTTGGATCAGCCCCGGGTCGCGACTGCGGGGCTCGTCCAAGCTTCCACTCTCCCTGGTTGCTAGCGCCTGAGGCCTAGCTCCTTGATCAGGGCCCGATAGCCCTCGAGGTCGTGCTTCTGCATGTATGTGAGGAACCGCCGCCGCCGACCGACGAGCTTCAGAAGCCCGCGCCGGGAGTAGTGGTCCTTCTGGTGCGTCCGCAGGTGCTCGGTGAGGTCGTTGATCCGCCTCGTGAGCATCGCGATCTGCACCTCCGGAGAGCCCGTGTCCGCATCGTTGCGGCCGTGCTTCCCGATCAGCTCCTGCTTCACTTCCTTGGTGAGGGCCATGCGTCCTCCTCTGTCGTCGTCTCCGGAGTCCCCGCGCGGCGTGAAGGAAGACACGTCCGGCCGAGAGCTCGGTCGCCGCGTAGGGTAGCAACCACGCACTCTGGCCGGCCGCGCCTCCCGGCCGGCGGAGCCGGCCTCCGGCGCAGCCTCGCGCCGCTCGCGCGGCTCCAGCCGGCGGCTCGTACCCACGTACTGTTCCACCGGCCTACGCACCGCGAGCGGCGCGCCAGAGCACGTGGTAGCGCAGCGTAGTTAGCCTCGCCTCATGCTTCCAAGCGGTGTTGCAGCCGGGCATCCCGACACGGTGGCGGCCGGGATCGAGATCCTCGAGGAGGGTGGGACCGCCGCGGACGCGGCGGTCGCCGCGTGCCTCGCTTCGTGCGTCGCCGAGACGATCATGACGGGCTTTCTGGGCGGCGGGCACGCGCTCTACTGGGACGGGAGCGAGGCCTCGCTGCTCGACTGCTTCGTCGACGTCCCCTCCGGGACGGGCGCGCCGCCGGTCGAGCTGAAGGTGCCGTTCGGCGAGGAGCTCGTCCACTACGCCGTCGGACCGGGCACCTGCGCGGTGCCAGGGCTCCCTGCCGGGCTCGACGCGCTCTGGCGCCGCTACGGGCGGCTGCCCTGGCCCCGGCTCGTCGAGCCGGCGCTTCGCCTCGCTCGCGCCGGTGTCACCGTCCCTCCCGCCCATGCCTCGTGCCTTGCCATGCTCGCGCCCGTCTTCACCATGGGGCCGGACGGGGCGCGGATCTACGCGCCGTCCGGCCGCCCGCTCGAGGCCGGCGAGATGCTGGCACAGCCGGGTCTCGCCGCTGCGCTGGAGCTCGTCGCCGCGGAGGGGATTGGGACTGTGTACACAGGCACAATCGCCGAGCGGCTCCTCGCCGTGCCAGGGCATCCCCGTCACAGCGCTGGACCTCGGCCGGTACGAGGCTCGTTGGAGCAAGCCGGTTGGGACTGGGTACACAGGCACACGATTCCTGACACGAGGTGGCCTGGCCGGCGTCTCCGACGTGCTTTCCAGATTGCCTCGCCTTCGCGCTCTCAGCGAGCGCGAGCGCGTGCACGTGCTCCTCGATGCGCTGATCGGCAGCCCTGAGCTCGACGGAGATACGACGAACCTGGTCACCGCCGACAGCGCGGGTCGCGCGTGCGTGTCTGACAACGAGCCTGGGTCTCGGCACCGGCGACTTCCTGCCCGGGCTCGACCTGCACCTGAACAGCATGCTCGGCGAGGTCGACCTCGTCCGGTCGCCGCTCGAGCCGGGCGAGCGGATGGCGAGCATGATGGCGCCGAGCCTCGCGCTCGGCGACGACGGGGTCGTGCTCGCGATCGGCTCGGCCGGAGGAACGAGGCTGCGGACGGCGCTCGTCGGCGTCGCGGCCGGGATCCTCGACGAGGGGCTCGACCCGCACGAGGCGGTGGAGCGGCCGCGCTTCCACCGCGCAGGCGACGTGGTCAACGCCGAGCCTGGTGTCGACGAGGATGCCCTGGTCGACCTGGAGCAGTCGGGTCTGGGGGTGCGCCGCTGGCCGGCGCAGCACCACTACTTCGGCGGCGTCAGCCTGATCGCGGCCGCAGGTGGCGCCGCGGATCCGCGCCGCAGCGGGCACGCCGTCACGCTCAGGTGAGGAGCAGCTTCGCGATCCGGCGGCTCGCGAGCCAGGCGCCGCCGAGCCCGAGCACGGCGAGATAGGCGACGTCGACGAGTTGGGCGCCGCCGACCGCGCCCGTCGTCAACCCGCGCAGCAGCGAGACCGCGTGGTAGAGCGGCGTGACCTGCACGACCGCCTGGAGCCAGCTCGGATAGGTCGACAGCGGGAAGAACGTCGCCGAGAAGAGGAACATCGGCAGCACGGCCAGGTTGAGGATGTCGAAGTCCTGCCAGCTGCGCATGTACGTGACCGCGGCGATGCCCGCCCCGGCAAAGGCGAACCCGATGAAGACGGTCGCGGGCAGCGCCAGCAGCGCCCACCACGAGTAGACGAGCCCGAGCGCGAGGATGACGGCGAAGAAGCCGACGGCGTAGATCAGGCCGCGGAAGAGCGCGAACGCCGTCTCGCCGACCGCGATGTCCTTCGGGCCGAGCGGCGTCGAGAGCACGGCGTCATAGAGCTTCTGGTAGCGCAGCTTCCAGAAGATGTTGGTCGCGTCGTAGAAGGCGCCGTTGAACGCGGACGCGGCGAGGAGTGCCGGCGCGACAAAGGCCGCATACTCGATCGGCTCGCCGTCGATCACGACCTCGCCCACATAGCCGCCGAGGCCGTACCCGAGTGCGAGCAGGTAGAAGAGCGGCTCGAAGAAGCCCGAGACGATGATCGCCCACGTGCGGCGATGGCTCATGACGTTCCGCTCGAACAGGTGAACGCCGCGACCGCCGGGCAACTCGAGCAGGCGTCCGGCGATCGTGGTCAACCGAGCAGCCTCCGCCGGTAGGCCCGCCGCGCCAGCTCGAAGCCGACGAGCGTCCAGGCGAGCAGGTAGGCGACGTGGCCGAGCGCAGCGGCCGGGTCGACGTCGCCGAGCGTCAGCATCCTGCAGACGGCGACGCCGTGCCAGAGGGGCGTGACGTAGGCGACGAGCTCGAACGCGAGCGGCAGCTGCGAGACCGGAAAGAAGGTGCCGGAGAAGAGGAACATCGGCACGATCAGAAAGCGGAAGATCGTGACGAACGTGTTGTCGTTCTCGACGCTGGCCGAGACGGCGGCCATCGGCATCGAGAACGCCGTCCCGATCAGGACCGCGACCGGAACGACCAGCAGCCCGAGCCAGGAGGAGACGGCTCCGAACGCGGCGATGACCACGAGATAGGCCGCCGAGGAGGCGAGGACGCGCGTCGCCACGAAGAGCTGGTGGCCGACGAAAGCGTCCCGCTCGGTCAGAGGCGTTGCGATCATCGCGTAGTAGACCCGCGACCACTTGATCGCGGCCATCACCGGCCAGCTCGACTCGGTCGCCGCAGTTTGCATCGCGGCTGCGGCCAGCAGCCCCGGGGCGACGAAGTCGAGGTAGGGAACGCCGCCCGGAGCGTTCTGGGTCTGGTCGACCAGCGTGCCGAGCCCGACGCCGAGCGCGGTCAGGTAGAGAATCGGGTTGACGAGGCTCGTGCCGAGCGTCCCGCGCCAGACGCGCTTGTACTGCGCGAGCCAGTGCTCGTAGGCGCGCAGCGGCTGGAGGATGCTCTCCATCAGATCAACCGTCTAGTCGACGAGGCTGCGCCCCGTCAGGTGGAGGAAGACGTCCTCGAGTGTCGAGCGCCGGACCAGCGTCGAGTGCGGTGGCAGGCCGCGCCCGGCGACCGCTGCTGCCGTTGCATCGCCGTCGCCCGTATAGAGGAGGACGCGGTCCGGCAGCTCCTCGACCCGGTCGGCGGCCCCCTCGAAGACCCCATTCTGCGGGCGCTCGTCGTCGAAGCGGACCTCGACCACCTCGCGTGTCGAGTAGCGCTGGATCAGCTGCCAGGGGGAGCCCTCGGCGACGATCCTGCCGTGATCCATGACGACCAGCCGGTCACAGAGCTGCTCGGCCTCGTCCATGTAGTGCGTCGTCACGACGAACGTCTTCCCACGCTGCTTGAGGCGGAAGAGCCGGTCCCAGACGACGTGTCGGGCCTGCGGGTCGAGGCCGGTCGTCGGCTCGTCGAGCAGGAGCAGGTCGGGGTCGTTGACGAGTGAGCGTGCGATCGTGAGTCGCCGCTTCATCCCGCCGGAGAGCGGCTCGACCCTGTCGCCTGCCCGCTCGGAGAGCTGGACGAACTCGAGCAGCTCCTCGATCCGCGGCCGCAGCTCCCGCCGCGAGAGGCCGAAGTAGCGGCCGTAGATGAGCACGTTCTCGCGCACCGTCAGCTCGAAGTCGAGCGTGTCCTGCTGGGGGACGACACCGAGCCTGGCGCGGATCGCCGGGCCGTCGGCATCGGGATCGAGCCCCAGGATGCGCAGCGTCCCGGCCGTGACCGGCGAGACACAGCCGATCATCCGCATCGTCGAGCTCTTCCCCGCCCCGTTCGGGCCGAGGAAGCCGAACGCCTCGCCGGGGCGGACGTCGAGGTCGATCCCGTCGACGGCGACGAGGTCGCCGAAGCGCTTCACGAGGCCGCGGGCGTGGATCATCGAGCCGTTCACGCTCACGGCTTCAACCTACCTGCCTACCCCGGCCGGACGGCCTCCCGGGTCGCGGCGACGTCCCGAGCGATCTGCTCGACCAGCTCGGCCTCGCTCCCGAAGACCTGTTCGTCACGAAGCCGCTGCCACAGCTCGACGACGAGGCGTCGACCGTACAGGTCTCCCTCGAAGTCGAGCAGGTGTGGCTCGATCCGCCGCTCCTCCCCGCCGTAGTGCGGGTTGAGGCCGATCGAGATCGCCGCTCGACGAGTGCCCGCTTCGCCCGCCCGCGCGGCACCGGCGTAGATGCCGTACTTCGGCACGAGCAGCGCCGGATCGACGGACAGATTCGCGGTCGGGAAGCCGAGCGTGCCGCCGCGCTGGTCGCCGGCGACGACGACTCCGTCCAGCTCAGGCGGGCGGCCGAGCAAGCGTGCGGCGCCCTCCACCTCGCCGGCGTGCAACAGGCGGCGGATCTCGCTCGACGAGACTCCGTCCAGGAGCGGCACCGCCCGCACCCCGTAGCCCAGCCGCTCGAGCAGCTCGAGGTCTCCGGCGCGCCTCCGGCCGAAGCGGAAGTTCTCGCCCGCGACGATCACCGCGGCATCCGCCAGTCGCTCGTCGGCGAAGACCTCCGGTTCCTGCGCCGCCAGCTCGAGCGTGAACTCGACCACCGTCGTCTCGGCCACACCGAGCTCGGAGAGCAGCTCGAGTCGGCGCTCGAGCGTCGAGATCAACTCGACCAGGTTGCCGCTGACAACGCCGCGCGGGTGGGGATGGAAGGTGACCGCCCGCACCGGCAGCCCCGTGGCAAGCGCCTCCTCGACCACGCGCCGATGCCCGAGATGCACGCCATCGAACGTGCCGATCGCGACCGCGACTCCCCGCGATCCCTCCGTCACGGCACCAACGCCAGCGCCTGCTCGGCGGGGATCAGCCGCTCCTCGTCGGCGTCCTCGACGCTGAACGGACCGATCTCGAGCCGGCGCAGCGTCTGGCAGTGGCCCCCGAGCGCTTCGGCGATCGCCCGGACGTACGTGCCGGAGCTCACGCGCAGATCGAGGCGGACGACGCCGTCTCTATACGCGATGACGTCGAGCGCGTCGACGCGCGAGCGCCGCAACGGCATCTCCACGCTGACGCCGCGGCGGTGCAGCTTGTAGGCGCGCTCGCCGCCGATCTTGACCGCCGATGCGGCCGGGACCGGCAGTTCGATCTCGCCCCGGAGGCCCGCGAGCCGCCGCTCGAGCTCGTCCGGTGACGGCGCATCGTGCCGCGTCACGACGTCCCCCTCCGGGTCGCCCGTCGAGGTACGAGCCGTCAAGTCGACGTCCGTGAGATAGCGCTTGTCGAGTCCGACGAACGATCCCGCCAATTTTGTCGCCCGGCCGGAGAGCAGAAGCAACAATCCTGTCGCGAAAGGGTCAAGAGTTCCCGCATGGCCCATCCTCGCGCCGGTACGGGAGCGAACGCGTGCGACGATCGCGAACGACGACGGCCCGGCGGGCTTGTCGACCAGGATGATCCCGCTCGGCTCGAGCCCTCTGGGCGGCATCAGCCGGCAGCCGCGGCGACCGCGGCCAGAAACTCGCGGCGGAGGAACGCGGTGATCTCGTCGATCGACTCGTCGCTCGAGAAGCCGGCAGCCTGGCGGGGCAGCTGGCGGAACGGCTCGGCGCACGACCCTCACTTTTCGTTGCGCTGGGGGTCTATACGCTCATCGCGGGCATCGGATACCTGATGTCCACGGCCAGCCAGTTCTTTCTGCTCGCCGGACTGGTGGCCACGGTGCAGGGCGGCAGCCAGGCTCTCAGCCGCTCGCTGTTCGCCTCGATGATTCCGCGTGCCAGGTCATCTGAATTCTTTGGATTTTTTTCGGTCTTCGAGAAGATGGCCGGGGTGCTCGGACCGGCACTCTTCGCCATCACGGTGGCGCTGACGGGCTCGAGTCGGGGCGCCGTGCTCGCCGTGGTGGGCTTCTTCGTGGCCGGCGCCGCCGTTCTGGCCAGGGTGAACGTGGCGGAGGGCCAGGCCCTGGCTGCCCGTATGAACGCTCGAGGTGATCGCGCGTGATCCGCCAGTGCCTTCGACGACGCCCGTCTGGTGTATGGCTCAGCGCGTTGTTGCCGGCAGCCTTCTGGATCCTGACGCTACCGGCCGCGCCTCAAGAGAGTCGGCGGCGCGTGGTGCTCGTGTCGTTCGACGGAGCCGCCGACTGGATCGTCGATCGCATGATCGCAGTCGGCAAGGCGCCCGCAATCGAGAGGCTGGCGCGCGAGGGCGCCCGGGCCGACGCCATGGTCAGCGTGATGCCGACATTGACGGCGCCTGCACATGCCACGCTTTGGACGGGTGTCTCGCCACGCGCGCATACGGTGGTCGGCAATACGATGCTGCGTCTGCCGCGATCGGCGCACTCGCTGCTGGACCGGCTGTCCGGATTCGACCACCCCACCGCGATCGAGCCGCTCTGGGCGGTGGCTGCGCGCTCGGGGCGCCGCGCTCTGGTGCTGCAAGCAGCCGCCAACCGGCCTTCCCCCGCGCTCGCAGAGCACGTCACGGAGTTCGACATCTACTCGAGATGCGGCCCCTCCGAGCTCATCGAGGGCCGGCTCGCCAGCGGCCCGGCGAAGCCGTTCGTGATCGAGGTGGAGGACACACCCATTGAAATCACGCCGGCTACAGACGGCGTGGCCATCCATGCGCAGGGCCAGCAATCGGTGCTGCGTGCGCGACGAGGGAGCCGGTTTTCACCCCCCATCAGTGTGGCTACCGGCTCACGGGCGTTTCGCCTCGGCCTCGTGTCGCACGATCGCCCCACGGGAGCGTTTACCGTGCTGCGTGGCCGGGTCTGCGAGGCCCTCACGAACCGTCCTGACAAACTCGCCGCCTTTCGCCGAGCCGCCGGCACGATCGTCGGCGAGACCGTGGTCGACTACTACCTCGCGGGACGTCTCGGCGTGCCACTCGCCGACGGAGGCACGGGCGAGGCCGAGGATCTGCTGTCCGAGGTGCTCGAAGCGAACCAGGAGTTCTTCGACGGCGCCTTGCGTTTCGCGGCAGAGGAGCCGTGGGACCTGCTGGTGGCGTATGTGCCGTCGCTCGACGCCGCAGGACACGCGCTCGCCGGCATCGTGGATTCCACGACGATGGGACATCGGCAGGAGCTGGCCGACCGTGCCTGGCTTTCGATCGAACGCATCTTCGCGCGCACGGTCGATGGCTATGTCGCCGATATCCGCAACCGCTTTCCGGATGCGACGGTGGTGGCCGTCTCCGACCACGGCATGGAGGGATCAGCCAGGACCGTGCATGTCAATGTCGCCCTGCGCCACGCCGGACTGCTGACGCTCGATTCCGGCGGACAGATCTCGCTGGCCGAAACACTGGCCTTCCACCTGTACGGCAACGGAGGCGGGATCTTTCTCAATACCACCGATCGGCGGCACGGCATCGTCGACGCGGATCACCGAGAGCTGGTCAAGAGCCGGGTCACGGCGGCGCTGCTTGGGATTCGCGATCCAGACACCGGCGCGGCGCCCGTCCGCGCGGTATTCGATACCGACGTGGATGGCAGCGCGCTGGGAATTGGCGGCAGTGCCGCCGGCGATCTCTACTTCGACCTGGCTCCAGGTTACGACTTCAGCACCTCGCTCGGAGGCGACGAAACGATTACCGTACAGCGCGCGGGTGGCAGCGGAGACCATGGCGGCGCACCCTGGCACCGCGGCTTGCACGCCATCTTTGTTGCCTCCGGTCCGGGAATTCGGAGCGGGCAACAATTGGGATTGGTGCGCGCCATCGATGTCGCACCCACGGTGGCCTCGCTTCTTGGGTTGCCGCCGCTCCCCGAAGCCGAAGGCCGCCCGCTCGATCTGTCAGGCGCGCAGGCGACAGGCGGGGTCAAGTCCCAGTAGATCTGACTCGTCCGAGTGTTCTGCCGCGTCTGGCCCGCCCGCGCGAGGCTGCACGAGTCAGTCCAGCCGCTTGCGCGAACGCACGACCGCGAGCGTCACGATCGCGAGCCCCCAGGCCGTCAGTGCGAGTGCCTGCGGCCACAGCGTTTCGAGACCGACGCCCTTCAGAAAGATCCCGCGCAGCATGACGATGAAATAGCGGAGCGGAATGAGATAGGTCACCGGCTCGATGAGCGGAGGCATGTTCTCGATCGGAAAGATGAACCCGGAGAGGTAGATCATGGGAAGCAGAAAGAAGAACGTCGTCGTCATCATCGCCTGCTGCTGAGTGCTCGAGATCGTCGAGACGAACAGCCCGAGCCCGAGCGTCGTCAGGAGATAGATGAGACACATGCCGAGCAGCAGCCACACGCTGCCCCTCAGCGGCACCTCGAACCAGAGAATCGAAACGGCCAGCACCAGCACCACGTCAATCATGCCCGCCAGGGCGTATGGCGTGAGCTTGCCCAGAATCAGCTCGATGCGACCGAGGGGCGTGACGTTCAGCTGCTCGAGCGTTCCGATTTCCTTCTCGCGCACCACGGCCATCGACGACAGGTTCGTCGTCACGACGAGCAGGATCAACGCGACCACACCGGGAATCATGAACAGGCGGCTCTCGAGCTGTGGATTGAACCAGACCCGAATCAGTGGGTCGATGCCGCCTTCCGTTCCCGCCCGGTCGCTCGAGCCCGCGAGCTCCTGCGCGTACGCGGCGACCAGCGCCGTCGCGTAGCCGAGTCCGACATTGGCCGAATTGGAGTCGGTCCCGTCCGCGACAATCTGAACGGTCGCCGTTTGTCCCGATGCCAGGTGTCGGCCATGGCCGGCCGGGATCGACAGCCCCATCCACGCTTGGCCTCTCGTGATGAAGGGATCCATCTCGCTCGGGTCGCTGACGACGGCCAGCACCGTGAAGCTCGGCGAGCGGTCGAAGCGCGCAATGAGCTCGCGGCTGGCCGACGAGCGATCCTGATCGGCCACCACGACGGGAACGTTGCGCACGTCGGTGGAGGCCGCATAGCCCAGAAACGCCAGTTGTATCAGGGGCGCGACGAAAATCACCGGAAAGAGTCGGGGATCCTGCTTGAGCTCCAGGAACTCCTTCCACATCAACAGGAAGATCCGGCGGAGGCTGATGGTGAGATTCATGCCCACTGCCGGCGAAGCCGGAAAGCCGCCAGGGACAGCGTGACGGCGCCAAATACGACCAGGGCGAGAAGCTCGAGCCAGAACGCGTCGAGCCCTGCGCCCTTGAGGACGATGCCGCGAAGCGCGACCAGGAAATAGCGCGCCGGCACGATGTAGGTGAGGGCTTGCACCACCGGGGGCATGCTCGCAATCGGGAAGATGAACCCCGAGAGCATCAGCGTAGGCAGAAACGAGACCAGCAGCGCGATCTGAAACGCCACTTGCTGCGTGTCGGCGACGGTCGAGACGAGGAGGCCGAGCCCGAGAGCGCCCACCAGGAAGAGCCCGATGGCAAAGACCAGGAGCGCCCACGAGCCCCGCATCGGCAGATCGAAGAGAAGCATCGATGCGAGCACGATGCCGATTGACGACGCCATGGAGATCACGAAGTAAGGAATCGTCTTACCCAGCACGTAGTGGAGAGCGCCGATCGGTGCCATCCGAACCTGCTCCATCGTGCCCCGCTCCTTTTCGCGCACGACAGAGAGAGCTGTCGAGACCACGGCCGTGATCATCGCAAGATAGGCAATCAGCCCCGGGACGAGGAACAGACTGCTCCTGAGCTCCGGGTTGTACCAGACACGAGGCTCCGCAATGATGGGCGGTGCGCTGGCGGCACGGGCGGCCGGCTCGACCTGGTACGCACGCGACACATTACGCAGGATTGTCCCCGCATAGGCCACGACAGTGGTGGCCGTGTTGGCATTGGCGCCGTCGACCAGCACTTGAACCGGCGCCCGCTGACTGCTCAGCAGCCGTCGCTCGGTTCCCGCCGGAATCACCAACACGGCTCGCGCCTGGTTCCGATTCATCAGATCGATCGCGTCGCCGGTCCTGTCGATGGCGGCCGTCAACTCGAAGTATCCGGAGTTGATGAACGCCGAAACGATCTGCCGGCTGGCGACAGTCCGGTCGTCATCCTGCACCGCCAGCCGGATATGGCGAATGTCGAAGTTGAGCGCGTAGCCGAAGAGCAGCAGGAAAAATACCGGCACGAAGAGCAGAATCAGCAGTGTGCGGCGATCGCGGGCAATCTGTCGAAGCTCCTTGCGCGCGACGGCCAGCATGCGCTGCACTACGCGCCTGCCCGTTCCACGACGTCGAGGAACACGTCCTCGAGCGAGGGTTCAACCGCCTGGAGCAGCGCGCCGCTCACGCCCCCTTCCTCCAGTCGCCTGTTCAGGGCCGGCAGATCATCTGTGCCGGGCTTCATGACCGCGTGAACCGCGGTGCCGAAAATGCTGGTCTTCTGGACCGACGGCAGCCCGTCCAGCACGCGCATCGCCTGCACCGGGTGCGCCGCTCTGACCTCGACGATGGGACGCTCGTCGAACACCTGTTTGAGCTCTCCTGGTGTTCCCATGGCCGCCAGCCGGCCGGCATGAATGATGGCGAGGCGGTGGCAGTGCTCGGCTTCGTCGAGATAGTGCGTGGTGACGAGAATCGTGACGGCCGCTCGCGACTGCTCATCGATGAGTCGCCAGAACTGGCGGCGCGAGAGTGGGTCCACACCGCCCGTGGGCTCGTCGAGAAACACGATGGGCGGTTCGTGGAGAATGGCGCAGCCCAGCGCCAGCCGCTGTTTCCAGCCGCCCGACAGATCGCGCGCCAATGTTCGTTCCCGGCCGGCCAGACCGGCCATCTCGATCACGAACCGACGCCGCGCGTGCAGTCGCTCGGTGTGGAGCCCGTACAGTCCGCCGAAGAAGCGGATGTTCTGATCGACGGTCAACAGCTCGTACAGTGAGAACCTCTGCGACATGTAGCCGATTCGGCTCTTGACACCTTCGGGATCGCGACCGACGTCAATGCCTCCAACAAGGGCCGTGCCGGACGTCGGTTTCAGGAGGCCCGACAGCATGCGGATGGTCGTGGACTTGCCGGCGCCGTTGCTGCCCAGGAAACCGAAGATCTCGCCCTGCCGCACGGTGAAGCTCACCTGATCGACGGCCACGAAGCTGCCGAACCGGCGGCTGAGTCCGCTGACGGCAATGGCATCCATCGACGAACCTCCGTCAGCGCCCCAGTGCGCGCGCGAGGCGCGCTTCAGCGAGGCGCGTCTCCGCCAGCGCACGTGTCCGATCGAGCTCCGACCTCAGCAGATCCTCCTGTGCCTCGAGCAGTTCGGTGCTGGTGGCCACGCCCGCCGCGAATCGCTCGGCGGTGACGCGTCTGGCCTCCGCGGCGCTTCGTACGCCGTCAGCGGCGACCTCGATCGAGGCCAGTCTGGCCAGCAGATCGAGCCGACGCTGACGAACGTCGAAGTCGAGGATCTCATCGAACTCCGCGAGTCGTTCGTCGGCGGCCGATGCCTCCGCGGCCGCTTCCGCAACCTCGGCCGTCACGCGACCACCGTCCCAGATCGACCAGTTGACGTTGACGCCGACGTCCCAGAAGTCCTGCCAGCGGTCCTCGCGCGGGAAGATCAGGGGATTCGGACGCGCGTAATCCACACCAGCCACCACGGAGGCGACTGGCAGACGTCCGGCCTTGGCCGCCCCGGTGCGCGAGCGGGCCGCGGCTATCCGGTTTTCCAGCGCCAGTCGCTCGGGTCGCTGCCGTCTGGCTTCCTGGATCAGGGCATCGAGATTCGCTGGCGGTTGGGTCGGATCTGACAGCGACGAGGCGAGGGAAAGCGCTGTATCAGGCGCGAGACCAGCCAGCCGTCGAAGATCGGCCCGTACGATCTCGGCCTGGTTCTGAGCCTCGATGAGCAACAGTCGCTGGCGGGAGCGCTCGGCCTCCACCGAGAGCACGTCGGCGGGGGAAATGAGGCCGACGTTGAGCTGGTTGCGGACGTCCGTCAACTGCGCCTCGACGCGTGCAACTGCTTCCTCCAGCACGCGAACCGCTTCGGCTGCGGTGATGTTCGCCCAATACGCCCGCGTGATTTCCAGGCGCAGATCGGCTCGCGCAGTCTGGAGGTCCGCTCCTGTGGCCTCGGCCTCCGCGGCAGCCGCCTGCACGAGCGCCGCGGTGCGGCCGCCCGTGTAGATCGGCCATTGCAGGTCCAGGCGTGTCCGATAGTTGTCCGGCACGTCTGGATAGATCGTCTGAAATCCAACCACTGGCGTGCGGAGGCCGAACTCAGGGACGTGACTCGTCCGCATGTAACCGCCTTCGAGAGCAATCACGGGCCGATCGGCGGCATCGCGCCCGGCAACGACGGCGCGTGCGGCATCGCCGCGAGCTTTCAGCTCGGCGAGGCGGTGACTCGTCTCGAGGCCCCTCGCAAGGGCTTCCTCGAGCGTCAAGCGCACTTCCGCCTCGACCTGAGAAACCGGCGGCAAAGCGCCGGTTTCCTGCAGGATCATCTGCGCGCGAAGCGAGGACACGGATCCCAGCATCCAGAGCGACACGGCGACAACCGTCACGGGCTTCATAGAGGGACACCTTGCCGGCTGCGCTCGGTCAGCCGTGCGATGAAGACATCCTCGAGCGAGGGCACGATGGGCCGCACGCGTACCAAAGCCGTGTCCGCCCGATCGAACGCCGCTCGAAGCGCCGAGGCCGTGTCGGCCGTCGACTCCGGGCTCATCCGCACGTGTACGCGATCGCCGAACAACTGCACGTCGATGACGCCGGGCTGTCCGCGCAGGATGTCGGCGGCTGTGTCACGGTCCTGAGCCATCACTTCGAAGAAACGGCCCGGCAATGCGGCGCGAAGGCGGTCCGGCGAATCGGCGGCGAGCAGCTCGCCCTCGGTGATGAGCGCCACGCGGGTACAGCGCTCGGCCTCGTCCAGGTACGGTGTTGTCATGACAATGGTGATGCCCTCGTTCAACAGCTCAGACAGGAGCTTCCAGAACTCGCGGCGCGACACAGGATCCACCCCGGTGGTGGGCTCATCGAGAAGGATGAGCGCGGGTTCGTGCACCAGCGTGCAGGCGAGCGCGAGCTTCTGCTTCATGCCCCCGGAGAGGCGCTCGGCGAGACGTGTTCTGAAGGCCGTGAGCTGCATGAGTTCGAGCAGCCGCTCGCGCCGGTCGCGGTAGGTGGTGACGCCGTGAATCTCGGCGAAGAACGCAATGTTCTCGTCGATACTCAGATCGCCGTACAGTGAGAAGCGCTGCGAGAGATAACCGACCGACTGCGTCACGGCGCGGTGCTCGGCGACCGGATCGCGCCCGAGAATCCGGACCGTTCCACCGTGCGGATGCAGCAGCCCGCACGCCACACGGATGGCCGTCGTCTTCCCGGCGCCGTCTGGCCCGATGACGCCGAACATCTCGCCCGCACCCACTTCGAACGAGAGCTCGCGGAGCGCTGCCACGCTCCCATAGCGCAGCGAGACGCGGTGGAAGGACACGGCGGGCGTCATGGCGGTCACGGGGCCAGCGGTACGTCGGCTTCGATTGGCATGCCGTCCTTCAGCACGCCCTCGCGGTTGTCCACGGCGATCTTGATCCGGTACACGAGCTTCGACCGCTCTTCGGCCGTCTGCACGTTCCGCGGCGTGAACTCGGCCCGCGGTGAGATGAAACTGACGCGGCCGACAATCCCAGGGCCGCCGCCATCCGGGAAGACCGTGGCCGGCTGACCCAGCCGCAAGCGCGCTACGTAGGGCTCGTCGACGAAGACCTCGGCCCAGGCATCGTCCAGATTGGTGACGACGAACAGCGCCGTGCGCGGCGCGACGATCTCGCCAACCTCCCGGAGCTTGGAGGTCACGATGCCGCCGATGGCGCTGCGGACCACGGCGTCGTCTACGGCCTTGTCGAGCACGGCAATGTCGGCATCGACGGCCGATACCCGTGCCCGCGCGGCCGCAATTTCCTCCCGTCGCGCCCCCGCCTTCAGGCGCGTGACCCCTTCGCGAGCCGCCTGGAGGTGTTGCTCGGCCGCCCGTACGCGCTCGCGAGCCACGTCGCGCCGCGTCGCGGCGTCGTCTCGCTGCTTCTGCGATCCGGAATTCGTCTTGAGGAGCGCTTCGAAGCGTTGCAAGTCCACGTCTGCCGCGCCGAGCTCGGCTTTCGCCGCCTGGAGATCGGCTTCAGCGGCCGAAACCTGGGCCCCGGCCTCGCGTACGTCCTCCGATCGCGCGCCGGCCAGAAGCAGCTCGAGCTGAGCCTGGGCCTGCGCCCGCCCGGCGACGGCGCGCGCTCGCGCAAGCTCGCTGTCGCGCGGGTCGAGCCTGGCGACCTCGTCGCCGGGATTCACCCGATCACCTTCGTCCACCTTGAGCTCGAGCACGCGGCCGCCAACCTCGGCAGCCACCTGTGCTTCCGTGGCTTCGACATGGCCCGATGCACGGATGGTGTTGGTGGCAGCCGCCTCGCGCCGGCACGCCGACCCGGCAGCCGCCAGCAGGGTCAGCAGCACCGCAACGCGGAAGACGTCTCTGGACGACGATTGCTCTGTCTGCACGGGTTCATCCTTCGCGAAGGGCGCGGAGCGCGAATTCCTGATGGCGCGCCAGAAAAGCGCGCGGATCGAGGTCGGTCAGTTCGTTCGCCTGTACGCGCTGCATCTGGCGGCGCGCAGGCGCCGTCGCGAGAAAGAAGAGAATCGGCGCCATCATGCCCATGTAGCCCACAACCGGATGCACGGCGGCAAATGCGCCGGTGCGCTGGCCGTCGGCGAGAACGGCTCGGACCGACTGATACAGGCTCGCAATGAGCCGGTAGATCTCCGAATCGAATCGAGGCGCACCTTCCGCCACTTCGCGCAGCAGGATGGCGGGAAAGTAGGGGCGTTTCTCAGCTTCTTCGATCAGCGCGGCGAGACACGCGGCCAGCTTGCGGTCGGGCGCCTCGTGGCCGGACACGATGAGCTCGAAGCGCCCCTGGACGGCGGCGTACATCTCGCGGATGATTTCGCGATAGAGCGCTTGCTTGCTCGCGAAGTGGTAATAGATCATGGCTTTGTTCAGCCGGGCGCGGCGCGCGATGCGATCGATGCCGGCGCCGGCATAGCCGCGGGCCGCGAACTCGGCCGTCGCGGCGGCGAGGATGCGGCCCCGGGAGTCGGCCTGGCGGGTGCGGCGGCGCGGGGTCATGTCTTAACTAATCGGTTAGTTAATAAAAGCCTCGGAACGTTGTCAAGCCCGAGCACGGAAGAGCTTCCCTCGAGCCGCAATTCCGCGCAAGGCCTCCACGGGGAATCGCCGCTCGATAGAATGCCGGGCATGCGGATCGCCATGACCGGCGGCACGGGCTTCCTCGGCACACACCTCTCCCACGCGCTGATCGCCGGCGGCCACGACGTGGTCGTCCTCACGCGCCGCATCACGGCGACGAAGCGCCCCGGCCTCACGTACCGAACGTGGCAACCCGATCGCGGCATCGCTCAGCTCCTGCCGGTACTCACCGGCGCTGACGCCATCGTCAACCTCGCGGGCGAGTCGATCGCGTCCGGTCGCTGGACGAGGTCCAGAAAACAGAGCCTGCGGGACAGCCGCGTGCAGACGACACGCCTGCTCGTCGAAGCCGCGCGCGCGCTGCCATCGCCGCCACGTGTCTGGCTCAACGGCTCAGCGATCGGCTACTACGGCTCGCGCGGGGACGAGCGGCTGACCGAGGATTCGCGGCCGGGCCACGATTTTCTCTCGAGTCTGGCCATGGAATGGGAAGCGGCCGCATCCGCGGCCGGCGACTTTGCCAGGGTGGTGCTGATCAGGACCGGCATCGTGCTCGATGCCCGTGAGGGCGCCCTGCCGCGGATGCTGCTGCCCTTCCGACTGTTCGTGGGTGGCCCGCTCGGGTCGGGCGAGCAGTACATGTCATGGATTCATCGCGACGATTGGATCGCGCTCGCCGTTCTTGCGCTCGAACGTGGCGTGTCCGGTCCGCTCAATGCCACCAGTCCAGAGCCGGTCACGAATGCGGAGTTCAGCCGCACGCTGGCCCGTGTCCTCCATCGACCCAGCCTGCTGCCGGCGCCGGCGTTCGCGCTTCGCCTGCTGCTCGGCGAAACAGCCGATGCCCTGCTGCTCGCCAGTCAACGCGTGCTGCCCGCACGCGCCGAACAGCTCGGATTCGAGTTTGGATTTCGCGAGCTGGAACTGGCGTTGCGATCAGTCCTGGGGAGAACCAGCGGGTAGCGGGCGCGACTAGGCCGTGCGCGAAGGTGTCCCGATGAGATACCGCGGGCCCGTCGGGGCGGGCACGCCGCCTTCGGGCTCGATCGTCAGCGCCATGGCGAGCGGCTGTGGCAGATCGGGCGGCGTCTGGAAGGTCACCGAGACGTTGCCCGACGGATCGGGTTGCACCAGCCCGGCGCTGATCGGCGCCTGCGCCGTCACCACCCACAGCTGATACGTGCGGCCGGGCGGCAGAGCAGGAAGGTTCGAGGCCGTGAACACCAAACCTCGGGATCGGCTCCAGTAGGCACGTCCGCTGGCCGTCGGGGCGGCGGGTTCGCCGACGAGATCGACGCGCGCCAGATCGGGTGACATCAGGATGTCCAGGTGAGCCTGGGCGATCCTCGTATCGCGGCGCGCGTCCGCGACTTGAGCCTCGAGAGCCTCGGCGCGCGCGGTGACGTCTCTGAGGCGGCCTTCGAGGTCGCCGATGCGCTGCTGCCGATCCCACGTCGCGTAGCCGAGCGCCGCGGCCAGCAGCAATCCGGCGGCTGCGGCCAGCCAGCCGGCTCGCGACCCGGAGTTCGTTTGGGGACGGCTCGCCGGTTCTTCGGGTTGGTCGCCGACGACAGCTCTCAAGACCCGCTTGCGAAGTTCGGAGGGTGGCGCGACGGCAGGAACGGCCTGCGCCAGACCTTGTACGACTGGCGCGAAAGACCCCACTTCCTGGCGGCACTCGGCGCACACACGCAGGTGAGCGTCGAACAACGCACGGTCTTCGAGGCTGAGCGCGCCCAGCACATAGAGGCCGCTCAGCTCGTGAAGTGCTTCGTGCTCGGGCACGCTCATGCCTCGGCTCCTGCCAGCGTTTCCCGCAGCTTCAGCAGCGCCAGTCGCATCCGCGTCTTGACGGTGCCGAGCGGCTGCTCGAGCCGCTCGGCGATCTCACTCTGACTGAGGCCCTCGTAATAGGCCAGCTCGATGGCGATTCGCTGCAGGAGCGGCAGGCGTTCGAGGGCCGTCCGGACACGTGCCGCCTGCTCGTGGCTCACGAGCAGCAGATCCTGTGACGGCAGCGGATCGCGAAGGGCACCCAGCTCGCGCTCGTCCGCGGTCGTTCGTTCCGGGCGCGCGCGACGCGCACGCAAGCGGTCGATCGCGCGGCTGCGCGCGATGGTCAATAGCCAGGCTCCAACCGCGCCGCGAGAGGCATCGTGACGGCCAGCCTGCGACCAGGCCTGCGAAAAGACTTCCTGCACGACGTCCTCGGCATCGCCCTGGTTCTGGACGATTCGAAACACCAGTGAGTAAACCGCTCGTTCATGGCGATCGTAGAGAGACGTGAGCGCGTCAGCCTCGCCCGCCGCCACCCGGCGGATCAGATCTTCATCGACGCGCCGCTCCTCAGGTCCCTGACGGTGGGAACCGGGCACACCACCCCAGCGGTCCAAGACCGCCCACATCCACATCTACATGTGCTACGCATGAACCGCGCCAGCGGTTCTGCTGCCGGCGCCGGGCCTGCGTGCTCCTCCAACCCTTGTCGCCCCGCGGTGCCTCCCGCGGCGGCGCGACGATCTGACGGCTACGAGGCGCTTCGACTGTATCTCTGCAGCGTGGCGCGCCACCGGGACACCGGTTCGGGAGCGCCACCCTGATGATCGAGCACGATGTGGCGTGTGCGATATCTGACACCGTAGAAGCGCTCGTTCGCGTCCTGGTCCTGGCGTATCGCGGCCCCTTCCAGACTCACACCTGCAAACAATCCCCGCGACCTCGAGTAGCTCAGCATCTCCGCCCTCAGTTGAATATCCGTCGAGGCTTCGGCTTCCCGTCCGACCGGCCCTGCGGCCACCGAGGCGTCGGCTCCGATCTTGAACTGGTTGCTGAGCAGGTTCTCGAGCCCGCGGCGATTCTGAATGATCAGCACGAAGTCGGTCGCCTGTCCACCCACCTGCAAGCCGATGCTGCCGCCGGTGATCGTGAGGAACGCAGGAGCCGACCAGTTGTTGCTCGGCCGATCGCGCACGCTGACGATGCCCCGACCGAAGTGCGCGGCCAGGATGAACCCGCCTTTGAGCGTACCGGGAAAGATCGCGATGGCCTCGGCCTTGGCCAGAACGCTCGCAGGAATGCCTTTGTCGGGCGCGGCCATGATTTCGGCGAACACGGTGCTCGCTTCGTCGATACGGTCGGCTTCGTCGGACTGCGCCAGAAGCAGTCCGGATTGAACCATCGAGCATATCAACACCGCCGCCGACGTCTTCAGATGTCGCATGAGTCGCTCATCTCTCCTCGCTCGGTCGGTCGCGCTTCGGGACTCGACCGGTGGCGCGACGCGCGAGTTCAGGTCGACGCGGTCACACCCTCAGTAGGCCATGAGCTGTCTGAGGGCATTGGTGATGGTGTCGGCGTTCGGCAGATTGTGCTGCTCGAGAGCCGCGGCGAATGGACAGTGCGTGTCGGGATAGGTCACACGCAGAATCGGCGCATCGAGCGCATCGAACCGCTCCTCAGAAATCGCAGCCGACAGTTCGGCGCCAAAGCCGAGCGTTCGAACGTCCTCGTGAACGATCAGCACCCGGCTGGTCTTCTCGACCGACGCGAACACCGCGCTCTTGTCCCAGGGCATGAGCGAGCGCAGATCGAGCAGCTCGACCTCGACCCCCTCTTTCGACAACCGCTCGCAGGCTTCGAGCGACGGCTGGACCATCGCTCCGTAGGTCAGCACCGTGGCCTGGCGTCCTTCGCGGCGCACCGCCGCCACTCCAATCGGAACGATTTCGTCACCTTCAGGAACAGGTCCCTTGGCGCGACGGTACAGATACTTGTGCTCGAAGTAGACCACCGGGTTGTCGTCTCGAATCGCCGCCTTGAGCAGGCCCTTGGCGTCCCACGGTGTCGACGGCGCCACGACCTTGAGTCCCGGGCGGTGGACGAACCAGGCTTCGGGATTCTGCGAATGATAGAGACCGCCACCCACATTGCCGCCAGACGGCGCGCGAATCACGAGGGGCACCGACGCCCGGCCACCGTATCGGTACCTCAGGGTCGCCGCCTGGTTCACGATCTGATCGAAGCCGCAGCTGATGAAATCCGCGAATTGCATCTCCGCGACCGGACGATAGCCGCGGAGCGATGCCCCGATGCTCACGCCGACAATGGCCGACTCTGAGATCGGCGTGTCGAGACACCTCAGCTCGCCGAACTCGTCGAACAGACCCTGCGTGACGCCGAACGCGCCGCCGTAAGCGCCCACGTCCTCGCCGAGCACCAGAACCTTGGCGTCGCGCCGCATCTCCTCGATGAGCGCTTCACGAATCGCTTCCAGATAGGTGATCTCGCGAGCCATCGCTGAACCTACGCGTAGAGATCGGCGACCGCGTCCGAGGGATCCGGGTCCGGGCTCTTCTCGGCGAATTCCACGGCCTCGTCAATCACCGACGTGATGCGGCGGTCGATCTCCTCGAGCTTCTCGGGCACCAGGATTTTCATGGTCTGCAGGTACGTCGTAAAGGTCGGAATGGGGTCGCGGCTCTTCCACATCGCGAGCTCCTCTTCCGTACGGTAAAAGGCCTTGTCGTGCTCGGAATGGCCGTGCCAGCGGTACGTCTTGCACTCGATGAGCGTCGGCCCTTCACCCTGACGCGCCCGCCGCAGTGCGCCCTGCATGGTCTGGTACACAGCGAGCACGTCGTTGCCGTTGATCGCCACGCCGTCGAAGCCGTAGCTCTCGGCGCGGTCGGCGACATCTTCGATGGCCATCGACTTCTCGAAGGGCACCGAGTACGCGTAGAGGTTGTTCTCGCAGATGAAGACGATCGGCAGCCGATGAACACCGGCGAAATTGAGGCCCTCGTGAAAGTCGCCGGTGTTGCTGGCGCCCTCGCCGAAATACGCGACCACGACGTTGTCGCTGTGCTCGATCTTCAAGGTGAGACCGAGGCCCGCGGCCACGGGCAGGTTCGCGCCGAGCATGCTGGTGTTGCCGAAGATGCCGAGCTCCGGCACGCCGCTGTGCAGGGCCGAATCGCGGCCCTTGGAGAGGCCCGTCGCCTTGCCGAACATCTGCGCCATCATGATCCGCGGCTCGACGCCCTTCATCAGGAACGCGCCGAGGTCGCGGTGGAGAGGACAGACATGGTCCTCAGGCCGCAGACTGAAACAGCTGCCGACGATGATCGCTTCCTGGCCGATGCCGGTGTAGACGCCGCTGCGGACCTTACCCTGCCGCACGAGCACGCTGAGCCGCTCGTCGAAGCCACGGATCAGCTTCAGCCAATACAGCATGTCCAGCTGCTGTTCTGGCGTCAGCTTGAACTTCGTGCGTTTGATCGACGGCATGACAGAAGCCGTAGTCTAACACCGGCGTTGTCGGATTCGACCGGTCCTCCATCCCCTGTTCCGGGAGCAGGACGACCGTTACAGCTGCGCCAGATCGAGCGAGCTGATGAACTGCACACCCGGGACGACGAGCCCGGCGAGCCGGTCGTCGTGCGCGACGAACAGATCGACGCCGATCTGGGCGGCAGCCGCAAGTTGCAGGGCGTCGGCAGGACCGACGGCGGCATGTTGGCGGATCGCCGCGAAGCGTCGGGCCACGTGCTGGTCAATCGACACGATGGAGGCGCCCAGTGTGACGGCTCGCTCGTAGGCCTCGACGAGGGCGGCGTCACGGGCCTCGATCGGCTTGACCAGCAACTCGCCCCACGTCAGCGCGGAGGTGAACAACTGATCGTGGCGAGCGAGCATGCGGCGACGGAGCGTGGCCACTTTTGATCCGAGCCGCGGCGTATCCTCGAAGAGGTAGAGGAAGAGATGCGTGTCCCAGAAGATGCGGCTCATTGCCAGGAGTCGCGGAGGCGGCGGATGTGATCGTCGGGATGCTCCGTGCCGGCCACGTGCCGTCCTGCGGCGCGAGCCGCCAGGAGAGGATCGTCCGCCGCGCCCTGTCTGATGTCGGCCGCGTGGGCGAACGCCCCGTAGTACCAGTCGATCAGGTCCTGATAGGCGGCAGGCAACGCATCCCGAAGCGGGATGGTTTTCGACCCGTCCCGGCGCGGGTCGAACGGGTCACCTGGACGAAAGAGGCGCCGTCGGTTCCGGGCCGTCGCAGTCAGGAGCCGCCATCGTCCCGGACTGGGCGGCAGGTTCGCCACGCAGTGCTGGACAACGCTGACGTAGACGCCGGGCCGGACAGAGCCATGAACGCCCTGCCGGGCGACGCGGGCAAGAATGTCGGCGACAGAAAAATCAATCGCCTCCGGTTGCTCGCGGTGCAGAAGGGCGGTGGCGACCCACACTTCGTCTGCCACCCGGATTGGCCGCATGTCCTACTAAGTAAAGATACTATATTATTTGGCCACTACAGGCGAGCCCTGAGAGTCGCGGACTTCTTCAAGCTTCGATCGCGCTATTGACCTGGTTGCGCAGCCCGGGTGGAAGGGGTGCCCAGGCTCAGCAGATTGGCCAGCAACTGGTAGGCGCCGTCGGTGCCCGCGGGCAGCTGCCGCCACAGTCCGAGACCCACGTAGAGCCATCGGCCCCGCCCAATGCGGGCCTCGACCAACGCTCCCCGTTTCGGCCCCCGATTGTTCTCGAACGGATCGCTCATCTCCACGAGATCCACATACTGCCGATCCTTCTCGCCCAGGAAATAGAGTCCCCGCTCCTGGACCCAGCCCTGCCAGGCGGCCTCGCCGATGCGATTGGGCGATTGAAACACCGGATGGTCGGGGACGAGCACACTGACCGGCGCGTTCTCATCCGTCACCCGGTTTGAGCTCACACTCGCGGGATAAGGGCCGTACTGCGCCTCGTTGAACTCGAACTTGTTGTACTGCACCAACACCACGCCACCGCCTCGCGCGTACTCCAGCAGCCGATGGTTGTGCGCACGCAGGTCCTCGCGGCGCTCATACGCGCGAACGCCGACGACGATGGCATCGTAGCGGGCGAGATCACCCCAGGCGAGCTGTTCGGCATCGATCATCTCGAGCCTGACGCCCAGCTGCTCGATGGCTGGCGGAACCTGGTCGCCCACCCCCATCACGTACCCGACGCTCAGGTTCGGCCTCGCCTGGACGTCGACGAGCTTCATGGCCCCCGTCGCCTCGTGCATCACGTGGCGGCGCCGAATGTGCGGGTACTCGATCACCTGATACCCCGCGGCCAGCCACTCGCCGTCGACCCTCGCCATGGCGCGCATGCGGTATTCGCCAGGTGGCGTGGCAGCCGGAAGATCGACCGCAAAACGCACCGTCTGCGCTTCGTCCTCGCGCGAGAAGTTGAGGGGCACCGAATCGGGCGTCGATCTCCAGCGGCCCGGCAGCTCCAGCTTCACCTCGCCGGAAGCCGGGCCGCGAACGCCGTTGGTCACCGTGACGCGGACCTCGCGGTGCACTTGCACATGTGAGTCCGGCCCACCTCGGTTCAGAAGGACCTCGCTGGTTGGTCGCGGGATAATCCCAACCTGTGGTGTCAGCCGCACGGCGAATCGCGGCACCACGTGCAGCTCCGCGCGTTTTTCGCCGCTGAAGATATTGCCCTCATAGCGAAATTCGACGGGCAGCCTTGCGGGAACTTCGCTTCCGCCCACGCTCAGCACAACGCGCGCCTGGAACGGCGTTGGACGAAACGGCAGGCCAAATGGCGCGTCGGGCTCGAACTCGTAGCGAGCCGCGTCAGACAACCGTTTCCAGTAAGGACCTGTTGGACGCGCATCTGCCGGTACACGCAAGTCCGCCTGGCAGTTGAAAACGGCGGCGTGCCCTAATGACGCGCCCACGCATGACGGGCCGGCAGCGTCGAATCCGTCGAAGTCCACGCGCCTGACCTCGACCGTGGCCGCTCCCCTGTTGGCGATGATGATCGTCGCCTTGATCGGCTGACCACCGACGATCACGCCGTCGTCCGCCAACACCTCGAGCCGAAGGTTGGCCGCCGCGACGATGGCTTCCTCGAATTGTTGCTGCTTGGTCCCGAGTCGCGCGTCGATCTCGAATTGGGCCGCCTCTTCCAGGCGCATCCGGGCCAGATCGGATCTGAGTGCGCGGACGGCCTCCAGCCCGGCGGCCAGCGGCGACATCACCGCGTCCATCCCGTCGTGTTCGAAGAGCGACTGTGCCCGCCGGGCGTGGCCCGCGATGACGGCAAGACCCTCGGTGAGCCCAACGGGCGGCGTTTGTCCGGCGTAGCGGCTCAGGCTTTCAATCGAGGTGTCGACGCCATCGAACAACGAGCGCTCGTCCTTGTCGGCCTGACCCGCAATCGTCGTGTCAGCGAGCAGGTAGCGCGAAACAGAGGACGTTCCGGGAAGCGCGAGCAGCTGCGCCATGCCCTGGCATTTGTGCATGCTGCGCGCGAAGCTGCCGAGCTCCTGGTAAGTCGAGCCGAGCAGCGCATCGTATTTGCTGGCGTCGATGGTGACGGACCGCACGCCGGAGGGAAGCTCTGCGCCCCGGCCGAAGCCCGCCGTCGTGTAGAGCTTTCGCGCCTGCCACGGCCTGAGACCGTCTCGAAGCTGCTCGGGAAACTGGGTCGGATCTCCGGCCGCCCGGAAGGCGTCTTTGGTGAGAAGCGCCGAGCCCTGATGGTGGAGCCCTCCGGCGGTTCCCACAAGGGCCATCGTCGCGATGACATCGGGACGCGTCATGCGAATCAGACGGACGAAGTCACCGAGAATCTCCTGGCGTCCCCATCGCTCGAAGGTCTCCTCGACGCTGAAGGAGTATCCGAAGTCCACGGCTCGCGTGAAATACTGTTCGGCGCCGTCCACACGATGCACGGCGGCGAGCTCCTCGGTTCGGAGCACACCCAGCTCCTCGAACAATTCCGGGCCGATCTCGTTCTGGCCACCGTCACCGCGCGTGGCCGTGGCGAGCACCGTTCGAAACCCCTGGCCACGCGAGAGCATCACCAGCAGGGCGTTGTTCTCATCGTCGGGGTGCGCCGTGGCCTGCATGAAGACGCCCACGGTGTTGAGACGGCGAAGCAGAAGGCCGAGGCCGACATGGCCGCCATCGTCCAGCGTCGCGGGCGGCGAGGGCCGAGCGGCGAGGGCTGCGGCCACGAGGGCCGCGGCGACGGCCAGCAGGAGGCACAGGATCGCCGCTCCGAACCGCACATTACGTCTCATAAGCGACCATGCGACGGGACTCGCCGAGAACGCGTGAGTCTCGTGACCAGAAAGTATATAACGGCGTATTGGGCCTTGAATCGAGCCGTGAACAGGCCCTTCCCGGGAGGTTTGGATGGCCTTCGACCTGCTCGCGTTCGGGCCACACCCTGACGACATCGAGATTGGTGTCGGCGCCACCCTTGCGGCTCATGCCGCAGCCGGGTTTCGCGTGGCATTGTGCGATCTCACCCGGGGCGAGCTTGGAAGCAATGGGACGCCCGAGGAGCGCGCGTCGGAAGCGGAAGCCGCCCGGGAGGTCATTGGCGCGGACCTTCGCGAGAATCTGGGTTGGCCGGACGGCGGGATCGGCACGAGCGCCGACCACGAGCGCGAAGCCGTCCGCACGCTCCGCCGCCTGCGGCCCCGGACGGTCCTCATTCCGTGGTGGAAGGATCGCCACCCCGACCATCGCGCGGCGAGCGAGTTATTGTCGCGCGCCGTGTTTCTCGGCGCTCTGCGCCGTTACGATGCGCCTGGCGACCCATGGCGGCCAGACTGGTGCTGCTATTACTTCATCAACGACTCGGCACGCGCGTCGTTCCTGGTGGACGGATCCGCGCACTACGACAGAAAGCGGGCGGCGCTTGCCTGCTATCGCAGTCAGTTCCAGACCCCTGGTCCGGGGGCGGTCGCGACCCGCCTGACCTCACCGCGATTCCAGCAGCTCGTCGAGAGCCGCGATGCGCAGTTCGGCGCGCTCGTCGGGGCGGAGTTCGCCGAGGGCTTCATCGTGAGGGAGCCGCTGGCGAGACCTCACCTGCTCAAAGACTGGAGCGCGCGGCCGTAGCCACCGAGGACCCATGAACATCGGCATGGTCTGTTACCCGTCGATTGGCGGCAGCGGTGTCGTCGCCACGGAGCTTGGCAAGTGCCTGGCGGATCGCGGGCACCGGGTCCATTTTCTCAGCAGCGAGCCGCCGTTCAGGCTCAGCGGCTACCACCCCGGCATCACCTTCCACGGTGTCCAGACACCGGGCTATCCGCTGTTCCGCGAGCCGCAGTATCTGCTGACGCTGGCCAACAAGATCGTGCAGGTCAGCCGCGCCTTCGAGCTCGAGGTCATTCACGCGCACTATGCCATTCCTCACGCGGCTGCGGCCTATCTCGCCCGGCAGATTCTGAGCGCTACGAACCACGGGGCGATCCCGCGCGTCATCACGACACTGCACGGCACGGACATCACGCTGCTGGGCAGCGACCCGTCCTACTCGGAGACTGTGGCCTTCTGCATCGACCGGTCGGATGGCATCACGGCGGTCTCCGAGAGCCTGAAGCGCGACACGTATCGTGACCTGCCCGTACGCGGAGACATTCGCGTCATCCATAATTTTCTCGATACCGACGTGCACCGCCGTGTCGAAGCCGACGAGCTGCGCCGCCGGATCTGCCCGCCCGACGAGTTCTCGCATCTCGTCATCCACGTTTCCAATTTCCGGCCGGTGAAGCAGGTCGAAGCGGTCGTACGAATCTTCGAGCGCATTCAGCGGGGGATTCGGGCCAAACTGGTGCTCGTGGGCGATGGACCCGAATTGGGGCAGGTGATGCGGCTCGTGAAGGAGCTCGGTCTGAACCGCGCCGTCGACGCGATGGGTGGGCAGGACGAAGTCGTGCCCCTGCTGTCGGCCGCCGACCTCTTTCTGCTGCCGTCACGGCAGGAAAGCTTCGGTCTGGCCGCGCTCGAAGCCATGGCCTGCGAGGTGCCGGTCGTCGCGTCGGCGGTCGGCGGGCTGCCGGAGGTGATCCAGTCTGGAGTCCACGGCTTTCTGCATCCACCCGACGATTTCGACGCGATGGCCGAGAGCAGCATTGCGCTCCTGACGGATTCCGACCTCCATCGTCGGATCGCCGAAGCCGGCCGCCGGCGCGTTCTCGAGCATTTCTCCGATGACGTGGTAGTCCCGCGCTATGAGGAGTACGATCGCGAAGTGATCGCCAGGAGCTCGTAGTGCGGCTCGGACTCCCTCAATGGACCCGCTGGATCGCCGTCGCGTGCCTGGCCGCGGCCACGGCCGCGGCGTCCGCACAGTCACGCTGGGATGACGAGCTCGGAGGCTACGAGGCGGCCTACGACGGCCGGTTTGCGTTCGCGCGGCTTCGATGGAACGCGGGGTCAGACGGCGGGTATCGCTGGCGGATGAGCAATGCGTGGAACCATGACTTCCCGCGCGCCGAGCAGCACCTTGCGCGCATTCTGAAGGAGCTGACGCTCATCGACGTGAGGCACCGAGGGCAGCCGGATTGTCTCGCTGGGCGATCCCGAGCTCTTCAACTACCCCATCGCCTACATGTGGGAACCCGGGTTCTGGTCGATGACCGACGACGAGGCGGCGCAGCTTCGCGATTACCTGTTGAAGGGTGGCTTTGTCATCTTCGATGACTTCGAACAGGAGCAGTGGGACAACTTCGCGGAACAGATGCGGCGCGTGCTGCCTGACGGCCGCTTCGTGCAGCTCGATCGCACTCACACCATCTTCGACGCCTTCTTCCGCATGAAGACCATCGACTTTCCGCATCCGATGATGGGTATTCTCCCCACCTATTTCGGCATCTTCGAGGACAACGATCCGGCCAAACGCCTCATGGTGATCGCGAACTACAACAACGACGTCGCCGAGTACTGGGAGTGGTCGGACACCGGCATGCTTCCCATCGACATGTCGAACGAGGCCTACAAACTCGGCGTCAACTACATGATCTACGGCTTCACGCACTGACGTTCCCGCCGCGGACCGAAATCAGGGCGGCACAGATCGATCAGCCCTGTCAGAGTGCACTGTTCGGGGATTACCGGGCGAGTGAGGCGCGCATCTCCGCGGCCGGATCAGGCAGCATGCGGGCCGACAACAACCGCCCTGGGACGGCCCGACCGTGTTACTGGGCGGTGCTCGAGAGAGGGACGGAGCCGACGACGGGATTCGTCAGCGTGCCGATGCTTTCAATCGCGCACACCGAGAGATCGCCAGGTTTGAAGTAGATCGGCGTGGAGCGGGCCGTGCCCACACCTGCCGGTGTGCCCATCGCAATCATGTCTCCAGGACGCAGAGTCAGGATGTGCGAGGCGAAGCTCACCATCTCGTACACGTTGTGCGTCATGCGATCGGTCGTCGAGTCCTGCATGATGCGCCCGTTGAGGGTGAACCGCACGGCCAGACGCTGCGGGTCCTTCACGAATTCCCTCGGGACGATGAAGGGGCCCATGGGCGCGAACGTGTCGTGCCCCTTGCCGATCAGCCAGTCCGAACCATGCCGACCGTCGTGGCGTCCCCCACGGTCCGACACGTCGTTCTCGAGTGTGTAGCCGAAGATGTAGTCGGCGGCGCGTTCGACCGAGACGCGGCTCGCGGTGCGGCCGACCACAACCGCCAGCTCGCACTCCCAATCGATCTGGTCGCGACCGGGCGGCAGACGAATGGCATCGCCGTCTCCAATGACGGCCGACGGCGGCTTCAGGTAGAGATACGGGCTCTGGCGAGTGTCATTCGGCTTGCGAGGCCAGAGTCCTGGTATCGAGTCCGATCGTCGGGCCGCGGCACCTGCGCCCCCCTCGAGGCGCGCCATCTCCGACGCATGCTCCTTGAAGTTCAAGGCCGAGTTCAGGATCGTTCCCGGTTTGAGCACGGGCGGACGGATTCGAACCGACTTCAAGTCGCGGAGGTACCCGGATCCGGCAACTGCGGCGCTCGCCATGCTGGCGATGGCATGCACACGCTGGCGGATCGGCTCTTCCCCGTACTGCTCGAGGAGCGCCTTCATGTCGGACGCCAGCACGATGGCCAGGGACGCCGCGGAATCTCGCTCGTAGCTCAGGTTGGCGGCTTCCAGATCGACGACGATCGTGTCTTTGATCACCAAGCCGACAAACGTCCGGCCGCCCTGCTCGAACGTGCCGAGCTTGAAGGGCTCCGGCGATGCCGGCACCTGAGCCACGACCAGCGCGGCCGACAGGACGCCCGCCAAGACGCCGCCACCGAACAGCAGTCGCATCGGTCGATCAATCTGAGATGGGCCCGCCCCGTACCGCGTCACACATCGTGCGCGGTAGGGGGCGAGCCCAAACAACCAGGGGAACTATCTGCCGGCGCTCGAGGTGGCTGCCGTCGGGACTTCGGCCTTCGCCGTGTGCGTCAGCGTCCCGATGCCATCGATGGTGGCGACGATCTTGTCGCCGTCCTTGAGGAAGATCTGCTCAGCGCGAACTGTCCGTGACATGCCCGTCCCGGCCGGGCTGCCGGCCGAGATCAGGTCGCCGGGGAACAGCGTGATGATCATCGAGCCTGTACTCGACGAGCTCATTCACGTTGTGAATCATGTCGGTGGAGCGCGCGTCCTGCATCGCCTGGCCGTTGACCGTCAAGAGTTGACGAACGTTCTGTACGTCGCCGTAGAACTCCTTCGGAACGATGAAGGGACCCATGGGCGAGAAGGTGTCGTGGCCCTTGCCCACCAGCCAGTCGGTACCGAACCGGGACGGCCCGGTCTCACCCGGCCGCGTGCCTCGATCCGACATGTCGAGCGAGATCGTGTAACCGAAGATGTACGTCCCGCGCCTGCGCCTCGGTCACATACTTCGCCGTCTTCCCGATGACGACGCCGATCTCGCACTCCCAATCGATGCGATCGCGGCCCTTCGGCAGGATGATGTCGTCTCCATTGCCCACCACGGCGCCCCGCGTCGGCTTCAGGAACAGATAGGGATAGGCTGGCCGGTTCGCGCGCAAGTCGGCCTCAATCTTCTTCGCCTCCGCGGGCGAGCTGGCCTCACCAGCGTGCGCGTAGTAGTTCGCGGCCGCGTTCATGATCTTCGAGGGGTAGAGGATTGGGGCGAGCGTGCGCACCTTGCCGACGTCGTACACCCAGGGCGCACGGTTGGCGCCGGTCACCAGGTTGCTCCTGACGGCCCAATTGACGATCTCGTACAACCGCCGCTGTACGCCGTACTCATAGGCCGAGATGATCCCGAGCATGTCGCCGGGCATGGCCACCGTGGCCGCGCTGGGATTCAGCATCATGTCGGCGTTCGCCGCCTGCACGTCGAGAATCAACGTGTCCCTGAGGACGAGGCCGACCGTGGGCTTCCCGTGAATCAGGAACGTGCCGAGCTTGAAGGGCTCGGCGATGTTCGGCTGCTGCGCCTGCATCGGCGCGTGGCTCGTCATCAACGAGACGCCGATTGCAATCGTCAGCGCGTAAATGGCTCGACGCATATCACTAACCTCCAGAGCAAACTGTTAGGACGAAAGCTTTGCTCGACAGCCCGACCTTCGAGAACCTAAGGCCTTGTCGAGCACACCGAAAAGGGAGGATGCCTGAGAACCCATGAGGACCCTCGTGGGCACCATAGCAGGGTCCAGTATGGGGGAATTGTTAATAGATGTCTCTGAGCTATTACCGGCCGGAAGGGGAAAACGCAGAGGGTGTCCCGCAGTCGCGGGACACCCTCTGGTGGAGCGCTCGTCTTAGAACGTGTAGCGGACCCCCAACTGCATCGTCCGCATCGTTTGCGCGGCGACCGGGACGAGGAAGTTGGCGCTGTTGCGGTTACCCGTGGGGTTCCCGAAGTTCACGCGATTGGTCAGGTTGTAGATCTCCCAGAAGAACCCGATCTCGTTCCGGTTCGGTCTGAGGATGTACTGGAACCTGGCATCCACCGTGAACTGCTCCTCGCCGTCGATGCCATTGCGAATCGCGCGGCCATTTGAATCGAGCTCCGAAACGATTGGCCGAGTCGCATCGTCGACGCCCGCCACGGGACGATCGAAGGCGTCGTTGTCACGGTTCACGTCGCGCCCGACCGTCTCGTTGATCGGGTTGCCCGAGTAGTCCTTGAGGCTGATGCCGCCGCCCAGGCCACCCCAGATGTCGGCGTTGGCGCTGGCCACGAACCCGTGCCGGTTGTCGAAGTTCGTGCGGGCGTAGTCGGCGCGTGGGTCGAAGTCGTTGTCCACTCTCTTGGCAGCGACGCCACCCGCCGTGCCCACGTCGTGGGCCTCGGAGAGCGTGTACGCCAGACGACCGCCCCAACGGCTCGCGAACCGCTTCTCGAGTGAGAACTCGAGCGCGTCGTAGTCGGTGTCGAAGGCGTCCAGCGTCTGGTACTGCAGGAAGCGCTGGAAGCTCGCGTCACGCGAGCCCGCGGGCACGAGCGCGCCCGACGGGTCGAACCCATCGGCCTGCGGACGCACGCCACCGGTCGGCTCGTTGAGGTCGATGAGCCCCGTCTGGTCTTTGCCGCGGTTCCCGATGTAGTCCACGCCGACCGCGATGGTATTGCCGATCTGCTGCTTGAACCCCACGCTGAAGCTGTAGAGATACCCCAGCTTGCGGTCGCCGTCGACCGACGGGTTGGCGTTCGTGAAAGCGCCCGCGAACACCTGATTCCGGATGTCCGTGAGATCGGCGCGGCATTGCGGGCCGATCAGCGCTCGGCCCTGCCCATCGCCCGAGGGCAGCAGACACGGATCCTCGGGAAATTCGCCGTCGAGCGGGCTCTCGTCCTCGTCCGTCTCGTAGGTGATCGACTTCGAGACCACCGGCTGGGTCAGGAGCGTCGCCCGGATCGTCAGCGGCTGGTATTCATAGAATTTCCCAATTCCACCGCGGAGGACCGTGCGACCGTTACCACTCAGGTCGTAGGCGACGCCGAGGCGTGGCGCGAACGCGGTGTTCGTGTCCACCAGATCCTGCTTGTCGTATCTCAGACCGAGATTCAGGGTCAGCCGGCGATTCACCTGCCACTTGTCCTGGAAGTAGAAGTTGAAGCGCTCGTCGTCCTGCGGGTAGATGGTCTGCCCCAGCCGGATACTGAACACCGAGGGATAGGTGAACGCGTTCGACGGATCGAAATTGAGATTGTGCAGGAACTCGAAGCCCCCGATCTGACCCCCGCCAATCTCCTGTGGGTCCGCCGAGTTCTTGCTGAACCCGACGCCCGCCTTGAACGTGTGGTCGCCGCGCCAGCCGGACTTGATGAACGTGAACGCGTTCTCGAACCCGTAGGTGCGGATCTTGTCCTGCTGGAAGGTATCGCTCGGCCCCGCCACGTAGTCCTCGTGTTCGTTTGTCGAGCCGATGTCGAACTGATCCCGACCGCCGAGCCCGGTGAAGGCGTAGTCGTCGCACGGTGGGGCGGCGCACCCGCCGCCGAACGCAAACAGCCCGCCCTGCAGAAGGTTCTCGCGCACGTGGCTGACCTTGAACTCGTTCGTCGCGCGATTGCCGAGCACCGAGGTCCAGGAGAAGCTGTACACCTGATCGCCGCTGTCGTTCTCGATCTCGCAGTTCTCCAAAAGGCTCAGGCCGTCCTGCAGATCCTCGCAGTCGGTGATCGCCGCTTCACGCACCCACCGGAAGCTCAGGTTGTTGGTCTGATTCAGCTGGTAGTCCGTCCGGATGAACGTGTTCCAGGCGCGGATGGCGGTTTGATCCTGGTAACTCTGGGCAAGAGGCGCGGCCTCGTCGGGGAAGAGCAGGTTAGCGGCCTGCTCGATGAGGTTGCGCTCGATGTTGAAGAACCAGAACGCCTTGTTCTTGACGATCGGACCACCGAGGCTGCCGCCGAACACCTTGCTGCCCGCGTCGGTCTTCTCCCCGCCCTCCTGCTCGACGAAGTAGTCGATGGCATTGAGGCTGTCGTCCTGGTAGTAAAAGAACGTGCGACCCTGTATGCGGTTCGTCCCGCTGCGGGTGACCGCGTTCACGATGACTCCGGACGATCCGCCGAACTCCGCCGTGTACTGATGCGTCAGCACCTGGAACTCGGCCATCGTGTCGAGCGTGACGCGCGCCTGGTTGGCCTGCGAACCGCCCCGGCGGTCGTCGTTGTTGTACACGCCGTCCACGAGGAACTGGTTGCTCGTCGTCTCACGGCCGTTCGCATTGAACTGACCGCCTTCGAACGAACCCACCGACAGGCTCGGCGTCAGGCCGGGGACCATCGCCATCAAGCTCAACTGGCTGCGCCCCTGGCTCGGCAGGTTATCGATCTCCTGGTTGCTGATGTTGGCGCCAACCCTGCTCGCCGTCACTTCGACAAGCGGCGCCTCGCCGGTGACGGTGACCGATTCCTGGATGCCACCCACCTGCATCGTCATCGCGACCGTGAGTTCCTGGCCAACGCCCAGGGTGATGCCAGTCTGAGTCGTCGGCTGAAAGCCGACCAGCTCGGCCTTAATCGTGTACTTGCCCGGAAGGAGAGTCGTGATCACGAAAGTGCCGTCACCCGAGGTGACGCTATCCCGCGTGAGCCCCGTGCCCTCCTCCGTTAGGAGGATGGTCACTCCGGGCAGTACGGCCTTTTCCTGGTCGTACACGACACCGTTGATTTCGGCGCGGCCGGCTCCTTGCCCGAAGGCAGGCGATGCGAAGGCCACTCCCAAGACGAACAGGACTAGAAAGCTGGAGAGGCGACGGAGCATATGTGATCCTCCAAGCTGACCGGTTGCGAACGAAAACGATGGCGACCGAGACGGACGTTTTCAGGCAGCGACGCTACACCATCGCTAACCCGCCGGAACGTCAAAACTTATCTCCTGAATGTCTCCGAATTGTCTCTCGAAAGGCGCTCCCGAACAGCCGGAGCGTCGCTTCAGCGCTAGGAACTACGTGCAATCATTGCACCGCCGGGAGTTAACCCGAACTGCGCGAAAATCTTTAGGAAATCCGGTTGGTGCGCCGATCGACCACAGCTTACCCGACAACTCGCCGGATGAATTCTTCGGATTCTTGGATCGGAACGCAGTTCCGTGATCGATTCGACCTTACACCGTCAGGTGATACCCGCTCCCGTGCACGGTGACGATGTAGCGGGGATCGTGGGGCTTCGGCTCGAGGTGCGCCCGCAGCTTGAAGATGTAGTTGTCCACGGTTCGCGTGACCGACAGGTGGGAGTAGCCCCACACGTCGCGGAGCAGCTGCTCGCGGCTCACGACTTCGCCTCGATGCGCGATGAGATACCGGAGCAGCTCGAACTCGCGCGGCGAGATATCGAGCCGCTTGCCGCGCCGGGTCACGATCCGGCTCCGCAGATTCACCTTGACGTCGCCGAAAACGAACTCGCCTGCGTCGGGCGCCGGCGAGTCGCGCCTGAGTTGCGCGCGCACGCGCGCCATCAGCTCGCGAACACTGAACGGCTTGCTCACGTAATCGTCGGCGCCCAGATCCAGACCGATCACGCGATCGGCCTCCTCCGTGCGTGCGGTGAGCATGATGATGGGGACGCGATTCCCGCGGGCCCGGACCTGACGGCAGAACTCGAACCCGCTCATGCGCGGCAGCATCACGTCGAGGAGAATCAGCGCGTAGCTGTTGCGCTCCATCCGTGCGAGCGCGTCCTCGGCCGACTCCACCGACGTGGCGCGAAACCCTTCGAACTCGAGATTGTCGGCGAGCAGACCCCGGAGCTGCGGCTCGTCTTCGACAATCAGAATGTGGTGGGATGGTTGACCGGATTCAGATGTCTTCATGGCTCCTCGGCCCCGCGCGTTCCGGCTCGACCACGATCACCCGCGGGCCGTGGCCGACGTCTCGGCCTGCGCCGCCGATTCAGCGGAGACCGCGGCTTCGACTGGTCCTCGGGTGGCGAGCGGCAGCCGTACCGTGAAGGTGCTGCCCTTCCCGGGCACACTCACGACATCGATACGGCCGCGGTGCGCCGCGACGAGCTCGCTGGCAATCGCGAGACCCAGACCGAAGCCCTGCCGGTTCAAACGCGCTCCCGAGCCTCTGAAGAACCTGTCGAAGATGCGATGCCGATCCGACGGCGCAATACCCACGCCCTCATCAGCGATCGAGATGGCGACTTCTGCCGGCGTCTCCTCCAGCCTGACGATCACGTGCTTCGCGCCGTCCGAGTACTTCACCGCGTTGTCGAGAAGGTTCACGAGCACCTGCTCGATGGCGACCGGATCGGCGAAGACGATGGGCGACGAGCTCGTATCCTCGATTCGGATATCGAACCCTTCGAGCGCGAGGCTGCGCTGAAAGGCCTCGACAGTCTCTCGCACGAGAGTCGCGAGCTTCACGTGCTCGGGCTCGTATCGGCGCGCGTCGGCCTGTACCCGCGAGAACTCCAGCACGCGCTCCACGAGCGTCGAGAGGCGGGCGGTTTCAGTGCGCATGATCTCGAGATACTGCGAAAGCTTTTCGGGCGACCGAACGCGATCCATCCCCACGGTCTCGATGGCAGCGCTCAAAAGAGACAGTGGCGTCTTCAACTGGTGCGACACGTGCGAGATGAAGTCGGACTGCATGCGCGCGAGCTGGTCGGCGCGCTTGCTGCCCTTGACCGCGAAGAAGAGCGCCACGACGATGAGCCCAATCGAGAGACCCGACAGCCAGTACCGCTTGCCCCCCCGACCACGACGCCAGGCTCGCGATCGACGACGCCGAAGGACTGACCAGCACCGACCAGCGCCGCTGCGGCACGACCGACGACATGCGATTCTCGAGCTCATCGCCGGGGTAGAACTGGAGCAGGAAGCTCGAGCGTGCCGTCACTGAGCTGAGGGCCTCGCCCGAACTGAACACGGGCTGCCCGGCCTCGTCGAGCAGGCGCATGACGAGGTGGGGATCGCCCTTCAGGAGCGGCGCCAGCCGGCGGCGGTAAATCTCGGGAAACGCCTGCGTCTTGAACGCCTCGTGATTGACGATGAATCCAAGGATGGCGAACAGGCGATCGCGGTTGGCATCGACCCAGAGCATCCGAAGCATCACGTCCGATCGGGCGCCGCCGAAATTCTCCTCCACGGCGGCGTACGCCAGCTGCGACTTGCTCTTCGCCCGCGCGGCGTCATAGACCACGCGGCCCACGGCGCTGTCACGGTAGAACCCCGGGACGCTTCGCCCGCGGACCTTGAGATCCACACGCTGGATGTGCGGAGCGTTCGGCTGCGCTCCCAGGAAAAGCACTTCGCCCGGCACGACGCGGTCGGTCAGATCTTCCCAGATGAAGAACCGCTCGACGTGCGGAAAGTCCTTGAGACCCTTGGCGTAGTGCTCGGCCACCAGGTCGAGCCGACCGGCGCTCAGGAGCGGGTGGTTCACGGCCGCGAGCGTCAGAAACACCGGGCCCTCGAACGACCGGCGAATCTCGGCCGCCAGGCGGTTTGCGGTGTTCGACGACATCTCCGTGAGGACCAGCTCAGTCTGGCGCTGCAGACTGGTCAAGGCACGGTGCTGCAGATAGAGGACCAGGACGGAGGCGCAGAGCAGGGCCAGAATGACGAAGAGCACTGGCTCAGGACCCTTGAGCCGTCGCCTGAAAAGGCCCATATGGTCGGACATTAGCGGTGCGCGGCGGCGAGTGTCAAGGCTCGAGGCTAGGCGATCACTCTCGTAAAGGCGAACGCGTCGTCGCCGCGGTCAGAGTGGCCGTGATAGGCGCGCAGCAGCAGCCGCGCGGCCAGAAACGCCTGCGCAAGACCGTCCGATCCTGCGCCCAGCGCAAAGAGGTGCCGCGGGTAATTCCTGTGCGGACCGATAAAGGGCACGCCGTCCGCCGTGCGCGCGTACGCCGTGTCCCAGCCGAAGGATGGCATCAGCCCGGAAATCGCGGGATAGATGCGGGACAGCTGGTACATCGGCTGCCCGGTACGCTGCACCACGGCTTTCTGGCGGGCTCGTTCGGGAAGCGCAGCCCGGTCGGCGCCGCTGAAGAGCACGCGGTCCTCGCGAAGCCAACCAAGGCCGTGAGGCGGATTGCCCGCGCCGCGCACGATGGCTTGGAGCCGGCCCGTCGCGCGGCGAACCGAGGCGGGCAAGGGCTCGGTTGCCACGAGATACGTGTGCATGCGCTTGAAGTGCCGCTCGAGCGACCGAAACGCACCGGAGGGACTCCCGGTGGCCAGGATCGCGGTCTGTGCCCGGACCGTGCCATCCGCTGTCTGGACGTCGATCCACTTGCGGGCCGGCTTCACACGCCGCACCTCTGAGTGCTCGAACAGGAGCGCGCCGCGGCTGGCGGCGGCCTTTGCAATCCCCAGACATGCCTTCAGTGGATCGAGCTGAGCGTCACCACCACGGCGAATCCCGCCCTGCGCCTCGATAGCCAGCTCGCTCGACAAGCGGCGCGCGTTCACCCAGCCAGCCTCGATCCCTGCTTCGCGTCGGGCGGCCAGCTCGCGCTTGAGCCGCTTGACCTCATCGTCGGTGGTGGCCAGCTGGACGCTCGCGCGCGACGTCAAGTCGCACCTCACGCCGAGCCGCTTGAGCGTCGCGACGAGATCGAGCGCGGCGCGGTGGGTGGCTTGGTACACATGCCGCGCGGTTCGGACGCCGTGGAAGCGCGACAACTCGGAGAACGAGGTCGAAGGGTCCTGAAGCACGAGACCGCTGGCGCAGCGTGTGGCGCCGCCCGCGAGGCGCTCGGCCTCGAAGAGCGCCACCTTGATCCCCCCGGCCGCAAACACATACGCCGTCGCGCATCCGGTGAGCCCTCCGCCGACAATGGCCACGTCGACATCGAGATGACCACGATGGCGCGGCCATGACATCCGTTTGTTTTGCGGGGTCAAGCCGTCCCAGAACGACACGCCGTACTTAGTTGTCATGCGCGTTGGGTTCGGGCGGTTGTCGGCTCGCGCACCGCCCTGCCTGAACGTCCGGTCATGGCGCTTCGAGACTCGTCAGCACCTGGATCAGACGCGTAACCTGGGCGAGCTCCGGAAGCGTCCCGCGCACCCAGTGCGCGTCGGCGCGGGACAGCCCGGGGACATATGACGCCCGCTCGGCGTCGATGGTGAGCTTGAAGCCGATTTCGAACTGCACCGGCGTGTCGATGGGATAGAGGCGTGCCTCGCCGATCCGGGACATCGCGCGCCCGACACCTTCCCGAATCATCTGCCGACCTCTCGCCGGCGTCACCGATAGCGCCGAGTGGTAGCCCAGGCCTTCCTTCACGATCACGCCTTCGACCCACGGCGCCACCGATCGCAGTTTCTCGACGGCCGCGCGATCGCCCGAGATGAACACGACCGGCACCTTGTAGTGCGCAGCGAGCCCGGCATTGATGATGCCCTCGGAAGCGTCCATGCCGTTCAGCCGGATACCGAGGAGCTTGGCGCTCGAGATCGTATGTCCGCGCACGGCGTCCACACCCCACTCGCTCGCGTGATAGCCGATGAACATGGCGGCCTGAAAGGTGTCGTCGATGCCCTGCATCATCGACAGCGGCCGCGGGAAGCCGCGCACGATCCGGACATCGTCGGGCAGCTTGTCGATGAGGACGTTCTGCGCATTGCCGTGCGAGTCGCTGATGACAATTTCGCGCGCGCCGGCCGCGCGCGCGCCGTCGATGGCAGCAAGGAGCTCGCCCGTCATCCATTCGCGCGCCAGGCCGTATTCGAACCCGGTCGGTCCGAGCTGGGCCGGCTGTACCACACCCGTGATGCCTTCCATGTCGATCGAGATGTAGACCTTGAGAGGGCGCTGGGATGCTGGCGCCTGGCCGGCAGCCAGACGCGAGGGATTGGTCGAGCTCAGCACCGCGATGCCGAGCAGGATGAGCACCACCCGAATCAACGGCTTCACCGGACGCCTCGCCGGCGCAACCGCCCGGGTGGCGCCGCCAGGGCTCTCACCACTGCCCGTTCAAGGAGCAGCGCCAGATGAGCAAACCCACTGCGGTTCGGACGCACCACGCTCCATCCTTTCGACGCTCGGCCGTTGATCACCAGCGGATCAATCGTCACGTTCCGGCCCCGCACATCGTCCTTCGTCAATCGACAGACGAGCCCGCCCTCGACGACGCAAGCCACCAGGCGCCGGCCGGCATAGACGGCCGGCATGCCGAACATGGCGCCGGTCCTCAGCCCCGAGCGCGCCCGCGCGAATTCTCTGAGAAACTCGACCAGAGATCCAGGCGTGCCCTCTCGGCTGACTGAAGGTGGCAAGGCCGGCACATTCTACATCTGCGCGCGACCCGGCCGAGTCGGTCTAACATGAGCCGGTCGCATCCACGCCAATACTTGGAGCGCTGACTCGACCGGGAGGACGTTCATGGATCGCAGAGAGTTTCTCCTGACCGCTGCGGCGGCCGCTGTGGCGCCTCGTCGCGTGACGGCCTCCGGGCTGCCCGAATCGGTCCGCACGAACTTTCCCATCGCGTTGTCACGAACGTATCTGGACTCCGCGGCGATTCATCCGATGGGCGCGCATGCGGCCCGCGCGCTCGAACGTCACCTGGCGTTCCGACTCAAGGGGCCGGGCGAAGGCCGGGCGGACTTCGACGCCGAGCGCCAGGGCGACCTGAAGCGCCGATTTGCCGGCCTGATCAACGCGACGCCTGCCGAGATTGCTTTCGTCCAGAACACATCCGACGGAGAGAACATCGTCGTCATGGGGATGGACCTCGCGAAGCGCGGAGGCAACGTCGTGCTCGACGAGCTGCACTTCACGTCTTCTCTCTACATGTACAAGTCGCTCGAAGCGAAGGGGCTGGAGCTCAGAATCGTGAAGCACCGCGACTGGGCCATCGACACCCGCGACGTCGAGCGAGTCGTCGATCGGAACACCCGCCTCGTCTCGCTGGCCCTGGTGTCAAACGTCAACGGCTATCTGCACGATGTTCGGGCCATCAGCCAGCTGGCGCATGCGCACGGCGCTTACCTCTACGCCGACATCGTCCAGGCCGTCGGAGCCGTGCCCATCGACGTTCGGGCAATGGGCATCGACTTCGCGGCAACCGCCACTTACAAATGGTTGATGGGCGAACGCGGCTTCGGATACCTGTTCGTGCGCGAAGAGCTTCAGGAGGCGGTCGTTCCGACGACGCGCTATGGCCACCGGCAGGTGGCTGCCTTCGACCGCGTGGCACTGAGCTGGCAGAAAATTCCCGGCGCGGCGCAGTACGAAACGGGCACGTTCCCGAACGCGCTGGCAGTGTGCGCGTCCGAGTCCCTGACGTACATCGAGACGCTGGGTGTTCCAGCCATCCGGTCGCACGCGAAAGCGCTGACCGATCGCCTGCAGAAAGAGCTGCCCGCGGCCGGATACCCGTCGCTGACGCCCAAGGCGAATGACACGCCGATCGTCGCCTTTCAGCTGAAGGATCCTGGCGAGGCGGCTCGCCGCCTGAAGGCCGCCAACGTCTCGGCCACCATCGTCGCGGACGAGAAGCGCCTGCGTCTCTCCGTGTCGGTCTTCAACACCGACGAAGACGTCGATCGCGTCGTGCGCGCGCTCGGCTCGGCGTAGACGAGACGGGCTAGCCGGCCCGGCGGCCAGCGGAGGGCGCGGCGCGCCGTCGCTCCTGCTCGAGCAGGGCCTTCTTCCGCTCGACGCCCCAGCGGTAGCCGCCGGATGTCCCGTCGCCGGAGACGACGCGGTGGCACGGAATGACGAGGGCAACCGGATTTCTGGCGCACGCCTGTGCCACCGCGCGTGCGGCCGTCGGGCGGCCGAGCCGCCTGGCGACATCGCCGTACGATCGAGTCTGGCCGTACGGAATGGCCTGAAGCTGCCGCCACACCCGCCACTGAAACGCCGTCGCCTGGACGTCGACCGGCAGACTCAGGCTGGGCCGCGCGCCGGCGAGATGCTGGAGGATGACTCCGGTGGACGCCGACAGGCGTCGATCGTCGCGCGTCACGGCAGCTGACGGATACTCCCGCCGCAGCTCTGATTCGAGCGCGGCATCGCTGTCGCCGAGCTTCACGGACGAGATTCCGCGCACCGTCGCTGCCACGAGCAGCCGGCCGAGCGGTGAATCGAGAATCGTGTAGCGCATGCTGACCCCCAGCCCGCCGCGCCGATAGGTGGCCGGCGTCATGCCGAGTGCCCGATCCGACTTCTCGTACAGGCGACTGCTCGACCCGTACCCGGCGCCATACATCGCGGTCGTCACGTTCTTCCCCTCCTTGAGCTCCGCCTTGAACCGACCGACCCGGCACGCCTCCGCGTACTGCTGTGGCGACACGCCGACGACGCGACTGAAGGTGCGTTGAAGGTGATGCGGACTTCCTCCAACGTGACGGCTGAGCGACGCCAGCGTGATGCGTTCGTCGCAGTGCTGGCGAATGTAGCGACACGCCTGCTCAACGCGCGCGAGCACCGGGTCCGGGCCTGGTGAAGCGGTCGGCTTGCAACGCCGGCAGGCGCGAAACCCGGCGCCTTCGGCGAGTTCCGCCTGTTCGAAGAACTGGACCACCGATCGTCGGGGTCTCCGGCTGGGACAGGACGGGCGGCAGAAGACGCCCGTGGAAGTGACACCGTAGACGAAGGCCTCGTCCCAGGCACCGTCGCGCGCGAGCACGGCGTTCCAGCGCAGATCGTCAATCGGCAGGTCGATAGCTCGTGACGTCATGCTCACACGATAGTCGAGAGCGCCGGAGGGGGCTATCCGAACGTTGCGGCAAAACATGTCCGCCGCCGGGGGGCGGGAACGGTCGGCTGCGGTGCAGCAGGGCGAGACAGGCTACGGGAGCGTCGCGCTCAGGACCTTGGCGGCCTGCTCCTGTCGAAACGACTTCAGGCTGGCGCGCAGGTCGGGACGGCTGAGCGAAAGAATCGCCACGGCCAGGAGCGCCGCATTGGAAGCGCCCGCGTCGCCAATCGCGAGAGTGCCGACGGGAATGCCGGCCGGCATCTGAACGGTTGCGAGGAGCGAATCGAGCCCGTTGAGCGCCTTGCTTTGAATGGGCACGCCGAGCACGGGCAGCGTCGTGTGGGCCGCGGTGACGCCGGCCAGGTGCGCCGCCCCGCCGGCCGCGGCAATGAACACCTCGATGCCCCGCGCCTCGGCACCGGACACATACTCCGCCGTTTCGTGCGGAGTGCGGTGCGCGGAGAGCACGCGCGATTCGTGCGGCACACCGAAGCGCGTCAACATCTCGTCGGCCAATCTCATCGTCTCCCAGTCGGACTTGCTGCCCATCAGAATGGCGACGAGAGGTGTTCCACTGCCGATGTGACTGGCGGCCACGGTTCGATCAGTCTCCTTCGAGCGAGTAGCCGCGATCGCCGTCGAACGTGCAGAGGTGCTCGGTCTTGATGAAGTCGTAGCCGGCCTGACCCAGGCGATCGAGCTGCGCCACGATCTGCGCGTGCGTGACGGGCGTGGCCGGATCCGCGGACATGAACCGGCAGCGCCAGTGGTCGCTCAGAAATGTCTCGGGAAAGCCATCGGGCCAGACGCGAACGCCGCGATTGCTCAGCATCGACAGGCTCAGGCCGGGCACCACCAGGGTCTTGAGTCCTTGGCCCAGTGTCTCAGCCGGGCCCTCGGACCAGTCGAGGAAGATGTCCACGCCGACGAGCACCTTCTTCGCATCGACGGTCTCGGCTGCCTGTTCGACAATCTGGGGCGCCGACCGATACGTGACCGGCTTCAGCTTCTCGGGCTTCTGTCCGAGACGCTCGATGACGGCCGATGCAAATTCCTTCGTGCCGACCTTGCTCCGGCTCACGCCCTCCTCGTAGATGTCGTAGGTGTGCACGCCCTCTTCGAGGGTCTTGAGCCACGCGTTGTGCACTCGCTCGGCCACATCGGTTTGATCGATGTGCACCAGCATCATCACCGCGCCCAGCAGCAGACCTGACGGGTTGGCGAGATTCTGCCCTGCCCGGCGCGGCGCCGACCCGTGAATGGCCTCGAACATGGCGCAGTGATCGCCGATGTTCGCCGAGCCGGCCAGGCCGACCGATCCGGCAATCTGCGCGGCGACGTCGGACAGGATGTCGCCGTAGAGGTTCGGCATGACGATGACATCGAAGGCCTCTGGCGAATCAGCCAGCTTCGCAGCGCCGATATCGACGATCCAGTGCTCCTTCTCGATGTCGGGATAGCGGGCGCCGATCTCGTCGTACACCTTGTGGAACAACCCGTCGGTGAGCTTCATGATGTTGTCCTTCGTGAAGCAGGTCACCTTCTTCCGGTTGTTCCGCCGCGCGTACTCGAAGGCATAGCGCACGATCTTCTCGGATCCGGGCCGCGAGATCAGTTTGAGGCACTGCACGACCTGTGCGGTCTGGCGATGCTCGATCCCCGCATACAGGTCTTCCTCGTTCTCGCGCACGATGACCACGTCCATCACCGGGTGCTTCGTCCCTACGAAAGGATGATAGGAGACGCACGGACGCACATTGGCGTACAGCCCGAGCGTCTTCCGCGTGGTCACGTTGAGGCTCTTGAACCCGCCCCCCTGAGGAGTGGTGATCGGCGCCTTGAGGAACACCTTGGTCCGGCGGAGCGATTCCCAGGAGCCAGGCTCGATGCCGGTCTTGCTCCCGCGGTTGTACACGCGTTCGCCGATCTCGATGGTCTCGATGTCGAGGCGCGCGCCGGCTTCCTCGAGGATGCGCAGCGTCGCGTCCATGATTTCCGGACCGATGCCGTCGCCGTGGGCGACGGTAATGGATCGTGAGTTCATAAAGGGGATGTCTCTCCTGATGCGAGCGGACATCTTACTTCATCCCGTCGGCTCGAGCGCGAGGCGGAAGCCGGCGAGCCGAACCGAACGCACGGGGTGTAAGATGCGAACAATCATGCGGGCGCTCCTTTTTCGAACGGTTGCGGTCGTCGCGGTGGCGGTTGCCGTCACGCTGCCGCCCTCTTCTGCACAAAGCCCGCCCTCGACACCGGCGCCGCTCCAGGTGCCGTATACGCAGTTCAGACTGAAGAACGGATTGCAGGTGATCCTGCACGAGGATCACAAGGTGCCGCTCGTGTCGGTGAACGTCTGGTATCGGGTGGGATCCGGACGCGAAAGCGTGGGCCGCACCGGTCTGGCGCACCTCTTCGAGCACCTCATGTTCGAGGGCTCGGCCCATGTCAGGGAAGGCGAGTTCGATCGGCTGCTGGAGGGGGCCGGCGGCGACAACAATGGCTCGACCAGCAACGACCGCACCAACTATTTCATCGACGTGCCGTCCACGGGGCTGGAGCTCGCGCTGTTCCTCGAATCCGATCGGATGGGGTTCCTGCTCGATGTCATCACCCCCGAGCTCGTCGACGGGCAGCGAGACGTCGTCAAGAACGAGCGTCGCCAGAGCTACGAGAACCAGCCTTACGGGATGGCCTCGCTGGTGCTCGACGAGATGCTGTTCCCCAAGGGACATCCGTACAGCTGGCCGACGATCGGGCACATGGAGGATCTGACGGCAGCCAGCTTTGAAGATGTCGTGGCGTTCTACAAACGCTACTACGGACCCGGCAATGCCAGTCTGTCGATTGCCGGCGACATCGAGCCGGCCAGCACTCGAGCGCTGGTCGAGAAGTACTTCGGAGAGATTCCGCCGCGGCCTCCGGTGGAGCCGCTCGATGCCCCGCTTGCGGTGCTCACCGAAGTGAAGCGACGGACGCTCTACGACAAGGTGCAGCTTCCGCGACTGTACCTGGCCTGGCTGACGCCCTCCGCGCTGACGCCCGGCGACGCGCAACTCGATCTCGCTGCGGACGTCCTGACCGGCGGCAAGAATGCCAGGCTCTACCGGCGTCTCGTCTACGACATGCAGATCGCCCAGGATGTCACGGCTATGCAGGGCTCGGCGGATCTGGTTTCGACTTTCATGATCGTCGCCACAGCGCGCCCTGGTCACACCGTCGACGAGCTCAAGGCCGTCATCGACGAAGAGCTCGAGAAGCTCCGCGAGACTCCACCGGACACTCGTGAAGTACAGCGCGCGTTTCATGCCTACGAAGCGGCGTTCTTCGGAAGCATCGAGCGTATCGGCGGTTTCGGTGGCAAGGCCGATCTGTTGAACGCGTATTACACGGGAACCGGCATCCCGGATTACTTTGCCGAAGACCTCTCGCGCTACCAGGCCTCGACCGCCTCGGACGTCCAGGCCGTGATCCGGCGCTATCTCCCCACCGATGCGCGCGTCGAGCTCGTCGTGCTGCCCGAGGCAGGCAAGCCGTGAAGCCAGTTGCAGCACTCGTCTTCGGTGTGCTGGTCGCCGCCATCTCCGCCCAGGCGCCCGATCGATCCTCGCCGCCGAAGGTGGCGCTGCCTCCCCCGCTGCGACTGCCGCCGGTCGAGCGCTTCGCCCTGTCGAACGGGCTGCCCGTGTGGCTCGTCGAACGGCACGATATCCCCCTGGTGCAGGTGGATGTGGTCGATCTTCACCGGCGCCACATCCGATCCGCAGGGCAAGTTCGGTCTGGCCAGCCTGACGGCAGCGATGCTGGACGAGGGGGCCGGCGCCAGAAACGCGCTCGAGATCGCGGACGCGATCGACTTTCTCGGCGCGGGCCTCGGCGCATCCGGCAGCTACGACGCGTCGGCGGTCGGCCTCGACGTGCCGGTGGCACGCCTGACGCCAGCCCTCGAGGTGATGAGCGACGTCCTCCGCTCGCCGACGTTCCCGGTGAACGAGCTGGAGCGATTGCGCGGCGAGTGGCTGACCGACTTGCTCCAGGCGCGCGACGACGCCGGATCGATCGCGGCAACTGCATTTCCGAAGCTGCTGTTCGGCGACGCGCATCGCTACGGCACGGCGGCCAGCGGCACGCCCGTCACCATCCGATCGTTCACGGTGGATGATCTGCGTGCATTTCACGCCGCACACTACCGTCCCGACAACGCGGCCGTGATCGTCGCGGGTGACGTGACTCCGGCATCGATCAGGCCGCTGCTCGAAACGGCGCTGGGCACGTGGAAGGCGGCGGGACCGAAACCGGCGGCCGCCACGGTGCCCACCGCTCGCCAGCCGGTCCGGCGCCAGCTCTATCTCGTGAACAAGCCCGATGCGGCGCAATCGGAGATCATCATCGGCGGCATCGGCGCCGCCCGGTCCACGCCCGATTATTTTGCGATCACGGTGCTCAATACCGTGCTCGGGGGATCGTTCACGTCGCGGCTCAATCAGAACCTGCGCGAAACGCGGGGGTATGCCTATGGCGCGGGGTCGCGGTTCGATCTGCGCAAATGGCCGGGAGCGTTTCGGGCGGCGGCGGCCGTTCAGACCGACAAGACAGCCGAGTCAGTGACCGAGTTCTTCAAGGAGCTGGAGGCCATCCGCAGCCCGATTCCGGACGACGAGCTGGGCCGCGCACGAAACTATCTCGCGTTCGGGTTCCCGGCGGACTTCGAAACGATCGCCTCGCTGGCGTCGAACGTCGAAGAGCAGGTGCTCTACGATCTCCCGCCCGATATCTTCAACCGCTACGTGAACGAGATTCAGGCCGTCTCGGCCGCCGACGCTCAGCGGGTTGCCGCCAGATACATCCAGCCCGACAAACTCATTGTCGTCATCGTCGGCGATCTCGGGAAGATCGAAGCGCCGATCCGCGCGCTGAAGCTGGGCGAGATCAACGTGCTCTCGATTGACGATGTGATGGGCCCGACCGTCAACCCCGCGCCGTAAGTGCTCTGCCCGGAGCGTGGACCAGCCGGAGCATCGGAAGCCGTGAGCGGGCGTGGCCCGAAGGACCGCGGAGCACCTGACCCGGCCTTGCGCCGGTGTAATTCCCGTCTTTCACGACCAGCACACCGTTGACCAGGACGTGTTGCACGCCGGTCGGGTACTGATGCGGCCGATCGTAGGTGGCGGGATCGCCTACCTTCGCAGCGTCGAACAGCACGAGATCGGCGGCGTACCCGGCTGCCATTCGTCCGCGCCCGGCGAGGCGGAAATGATCCGCCGGCAGCGACGTCATCTTTCGCACGGCCTCTTCGAGAGAAAGCACGTGCTGCTCGCGCACGTATCGGCCGAGCACGCGCACGGTGTTGCCATACCCGCGCGGGTGCGGAACCCCCGCCCCCGAAACGAGCACCCAGCTGTCCGACGCCACGGAGACCTGCGGATGACGCATGATGCGGCCGATGTCGTCCTCGGACATCAGGTGATAAACCATCGACGCGCCGCCCTTTTTCATCATCGAACGAACCACCTCGAGCTGAGCATCGACGGAGCCCGAACCGGTCACGAGCTCGGCAATCTGCTTGATCGACTTGCCGTTGTAGGCCGGTGCCGCGACGTGTGATGCGACCACGGCAAACGACAGGTCGCTGAAGCCCCGCTCGGTGAAGAGCGCGATGGTCTCCTCCTTGATGCGCTGCCAGACGATTGGGTCGTCCATCCGCCGGTTGATGGCGTCCTGCCCGCCCTCGAGCACCCATGACGGCAGGCGGATCCCGAGGTTCGAGCTGGCGGCCGTATAGGCGTACTGATCGGCCCTGACGTCGATACCACGCGCACGTGCCTGGTCGATCAAGGCGAGCGCCTTCTCGCTGGCGCCCCATCGTCTCGGACTGTCGACCTTGAGGTGTGAAATCTCCACGGGACAGCTCGCTGCCTCGCCAATCGCGATCGCCTCGCCCACCGCGCGCTCGAGTTCGGTGCCTTCGTTACGCATGTGTGTGGCGTACACGCCGCCGCGCGCGGAAGCGGTCCTGGCAAGTTCGATGATTTCGGCGGTCTCGGCATATGTGCCGGGCACGTACTGAAGCCCGGTCGAGAAGCCGACCGCGCCGTCGGACATGGCGCGCGCCACGAGCATCTTCATCCTGTCGAGCTCTGCCGGCGTCGGCGCGCGGCGGGCCGTGCCCATGACTTCCGAGCGCACGCTGTTGTGCCCGACGAGCGTCGCGAAGTTCAGCGACGCCCCGCTCGCGCGAATCTGGGCGAACGCCTGCGCGGTGTCGACCGCCGAGCTCCCGCAATTGCCGGCCACGATCGCCGTGACGCCCATCCGGACGAAGTTCTCGGCGGAGGGCGTCTCGAACAGGTTGTCTGCGTGCGTGTGGACGTCGATGAACCCCGGCGCGACCGTCAACCCGGCGGCGTCGATGACGGCGGGCGCGGAAGAGTCGAGCTCGCCGATCTGTACGATTCGGCCGCCCGCGATGCCGACGTCGCTCCGGAACGCCGGCCTGCCGGTACCGTCCACAATCGTCCCGCCCCGGATGATCAGGTCCAGCGACGGCGTCGTCTGTCCGGGCAGAACGGTCGTCGTCGCCAGCCACGTCGTGGCGAGCAGCGCCATCCCGACCACGAGGCGAACGGTCGTGCGGCTCGAAGGGCCGTCAGGACGAATGTGCATGACGTGATTTCGGCCGCTCACTGTAGCTCAACGCCATCCCAACGACGACCACGACGACCACGCCAACGACGTTATGCCACAGAAACGAAATCGAGGTCGTGAAGGCGACATACGCCACGGCGCCCATGCCCGCGATGAGACCCCAGAACGCGCCGCGCCCGGTCGCGCGCTTCGTGCCGATGGCCAGCACGAACACACCCAGCAGCGATCCGTAGAAGAACGAGCCGAATCGATTCACCACTTCGATCAAGGGTCCCAGGGTGCTTGCGTAGATCGCCACCAGGCACGCGGCGAGGCCCCAGACGCCGGTGGCAATCTTGGACACGAGCAGGTAGTGTGCGTCGGTCTCATCGGGCCTGAAACGCCGGCGGTAGAGATCGATGACGGTGCTCGTCGACAACGAGTTCAGCTCGGCGGCGATGCTGGACATCGCGGCCGCGAAGATGGCCGCGATGATCAACCCCACCAGACCGATCGGCATCCAGGTCGTCACGAAGGTGGGAAAGACATAGTTGACGTCGGTGTACCGGCTGTCGTCGCGCGACCGCCGCGCAAGTGCGATGGCACGGTCGTGCGTGTCGCGAACCTGGCGCTCGGTGGCGTTGAACGCAAGCGACGCCTCGTCCCGCCTGACCGACTGATTGCCGCGACGGACGGCCGCCAGCGTCCCGGCCGCCTGGCGCCGCGCGTCCAGGGCAGCGGCGTGCTCTCGCTCGAGGGAGGCGAGCTCCGCGGGAGCTTCCGCGCGCAACCGCCGCGCATCCTCCGGATTGAAGAACAGCGGCGGGGGCACGAAGAGATAGAACACGAAGACGAACACGCCGGTCAGCAGAATCAGCGCCTGCAGCGGGATCTTGACGAACGCGCTCATCAGCAGGGATTCGCGGCCTTCCTTGATCGAGCGGGCGGTCAAGTACCGCTGCACCTGGCTTTGATCGCAGCCGAAGTACGAAAGCATCAAAAAGAGTCCGCCGATGAGACCCGACCAGAACGTATAGGTCTGATTGAGATCGAACGAAAAATCGACAGCCTTCAGCCGGCCCGCGGCGCCCGAGAGAAACAGAGCGCCCGACACACCGAGATCGGAAGGAAACGCCCCTATCAGGACCGCCACGGCCGCGACGATGCCCGCGACGATCACCACCATCTGCTTGACGTCAGTCCATGTCACCGCCTGCACGCCGCCGACGATCGTATACGCGGCCGTCGGGAGCCCGAGGGCCAGAACGGTCAGCGTCAGATTCCAGCCGAGGACAATCGAGAGGATCAGAGCCGGCGCCGCGACGATCACGCCGCACGACAGTCCTCGGGATATGAGGAATAGGACGCTGGCCAGCGTGCGGGTGCGAACGTCGAAGCGCTGCTCCAGATACTCGTACGCGGTGTAGACACGGGCCCGATAGAAGAACGGCACGACCGTCACCGAGAGGATGATCATCGCGAGCGGCAGGCCGAAATAGAACTGCACGAAGCGCATCCCGTCGGCGTAGCCCAGCCCCGTCGTACCGACGAGCGTGATGGCGCTCAGTTGTGTCGCCATCACCGAGAGCCCGACCGCCCACCACGGAAGACTGCGGTTGGCCAGGAAATAGCCTTCGATCTTGTCGCTGTCCTTGGTGCGCTTCAGGCCGTCGTGAACAATCCACGCCAGGTAGGCGACCACGACGGCCCAGTCGACAAGATGCATGCGGCGTCAGCGGACGAAGTACTGCTCGAGTCCCCACAACAGGAACATCGTCACGGCCTGCACCAGCATGACGGCCACATACATGCCTGTCTGGCTTCCATCGTTCTGCGCGCCAGCCGGGATGTCCGGTGTGGTGCGGGAATCCGTCATACGGCGGCGCTCCGTTCGGTCAGTCGTGCTCCTGCGTCGGCCACTGCCGTCCTGGCGCGTATCCACCAGCTCTCGTCCGAGTCGAGCCGCTGACGGGCCTGGTCAAGGGCACGGCGCGTTTCGTCCGGTGAGGGCCCACCCGGCGTGCGGCGGATGTCGACGAAGTGGCGAGCACTGAGCCGCTCGGCGATCTCGTCTGCCGTGTAGCGCGGTGGCGGGTCGACGAGTCCCGACGCCGCGTCGGCCAGCGCGTCCGAGGGCGACACGTCGGGATGGTCGCGGCGAATGGCGCTGAAACGGGCGGCGATCCGGTGCGCCGTGCGGAAGGGCACCCCCTTTTCGCGCGTCAGGCTGTCGGCCAACTCGGTCAGCGTGGTCCACCGCGCTCCCGCTACTGCCTGCAGCCGGTCGACGTCCAGCTCGGCGTCGGCAAGCGCGGCAGCCAGCAGCGTCACCGCGCGCGTGACGTCGCGGAACGTCGAGAAGACCAGCGGCTGCAAATCGTCCTCGGTGTCGACGATGTCTCCGAACGGCGTGTTGTGGACGGCGCCTATCACGGCAGTGGCCTGGCCGAGAGCCCGGCTCAGGATCGCGCGCGCATGCTCGAGCGCCACGGGATTGCGCTTCTGCGGCATGATGCTGCTCGCCTGCACGAAGCCGTCAGGCAGCCGGAGGTAGCCGAATTCCGCCGTGGACCACAGCAGCAGGTCCTGAACGACCCGGCCCAGCCCGACCGCGAGCACGGCGACTGCGGCAGCGCTCTCGAGCACATGGTCGACCGTCGCGATGCTGCCGTAGGTATTGCCCGTCGGCCGATCGAACCCCAGTAGCGACGCCGTCAGCCCGCGATCGATCGGGAATCCCGTCCCGGTGATCGCGCAGGCGCCGAGCGGACAGCGGTTCGTCGTCTCGTAGGCCGCCCTGAGCCGCCCGTCATCACGTTCGAGCTGTTCGACGACCGCCAGCAGATAGTGCGCGATGGTGGTCGGCTGGGCGGGTTGTGCGTGCGTGTGCGCGGCCACGAGCGTATGACGGTGGCGATCGCCGATGGCGATGAGCACACGACGCAGGCCCTGCGCCGCCACCGCGATCGCCGTCAGCGCTTCACGGAGCCGCATCCGGTACATGGTCATGTCGACGTCGTTGCGGCTCGACGCCGCTCCGAGCCGGCCGGCCAGAGCTTCGCCGCACGCTTCGGTCAGGAGACGCTGAACGTAGAAGAACAGGTCCTCGCAGGAGCCGTCGTAGACGGCGCGGCCCACCGACTCGAGCGACAGCCCGTCGAGGGCCTCGCGCAGCCGACGGGCGTCGGCCGGGGACACGATGCCGCGATCGGCGAGCATGACGAGGTGCGCCCGCAGAATGGCGACGAGCGGTGACAGAAAACGCGCCTTCGCGTCGTCGAAATGCTCGGTCAGGACAGCCCTGACGTACTCCGGCGCGAACGTCATGGAAGAAAGTATAGTCTCTGGCGTTGGAGGGGACGGCTGTGACCGAGATCGAGCGCATCCAGGATCAGATCCGGCGGGTCTACGAAGGCGACGCGTGGCACGGCACGTCCACGCACGAGATCCTCGCGGGCGTGCCGGCGGCCGTGGCGGTCAAGCGCGTGCAGCCAGCCGTCCACACCATTTGGGAGCTTGCGCTTCACATGACCGCCTGGCGCACGGTGGTCGTGCGACGGATCGAAGGCGAGGCGGTCGAGCTGTCACACGAGGCCGACTGGCCGCGACGACAGGGAGAAACCGAGGAAGACTGGCGACGGATCCTGGACGAGCTCGACCGCAGCCAGGAACGTCTGCTCGATGCGGTGGGCTCGATGACCGATGCCCGTCTGGGCGACGCCGTACCGGGCAAGGATTACGACTATTACGTGATGCTGCAGGGCATCGTGCAGCACGATGCCTATCACGCGGGCCAGGTGGCGCTCATGAGGAAGCTCCTGGCGTAGTGAGGCGGGGCCACCCGCTATAATCGGAGCATGCGTTTCTCATTTTTGCTCCTGTCCCTTGCTCTCGTCCTCTCGCCACGCGAGGCCCTCGCCCAGGTCGATGCGCCGTCGCAGGCCCTGGCGCGCGAGATCTACAAAGAACTCGTCGAAATCAACACCACCGATTCGGTGGGCGACAACACGGCCGCGGCGAACGCCATGAGCAAGCGGCTGCTCGCCGCAGGGTTTCCTGCCGAAGACGTCCGGGTGCTGGGGACCCAGCCACGCAAGGGCAACCTGGTGGCGCGCCTGCGCGGAACCGGTGCCCGCCGGCCGGTTCTGCTCCTGGCGCACCTCGATGTCGTCGAGGCGCGAAAGGAAGACTGGTCGGTCGATCCATTCGTCTTCCTCGAACGTGACGGCTTCTTCTACGGGCGCGGCACCTCCGACGACAAGGCGCAGGCGGCCATCTGGATCGCCAATCTCATTCGCTACAAGCAGGAAGGCTTCATGCCCGATCGCGACCTCATCGTCGCGCTGACGGCCGACGAGGAAGGCGGCGACTTCAACGGCGTGAGCTGGCTGCTCGAACACCATCGCGATCTGATCGACGCGGCGTTTTGTCTCAACGAGGGCGGAGGCGGACAGATCAAAGGCGGGAAGTACCTGCTGAACGAGATCCAGGCGAGTGAAAAGGTGTACCAGAGCTTCAAGCTGGAGGTGCGCGACTCGGGCGGCCACAGCTCGCTGCCCCGCCCCGAGAACCCGATCTACAGACTGGCTGCGGGCTTGACCCGTATCGCGCAGTTCACGTTTCCGGTGACGCTCAACGAGGTGACACGAACGTTCTTCGAACGCATGGCACTGCTCGAATCCGGCCAGCTGGCATCCGACATGCGTGGCGTGATCGCGCCGACGCCCGATCCGGCTGCCGTCGCGCGCCTGTCGAGCTCCGCGTACTACAACGCCCTGCTACGCACGACGTGCGTGGCCACCCAGCTTCTGGGCGGGCACGCCGAGAACGCGTTACCGCAGCTGGCTACCGCAACCGTCAACTGCCGCATGCTCCCGGGCTCGAAGCCTGAAGACGTCAAGGCAACGCTCGTCGGCGTCCTCAACGATGCGCGGATCACGGTGACGCCGGTGGCCGAATCGAGGCCCAGCGATCCTTCGCCGCTCTCCGCCGATGTGATGGGCCCGGTCGAAGCCGTCACGAACAGCATGTGGCCCGGCATGCGGGTGGTGCCGACGATGAGCACTGGCGCGACGGACGGACTGTTCCTCCGCAATGTCGGCATTCCAACATACGGTCTGTCCGGTCTGTTCGAGGACATCGACGACACACGGTCGCACGGCCGCGACGAGCGGATGGGCGTCAAGCAGGTACTACGACGGGCTCGAGTTCCTTTACCGACTGGTCAAGGCGATGTCGTCGGGCCCAGCCTCGTCTCAGCATCGCTGAGTCGCCTGCCGCCTCAGGAACGTCTCGCGCGACCATGCACCGCGAGTACCACCGCTGGCATTCTCCGCGCCTGGCGCGCGACATGGGCCTGATGGTCTACGGTCACTGGGGCCCGCCGATGCTCGCCTTTCCGACAAGCGGAGGTGACGAGCGGGAGCTGGAACAACAGGGCATGATCGGCGCCCTCGCCGATTTGATCGATGGCGGACGCGCCAAGGTGTTCAGCGTGGGCAGCGTCAACCAGGAGTCGTTCTACAACCGCTCGGCCCACCCCGCCCACCGAAGCTACGTGCAGGTTCAGTTCGACGCGTACGTGCGCCACGAAGTCGTGCCGTTCATCGAGAATCACTGCCAGACGCGGGGGATCGCCGTCACCACGATGGGAGCGTCGTTCGGCGCGTATCACGCGGCGAACACGCTGCTCAAGCATCCCGAGATCGTCAAACGATGCTTCGCGCTGTCGGGAATCTACGACCTGAGACGCTTCATGGACGGGCACTCCGACGACAATTTCTATTTCAACAACCCCATCGACTATGTGGAAGGGCTCGACGATCCGACCGTTCGCCTGCACCTTTCGACCTGCGAGATTCGCCTGGCCACGGGATCGGGACCGTGGGAAAACAGTGTGCCGACCTACGCCATGTCGGCCGCGCTGACGAGCAAGGGCATCGCACATCACCTGGACGACTGGGGAAGCGAAGGCGGACACGACTGGCCCTACTGGCAGCGCCAGATGCGTACGTACCTCGGCGGATAGAGGCCCGCGATTCCGCCGGACCGCGCCGTTGCCGTTCGGCGTCTGCAGGGCTCACACGCAGGCAAGCGCGGCGGATCACGACCGGCGGGACGATGATCACGGAGCGTGACGTCCCAGTCGGGTCAGGGCACTATTCAGGAACGTTCGATCGGCAAACACCGGCGCGCGATCGTAATCGGGCAGCACTCCTGCGCGCGCGAAAAAGTCCGCCGTTCGCTTGACCTGATCATCGTCGAGCCCCCCGTCGACCGGCCAGATCCCCGATTCCACGTACTCACGCGACACCGCCGCCAGATCCTCGCCGGTGTTCAGGAACGCCGCAGCTTCCGATGCCAGGCGCTGATGATCACCTGCGATGGTCCTGAAGGCTTGGAGGCAGGCCTCGATGTACTCCTGCACCATGTCCGGATGCGCGCGCGCGAAGCCGGTGTGAGCAAACGTCGCGCGCATGACCATGCCCGGCCAGCGGACGCCGAAGTCCTGAAGAACGGCGAGCTGCCGCCCGGTTTGCATCTCTATCGCGAGCGCATCCGATCGCTGGACCACGGCGGCGTCGACGGCACCCGCCAGCAGCGATGCCGTGCGCGTCGCGGAGCCGGGAATATAGATGAGAGTTGGAACCGCCTCCGGGCACTCGTCAGCCAGATACGCGCGCAGGAGAATCGTGCCCGACGATCCCGGGCTGTGCAGGCCGATGCGTCCTCTCGCCAACCCGGCGCAGGTCGCGGTTGCAGGCGCCACGAGCACGTTGTTGTCGAGGGCGTCCTGCAGCACGGCAACGACCGGGGCGCCCTTGACGGCGGCCGCCCACAGAACACGCGTCGAGCCCAGGAGGAAATCGGCATCGCCCCGGGCGATGGCGGCCGCAGCGACCTCCGGCTGCGCATAGTAGGTGGTGGTCACCACATGGCCGCGCTCCCCCAGCGAGCGATGAGCCATGAGGGTGGGCGTGTCGGCGAAATTGATGGCCGACGAGAAGGCCACACGCAGCGGAGGTCGCTCCTCGCGCACCTCCGAAGAGCACGACGCGACGAACAGAGCGAGGGCGGCACCGCGCGCCAGGACCGAGCGGCGCAAAGATCGGCGCGGGGTCACGACGACGCCGCGCCCGCGTAATGGAGCGCGAGAATCTTCGACGTCGAGGTCGCGTACGGATCGCGGCGTGCGATACGCAACGTGTCACCATCTCGCCAGCGATCCGCCATCATGGCCTGCGCCGGCCCGCCGCGGGCGAGCGCATCGAGGACCGCCGCGCGGATCTGCTGCTCGTCGATCTCGCCCAGTCGTGGACTGACGAGCAAATCGACTCTCGTGAGACCGTTTTCCTCCGTCTCGACGAACTGGTAGTCGGTCGGGTTGCCTCCAAACGCTGCCGGCAGCACGCGATCGATGACGTCGAGGAGCTCTTCGCCGATGAAGTGCATGCCTTCGCTGGTGAGCTTCTCGTGGCTCCGAACGTGATGGAGATGTCGAAGGAATCCGAGCTCGTCGAGGCCGCAGCCACAACGCCTCTGCGTCACCTTCGCGTAGTCGCCGCTGTCGACGTTCAACATGATCTTGGGCGAGGCGGGGTGGATGGTCGTGAGAAAGAGCGCGTCCACGCGCGCCCCGCCGCCCACTGCCAGCGGACGCTGAATCATGGCCAGTTTGTGCTCGAGAAAATGCACTTCGTCGAGTGCGGCGGGTGACGCGCACGCCAAGCCGATCCGGCCTACCTCGGCCATCGAGTAATGAGCGAAGGCCCCCGCGCCGGCTTCGGCGATCACGCGCGCCTTGCCGTCCGTATAGGGCTCGCCGCCCGTGCGGAACAGCGACCCGGCGATGTCAAGACCGCGATCAAGGGCAGTCCGGCAAACGCGCACACACGTTGACACGCTGGCATCGAGCAGCGCGGGCTCGCCGAGCGACTTCTGATGAGCGAGCCACGTGGCCACGCGCCAGGCCTCTTCCAGCCGCGTGTAGCGGGGCCACGGCACGGCGCCACCCAGAGCCTGGCCGGTGAGGGCGGAGAAGATGGTCAGCACACTGTGGCGCGCGTTTCCCTGACGGAACGATATCGGCTGCTGGGTGAACCAGCGCCGAAGCGGACGGCCCTGCTTCGCTCGGCGAAGCGCGGTCTTGAGCCCGGCGGAGCCGGGAGGTACGGGACGCCACATCCCTGCCGGCCGCGCGAGGCCCTCGATGGTCTTGGCGACGACCATTTCAACGCGCGCTTCATCCGACAGCAGAGCGAGATCGAGCACCATGCGCCGGCGCACGCCGCGCGATCCGCCGGACGACAGCGTGAAATCGCCGGCGATGAGGGCGTTGTCGAAGCTCGTCGGCGAGACTTCGATGTCGATCCCGGGCCGGCGAATGGGGTGGCGGCCTTTGAACTCGGCGAGGCTCAGACGCACGCCCGCGTTGTAAAGGCGTTCGAGCGCGCTTTCGACCCCGTCGCGCTCGACCAGCGGCACGACGTCACCCAGTTCCACCCCTGCGTGCCTGAGAAGCGACAGGTAAGGACTCGTTGGCTGTCGGAAGACGGCGTGGTCGAGCAGCCGCAGAAAGGCCGGGCCGCGATCGGCGATTGACTGGCGAATCGGCTCGTCGATCGAGTCGGGGTCGATCGGGGTGGCGAGATAACGCACGAGACCGCGCGCATAGCGCAGTCCCATGGCGGCGGATGCAAGCATGAGATGGCGGCCGCCCTTTGGCCCGCCTCAAAGTCTAGTCCATGGTGTTTGCAGCAGCGCGTGTCACGCGTCCGATTGCCTGAAGCACGCGATCGAGGAAGGAGCGGTCGACGAACGCCGTCGCGTCGGCGTCGGGAGGGAGACTGCCGGCTCGGACGTAGAACTGCCGCGTGTCTCGGACCGACTCGGGCGTCATCCCTCCATTGACGTCCCAGGTGTCCGCACGCACGAATTGAGTGGCGGCAGGCAGCAGATCCGTGTCGCTTCCCAGCAGAGTGCTCGCAACAGCGGCGAGCCGCGCCGGATCGCCGCCGATTGTGCGATGCGCCGACAAACAGGCCGCGATCATGTCGTCCACCGCCTGAGGATACGCGCGCGCGAACTGCCGGTTGACGATCAAGCCGGTAGTAGCCACGTTGGGCCAGCGCCGCGCAAAGTCCTCGATCAACCCGATCGACTCCGGTGCGCGACGCTCTGTTTCAACGACGTGCTCACGCATGAGCGTGGCGGCATCGACAGCGCCCGCCAGGAAGGCCGCTGCACGGTTGGCGGGGCCGATCATGATGAGCATCTCGGGCTTCGTGCCCGGGCATTCCTCCGCGATGTACGCCCTCACGAACGCCCCGCCGATTGCGCCCAGACTGTTCAACGCGAGCTTTCGTCCCGCCAGATCGCGACACTGCACGATCGAGCGTGAGGCGACCAGGAGGTGAGTGTTGCGCGCCTGCTCCATGACGGTCACGACGGGAGCGCCTCGTGCCGCCGCCGCCCAATAGGTCGGGAGCGCACCGAACGCGACGTCGGCGTGGCCACCCGCCAGCGCCTCCGCGGCCAGCTCGGTTTGCGCGTAGTGGGTGCTTTCGATCTCGTAGCCCTGCTCGACGAGCCGCTGCGCGGCCACGAGCGCGGGTACGTCGCTCATGTTGGGAGCCGTCGTGCCGGCGACCCGAATGAGCGTCGAGCCCGGGGAGCGAGCGCTCCGCTCGCAGCCAGAACCAATCGCAACGGCCAGCGCGCAGGCGAGGGCGCCGGCTCTCACGGGGAAGGCCGTCACGACGCAGGCACGGCGCGAGACGGTTGCCGCCCGACGACATCGAGTGCGCGATCCAGAAAGCTGCGGTCGATCATGCTGTCCGGATCGGTGTCGGCCGGCACCGCCCCGGCCCGAGCGAGAAACTGCACGGTCCTGGTCATGACGTGCGGCGTCAGGCCACCATTGAGATCCCAGGAGTTGGCCTGCACGAACGCCGTCGCCGTCGGCAGATAGTCCTTGTCGCCGGCGCCCAGCAGGGATTGGGCCAGGCGTGCCAGCCGCACCGGGTCGTGAGCCACGGCGCGATGTTCAGCAAGACAGGCGATCACGAGATCGTCGATGCTCTGCGCATGAGCACGCGAGAACGGCACGTTGACCATGACACCCGTGATGGCGATATCCGGCCAGCGAATGCCGAAATCTTCGACCAGCCCGATGCGGTCGGGAGCGCGCTGCTGGATCTCGATGAAATCCTCACGCATGACGGCAGCCGCATCGACGGCCCCCGCGAGAAACGCGGCCAGCCGTGTGGGCGATCCCGGCATCACCAGCACATGAGGCTCGGTACCGGAGCATTCCTCGGCAAGATAGAACTTGAGAAGCGACGCGCCGCTGGCGCCCAGCCCGTTGACGGCGAGCCGTCTCGCCGACAGGTCCGAGCACTTGGTGATGGGCTTGGATGCCACCAGGACGTGGTGGATGCGCGCCAGCTCCATGACCGCCGCGATCGGCGCACCGCGCGAAGCCGCAGTCCAATAGGTGGAGAATCCTCCAAACGCGACGTCCACGTCGCCAGCGGCGAGCGCCTGCGCCGCCAGCGCGGTCTGGGCGTAGTCGATGCTCTCGATCAGGTACCCCTGTTCTTTGAGGCGTCCAAGGGCCGCAATCGCCGGCACGTCGGCGAACGTCGCGGTGTTCGCGATGCGAAGCCGACGCGGAGAGTCCCCGGCCTTTCTGCTTTCGCTCGCGCAGCCTTCGGTGAGCCCCAAAAGCGCGACAGCAGCGAGAACCCCCTGAAAGGTCGCCGAAGGGTGGCGGCGAAGGATCGGCACCATTCCTACTCCATCCCCAGACGGTCGAGCAAATATTGCCCCCTGACGATGACCGGCTCGTCGTCCAACCACACATTGCAGTCGCGGGTCAGGACGTCGATATGGGTCGAGGAGTTCCACTGCGCGCCCGTCTGAGTGCCGTAAGGATCCCCGAAGGCCAGATGAACACCCGGGAACTTCTCGTCCTGGAGCAGCACGCCGATGAACTCCGTCAGGCCGAGATTGGTGCCGAACGCCAGCTCCCCCACGCGATCGCTGTTCTCGTCGGTGTGGCAATACTCCCAGAACTCGTGCTCGAGCTCGGTGCGCTCCGAGCGGGCTTCGACGAGACGGCCCCCTTCGATCGTCAGCACCAGTGGTGTCGCTTTGAGATCGCCGTACTTGCGGTTGAAGTAGTCGCCGGCCGTGGCGTCGCACACGAACGTGCCGTCGACGCGGCCCGGGGTCGTGAAGACTTCCCCCGCCGGCAGATTCGACCAGTACCGCGGGCTGATGAGACCGCTCGTCTTGATCCACGCATGCGAGGCGTCGAAGCGCGCCGTGAACGCCGTGCCGGCATCCGTTCTCACGCTCAACGATTGCGCATGGGCGAGCCGCGCCAGGAGCCGATCGCTCAGCCGATCGATCCGGCGGTAGTCGGCGCGCATACCCTGCTCCATGATGGCGGGAGTGACGCCGATCATGTGCGCGTAGCGGATCTGACATCGCTCGACGACCGCCACGATCGCCATGCGTGACGACAGCTCGCCCTCGAGAGGCTGGATGCAGAGGATCCCGACGTCGGCCCGTTCCAGCGCGTCCAGCACTTCGACGGGCGGCTCGCTCAGAGGACGCGGCGCCAGGTCCTCGAGCACACAGCCCGTCCAGGATGCGCCTCGGTCGGTGAGCGCACGGGACAGGGCCGCGGCGACTTCGAGGCTGGCTTCGTCGGCGATGAGGGCGACGCGCTCGCCTGCCTGAACGGCCAGACACGTCTCGATAGCGTTTCGGGCACCAGGCAGCAGCGCCGGATTCAGCGGCGCAAGTGACTCCGTCGTGCGATCGCTCATGACCGTTCGTGCCCGGTCCACTCCGAGACGACGAAGGCTGGCACCTGGCCACCCCCGGAGCTCACATTGGCCAGGCCCGTCGCGCTCAGCCGCGTCAGAAAACCGGACAGCCGACCGCGAAACAAGTACGGCGCCAGATCGACCAGCACGTCGCGCATCGCAACCGGGTGTCCCGCCTCGAACTGCGGAAAAATCTCGCGTCGCACGGGAATGCGCTCCTGGACCACCCACGCGCCCGTTTCCCCGCCCGTCGCCGTCTCGATGGTCCGATCCCAGAGAGCCTCGCTCGTCTCCCAGCCCAGCGTCACCCCGTGGCCGCCGTAGTCGTCATTCGGCTTGATCACCAGCGTTTCCCGGCGCGAGCGCACGAAGGGCAGCAGATCGATCTCCTGCTCGCCGTAGTGGGTCCGCGTGTCTCGAAGAAGTCTGGTCCACGGAATGTGATCGCCAATCAGCCCGCGCTCTTCCTGGCTGAACAGACGGCGGTTTCGCTCGTCGGTCAGCACCGCGAAGAACGCCTTCTTGTGCGGGATCTTGCAGCGCAACGTGTTGGCCATGCAGATTGCGCGCGACCGGTAGGCCTCGATCAAGGCCCCGGACTCTTCCGGACGCGCGATGATGTCGTTGATGAGCACGCGGCGGTACACCAGGTCGATCGGCTGGCCGAGCGCCGTCAACCGCTTCCCGTCGAATTCGAGGTCGCGCGGATCGCAGACGATCGTCGGAACGCCGCGGGCGACAAACCGATCGCGGAGGATCTCGAACTCGGACCAGGTGGGCACTTCGCGCCAATCGACGATCGCCACGAGCGGCGGCGACTTGGTGCCGCCCCACTCGCGATAGCTGGCGAGCAACGCCTCGAGCATCGAGGCCGAGAGCGGGTAGCTCTGTGTGCCATACCTCTCGCGGAAGCGCGCCATGATCTCGAGCGGATCGAACAGCTCGGCGAGCGTCTCCGTATAGCCCAGGCCCGCGGGCGACTCGGCGTTGTACTCGGCGAATTTCAGCGCGTCAGGCAACAGGAAGGCGTCGAGCCTCGAGGCCGTGCTCGCCGTGCCGTAGCCGGGGTCGAGGCGGACGAGCCGCTCCTCGGCGTCCGTCAGGGCGAACTGGCCGAGCAGATCCGGGTCCTGGAGCGCTTCGTTCGTGACGCGCTCGCCGATGGCGGCCAGCGCTTCCGCGACCCGGCGCACGCGGCGCTCGTCGGCGGCATCGATGAAGAAGGGGCGGAGGAACGGACAGTGCACGCGCCCGCCGAATGTCAGGCGCGCCCCGCGCATCCTGCCCGTAAGTTCCTCGCCGAAGCCGGGAGACAGCTCCACGTCCTCGCGGAGGAGCGACTGCCAGTAGGACGCGGCCGCGGGCATCATCGGCCTTGCGGGGCTCCGACGAACCCGGACGACGCGGCCAGGCCGAGCATCTCCTCCCAGCGAGGCCACGCCTGGCCAGGCTGGCCGTTCAGCGCGCGGTCGATCACGAGGTCGGCCATCTTCTTGACGACGAGATCGAAGTAGAACGGCGTGATCCGATCGCGCTCGAAGTCGGGCGCCGGGTTCAGGAAGTCGATCGCATATGGCACATCGTCGCGAATGGCGAACTCGATCGTGTTCATCTCGTAGCCGAGCGCCGTGTTGAGGATTCGGGCGTCGCGGACGACGCGCTCGCCGACGTCGGCGGAGAGATAGTGGTGGTCCACGATATAGCGCCGATCCCGGACGTCGTACGCCACCGGCGTGATGTCGGTCTTGCCGAACGTGAAGCACCGCACGTACTGGTTGAAGTCGATGAATTCCTGGAGCGTCATGCAGTACGGCGCCGTGCGATCGTAGGCGGCCAGCAATTCCTCCCGGTTTCGCACCTTGTAGACGTGCTTCCAGCCGCCGCCGGAAAACGGCTTCAGGATGGCCGGCCGTCCCACGTAGTCGAGCAGAGCATCCCAGTCGACGGGGTACTCGAGATTGCGCAGCGATTCGGGCTGAATGTCCACGTCGGCCGGATAGGCCTTCTGCGGCAACAGCACGGTACGCGGCACGGCCACACCGAGCCGCGAGGCGACCGAGTAATTGAAGAACTTGTCATCGGCCGACCACCAGAACGGGTTGTTGATCACATACGCGCCGTGCAGCACGGCGTGCTTGAGATACCCGCGGTAGAAGTCCACTTCGTGCGAGATGCGGTCGACGACTACGCGGTATTCGGCGAGCTCGCCCAGCCGCACGCCGCCCAGCCGCACCAGCTCGGCCGTTACGTCGTGCTCGCGGCCGAGCGTGTTCACCGCGTCGAGGAATGCGGACGGAAACGAATGCTCCCGTCCGCACAACAATCCAACCTTCATGCGGTCCCCTTCGAAGCCACACTGTGACGATCGAGCACGCGCGTCTCCTGCACGACGTGCTGCACGACGGCGCGCAGGTCGCCGGTTTCACGATAGACGCGAAGCTGGCGGTCGGCGCTGGTGCCCTCGGCCAGAATCGTGTGGACGTAGCTCACTTCCTCGCGGCTCCCGAGCTCGTCGAGCGACATCGTCCACAAAGGCCAGGAGCTCGAGCGTCAAATCTCGCATCGGCACCTCGGTGCGCTTGCCGAAGTCGATGAGGTTGCCGTCCAGGCCGTAGCGCGAGGCGCGCCACTTGTTCTCCTCGATGAGCGCGCGCCGGTAGAGCCGGAAGCCCAGGTTCTTCTCGTAGAGCTTGTGGAGCTTCACGATGATGGCCTGGATGAGCGCGGCGATCGCGATGGTCTCTTCGACGCGAGTCGGGAGATCGCAGACGCGGAACTCGAGCGTGCCGTAATAGGGATGCGGCCGCACGTCCCACCAGATCTTCTTGCCATCGTCGATGCAGTGGAGATCGGTGAGCAGCTTGACGAAGTTCTCGTACTCGCTCCACGAGCCGAAATGATCCGGAATGCCCGTGCGCGGAAATCGCCGGAAGACGGTGGCGCGGTACGACTTCAGGCCGGTGTCCCGTCCCATCCAGAACGGTGAGCTCGTCGAGAGCGCCAGCAGGTGCGGCAGGAAGTACCGCGCGGCGTTCATGAGATCGATTGTCGTGTTCTTGTCGGGCATCGCCACGTGGACGTGCAACCCGAAGATGAGCAGTGAGCGGGCGAGCTGCTGCAGCTCTTCGACGATGTGCTTGTAGCGCTCGCCGGGCGAGATGACCTGATCGATCCAGCTCGAAAAGGGATGAGTGCCCGCCGCCGCCACGCAGAGGCCGACATTCTCGGCGGCCGTGACGAGCTGCTCGCGGTTCTTGGTGAGCTCCACGCGCAACTCGTCCATGTCGGCGCAGATATGCGTGCCGACCTCGACGATCGACTGGTGCAGCTCGCGCCTGATCTGCTCGCCCAGCGTCTTCGCGCTCGATTCGATCAGGTGCGTGACGTGCGAGCGCAGCTCCCACGTCTCGGGATCGACGATCTGAAACTCTTCCTCGACGCCTAGCGTGAACCGATGTGACATGACCACCACCTGCAAGACCCGCCCACCGAGACGCGGGTATCATAGCCCGGCCCATGCCTGCTTTTCGAATCCGCGCGCGCGCAGCGCGGGGCTACGCGAGCGGACCCGCGTTCGAAACCAATCCCGAGGTGCTGCAGGCGTTTCTGGAAGACGCGGCTCACCACGCCGGTGGCCACGCCGCCTCCATCGCCTTCCCCACGACCGAAGCGGAGGTCGTTGCCGCCCTCCACGCCAGCCGACGCATCCTGCCGATCGGCGCGCAGTCGTCTCTGACCGGCGGCGCCACGCCGGATGGCGACACCCTGCTCGGCTTCGCACGCATGAATCGGATTGTGGAGATCGACCGCACGCGTGTTCGGGTCGAGCCAGGCGTGCCGCTCCAGACGCTGCAGGAGACACTCGACCCGCATGGTCTCTGGTACCCGCCTGTCCCGACCTTCGCCGGCGCGTTCGTCGGAGGGACGGTGGCCACCAACGCCGCGGGAGCGGCAACATTCAAGTACGGCAGCACGCGCGCGTGGGTGGACGCGCTCACAGTCGTGCTCGCGTCTGGCGATGTACTCGATCTCACTCGGGGCGAGGTCGTCGCGAGCCCCGACGGGCATTTCGAGATCGACACCCACCACGGGCGAATCGACGTCAGGGTCCCCACCTACAGGATGCCGGACGTGCCCAAGCGATCGGCCGGCTACCATGCGGCGCCTGGCATGGATCTGGTCGATCTGTTCGTCGGCTCGGAAGGCACGCTGGGTATCGTCACGGAAATCACACTGCGCGTGTTGGACGCCGTCCCATTGAGATGCCTGGCGCTGGTGCCTGTGTCGAGTGAAGCCGATGGATTGAAGCTGGTGTCGATACTGCGCACCGAATCGCAGAACACCTGGAGGGGCGATTCACGTGGCATGGACGTGAGCGCGATCGAGCACATGGACCGCCGGGCCATCGAAGTCCTCGTCGAGGACGGCCACGACCGGCGCCTGGGCGTGAGCTTTCCCCCGGCCGCTGCCATGGCCCTGCTGGTGCAACTCGAGCTCCCCTCGGGCACGACGGCCGAGCGCGCGTACGCGGAGATCGGGAGCGCACTCGATTCCAGCGCGCCGGACACGCCTCTCGTCCGCTTCGCGAGAGTGCTGGAGGAATTGGGCGCACTCGATTGCACCGAGATGGCGATGCCGGGCGACGCTCGACGCCGCGAGCAGCTGCTCGCCGTGCGTGAAGCGGTGCCGACGTCGGTGAATCACCGGGTCGCCTTGGCGAAGAGCTGGATCGATTCGACCATCTCGAAAACTGCCGCTGACGTCATTGTGCCCTTCCACCGTTTTGCCGACATGATGGCGCGAACGCGCGAGGCCTTCGAACGTCACGGCCTTGACTACGCCGTCTGGGGCCACATCTCCGACGGCAACGTGCATCCCAATCTCATCCCGCGGTCATTGGCGGACGTACGGGCCGCTCATGAAGCGATTCTGGAGCTGGGACGCGACGCGATCATGATGGGAGGATGTCCGCTGGCCGAGCACGGGGTCGGCCGAAGCCCGCTGAAGCAACGGTTGCTCGTCGAGCTCTATGGAAGCGAGGGAATCGAGGAGATGCGCCGCGTGAAGCGCGCACTCGATCCCGAATGGAAGCTGGCGTCCGGAGTGCTGTTCCCGCCGATGTAGCGCCGGCCTACGACCCGCCTTTGCTGCCCAACCACTCTTCTCTGAATTTTTTCTGAGCCGCTGTCAGCGAGCGGTCAGTGGACTCGACCGTCACGATCTCGCGGCGCGGGTCGGGCTCGAGCGTGACCGATGCGGCAACCCGCTGACCGCCGCGGCGTCGGTAGGTGATTGGCACGATCTCGCCGGGTGCGCGGCGCCGCAGCACTCCATCGAGCCGGCTGCGATCCGTCAACGCCTCGCCGTCGAGCGTCGCGATCACATCGTCCTGATCGAGGCCGGCCTGATAGGCTGGCGAACCAATCGGCGTCGGTGCATCGACGCGGGCTCCGTCGGCCGAGAAGTCCAGATTCAGATCGCCGATCCATGCGGCGCGCGGCGATCGCGCGACGAGCGCGAGCCCGGCACGCGACAGGAGACGCTCGTAATCCGGCACCTCGTGTCCCGCGACGTAGCGGTTGATGAACGCCTCGGCGAAGGCGGCATCTCCGCTCACCGCCGCGAGACGCGCCGTCACGTCTTCGGCCGTGTAGGGCCGATCGACGAATCCCGGTTGACGGCCACCGGGCTTGCCGAAGTTCGTCCACAGATCGCGCTGGAGGTCGTCGAGCGTCACCCGCCCGTCTGTCCGATCCCGGAGCGCCAGGTCGAGGCCCAGGCCAATTGCCGCGCCCCACGTGTAGTAGGAGATAAAGGTGTTGCCCCAGTTGGTGCGATCAACCGCGCGGGCCTCGTCGACGAGCGGCGCCAGACGGCTCATCTCTTGCGCGCTGCGAATGCGACGGGCCGGCGAATTGGTCACCTGGTTGATGAGGCCGGCGAAGTCGGTCAGGGTCTCGGAAAGCGACTGCAGCCTGGCGCGGTGCATCACCAGCAGCTCGTAGTAGCTGGTGACGCCCTCGGCGAGCCACAGCTCGGGCGACATGTTGGCGTCGGCCAGATTGAACGGTTCCAGCGAGCGCGGGCGAATCCGTTCGACGCTCCAGCCGTGAAACAACTCGTGCGCCGCATTCGACAGGATCGCCGAGCGAGCGCTGGAATCGGCGGGCGAGCCGGGAACGGTGATGATGGTGCTGTTGCGATGCTCCATGGCGTCGCCGTCGGCCCACGGCAGGCAGTCGGCGAGAAACGTGTAACGTCCGACATCGTAGCGGGGGAACTCGCCGAAGATAGCGCCCTCTTCGCGGGCGATCTTCTCCAGGTCCGACGCCAGGCGGATGGCGTCGTCGTCGGAGCCACCATGGAGCGCCAGCCGGAAATCGGTGCGGGCCGTCCCGCGTGTGACGAAGAAGTCACGCACGGTGTGCCGCGACACCTCGATCGGGCTGTCCATGAGGTACTGGAGGTTGGGCGCCGTGAACGTCAAACCGTCCTCGCCCGCGAAAAGCTGAGTGGCCACGCGCCAGTCCGACCCTGGCGGCGGCTCGATGGCGACGCGCGAGGGACGATCTTCGAGCCCGCGCGCCCACATCAGCGCAGCCGGCATGTTGATGTGAGCGTGCGTCGAGTCGACCGCGAGGTAGGTGCCGTCGAGCTGATCGCCGTACACCTTGTAGCGCACGCGCACGGTGCCGCCGTGCCCGGCGACCCGCCATTCATGGAGACTGGGTCGCGTAATGCTCACGCTTCGATCCCCGCCACCGACGATGACCACGTCGTAGACGTTCTTTGCGAATTCGTGCAGCGCGTAGCGTCCGGGCGAGCTGCGGCTCATGTGCAGCTCGAGATCGGCATCTCCGATCTCCGGAAACGTCACCTCGACGTGCATCGTGCGGTGCTCGGCGTCCGGAAAGGTCAGCCGGTAACCGACCGGCGTCTGGGCAAGAGCCGGCAGCGCCCACACGCCCCACAGAACGGCAATCGCAGCGATTCGTATCAACGGCATCTACTCCGCGCTCTTGGGATCGTCGTGTCGCCTGTGCCTCGCAACCACGCACAGCAGCTCGAAGAGGAGGTTCGCGGCCAGCAGTGAGGTGATGTGTCCCGGACCGTCGAACACCGGCGCCACCTCGACGACGTCGAAGCCGACGAGGTCGATGCCGGCCAGGCCCCGCAGGAGCCGCTGCGCTTCGTGCGACGTCAAGCCGCCGATTTCGGGCGTGCCCGTGCCGGGCGCGAAGGCCGGATCCACGGCATCGATGTCGAACGTCACGTAACACCGGCCTGTCGCGACCCGGCGCACGGCGTCGATGGTAGCTTCCACGCCGCGCTTGACCTGATCGATGTCCACAACCGTGATGCCGTGCTCGCGGTGAAAGTCGAAGTCGTCCTCGCCGTACATCGGCCCCCGGATGCCAACCTGGATGAACCGTTTCGGATCCACCAACCCTTCTTCGATCGCCCGACGGAACGGCGTGCCGTGAAAGTATTTGGTGCCGAAGTACTCGTTCCACGTGTCGATGTGCGAATCGAACTGCACGAGGCCGACGGGTCCATGCGCCCGGGCCAGCGCTCGAAGCACGGGCAGCGAAATGCTGTGGTCCCCGCCAATGACTGCCGGTAGCGCGCCGGCTTCGATGACGGAGGCGACGTGCCGCTCGATCACCTCGTAGCACTGCTCGATGGCAACAGGAGGGGCGTCGATATCACCCGCGTCCACGATGTTCAGGCGCTCGAACGGCGCAGTCTTCTGGAAATAGCTGTAGGGCCGGATGAGCGATGACTGGGCGCGGATCTCCCGCGGACCCAGCCGGGCGCCAGGACGGTAAGACGTGCCGCCGTCGAAGGGCACTCCGAGAATGGCCACGTCCACACCACGAAGGTCGGTGACGTGCGGCAGACGCATGAAGGTGGCAGGCTGAGCGAACCGCGGGGACTTGAACGACTCGCGGGGTGTGAACGTCATCTGGTTCCAGTTTACTGGAACCCTTTTGTATCTTTGCTCCATCATAGGGCCCGCTCATGGCGGCACCCGGCATCAGGCTTCACCGATCGCTCAGCATCGTCGAGTTCTTCACCTTTGGCTTCGGCTCCATGGTGGGCGTCGGCTGGGTCGTGGTGATGGACGATTGGCTCGGGCGAGGCGGGCCGGCCGGCGCGGCGCTCGGGTTCCTGATCGGCGGACTGCTCTTCCTGCCGATCGGGCGCACCTACGGGCGTCTGATCGCACGCATCCAGGACGCCGGCGGCGAGATCGCCTACACCGAAGGGATCTTCCCCCCGTTCCTCAGCTTCGCCACCGGCTGGACGATGATTCTGGCCTACGCCATCGTCTGTCCGTGGGAAGCCGTCGCAATCGGCAATCTCCTGGGCCGTGCGTTTCCAGCGTTGAACGCATACCCGCTCTACAGCGTGGCTGGCAGCCCCATCTATCTGCCCCGACTCGCGGCCGGACTGTTGATGACGCTCGTCATCGCCGGTGTGAATTACAGAGGCATTCGCCTGAGCGGCATCTTTCAGAACCTGACCACTTTTGGGCTGCTCGCGGTGTTCGTGTTGTTCACGACCCTTGGATTCGCGCGTGGCGAGGCGGCCAACCTGCCACCGCTCTTTGCCCGTCCCGGCGTCGTGGGGGCATGGCTCTCGATCCTTCTGGTCATGCAAATCGTTCCCTACTTCATGACCGGGTTCGAGTCGGTCGGCAAGGGATCGGAGGAAGCTCGACCTGGGTTCGACGCGCGAGACTTCGGACGGGCCATCGACATGGCCGTCGTCGCCGGGTTCGTCTTCTACGTCCTGGTCATCGCCGTCGTCTCATACGTGTATCCGTGGCCGCAACTCGTGGCCGGCCGGCTGGGATCGGAGATCGCCTTCGAGCGCGCGTTCGGCTCACGTGCGATGGCGCAGGCCATTCTCTTCGGCGCGTTCCTGTCGCTCTTCAAGGTCTTCAACGGCAACTTCGTCGCCGCGACGAGGCTCATGTACGGCATTGGGCGGCGTGGTCTCGTTCACGGCTCGCTCTCGTACATTCATCCGACGCGTGGCACACCGGCGACGGCCATTCTGCTGCTGGCGGGACTGACGGCCGCCGCGGCCTTTCTCGGGGATGCGGCGCTCATCCCGATTACCGAAGTCGGATCCCTGGCGGTCGGCGTGGGATGGATGTCGGCCTGCCTGGCCTATCTGGGGCGCACGGGACGGCACGCGAACAGCGCGGGCAGGCCCGCCGCCATCGCCGGCGCCCTCGTCAGCGGGGCGATCATCACGATGAAGGTGCTGCCGTTCGTACCGGGCAGCTTCGGGCCGTACGAGTGGACCGCGTTCCTGTTCTGGTGCGCGATCGGCGTCGCCTTCTGGCTGGCCCGCGGCCAACTCAAGGAGACGGCGGACGCTCCGCTTCCTGAAGCGCCTCTGCGATGAACGCGTCCTCGGGGAGCGATCCGAGAATTTCGATGCGGTCGTCAACGATCGTCTTCGGCACACCGGTAATCCGATGCCGGCGCACGAGATCGGGAAATTCCGTGGCTTCGATGGCCGTGGCTCGAATCTTCGGGTTCTCGACGGCCATCCGGTAGGCAAGGCCCACGGCCCTGGGACAGTGCGGTCAAGTCGGCGTGACGTAGACGAGAATCTCGAGCGGATTCGACACGGCGGCGACCCGCGCCCGGTTCGCCTCGGAGAGGCCCGAGTTACCGCTCGAGGCCAGCTGCACCGCATCGACCAGCGACATGAACTCGTAGCCAGACGGCGCGCCCAGATACGTCATTCTCTGGCCGCCCTTCCCGACGACGACGATGGCTGGGGCCCGCTCCACGCCGTACTCGGCTGCGGCGTCTTTCTCGAGCACGAGGTTATGTTCCTCGATGGTGATTTTCTCGGAAAGCGAGGCCAGCTCGTCGAGGATCTGTCTTGCCGTGCCGCAGGTCTCGCACTCAAAGGTCTGCGTGAAGAACACGAGCCGGACCGGATCGCTCAACTCGGCCAGTTGGCCGGCGAGCGTCTGACGATCGGCCTCGGAGAGCAGGGCCATCGAGCTCTACTTGAAGAGATCGTCGAAGGCCTGCCGGGCGCTCGTCGTGCCGGGCGACCCGGTTTCGCGCTCGATTGTCACGCGCGGCTCGAAGAACCCGCAGTCATTCTGAACATCCTTGACGGCTATCCGTGCCGGAATGAGCTCCGTGCACTCGAAGTGACTGCTCGTGTCGAAGTGTGTGCACTGAAGACAGCTGTGCAGGTCGGTCCCGCATTTCGAACATCGTGAATCCACGGCGATCTCGACAGTGCCGGGCTGCCCGCATCGGCTGCACCGGACGACGCGCTTGAAGCCGGGCACGTTCGGCGCGCGCATCTCGGGCGGCTGCGGATCGCGCTTGGGCGCCCGCTCCGTTCGAGGCTCGTCCTGATACCCGCGCTGCCGGTACTTGCGATCGCTCATTGGGGTGCCGATCCATCTTCTGACGATCGACGCTCGCTCGCATTAGAGCAGAACGATCTCTCGCCCGCAAGCCAACGCCGCGCCGGGCGAGACTTGCGCCGCGCGCTCTCGCATCTCCGACCCAATCGCGGTAAGCTTCCGGGCGAGGCTCGTCCTCGACAATCGAACGGCCCGCGATGCAGATTTTTCATCGCAGTACCAACACTCTTTCGAAGTTCAGCATCTTCGGAGCGGTGTTTCTCGTGGCGGCGCTCCTGTGGCTGTCGGCCGCCATCAGCCGTTCTCCGTGGGTGACGCAAGCCAGCGTGACTCCGGCACAGCCGATCCAGTTCAGCCATGAACGTCATGTGGCGGGCAACGGCCTCGATTGCCGTTACTGTCACACCTCGGTCGAGGAATCGGCGTTCGCCGGCATCCCGCCGACCAAGACGTGCATGAACTGCCACTCTCAAATCTTCGCCGACAGTCCGTACCTCGAGCCGGTGCGCGCGAGCTTCCGGTCGGATCGGTCCATCGAGTGGCGTCGCGTCAACGACCTTCCGGATTTTTCCTACTTCAACCACAGCATTCATGTCGCGAAGGGCGTCGGGTGCTCAACGTGTCACGGTCGGGTGGATCGCATGCCGCTCGTGTGGCAGGAAGCGTCGCTCCAGATGGAATGGTGTCTCGACTGCCACAACAACCCCGAGAAGTACATCCGGCCGCGAGATCAGGTGTTCGCGATGGACTACGAGCCGCCCGCCGATCAGCTCGCACTCGGTCGCAAGCTGGTGGAAGAGTACGCGGTTCGCCGGCTTACGAGCTGTTCGACGTGTCATCGATAAGATCCCTCTGGAGTTGACGACGTGAGCAAGCGGTGCGGCGCCGAACCCGTGAGAGATAGCGCGACGGAGACCCGATTGGATCTCGCGGCGATACGCGCACGTCTGTCCTCGTCCACAGGACCGGAGTATTGGCGCAGCCTCGAGGAGCTGTCAGGCACGCCGGCGTTCGAAGAGCTCCTCCACCGCGAGTTTCCCTCGCGCGCCTCGGAATGGACCGATCCGGTCAGTCGCCGCCGCTTCCTGCAGCTCATGGGCGCGTCACTCGCGCTGGCCGGTGTCGGGGCGTGCACGAAACAGCCGCCCGAGACCATCGTGCCGTACGTCCGACAGCCGGAAGAGATGATTCCGGGCCGGGCGAGATTCTTCGCCACCGCACACAGCGTGTCGGGGTTCGCGACGGGCCTGCTCGTCGAGAGCCACCTGGGGCGGCCGACGAAGGTGGAAGGCAACCCGGATCATCCGTCGAGTCTCGGCGCGACCGACGCCTTTGCCCAGGCGTCGGTGCTGACGCTCTACGATCCGGATCGCGCGCAGACGCTCACGCATCTCGGCGAGATCCGCCCCTGGAGCGCGTTCCTGGGTGCCGTGCGCGGCGCCCTGATCGGGAATCCAACGGGCGCCGGATTCCGCGTCCTCACGGAATCGGTGGGCTCACCCACGCTCGCCCGGCAGCTCCGCGATCTGCTCGCGACGCTGAGCGACGCCCGGTGGCACGCCTACGAACCGGTAGGACAAGACGCGCGGAATGAGGGTCTCGAGCTGGCGTTTGGCGAAGCCCTCGACGTCCGCTATCACGTCGCTCGCGCCGACATCATTCTCACGCTCGACAGCGACCTGTTCGGATGTGCCGCGGGAGGTCTGCGCTACGCTCGTGAGTTCGCCGCACGCCGAAGCGAAACGGGCACCGGGCAATCGATGAACCGGCTCTATGCCGTCGAGCCCATGCCGACGACGACGGGCGCGCGCGCGGATCATCGGCTGCCGCTCGAGGGGTCGCTCGTCGAGGCCCTCGCGCGGGCGCTCGCCAGGCGTGTCGGCTCGTCCGCCGCGCCGGGCAGCGACGCGCCCGGGCTCTCTGCCAACGTCATCCGGTTCGTCGACGCGCTCGCGCGCGATCTCACCGCCCATCGCGGCGCCGGCCTCGTGGTGGCCGGCGATGCCCAGCCACCCGCCGTTCATGCGCTCGCGGCTGCCATCAACGACGCGCTCGGCAACACCGGCCGCACCGTCATCTATACGGAGCCCGTCAGATTCGGGCCAACCAATCAGCTTTCGTCACTCAACGAGCTTGTCGCCGACATGGACGCCGGCCGCGTGCAGACTCTCCTCATCCTCGGCGGCAACCCGGTGCTGACGGCACCCGTCGATCTGCGCTTCTCGGAGCGGATGGCAAAAGTCGGGTTGCGCATCCACCTGGGCCTCTACGCCGACGAGACCTCGGCGCTTTGTCATTGGCACGTTCCGGAAGCGCACTACCTCGAAGCCTGGAGCGATGCCCGCGCCGCGGACGGAACGGTCACTATCGTGCAGCCGCTCATTGCACCGCTTTACAGTGGCCGATCGGTCCATGAAGTGGTTGCGGCCTTCACGTCACGCCCCGAACGCTCGGGCCACGACATCGTCCGCGAATACTGGATGGAACAGCGGGGAACCGGGAGTCCCGAGTTCGAGGCTTTCTGGCGGCGCGCACTGCACGACGGTGTCGTGCCGGACACGACCCTGCCGTCCAGGCCGGTCAGCATCAGGACGGGTCTGGCGGCCGACGTTCCCAGGGAACGGGCCAGTGGCTCGAACGGCGCGCTCGAGATCAACTTCCGGCCGGATCCCACGGTCTACGACGGACGCTTCGCCAACAACGGGTGGCTGCAGGAGCTCCCGAAGCCGCTGACGGCCATCACGTGGGAAAACGCCGCGATGATCAGCCCGGCGACAGCCGAGCGGCTCGGTCTGGCGAACGAGGACGGCGTACGGCTCGAGTATCAGGGTCGATCGGTCGAAGCGCCGGTGTGGATCGTGCCCGGTCACGCTGACGACTGCGTGACGGTGCACCTGGGGTACGGGCGCGTGCGCGCGGGCCGGGTCGGCAACGGCGCCGGGTTCGACGCCTATCGGCTCAGAACCTCGGACGCTCGCTGGTTCGGCCCAGGTCTGCAGATCACGAAGACGGGTCGCACTCGTCCGCTCGCGGTCACGCAGCGGTTTCACACGATGGAAGGGCGGCGCATCGTGCGCGCGGCGACGCTCGCCGAGTACGGCGAGCATCCCGAGTTCGCGCAGGACCACCACACCGAGTTGCCCTCGCTCTTTCCGCCCTGGAAGTACCAGGGGCAGGCGTGGGGCATGGCCATCGACCTCAACTCGTGTACCGGCTGCAATGCCTGCGTCGTCGCGTGTCAGGCTGAGAACAACATCCCGATCGTCGGCAAGGAACAGGTGGCGCTGGGCCGTGAGATGCACTGGCTCCGCGTCGACACCTACTATCGCGGCGCCCTGGAGAATCCCGAGACCTACCATCAGCCCGTGCCGTGCATGCACTGCGAGAACGCGCCCTGCGAAGTGGTCTGCCCCGTCGGCGCAACCGTGCACAGCCACGAAGGGCTGAACGACATGGTCTACAACCGGTGTGTCGGCACGAGATACTGCTCGAACAACTGCCCGTACAAAGTCCGGCGGTTCAATTTCCTGCTCTACCAGGACTGGACGACGCCGAGCCTCGGGCTCCTCCGGAACCCGGACGTGACCGTTCGCAGCCGCGGCGTCATGGAGAAGTGCACCTACTGCGTGCAGCGGATCAACGAGGCGCGGATTGACGCCGAAAAGGAAAGCCGGCCGATTCGAGACGGCGAGATCGTGACAGCCTGCGAGGCCGTCTGTCCCGCGCAAGCCATCGTCTTCGGCGACGTGAACGACCCCGAGAGCCGCGTGGCCAAGCTCAAGGCCACCGACCGCAACTACAGCCTGCTCGCCGAGCTCAATACCCGGCCGCGCACCACGTATCTGGCGGCCCTCAGGAACCCCAATCCCGAGCTGGAGCCAGTCTCCGCCCGGCCCTCGTCCGAGGAGCCTCGCTAGTGGCCGAGCGTTTCGATCACACCGGGGCGATCATGGCGGATCGGCCGACTGGTCCGCCGCCCGTCATCGCTCCGGGGCACACCTTCGGCAGCGTCACCGACAAGATCAGCGCGATCGTGCTCTCGCGCCCCTGGTCGCGCGGATGGTTCCTGGGGTTCGCGATCGCGTTCTCGCTGACGCTCGTGCTCTTTGCCTCGCTCGCCTATCTGCTGGCGCTGGGCGTCGGGATCTGGGGCATCAACATCCCGGTTGGCTGGGGCTTCGCCATCGTGAACATGGTGTGGTGGATTGGTATCGGTCATGCCGGCACGCTCATCTCGGCGATTCTCCTGCTGCTCAGACAGGACTGGCGCACGTCGATCAATCGCTTCGCCGAGGCGATGACGCTCTTCGCCGTGTCCTGCGCCGTGATCTTCCCCGTCATTCACACCGGACGGCCATGGCTGGCCTACTGGATGATGCCGTATCCCAACACGATGAACCTCTGGCCCCAGTTCAGGAGCCCGCTCATCTGGGACGTGTTCGCCATTTCGACCTACGCCACGGTCTCACTGCTCTTCTGGTACGTCGGGCTGATTCCCGATCTCGCGACACTTCGTGATCGGTCGCCGTCGCGCGTCGGGCGCGTGACCTACGGGATGCTCGCCATGGGGTGGCGCGGATCCGCGCGCCACTGGCATCGCTACGAGACGGCCTATCTGCTGCTGGCCGGCCTGGCGACGCCGCTCGTGGTCTCGGTCCATACGGTGGTCAGCCTCGATTTCGCGGCTTCGCTGATTCCCGGCTGGCACACCACGATCTTTCCGCCCTATTTCGTAGCCGGCGCGATCTATTCGGGCTTCGCCATGGTCATGACCCTCGCGATTCCGATTCGCAAGATCTACGGCCTGGAAGATTTCATCACCATGCGCCATCTGCAGAACATGGCCAAGGTGATGCTGGCGACGGGTCTGATCGTCGCCTATGGCTACCTGATGGAAGCGTTCATGGCCTGGTACAGCGCCAACCAGTTCGAGCAATTCATGATGCTCAACCGCATGATGGGGCCGTACGCACCCGCGTACTGGGCGCTCATCGCGACCAATATCGTCGTTCCACAGGCCCTCTGGTTCCGGCGTGTCCGCTCCAACGTGCCACTGCTCTTCGTGATCTCGCTGATCGTCAACGTCGGCATGTGGCTCGAGCGGTTCGTGATCGTAGTCACCAGCCTTCACCGCGACTTTCTGGTGTCGTCGTGGGGCATGTATTACCCGACGATCTGGGACTGGGCGACCTTTATCGGTTCCATCGGGCTCTTTGTCACGCTGTTGTTCCTCTTCATTCGCTTCCTGCCCATGATCTCGATCTTCGAGATGCGAACGATGCTTCCTGAAGCGGAGGTGAGGGAGGAAGATCTGCGGGTGATGTGATGGCAACTCCACGCCGCGCGCCAATCTACGGCCTGATGGCCGAGTTCGACACCCCGGCCACTCTCGTCGCTGCGACCCGCCACGCACACGAAGCCGGTTACCGGCGCATGGATGCGTTCACGCCCTTCCCTATCGAGGAGCTCTCCGAAGCGCTCGGGCAGAAGCCATCGCGGCTGCCGCTGGTTGTGCTGATCGGCGGCCTCCTGGGCGGCATCGGCGGGTTCGCGCTTCAATACTGGGCCTCGGTCATTGCCTATCCCATCAATGTCGGCGGGCGCCCGCTCAACAGCTGGCCGGCGTTCATTCCCGTCACCTTCGAGACGACGATTCTCTCAGCCGCGCTGGCGGCGGTACTCGGCATGCTGGCGATCAACGGTCTTCCGATGCCGTACCACCCGGTGTTCAATGTGCCGCGTTTCGCGCTGGCGAGCCGCAACCGCTTTTTCCTGTGCATCGAATCCCGCGACCGCCGCTTCGATCTCGAGGCGACGAGACGGCTGCTCGAGAGCCTGGACGCCCGAGAGGTGAGTGTCGTTGAAGCCTGAGCGCGCCATTCGTCTCGCCTCGGCCATGCGATTGGCGGCGTCAGCCAGCCTGTTCGCGATCGTGTTCCTCGCGGGATCGGCCTGCCGCCAGGACATGCACAATCAGCCCAGATACAAGCCGCTGGCGGCGAGCACATTTTTCGAGGACGGACGATCGGCACGGCCTGCGGTGGCCGGCACGGTCGCTCGCGGCAGCGACGAGCTGCGCGATGACGAGTTGTATTACTCCGGCAAAGTGGGCGGCGTCGCTGCCGACACGTATCCGTTTCCGGTGACCGCGTCAGTCTTGCTCCGCGGGCAGGAGCGTTATGCGATCTTCTGCACTCCGTGCCACGGCGCGACGGGAGCCGGCGACGGCATGATCGTCCGCCGCGGCTATCGACGGCCGGCTTCATTCAGCGACGACCGCCTCCGCCAGGCGCCAGCCGGCTACTTCGTGGACGTCATCGCCAGTGGGTTCGGCGCGATGCCCGACTACGCCGCGCAGGTGCGAGTCCGCGATCGATGGGCCATCGCGGCCTACATCCGCGCGCTGCAGCTCAGTCAACGCGCGTCGATCGAGGACGTGCCTCCAGAGGACCGTCGCCTGCTCGACAGGCCGCTCGCAGGCAGCGAGGCCTCGCCATTGACGGAGCCACGTCCATGACGACGCCGCCCGCTGCCCGCTTCGCCGCGCCCGATCTTGGATCGTTCCGCCGATTCTGCGCCATCATCGGCGGCGCCCTGCTGGCGCTCTGTGCGCTCGGCGCCGTCCTGAACCCGCAGCAGTTTTTGTTCTCGTATCTGGCGGCCTTCATGCTGTGGCTGGGCATCACGCTCGGGTGCCTGGCCATCGTGATGATTCATCACCTCACGGGCGGGGCATGGGGACTGGTTATTCGCCGGTTGCTCGAGGCGGGCACCCGCACGCTGCCGATCATGGCTCTGGCGTTTCTACCGATTGCGTTCGGCGTGCGCGTGCTCTACCTGTGGGCCAGACCCGATGCCGTGGCGTCCGACGCGGTCCTGCGCGAGAAAGCGCTTTACCTGAACGTCCCGTTCTTTCTGGTGCGGGCGGCCCTGTACTTCACCATCTGGGGCACGGTCGCCTATTGGCTCAATCGCTGGTCGCTCGAGCAGGACCATTCCCCTGACCCGCGTCTGGCACGCAAGCTTCAGCTCTTGAGTGCTGCCGGGATCGTCCTTTACGCGCTGACCATCACCTTCGCGTCCATCGACTGGGTGATGTCGCTCGAGCCACACTGGTTCTCGACGATCTTCGGCATCCTGTTCATGGGCGGCCAGGCGTTGAGCGCATTGTCGTTTGCCATCGCCGCCGCCGTGCTGCTGGCATTGCGTCCGCCGTTCTCGGACGTGCTCTCACGCGCGCACCTGCACGACCTCGGCAAGCTGCTGATGGCTTTTATCATGCTCTGGGCGTACTTCAACTTCTCGCAGTTCCTGATCATCTGGTCGGCGAACCTCGCCGAAGAGGCGCCGTGGTACGTGCACCGGCTCGGTCACGGGTGGCAGGCGATTGGTCTGCTGCTGGTGGTCTTTCATTTCGCGCTGCCGTTCGCGCTGCTCCTGTCGCGGAGCCTCAAGCGGAATCCGACGCTGCTGGCCGGGCTCGCGGTGGGCATCATCGTAATGCGCCTGGTCGACCTGTTCTGGATTATCGGGCCGCAGGCGCATGGCACGCAGCTCGGCGTTCACTGGCTGGACGTCATGGCGCCGCTGGCCCTCGGAGGCGTCTGGCTCGCCGTCTACGTGCGGCAACTTGCCAACCGGCCGCTGTTGCCGCTCGGCGATCCTGAGCTTGGAGCGGCGCTCGAGCACCAGGGAGCGCACTGACATCGTATGAGCGCCACGCGTCACGATCCGCCGCATCCTCATCATCTCGGCGATCACGAGCACTCGGACGTTTACACCGCGGCCATCGTCAAGACGGCGATTGGTCTGCTCGTCGTCGGCGTCATCGTCCAGGTCGCGATGGCCGGGCTGGTCATCCTTTTCGAGCGGCGGGCCGAGCGGCGAGACACCTCATCGCCGTCCCTGGTCAGCCGATGTCCCGCGGCCGTCGACATACCCGCGCCTGCAGGCCAACCCCGCGCAAGAGCTCAAGGTCATGCGCGAGGAACAGCGACAGACCCTCTACAGCTACGGCTGGGTCGACGAGGCGAACGGCGTCGTGCGGCTTCCGATCGATCGGGCGATGAGGATCATGCTCGAGCGCGGATATCCGGTACGCCTGGGCGGCAGCCACGAAAGCCGGAAGGCGCTCGGATCGAGCTCGGGTCGTTTCGTGCCCGGGGGCGAACAGTGAAACGGTCTCGCTCGCTCATCTCGCTGCTCACCGTGATGCTCGGCGCGGCGGGATTGTTGGCGTCGGCGCAATCAGCCGGGGCGCCCGTCGCGGGCAGCCGTCCGTCCTCCGGCGTCCCGGCGGATCAGATGCCACCGGTCCTGCGCGACGTGGCTTTCGAGCAACGGCTCGATCAGGCGGTGCCGCACGACACCATCTTTCGTGACGAGCGTGGCGCTCCGGTCAGGCTCGGCGACTACTTCGGGCAGCGGCCGGTCGTCCTCGCCTTGGTGCTATTACGAGTGCCCGATGCTCTGCACGCAGGTCCTGAACGGGCTGGTCAGCAGCCTCGCGTCGCTGAGCTTCGATGCCGGGGGCGAATTCGAGGTCGTGGTCGTCAGCTTCGACCCTCGCGAGACGTCCGAGCTGGCCGCGCGAAAGAAGGCCGCCTACCTCGAGCGGTATGGGCGGCCCCACACCGCCGGGGGTTGGCATTTTCTGACCGGTGAGGAAGCGAGCATCCGGACGCTGACGGAAGCCGTCGGATTTCGTTACACCTTCGATGGCTCGCTCGGTCAGTTTGCGCACGCCAGCGGCATCACGGTGCTGACTCCCGCCGGCCGGCTGGCGCGGTATTTTTTCGGGATCGAGTACGCGCCGCGCGACGTGCGACTGGCCCTGGTCGAGGCGTCCCACGGCCGGATCGGCTCGGCGGTCGATCAGCTGCTCCTCTACTGCTATCACTACGATCCGGCAACGGGCCGCTACGGCCTCCTGGTCATGAGGCTCGTTCGCCTCGGCGGCGTGCTGACGGTTCTCGCGCTCGCGGCCTTCATCGTCGTGCTGCGCCGCGGCGATTCGACCCGCGGGCGCGCGACGGAGCGGTCGCGTCTCGTGCCGTAGGGGTCGCTGGAATTCGTCATGTCGCCCGCTGATACCCCGCTCTTCCCCGAAGCCGCGTCCTCGTTCGCAGGCGACGTCGATGCGCTCTATTTTTTTCTCGTCGGCGTCAGCGCGTTCTTCTCGCTGCTCATTGCCGGACTGGTGATCTACTTTGCCATCAGGTACCGGCGGCGCCATCCCCGCGAGATCGGTACTCGAGTCGAGGGCGGCATGCTGCTCGAAATCGTGTGGAGCGTCATTCCGCTTGGCCTCTCGATGGTGATGTTTCTCTGGGGCGCGAGCGTGTTCTTCCATCTCGTTCGCCCGCCTCGGAACACGCTGGACATCTACGTGGTTGCCAAGCAATGGATGTGGAAGTTCCAGCACATCGATGGCCGGCAGGAGATCAACGAGCTGCACCTTCCGGTCAATCGGGCGGTGAAGCTGACGATGACCTCGCAGGACGTGATTCACGACCTCTTCATTCCCGCGTTCCGGACGAAAGCGGACGTCCTGCCAGGCCGCTACACGGCGATCTGGTTCGAGGCCACGAAACCGGGCCGATACCGCTTGTTCTGCGCCGAGTACTGCGGCACGCAGCACTCCGGCATGGGGGGCTTCGTCGTCGTCATGGAGCCGGCCGCGTACCAGGCCTGGCTGAGCGGCGGGACCGGACAGGTTTCGCTGGCCGACGCGGGAGCGAAGCTGTTCGGCGACCTGGCGTGCAACACCTGTCATCTGCCCGACTCACAGGGCCGCGGTCCGATCCTCAACGGGCTCTTCGGCAAACCCGTCGCGCTCGAGAGCGGCGAGACGGTGATCTTCGACGAAGCCTACATCCGTGAATCGATTCTGAATCCGCAGGCGAAGATCACGGCGGGCTTTCAGGCGAACATGCCGACCTTCCAGGGCCTGATCAGCGAAGAGGGCCTGCTGCAGCTCATCGAGTACATCAAGACGCTCGGCGCAGCCGGGCAAACAGGGACCCGACCATGAATGCGCCGACGCTGCCGCGCCGTCACTATCTCAACGTCGCCTACGGCGTCCGGTCGTGGCTGCTCACCGGCGACCATAAGCGTATCGCCGTGCTGTATCTCATCGGCGTGACGGCGTTTTTCTTCCTTGGCGGATTCTTCGCCGTGCTCATCAGGCTCGAGCTCATGACGCCCCCCGGCGATCTGATGTCGGCCGAGAGCTACAACAAGCTCTTCACGATGCACGGTGTGGTGATGGTGTTCTTCTTTCTCATACCGGCGATTCCGGCGGTGCTCGGCAATTTTCTGGTGCCCATCATGATTGGCGCCCGCGATCTCGCCTTTCCAAAGCTGAACCTGGCGAGCTGGTACATCTACATCATCGGCGGTGTGTTCACGCTCTGGGCCATTGTCACCGGGGGCGTCGACACCGGCTGGACGTTCTACACGCCGTACAGCACGACCGTCTCGAACACGAATGTGGCGCTGACGGCCATCGGGATCTTCGTGACGGGATTTTCCTCGATCCTCACCGGTCTCAACTTCATTGTGACGATCCACAAGATGCGGGCGCCAGGCATGACGTGGTTCCGGCTGCCTCTGTTCATCTGGTCGCACTACGCGACGAGCCTCATCATGGTGCTCGGGACGCCGGTGCTCGCCATCACGATCGCGATGGTCGCTGCCGAGCGTCTCCTGGGGCTCGGCATCTTCGATCCGGCACTCGGCGGCGATCCGGTGCTTTTCCAGCACCTCTTCTGGTTCTATTCACACCCGGCGGTCTACATCATGGTGCTGCCGGCAATGGGCGTCATCAGCGAGCTCGTCGCCGCGTTTTCACGGAAGCCGGTCTTTGGCTACTCGTTCGTGGCGTTCGCGAGTCTCGGCATCGCCGTGATCGGCTTTCTCGTGTGGGGCCACCACATGTTCGTGGCGGGACAGTCGGTGTACGCGGCCCTCGTGTTCTCGATCCTGAGCTACCTGGTGGCGATCCCCTCGGCGGTAAAGGTGTTCAACTGGACCGCGACGCTCTATCGCGGATCGATCTCCTATCAGACGCCGATGCTCTATGCGTTCGGGTTCATCGGCCTCTTCACGATCGGCGGGCTCACCGGGCTCTTTCTCGCCGCGCTCGGCGTGGACGTCCACGTCACCGACACCTATTTCATCGTCGCGCATTTCCACTACATCATGGTCGGGGGCACGATCATGGCGTATCTGGGCGGCCTGCACTACTGGTGGCCAAAGCTGACGGGCCGCCTCTATCCCGAGGGCTGGGCCAAGCTGGCCGCCCTCACCGTGTTTCTCGGCTTCAACCTCACCTTCTTTCCTCAATTCGTCGTGGGCTATCTCGGCATGCCCCGCCGTTATCACGCCTACCCGGAGGAGTTTCAGGTCCTCAACGTGATGTCCACAGCCGGTGCGTCGATCCTCGCGGTGGGCTATCTGATTCCCATGGTCTACCTGGTGTGGTCCCTGCGGTACGGCAAGGTCGCGGGCGATAACCCGTGGGACGCGGTCGGACTGGAATGGACGATCAGCTCGCCGCCGCCGACCGAGAATTTTCTGGAGACGCCGGTGGTGGCCGAGCCCGCGTATACCTATCACCCCATGGAGCAGGCCCGTGGCTGACACGCATAGTCTGTCCGCGAGCCACCATCCGGCGCTCGCCCATCAGTTCGACGATCTGGTCCAGCAGCGTCTGGCGGTGTCGCTCGGCATGTGGGTGTTCCTCGTCACCGAGATCCTGTTCTTCGGCGGCCTCTTCCTCGCCTACCTGGTCTACCGACTGTGGTATCCGGAGGCGTTTCGCGCCGCGAGCAGCCACCTGGAAATCGGCTGGGGGGCCCTCAACACGGGCGTGCTCATCCTGAGCAGCCTCACGATGGCGCTGGCCGTTCACGCCGCGCAGACCGGACAGCGGCGCGCGACCGTCGGCTATATCCTCGCGACCATCGGCCTGGGCTCGGTCTTTCTCGCGGTGAAGGCCATCGAGTACAGCTCGAAGTTCGAGCATCATCTCGTGCCGGGACCCGGCTTTCGTTTCGAGGGCGCCGAGGCGTCTCACGCCCAGATCTTCTTTTCGCTCTATTTCATCATGACCGGGTTGCACGCCCTGCACATGATCATCGGCATCGGGATCATGGCGGTGCTCGCGGTGATGGCGGCGCGCGGCCGCTTCACGGCTGCCTATCACAACCCGATCGAGGTCGGCGGTCTCTACTGGCACTTCGTGGATATCGTCTGGATCTATCTGTTCCCGCTCCTCTACCTGGTGGGACGGCACTGATGGCGCACATCGTCCCGCGCAGCCTGTATTTTTTCATTTTCGCGATCCTGATGGCCCTCACCGCCATCACGGTGTGGGTGGCCTTCTACGACCTCGGAGCGCTCAGCGCGGTGGTGGCGGTGGGAATCGCGTGCGTGAAGGCCACGCTGGTCGTGCTCTACTTCATGCACGTCCGCTTCAGCTCGCGGCTGATCGCGCTCACTGTGGCATCCGGACCCTTCTGGCTCGGAATTCTCTTCGCGCTCACCATGAACGACTACCTGACACGCACGTGGTCGCGCATCGTCATCGGCTGGTAGGACGAGACCCCTCGCCTGGATCGGACCCGCTCGAATCGAGCGCGGCGAGTGCGCGCTCGAGGTAGCGTCGATCGATCACCGGAGCGGAGCGAAGGCGCTTGCCCAGGGCCGAGTCGTCTGCGAGCATCGTGAGCGTCTGCTCGACGCCTTCGCGACTGAGGCCTCCGTTCATGCTCCAGGTACCGGCCCGCACGTACGCTTCGGCGATCGCCTCCCAGTCCGCGTCGTCTCCGAGTTGTGCACGTGCCTGCGCCGCCAGGCGTGATGAATCCTTTGCGACCTGGCGATACGCCACGAGCGAGGACCGCACGTACGCGTCGACGATACGAGGATGAGCGGAGGCGAAGTCGGTGTTGACATAGACCGCCGTGGTGACCAGGTCGGGCCATCGCCGTCCGAATTCCTCCAGGACGGCGACCTGGGCCGAAGCCTTCCGGGCGACGGCAACCAGATCAGCGCGCTTCAGCACCGCGGCGTCGAGCGATCCGGCCAGTAGTCCAGCCGCGCGCGCCGACGAGCCCGCGACGAGCAGCGTGTGAGGCGTGGTGCCGGGACATTCGTCGACCACATAGGCTCTGAGGAGGGTCGCGCTCATCGCGCCTTCGCTCGTGTATCCGACACGGCCACCCTCCAGATCGCGGCAGGTCTCGATGCCACTCCGCACAACCAGGAGATTCTCGTCCCGAGCGTCTTGCAGAATCGTCACGACCTTCGCGCCCTGTGCCGCCAGCACCCAGTACGTTCGGGTCGCGCCGTAGGCAATGTCGGCATCACCACCTGCCAGCGCCTGGGCTGCCAGTTCGGGGCTGGCGTAGAATGTTCGGGTGACGCCGTAGCCGTGCCGTTCGAGGATTTGCTGCGCCATTACGGATGGCACGTCGGCAAAATCCTGCTCGCTGGGGTAGGCCACCCTGATCGATCCGCGGCTGTCGGTAACGTCCTCGGACCCGCATGCGGCGAACGAGAGAATCATCGCGAGCACCGCGGCCTGGACCCCTCGAGCCGCAGTGACCGCTCGTCGGCGATCGGATGGACCTTTGAACAGGGCGAGCGTGGACCTACTCATTCGCTGAATCGTCGCCGGACGGCGTCATAGCATAGCGACAGACTCTTTTTTGAGGTTCGAGAGGTTTCATGATGATCCGGACCCTGATCGTTGTGGCGCTTTTCATGTACGCGGCCGCTCCGGGATGGTCGCAGGAGAAGCGCACGCTCACACCGAATGACGTATTCAACCTGAAAACCGTCAGCGACCCCGAGATCAGCCCCGAGGGCACGTGGGTCGCTTACCGGGTATCAGGGCTCGACGCCAAGGACGACGCCTCGATAGCAGACCTCTATATGGTCTCAATCTCGGGCGGCGAGCCGGTACGCCTCACGCATCACGCCGATTCCGAGCGACTGCCAAAGTGGAGCCCCGATGGCCGATACCTGGCGTTCCTTGCCAAGCGCGAGGGCACCAAGACGCAGGTGTGGCTGCTCGATCGCCGCGGCGGCGAGCCTGCGGCGCTCACCGAGTACAAGGCCTCGGTGTCCGATCTGGTCTGGTCACCCGACAGCACGCGGCTGGCTCTGGTGGTGAGCGACGTCGATCCCGACGATCCGCAGAACCTGCCCGAGGGTGAGCGGGCGTCGGCCGAAAAGAAGGCCGCGAAGCCCATCGTCGTCCGGCGGCTGCAGTTCAAACGCGACGGCGAAGGCTATCTGGGGGATCTGCGCAGCCACATCCACATCTTCGACATCGCCAAGAAGACCAGCATACAGCTGACGAGCGGGCCGTACGACGATGAGCGTCCCCGATGGTCGCCTGATGGGACGTCGATCGTCTTCATCAGCAATCTGTACGGCCAACCCTGACACCAACGAGAACACCGATGTGTTCCTCGTGCCGGTCCGAGAGGGCGCCGCACCGACCAATCTCACGAGCTCGCCCGAAGCCGAAGCCTCTGCCGAGTTCAGCCCCGACGGAAGGACGATTGCGTTCGTGAGAAGCGGCCCGCCCTCCGACATCTGGTACTCGACGAACAACGTCCTGGTCATGCCGGCCGCCGGTGGGATGCCGCGGTCGCTCACGGACGGCGTCGATCGCAACCTGTCCTACCCGAAGTTCACGTCCGACGGCAGGTCGATCCTCGTCCTGATCGAGGACCGCGGAAATTCACACCTGGCGCGAGTGTCAACGGACGGTGGCCGACTCGAGCGTGTGGTGACAGGCGAGCGCGATATCGAGGACTTCGACGTCGGAGGCAAAGGCGAAATCGTCGTGCTCGAGAGCTCGGTGCACCAGCCCTCGGAAATCTCGCAGGCGGTGGAGGGCGGGAACCTCAATCGTCTCACTCACATCAACGACGCATTCCTTGCGGGCATCGAGCTGGGTCAGGTCGAGCGCTTTCAGGCCCGCAACAAGGACGGCACGGTGATCGACGCGTTTCTGACACGCCCGCCTCGTGCTCCTTCCAGTACACGCCTGCCCACGATCCTTCGCATTCACGGCGGACCCGTCAGTCAATACTCGACCAGCTTCGAGCTCGAATGGCAGATGCTGGCCGCGCATGGCTTTGCGGTGGTCGCGGCCAACCCGCGCGGTTCGTCAGGACGTGGGCGCGACTTCGCCTACGCCATCTGGGCCGACTGGGGGAACCGCGACTTCGAGGACGTCATGGCTGCGGTCGACCAGGCGGTGACCATGGGCGTTGCGGATCCGGATCGGCTCGGCGTCGGCGGCTGGAGTTATGGCGGCATCCTCACGAACGCCGTCATCACGAAGACCGGACGTTTCAAGGCCGCGATCTCCGGTGCGAGCGAAGCCAACTACGCCGCCAACTACGGGCACGATCACTATCAGCGCGAATGGGAAGCCGAGCTGGGACTGCCCTGGAAGGCCCCCGAGCTCTGGACGAAGCTGTCGCCGTTCTACAAGGTGGAGAGCATCACCACGCCGACGCTGCTGCTTTGCGGGCAGGAAGACTGGAACGTTCCGCTTCTCAACTCCGAGCAGCTCTACCAGGCCCTCCGCCGCCTCGGCAAGGCCACGGAGCTCGTGATCTATCCGGGTCAGGGTCACTCCATTCTCCGTCCGAGCTACCAGAAGGATCGCTTCGAGCGCTATATCGCCTGGTACGGCAAGTACCTGAAGGGCGCGCCGCCGGTGGCGACGACCGGTCGCGAATGAGATTTTCGGTCTCTCTCTGTGCAGCTGTCAGGCGCCCTGTGTGTCGGGTGTCTGACGGCTTTCGATTCGCGCCCACGTATCGCGGAGCGACACGGTGCGATTGAAGACGAGGCGGTCGGCGCTCGAATCGGGATCGACCACAAAGTAGCCGACCCGCTCGAACTGATAGCGGCTTTCAGGTCGCACACCCTTCAGGCCGGGCTCGACCTGACAGCGCGTGAGCACCTCGAGCGACGTGGGATTGAGATGGGAAAGAAATCCCTCGGGAGACGCGTCGGGATTCTCGGTGCCGAACAACCGGTCGTAGAGCCGCACCTCGGCCGGCAGCGCGTGCGCTGCGGACACCCAGTGCAGCGTGGCCTTCACGCGGCGCCCATCGGGTGAATCGCCACCGCGAGTGGCTGGATCGTAGGTGCAGCGAAGCTCGACCGTCTCACCGCTCACCGGATCCTTCACCACGTCGACACACGTGATGAAGTACGCGCAGCGCAGCCGGACCTCGCGTCCGGGCGCGAGCCGGAAGAACTTTTTCGGCGGGTCCTCGCGAAAGTCCTCGCGCTCCACGTAGAGCTCCCGGGAGAACGGAACTTTACGTGTCCCCGCGGATGGGTCCTCCGGGTTGTTGATCACGTCCATCTCTTCGACGAGACCCTCCGGATAGTTCTCGATGACGACCCGTAGCGGGTGCAGAACCGCCATCGCGCGCGGAGCGCGGCGGTTCAGGTCCTCGCGGACGGCATGCTCGAGCGTCGCGACATCGATGACATTCTCGCGTTTCGCCACGCCGATGCGCTCGCAGAAAGCGCGGATCGACTCTGGCGTGTAGCCACGGCGCCGCAGTCCGACGATGGTCGGCATGCGCGGGTCGTCCCAGCCACGGACGTGATCGCCCTCGACCAGCTCCAGGAGCTTCCGCTTGCTCATCACGGTGTAGTTGAGATTCAGCCGCGCAAACTCGATCTGCTGGGGCCGACCTGAGGGCTCCAGCGTCTCGACCAGCCAGTCGTACAGCGGACGATGGTCTTCGAACTCGAGCGTGCAGAGCGAGTGGGTGATGCGCTCGAACGCGTCGGACAGCGGGTGAGCGTAGTCGTACATCGGGTAGATGCACCACGCGTCGTCGGTCCGGTGATGTGCCGCGCGCCGGATGCGGTAAAGCGTCGGATCGCGCATGTTGATGTTGGGCGAGGCCATGTCGATCTTCGCCCGGAGCACATGGGCACCGTCCTCGAATTCCCCCGCCCGCATCCGGGCAAAGAGGTCGATGTTCTCGTCCACGGACCGCCCGCGGTAGGGGCTGTCCCGTCCTGGTTCGGTCAGCGTGCCACGGTGCGCGCGGATCTCGTCCGCCGTCAGGCTGTCCACATATGCCTTGCCCATCGTGATGAGCCGCACGGCATGCTCGTAGAGCCGCTCGAAGTAGTCGGAGGCATAGAAGAGCCGAGCGTCCCAGCTGAAGCCGAGCCACCTGACATCCTCCTGAATGGCCTCGACGTACTCGACGTCTTCCTTGGCGGGATTCGTGTCGTCGAATCGCAGGTTGCAGGTACCGCCGAACTCCTCGGCGACGCCGAAATTCAGGCAGATCGACTTGGCATGTCCGATGTGGAGGTATCCATTCGGCTCGGGCGGGAATCGGGTCGCGACTCGCCCGCCGTGCTTGCCCGACTGCGCGTCCGCGGCAACGATCTGGCGGATGAAGTCGAGCGGCGGGGCTGCCGTGTCCGGCCTGCGGGTCTCGGGCATGGCGCCTCCTTCACCCGAGCCGCAGCAACGGCCGGCCGTTGGGCATCCCAGGCCAGGGGATACCGAGGAGCAGGGCGACGAGCGCGAGCGTGGTGAACCGTAATGACTTGCGATGCTTCAACGCATCGGTGGCGGCCTTCTTCACGCCCACGCGCCCGATGTGCCCGAAAGCCACCGCGGCCAGCATCAACACGGGATGTTCGACCGCCCACAGTCGCATCCCCGACTGGTGCATGGCGACGCCGAAGTCCTGAAACGCGGCCGTCGTGAAAGGGCTGAGGAAAACGTAGAGCAAGATGCCCAGCAGGAACTGAAAGTCGAGGCTCATCACGAACCATCGATTCAGCTTCTCGTCGAGCGCCGTCCAGGGCCCACTCCGCGATGTCAGCGACCGCAGGATGGAGGCTACGGCGATGGCCAGTACAACCCACCGGAGCCACGAATGCAGCAGAAGCACGCTGGTGTACACAGGCGATACTCTACCTTCGCCTCGGCCCAGCCAGCAAGGATGTGCCGGTCACGGTGCCGCCCTCGCATCGGTGGGACGGACGTCGATGGAATGCACGGCGAAGGGCCTGGCGCCTTGCCCGTAGGTCACCGCCACGAGCGGCGAGGGCATCTGTACGCCTTTCGCCTGGAAGGTCCTCCTGATCCGGCGCCGGAGCTCGCGCGCCACTTCCCACTGCCGCCGAGGCAGGGTCTTCACCCGAACCCTGATCGTGGTTTGCGCGGGGTCCAGCGACTCGAGCCCCAGCACCTCGAGCGGCTCGAGCAGCCGCGGCGCAAACTGCTCGTCGGCTGCGAGCTCCGCTCCTACCTGGCGGAGTGTTGCCGTCACGGCATCCAGGTCTTCGTTGTACGCCACGACCACGTCGAGAACAGCGTATGCATGATCCTTCGTCTGGTTGGCCAATCTGGCGATCGAGCCGTTCGGAAAAATGTGCACAGCGCCTTCGGCATCTCGAAGCGAGATGGTTCGAAGCTGGATTGATTCGACCAGCCCGCTCGTGCCGTTGATCACCACGACGTCTCCAACCCGAATCTGATTCTCGAGGATCATGAAGAACCCGGTGATGATGTCCTTCACCAGCGTCTGCGCACCAAAGCCGACGGCGAGCCCGACGATCCCGGCGCCCGTCAGAATGGGTGTGATGTCCATGTTCAGCTCGCGCAGAATCATCAGCAGCGCGATGGCGCCAACCGCGATACCGAACACGTTTCGCAACAGCGACCCGACTGTCCGCACGCGCTTCAATCGCTCTTCCTGTCGCACGGTCACAGTGCTTGCGAGCTCGTTTTCCAGATGCCGGGTAATCGTGGCCGCCATCCAGATGCACAGGTACGCCAGGAGCACGATGAACACGATCCGGAGGCCCGAGCTGAAGATCCAATCGACCAGCGCTTCGGGCTGCGGCCCGATGCGCGAGACGATGCCGCCGAGCCGCAGACTCGGCAAGGCCATCAACAGGGCAACCAACAGGAACACCACGATGCGAATCACGCGGATCGGGCGCCGCAGGATTCTCTGTCGCTCCTCGCGCGGGTGGCCGCGAACGACGATCTCCATGGCGAAGCCAGCGAGCCAGGCGGCAATCGCGGATACCAGCGAGGCCACGACCAGCGCGAGCGCCGCGCCTGCGAGCATGCCGAACCAGTTGGGATCGATCGCCACGCGTTCGAACATCGGTTCCTCCAGTAGGCGGCCGCCTCCACCGAGTGCCTGATTCTCCTGTCAAACGCGGCCTCGTCCAAGGCCGGACTACGATTGGTCCGTGCGTCTTCACGAGCTGGTCTCAACCTCGACGGCAGTCGGCCGTACCAGCGGCCGGCTGGAAAAGATCGCGCTCCTTGCCGCTCTGCTCGGTCGCGCCTCCGTCGACGACATCCCCATCGTCATCGCGTTTCTGTCGGGGTCGACCCGGCAAGGCCGCATCGGCGTCGGCGGGTCGCGCCTCGCGGCCGCGCGCCCTGATCACGCTGCCACTGACCCATCGTTGTCGCTCGACGAGGTGGACCGGGCTTTTCAAGCTATCGCGGACGCGGCCGGTCGTGGATCGACCGGCGAAAAGGCGAGGCTCCTCACCGACCTTCTGCAACGGGCGACCGTTGACGAACAGGACTTCCTGATGCGGCTTCTGTTCGGCGAGCTTCGGCAGGGCGCGCTCGAGGGCGTGCTCGTCGAAGCCGTCGCCCGCGCGGCGGGCCTTCCATCGGCGATCGTGCGTCGCGCCGCCATGATGGCCGGCGAGCTGGGTGAGGCCGCCGGCGCTGCCTTCACCGGTGGAGCTGACGCGCTGGCCGTTTACTCGGCACGGGTATTCCGCCCGATTCAGCCGATGCTGGCCGACTCGGCCGACAGCCTGGACGATGCCCTGACGCGCACGGCCGACCCGGCTCTCGAGGTGAAGATGGACGGCGCGCGCATCCAGACGCACAAAAAAGACGACGAAGTCCGGGTGTACTCGCGAACACTGCGTGATGTCACCCGAGCGGTGCCCGAAGTCGTCGAGATTGTCCGCGCATTCACGGCCCGCGAGCTGATTCTCGATGGTGAGGTCATCGCGCTCAGGCCTGATCGATCGCCTCAGCCATTTCAGATCACGATGCGCCGCTTTGGACGACGCCTCGACGTTGACCGGGAGCGCCGCGAGCTGCCGCTCACACCGTTCTTCTTCGACTGCCTGTACCGCGACGGCCGTTCCCTCGTCGACGAAGCACGCGATCGACGATTCGCCGCGCTGCTGGAGGTGATGCCAGCGGAATTCGTCATCCCGAATCTCGGCGACGTGACGCCAACCCTGGCCGCCGACTTCCTGGCCGAGGCCCTCGGCGAAGGACATGAAGGGGTGATGGTCAAATCGCGCGGTGCGCCATACGCCGCCGGAAGGCGGGGTCAGGCCTGGTTGAAGGTCAAGGACGTTCGAACGCTCGATCTCGTGGTGCTGGCCGCGGAATGGGGACACGGCCGGCGCCGAGGCTGGCTCAGCAATCTGCACCTCGGGGCGCGCAATGCCGGACACCGAGACTTCGTGATGCTCGGTAAGACGTTCAAAGGGTTGACCGACGAGCTGCTCGCCTGGCAGACGAAGAGGCTGCTCGAGCTCGAGACTCGCCGCGACGACTACACGGTGTATGTGAGACCCGAGCTGGTCGTCGAGATTGCCTTCAATGAGCTGCAGGAAAGCCCGCGGTATCCCGGAGGGCTCGCGCTCAGATTCGCGCGGGTCAAGGCCTATCGTCCGGACAAGGCCGCGGCCGACGCCGACACGTTCCAGACCGTGCAGGGAATCTTCCAGCGCATGTCAGGGAAGGAGCCCCCGCGACATGCGTAGTCGGCCCTGAGCGGACGAATCGTCGCCGGCGCCAGCCCCGGTTCGGGCGGCCCGCAGATTCGTGCGGGCCGGCAAGCTTCACCGACACTGGGTCGGCTTCGTGAATTCTGCAAATGCCTTGCCCGCTCCGACTCATCGATTTGTGCGGATCGCCGTTTTTGAACAGAATCCAAACTCATGCACGGATTCGAGCTGATTGCGACACTGGCGGGCGGGCTGACTGCGGCGCTCCTGTTCGGCTATCTCACGCAGCGTCTCAATCTCTCGCCGATCGTAGGCTACCTGTGCGCCGGCGTTCTGATTGGACCCTATACCCCGGGCTTCGTGGCCGATCCCCGACTCGCCGAGCAACTGGCCGAGCTCGGCGTCATTCTCCTGATGTTCGGCGTCGGTCTGCAATTTCACCTGAAGGAACTGTTGGATGTTCGTCAGGTGGCCATCCCCGGAGCGATTGCGCAAAGCGCTGTCGCGACCGTGCTCGGCGCGCTCCTCGGGCGGGCGTTCGGCTGGGATTGGACGGCCGGGATCGTCTTTGGGATTGCGCTGTCCGTCGCGAGCACCGTCGTGCTCATCCGCGTGCTCGCCGACAATCGTGACCTGCATACGCCGACCGGCCACATTGCCGTCGGATGGCTCGTTGTGGAGGACCTTTTTACGGTCGTCGTGCTCGTCCTGCTGCCTGCGCTCGCGACTGGCACGTCCTCTGTTGGCGGCGTCCTCACGGCACTGGGCCTGACGACGCTCAAGGTGGCAGCGCTCCTGGCGGTCATCGTCCTGATCGGCAATCGCGCCGTACCGAAGCTTCTCGACCTGGTCGCGGCGACGCGGTCGCGGGAACTGTTCACGCTCACGGTCCTGGTCCTCGCGCTCGGCGTAGCCGTCGGATCCGCCGAGCTCTTCGGTGTGTCGATGGCCCTCGGCGCGTTCCTGGCGGGCATGGTCGTCGGGCAGTCGGAATACAGCTCGCGGGCCGCGTCAGAGGCCATGCCGATGCGCGACGCGTTCGCTGTGCTCTTCTTCGTGTCGGTCGGCATGCTGCTCGACCCCATGGCAATGGTCGACAACGTGTGGCTCATTTTGGGCACGCTCGCCGTCGTCGTCATTGGCAAGCCGATCGTCGCGGCCAGCGTCGTGCTGCTGCTCCGCTTCCCGTTCATCGTCGCCATGGCGGTGGCGGCCGCGCTGGCCCAGATTGGCGAGTTCTCCTTCATTCTGGCGTCGCTCGGCACAGACCTCGGCATCCTGCCGCCGGCTGCCATGAACGTCATCGTCGCGGTGTCGATCATCTCGATCGTGCTCAATCCGCTGCTGTACCGGCTGGTCGGCCCTCTGGAGCGCCGGGCGTCGCGGCGGCGCGGGATCTGGAAGTTTCTGAACGCGCTGACGCCGCTCGACGACGCCCTGCCGGCGCGTGCGGGCCGGGACGCCAGCAAGCACAGGGCCGTGGTGGTCGGGTTCGGGCCGACGGGACGGACACTGATGCGCCTGCTGAAGGACAACGGCATCGAGCCGTCGATCATCGAGCTCAACATGGATACCGTGCGCGAGCTGCGTGAAGGAGGGATTCAGGCGGTGTACGGCGACGCTTCACACCGCGCAACGCTCGAGGAAGCCGGGTTGGCCGACGCGCGCCACCTCATCCTCACCGCGGATGTCGGCAACAGCGAGGACGTGATCCGCGAGGCACGCGACATGAACCGCCAAATCCACGTGCTCGCGAGAACCAATCACCTGCGGGGTCTCGCCGCGCTGCGCGCCGCCGGCGCCGAAGGTGTTTTTTCGGGAGAAGCCGAGGTGGCGCTGGCCATGACCGAGGCGATCCTTCAACGCCTCGGCGCGACGGCCGAGCAAGTGGATCGCGAACGCGAAAGGGTGCACTCGGAACTGCTGGGGTGATTCGAAGGAGAGATGGCATTCGCGGAAGCATGGCTCAAGTCGTCGTCGTAGGCGCCGGCGCCGCCGGGACGATGGCGGCAATCTTCGCAGCCGGGGCGGGGGCGGAAACGCTTCTCCTCGAACGAACGCCCGACGGCGGGCGCAAGATCCTGATCAGCGGCGGCGGGCGCTGCAACATTCTCCCCTCCGAGGTCGATGAGTCGCGCTTCGTCACCGACTCCTCTCCACACCTGCTGCGCGGGTTTGTCCGATCCTGGCCGCTTCGCGAGCAGATTGCGTTCTTCGAGCAGGACGTCGGGCTTCCGCTAATGGAGGAAGCGCAGACCGCCAAGCTCTTCCCCATATCCGAGCGTGCACGAGACGTACGCGACCGCCTGTTCGCGTTGGCGCGGGCGAGGGGCGTTTCGATTCTCACGAATACCGTCGTGACCGGCTTCGCGCCGTCGGGACCTCGATGGCGAATCGAACGCCAGGATGGCGAGCCGTTGCACGCCGATCGCTTGATCGTGGCGACTGGTGGGCTGTCGGTGCCAAAAACCGGGAGCGATGGAATCGGCCTGCGCTCGCTTGCAGGACTCGGGCACGCGGTCGAGCCCACCTATGCAGCGCTGACGCCGTTGACGGCGAACCCGGCGCCGTTCGGCAAGCTCGCGGGGGTTTCGTTGAGAGTGACCTTGACGGCCCGCTCGCGAGACCGCGCGGCGACCGCGACAGGAGGGTTCCTGTTCACACACAACGGCTACAGTGGTCCTTCCGTGCTCGACGTCTCTCACGTCGCGGTTCGTTCACCCACACGGACGCTTTCCCCTGCGCACATTGCCGTGCGCTGGACACCGCTCGACGATCAGGACTGGGAACGGGCGCTGCGCCCGCGGGGCTCGCAAACGGTGCTGAAGGCGCTTGGCGCCGAGCTTCCGGATCGACTCGCCGGGGCGCTGCTCGAGTCACAGGGGCTCGATCCCCGGCAGAGGCTCTCGAACCTGACCCGTGCCGCCAGGCTTCGCCTCATCGAGGCGCTCGTGCGCGGCACCCTGCCATGGACGGGCGATGAAGGCTACAAGAAGGCCGAGGTCACCGGCGGCGGCGTGAACCTTTCTGAGATCGACCCGCGCACCTTGGAGAGCCGAAAGCACAAGGGGCTTTTCCTGTGCGGCGAACTGCTCGACGCGTTTGGTCCCATCGGCGGATATAACTTCCTCTGGGCATGGGCAACCGGTCGCGCAGCGGGGCTGGGAGCCGCGAACACGAAGTCATGAGCCGGTCATCGCTCGAAGAGGTCGTCGCCCGCTATTGGGGCTACACGAGCTTTCGCCCGCTTCAACGCGAGGCCATGGCCGCCGTTCTCGACGGGCGTGACTCACTGGTCGTGCTGCCGACGGGTGGCGGCAAGTCCCTGTGCTTCCAGGCGCCGGCTGTCGTCCAATCCGGTCTCGCGCTGGTCGTCTCGCCGCTGATATCCCTGATGAAGGACCAGGTGGACACGCTGGTCGGCAACGGCGTGCCGGCCGGGTTGTACAACAGTTCCCTCTCATCCGAGGAAAAATCGGCGGTCCTCGCCGGAGTGCGCCAAGGTCGCTACTGCCTGCTCTATGTGTCGCCCGAACGGCTGGTAGGCGACGGGAGCGAGGGGTTCCTGTCGCTGCTCTCGTCGTGCCGCGTCAGCTTCGTCGCGGTGGACGAAGCGCATTGCATCAGCCAGTGGGGACACGACTTCAGGCCTGATACCGCCAGCTCGCGCGTCTCCGCGATCTTCTGCCCGGCGTTGGCATTCACGCCTACACCGCAACCGCCACCGCCGCCGTTCGACGCGACATCGCGAAGCAGCTGGCGCTCAACAATCCGCTCGAATTCGTCGGCGCGTTCGACAGGCCGAATCTGATCTATCGAGGTACCGACGAGAGCGACACTGAAGAGTCAACTCCTCGACATCCTCAACCGGCACCGCGGCGATGCCGGCATCATCTACTGCACGTCCAGGCGCGAGGTGGACGCCCTGGCCGATTGGTTGACGACGACGGGCCGGCCGGCGCTGCCGTATCACGCGGGCCTTTCCGACCTGGAACGTCACAGACATCAGGACGCGTTCCTGAGCGAGCGGGCCGACGTCATCGTGGCCACCGTGGCCTTCGGCATGGGCATCGATCGATCGGACGTGAGGTTCGTCGTGCACGCGGGAGCGCCCCGCTCGCTCGAGCACTATCAGCAGGAATCCGGACGGGCGGGACGCGACGGCCTCGAAGCGGAGTGCGTCCTGATCTACTCCGTCGCAGACTTCATGAAATGGCGCGCGATGCTCGACCAGAACGGTGAACTCACCGATGCCAATCGCCATCTTCTCCAGCAGATGGAGCGTTATGCGGCGGGCGTCGGCTGTCGCCATCGTCACTTGAGCGAATACTTCGGCGACCGGTATTCGAGACAGCCTTGCGGAGCCTGCGATGTCTGCCTCAACGAGCTCGAAGCCGTCGGCGATCCAGTGGTCGTTGCCCGCAAGGTCCTCTCGTGCGTCGCCCGCGTCGGTCAGCGGTTCGGGGCCCTGCACGTCACCCGGGTGCTTCGCGGACAGGGCACCGATCAGGTCGTGATGCGGGGGCACGACAAGCTGAGCACGTTCGGGCTCCTGTCACACGCGTCGGCCGCGGAGATCAGAGGCTATATCGAGCAACTGAGCAGCGTCGGTCTCCTGCGGCAGACAGACCATCCCTACCCGGTGCTGGAACTGACGGCGGCCGGCATGGATCTGCTGAAGGACGAAACGCGGTGCCCGGGCCTGGCTCTCGCGCGCCAGCGGCCGCCGTTGAAGAACGTCCCTCGTGCCGCAGCAACGGTCGAAACCGAGTCGTGGCAGGGCGTGGATCGAGAACTGTTCGATCGACTCCGCACGGTGCGCTTACAGATTGCCAGGGCTCGCGGCGTGCCACCTGTACGTCATCTTTCACGACGCGACACTCCGCGAAATGGCGCGCCTGCGGCCGACGTCCATGAGCGCACTGCTGGCGGTCAGGGGCGTCGGGGCTCGCAAGGCCGAGGATCTCGGGGAGGTGTTCCTCACAGCGATTCGCGGCGCACATTGATACGAGATCCGCGGCTCGGCTGATTCGCCCAAGCTCGATCACCACTCGAGCTGGGGCGAGGCTGCCAGATTTGGCCGAGCGGCCGGCGTTCGCTGAAGCGTCTCTCGAAATGCTGATATAATCAGGAGTTTGGGCGAGGCCGCGAATTCGGTCCGTTGCCCGCCCGCGAGCCATTCACCATGATTTCAGTCAGCGGCGTGTCCATGCGGTTCGGTTCGAAGCTCCTGTTCGAGGATGTCGCCACGACGTTCTCGGCGGGCCGACGCTACGGCCTGACCGGTCCGAACGGCTCGGGCAAATCCACGTTCATGCGCCTCCTCACGGGCGAGATCGAGCCGCAGCGCGGCACTGTGATCCGTCCGCGCCGGCTGGGTGTGATGCGGCAGGATCAGTACGCGTTCGATCAGTCCCGTGTCATCGACACCGTCGTCATGGGGAATCAACGGCTCTGGAACGCCCTGGCGGAGCGCGATGCGCTCTATGCCAAGCCGGAGCTCACACACGACGACGGCATGCGTCTCGGCGAGCTCGAAGGCATCGTCGGCGAAGAAGACGGTTACACGGCCGAGAGCGACGCGGCCGTGCTGCTCCAGGGGCTCGACATTCCGGATGACATCCACGAACGCCCGATGGCCGGGTTGCAAGGCGGACAGAAGGTGCGCGTGCTCCTGGCGCAGGCGCTCTTCGGCCAGCCCGAGGCCCTGCTGCTCGACGAGCCGACCAATCATCTCGACCTCGACTCGATCCACTGGCTGCAGGAGTTCCTCGAAGCGGTACACCGGGACCTTGATCGTCATCTCTCACGATCGGCACTTCCTGAACAAGGTCTGCACGCACATCGCCGACATCGACTACGAGACGATCATCACGTATACGGGCGGCTACGACGACATGGTCGTGGCAAAGACGCAGATTCGCTCGAGCATCGAGGCCGAGAACGCCCAACGCGAGAAGAAGATCGCTCAGCTCAACTACTTCATCGCGCGGTTCGGCGCGGGCACACGCGCCAGTCAGGTGACATCGCGGCGGAAAGAGGTGGAGCGGCTGCAGACGACCGAGCTGGCCCGGTCCAACATTCAGCGTCCTGTACATCAAGTTCTCGATGCGCCGGCCTTCGGGCAAGATGGCGTTCGAGTGCGAAGGGCTCACCAAGTCACACGGCACACTTTCCGTGCTGACGAACTTCGCCGCTCTCGTCAATCGCGGCGAGAAGGTCTGCTGTCTGGCGGACGTAACGGCGTGGGCAAGACGACGCTCCTCAAAGCGATCCTGGCTGATACACCGAACCTCGCGCCGAGCCGCGCCGACCGCGACAGCGGAACTGTGCGGCGGGTGGGGCCACGCAGAATCCATTAACTTCCCGCAGGATCACACCGGCGCCATCTCGAAAGGCATGACGGCTGCCGACTGGCTCCACCAGTTCGACCCTGACGCGTCGAGGCAGGAAATTCATGGGCTCCTCGGCCAGATGCTGTTCAGCGGCGAGAAGGGGCAAGCGACCGAGGCGCTGTCCGGCGGCGATCCGCACGGCTGCTGTTCTGCCGCATCATGCTGCAAAAACCCAACATGCTCGTGCTCGACGAGCCGACGAATCACCTGGATCTCGAAGCCATCAACGCGCTCAACGTGGCGCTCCAGCGATTCGAGGAAACGGTGCTGCTCGTCACGCACGATCAGGACCTGCTGGAAGAGGTCGGCACACGCGTCTCGGCGCCTCGATCACGGTACGATTGA
>CAWGYQ010000010.1:0-938803 GCA_963826865.1 uncultured Acidobacteriota bacterium
CGAAAGCATCCTCTTCCTGATCACGCTCGGCGTGATGGTCGAGCCGGTGCTGCTGTTCAGCTGCGTGATCGCCGTCTTCCTCGGCGGCCTGGTCGGGGTGCCTCTGGTCACGCGGGCGCGGGTCTGGGTCGTCCAGATGATCGTCGCCGTCGGCCTCCTGCTCGCCGCGATCGCCTATGCGATGACCAATTTCCAGCTCTTCCCCGGCGGCGGCACCGCCAACAGCCTGCCGCCGGCTCTGATGATCGTCGCCATCTCGCCAATTTCGTGTTCGGCATCCTCGCCAATTTCGCGGCCGGCACTGATGCGCCGACCCTGGTGCTGCTGAGCCTGATGGGCATGGATCCGGGGCTCTGCTTCCCGATCATGGCCGCCGGCGCCTGCCTGATGGGCGCCGTTGAGCGTCCAGCATATCCGCATCGGCGCGGTCGACATGCGGGTCGTGCTCGGCCTCGCCATCGGCGGCATCCCCGCGGTCTTCGTCGGCGCTCATCGTCAAGGAGATGCCGCTCGAAGATCCTGCGCTGGCTGGTCTTCGCGGTCGTGCTCTATGCGGCGGCGGTGATGGCCCATTCGGCGCTGAAGGGCTGGCGCGAGGGCAAGGCCCGGAGCGGCGACTGCGCCGCTCGCGCCGAGGCGGGGCTCCGGTCGTGACCGCCCCGCCGTAGGGCCCGCGTCTAACCAAGGATTTCGCCCGCTACGATCGAGGAGGCCGCAAGGCGCACACCTATCGGCTGGCCGAGCATGACAGCGACGCGTTCGAGATCGAGGATGACGAGGTCGCGACGCTCGATTTCGCGCTTTTCCTGCGCGGTGACGCGCGGGACCAGGGCGCGCTTGCCGACGCGTTCGCGGCGGCGCTGCGGGAGATCGGGTTCGCGGCGCTGATCGGCCACGGCGTGACCGGATCGCTCTACGATGACATGCACGACGCGTCTCGATCTGTTCACGTCGACTCAGCTCGAAGACAAGATGCGGTTTGCGCTACCCGTCACGGGCCGGTCGCCCAGGCTATTTTCCGATCGGGGAGACCGAGCGAGATCCACCCCGATCTGGTCGAGGGCTGGGTGTGGTGCCGGCGTGCGTTCGACATCGAGCAGCAGCGCGACGCGCCGTTTCGCGCCGGGGATTACTGGCCGCGCGCCGAGTATGAGCCGCGCTTCCGCCGCCTCGCCCTCGCCCACGAAGCCCTGTTCAAGCCGATCGCCCAGGCGATGCTGCAGGGGCTCGGCTGCGATCCGCATGCCTCTGACGGAAGCTGACCAACACCAATTTCGGGCTGCGGCCGAACTATTATCCGCCGCTCAGCGCGGATCAGGATCGCTCGGGCGCCGGGCGGCTGCTCGGGCACGAGGATGTCGACCTGTTCACGATCCTGCCGGCGACCGGCATCGAGGGCCTGCAGGTGTGGAACCACTGCAGCGGCAAATGGGTGCGGCTGAACGCGCCGCCGGGATCGCTGATCATCAACACCGGCGATTACATGCAGCGCATCTCGAACGACCGTCTCCGTCGACCACCCACCGAGTCGGCAAGCCGCGCGACGGATCGCATCTGACGGGGCCGCGGGTCTCCTTCCCGATCGCGGTCTATGTCTGGGAGAATGAGCTATTGGAGGTGCTGCCCGGGCTTGGGGCCGCCGAAATACGAGCCGGTCAAGGCGATCGCTTTCCACACGAGCAGCACCAGCAAATTCTACGGCGACGGCTACGCGGTCGATTCCGCCTGATTTCCGCCCCGCTCCGGCGCCGGCCCTCACTCCCGTCACCCTGCTCTCCCGTCACCCTGAACTCGTTTCAGGGTCCAGTCCTCACCTCCCCGACGGCCCCGCAACTGGATGCTGAAAGCAGTTCAGCATGACGGCCTTTGGGAGCGCGCAGGCAGCGTCAAAACCGGCGAAGCCCCCGCCTTCACGCCCGGGCTTCGAAGGCCTGATACGCATCCTCGAGAATGTCGAAGACCATGTCGGCGCCGATGCACTCGATCACGCCGGCCCGTTCGAGCATCTCGCGCGCTTCGGCGTGCAGTTCGGCGAGGCCGAGGCTGATCCCGCGCTCGCGCAGTTCGGCGCACAGTTCGACGAGCATCGCCGCCGCCGAGCAGTCGAAGGCGGGGTCGCGCTCGGCATCGATCAACAGCCATTTCGTGCCGGCCGGCAGTCCTCGGCAATCGCCCGCAGGCGCGCCTTCGACATAATCGGAATTGAAGAACAGCATGCTGCCCTGGACCAGGCAGATGGCCAGGCCGGGCACCGGCTTCGCCTCCGGCGTGCGATGCAATTTGTAGAAGCCGTCACGTCCCGGGAACGCGGCCGAGCATGGCATCGCGCGGAAACATGGTCTTGCGCAAAATGTAGACGAACGTCGCGGCGATCGCGATCAGGACGCCGTTGAGGACGCCCAGCCCGATCGGACCCGCCAGCGCGATGATCGCGAAGACGAACTCCATCCGGCTGATCCGCCAGAGCTGCCTCAGGGCGGCGAAATCGATCAGGCTCGATGGCGGTCGCCATCAGGATCGCGCCGAGCACGGGAATCGGGATGATCCTGAAGCGCCGGCGCGAGAAAGAGCAACGCGGCCAGCAAGGTCGCGGCGGCGACGACGCTCGCCACCTGCGAGCGGCCGCCGACGTTCAGATTGACCGCGGTGCGCGAATCGGAGGCGCTGACCGGAATGGCGCCGATCAGGCCGGCGGCAATGTTCGCGGCGCCAAAACCGACCAGCTCACGGTTTGGATCGACCTGATAGCCACCGATCGCGCCAAAAGTTCGGGCGGTAATGATGCCCGACCCGAAGCTGACGAGGAAGATGGCCGCCGAGCCGAAGGCCAATTCCTGCAAAGGAAGGCCGGAAAGTTCGGCAAATGCAGGGAGGGGCAGGACCGCCGGTTCCACCGCGGCGACGCCGTCGATCTGCTCGAGGAGCGGTTTGAGATCGTCTTCGATCTGTCGCCGCGTGATGTCGGAACGCTGCGACGACCCGACCGCGAACGTCATGATCGGGAGCGCCGCCACGTCGAACCGAACGATCGTCGGATCTTCGATCTGCGCGGGCAGCCGGCTGCGGATGGCGGCGACCTTTTCCCGGACTTCCGCAGCGGCCGCCTGTGGGTCCACTTCGAGGCGCAGCTCCAGCCCGACGACGGCGCGCGACTCGGTCGAGCTCGAGATCACGCGCTTCACGCCGTTGATGCCGGCGACCGCATCTTCGATCGGCCGCGTCACCAGCGTCTCCACCTCCTCTGGCGACGCGCCGGGGTAGATGACGCTGATGTTGACGAAGGGAAAGTTGACCTCAGGAAAGAGGTCGATGCCGAGCCTCGTCATCGACACGATGCCCAGCACCATGAAGCTCATGATGACCATGGTCGCGAAGACGGGACGGCGGATGGAGATGTCTGAAATCCACATAAGCGTCTACTTCGAAAGAACCGGGTTCACCTTCGTGCCGGCGGCGATGTCCTGGCGGGCATCCGAGAGGATCGTGTCGCCCGCCTGCAGGCCGCTGGCAATCTGTACGAGACGTCCGTCGGTCAGCCCCTCTGTCACCGGGACGTCGCGTACCGTGTCGCCCTCAATACGGATGGCGACGCGTTTACCGTCGCGCTCGATGACGGCGTCGCGCGGAATCGCCACCACCTGGCGGACCCGCTCGAGCGGAATCGCCGCGGAACCGTACATTCCGGAGAGCAGCTGTGCGCCCGGGTTGTTGATGCGCACCTCGATGCGGAAATGGCGATTGCGCGCATCGACTTCCGGGGCGATGGCGGCCACGCGACCGTCGAAGACGTCTCCCGGCCGTGCCTGCGCTTCCACCCGCGCCCGCATGCCCACCCGCAGCCGTCCCGCTTCCAGTTCCGACACCCCGGCTTCCAGCTTCATCACACGCAGGTCGGCGACGACGACGACGGGGTCGTCGCCGGGCCCGACGAGGCTACCGGCGTCGTAATGGCGCTCGACGACCACGCCATCAATGGGCGATGTCAGGGTCGCGTCCCGCTGCACCTCGCGAGAGCGGCGAAGGGCGGCTTCGGCCTGTGCCAGGTTTGCCCTGGCGAGATCGCGCTGAGCCGCCGACGATCGACGCGCGGTCTCAGCGGCGTCGAGCCGCTGCCTGGGCACCGCGCCGCGATCGAACAGGTTCTGCGCGCGGTCGCGCTCGAGCACCGCGCTTGCCAGCGCCGCCTCCGCGGCCTCCACCCCTGCATGAGCGACGTTGACGGCCGCTTCGGCGGCGTCAACCTGCGCGTCGATTTCCCGGCGGTCGAGCACGGCGACAACCTGCCCGGCGCTGACGCGATTGCCGATGTCGACCCGGACGCTCGACAGCGTGCCCGGCAGCTTCGCCGCCACGGCCACACGCGTTTGCGGCACGAGGTTCCCGGAAATCTGGAGTGTCGATTCGAAGATCCGCGACCGCGACTGTCATGGCCGCGACATCGACGCGGTATTCGGCCGTGGTGCCCGCAGCAGGAGGCGGAGGCTCGGCGCCACGGCATGCGGAGGTGAGCGCGGCGAGCGCCAGCACTCCTGCAAGCGGTAGCCGGAGACCGTCAGGTCTCCGGAACGAACGGACGAGATAATTACGCATGGTCATGGGCCACTTTCGCTGCGAGTGCTCCTGTCGTATGAAACGGGCAGGCGGATGCCACGAATTTCGTCCGGATTTCGTGCCGAAGCCCGCGAGCATGGTTTCAAGAAGGTCGTGCGCGAGCGCGTCCGGATCCTCGCCAGGCGCGAGGCGCTGTGCCAGACCAATCGTCGCGGTGCCGAGCATCCCTACCCACAGGACGTGCAGCGCGGCGGCGGGGTTCAATCCGGCGGCAAACTCGCCTCGCTCGATGCACGTCGTGATGTCGGCTTCGGCGCGCGCGGTCGTCTCTTGAAAGAATTCGAATCGCTGAAAGTCCTGGCTGAGGCTCGGGACGGAGCGGTCGACGAACATCAGCTCGAAGTACTGGGGCGGGTCTTTGTGAACTCGTAGAAATGCCAGGGCTTTGGCGCAGCCGTTAGAGGGGATCCGCCCGGTATTGACCGCGGACGGTCGGGAGGTCGGCCAGCAGCCGGAAGCCTTCTTCGGCCAGTGCGTAGAAGATGTCGTCCTTGCCGGGGAAAGAGCTGTAGATGGCGGCTGCGTGGACCGATGCGCTCGGCGATCTTGCGCATCGACACGTTCGCGGTAGCCCTCGGTGACGAATAGTTCGCGCGCGGCGGCAAGAATCGCCTCCCGAGTCCGATCACGCTCTCTGGCTGGCGCTCCCGTGTCCCCATGAACACCAGATCATAGACCGAACAGTGTTCGAGTTCGTAATGGCGTTCAGTCTTTAGATTTTATTGGCAAATCGGCCGCCAAGCTCGGCGGGTCCGCTTCGCCGCCAAGCTCGGCGGGTCCGCTTCTCGGAACCCGGCCCTACGGGCTTGTGCCTGTAATACGGCCTAGGTCGGCCTCAGCCAGAGGCGATAGCCGCCCTCCCCCGCAGCCACGAACACGACATGCCGCCCGTCGGGCGACACGGCCAGCTGGGTTGCGATACCGGTCCCGCCGCCCTCAGGTCCCCCGAACCGCGTGCTCTCGGGAGATTGAATCTCGAAATGCACCGCGGAGGAGGGCGGTGGACTGTGGCGCAGATACCGAACCGCGGGAATGGCGAGCACCGCGGCGGCAAGCACGGCGGCCAGGGCGACGACCCAGGCGGCGCCCAGACCTCGGGGCCGTGACGCCGGTGTCACGGCCATGACGGTCGTCTCGAACGCGCCCTCCAGCGCCAGGCGCACGTCGGCGATGTCGTGAATTCGTTGTCTCGGATCCTTGTGCAGGCATCGTTTGATGTAGCTGCCAAGCAGCGGCGAAAGAGTAGAAGGCAGCCGAGCCCAGTCCGGCTCACGCTGCAACACGCGCGACAGCACCTCCGCGACATCATCGCCGGGGAAGGGCCTCATGCCCGTCAGCATCTCGTAGAGCACGCACCCGAACGCCCAGATGTCGGTGCGCTTGTCGACCGGCTTCCCGCGTGCCTGCTCCGGGCTCATGTAGGCGGCGGTGCCAAGGATCATGCCCGCCTGCGTCATCGCTGGCGTCGTGATCGTCGGCGACTCCGACACGCTCGCCGACGACCCGATCGTTGACTCCATGGCCTTCGCCAGCCCGAAGTCCAGCACCTTCACCGTGCCGTCGGCACGCACCTTGATGTTGGCGGGCTTCAGGTCGCGGTGAATGATGCCCTGCTCGTGCGCCGCTTCGAGCGCCTCCGCGATCTGCGTCGCGATCGGAAGTGCCTCGTCGAGGGGAATCGGTCCGCGTCGCGATGCGCTGCGACAGATCCTCGCCCTCGACCAGTTCCATGACCAGGGCGCGCACACCGCCGGACTCCTCGAGGCCGTAGATGGCGGCGATGTTCGGGTGGTTCAGCGAGGCGAGCGTCTGCGCTTCGCGTGAGAATCGCGCCAGGCGGTCGGGATCGCTCGCGAACGAGTCAGGCAGCACCTTCAGCGCGACGTCGCGATTGAGCTTGGTGTCGCGGGCCCGATACACCTGGCCCATGCCGCCTTCGCCGATCGGGGCGGTGACTTCGTATACGCCGAGTCGCACTCCGGGAGTGAGGGCCACTCTCTCTTGTAGCGGAGTATACGGGCTTTGAGCGACGAAAGATGGACGACTCCCCGTGGCGGACCCGGGAGAGATTGTGCTAGTTGATGGTGCCGAGGGGCAGAATTGAACTGCCGACACCGTGATTGTCAGCCAGCGGCACCATCGCAACCTGCGATTTCTGGCGCGTTTAACGCGCACGAGAATCAACAACGCTGGAATGCACGCATCGCGCGGAGGATTCCCAGATCATTTCCACGCGCGGCGCGTTGGCAGGCCTGCCCGGCCTGCGCGGGGCCCGCGTGCTCGACCGTTTGCACGCCGCGATCGGCGCTGCCGCAGTCCCATCGTCGTCGACAACAGGCCCGAGTTTGCCGGCCGCACTCTCGACGCGTGGGCGTACGCGGTGGTTAGGTGGAAGTGTCTACTTTATTGAGGGAAGATCTACCGTCGGCTGCATGCCGTGTTAGGCGACTAGATCGAGGCATATAAATAATTATATAGTGTTCCGTGGCCGAGAAGCCGGTGTCTTGGCTGGGCTCGTCGCTCGACGATCTCCGGGCCTTCCCCAAGGACGCCCGCCGCGACGCTGGCTATCAACTCGGCCGTGTGCAGCAGGGTCTCCTGCCAAGCGACTGGAAGTCGATGACCACCGTGGGGCCTGGGGTCGTTGAGGTTCGCGTGCACACGCGGGTGGATCATCGCGTGTTCTACGTGGCGAAGTTCGAAGAGGCCGTGTACGTGCTCCACGCGTTCGAGAAACGCACCCGCCAGACGCCACACGCTGAGATCGCGCTGGCGAAGAAGCGGTACGCCGACCTGGTTCGGCAGCGTGCCCAGAAGCCGGAGGTTCGATGACCACAAGAATTCGTCGTTCGAGCGGCAACGTATTCCGGGATCTTGGATTTGCGGAGGAGGAAGCCACGAACCTCAAACTCCGGTCCGATCTAATGATTCGCCTGAGCAAGTTGATTGATGCCCGCGGCTTAACCCAGGCGCAGGCCGCCGAACTGTTCGGGGTCACGCAGCCGAGAATCAGCGACCTCGTGCGAGGCAAGATCGATCGGTTCAGTATCGACACGTTGATCGCCATGCTCGGCCATGCTGGCGTCCGCATTCAGATCGTTGTTGGTCGTTCAAAGAGAGTTGCCTAACGCATTGGGGCTGACCCGCGGCGGCCGCCGATCGAGCGTTCCGAGTCACTACGTTCGCGACGCGGCCGCCGACGGGTCCAGCCCGTGTTAGGACGGGACTGATTGATGCGTAATCGCGGGCGCGGTCGAAAGGAACAGACTAGCGTCCACCAGCGGCCATCGCACCGGCGAGCTCATAGGTTCCTTTCCAGGCAGTCTCCACCGTTTTCGGTGACGTCATGCGCATGCTAAACGTGCCTCCTCCCGATACTCCCGCATAGTTTCCCTTCCCGCCGGTGTGTTGCCATGTGCCATCGCATCGCACCTCGCCGCCAACCGATGCGACTGCTCCTTCGAACGTGCCCCACGTGTTGCCTCCGTCGGCGTGAGTATTGATGAAGTACCCACGTTGTGTGCCTTTGCCATCGGCCAGGTCGAGCGTCGCGAAGTAGGAGATCGTTGCGTTGTTCCACAACGGATCAGGCGATTTCTGGGAACCTCGGACCTCCGCCAGCAACATTTCGTGGTTCGTCTGGTCACCAACCGTCATCGCCGTCTGCACCTCGATCGAGCCCGAAAAGGTGCCGGAAATCGCAGGCATGATTCACCTCCATCAGAATGAGCCAACCAACAGTGACCTGAAGGGTTCCGTATTGGGCATTTTGACCTGCTCAGCGCCGCCCACGGCCTAACTAGTATTGGAGTAGACCGCTCTAATTCACCGGTAGCCATCCTCGGTAGCCCGCGAGTAACCGGTCTCGCTCCATGTCGTTGAACGGCCGGATGTTACCACGCCGGCCGCGGCTGTCGGTGCGCGGGGCTTGGCTGCGGGCCGGCACGTTGGCTGCAGGCTCGTGGCGGCTATCCACCATGGGGGCTGCTCCCGGTGACGCCATGTAGTTGGCTCATTTGGGCTTCTCCGCGGGTGTGAAGAACGCTGCCGGCGATGGCTGCGGGTTCGTCGCGGCTAACGCCAGCCCTCATCAGATCCGATCGATCGGACTCTTCACACCCAACCCGCCACGATTCAGGACGTGGGTGTAAATCATGGTCGTCGTCACGTCGGAGTGGCCAAGGAGCTCTTGAACCGTGCGGATGTCGTAGCCGGATTCAAGGAGGTGGGTCGCGAAGGAGTGGCGAAATGTGTGGCAGGTCACCCGCTTCGTCAATCCCCGCCGCGCGACCGGCGTCCGTGACGGCACGCTGGATGACCGACTCGTGCAAGTGATAACGCGAGGGTGGCCCGAATCTCGGGTCGCGGCAGATCCGGGCTGCGGGAAATACAAACTGCCAGCGCCATTCGGTCGGCGCCCCTGGGAATTTTCGCTCCAACGCGCCCGGCAGCACGACGCGGCCAAAGCCCGCGGCCAAATCCGCTCGATGGACCCGTTGGACCACTTCTAAATGCTCGCGAAGAGGGTCGCGCAGCCGCTCCGGCAGCATCACTCGCCGATCCTTCTGCCCCTTGCCCCGGCGGACGGTAATCTCCCGCCGATCGAAGTCGAGATCCTTGACACGTATCTCGAGACTCTCTTGCAGTGCGCAACCCGGCTCCGTAAAGGAGCGATGCGACGATCCAAGCCGTGCCGCTCATCTGTGCCAGCACACGGCGAACTTCGTCGACGCTGAGGACAACCGGTACGTGGAGGGGCGCCTTCGCACGGGGCGCGTGTTCGACGTCGCCGAGTTCCTGGTGCAGTACGTCACGATACAGAAACATCACGGCGCTGAACGCCTGATTCTGTGATGCTGCCTGCCGCGCCGTGGCGGAAGCGCCTGCTCGAGCGTACAACCCGCTCTACATCTACGGCGGTGTGGGGCTCGGGAAGTTTGCACACATACATGGCGACCTGGCGCGGCCCCGATGCGAATCTGATGACGATGACCGCGTCAGCGCCAGAGCGGGCCGCTCGATCGTCGTGCGACAGCACGTCGCGAAGAGATTCCTGGGTGAGTTCGAGGGTGATTTCCTGTTGAGGCCGCCACTGAAGCCACGGTCGCCAGCGACGTGAGAAACGTCGTGATGTGCGGAGCGCCGAGATCCATGGGATGCCGCTTGCCGTGAAAGAAGATGTACCGGCGGATCCAGTGGACGTACGCTTCTTCGGTCCGCCGGCTGTAGTGACGAGTGCGAATCTCCGCCCGAACGCGGTCGAGCAGCTTCGGTGGCTCCAGTGTCATCGGATCCCTCCGACGACGATGGCATCGTCGTCGCCAGGGTTTCAAGAGCGAGGAAACTTCAGCCCGTTACGCGCTCCCCGCTTGTGCCCTCCATGTGCCCTCCAGCACACGCGAGCGCAGCGAGCGAATCAGGCCATTCGCCGAAGTTGTTGATTGAGAAGATCTTGAGTGGTGCCGAGGGGCAGAATTGAACTGCCGACACCGTGATTTTCAGTCACGTGCTCTACCAACTGAGCTACCTCGGCACGGTGGGACGCTCGCGAGCAGAACCTCATCATAGCAGACGGTTCAGGCGGGTTCCAAGCCACAGCATCGCCGTTCGCTCGTGTTTCACGCCTAGAATGCTGATATCACCACGATGGCGGTATGTCGCGAAAAGCGTGAACGCTCGAGGCGCGTCTACCCGGAACGGTCGGCGGACTTACGCCGCTCGAACAGGCCGTCGTGCTCCGACGACGTCGGGCCACACGGTTCCGCCGATCACGAAGGCGGCGGCGAGCATCCCGACCATCGCACCGGCGATGACATCCAGAGGGTAGTGCACGCCCACATACACGCGTGAGAATGCGATAAGGGCCGCGAGCGCCCAGAGCGCTGCACGCGTTCCCGGCCAGACGCGCGCTAGGGCCACACCCCCGGCGAACGCGTTGGCGGCGTGGCCGGACGGAAAAGAATAGGTGTTCGGCCGCGCGCCGACGACGCGAACGTCGATCACGTCCTGGAAGGGCCGCATGCGCGCGATGGCTGGTTTGGCCACGACGTCCACGAGCAGCACACTGAGGCCGATGGCCAGCGCCATCTGCCACACGCCCTGCGCCCGCTCGGGTCGCCAGAGGACGAGCACCGCGCCGAGCACGAACCAGACGCGCGCCTGCGCGCCGATGTCGCTCAGCGCCACCATCACCCAGTCGAGCGCGGGTGTGTGATGGGAAGCCAGCCAGACGCGCAGGGCTGCGTCCAGCGAGAGCAGCGATTCCATGGACCAGGCCGTGCGCTCGAGCCGTCTAGGCTGTCAAGGCCTCGGCCTCGCGCACCATCCCCAGCTCTTTGCGCAGGCGATCCTCGATGGCGCTGGCAATGGCGGGGTTGTCGCGCAGAAACGCCTTGGCGTTCTCGCGGCCCTGGCCCAGCCGTTCGCCGGCGTACGCGAACCAGGCGCCGCTCTTGTCGACGATGCGCTTGTCGACGGCGAGATCGATGAGATCGCCTTCGCGCGAGATGCCTTCGCCGTAGAGAATGTCGAATTCGGCCTCGCGGAACGGTGGCGCCACCTTGTTCTTCACCACCTTCACTCGCGTGCGCCCGCCAATCACGGTGTCGCCGTCCTTGATGCTCGCAATGCGGCGGATGTCGATGCGGACGGAAGCATAGAACTTGAGGGCCCGGCCGCCGGTCGTGGTTTCCGGATTGCCGAACATGACGCCGATCTTTTCGCGCAGCTGATTGATGAAGATGAGGCTGGTGCGCGATTTCGACACGACGCCCGTGAGCTTGCGGAGTGCCTGCGACATCAGCCGTGCCTGTAGACCCATTTGCGCGTCGCCCATCTCGCCCTCGATTTCAGCGCGAGGCACGAGCGCCGCCACAGAATCGACGACGACGACGTCGACGCCATTGGAGCGGATGAGCACCTCGACGATTTCGAGCGCCTGCTCGCCGTTATCGGGTTGAGAGACGAGCAAGTTGTCGATGTCGACGCCCAGCTTCCTCGCGTACGCCGCGTCGAGCGCATGCTCGGCGTCGACGAATGCCGCCATGCCGCCCAGCTTCTGCGCCTCGGCAATCACCTGCAGGGCAAGCGTCGTCTTTCCAGACGACTCCGGTCCGAAGATCTCGGTGACGCGTCCACGCGGCACGCCGCCAACACCCAGAGCCAGGTCGATGCTGATGGAGCCGGTGGGGATGCTTTCCATGGGCGCGATGGCGCCGCGGGTGCCGAGCCGCATGATGGAGCCCTTGCCGAACTGCTTCTCGATCTGGCTGACGGCAACCTCGAGCGCCTTGCTGCGGTCCGGACGATCGTCGACGGGCATGAATGTTCCTCGCTCAAACAGGTGGCCGGTGGTGACAGGCGGATGGGCTCCAACCTCGTGGCCGGCGTCTCACAGGCACCGGTTGCGCATTCTAGGAGCGTGCCGCACGAAAGTCAAGCGAAAGCTCCAGCTACGGCCTTGATAAGCACCTTGATAACAGATATTTACAGGCAGCCCCATTTTCGCTCAGGATCGGCGGGATCGGCCTTTCTGCCCGGACGAAGCGCGCCGCAACTGGTCGAAAACGCAATCGTATGCCGAGTCCCATCGGGCACGCGCTGGCCGGATTGATGGTGGCCTGGAGCGCCGACCTGGTCGTCGCGCCCCCGGCCGTCCGGCGCGTCAGCACGACCGAATTGCGCGTCGTCACGGTCGCCGCGGTGTTGGCGGCCGCCGCCCCCGATCTCGATCTGCTGTCGGCATCGCATCGCGGCTGGACGCACAGTATCGGCGCGGCCCTTCTTGCCGCCGTGGTCGCCGCGCTCTGGGCACGGCGCCGCGCCTTCTCCGTCTCTCGCACGGCGGTCGTCGTCGGACTTGCCTGGGGCACGCACGTCTTGCTCGATTGGCTCGGCACCGACGGCTCGATCCCCCGGGGGGTGATGGCGCTGTGGCCCTTCGACACGAGCTACTATTTTTCGCCAATCACGATCTTTCCTCGAGTCGAGCGACGCTATTGGCTGGGCTGGTCGTTCATCCGCGCGGGGCTCTTGGCCCTCGCTTTCGAGCTGGTCCTGCTCGGCGGCCTGGCCTTCGTGATATGGACGCTGCGCAAACGATCGAAACGCCCACCAAGCAGATGATCTAGTACGTATAGAAGCCCTGACCGCTCTTCCGTCCGAGGTGGCCCGCCGCGACCATCCGCTTGAGCAGCGGGCATGGTCGGTACTTGGAATCACCGAAACCCTGGTGGAGCGTTTCGAGAATGGCCAGACAGATATCCAGGCCAATGAAATCGGCGAGCGTCAATGGTCCCATCGGGTGATTCATGCCCAGCTTCATTACGGCGTCGATGGCAGTGGGAGTGCCGACGCCTTCCATCACGGCGAAGATCGCTTCGTTGATCATCGGCATCAGCACCCGATTGGCAATGAAGCCGGGATAGTCCGCGGCCTCCACGGGCGTCTTGCCCAGCGAGCCGCAGAGCTCCGTGGCAATGCGCATTGTCGCGGCCGAAGTGGCCTGGCCGCGAATCAGCTCCACCAGCGTGATCACCGGCACCGGGTTCATGAAGTGCATCCCCAGGACGCGGTCGGGGCGCTGGGTGGCCGCGCCGAGCGCGGTAATGGAGATGGACGACGTGTTCGAGGCCAGAATGGCGTGGGCCGGGGCTACGGCGTCGAGACTCGAGAACAGCGTTTCCTTGGCCTCGCGTTCTTCCACGATGGCCTCGACGATGAAGTCGACCGTGGAGAACTCGTCGAGGTTGGTGGCCGTCGAAAGCCGTCCCAATGTCGCTGTCCGGTCCACCGCCGTCAGCGTGCCCTTCTCGACGAACTTCGCCAGGCTCTTCTCGATGGAGGCGCGCGCGCGGTCGAGCATGGGCTCGGACGTGTCCACGAGGCGCACGTTGAATCCAGCCTGCGCAAACACCTGAGCGATTCCGTTGCCCATCGTGCCCGCGCCGATGACGCCTACCGTGTAGATGTCCATGGGAGTCAGTCAGTCTCGTTCGACTGCCAGCGCCACTCCGTTGCCGCCGCCGAGACAGAGCGTGGCGATTCCGCGTCGAGCGTTCCGCCGCCGCATCTCGTAGAGCAGTGTCGTGAGAATTCTGGCGCCGCTCGCGCCGATGGGATGTCCCAGCGCTACCGCGCCGCCGTTCACGTTCACGCGAGCCGGATCGATGCCCAGCTCGCGGAGCACGGCAACAGCCTGTACAGCAAACGCCTCGTTCAGTTCGAAGAGATCGACGTCGTCGAGCGCCCATCCGACCTTGGCGGCGACCTTGCGCACGGCTTCGACAGGCGTCATGAGCACATATTTCGGCGCCCGTCCACTCGTCGCCTGACCCACGATGCGAGCAAGAGGCCTGAGGTTCAGCATCGCGGCTCGACTCGCTTCCATCACCACGAGCGCCGCAGCGCCGTCGTTCACCGGCGGCGCATTGCCGGCGGTGACGCTGCCGTCCTTCTTGAATGCCGGCTTGAGCGCGGCAAGTGCGTCGGCCGTCGTGTCTGGCCGAATGGTTTCATCGGCGTCGAACAGGACCGGCGCACCCTTCTTCTGTGGAATGGGCACCGGGACAATCTCGTCGCGGAAGCGTCCTTCACTGGTGGCGCGGGCGGCCTTCTGATGACTCGCCGCGGCGTACTCGTCCTGCATCTCGCGGCCCACGCCGTATTCACCGGCCACGACCTCGCCGGACATGCCCATGTGGCATTGCTCGAAGGCACACCACAGTCCGTCCTGAATCATGGCGTCGATGATCTGACCGTGGCCCAGGCGCAGGCCTTCGCGCACTCGGGGCACGAGGTACGGGCAGTTGCTCATCGACTCCATGCCGCCGGCCACGGCCACATCGATGTCGCCGGCCGAAATGGCCTGCGCGGCCAGCATGACAGCCTTCAGCCCCGAGCCACACACCTTGTTGATGGTCAACGCGGCCACCTCGTCGGCAAGACCGCCCCCGAGCGCTGCCTGTCGCGCCGGGTTCTGTCCGAGCCCGGCCGACACGACGTTCCCCATGATGGCTTCGTCCACGATGGCCGGGTCGATGCCCGCACGCCGTACTGCGTCGCGGATGACGATGGCGCCAAGCTGCGGAGCAGAGAAATCCTTCAGTGCGCCGAGGAACTTACCGGTGGGAATACGGGCGGCGCTCACGATGACCGATTCACGCATGAACGGTCACCACTTCAGGGACGCTGTCTGCTGGGCTCGACTCGCACGGCCAAGCGGCGGACGACGCCTGGGCCGAGCAGTTGAGCCAGACGGCCGACAATGACGGACTGTGCGCGCGACACTTCCTGTCGCCACCGTTCGTCTTTCACTTCCACCAGCAGGGTGTCGGGAGGCTCGAGCTTGACGCTCGTGGCGTGGTCGATCGAAGGCCCGACCGCGCTCCGCCAGGCAAACGTGAGCTTTCCATCGGACAACGGCGTTCCGCGCAGGAGTCTCGCCAGCGCGCCCGGCACGGCGTGCTGCAGAGAGACCAGCGCAGGGGAGTGGCGACGATCGATACGCTCGTTCACGGGAGTCAACGGACTGGTTGACCTTTCATTATACTTTCCGCCGGTGGCAGATCTCCTTCAGCGCTCACACGCGACGCCGTTGCCCCGCCTCGTGCTCGCCTCGCGATCGCCGAGGCGTGCCGAGCTGCTCGTCGCAGCGGGTCTCCGCTTCGACATCGTGCCAGTCGAAGTCGACGAGACACGCCGTTCCGCGGAGCCGGCTCATGTCTACGTAGCTCGGCTGGCGCTGGCCAAAGCCGATCGCGCGAGGGAGCAGGCCGAAGGCCGGCTGATCCTGGGCGCCGACACCACGGTCGTCATCGACGGGCAGGTGTTGGGAAAGCCGGCAGACGCCTTGGAGGCCGCCTCGATGCTCGGCCGGCTCTCAGGGCGCACGCACGAGGTGCTCACGGGCGTGGCGCTCGTCAATGGGACATGGAACAGCGCTCGGGTGGAGACCACGCGGGTCACGTTTCTCGAGCTGACGGCGGCGGAGATCGACTGGTACGTGGCGACGGGGGAGCCGATGGACAAGGCCGGGGCGTATGCCGTCCAGGGGCTCGCTTCGCGCTTCGTGACCTCCATCGAGGGTTCGTACTCGAACGTGGTGGGCCTGCCGATTGCCGCGGTCTACGCGTTGCTTCGGAGCACTGGCGGCGGTTGACCGTCGCCACACACGAGGATATTCTGAGCAAATGGAATCCCGATTTCCGGCTCATGCTGTCGAAACCCGTTAGGATTGCCTTGACCAGCCTGGTGCTGGTCGTCGCCTTCGGCGGGCTGTTGTGGTCCACGCTTCAGGACGGCACCGAGTACTACAAGCACGTCGACGAGGTGATGGACGACCCCGGTGCCTGGCACGGCAAGCGGCTCCAGCTCCACGGGTTCGTCGTATCCGATTCGATTCTGCGGCGGCGGGATTCGCTCGAATACCGCTTCCAGGTCCAGAGCAATGGCCGGGTGGTGCCGGCCACCTACACGGGCATCGTGCCCGACACCTTCAAAGACGAGGCCGAGGTCGTCTTGAAAGGCACGTTACGCGCGGATGGGTTTCACGTTGAGCCCAACGGCGTGATGGCGAAGTGCCCGTCGAAGTACGAGCCGAAAAAAGGCGCCGCGCCGCCGGTTTCGTAGCGGGCTTCCGACCTCCTCTCCCATGTCGGTAGCGGCCTACCGCGCGCGGCAGCCGTCATGCCGCCGGGCGTCGATCGAGTGGCACCTTAGATGGCTGCATTAGGCACATACGTTCTGCTCGCCTCGTTCGTCGTCGCCGCCTATGCCGCCGTGGCGTCGGTGGTCGGTGCGCGCCGGCGTTCACGTCCGCTGGTTGAAAGCGGGATCGGCGCGTTCTACCTGGTGACGGCGTTGATGAGCGTGGCATCGGCCCTCATCGTCCAGGCCTTCGTCGTCGGCGATTACCGCATCAAGTACGTCCAGCGCTATTCCGACGAGATGCAGCCGTTCTTCTACAAGCTCACGTCGTACTGGGGCGGGCTCGACGGCTCGATCATGTTCTGGGTGTTCCTGTTGTCGATCTTTGGCGCCATCGCGGTGTATGTGAACCGCGAACAGCACCGCGAGCTCATCCCGTATGTGGTGGCCACCATCTCAGTGGTTCAGATGTTCTTTCTCTTCCTGATGGTGATTCACAAGAATCCGTTCGAGACCTATCTCACCGCTGTTCCCTCGGAGGGGCGCGGTCTCAACCCACTGCTGCAGAATCCGTACATGGCGATTCACCCGCCGTCGCTGTATACGGGGTTCGTCGGCATGACGATTCCGTACGCGTTCGGCATGGCCGCCTTGATTACCGGCTATCTCGATGACGCGTGGCTCAGGGCCGTGCGCCGCTGGACGATGTTCTCGTGGTTGTTCCTGTCGTTTGGCCTGACACTCGGGATGGTCTGGGCCTACGAGGAGCTCGGCTGGGGTGGCTATTGGGGCTGGGACCCGGTCGAGAACGCGGGGCTGCTCCCGTGGTTCACGGCCACGGCGTTCCTGCATTCGGTGATGGTGCAGGAGCGTCGCAGCATGCTCCGGGTCTGGAACGTCACCCTCGTGATCCTGACGTTCTTTCTGACGATATTCGGGACGTTCATGACGCGGTCGGGGGTCGTCCAGTCGGTGCACGCGTTTGGCGAGGACCGCGAGCTGGCCTGGATGTTCACCGTGTTCATGGTCACGATTCTCACGGTGAGCTTCGCCCTCGTGATCTACCGTCTGCCGCTTCTGCGGTCCAGGCACGAGCTCGACTCGTGGGTGTCGCGAGAAGCGGCGTTTCTGGTCAATAACTGGATCCTGTTGTTCGCCGCGCTGTTCGTCCTCTTCGCCACGATGTTCCCGACGCTGAGCGAAGCGCTGACTGGCGAGCGGCTCACGGTAGGCCCCCCGTTCTTCAACAAATGGATGCTCCCGATCGGGTTGGTCCTGCTGCTGCTCACGGGCGTGGGTCCGTTGCTCGCGTGGCGCAAGTCGACGCTGGCCAATCTCCGCTACCAGTTTCTGTGGCCCGTCACGGCCGGCGTCGTCACAGCCGGCGCGCTGGCCGCGCTCGGGCTGCGGGTATGGACCTCCGGCTTGTGCTTTGCGCTGTGCGCGTTCGTTACAGCCACCATCACGCAGGAATTCATCCGCGGCGCCGCCGTTCGACAGAGCTCGACAGAAACCGATTTTTTCACCGCACTGATTGGTCTCGTGGCCCGTTCACGGCGAAGGTACGGCGGCTACATCGTCCATCTCGGGATCATGCTGATGTTCCTGGGATTCGCCGGCGAGGGCTTCAAGCTGGACGAGCAAGTGCAGATGCGGCCGGGGCAGCAGGCCACCGTTGGCCGCTTCACGGTGCGCCACGACGGTATTCGTCTCACCGACGACGGCCAGAAGCAGATGATCACGGGGCACCTGACGATTTTCGAGCACGGGCGCGAGATCGGAGGGATGTACCCGGCAAAGTGGTACTTCCGGAAGCACGAAGAGGAACCGACCACTGAGGTCGCGATTCGGCGCCGGATCTCCGAAGATCTCTACATCGTCATGCCGGCGTTCGATTTGAAAGATCAGTCCGCGAGCCTGCAGATTGTCGTCAATCCGCTCGTGAACTGGATCTGGGTCGGCTTCGGCATCATGGCACTCGGCACCGGCATCGCGCTGCTGCCTGAGCGCGCCTTTACGTTCGCGTTGGCGAAAGTACCGGCCGGGGCGGCGACGACCTCGCTTCTGCTGCTCGTCCTCGCGCTGGTACCCGCGTTCGCATGGGCGCAGGGCGACACAATTCAGCCCGTGCCACGCGATGAGGTCCGCCGACGGCTCGAAGCCGACATCATGTGCATGTGCGGCTGCCATGCCCCGATGGGAAGCTGTCAGATGCGACCCAACTGCTCGCATTACGACCAGCAGTCGGCCCGGACGAACCGCCTGCTGGCGGAGGGAAAGGGATACGAGGCGGTTCGCGCGGCGTTCGTCCAGGAGTTCGGCACGCAGGCGGTTCTTGCCGCCCCGATCGATCGCGGCTTCAACCGACTGGCCTGGCTCCTGCCGTATCTGGTTGGCCTGGCCGGCGCCGCGGCCCTCGGCTTCGGGGCCTTCCGGTTGTCGTCGCGGAAGCCGGCTCCCGGTGGCTCGCTGGCCGATGTCGACGCGGCAATCGAAGCGCGGCTGGACGATGAGCTCAGAAATCTCGACTGAGTCTCCCGCATCGTCCACGTTCCGGCCGTGGCACTTCTTCGTCCTGGCCGGCCTTGGCGCGGCGACCGCATCGCTCTTCCTCATCAGGGATCAGCAGCCCGCCCACCTGTTCTTCATCTCGTTGGGCATCCTCGCCGCGAGCCTGGTTGGCGTGGCGGCGCATCGTACGCTGCGACCACTCGTCACCGGCGAGGCCGTGCAAGAGCCCGAGATGCTCGGGGGACCGACGCGCGCCGCGCTCGAGCGTGAGAAGATCCTGGCACTCAGAACGATCAAGGAGCTCGAATTCGACCACGCGATGGGGAAGGTGTCGGATGGCGATTTTGCCGAGATGTCGGGCCGGCTGCGGGCCCGCGCCGCGCGGCTCATCCGTCAGCTCGATCAGAGTGGCTCGGGGTACCGGGAGCTGATCGAACGCGATTTGGCGGCACGGCTCGGCCGATTGCCGATGCCGTCACGGCCGGCGGAAGCCCCGGTTGACGGCGTCGGGCCGCAAAGCCCCCGGCTGCCTCGTGAAGTGCGGGCGCTCGAGTGCCCGTCCTGCAGTGCCTTGAACGATCTCGACTCTCGCTTCTGCAAGCGATGCGGCGACCGCTTTCCCGAACCAGCCTGATGGTGCGAGCGCATCGTTCCCCGTGGTGGAGCGGGCAATCAGCGTTGCCCGCGCCACTCACCCTTGTCGCGCTCATGCTCGGTGTGGCGCTCGCATCCGCGCAAATAGCGATGCCCGATCCCCGGCAGATGGCCGGGATCCCCCGGCCCGTAACCGACCTGCCGGACCGCGCGATATCGGTGCGTCTGATCCGCGGACAGCTCTCCAACAACATCATCGGCCATCCCGTGGAGCTCCACATCGCCGGAGGTCGGATTCTCACGGTGAAGACCGACGACAGCGGTCGTGCGCAGTTCAATGACGTGCCCGGCGGCCAGCAGGTGCATGCGGTGGCGACGGTGGACGGCGAACGGCTCGAGTCGCAAGCCTTCAATCCGCCAACGAGGGGCGGGGTGAGGCTGTTACTGGTCGCCACCGACAAGAGCGGACCAGTGGTTGGCGGCGCGAGCGAGCCAGCCCGATCGGGCGAGCTGGTGCTCGGTGACAGCACCCGCATCCTCGTCGAGCCGGACGACGACGGGCTGCGCGTCTACTACATGCTGGACATCGTGAATGCGAGTGGCGCGCCGATCAATGCGGATCGTCCATTCGTGCTCGACGTGCCAGCGGGGGCGCAGGGTCTCACCATGCTCGACGAGTCGAGCCCGCAAGCCAAGGTGAGCGGGGATCGCCTTACGGTGACGGGGCCGTTCGTGCCCGGGTCGACCACCGTCCATACTGCCTATCAGCTGCCGATCACGAGCGGCTCGGCCGCGATCCAGCAGACGATGCCGGTTCGCGCGGGCGGCTTCGTGCTGATCGCGCGCAAGCTCCCTGGGCTCGACATCGTGAGCGCTCAGACAACAGAGCGCCGCGAGATTCAGACTCCAGAAGGGGAGACCTACATCGTTTCACGAGGACAACCGATGGCCGCGGGCGAGTCCGTGTCGTTCGAGGTCACAGGCTTGCCCCATCACAGCAGGACGCCAGTCACCGTGGCACTCGTCCTCGCGGGACTCGTCGTGGCGCTGGGAGTATGGTTCGCCAGCGTTCGACCACAGGGCGCGGAGGACGCCAGGCCCGGTCAACTCCGGTCGCGCCGGGAACAACTGTTGGACCGGTTGGTCGAGCTCGAACAGCAGCGGCGGGGCGGGCGGATCGACGCCGCCCGGTTCGAGGCCCGGCGTCTGGAGCTCTTTGTTGCCCTCGAGCGCGTTTACGGCGAGCTCGACTCGGGTCGGCCGGGCCACGGGCACGAAGGCCTCGCGCGGTGATGGTCGATTTCGATCGGCTCACCCTGACCGATGTGTCTCACAGCTTCGGTCGCCGTCGTGTGTTGTCGCGCATCACGCTCGAGACGGCCAAGGGTGAGATCGTGGGCGTGCTGGGCCCGAACGGCGCCGGGAAGTCGACGCTCCTGGCGATCCTGGGCACGCTGCTCACACCCGTGTCCGGCGATGTTCGTTACGGTTCGCTCACCGTCCAAGCCGGCGGGATCGCCCTGCGCCACCGGATCGGCCTCCTGGCGCACGATCCTCAGCTCTATCCCGACCTCACGGCGCGAGAAAATCTCCGGTTCTTCGGCCGCTTGTACGCCCTCTCTCACCTCGACCGACGTATCGACGACGCGCTCGCGCTCGCGGGCCTTGGGGGTCGGGCCGATGAGCGGGTTGCGACCTTCTCGCGGGGGCTCCGACAACGTCTGGCGCTCGAACGCGCCTTGCTTCACGAACCACGACTGCTGCTGCTCGACGAGCCGTTCACGGGGCTCGACGAGCGATCGGCTGGGGCGCTGGTGTCACGGTTGGGAGACCTCAAGCGCGACACGCTGGTCGTGGTCGCGACGCACGACTTCGAGCTGGCGGACGCGCTGCTGGATCGCGCCGTCATCCTGCGGAAAGGGCGGGCGGTCATCATGGAGAGCGGCGCGGGTGGATGGCGTCGCGCCTACCAATCGATCGTCGACCACGGGGCGGTGCATCCCACGGCGCGCGCATGACCGGCTTCTTCCAGGCTGCATGGCTCGTCGTGCGGAAGGATCTGCAGGTCGAGCTGCGGAGCCGCGAGATTGTCTACACGACGTTGTTCTTCGCCGCCTCGTCGGTGCTCGTCTTTTCGTTTGCTCTCGTTCGCGATGGACAGGCGCCACTCAATGTGGCTGCTGCCATCCTGTGGATTGCGATGGCGTTCTCAGGCACCCTGGCGCTCGGGCGCGCGTTCGAGCGCGAACGCCAGGCCGAAACCCTGCGGGCCTTGATTCTGGCGCCAGTGGATCGTGCCGCCATCTACATGGGGAAGCTGTTCGGTATTCTCGCGCTCCTGGCAGCGACGCAGTTGGTGCTCGTCCCGCTGATCAGTCTGTTGTTCAGGGCACCCCTCTTTGAACATCCGGTGTGGCTGGTCACGCTGCTCGTTCTCGGCAGCATCGGGTTCGCGTCGGTGGGAACGCTGTTTGCCGCGATGCTGGTGCGGGCGGAGAGCCGTGGCGTGCTGCTGCCGCTTCTGTTGTATCCGATGACGATTCCGGTGATCATTGCTGGCGTGCGCGGGACGGCCGAGCTCATGCAGCCGGTCGTGGACGAGCCGCTCGTCCGCCTGCTCGCGAGCGTCATGGCATTCTTCGACGTGGTGTTTCTGACACTCTCGCTCTGGACGTTCGAGCCCCTGATGACGGATTGACGAGCCCCGTGCGATGACGCGAACGTTCTCGCTTGCTGTCGCCCTGGCCATGGGGCTCTTCGTCGTGGCGCCACTCGTGATTGCGGGCGCGCCGTACGAATCGACGATGGGCCTCGTGCAGAAGATCTTCTATTTTCACGTGCCGGCGGCCATCGTGACTTTTGTGTCGGCGTTCGTGTGTGGCATCTCGAGCGCTGTGTTCCTTTTCAAGCGCCGGCCATCGGCCGATCGAATTGCCGTGGCTGCAGCCGAGCTGACGGTGTTGTTCGGCCTCATCGTGCTCGTCACCGGCCCGCTCTGGGCCCGCAAGGCGTGGGGCGTCTGGTGGGAATGGGACGCGCGGCTGACATCCACACTCCTGATGTGGATGATCTTTGTCGCGTACCTGATCCTCCGTCGATACGGAGGCCCTGGCGCCGACAAGCTGAGCGCGGGCCTGGCGCTCTTCGGCATGGCCAACGTGCCGTTTGTCTACGTGTCGGTCAACATCTGGCGGACGATCCATCCCAAGACGACGGTCGTCCCGACCCTGGCGCCTGGTATGCGGGGCGCCTTCTGGTTCTGCATGCTCGCGTTCATGGTTCTTTTCGCGGTGATGCTCAAAGCACGGGTCGCGCTCGAACATCAACGCGCCCGACTCGACGAGCTACACGTACTTGCGGACGACTAGGCGAAGCGAGGTATTCGTGTCGATGGCAGTCGTCGTCTCCTGGATGGTGGTGCTGCTTTCCATCGCGCCGCCGCTGGCGGTGGCTCTATTCGCGTGGCAGCCCCCGAGCGAAGCGCAAGGAGAGTTCGTTCCCGTTTCGGAACTCCCGCCGGGCGATCAGCTTCCCGCTGCGCCGTTGCTCATTGCCGCATACGCGTTCGTGTGGGTTGTTCTTTTCATCTATCTCTGGGCCCTCGGGCGCCGGATACGTCGAGTGGACGACGAGCTCGCGGCGCTTCGAGGACGGCTCGAGTCGCGGCGGTGACCCGCGGCGCCCATGACGGCAGGACACTTCATCTTCATCCCCGCCGTCCTCCTGGTGGGGATCGTCATCGGCTGGATCCTGGGCGCCCGGGCAGCACGCGATGCGTACAGCGTGGAGCTGAAGCGACGTGAGGAGCGATACGCCCGCGAGAAGACCGCGCCGCCCCGGCCCTAACGGCCGAGACTGAGGCGGTGCGCCAGGATTTCGGGAAGGCCCGCTTGAATCACCTTTTGCTGCGCCGCTTCGATGGCGTAGTTCACCCGATACAAATGAAGCTCGCGCAGCTCTGAGTCGACGATGGCGTAGCTCGCCCGGGGATCGCCGTCGCGAGGCTGACCGACCGAGCCCGGGTTCACCAGGTATTGGCAGTCCGGGTGGAAAGCCAGCACCATGTCGGCCTCGGAGCCCGGCATGCTCACGTCGAGCGTGTCTTCACCGGTCAGTTGGAAGACGATGGGCACGTGCGTGTGGCCGAAGAGGCAGACCGGACGCCGGGCGGAGCGCAGCGCGCGGAGCGCGTCGAGCTCGTCGAAGACGTACGCATCCTCGTCGAATGGCGATCCATGACAGATCTCCAGCAGGTCGTCGACGATCTGCGGGCCAGCCGGCAGCGTTTCCAGATATGACCGGTTTTCGGGCGTCAGGGTGTCGTAGGTCCAAGCCACCGCGCTCCGTGCGACCGAGTTGAAGCCCTCGGCATCCTCGACACCCGAGGCCACCTTGTCGTGGTTCCCGCGGATCACGGCCGTCGGCCTGAGGCTACGCACCAGATCGACGACGGCGTTCGGATCGGCGCCGTACCCCACCAGGTCGCCGAGCACCAGGACCTGGTCGAACGCCTGACGCGCAGCCGACACCGAGGCCTCGAGCGCCTCCAGATTGCCGTGGATATCACTCAGCAACAGGTATCTCATGTCTCGATCCAGTCGAGCACGCGCTCGACCAGCTCCGCCGCCGACGCCTGCGACGCATCCAGGCGCAGGTGGGCGTGATCATACGCCAGGCGGCGCATGTGATAGAGCCGCTCGAATTGGTCGCGATCGAGCGCCAGCGGACGCCGGTCGTCCGATGGCAATCGCGCGATGATCCGAGCGAGGGGAACGTCGAGCCATACCGAGGCGCCGTCACGGTTGATCCGGGCGCGGTTGTCAGGGTCCACGAAGGTTCCTCCGCCGGTCGCCACCACCACGTGCCGTGCAGGGAGCAAATCTACGAGCACCTCGCGCTCCACGCGTCGAAAGTAGGCTTCGCCGTGACGGGCAAAGATGGACGACACCGTGCGCTTCTCACGCGATTCGATGAGCTCGTCGATGTCGTCGCACCGCCAGCCGAGACGGCGCGACAGAATACGGGCCACGGTGGATTTGCCCGCAGCCATGAACCCGACCAGGTAGATCTTATCGGCTTTCACCGAGTGAGGGCCGCCAGCGTGTCAAAGAATCCCGGGTACGAAACCCGGACCGCGTCAGCTCCGACGATAGAGGACGGGCCTTTCGCCGAGAGGGCGGCGAGAGCAAAGGCCATGGCGAGCCGGTGATCGCCGGCGGCGTCCGCCGTGCCGCCGGTCAGGCTTCCGCCTTCGACACTAAAGCCATCGGCCCACTCTTCGGTGCGAGCGCCGAGCGCGCTCAGTCCTCGAACGAGCGCCGAGATGCGGTCGCTTTCCTTGAGGCGAAGCTCGGCGGCGCCGGAGACGTGCAAACGTCCGCCGGTCGCGGCCAGGGCTGCGAGGGCCGGGATCTCGTCGATGACACCAGGTACTTCGGCCGGGCCGAGCCGCAACTCACCCGCGACGCCGTAGCGAACGCGCACAGAGCCTCTGGGCTCGGTCCCCGATCCCGGTTCGGACCGGATTTCCACGTTGGCGCCCCACTGGCGGAGGACGTCCAGAATGGCGGTACGCGTGGGGTTGAGGCCAACATCGGCGAGCGTGACGTCCGAATCGGGCAACGCCGCTGCCGCGACGGCCCAGAAGACCGCCGACGAGATATCACCTGGCACCTCGAGGTCGCGCGCGGTCAATGTTTGCCCGCCCCGGACGCTCGTCCGGTTGTCGACAGTGGAGGAGTCCACACCGAATGCCTTGAACGCGCGCTCAGTGTGATCGCGCGTGGGGATCGGCTCGTGCACGCTCGTGATGCCTTCGGCGAACAGCCCGGCCAGAAGGATCGCGCTCTTGACCTGAGCGCTTGGCACGTCGGCGGCGAAGTCGATGCCGCTCAACATCCGGCCTTCGACTCTGAGCGGCGGGCGGCCGTCCGTCGATTCGATGCTGGCGCCCATGCGGCTGAGCGGATCCACGATCCGGCGCATTGGACGGCGGCTCAGCGAAGCATCGCCGACCAGCTGGACGGTGAGTCCCGGCTGGCCGGCCAGAACGCCGGTCAGGAGCCTTATGGTGGTGCCGGAATTGCCCGCGTCGAGCGACACGCTCCGTGCACCGAAGTAGCGCGTACCTGCGCCGGTAACCTCGACGAGGGGCGCCGAACCGTTCGGACGGCGGTCGATGGCGACACCGAGGCGAGCGAGGCAGGAGAGCGTAGCTTCACAATCGGCGCCCGGCGCGAACCCGCGGATCGTCGATCGTCCGTCGGCCAGCGCGGCCAGCAGCGCATAGCGGTGCGAGATGGATTTGTCGCCCGGAACCCGAACGCGGCCGCGCACTCGACGGGCCGGCTTGACGGTCACCGCCGCCATCGAGACCACGGCCTGACTATACCATTGGGCTGCCGATCCAACGGACGCCGTCGCGGACACGGTGCGTCGCCCTTTTGGCGGACTTGACCGTCGATGGTCCCTGTGTTACTCATTCCGACCGATGCGTGCCGAATGCCGATAGCCCCTTCATGAGCGACAACGGGCACAACACCGTTCGCCTGGAGTTCTGCAGCGCCTTCGACATGCTCGATTTCGTGCAGGTCGTCGGCGACTACATGGCGCGGTCGGCCGGTCTGGACGAAGACTCGCTGCACTGGGTCAGCGTCGCCATTCGCGAGTCGGTCATCAACGCCATCAAGCACGGCAATCGCCACGATCTCAACAAGCACGTCTTCGTCGAATTCTCGACCGAGCCCGGCAAGGAAATCAGCGTGCGCATCCGCGATCAGGGCGAGGGGTTCGATCCCGAAGAGGTCGCCGATCCGCTGTCGCCCGAGAACATGCTCAAGTCGAGCGGCCGGGGCATCTTCCTGATGCGGAGCTTCATGGATCACTTGAGCCTTCAGCGCTCACCGGAGGGCGGCATGGAGGTTCACATGATCAAACGAAGCGCCCCACCCGACGCCGAGAACTGATTCCCGCACATGCTCGACCCGCTCTACCTGGCCACGGCCATTGAAGTCGTTGTGCGCGCCGGCGCCATTCAAATGGCGCAGTTCGGCACGGCGATGGATGTGACGAAGAAGGGTGAAATCGATCTCGTCACGGAGGTGGACGTTGCCGTGGAGCGCATGTTTCGCGCTCTTATCGGCGAACGGTTCCCCGCTCACGCCGTGCTTGCCGAGGAAGGGCTCGGCGACGCCCCAGAGCCTGGTCGGGCCAGACACTGCTGGGTGTTCGACCCCATCGATGGCACCACGAATTACGCGCACGGCCTTCCAATCTTCTGTGCCTCGCTGGCGCTCGAGATCGATGGACGTGCCGAGGTCGGCGCCGTCTACGATCCCACCCGGCGCGAGTTGTTCACCGCCGAGCGGGGTACCGGGGCATTCCTGAACGGAGCGCCTCTGCGCATCTCGAGGGCCGACCGGCTCGTCGATTCGCTGCTGGTGACAGGATTTCCCTACGATGTCCATTCACGGTCCCAGGATCTCCTGGGCCTCTTCGGTGTCTTCATTACGAAGGCGAGGGCCGTGCGGCGTCTGGGGTCGGCGGCCATCGACCTCTGCTACGTCGCGGCCGGACGCATGGACGGCTTCTGGGAGCAGGCGCTGCGGCCCTGGGACATGGCAGCCGGCGCCCTGATCGTCAAAGAGGCAGGTGGAGAGGTGACCGGCATCGCCGGCGAGCCATTTACGTCACGGCTCGGGCATGTGGTGGCTTCGAATGGTCTGATCCATGCCGACATGTTCGACGACCATCCGGAACTTCCAGGCTGGTAACTCCTTGGACGGGCCCGCCTGACCCTTCATCGGGACAGTCTCGTTCCGCCGAATCAGCGTCGCTGGCCCTTTTACTCGACAACTGCAAACAGCCTCGTTGGCATCACCCATGCTGGGACACCTCCTGGCGCCCAGAAAGGACCTTCATCGTGACCGGATCGACGCGGGCTCTGGGATTGGTGGCGATCCTGCTGGCTCTGCCGGCCGCCGCGCGCGCCGAGCAACGTGTTGGATTCAGCTTCGGCTATTTCACGGTGGTCGGCGAAGACTCGCGGGCCGACGATGACGCGCTCATCGTCAATCGGCTGGACGCCCTGCCGCTGGCATTCGAGGTGGACGACTTCAACAACGTCACTGTTGGCGGTGAGTGGCTGGTGAGCGTCAACCCCTACCTGGAGATGGGTGCCGGTTTCGGCTATTACTCGCGTACGGTGCCGAGCGTGTATGAAGACTTTGTCGATGACGACGGCACCGAGCTCCAACAGGACCTCAGGTTACGCATCGTCCCGTTCATGGCCACGGCCCGGCTGCTGCCTCTCGGGTCCGACTCGCCGATTCAGCCGTACATCGGCGGTGGGCTCGGTGTGTTCATGTGGCGCTACAGCGAGATCGGCGAGTTCGTGGACCCTTCAGACCTGACAATTTTCTCCGCGAGGTACATCGCCGACGGCACTGAGGTCGGTTTAGTCGTTCTGGGTGGCGTCCGGTTTGACGCTGGCGACCGCGCGTCGATCGGTGGCGAGATGCGCTATCAGCGGGCGCGCGGCACGCTGGACGACGACTTTCTCGGCGATACCATCGATCTCGGAGGGTTCACCTATCAGGCAGTTTTTCACCTCCGGTTTTGAGCGTCGAGGAGACGGTCCGGGCGACGGCGATACAGGGCCACGCCGCCTCCCTCGCACACCCGGGTGAAACCATCGAGGAAGGCGGGGTTGGTGCGCCCGCGTGCCGCGAGAATGTCCCCACCTTCCGCTCGCTCCTCGACCAGGATCCAGCCGACGAAGGTTTGCGGGCGGGCGATAGTGGCGTCCCAAATCGGGCCATTGCCCTCGTGCACGTAGTCGCGAATGGCCAATCCGGCCGCAGAGGTCTCCTGCATGTAGTGGGCGAGCGAGCCCATGCTGGCGAGGATCTTGTCACCCCGATAATCGCGGGCCAGGCACGCGGTAACGTTCCGGCGCTCCCGGCTCGCGTTCGTGTCCCACTGGGCCTCCACGACCATCGGCGAACCGGTATCCCACGGACGAAGCTCGATGGCCGCCAGCAGCACCACGCACAGCGTGCCGACTTGCCTCGCACGGTTGGCCAGCAAACCGATACCCAGACCAATGGCCACGGCCGAAGCGGCGACGAGTGGGACCATATAGCGAATTCGAAAAGGGTGCCCCTGCATGAAGGCGTACCACGGAAGCGCCGCCGCAGCCAGAGGGGCCAGTGCAATGAAGAGCGAGGCTTGCCGTCTGTCGCGGACCGCGTGGACCACTACGACCGCAACCGCCAGCGTTGCGGCAAGCGTCAGCCCATAACCGCTCAGTTGATGGGTTCCCCACCACACCTGTACGGCACTCCTCAGCGGATCGCCCATGGCCAGGTTGTCTGCGATGAAGAAGCCCGTGTGGGTGAACCATTGTGCGGTTGTGATGCGGCTGTGCAGGATGAACCACGCGATCGCCGCAAGCGGATATAGGGCGACGCGTCCGGTTCGGACCATGGCAAACCTCGCCCGCCCGGTCTGCCGGTACAGGGCGAACGCGGAAGCTCCGAGGGCCACAGACGTCACAGGCCACGCTTCGTATCGCGCCATGCACGCCAGCGCCAGCAGCAGTCCTGGCCTCCACGCGTTCAAGCCTCCGCCGCCCTGAACCCAGACGATGAGCTGCCAAACGCTGCCCATGACGAGGGCCAGCAGCAGCGGCTCGGTCATGGGTGTAGCTTGCAGGTACAGAAGATTCGGATTGAGCGCCGTCACAGCCACGGTGAGTGCCGCACCCAGCCTCGAGCCGGTGGCAGCGAGCACGATGTGCGCGGCGGCCGCACATCCGAGCGCGAAGGCCGCCACCGAGATGGCAACGCCCGACGCGCCGCTTCGATAGAACGCATCGATCTGAACGGGCAGCAGATTGAGCAGGTGGGGAAGAGGCAGCCAGACACCGCCGATCTGCTGCCAGCCTGGCGTCAAACTGTCGATGATACGGCGTGCGACAACGAGATGCGCCTTGGCGTCGTAGTGAGCGAGGGTGAGGCCGGCGGCGTGATAGTGCCACGAGGTGATGAGTCCGACGACGAGCGCCAGGCCACCGAGCAGGATCGCAAGGTCGCGTTCACGCCGCGACGCCTCGGGCGGGCGCGTTCGCGGGGTCGACACGTCGGCCTCAGTCCTCCGCGCCGTGGGGTTCGCCGCTATAATCACCGAAGGGTCAGCATACTTCAGGCCTCGCCGGCTCACCTCGATCTCCCGATGAAATCTCTGGTCACCTACATCCAGAACCTGGCCTTCGCCCTTGGCGGGCCGGGACTCTTTCTCATCGCGTTCCTCGACTCGTCGATTCTGTCGCTGCCGGAAATCAACGACCTGCTGATCGTCTGGATGGTGTCGCAGAACGAGCACCGGATGGTGTACTACGCGACGATGGCCACCCTGGGCTCGGTGGCCGGCTGCTTCCTGCTGTACTATCTGGGCAGGAAGGGCGGTGAGGCGTTCCTCCGCAAGCGATTCCACGCCCGCAACGTCGATCGCGGGCTGGAGCTCTTCCGAAAATACGGACTACTCGCCGTTTTCATACCCGCGATTCTTCCGCCGCCGGCGCCGTTCAAGATTTTCGTTCTTCTCGCCGGCGTTGCTGCCGTGCGCCCGCTGACGTTCGGCCTGGCGGTGGGGTTGGGACGGGGAATCCGGTACTTCGGCGAGGGCCTGCTGGCCGTGTGGTACGGCGATGAGGCGATCGCATTCATCCATGAGAACGGCCGGATGCTCCTCGTGCTCACGGCGATTCTCTCGGTCGTCGCGTTTGGGGCGTATCTGTTGTGGCGACACTGGCGCGCTCCCACGGAATAGGTGCGGGTCCCCGCTCGGCATTCGACGCGCTGGTCTATAATCCGGACGTCACATGTCTCTTGACGTTTCCGTCGTCATTCCCATCCACAACGAGTCACCGAATATCCAACAGCTCTACCGTGAGCTGACCGACACGCTCGAGGGTTGGGGTGGTACCTACGAGCTGCTGATCGTGGATGATGGCAGCACCGACGACAGCTTCGAACAGCTCGCCAGACTGCAGGAGGGCGACGGCCGCCTGCGCGTGATTCGCTTCCGCAGGAACTTCGGGCAAACGGCCGCGTTCGCGGCCGGATTCGCCCACGCGCGAGGGCGCTGGGTGGTCACAGCGGACGGCGATCTGCAGAACGATCCAGCGGAGATTCCACGCATGCTCCAGCAGGCGGCGCAGGGGTACGACATCGTGTGCGGCTGGAGAAAGACGCGCCACGATGCGCTTCTGACGCGGCGGCTCCCCTCAACCGTCGCCAATCGGCTCATTTCGTGGGTCACGGGCGTGCGGCTGCACGACTACGGGTGCTCGCTCAAGGTGTTCAGGTCCGAGGTCGTCAAACCCCTGAAGCTCTACGGTGAAATGCACCGTTTCATTCCGGCGCTGGCGAGTGAGATGGGCGTGTCCATCACCGAGATGGCGGTGAACCACCGGGCTCGCCTGCACGGCGAATCCAAATACGGCCTCTCTCGCACGATTCGTGTCTGTCTCGACCTCATCACGGTCAAGTTCTTCTTGAGCTACTCGAGACGGCCGCTGCAGATTTTCGGTCTGATAGGGCTCGTCGCGGCTCTTCTGGGGGTCGTCATCGGCGGATGGCTGGCATATGTCCGGCTGGTGGATCTCGAGCCCATCGCGAACCGTCCGTTGTTGCTCCTGGCTATCCTGCTGATCTTCGCTGGCGTGCAGCTGGTCACGCTTGGCCTTCTCGCGGAGCTGCAAGTGCGGACCTACCATGAATCGCAGGACAAGCCGACCTACGTCATTCGGGAAATCCGCGAAACGACACCGCAAACGGTCCGCGCCCGCGAGATGCTCGGCGCCTGACCGTCTGCGCCGGCTTATCGTCGTGCGGCGTAGACGATGGCGCCCGAGACAGAGAAGAGCAGAATCAGTCCCGCACCAAGCAGCGACAGCACGAGCGCCGCGTCAAGCGGAAGGCGAAGCCGGAGAAAATAGTACGAGAAGGTCGCTTCGCGCACCCCGAAACCGTTCACGGACACCGGCAGCATCTGCACCACGAAGGACACCGGCACGATAACCGCCAGGTGTGTCCACCCAATCGGTATGCGAAGAGCGTGAGCGATGGCCGCGTAGAAACCGACGAGCGCGAGCTGGACCACGACGGCGCCGACGAAACAGCCGGCCAGTGTCGCAGGCTGATCGCGCAACCGGGTCAGTGCACGAACCATGCGCGTCAGACGTTCTTCGACCCATTCCTGATGAATCCGCCGCAAGGGGTGGAGCAGCCTGATCACCGCCGAGGGTGCCACCATCGAGATGGTCACGCCTCCGAGTACCAGCAGCAGGGTGGCCCAGAGAAATACAGGCGGCACGGCCATCAGGGCGGGGTCGTTCGCCTCGCCTGCGGTGAGGCTCGCGGCGACGGCAGCCACGACGAGAAGCCCGATGAGACCCAGCGCCCGGTCAATCAGCACGATCAGCGTCGCGACCGTCTTCGATCCGGTGCCTTCAGTCGTGTCGCGAATGCGGACGACATCGCCGCCGATGTTGCTGGGCAGGAAATTGTTGAAAAAGGTGGCCACGAGATACGACCCGACGAGCGTCCGGAGTGGAATGTTCACGTGCTGGGCGGCCAGCAGGTACCCCCATCGCCACGCGCTCACGATGATCATCAGCAGATACATCGCGAGTGCCGCGAGGAGCCACCAGGGCGAGGCGTGCTGGATCTGGAGCCAGAGTCGGGCGCCATCGGTCTGACGGAACAGCAGGATCAGCAGGCCGGCGCTGACGAAGAACTTGATCGACCAGACCAGGCCGGTCTTGGACAGCAGTCCCGTCATTGCAGGCGATAAAGGGACACGCCGTCCTGGTCCTCAAGGATCTTGCTGAAGGCGGAGGTCCCGTCCAGGGTGCTGCGTACGCGCGCGCGCGGCCTGCTTGCGTACCGGCCCGGATGGAAGACGACGTGCGTGACACCAAGCGCGCGCAGCTCGCGCAGCGACTCGGCGTCCGGGAATCGCTGCAGGAGAGGGGCCAGACGACGATACGAGCGAGGGACGAACCCGCTGTACCCGTTAACCAACCGATGCCAATGAAATGCTGAATTGAACACGTAGTCGGCGTTTCTGAACACGTGGATCGTTGGGTAGAAGGGGAACTCGGCCACGACCACTCGACCCTGCTCGCGTGCCAGCACATCGTATACCGGCGATACCGCCAGGAAGGGTCGGAATTCGAAGGGCGCATGGAGCGCTTCCAGGTTGACCGCCGCGATGGCACCGAATGCCAGAGCCAGCCAGAACGGTCGCCTCCGCATGCGCAGGTGAAGCCGGGCCAATCCCATCCCGGCCAATACCGCGACCGCGAAGATCACGAGGTAGCCGAAGCGCGAGACGGCTCGAAGACCCTGCATGGGCGGCACAGCGTGGTAGACGAGCTGATAAACGGGCGTGTTCACGCCGAGCGACAGTATGAACCCCGCGAGCGCCATGGCCAGCAGCATCCGCATCAGCCTGTTGTCGCGCGGCGTGCGTCGTCCCCAGAGTGCAACGAGTGCCAGCGCCAGGGCGGCGAACCCCGTGAAGAACTTGTCGTGCCCGGCACGTTTGTAGAGGGCTTGACTCCATGTGTCGTAGTGCAGGCGGCTCGTCGTCGTGAGGTAGGCCCAGGGGGTCGCCGAGTATTCCGCGATGCGGGGCAATGCTCGGACAAGACCCTGTTCCGCACGCACCTGCCGATACGGCCACATTACGGGAAGGGCCACCATCAGGCTCAAAGCGCCCGCGAGCACGAGACGGCCTACCACGGGCTTCGCCCGCGCACCCCACCAATCCTCCGGCCGGGCGAGGAAGCCTGCCACGAGCGCCAGCACGACGAACATCGCCAGGTAGCCGGATGTGAAGGTCAGCAGCACGACGAAGAGCGCGAGCCACAGCGCATCGCGGGTTCGGGCGCCGGTCAGCACACGGTCGAACATCCAGATTGCCAACGGCAGCCACTCGGCATGAATGATCTGCAAATGGGCGATTCGCGTCAGGGTGTGCGTGTTGAACGCGAGAATGGATCCGGCCAGCAGGCCGGACAGGTGGTTTCCGGTAATCGACGTCACGAAGACATACATCGCCAGCGCCGTGAGAGTGAACCCGATCAGAAGCAGCAGGTTGTAAGTGAGGACCGGCGATGCGCCCAGGCCGCGCATGGGGACTGCCATCAGGCCCGGGACGAGGAGAGGCTCCGAGAAGGCGAGCACGTTGTGCTCGGGATGGAAGATGTTGGCGTCGAACAGGCGGGACGGATCGCGAACGAGCTGACGCGCGACCCACGACACGATCCATTCGTTCAACAGATAGTCACCGGTGTCATTACGGGAGAGGTGGGCCGGATTCGACGCCAGCGGCCACGTGTGCGCGACCGCCAGCAGGGTGAAGACGAGGAGTGCCCACGCGATCTGCGCCCGTCCTGGGGACGGGGCCGCAGCGGGAGACGGGGCGGGGTCGGCGGCCGACGGCATCGTGGCGGGACCCCGGAGTGTACCATGGCGCTTAAAAAGCATTCATATAAATTGACGTCCGTCGTTTTTTGTGCAGAATATTCGCGCATGGCGAGCCGTCGCGGGCGTCCGTCGAAATTCGGACGCCCCGCCCGTCCTGTCGTTCTCACGTTGCCCGAGAACGTCATCGCGCAGCTTCGCGCGGTGCATCACGATCTCGGCTGGGCGGTCGTTTCGCTCGTCAGCAAGGCCACCTCCACCGAGCCGGTCCCCGCTCCGGCACCGCCCGCGCAGCTCGTTGATGTTTCGGGGCGCCGCGCCCTGATCGTGGTCAACCCGAAATTGCTCCGCCACGTCGAGGGCGTCTCAGTGATTCCGCTCGCGGACGGACACGGCCTGATCGCGCTCGACACAGGCAAGGGAGCCGCGGATCTCGAGTTGGCCATCCTCGATCGACTCGATCAGGCCGAGAAGCACACCGAGGAGCATCGCGAGCTGATGCAACTCAGGCAGTGTCTGCGTCGCTGGCGTTCAGGCAAAGGGCTGCGCTTCCGCACACGCTCGATCATCGTCGTGGAGCGCAGTGCGACGGCGTCTGGTCGCGGCCGATCGCCGGCACTCGCCGCTGATGCGCCCGGCACGTCATCCGTCGTACGGCTGGCTCCCAGGTTCCGAGCCACGCGAAAGGTCGCACGCGGATGACCGGGACGCACGCGTCCGGCCGCCATGACGACCACGTTGGAGCTCCGGTCGGGACAGGCCGATGGTCGTGGGCATTGTTGTCCGCAAGCGTCGCGCTGGCGGTAGCCCTCTGGCTCGTCCCTGCGGGGGTCTTTCTGGTGGACTGGAGAAGCAGCGGCGCCAGACGCGTCGCTCTGCTCCCCGACGTCACGCGGCTGGTCGTGCTGATCGGTGCCGCAGTGGCCTTGACCATCCTGGTGACGGTGATGGTGCGGCCCGGGGCGCGCCGGCTCGGCGCTCATCTGTCATCGCTCTGCCTGCTCGGCCTGTGGGCTGTGCCGTACTTGCCGTGGGTTGCGGACGCTTTTCCACTCCTGCTGATCTTTGCGGGTCCATTCCGATGGGCCGTCGCTCTGGCCGCGTTCGCCGGCGTGATCCTCTCGCTCGCCCGTCACTCGACGTTCAAGCTCGTTCCACCGACGACCGCGGTCGTATTCCTGGCGAGCTTCGTCATCTACGCCGCGATCGGCGTCAATCTCACGCGCACCCTCGGGCCCGGTGGCGACGAGCCGCACTACCTCGTCCTTGCGCACAGCTCTCGGCGGACGGCGACCTCAGAATCGAGAACAATCACGTTCAGCGCGACTACCGTCAGTTCTACAGCGGTGAGCTCCGGCCCGATTTTCTCCGGCGCGGGCGCGGTCGCATCATCTATTCCATCCATGCGCCCGGTCTGCCGGCTCTCGTCGCGCCGGCCTATGCCGTGGCCGGCTATCTCGGCGCCGTGCTCACTCTGTGTGCCATCACCGCGCTGGCCATGGTGCCGCTCTTCAGGCTGGCGCGCGCAATCGCTGGTGCGTGGCCGGCCACTGCGGCGTGGCTCGGTGCCGCATTCACCGTGCCGATCGGCGCGCACGCGTGGAGTGTGTACCCCGAGGTGCCAGCCGCGACCATTGCCGCCTGGTCCGCGTGGTGGCTCTGGTCACCCTTACCTTCGGGCGCGGGAGTGTGGGCAGCACGCGGCGCCGCGTTGGCGATCCTGCCGTGGCTTCACACCAAGTTCCTGGCACTGCTCGTGCCGCTCACCCTGTGCCTCCTGCTGCGCGTGTGGAAACGTCCGCTCGCGATCATCATGTTAGGTGTGCCCATCGCGGTGTCGCTGGCCGGGTGGTTGTGGTCGTTCTGGGCCATGTACGGTGTCGCCAGCCCCTTCATTCCGTACGGTTCGGTGAATCCGTTCAGACTCGCGTGGAGTCATGTTCCGCGCGGGGTGCTGGGCAGTCTGTTCGACCAGGAATTCGGGCTCCTGATTTATTCGCCGATCTACGTGCTGTCGTTGGCGGGCCTTCTCGCCGCACTTCGTGATCGCCAGACGCGGCGTCTGGCGGTCGCGATGTGTGTGACCGCCGTGTTGTTCATCCTGGCAGTGATGCGCGTCTACATGTGGTGGGGCGGAACGAGTGCCCCGGCTCGCTTCCTCGTGCCGGTGGCCGTTCTCGCGATGCCGTTGATGGCCATCGGGTTCTCTCGCCTTCGTGGTGTGTGGACGGGTGTGGCGACGGCGGCTCTCGTGGGCAGTGTGACCATCTGGTTGTTGATGGCGGCGCAACCTTCGCGGCGTCTACTGGTTCAGAACCGCAACGCCTCCGGCGCGTTCATCGAATACGTGCAGGGTCAGGCGCCATTCGCCGCCGCGCTCCCGTCATTCCTCGAGGTCGACTGGCAGGGTCAACTGCCCCGCGTGTGGGTCCTGGTGACGGCGTTGGTCCTGGGCCTGTTCGCCGCCTATCTGGTCGGGCGCCGATCCCGCGGCAGCGGTTCTGCGTACTGGGGCGGCGTCGCCGCATGTCTCACCGCCATCACAGCCCTGGCGGTCATCGGTGGCAGGCAGGCTGGGACTGATGTCCGCGTGGCTGCCGCCAACCAGTCGATGACCGCGCTGATGATGCAGTACGACCCGCCCCGGCTCTCGGCGTTCGACTACGGCCGGCACCGACGGGTGGCTGGCCGGGAGCTGTGGGGGCTAGGGGGGCTCAATTACGCAGGCGATAACCTCATCCGTGGCCGCGAATCGCTCTTGGCTGGCCCCGGACCACTGCCTGCGGGCCGCTATCAGGCGGCGTTCTGGTTCGGTCAGCAGACGCCTGACGCCACCGTGTCCGTTCTCTACGACGGCAGGCCACCGGCTCTTCTTGCCGATACGGTAAGCGAGCAGGCCAACCCGGCCATCGTGAACTTTCTGCTGCCGGTCACGGCTCGCGGCATCCAGCTGGTCATCGAGCCGCCCGGGTTGTCCGAGCGAGTCCAGCGTGTCGAGCTCAGACCGAGCGAGATTGTGCCGCGAAGCAGGCGCCCATCGACGAACGTTCCACGCGCGATCATGCCGATCGATGGCCGACCGGGCGGGTTCGTCTGCTTTCTCGATGAGCAGAGCTATCCCGAGCGGCCGCTGTCCTGGGTCAGAGCAGGGCGTACAGCGTCGCTCCTGGTCGTTCCCGCCGGCGCATCGCTCGTTCGCGTGAAGCTCGAGAACGGCGCCGCGAAAGGACCTGTCACCGTCGTGAGCGCGGGGCAGCAAACCCGCCTGGACCTGGCGGCCTGGGAGGCACGTGACGTCTATGTGCCGGTGCCATCGGGGGAGCGCACCGTCGCCCTCGACATCACACCGGCCAACGGCTTCCGTCCGGCCGACGTGGATTCGCAATCCGAAGATCGGCGGTATCTGGGCTGCCGGTTCGGGATCGAGCTCCTCAAATGATTGGAACCAAGCTGCTGTGGCGTCGGCGAATCCAGGGTGGTGCGGCGATCACCATGCGCAACCGTCGCGGCGCGGGCTCGTTCCGCTTTTCGGTGAAAACGCCCGAGCTCTATACCTTCACCACCGATTTTTACGCCTTTCGGGATCGATCCCATCCGTCGGGGCACCTCGGGTGGTGGAAGTTTAAGCTGCCCCCGGGGCGAGGAGTGGCCACGGTTCACTGCGACTTCGCGCCCATCCGGAAGGAGTCGGTGCAACTGGCAGTCGACGGCCGGGCAATAGAGGCCGTGGACGCGTGGTTCAACCCCGACTTCACGTTCACACCGCTCTGCGATCTGGTTCTCGCCTTCAGGGATCACGACAACGACGATGCGATTCGTCACGTCGAGCCGATGCTGCTGAAGTTCCCCGATCGCGACATCCTGCGCGCCTTCTATGCGCGGCAGTTCACCAGTGAAGGGTATCTCTGCGCCTGTCGACGCGCCGTTTCTCTGGGAGCTGCACGCCTACAAGCTGCGGCAACTGCGCCGGCTGTTCACGTCGGTCATTCCCCAGGGGGGGCGCGTCCTGGATGTCGGGTGTGGCCGCTCGCTTTTCACCGAGATGGACATGAAGTTTCCATTCGAGGTCGTCGCGGGTGACCTCAATTACGACTCGGTCAGATCGCGAGCACACGACTTCCCGTATCAGCGGTGGGGCGTGTTCGATGCGTCCGCGTTGCCGTTCCGCGACGCCACGTTTGACGCACTGTTTGCCGGCGAGGTGATCGAACACGTACCCGACGTGCCGCTGACGCTCCGCGAATGGAATCGGGTGCTGAAGCCTGGTGGCGTCGCGATCATCACCACTCCGAATCGCGATCGCCTGGTCTCGCGCGCCGATCGCGTCGAGCGGCCCTACAGCGCGGATCACCTGAGCGAGCTGTCGTACCGCGAGCTGACCCGCGACCTCCTGCCGCGGTATGGCTTCGAATTCATCATGCAGTCGTGCGTACACCTCGAGGTGTGCCTCAAGAACCTCTTCGGGCTCGGCCACGTCGACGATCTCCTGCAGGCCGAGCTGAACCGTTCGCGGTTCAAATGGGCCATGCGCGCACTGTTTCCATTGGGCCGAGTGTTTCCGCGTGTCGCCATGGCGCTGATTGTCGTGGCGCGGAAGACGGGTGAAGGAATCGCATAGGTGAGCGACCAGCCAGCCAAGCGCCTCGCGCGCAGCATTTCGGACATCTCTGTCCGCCCGTGGTCGGTCCGTGCGGGTTCGGCCGGCAGTCTCCCCACCATTCTCACTGTCGCCTGGACGTGGCCGCGCATCGCGATGATCGCGGTGCTTGCCCTTGCCGCATTGTTCCGCTTCTGGGCCATTTCGTGGGGTGCGCCCGAACGGGTCAATCTCCACCCCGACGAAACGAATCACGTCATCGTGCACGCGCTGCGCGTGATGAGCAACGTGCAGGGGGTGCTCCGCGGCGAACTCACCTTTGGCCGCGAGACGCTCGATCCGGTGTTTCTGAACTACCCGACCTTTTTCATCTATCTCACCGCCGCCGTCAGCAGCCTGCTGCAGGCGATGGGTCTCATCGGTCACGAGACCTGGCAGGTGCACATTGTCGGTCGCTGTATCAGCGCCGCGTTCGGAGCGGCGACCGCGGTGGTGGCTTATCGCATTGCCTCCGAGCTTGGTGCAGCGACGGCTGGCGCGATTCTGGCGGCCTTGTGGGTGGCGCTGATGCCGCTGCACGTCTGGGAAAGCCACGTGGCCGTCACCGACGTCATGATGACGTTCTGGGTGGCGATGACGTTATGGGCGGCGGTTCGACTGATTCGGACCGGCCGGCTGCGGGACTATGTGTTTGCTGGTGCCATGCTGGGTCTCGCCACCGGCAGCAAGTACACCGCCGCGCTCGGCGCCGTACCGATAGTCGTCGCGGCGCTGTCGTCAAAGCGCCCAGTGCCTTCGACGCTCAAAGGGCTCACCCTCGCGGCGCTGGTCTCGATCGTCGTCTGCTTCGTGGTCACTCCGTACAGCTTTCTGCGCTTCGGCGACCTCCTGGCGGCGATGGCGTACAAGTACGACCACGCGCAAAGCTACCAGGACGGGTTCAGCGTACCCGCCGACGGCCCGCAATACCGCAAGTACGTCTATCAGCTGGTGGCTGCCTGGCCCTTCAGTCTGGGGTTCGCCCTCTATGCCAGTGCGCTGATCGGCACGCTCTGGGCCTGCTGGCCTTTCGACCGGCGTCGGTTGGTTGTCCTGAGCTTCATCGGCGTGTTCTTCGGCTTCACCGGATCGTTGAGGTTCACGCCACTGCGCTACTACATGCCCGTTCTCGTTCCCGGCGTGATCCTCGCGGGTCTCTGGCAAGGAGCGTGGTTGGGCTCGGCTTCTCGATGGCGTCACGCTGCGGCCGTCTTCGCCGTCGTGGCCACCCTTCTTTATACCTCTGTGTTCGCGTTTCAGACGACGCGTCGCTTTGCGCTGGACACAAGGGTGCAGGCCGGCCGATGGCTCGATCACGGGCTGCCCGTCGGTTCACGCCTGCTGATGGTCGGAGGACGTTCTTACGTCGGTGTGCCTCGCAATGAAGAGCGGTACACGATTCGTTTCATGCCCGATCGCGGCGTTCGCGGCGTTCGCTGGAGGCCGCTGAACTTCGACGCGGTTGAGATCAGCTCGCTCGTCTACGCCCGCGGCTACCGGGACGGCCTCCTTCGCCACCAGGCGGCCTACGACCGGCTCAGACACCCCGATAGCCGCTATCGGCTCCTCAAGCGGTTCGAAGCCCCGTTCATCAACAAGGGCCTGTACATGAAACTCGATCCCATGTTCGAGGGATATTTCGTGTCGCCGACGATTGAGGTGTACGGACGGCGGCCTCAGCTGGAGGCCTTGATCCGTTCGAGGTAGCGCACAACGTGTCCGCCCGCCGGTGTCGCCGGCTGGCGGCTGAGGTCGACCGTGCGTATCGGCATAATGTGGCGCCACTACCGGGAGCGGGGCGGGATTGCTGTCTATTCCCTGCGGATTGTCGAGAACCTGCTCCGGCGGGACTCGATCAATGAATATGTCCTGTTCCTGCCTCCTGGCGTGAACCTCGGACCCGTGGCGCCAAACGTCGCGGGTGATCGAGATAGGCGCGCGCACGCGCTGGACGTGGGATCAGCGCGCGGTCCCGGCCGTTGCTCAACGGGAGGGCTTGGACCTCGTTTTCAACCCCAAGTTGTCAGTCCCCCTTCGTGGCAATTTCCGCACGGTGTTCATGTTGCACGGGATGGAACAATTCGTGGAAGCCGAGGTTTTTCCTCCCCTCGATCGGCTCTACGTCCATACCGTCATGCCGAGGTACTGCCATCATGCGGACGCCATTTTGTGTCCGTCGCACACGGTCAAGGCGCACATCGTCGAGTACATGGGGATCAAGTCGGGGAAGATTCACGTCACTCCGCACGGGCTCGACCATCGTTTCGCCCAACCGGTGACGGAAACCGATCGGCAGCGCGTTCGGGCACGCTACCGCCTGCCGGATCAGTATTTGCTGTTCGTCGGCGGATTGACACCCCTCAAGAACCTTCAGGGGATGTTGCGCGCGATGGCCGTCCTCAAGAGCAGCATCCCGCATCAGCTGGTGCTGTCCGGATTTGACCGCTGGAAGTCGGGTCCAGAGACAAAAATGATCCAAACGCTGGGACTTCGCGATCGTGTTGTCCGGATCGGGTGGGTCGCGCCCGATGATCAGCCGACGCTTTACGCGATGGCGTCTGCGCTCTTGTTCCCGTCTCTCTATGAAGGGTTTGGCCTGCCCGTAATTGAGGCCATGGCGTCGGGGTGTCCCGTCATCACCTCGAGTCGCGGGGCGCTGGCCGAAGTGGCTGGCGAGTCTGCGCTCCTGGTCGACCCGCTGGACCCGCAGGACATTGCCGACGCCGTCGAGCGCGTAGTGGGCGAGCCAGCTCTGGCCGCGTCACTGGTGGAGCGGGGACGTCGGCGGGCGGCCCAGTTCGACTGGCATCGAACGGCCGCCCAGGTGCTCGAGATTTTCGAAGAGCTCCTGGGACGGCCGCCTGGAGACGCCGCATTGGTTCCTGCGCAACGTTCCGCGCGCTGACGAGATCGCTTCTGCCGTTCCGGCCTACGGCCAGCGAATCATCACGACCTGGCTGCGTTCTTTGACGTTGCGGTCACTGCTGCGAGCGAGCCCTGAGATCATGAAGCCCACCAGCTCGCCGGACTTCGGCTTCCACGACTCGATCGGCTCCTTCTTGGTGTGCGGGCCGATGTTGTCCCGCGTGATCCCTTTGCAAATCTGCCCAGATTTCAGCCACTCATAGGTGGCGGCGTACCATCGGCCGTCGATATTCGCGAAGATCCAGGGATTCCCCTCCACGGTCGATCCGGGCCAGTCTCCGGCCTTGGTGTGCTCGATACAGATTTTGGAGCTCGAGATGTCGACGTCCGTGATCTTCGAGGTGATCCTCCAGTCGCTGACGTCCGTATGGAGCCATCTGACGCCGCTGAGGCTCATCTCGTCGCCGCCTGAAGGCGACGGTTCGGGCTCGGGCTCTGGTTCCGGCTCTGGTTCCGGCTCTGGCTCCGGCTCCGGCTCCGGTTCGGGTCCAGGCTCGGGTTGGGGCTCCGGAGTCGGCGCGGGCGACGCAGCCTGAACCGTGACACGGATCGTCTGGCGCACTTCATCGCCGCCGCTCGGCTTGAACCGTGCCGTCGCGTTGAAGCCACCTGCCCTGGAATACGTATGCGCTGCCGTCACCGTGCCCTTGTGAGAACCAAGATTTCTGCTGGTGCCGTCACCAAAGTTCATCGACCATGCGCCGGTGATATCCGGATCGGAGGGTTTGATCGTGAATGTCACCTCCTGATCCTCGCGTGGCTTGTCGGGCTTCATCGAGAGAGACAGGTCTACGCTCGACCGGACGTTGACATCGAGCCGCGCCACCCGGATCTCGAGGATATGGGCCGACACCGTGACAGATTCAGTCGTGCTGAGGGTCGCCTTCGCCACCCCCTGGGCATCGCTCGTGATCGTGCCTGACGGATTGAACGTTCCCGCGGTCGTGCTGAGTCTGATCGGCACGCCGCTCACGGGCTGATTGCCTGGGTCCGTGACCTTCAGCGTCACGGTTGTCTGCCCACCCCCAGGTGCCAACTGAGCCGGGGATGCGGTCATTTGTGCCTTGGTCGGTACCGAAGAGAGGACCGGAATTTCGACGGCCGCGCGGGCGCCCGCCGACGAAGCCTCGATACGGGCAAGTCCGGGCACGGCGCCGGCGCGGAAGGTGACCAGCGCCTGACCGCCGAGAGTCCTCACCTTGGCCTGGTTGAGCGAGCCCATGGTGGCATTGACGAATACCTCGGTACCGTCCGCGACCGGCGAGCCGTCACCCTGTGCTGCCGAAACCTCGATAGACGCTGTGGAGTTCACCTGCAGAAGAGGCGATGAGGCGTCCAGCGTGATGTTGGCATCGGTCGGTGCGAGCAGGGAGCCCTTGCTGGCATCACACCCGCTCAACATCGCCGCGACGATGATGAGGGGCAGGGAAGGAACGACTCGTGATCGGGGAGCGGGGCTCGAAACCATGGAAACCTCGTGAAAGTGGATGAACCTCGGAAACCGGGTCGGAGACCTTATCGGACCTGCTCGTTGCGCGCTTTAGCGCAATTTCGCCCGCCGGTGCGCAGGCGGCTGCCTCAACGGCACCGGGCTGCGTGCTATAGTGGTCACCGCTTGCCGATTCGGGTTTTCCGGAGCGTTCTCTCGCCTACATGAAGGTATTGGTGACGGGCGGTACCGGGTTTACCGGTAGCCACCTGGTCCGTCGTCTGCTTGGTCGCGGCCACGACGTGCGGGTTCTGGACTCGGCGGCTGGGCTATTCGCCGACGAGCTCGGGCGGGCTGGCGCGGCCATCACGCTCGGCAGTGTTACCGACGAAAAGACGGTCGACGGGCTCACTTCGCGGCGTGCCGGCGCGTCTTTCACGTTGCGGCCGTGTTCCGCCAGATCAACCTGCCCAAGCGGGTTTACCACGACGTCAACGCGCTTGGCACACGCATCGTCGGCGAGGCGGCGCTGCGTCATGGCGTCGAGTCGTTCGTGTACTGCTCGACGCAAGGCGTTCACGGCGACATCAAGGACTCCGCCGGGGGACGAGGACGTCGCCGATTGCCCCCGAGGACTACTACCAGGACACGAAGTACAGGGTGAGCAGGAAGTCCAGTCTCTCGTGGCCAAGGGTCTGCCGGCCGCGATTCTGCGGCCGATGGCGATCTACGGCCCTGGCGATCCAGCACGCTTCCTGTTCCTCTTCCGGGCCGTGCGCAGGGGCCGGTTCCTGATGTTCGGTGGAGGCCAGACCTACTACCATCCGCTCTATATCGACAATCTCGTGGACGCGTTCGAGCTGGCTGGCAGAGCGCCCGGGCAAGGGCGAGGCGTATCTCATCGGCGACGAGCGGTACTATCCGCTCGATACGACTGGTGCGGGCGGTGGGTCGCAGCATCGGGCATCGACGTCCGGATCGTTCATTTGCCGTTCACGCCGCTCTGGGTCGCGTCGCCGCCGCGTGCGAGGCCGTCGTGCACGCCGCTCGGCATCGAGCCGCCGCTGTTCCGGCGCCGCGCGGACTGGTTTCGCCAGAACCGGGCGTTTCGGATCGACCGCGCCCGCAAGGATCTGGGATACGATCCCAAGATCGATCTGCCGACCGGCCTCTGCCCGCACGGCCGAATGGTATCGCCAGCACGGATACCTGTAGCCTGAAGTGGGCGAGTCCCATCATCGGCATGAAGGAGCCGTTCTGAGATGTGTGGCATAGCGGGCCTCTTCGATACGCGCCCTGGTGCCCGGCCCGGGCCAGAGCTCGTGGACCGTCGATGCTCGACACGATCGTCCATCGCGGTCCGGACGATCGGGCATGTACGACGGGGGCACGCGGTGCTCGGCGTCCGGCGTCTGAAAATCATCGATCTCGAGGGCGGACACCAGCCCCTGTCGAACGAGGACGGCACCGTCTGGGTCGTCTACAACGGCGAGATTTACAACCACGCCGCAGTCCAGCAGGAGCTCGAAGCAGAAAGGGCACCGTTTCGCGACGCGCTGCGATACCGAGGTCATCGTGCACGCGTGGGAGGAGTACGGCGAGACGCTTCGTCGATCACTTCCAGGGCATGTTCGGGTTCGCAATCTGGGACAGCCGACTCGTCGACGCTGGTCGTCGGCCGCGATCGGCTCGGCATCAAGCCCGTGTACTACCACTGGGATGGATGCACGTCTGCTGTTCGGCTCGGAGATCAAAGTCGATACTCGCGCCCGGCCTTGTGCCGTCAGCGAGCTGGATCTTCACGCGCTCTATCAGTACGTCGGCTACGAGTTCGTCCCGGCACCGGCGACGATGTTCAAGGGCATCCAGAAGCTGCCGGCCGGGCATCTGCTGTTCGTCGACCGGGGCGCACCTCGATGTCCGGCAGTACTGGGACGTTCGCTTCGAGGCCGCAGGATCGATCCGAGGACGAGTACATCGCAGGCATCCGCCGGCTGCTCGGGGAGGCGGTGCGAGAAGCGGCTGATGTCGGACGTCCCGCTCGGCGTGTTCCTGTCTGGCGGGCTCGATTCGACGGCCGTGCTGGCCTACGCGCGGCAGGCGACCACGCAGCCTCTTCCGACCTTCACGATCGGTTACGAGGATCGACACGTTCAGCGAGTGGGACTACGCGCGCCGCGTAGCGAAGCACTACGGTACCGAACACCATGAGATCGTGATCGAGCCCGATCACACCCGCGGCTGATCGAGTCGACCGTGTGGCACCTCGACGAGCCGATGACCGATCTGTCGTCGATCCCGTTCTGCGTGCTCTCGCGGCGTGCCCGCGAGCACGTCACGGTGTGTCTGTCGGGGGAGGGTGGCGACGAGGTCTTCGTCGGCTACGACCGGTTCATCGCCTCGAAGCTGCAACGCCCAGCTCTATTCACGCATTCCAGGAGCCGTCCGGCGCGCCTGATCGAGGCCGTCGTGCGGCGGCTGCCCGATCAGGAACAGAAGAAGGGCGCCGTCAACCTGCTGCAAGCGGTTCGTCGAGGGCGCGTCGCTGCCTGACGACGGCCGGGCACATGCGCTGGCAGTACTTCTCGTCGGCCGACCAGGATCAGCGCGCTGTTTCCGCCGGAGTTCCTCGCGCGGGTCCAGGCGCGATCCGTTCGATCCGATTCGCGCGCAGCGCGAGCGCGGCGGCTGGCGCGGATCGGCTGTCGCAGGAGCTGCTACGTCGATCTGCGGCTGACGATGCCCGATTCGGTCCTGATGAAGGTGGACAAGATGTCGATGGCGCACTCGCTCGAGGTGCGCGTGCCGTTCCTGGACCACGCGCTGGTGGAGTTCGTCGCGAGGATTCCCAGCGAGCTGAAGTTTCCCGGGCATCCGGACCAAGGCGCATCTACCGCAAGGCCATGCAGGGCATGCTGCCCGATTTCATTCTCGAGCGCGGCAAGCAGGGTTACAGCCTGCCGATCAAGAACTGGCTGCGCGACGGATCTGCGCGACTACATGGTCGCGACGCTCAGATCAATCGCCGCTCGTTCGCGAGCACTTCAATCATCGCGTTCGTCAATCTCTCATCGAGCAGCATCTCCGCCGCACCCACAACCACAACCACGTGCTGTGGGCCCTGATGAACGCGTGCGCTCTGGCATCGTCGATTCATCGAGCGCCGGTCGGCCCGGGCCGCGTAGCAGCCGTGACCGCACGCCTCCTGAGCTTCGCGCCGCGTCTGGCCCTGACGATTGGTCTGCTGGTCCTGCTGGCCTTCATGGTCGCCGACCCCCGCACGCTCGTCGCTGATATCGCGCGCATGAACGCGGGCGCGTTCCTGCTCGCGGTGCTGCTGACGGCGCTCGATCGCGTGGTGATGGCATTCAAGTGGTGGCTGCTCTTGCGAAGCCAGCAAGTGCTCATCGATCTGTGGACGACCATTCGCGCGTACTTCGCCACGTCGTTCGCCGGGTTGTTCCTGCCCGTGACACTCGGCGCCGATGCCATCCGCGTCATTGCCGTGCGCCGGTTCGGTGTGCACGATGTGACGGCGTCGATCGTCGTTGAACGCAGCATCGGACTGATTGCGATGGCCACGGTGGCGATCGTGAGCTGTGTGATCCTGGCGACGACGCTGGCCCAGGTGCACGTGGCGTCGCTCGCGGCCCTCGTGGTCGGCGTGGTCGTGGTGGGATCGGCCGCGTTCCTGCTGTCGATACGAGTCGCCGGCTGGTGGGCCGGGCGGCACCAGGGCAAGAGCTCGCAGCTCGTGCGGGTGGCCGAAGCCTACGCGCGGTACGAGAACAGCCGCGGGACACTCTTTCTCTTCTATGTGTTGTCGATCGTCGAGTGCTTCATTCCCGTGATGATGAACTACGTCGTCGCGCGCGGCCTCGGCTTCGACATCCCGCTGGAAGTCTTCATCGCCGCGGTGCCGTTGGCGCTGACGATCGCACGGCTGCCGATCTCACTGGGTGGCTTTGGCGTGCAGGAGGCCTCGTTCGTCTATCTGGCTGCGCTGATGGGTGTGCCGACGGATCAGTCGCTATCGACGATGCTCGTGGCCGATGCCGTACTGCTGGTCACATTGCTGCCGTCGGCCTTCGACGTCTCGATGCTGAACCTCCGCCGGCAGACGGCTTGAAAGCGCATTCCGAGCCGATGGCTGAAAAGCTCGACAACGTGCCGCGTGCCATCTTCGACCCGCGGCGCACGACGCGCGAGCGATATCAGCATCTGGTCGTGGGTCGGCCGGGCTGGTGGCCGCTTATCGAGTACGAGCTGATCACGATGCTGGCCACCCGCCGGGCCGGCGCCCTCGGTCTGCTGCTCCGATCCCGCCTGTATCCCCGTCTACTGGGAGCCTGCGGCCGCAACGTGTTCTTCGGCACCGACGTCACGCTCCGCCATCCCTCGAAGATCCGCATCGGCGACAATGTTGTGATCGACGACGGCGTGGTGCTCGATGCCAAAGGTGAAACGAACCAGGGCATCACCATCGGTGACGGCGTGTTCATCGGCCGTCATACGAGCCTCAATACCAAAGACGGGAACCTGGTGCTGGAGGACGGCGTCAACGTGAGCTCCTTCTGTTCCATTTTTTCCGCCAGCTCCGTTCGCATCGGACGAAATACGCTGCTTGCCGGCTACACCTACATCATTGGCGGTGGCCACGACTTCAGCCGGACGGATGTGCCGGTCGTCGATCAGGAGCGCCCGTCGCAAGGAATTGCCATCGGCGAAAACGGCTGGCTCGGCGCCGGTGTCTGCGTGCTCGACGGCGTGACGCTCGGTCATGATGTCATCGTCGGCGCCAACGCCGTCGTCACACGAGACCTGCCCGACTTCGCCATCGCGGCCGGCACCCCGGCGCGGGTGATTCGGGAGCGCAGCGGATCGGCGAACCAGTCCGCCTAGCCCATGCGGCGCTGGTTGCCCTGGATTGTTTCGGCGCTGCTGTCGATCGGGCTCTTGTGGTATCTGCTGTCCCAGATCGATCCACGCGAGTTGTGGCGGGTCGCTCGATCCGTCGATCGGACCGCGCTGGCGGCATTCGGCGCCGCCACGATTCTCGGTGTGGCGGCGCGCGCGACGCGCTTCTGGCTTCTCCTCGCGCGCCGCGTGCGGTGGTCGTTTCTGGTCGCCGTCACACTTGCGCGCGGCCTGTTCATCGATCTGCTTCCGTCCCGGCTGGGCGAGCTCTCCTACGTCTACCTGCTGACGACCCGGGCCGGACGGCCGCTCGAGGAAGGGCTGTCGACGCTCGTCCTGTCCATCCTGTTCGATGTGGTGGCGCTCGGTCCGCTGATCGTGCTGGCGGTGGTGGCCGTCGGGGGAGGCGAGCTCGTCCCGGTGGAGTGGCTGGTGGCCCTCGGCGTCGGGATGGCCATCGTGGCGTACGCGGCGATTCGGCTGGCAGAGCCCATTGCGGCTGGGGTCGCGCGGCGGCTGGCGAGCCGCACCACGGGGCGCATCCACGACCTCGCGGTGAAGCTCGATCTCACCGCGCGCGCGCTGGGCGACATCCGGCGCCGCGGCATCTTTCTGAGCGTGCTTGCCACGTCAGTTCTGGTCAGGCTCTGCAAATTCGCGAGCTATTACTTCCTGTTCCTCGCGGTGATGGCGCCGTTCGGCTATACCATGGCCTCGGTCGGCTTCTTCCGCGTGTTCCTGGGGGTCGTCGGCGCCGAGCTCTCAGCGGCGCTGCCCATTCACGGCATCGCCGGTTTTGGAACATACGAGAGCGTGTGGGCGTTCACCTTTACGCGCCTCGGGTTCAACCGGGAGCACGCCATCATCTCGGGCATTCTCGCGCACGGCCTGTCCCAGATGGTCGAATACGCCATGGGCGGCGTCGCGCTCATGTGGCTGATGCGTCCGGGGCGGCACGGCGCCGCGCCTTCGCCGGCGAACTGACCCACGTACCAACCGCTGTGCTACGCTTGATATTTCGACAACGGAGCTTCTCGGCGTGATCGAGACAGAGGATCGAACACGTGAACCGTTCGCCCGGACGCACCCCGCGCCCGTGGTCGAATTGCTCGAGCACGAACTCAAATTCGCCCTGGCGCCGACTGCCGTCCCCGCGCTCCGCGCGTGGCTTCGGGGCGCCGTGCGGCCCGATCCCGAATTTGCCCACGGCGTCGTGTCCAGCATCTATTACGACACGCGCGACTGGCGACTGTTGTACGAGAAGGTGAACAGCGATTATCTGAAGACGAAGGTCCGGGTTCGCTGGTATTCACCGCCACACAGTCCGGAGCAGGGCGGGCGGGCGTTTCTCGAAGCCAAATACCGTATCGGCAACCGCCGGGAAAAGGTTCGCATCCCGTTGCCGGAAACGGGCCCCGAACTGATGGCGCGCGGGCTGGACGACACCATGCTCGTGGAGCTTCCGAAGCGGTTGCGGGCGCGCGGCCTGGCGGTCGATCCCACGCTCGTTCCGACGATTCTGATCCGCTACGAGCGTGAGCGCTGGGTAGACCTGGCGGGCCATGCCCGGGTGTCGCTCGACACGAACATCTCGTGTCCCGCCGCGTCTCCTGGCGTGTTCGCGCCAGTCGTCCCGGGAGCGCTACGGATTGCCATCGTCGAGGCCAAGGGGCATTTCGCCGAGATTCCCGCAACGCTCTACACCATCACCAGTCTCGGAGGGCGGCGGACGTCGTTCTCCAAGTATTGGGCCTGTTATCAGCACAGCCGGCGGCTCGCCGTTTAGTGACGGAGGTCCGAGGAGTTCTATGCAGCAGCAATTGAATCAGATTCTGTCGGTGCTGGCCGGCGGCAACACCCAGGCGATGAATCAGATTGGGTTTGGGTCGTTTCTCTTTCTGATGCTCGTCTCGCTGTTCAGCTCTTTTCTGATCGCCTATCTCTATACACATTTCTATGCGAGCCGGGCGACCGGCAGCCAGGTGCACCGAGCGTTCCCGCTCCTCGGCATCTCGATTACGGCGATCTTCCTCGCCATCCAGTTTTCTCTGCCGTTGTCACTCGGCTTGCTGGGTGCGCTGTCGATTGTTCGGTTCCGTACGCCCATCAAGGAGCCCGAGGAAATCGGGTTCATCATGCTGGTGATTGCCTCCGCCATCGCCTGCGCAACCTTCAAGCTGATGTTTCTCGGGATCATTCTGCTCGTTGCGGTCGTCGCGCTGCTGGTGCAGGCGTTCGGCCCGGCGAGACTCCGGACTGCCGCACAGGACGGGTTGATCGTCCTGACCGTTCCGACCGAACGCTACCAGGAACACGGCGAGACCATCACAGGCCTCCTGCAGAAGCGGCTCGTGAAAGGGCGACTCGAAAGCCTGTCGAAGAACGATGGCCAGGTCGTGCTCTCGTACAACTTCAACGGTCTCACGCCGCAGGCTCTGATGGCCCTGCAAGGCGAGCTGGAGCAGGCGGCGGCCGGGTCGAGCTTCAACGTCTTCTTCAATCGACCTGGAGCGCTGTGAGGTCGAGCGCGTTGCACCGCCACCGATCGGCCATTCTCATCGCGGCTGGCGTTGCGCTGTTGCTGCTCGTGGCCCTCGCCGTCGAGCGCTTCAAGTTGTTTCCCTCGCTCGTGTTTGCGATCCAGCGAACGCCCGGAAGCATGCCCAGCAGCATGGTCGTGCCGTCGGCCGAGATTGGCCGTGGCGTGCCCGTCATGTCCCTCTACGTCGAGCCTGACGATCTCTACGATGAGAAGACGGGAATCCTGCGGAACACGCTCGAGAGAGGCGTCGACTGGGAGCGGCCGGTGTTCGTATCGTATTTCGACCGGGGGCAGCTGCTGTTCGCGGCCGAGGCAGGTATACGCGTGCATGGGGGGAAGAGCCGCGAGTTCTCGCCGGTGATGAGCTACCGGCTCTTTTTTCGCAAGAAGTACGGCGCGGACGAGTTTCCGCGCGCCTTGATCTTCACGCCCTCCCGCGAGCCACTCACGCGTCTGGTCGTCCACAACGATCTTCGCCAGGACAAGCGAGGCATGTGGTGGCACTTCGTCAATCCTCTGGCGTACGACATCGCCCGCCGCCTCGGCGGCATCACGCCAGACACCAAGCCGGCGCTGGTGTTTCTGAACGGCCAGCCGCAAGGCGCCTATGTCCTCACCGAGCACATCGTCGACGCGTCGTTCGTGGCCTCCCGGTTCGGCCACGCGAATTTTACGGCGCGTTCGGCGTTCCCGATGAACGCGTGGCAGCGCCAGCGAAACCCGCCCACGCTGTCGCGCGCGGAGGTGGAACGCTCACTCGATCTCGAAAGCTTTACCCGGTGGTTCATCGCCGTTCTGTGGTGCGCGGTGACCGACCCGGTTCAAGGTCTGGTGCTCAAGGACGACACGCGGCCCGACAGCCGATGGTTTCTCGTCAATTGGGATATGGATCATGCGTTCCAGGATCTCTATCAGAGCGCCCGGCGCGGATCGCCCTGGGAGCACGACACGTTCCGAACGCTCTTCCGCGACCACGACACGCGGACCGCAGTGATCCGCCGGCTCGTGCGGGAAGATCCCGACTACCGCGAGTACTTCAAGCGCGCGCTGGTCGATGCCGTCAACCATCAATTGACGCCAGAGTTCCTGCAGGAACGCTACGACTACTACGCGCGGACCGCCGCGTCCTTCCGGGTTCCCCACACCGACTATCTGGCTGTCCTCCAGCGCTTCCTGCGGATGCGGACCGCAGCCTTGATGCGGCGGGCGCCGGAGTATGTGGGTTCACCTGGGAGCTATCGATACGAGCTCACCGCGCCGGAAGGCGCCGAGCTGACGATCGATGGTCACCACGTCGGCAACCACTATGAGGGATGGTATTTCCACGACATGAACGTGCAAGTCGACGTGGTGGGCAGGCGGGGCCGCGAGTTCGCGTACTGGGTCGTCAATGGCGAGCGGCTGGCGAATACGGGCTCGCGGCTCGAGATGCAGGTCACCGCCGACACCACGGTCGAGGCCGTTTTTCGATCCACGACGTGAATTCTCGCCCGCCGGCGGGCAACTAGTCGGTCAGCGATCTGAGCTGTTTCTGCAGGCGGTCGGTAATCGCTTCGTAGAACTCGTCGGCCATCCTCCGGTGGCCGAGATTGGAGGGGTGAAACCCGTCCGGGCCGAGCAGTTCGCGATCGTCACCAAACGCGGTATTGAGATCGACGGCCGTGATGTTGAGATCAGCGGCCAAGTCGATGATTTTTGGATTGAGCTCGTTGATGGCTGCGCGGGTTCCCTGGTGCAGGACCTCGCGGCCGTCCGAGATTGGCGTCAGCGTCGCGATGAACACGTCGATCCCTCGATTCTTCGCGATGTTCACCATTTGTCGAAGATCGCTGGCGACTGCCGACGCGCCGTCATTTTTGACGTTGTTGACACCTTCGAGCAGCAGCAACACGTCGGGATGCTCGGCGTCGAGCGTGCGGCTGATCCGGCGCAACCCTTCCTTCGTGTCCTCGCCTCCCACACCGCTGTTGATCACGGTGAAATCCTGCAGGTGATAACGACCCTCCAGCTTCCCCTCGAGCCGCTCTGGATAAGCGAATGCCGGAGCAAGCGTGATCAGGGACGGCGTCAGTTCCATGTACCCTTCGGTGATGCTGTCGCCGAAGGCCAGGAACCGTGTCTTGCTGAGCGTCGCCGGACGATTGACGCGCACCGAGAAACGGCAACTGGGATGGTCCTTGATGTCCGAGGTCGTGCACGTCACGTTCGTCGTGCCGATCGGAAACGCCGTGCCCGACCTGGGCGAGCAGGAGAAATCCGCGTCGGGTAGGCCGTCAGCAACCGATGGCTCTGGAAAATTCGTCACGCGTGGCCCGCCGCGCTCGGATTCCGTATCGATATCAGCCGGACATGCAAGACCGAGCTCGCTGAACGGAATCTCAGCTTCTGGCCCCGAGGGGCCACTTGGTGAGGACGCGCTGCAACTGATGACCAGAGGGAAGAGAAGGAATAGAAGAAGGCTGCGCAATCTCATAAGTCTTATCGGAAAAGCGACCAAAAAAGTTAGCACAGCCGCGCCAGTTCAGTCGACTCCCCCAAAGTGGGGGGTCACACCGGAGGCTGCAACTGTTGCTCGGTTTGGGCGATTTCCCGGGCCAGATGCTCCGCGGTCCAGCCCAGCCGGGCTCCCATTATCCTTCCACACCGCTCGAGGCATGCTTTGCCCGGGTGGCCAAGCGTGCCGAGCCCCGTGCGTCTCAGGACGACGTCCTCGAGGCGCAGCGCCTGCTCGTGGCTCACGGCGTACTCCACCTCGGCCTCGATCGTTTCGCGGCCTGGCGCAAGGCGGAGCAGGCCCGACGGCGTCGCAACCCCTGCAGCCACGACTGCATCGGTCTCAGTGCCGTAGCTCGCGATGAGGTGCCGGACGGTGGCTTCGTCGAGCGCGCTGGACAGTGTCGACAGGGCCCGAGCGGTGAAATCGGCGAGTCGCGGAATGTCTCCGCCACAGAGTGGCGTGACCATCGTTCGGCAGGCCGAGCGAGAGCGACCCAGTTTCTGTTCGATTACGTTGGCGCCCACTTCCGCGACCCGTCGCGCGGTCGTGTACTTCGCACCGAGCACGGAAACGAGGCCCTCGACGCCGGCGACCGCTGCGTGATCGACGACCTGGTAGTGCCCGGTGCCTTGATACACGTCGGGCCGGATGGCTTCGGCGGTCAACGGGTACAGGCCCGCGTATGCATAGCGGACGTCGTGCGCGGTCAGTTTTGCCTGTGGCAGGGCGCCGTTGATGTCGCTCAAGAGCGCCGCCACGTCGTCGCCCGTCGGGCGGACGTGATCGAGCGTGCCGGTGAAGGAGGCGTTGGAAGTCCCGATCAGCGAGTGGCCACGCCAGGGAATGACGAAGACATGGCGTCCACCGCGATCGACGACGGTTTCGGCTGGTCGGGACGTCGCGAGCGCCAGAGCATATTCATCGCTCAGGGCTCGGGTCACGATGTGCGCACCACGCGAGAAATGCGTCACCTCGCGCGTCAGCCGGGCACGCGGGAGGGTGGCGTTCAGCCCTGGGATCCACGGACCGGCAGCGTTGACCACCACACGAGCCTTGATGTCGAAGCGGTCCCCGCCTAGCGCGTCAGTGACCGACACGGCCGCTACGCGCGAGCCCTCCTGAACGAACGCGGTCACTGGCAGGTAGTTGCCGACGACGGCGCCATTGGCCACGGCAGACTTCAGGAAGGCGAGGACCATGCGCTCGGAGTTGTACATGTGCGATTCATGCAGTACTTGAGCGCCAGTCAGGTCCCTGGCATCCGCGAGAAGGGGCACACGCTGGAGCGTCTCGTCCCGGCTCAGAAAGCGACTGTTCGGTGGCCGCTTCGACGGGTCGTCGATGAGACGGTCGTGCCCGGCGGCCAGGAGCTCGTAGATCAGCATTCCCGTGCGCAATACCGCCCGGCCCCGACCGAACGATCGTCGGGTTGGGACCAGAAATGGCACCCAGCGCGTCAGGTGTGGCGCGATGCATTGAAAGTAGGCGGCCTCGAGTGCAGACTCGCGCACCTTGCGAAGCTCGACGCGTTGCAGGTAGCGGATACCACCGTGGAGCAGCTTGGAGGACGCCGAGGAAGTTGCGCAGGCGAAGTCGCCCTTTTCGACGAGGGCGACCGACAGCCCGCGAAGCGCACAGTCGTGCGCGAGGCACGCGCCGGTGATTCCGCCCCCAATCACCAGGACGTCGAAGCGCTCGTGGCGGAGCCGCTCAAAGCTGCGCTGCATGTCGATCGTGCGTCTGCGGCCTGGCTACCCGGTGATAGACGCGGACGAGGCGCTCGCAGAGCGAAGGCCACGAGAACTGCGTGTGCGACCGGTGCCGCAGCGCGTGTCCGAGTTTCGCGCGGCGATCCGCGTCCTGAAGCAGCGCGATCAGTCGGTCGGCGAGAGCGGCCGTGTCGCCAACCTTCGCGTAGACCCCGAGATCGCCGAGGATCTCGCGGTTGACCGGCGTATCGGTCGCCACGATCGGCAGCGCGCAAGCCATGTAGTTGAGAAGCTTGCCGTTGGCCTCCGTCAGCGACTGCTTCGCCGATACGGCGACTGATCCCAGTGCGAGATGTCGGGCGGCATCGTCATACGGAATTCGGCCCGGCAGGGTGACGTGATCGAGCAGGCCGGCCGTGCGGACCTTCTGCCGGTACAGCTCCTCGTTGGGATAGCCCATGATCAGGAAATGAGCATCCGGCACGTGCTGCAGGACGATGGGCACGGCGTCGAGCAGTGCGTCGACTCCCTGGTACTCGGTCAGCACGCCCAAGAACACGACAACGCGCTTACCCTCGAGATGGTAACGACGGACCAGCGCGGGATCGGGCGCCAGCGGCTGGAACATCTCGAGGTCGACACCGTCGGGCAACGACTCGATGCGGGCGGCAGGCACCCCTTGCGCCTGGAGCAGGGAAGCCCCGGCCGTCGAGCTCGAGACCACGGCGTCGGGTTGGTTCACGAGCCAGCGCTCGAAGCGCCGCATCATCTTGACGACGGCGCCAGACGGTTGGAGAAAGTCGTGGTCGATCAGTTCTTCGGTCACGCTGCCTTGCAGATCAGCCACCAGTGGCACACCGGTCAACGATCGAAGGGCGATGCCGACAGCGATCCCCTCGTGCAGGTGCGCGTGCAGCAGTTGCGGGCGAAAGCGCCTGGCGGCCCGGTGACTCGCGCCGAGCAGCATCATGTCGAGCACCGGGCGGCCGTAGCCGGGCCCGAGCGCGCGTGGCTGGAAGCCTGGCAGTTTTCTCGCGCGCCGGATGACCATGTCGGGCAGGTCTCGGCCGGCATGATACGTGACGATTTCGGTCGCAATGCCGATCCGGGCGAGCGCGCGCGCTTCTTCGTAGATCCGGACGTGACAACCGCGATCGCCGAAGAACGGCGTCGGCGCCACGATCAACACGCGTTGAATGGAAGGTCGGCCGGATTCAGCCTCGATCATGCAGGTGCGGGCGGGGCCTGGGAAGACGACAGGAAACGCCCGAGGCGATTCGCCGATGATCGCAAGACCAGTATTATATATGCGTGCTTCCGCTGAAGTCACCGGCGCCGATGGCCGCTGAACGCCGTCCGATGCACCAGTCGACGCGTGTTGGCCATGTCGATCCCGGCTGGCTGACGGCCGGCCTGCTGTTCGTTGTGGGCGCCGCGATTGCCCTCTCGGTCGACATCGTTCAAGTCGGCTACAGCATCAAGGGCGACGAAGCCACGTACGTCTCGATGGCGCTCAGCGCTGCCTCTGACCGCGATCTCGCCTTCGATCGGGACGATCTCCATCGGTTCTGGACCATCTATCGCCGCGGGCCCGAGGGCATCTTCCTGAAGCGCGGGAAGGAGGTGGATGTCTCGATGGACTCCACCTGGCCACTCGTGCACGTTTCACGCACGCCTGATTCGAACCACGATGCCCTGTACTACGGCAAGGCGTTCATCTATCCTGTGCTGGCGGCGCCCTTCGTCTGGGTCGCCGGGCTGAACGGCATGCTGCTCTTGCACGTGGTACTGCTGGTTGGAGTATTCCTGGGCTCCTACTATTTCCTCCGCGCCCGCGCGGACCCCGCGCCATCGGCGCTCTTCGCGCTGGCGTTCCTGGGCGCGTCGATCACGCCGCTCTATGCGGTGTGGCTCACCCCCGAGATCTTCAATTTCGCGTTCGTCTTCTTCGCCTATTTCTTGTGGCTCTACAAGGAAGTGGCGCCGCCCGCTGCAGGCCGTTGGGCGGCATTCCTGCGCGGCCCAGTCTCGGATCTGGCGGCAGCCGCGCTGCTTGGACTCGCGACCTACTCGAAGCCCATCAATCTGCCGCTCATTGCACCTCTCGTGCTGCTCCGATGGTGGCGCCGCGACTGGCTCGGCGGCTTCGTCGTCGGGACGGTCTGTGCGCTCGTCACGGCCGGATGTTTCCTCCTGACGGCGGCGACGAGCGGTGAGTTCAATTACCAGGGCGGCGATCGGAAGACGTTCTACGGGAAGTTTCCCTACGATGGGCCGGGTTCGACTTTCGAGAACCGCGGTGTTGTGTTCGCCACCGATGACATCAAAGAGGACGTGCTTCTCGAGCGCCAGGTGTTCTGGCAGCGCACGCGCGACAACGTGATGTACTTCTTCGTCGGGCGGCACGCGGGGCTGCTGCCGTACTACTTTCCGGCCGTCGTGATTCTGGCGCTGTCGGTGATGCGGCGACGTGAGCTCTTCGTGTGGCAGATCCTGTCGCTCGGCGTTCTGGGTGTGACTGCCGGTGTGCTGCTGCTGTGGCTGCCTTTCACATGGGCCGGCGGCGGCGGCCCACCGGGCAATCGGTACTTTCTGAGCCTCTATCCGGTCCTTCTGTTCGTGGCGCCTCCACTCGGATCGTCCATGACAGCCGGGCTCGTGGCCTGGATTGGCGGCGCCATGTTCACGGCGCACATCCTGATCAATCCCTTCGTCTCTTCATCTCGACCGTATCTCGCGCCACGCCAGGGGCTTCTGCCGCTGCTCCCGGTCGAGATGACGATGGTGAACGACCTGCCGATCATGATCAACTCCGGCCGCGGGCGCGTGCCGTACGGCGACCCGCGCCTGTATCTCTATTTCCTCGATGACAACGCCTGGCTTCCTGAGCGAGCCGGGATCTGGGTTGCAGGCCGCGCTCGCACCGAGATCATCATTCGCAGCGGCGAGCCGTTCATCAGGCTGGATGTCACCCTCCGCAGCCTCGTGCCGAACACCGTGACCTTGTCGGCAGGGGCGGGCGAGCGTACGGTCAATCTTGCGCCAGGCGAAGTCGTCACGGTGTCGCTTCGCGCGCGCGGCTGGTACGCGCGCAGCGGCGTGGGAAGCCTGTTGTCGGTCGAGACCAGCGATGGCATCGTCCCACGACTGGTCGAGCCCGGGAACCCTGACAACCGATTTCTCGGCGTGCTGTTGCAGCTCAACGGCGCCTACGCGACGGTCGGCCGCTGATGGCGTGGTCCTTTTCGCTTCGGGCGGCACGGTGCCGCGCATAGCGGTCGTCACGTCGAGTCCGCCGTTCTCGGAGGGCGGCCATCTCGTCATCGCGCACTCGCTCGTTCGCGCGCTCAAGGACGCTGGCCACGACGCTTCTCTCGTCATCACACCTCAGAACCGTTTCGGCCGTCAGGGAGCAGCCTATCTCGCCACGTGGCTCACCGACGTGGGGCTCGCCGACGAGGACCGGCGCATTCACCAGGTGATCAGCCTGCGATATCCCAGTTACGCGATTCGGCACGAAGCCCATGTCTGCTGGCTGAACCACACGATGCGGGAATACTATGATCGCTGGCCGCAATTTTCCGCGAGGCTCTCGTGGAAGGGACGGTGGAAGGAACGCACGAGGCGGGACCTGATCCGCAGAGCCGATCGACATTTTCTCGGCCGGCTGCGCCGGGTCTTCGCGCAGTCGCAGACAATCGCCGATCGCCTCGATCGATTCCTCGGTCTGAAGCCGGAGGTGCTGTCACCGCCTCCACCTCAACGCCCATACCGATGCGACGAATACGGTGACTACCTCTTCGCCGTGTCCCGGCTCCACGCGCTCAAACGCATGGACCTGCTCGTCGAGGCCTTGTCCGAGCCGGAAGCCAGGGGTGTGCGCTGCGTGATTGCCGGCGAGGGGGAAGAGCGGCGGTCGCTCGAGGCGCTCGTCAAGGCGAGGGGGCTCTCCTCACGAGTCGATCTCGTCGGACGCATCAGCGAGGACGACCTGGTGTCCCACCTGGCCCGGTGCCGCGCCGTCTGCTTTTCGCCGTTCGACGAAGACTACGGCTTCGTGACGGTCGAGGCATTCGCGGCCCGGAAAGCCGTCATCACCTGTACGGACAGCGGTGGGGCGCGTGAGCTCGTCACCGACGGCGTCAGCGGGCTCGTCTGCCCACCTTCACCTTCCGCCCTGGCCATCGGGATTCGCCAGCTGATGGACGATCGCGCGCTGGCCGAGCGCATGGGCCGTGCCGGCCACGACCGAATTGCGGCGCTGACATGGGCTGATGCTGTGAAGCGTCTCCTCGTCGTGTAAACTGATTCCGGTCCGCGCACATCCTTCATGTCGTACCGCACGCCTCTCGAGGGCCGAATCGCCCGCAAGACCACGAAAGCGATCACCGAGTTCAACCTGATCGCGGATGGCGATCGGGTCATGGTCGGTCTCTCCGGCGGGAAGGACAGCTGGGCGCTCCTCCAGATCCTGGACCGCCTGCGCGTGCGAGCGCCAATCCAGTTCACGCTGATCGCCGTCACGGTCGACTCGGGCTATCAGGGTTACCGCCACGATCAGATTTCGGCGGCCTGCCACGAGCGCGGCTGGGAGTGCCGCATCGAGCACACGGCGATCGGCGAGGTGATGGACGACCTGCTCGAGGCGAGTGCGACGCCGTGCTCGTTGTGCGCGCGTCTCCGGCGCGGTGTGCTGTACCGGCTGGCGCGCGAGGTGGGAGCGACGAAGATCGCGCTCGGCCATCATGCCGACGACTTCTCGGAAACGTTGCTCCTCAATCTCTTTTTCTCAGGAACGCTCAAAGCGATGCCGGCGCGTCTCGTGTCCGACGATGGCATGCACATCGTGATTAGGCCGTTGGTGTATGTCACGGAGTCGGAGTGTCGAGATACGCTCGGGAGTCGGCGCTGCCGATTGTCGGCTGCTGCTGCCCGGCATGCGGTGATCTCAGCTTGCAGCGCCAGCGCATGAAGCGGTTGCTGCTCGAGCTGGAGCGCGAGCACCCCGGCGTGAAGAACTCCGTGCTGAAGGCGCTCGGCAACGTCGCGCCGAGGCACCTTCTCGATCGACGGCTCAACCCGTGCGCCGAGATCGCTGGCCAGAGCACCGTGAGCGAAGCCGAGGAGCGGTCCGTCCTGTTGCAGATCATGAATCCGGCTCGATAGGGCCGACATCGATCGCGCCGATGCGCGCTGTGGTCCAGCGGGTCAGTTCGTCTCGAGTCCTTGTCGCAGAGGAGGTCGTCGCAGCGATCGGTCGCGGGCTGCTGCTCTTTGTGGGCGTCGAGGCGAATGACACCGAAGCCGATGCCAGATATGTCGCTGGAAAGGTGGCGGGGCTACGGGTCTTCGAAGATCCTGGTGAGGCGTCGTCGCCGCGCCGCCTGAACAAGTCGGTCACCGATCTCGATGCGGAAGTCCTCGTTGTCTCCCAGTTCACGCTGTTCGGAGATTGCCGTCGCGGTCGCCGGCCTTCGTTCGACCGCGCCGCTGAGCCCGGCCACGCGCGCGCCCTGTACGAGTGCGTTATCCGCGAGCTGGAAAAGTCAGGCGTGAGGGTCGAGTCCGGTCGGTTTCGCGCGATGATGCGAGTCGAGCTGGTGAACGATGGACCGGTCACGCTGTTGCTGGACAGCCGGAAGACTTTCTGACCATGTTGCGGATGTCTGCGGTGAGCTCGATTGCTCGGACGACCGTGCTGGCCGTTCTCGCGGTCGCCGTTCCCGCGGCGGCGGTCGCACAGCAGCGCCCGCTGGTGACCGAGGATCCGGAGACGATTGGATCGGGTCGCATCCTGATCGAGGGCGGTCTCGACTATCTGAGCGATGTCGAATACCCCGTGTCAGGCCTGACGGGCAATCTTCTTCGCGTGCCGACCATGGGCATCAGCGTGGGTGTCAGCTCGATCGCGGAATTACAGCTCGATGGCGGGTTCTACGATCGGCTCGACGTAACAGACCGCCAGGCGGCGCCGCTGTCGGGCCTGCTCGATTTCTCGGGCGACCAGACGTCGAGCGTGCCAGACATGTTCCTGGCCACCAAGGTGAGGTTCGCGAGTGAATCCTCGGCCAGGCCCGCGATGGGGCTCCGTCTGGCCACGAAGGTGCCGATCGCCAGCAACGAGAGCGGCCTGGGGCTCGACACCACGGATTTCTACGCCTCGCTGCTCGTGGGGAAGACCGTGCGCTCACTGCGGATCGTCGGCAATGCCGGCATCGGCATCCTCGGCGACCCGACGAGAGGCGATCATCAGAACAACATGATCGTGTTCGGGCTGTCGTTCGCGCGGGCGCTGACCGATCGAGCGGAAGTGGTCGCCGAGGTCAATGGTCGGGCCGACACGTCAGAGGGAGACCCACCGCCCGGGACCGAAAGCCAAACGATTCTCAGGTTCGGTGCGCGCTTTACGCAGGGGTCTGTCCGTTTCGACGGCGCAGCGATTATCGGGTTGCTGGCCGACGATCCACCCATCGGATTCACAGTTGGATTCACCTACGTGTTCAACGCCTTCCGCGTGCCTTGACAATAGCCATGCCTACAACGATCCGCGTCGTGAAAGCGCACGCGTACGGGAACGATTTTCTTCTTGTGGAAGATGAAGCCCTGACCGGGCACGACCATCAGGCCCTGGCTGTGGCGTTCTGCGATCGCCATAGCGGGATCGGCGCCGATGGTCTCATCGTCTTCAAGCACACGCCGCGCGGGGCCTCGATGACGCTGTTCAACCCGGATGGCAGCGCCGCTGAGGTTTCCGGGAACGGGGTCCGCTGTCTCGGCGCTCTGCTGGTGCACCAGGGGCGATCGGCCGACCAGACGGGACCCCTCGTCGTCGAGAGCGCCGGAGGGCCCAAGGTGTTGCATCTGTTGAAGCGCAGAGGCAGCAGGTTCACGTTTCGAGCCGACATGGGGAGTCCGTCAGAGTGGCGCGAGCTGGAGCTCACGGTCGACGGTGAACCCCTGCGCGCGATCGCGCTATGGATGGGCAATCCGCAGTGTGTGGTGCTGGGGCCGTTGCCCGATCTCGATCGCTTCGAGCACCTGGGTCCGGCGCTTGCGACACATCCCATCTTTCCAAACGGCACCAATGTGGAGTTTGCCGAGGTCGAGGGACCGGATCGCGTCAGCATCCTGATCTGGGAGCGCGGTGCCGGCCCGACGCTGTCATCGGGAACCGGGTCCTGCGCGGCGGCGGTCGTAGCCTCCCGGTTTGGTGGGGCTTCCCGCAGCGTCGACGTCGTCGCCCCGGGAGGCACCCAGCGGGTCGATTGGCGCGACGAGGGCGTGCGGCTCACGGGGTGGGCAGAGCTGATCCTTCAGGGGACATGGCTTGCGCAGCTCACCTGAGACCCCTGTTCCAGTCGAGAGGTACTCGGCTGCCGAAGCGCGCTTCAACCGGTGGCGCCAGAGCATCGGCCTCTTTCTCGCGCCGCTGACGCTCATCGCGATTCTCCTCGTTCCGTTTCCAGGCCTGTCTCCCGACGCGCACCGCCTGGCGGCGATCCTCGCAATGGTGATCGTGCTGTGGATTACCGAGGCGCTTCCCATGCCGGTGACCGCCGTGCTCGGTCCGGTGCTCGCGGTTGTCTTCCGGATCGTGCCCGCCAGGGCGGCTCTTGCGCCGTTCGCCGATCCCATCATCTTTCTCTTCATCGGCGGTTTCATGCTGGCCGAAGCCATGTTCGTGCATGGCCTCGACCGCCGGGTCGCCTTCACCGCTCTCTCGTCGCGCTTCGTCGGGTCGAGCCCGGTACGGATTCTGGTGGTCTACGGCGCGGTCGCGACCGGGATTTCGATGTGGATCAGCAACACGGCGACGACGGCGATGATGTTTCCGATCGGTCTGTCGCTCATCGCGCACATCGCGACGCTGGATCCTGCCTCGAGCGGGACGATGATGCAGCGTTTCGCGGTGCCCTTGATGCTCATGACCACCTTTGGCGCCTCCATCGGTGGCATCGCCACGCCGGTGGGCACACCGCCCAATCTCATCGGCATCGGATTGCTCGAGCGAATCACCGGCGTGGACATCACGTTTTTTCAGTGGATGATGCTCGGGGTACCCATCGTGCTCGTCCTCTTTGCGTTTCTGGCCACCTATTTCGCCCTGATCTCGGTTGCCGGCCTCCGCATCCCCGAGGGTGGGGCGGCGCTGGTACGCGAAGAACTGCGCAAGCTGGGCCCGCTCTCGAGGGCGCAGAAAAACGTGCTGCTGGCGTTTGGCCTGACCGTGATTCTGTGGATTGCGCCGGGCTTGTTCGCCATAGCCGGCGTGGATGGCACCGCGTTCAGCCGCGCCTATGCGACGGCGGTGCCCGAGGGCATCGCGGCGATGCTGGGCGCGCTGCTGCTGTTCGTGCTGCCCATCGACTGGCGTGCGCGGCAGTTCACACTGAGGTGGGACCAGGCGGTGCGGATTGACTGGGGCATCGTGCTCCTGTACGGCGGCGGTCTCGCCATGGGCGAACTGGCGTTCTCGACGGGACTCGCAGAGGCCATGGGACGGGGGCTCACGGGCTGGCTGCCCACACAGACGCTGTTCTCGCTGACCCTCGCCTTCACGGCGACCGCGGTCATTCTCTCGGAGCTGACGTCGAACACGGCATCGGCCAACATGATCGTGCCCGTTGCCATCGCCGTGGCGCAGGCCGCGGGTGTCAACCCGCTCCAACCGGCGATCGGGGCCACGCTCGGCGCATCACTGGGATTCATGATGCCGGTTTCCACGGCCCCTAATGCCATCGTGTACAGCTCGGGTCATGTGCCCATCACGGCCATGATGCGCCACGGAGCCGTGCTCGATCTGATCAGTTTCGTCGTGATCGTGCTCTTCGTCACCTTTCTCGTGCCGCTGATCTTCGGCTGACACTCCGAAGTGTGAGTGAAGAAGCCTCGGCAGCTTCCGCGTACATCCGAGGCCGGGTGGCCGGCATTTTTTCCCGCTGAATGGGGAGTGCGCCGGGTCAGCGGCGCCGGCGGGCGGGTTGCGACGGACTCTCAGCTGGAAGGGCGGATGAAATGGTTTTCAAACGCTCGGCCACGCCGGTGAGCTCATCACGTGCTTGCAGGTAGCGATCCGAGCCCAGGAGTGCGCGCGCTTCTTGCAGAGCCTGACGCGCGGCGTCGATGGCCCGTGTGGCTTCAGCCGTGCGGTCTGCCGGTGTTCGTGCCGCGACGGCTTGCTTCAGGCGATGGTCGGCGTCGGACAGCGCCTCGGTGACCTCGGCGGCGAGGCGCTCGGCTTCACTGCGGACGGCGGCCTTCTGAGTGGCGGCCTGCTTGGCAGCCTCCTGGGCGCGCTCTCGCGCATCGAGAGCGAGACTGAGGGCCAGCCGATAGTCACGCTGACTCACGGCTTCGTCGTACTTGCGGAGCGCTTCCACGGCCGCCGTGAAGTCGGCTGACGCGTACTCTTCGGCCCCGGCGGCTCTGGCCGCGTCGATGGCGCCCTGCGCCTGGTGCATCTCTTTGGTGGGAGGTTCGGAACAGGCCGACCCGAGGAGCACGGCGGCGAGCATCAGTGCCGCCGACACACGAAAAGGCATCACGCCAGTATACGGAAGGAGTCCGCACGCCAGCAAACGGTGCTCGCGCATGCCGACCCACAGCCGCCACACCATCCGTCGCCGCTCGCCGTCATCGGCCGCGCATCCGCCCGACCTGGGAACGTTGGCACCCGCCGACCGCCCGCGCGAGAAGCTCTCGCGAGCCGGGCCGGCCGCGCTCGCCGACCATGAGCTCATCGCCATCGTGATCGGCACCGGCGTTCGTCGGGCCAGCGCGCTGGCCGTTGCGGGTGCCGTACTGGACGCCGCAGGTGGACTTCACGGCCTCTCGAGATTGCACCGCGACCGACTGGAAGGCATCGACGGGGTGGGGGCCGCGAAGGCCGCCCGGATCGTTGCTGCGATCGAACTGGGTCGGCGGACTCTCGTGAGGGCGGGTGGCGTTCGCGTGCACTTTTCGGCGCCCCGCGATGCGGCCGCGTTCCTGATGCCGCAGTACGGCTCCCGTCCCGTGGAGCACTTCGGCATCGTCCTTCTCGACACGAAACACCGGGTCTTACGCACCACGGTTCTGACGGTGGGCACGCTCGACTCGAGCCCCGCGCACCCGCGTGAGATCTTCCGAGAGGCCGCCGCCGGATCGGCCGCGGCGATTGTGTTGTTCCATAATCACCCCTCCGGCGACCCGGCGCCCAGTCCCGATGATGTGGAGCTGACGAACCGCCTCGCGGATGCTGGCCGGCTGATGGGCATCGACGTGCTCGATCACATCATCCTCGGAGAGTCGCGGTACTACAGCTTCAAGGAAGCGGGTAAACTATGAAACCCGGTGTGAATTCATTCGTGTGAACGGCGGCATGAGCAAAATTCTGTACTTCGATTGCTTTTCGGGGATCTCGGGCGACATGGTGCTCGGCGCGCTGATCGACGCCGGTCTTCCCATGGCCGAGCTGCGGCGGGCACTCGGGAGCCTGACACTCGACGGGGACACGGTGTCGGCTGAAAAAGTCCTGCGAGCGGGGCTGGCGGCGACGAAATTTCACGTCGGCGAGCCTCGCCAGTCCGCCGACCAGTCCCCGCCGTCGCAAGCGCATGCACACGAGACTTCTGGACACGAAGCCCACGCACACCACAAAGGGACTCACGGCCACCACAGCCTGCCCGAGATTTCGGCGATCGTCGATCGCTCGGCCCTGTCACAAGAGAGCAAGCAGCGGGTCAAGCAGATGTTCAATCGGCTTGCCGAAGCCGAAGCGGCGATTCATCGTATGCCGGTGGATCGGGTGCACCTGCACGAGGTGGGCGCATTGGACTCGATCGTCGATATCGTCGGCGCCGTGTTCGGGCTGGAGTGGCTCGGCGCCAATCGCATCGTCTCGTCGCCGTTGAACGTGGGCGGCGGCATGGTGCGCTCGGCGCACGGCGTGTTTCCCGTGCCGGCTCCCGCCACGGTGAGTCTGTTGAAAGGCGTCCCGGTGTATTCGTCAGGCGCTCAAGCCGAGCTCGTCACACCGACCGGCGCCCTGATCGTCACCGAGTTCGCGTCCGCGTTCGGGGCGATGCCTGCGATGACCGTCACGGCGGTCGGGTACGGCGCCGGAGAGCGCAACCCCACGGACACGCCGAACGTGCTGCGGTTGATGGTTGGTGATGCGGCCACGACCTCGCCGGTCGAGCGCGTATTGAGCTCTCGCCTGTGAAATCGACGACATGAACCCGCAGATTTTTGGTCTCCTGATGGACCGTTTGTATGCCGCAGGCGCGCTCGAGGTGTTTTTCTCTTCCGTGCAGATGAAGAAGAACCGACCAGGGACGTTGGTGACCGTGATTGGTCCGCTGGCGCGACGCGGACCGCTGAGCGATATCCTCTTTGCCGAAACCACGACCATTGGCTTACGCGTTCAGGAGATCGAACGCGAGTGCCTGGAGCGCGAAATCCGGCCGGTGCCCACGCCACTGGGCGTCGTGCGGTTCAAAATTGCCAGGCGTGGTGGCGAAATCGTCAACGCGTCACCGGAATTCGACGATTGCGTCAGTCTGTCGAATCAGCACGGTGTCCCGCTGAAAGACGTGCAGGCGCTGGCCACACGTGCGTACCTCGATTCGCGGGGGTGACGATCCTGTGACAGAATCGGTGGATCGGCAATCGTCGGACATGCGCTTCTATCTCACCACTCCAATCTATTACGTCAACGCGGAACCCCACCTCGGGCACGCGTATGCCACCATGCTGGCCGATGCCGTCGTCAGGGCGCGACGCCTGCTTGGGCAGGACGTCATGTTCGTGACCGGCACCGACGAGCACGGGCAGAAGGTGGAACGCGCAGCCAGAAAGGCCGGCGTCGAGCCGATTGAGTTCGTCGACCGCATCTCGGCGTCTTTCAGGGCACTCTTCCGCGACCTCAACATCTCGAACGACGATTTCATCCGGACGACCGAGGTTCGGCATCGCCGGGCTGTCGAGGCCATCTGGCGGCGCGTCGGCGAAAACGGCGACCTCTACAAGGCTCTCTATGAAGGCTGGTACTGCACGGTCGACGAGATATTTGTCCCGGAAGTGCAGCTACAGGAAGGACGCCGCTGTCCCAACTGTGGCAGCACGGTCGAGCGCCTCAGCGAGGAGAGCTACTACTTTCGCCTGCAAAAATATCAGGGAGCGCTTCTCGAGCACTACCGGCAGCATCCCGAGTTCATTCTGCCCGAGATCCGCCGCAACGAAGTCATGGCGTTCGTCGAGAGCGGCCTCCAGGATCTGAGCGTCAGCCGCACCTCCTTCAAGTGGGGCATCCCCGTTCCAGGGGATCCGGCTCACGTGATGTACGTCTGGTTCGATGCGCTTACGAGCTACATGACGGCCGTCGGCTTTGGCAGCGACGACCCGGAAGACCGCGCGCGCTTCGAGAAGTTCTGGCCGGCCGACGTACATCTCATCGGCAAGGAGATCCTCCGGCAGCACACCGTGTACTGGCCCGCGTTCCTGATGTCTGCTGGACTGCCGTTGCCGAAGCAGGTATTCGCCCACGGGCTCTGGATGATGTCTGGCGCCAAGATGTCCAAGTCGCTCGGCAACGTCGTCCGGCCGCACGGTGTACACCAAGGTGTTCGGCGTGGATGCTCTGCGGTATTTCGTGTTGCGCGAGATGCCGCTTGGCCAGGATGCCAGCTTCACCGACGAGGCCGTGCTGACGCGCTACAACGCCGACCTGGCCAACGACCTCGGCAATCTCGTCAGCCGTGCGATGACGATGATTCAGCGCTATTGCAGCGGGGTCGTCCCCGCGGCCGGCAACGCCGGTGCGCTTGAGCTGGAGCTGCAGGACGCCTGCCGGCGGACAATCGCCGCGAGCGTGGAGCATGCTCGGACGTTCCAGTTCAATCGTGGGCTCGCGGAAATCTGGGAGCTCGTGGCCCGCACCAACAAGTTCATCGTCGAGCGCGCCCCGTGGACGCTGGCTGCACAGGCGGACGGATCGCCCGGCTCTCGAGGCCGCCCTTTACCAGACCGCGGATGTCGTGCGCGTGATTGCGGCGCTCATCGAGCCGGTCATGCCTGACGCCTCGGCGCGCATCCGCGCCATGCTGGGCGTGGAGAGCGAAAGCTGGCTCGATTTGAGTCCAGGAACCCTGAAGCCCGGTGCTCGTGTGGGTGCCATCACCCCCTTGTTCCCCCGTGTCGACAAAACGGTGGAGGAGCTGCAGACCATGGCTGACGTGCAAGGCGATCCTCCACCCGGGAGCACCGGCTCCGGTGGACGCCAGACTCTCTATCGACGACTTCATGAAGGTGGAGCTGCGCGTCGCGCGCGTGCTGGCCGCCGAGCGGGTTGCCGGCTCGAAGAAGCTGATCAAGCTGAGCGTCGACCTTGGAACGGAACAGAGGACGGTGGTGGCTGGAATTGCCGACGCCTACGCGGCGGAGTCGCTGGTCGGGAAGACCGTGGTGGTCGTGGCCAATCTGAAGCCCGCCAAGCTGATGGGCGTCGAGTCGAACGGGATGGTCCTCGCCGCCAGTCCCGACGGCGGACAGCCGATGCTCGTCGCGATTGACGGCGACCCCGCCCCTGGCACCCGCGTGCGATAACCGCCGATGCAGCTCGGAGCCGGCCTCGGCCTGAATCATCGTTGATCGACTCCCACTGTCATCTCGCCGACGAGGTGTTCAGCCCCGACCTCGACGCGGTCGTCGAGCGGTGCCGCGACCACGGGCTTCGAACCGTTCTCTGCATTTTGGCCGCTGGAGACGCCCGCGAATCGGAGCAGGCCGATCGCTTGACAGCGCGCTGGTCCGATGTTCGGTACGCCACCGGAGTGCACCCGCACCAGGCCGCCGACTTTGCGGGCCGCGCGGACGAGGCGTGCCGGATGGTGCGAGAGGCCGTGGATGGAAGAGGCGGGCTCGTGGCAATCGGCGAGATTGGACTGGACTACCACTACGATTTCGCACCCCGGGACGTCCAGCGCGAGGTCTTCGGGGCGCAGGTCGCACTGGCCCGCGAGCTCAATCTGCCAGTCGTCATCCATACGCGCGAAGCCGACGAGCACACCCTCGACGTGCTGCGCGGGGACGGAAAGGGCGAGGTCCGCGGAGTCTTCCATTGCTTTACAGGCGACGATCGCCTGGCGCGCGCGGCGCTCGATCTGGGGTTCATGGTCTCGTTTTCCGGCATCGTGACGTTTCCGCGGTCCGACACGCTCCGGAACATCGCGCGGAGCGTGCCGCTCGATCGACTGTTGATCGAGACCGACAGCCCGTTTCTGGCGCCGGTGCCGCGTCGTGGTCAGCGGAACGAGCCGGCTTGGGTGTCGCACGTCGCGGATGCGCTGGCCGGTGCACTCGGTATCAGTGTCGATGAGCTGGAGCGAGCGACCGATGCGAACTTCGAACGGCTCTTCGATCGATCGCCGGGTGCAGCCCTTGGTTCGTTCGACCCCTCGATTGCCTAACGTGGCCACGCGCAAGTATCATGGTCGGGCTTTGAGCGATACCATCCAGAAGCCGTCGAGCGTGGAGCTGGGACACCTGCTGGAGCCGATTCAGGCCGATCTCGACCGAGTCGAGCTCGAGTTTCGACGTCACATTCAGTCGCAGGTCGAGCTGATCCCGAAGATCGGCGACTACATTCAGCGCAGCGGCGGCAAGCGGATCCGCCCCGCCGTGCTCCTGATGTCGTCGCGGCTCAGCGGATACCAGGGCGATCTCGCCATCCTCTACGCCGCTGTGGTGGAGTTCATCCACACGGCCACACTCGTGCACGATGACATCGTCGATGACTCGGACCTGAGACGCGGCCGCCTGGCGGTGCATTCGCGCTGGGGCAACGACATCACGGTGCTGCTCGGGGACTATCTGTACATCAAGTCGATGGCGCTCGCCCTCAGTCAGGACACGCTGGAGGTCATCCGCCTGCTCTGCGACGTGACATTGAGGATGATCGAGGGCGAGCTCTACCAGCTGACGAAGAACGGCGATGTCGAGATCAGCGAGGAGGAGCATTTCGACATCATTCGCCGCAAGACCGCTTATCTGTTCGGCGGCTGCGCGCAGATCGGCGGGATGCTCGGAGGGCTGCGCGCCGAGGAGCAGCGCGCCCTCCAGGCGTACGGGTTCAATCTCGGCGTCGCGTTTCAGCTCGTCGATGATTTGCTCGATTTCACCGGCGACGCCGAGGCGCTCGGCAAGCCGATCGGCGGCGATCTGCGTGAAGGCAAGATCACCTTGCCGATCATTCACCTGCTGAGCGGCAACAACGGAAACGGCGATCACGCGGCAGACTTGATCCGCGACGTCGTACGCGAGCGGACCGTCACGCGGGAGCGGTGGCAGGAAATCGTCCGGCTGTTGCGGGAGAGCCGTGCAACCGAGTATGCCTACCGGAAAGCCGTCGAGTTTGCGACTGCCGCCAAGAATCACCTCCACGTCTTTCCGCCATCCGAGCAGCGTGACGCGCTGCTTTCACTGCCAGACTATCTGCTCTCGCGCGATCGGTAGGTAGAACCCGGCAGAGTCGGCCCCCGCCTCGGTGGGCCGGGTGTTCGCATGACGGACCCTCGCACTCGCATCCGCCAGCTGCGCGACGAGATTCGTCGCCACGAAGAGCGTTACTACGTGCTCGCCGACCCGGAAATCGCCGATGCCGAGTTCGATGCCCTCGTGCGGGAGCTCAGCGCGCTCGAGGCAGCGCATCCCGATCTCGTGACGCCTGATTCCCCCACGCAGCGAATCGGCGGCCGACCCGCTGAAGCCTTTGCCGCCGTCGTCCATGCGGCACCGATGCTGAGCCTGGACAACGCGTACAGCGAAGACGAGCTGAAGGAGTTCGACGCCCGTGTCCGGCGCGGGCTGAGCGAGCCGGGTCTGCCCGATACACCGGTTTCCTACGTCGCGGAGCTCAAGATCGACGGCCTTGGCATCGCGCTGACCTACGAGGACGGCGTTCTCGTGCGGGGGGCGACAAGGGGGGACGGCGTGCGCGGGGAAGACGTGACGGCGAACGTCCGGACGATTCGCAGCGTGCCGTTGCGCCTGCGCGGCTCGCCACCGCAGCGCCTGGAGGTGCGTGGCGAGGTCTATCTGCCTCGGAGCGCCTTCGACCGGGTCAATCGCGAGCGGGAAGAGCAGGGCGAGCCACTGTTCGCGAATCCTCGAAACGCGGCAGCTGGGACCATGCGCAATGTGGAGCCCGGGCACGTGGCGCGACGCGGGCTCGGCGCCTTTTTCTATCAGCTGCTGACAGACGACCTGCCTTCCACCCACGCCGAGACACTCCGGACACTCAGCGATTGGGGCTTGCCGGTCGAACCGCACTGGGCCCGGTGCGACGGGCTCGACGCCGTGTCGGACATCTGTCAGCGGTGGGCCGCGGGCCGCGCCACGCTCGACTTCGGTACCGACGGGATCGTCGTCAAGGTCGATCGCCTCCGGGATCGGCAGCGGCTCGGGGCCACCACCAAGTTTCCCCGGTGGGCCGTCGCGTTCAAATTTCCGGCCGAGCAGGCGACGACGCGGCTGGTGGCCATTCGCGTCAACGTGGGTCGCACTGGAGCCGTCACGCCCTACGCGGTGCTGGAGCCCGTCCGGCTGGGCGGCACGACCATCCAGATGGCCACCCTCCACAATGCGGAAGAAATTGCCCGCCGGGACATTCGGGAGGGCGACATCGTCCTTGTCGAAAAGGGCGGAGACGTGATTCCCAAAATCGTCAGGCCGGAGCTCTCCAAGCGCGACGACCGTCTCGAGCCCTGGACGATGCCCACCCGGTGTCCGGTCTGTGGCAGCGAGCTCGAGCGGCCCGACGAAGAGGTCGTCTGGCGCTGTGAGAACGCGTCATGTCCGGCCAGGCTGCGCCGCGGGTTGGAGCATTTTGCCTCGCGCCGCGCCATGAACATCGAGGGGCTGGGGGATGCGCTCATCGACCAGCTGGTGTCGAAGGATTCGGTGGCCGACTATGCCGACCTCTATGGCCTCCAGTCCGAAACGCTGGCCGGCCTCGACCGCATGGGAAAGCGGTCGGCGGCGAAGCTCGTCGAGCAGATTGAGCGAAGCCGGTCGACCGAGCTTTGGCGGGTGGTCTACGCCCTGGGAATCCGTCACATCGGCGAGCGTGCCGCGCAGGTATTGGCGGGCGCGTTCGCGTCGATATCCGATCTGATGGAGGCTTCCGAAGCCGCTTTGCAGCAGGTGCCCGACGTGGGACCCATCGTCGCCCGGGCCGTACGCCACTATTTCGACCAGCCGGGGAACCGCCGCCTGATTGAGCGCCTCCGGGCCGCCGGCGTCAAGATGGAGGGTGGAGGCGCTTCACTCGCGGATGGGCCGCTGGCGGGCAAGACGTTCGTCCTGACGGGCACCCTGGCGTCGATGTCGCGCGACGAGGCGGGCGAGGCCATCGAACGGCTGGGTGGACGCGTGTCGGGATCGATCAGCCGCAAGACGGCCTATCTCGTGGCGGGTGCCGACGCAGGCAGCAAGCTCGAACGCGCTCGAACCCTCGGCATCGAGACGCTCGACGAAGCAGCATTTCTACGGTTGCTTCAGGGCCTTGTATAATCCAATCAGCATGACGCGCCGGTTTACCGCGGTGACTCTGGGTCTCACGGCCACCGTGGCGTTTCTGGTGGGCCTCATTGTCGCCGGCTCTCTGGTGCCGACGCCCGCCATTTCGGGATCAACGCGCCCGGCGACGTTGACTGCCCACCGCGCGTCGCCGGTGTCGGCAACCTCCCCGCTGGTCAATTTCGCGGACGTCGCCGAGCGGATCAATCCGGCCGTCGTCAACATTGACGCGACGTCGCGCGGGGACGCGATTCAGCGACGGTCCGCGCCGTCGGGACGCGATCTCTTCGACGAGTCCTTCGATTTCGGAGCTCCGCGCGGCCAGCGCGAGGTGCCTCGGCGCGGCGCGGGTAGCGGCTTCATCATCGACCGCGCGGGCTATATCCTGACGAACAATCATGTGGTCGATGGTGCGGACAGGATTGCCGTCAAACTGTCCGATGGCCGGAACCTTCGCGCGACGGTCGCCGGAACCGATCCCGACACGGATATCGCGCTGCTCAAGGTTGAATCGTCCCTGCCCCTGCCGGTCGCGCCCTTGGGAGACTCCACGACCTTGCGCGTAGGCGAATGGGTGTGCGCCATCGGCAACCCTCTCGCGTACGAGCATACCGTCACGGTCGGGGTCGTCAGCTTCATCGGGCGCAAGCTGTTCGACAACAGTCTCGATCACTACATCCAGACCGACGCGGCCATCAACTTTGGCAACAGCGGCGGGCCGCTCATCAATTCAGCCGGGGAAGTGATCGGTATCAATGCGGCGATCAGCTCGCGGGCCAGCAGCATCGGCTTTGCCGTGCCGATCAACCAGGCCAACGCAATCCTCCCGCAGCTCAAGGCCAAGGGTCGGGTCTCACGCGGTTATATCGGTGTGGCGCTCAAGGACGTGGATCCTGATCTGCAGAAGTCGCTCAACCTGAGCGTCTCCGAGGGCGCTCTCGTTCAGGATGTCACCGCCGGGTCGCCCGGCGAGCGGGCCGGGCTCCAGGCCTACGATCTCATCGTGAGCGTCGACGACGAGCCGATGACCTCCAACGATCAGCTGATCCAGGAAATCTCCGCCCGCCAACCCGGATCGCTCGTCCGTCTCCGTGTCATCCGCAATGGCCGCGAGCTGCAAGTGGGCGTCAAGCTGGCGGAGCGGCCGGGCCGCGAGGCGCAGGAAGACGCAGATGCTGACGCCGAGCCACCACCGGAAAAGCAGAACTCGGGTCCCGCCGAGGCCACACCGGGCCTTGGGCTCCTCGTCCGCGAGCTCGATCGCGACATGGCCAGGCGCCTGGGTGTCCCCGGCGGCTTGCGCGGCGTCGTCGTCTCGAAGGTCGAGGCCATGGGAGGCGCCTTCGATGCTGGCATCGAGCGAGGCTGGGTCGTGCTCGAGATCAACCGCACGCCCGTGAGCTCGGTGGTGGAATTCTGGCATCTCGTCCGCGATGCCCGGCCCGGCGATGTGCTGACCCTCTATCTCTACGTGCCCGACCTGGAGCAGCGGACCCTCCGAACGGTTCGCGTCGAAGCGCAATAGCCCTCGCGTCCGTCCTCGGCATGAAGCCGCGCATCCTCGTGATCGACGACGAACCGGCCATTCGTGACTCGATGAAGATGATTCTCGAGTACGAGGGATATGAGTGCGTACGGGCCGCGACGGGGCAGGAAGGGGTGGCGATCGTTCAGAAGGACGCGCCAGACCTCGTCTTCCTGGACGTCAAGATGCCTGGCATGGACGGCATCGAGGTACTCAAGCTGATCAAGGGCGTGGACGAGCGCCTACCCGTCGTGATGATCTCCGGACATGGCACGACCGAAACGACCGTCGAGGCGATCAAGCTCGGCGCCGAGGATTTCATTCCCAAACCGTTTGAGCGCGAACGTATCCTCCAGACCGTGAAGATCGTGTTGGAAAAGACGAGGCTGACGGAGGAGAACCGATCGCTTCGGAAGGTCATCGAGCTCCGGCATCAGATGGTCGGCAAGAGCGCGGCCTTGCGACGGGTGATGGAGGCCGTGAGACGGGCGGCGCCCACCAACGCGAGCGTGCTGCTCCTTGGCGAGAGCGGTGTGGGCAAGGAGCTCGTGGCGAGAACGATTCACGGCAACAGTCTGCGCAGCCGTGAGCGGTTCGTCCAGGTCAACTGTGCGGCGATTCCTGACGAGCTGATCGAATCGGAGCTCTTCGGCCACGAGAAAGGTTCGTTTACCGGCGCCACCGAGAAGCAGATTGGCAAGTTCGAGCAGGCCGACCGGGGGACGATCTTCCTCGACGAAATTGGCGACATGAGTTTCAAGACACAGGCGAAGGTGCTTCGCGTGCTCCAGGAGGGCGAGGTGGAGCGGCTCGGGTCCGCGCGTACGATCAAGGTGGACGTTCGTGTGATTTCGGCGACGAACAAGACTCTGGAAGAGGAAATCGAGAAGGGCACTTTTCGCGAGGATCTCTACTTTCGTCTTGCCGTCATTCCGATCGACGTCCCTCCCTTGCGGGAACGCAGTGAAGACATCCAGCTCCTCATCCCTCATTTCATCGACCAGCTGGCGCGTGAGAACAATCTAAAGGCCAAGCGTGTCACGCCGGCAGCCATGGAAGAGCTTCAGCGTCATTATTGGAAGGGTAATATCCGCGAGCTCCGCAACACCGTCGAGCGCATGCTCATCATGAGTGCCGGGGATGCCATCGATGTCTCCGATCTGCCTGACAGCGTGAGATTTGACCGTACTCCGCGAGTGCCCGATAATGAAGGGCAGAAGCCCGGCACGCTCCGCGAATTCAAGGAAAATGCCGAGCGAGCGTTTCTGGTGGAGAAGCTCCGCGAGAGCGGATGGAACATCTCGAAGACAGCCGAGGTCATCGGGACGCCGCGCAGCAATCTCTACAAGAAGCTCGAGCAGTATCACATCAGCCAGGAAACCGATGGCTGACAAGGTTCTTTGACATTCCGCCGCAGTGAGTCAGACGACCGCCGCCTGCCGTCGTGCGCCGCAAGGTGGACGCCGGCGCGGGGGAGGAAAGTCCGAACTCCAGAGGGCAGTGCGCCGGGTAACGCCCGGTCAGGGCAACCTGAAGGACAGTGGCACAGAAAACATACCGCCCGCCTTCGCGCTCGGCTCTTCGACGCTCGCGCTACGGCGTGGCAAGCCCCAGTCATCGGAGCCTGCTGCGCCGAAGCGCGACGACCGAAGGGCGGAGCGCGAAGGCGAGTAAGGGTGAAAAGGTGCGGTAAGAGCGCACCGCGCCGACCGCAAGGCCGGTGGCAGGCAAAACCCCGCACGGAGCAAGGCCAAATAGGGAGGCGCTCGAGGACGGCCCGTCCGAAGCCTCCGGGTAGGTCGCTTGATTCGTCCAGCGATGGCCGAACTAGAGGAATGGTCGTCGCCCTGAGTGGGCCGCCGGCGCGAGCCGGGGGCCTGTCGAAGGGAACAGAATTCGGCTTACGGCGCGCTGCGGCGGAACCTTGTTCGGGACGCCGAGACTCTACCGTCTCAGGACAGAACCAGATCCAGAACCAGATCCAGTTCCCAGGGCAGTGGCGCAGCCGTCTGCCCGGGCGGTTGCTCCCCGGTTCAGACCCCACAACAACTGACACTCGAAGACTGCGAGCGCTGTCGACGGCCGCTGATTGAGGAGCGTATGGGTTCTTATCTCGTCACCGGCGGAGCAGGATTCATCGGATCGCACCTGGCGGAGGCGCTGCAGCGCCGCGGGGAGCCCGTGCGTGTCGTCGACAGTTTCGTGACAGGACACCGCAAGAATTTGTCGCATCTCGGTCCGGTGGAGGTCATCGAGGGCGATCTGGCGGACTTCGACGTCGCGCGGCGCGCCGTGGCAGACGTGGATTACGTGCTCCATCAGGCCGCCATTCCCTCGGTGCCTCGATCGGTTGAGGATCCCATTACGTCACATCGCGCAAACGTGAACGCGTCACTGAACGTGCTGGTCGCCGCCCGGGAGGCTGGCGTCAAGCGTGTCGTGTATGCCGGCTCGTCTGCGGTGTACGGGAGCTCCCAGCAGCTTCCCAAGCGCGAAGACATGACCGGTGACAGCCTGTCTCCTTACGCGCTCCAGAAGAGAGTGGGCGAGGATTACGCGCGCCTCTTCACGGCGCTCTACGGTCTCGAAACGGTGACCATCCGTTATTTCAATGTGTTCGGCCCGCGGCAGGATCCGTCTTCGCCTTACTCGGGGGTCATTTCACTGTTTATCAGCAAGCTGCTCGCGAACGATCGACCCGTCATCTACGGAGACGGCGAGCAAACGCGTGATTTCACCTATGTCGCCAACGTCGTTGACGGTGTGTTGCGCGCCTGCACGGCGGATGTCAGTGGCCGGGCCATCAACGTGGCCACCGGCGACCGGGTCTCCATCAATCAACTCTTCAAGGCGGTGCGGGACATCCTCGGGTCGAGCCTCGAGCCTGTCTACGAACCCGCGCGCCAAGGGGATGTGCGTCATTCCCAGGCGGACATCTCGCTGGCTGGCGAGCGCCTCGGCTACAAGCCTCTCGTCGAGTTTGAAGAGGGCCTGCGTCTGACAGTGGACTGGTACCGGGAAATTCTGCCCTCGTGAAAGAGGGCTAGTCCTCGCGCTCCCAGGCGTGGCCGCAAGTCGTACACCGGAACCACGTAGACTCCGCTCCAGTCACGAGTTGCTCCACCCGCCGGATGGTCTTGCAGCGCGGGCACTGACGAGCCTCTGTTTGTGCCGCGACGCTGGGGTGCTGCCGGATACGCTCGGTAATCGTCTTGATCAGGTGCTGAGCGACATCGTCGTCAACAGCGGCGATAGCGAGCGGCGGCGGCGCCGATTCGCGCTGCGCCACCGGCTTGGTCGGTCGTGCCAGGTGTTCACGGAGCCGGATCTCGGTCATGACGAATGCCGCGAGATCGGCGAGCAGCAGGCGATCGTCCGGGGTCCATTGCCGTGGTTTCGAATCGATGGCGCAAATTGTACCCAGCACGTGTCCGTCGTCGCTCGCGAGGGGATGACCGGCGTACGCCGCCACGCCCAGGTCCTTTACGGCCGGGTGTTCGGCGAACAAAGGATGCCGCCTGGCGTTTTCGACGAAAAGCGGCTGGCCAGAAGTCACGACGTGCTGACAGATCGAATGCGAGAGCGGGATCTCGCGGCGCGAGAGCCAGGGCTCCGGGAAGCCGAAGCCGCTCTTCAGGAACTGGCGACGTTCGTCGACGACCGAGACGAGCGAGGTTGGGACGCGAAAGACTCGCAGCGCGAGGCGCGCGATCCGGTCGAAGGAAGCTTCGACCGGAGAGTCCAGCAGGGCAGTCCGTTGGACCGCTGACAGGCGGTCGAGGTCGAGCAATGTCCGGTGATCAGCTTCGTCCATGACCAGCACGCCAGCGTCGAGGATCGTCCTGCTTCCCGCTGTGGCTACACGGTTCCCGGAACAACAAGGGTCGGTCGGTACCCGCGATCGGACGTCGCCAAGGCCGAGTCGTCCGCCGTGCAACTCGGACACGCGGCACCTTCGATGCGAAGAATTCTACCTCAACTTTTTTAGCGGTTCGGTGTCGACGCGAGGATCGGAACGACTTCTGGCTGAACGTTCGGGCATCTGGACTCGTGGTACACTCCGCAGCCGGCAGAGCGCTTCGCAAATGGGAGGTTCCATGTTGCCACGCTGTCAGATTGCTCTCGCGGTTGCTCTTGTTCTGGGTGGGTGGGCATGCACCGGGGCGACGCGCGAGGCAGAGAGGGCCGCCGAGCAGGTCACCGAGGGTGCGAAGGGAATGGCCGAAGGCGCGACGGAGATGGCGCGAGGAATCGAAGCGTTAGGAAAGGGGCTGGCCGAGCTGACCGAGAAGGGGACTCACGAACCCGTCGAGCCCGTCAGTTTCAAGGAGTTGCAGGCCCTTCTTCCCGACCTCGCAGGATGGCAGAAAGGGAAACCGACCGGCGAACGAATGACCAGCCCGATGTCTTTCTCACAGGCCGCCGTGCGCTACACGAAGGACCGCTCCACGATCGATCTCAAGATCATGGACTCGGGGTTCAACCAGATGCTGATGGCCCCTTTTGCGATGTTCATGCTCGCTGGCTATGAAAAAGAGACCGAACATGGGTACGAGAAGTCGGTGAAGGTCGCAGCACACCCCGGCTGGGAAGAATGGGACAGCACAGGCAACCGCGGCGAGCTGAACGCGGTGGTCGGAAGCCGTTTCCTGCTGACCCTGGAGGGGGAAAACTTGCCAGATACGGCTGCGCTCCACGAGCTGGCCGGCAAGATCGATTTCGACAGGTTAGCCGCGATCAAATAGCTCCATCGCTCAGCCGACGCAACTGACGTTCCCCGACGTCAGGGGGCTTCGACCGGCCTAGATCCGCAACCAATCGCGACAATTGCGGTTGCCGTCCCGTCCCGCCGTAGGCGTCTCCGGACAGACCATCGCGCAATTCCCGCCGCTTCAAGAGTTTTCCCGATCGCGACTGAACTGCGCGACGCGGCAGCCGCCTTGCCTCGGGAAGGTCATCCCGGCGAGCCGCCGCTTTCGTGCCCGACCTCACGACGGCGCGCTCTGCCGGGATCCACGGTGGCAACCGGTGAGCTCGCCATCGACGAGCACCGGGATCACCCCCTTTCGGAGGACGCACATGCTCAAGATCTGCTCAGGAGTCGTCACGCTCGTCACAGTGCTTTCTGTCGCCGCGCTCTCCGCGCAGCCGCAGGCACCGGCCGGCGTTCCGGCCTCAAAGGCCCCAGCGGCGATTGTGAACCTCAACGCGGCGTCGGTGGCCCAGCTCGAATCGCTTCCCGGGATTGGCGCGAAGACGGCGGCGCTCATTGTCGAGTACCGCCAGAAGAACGGCGGCTTCAAGAAGGTCGAGGAGCTCATGAACGTCAAAGGCATCGGCGAGAAGAGCTTCCTGAAGATCAAGGCGCTCGTCACCGTGGCTCCTTCTCAGGGCGAACGCATCGAGCGCGACCCGCGCGCGGCGGATCCTGCGCGCTGAGCAAGGCCAACCGGGATCCGTCGCGATCCGACGCTCGCGACGGGTCCCGGACCGGTCTATGACGCCCATGATGCCGTCATCAACATCGCAAGTCGGTCACACGGCTCTCGAGTTGTTGCTGGTCAGCACGCTGGTCGCGACGCTGGCCGCCCTGGCCGTGCCACTCACCCTTGACACTCTCGATGACGCCCGAGCGGAGGCCGCGGCCAGGTATCTCGCCGCGAGATTCGCCCTGGCCCGAGGTCAGGCCGCCAGGCGATCGGCTCGTGTCGCCATCCGCTTCGAGCGGCGGGACACCGATTACGTGTATGCGACATATCTGGACGGCAACCGGAATGGAGTTCTGACGCGTGATGTTCAGTCGGGCATCGATCTGCCCCTCACGCCGCTCGAGCGGCTCAGCGACCGTTTCTCCGGAGTGCAGTTCGGCGTGATGCGTGGTGTGTCGCCGATCGAGCCGGGCGAACAGCTCTCAGAGGGCGACGATCCCGTGCGAGCGGGCTCCGCTAACACGCTCAGCTTTGCACCCGACGGATCGGGGACGTCCGGCACGGTCTATGTCCGCGGTCGCCGGCGCCAGACGGCGGTGCGTGTGTTGGGAGCCACCGGTCGCTTTCGCACCTTGTCGTTTGATGCGGCCAACCGCCGCTGGAGCCCACCATGAGACTGCCCGCGACGGAGAGGCGCGAGTGGAGACGATTCGGCGCAAGACCCGACCGGCCGGGCCAGACCTCGGCAAGGCTGTTGCCGGGGAAGACCGTGCGTCTCCTCGACATTTCCCGCGGCGGGGTTCTGGTCGAAAGCGACACGCGCCTGAGACCGGGGGCTCCCGTGCAGCTCCAGCTGGGCGCACCGGACACCGCCAGGCAGCTCTTACGCGCACAGGTTGTGCGCTGCTGGGTGTCGGCCCTTGTTCGTGGCGGTCCCATGAGGTACCGCGCGGCCCTCGCCTTCGGCTCCCCAATCGAAATGGACGAGAGTCAATGGGTTCCCCGCGGGTAGTTGCTACCGATTGATTCTGCGGCATCACCCAGGCGATGGGTATGTGCTTCCCATCCAGGATGGGCACTCGGTCGTTGCGAATCACGAGTATTGGGATTTTCAAGCAATTCAGGGAGTGCGCATTGTGGCATCCGGCTTGGTAAGGACCTCGCGCGAACGTGGCTCACACCCGACAGGGAGCTCCGCAGTGACGACCGACGATCGTGGCTCTTCGGCGCTGCACGCCGTGCGAACCGGTGCCCGGGCGAGAAATCGTCGGGGCGCGTTTGCCAGTCTTCTGTGCGCCGTCAGCAGGGGACTCGATCGCACGCGAGGCGCCGGACACCTGCGTGCGGCCTTCGAAGACGAGCTGCGCCGGATTCTCCCGGCCCGCAACGTTCGTGTTCGAGAAATGGTTGGTCCACCGGCGCGGTCGAGCGCCGTGTCGCAGGGTGCCGAATACGTCGGCGTCGAGGTGCCCGGGCTCGACGCCGGCCGGCAGGCGCTGCTCGAAGCGACGCTCGATGCCGGTTCGCGACTGGACCCGTGGGACCTGCAGCTGCTTGCTCTGGCGGCCTCGGTGGCGGCCCTCGTTCTCGAGATCGAGCACGCCCGCCATGGGAGCCGTCCGTCACTCGCCCTTGTGCGCCACGCGGAAGCCGCCGCACCGTTCCTCGGATCGAGCCCCATCATGCGCGCCTTGCGCGAGCGTATGGAGCGCATTGCGGCCACCGATTTCACCGTGCTGATCGAAGGCGAGAGCGGCACCGGCAAGGAGCTCGTGGCGAGGCAGATTCACGGATTGAGCGCACGGCGCCACGGCCCCTTCGTGGCCATCAACTGCGCCGCGCTCGTCGAGACGCTTCTCGAAGCGGAGCTCTTCGGCATCGAAGAACGTACGGCCACTGGCGTCAAGGGCCGGCGCGGCAAGTTCGAGCACGCTGACGGCGGCACGCTCTTTCTGGATGAGGTGTCCGATCTCTCCGTTTCGGCGCAGGCGAAGTTGCTTCGGGCCATTCAGGATCTTGCCGTGGAGCGCGTCGGCGGCCAGGGCACCCGCCGCGTGAATATCCGAATCGTGGCCGCTACGAATCGAAGCCTTCGCGCAATGGTCGATCGCGGCTTGTTCCGACCCGATTTGTTCTATCGGTTGAGTGGCGTCGAGCTGCAGGTCCCTCCGCTCCGCCATCGTCGCGAGGACATTCTGGAACTGTCGCGTCATTTCCTGTCGCAGCATCGCCAAGCACGCCGCCTGGAGTTGTCGCAGGCGGCGAGCGACGCCTTGCTCACCTACGACTGGCCGGGCAATGTGCGGGAATTGCAGCGGTTGATGGAGTCGACGATTGCGTTGGCTGTTTCCGATCGCATCGAGCTCGACGACCTGCCCCCTGTCCTCAGGGGTCGATACTCGGAAGTGCTCATGGCCTCGGTCACGAGAGACGACACGATGCGGGCGTGGGGAAGCCGTTACGCTCGTCTCGTCCTCGAACGTTCGGGCTACAACAAGCGCCGGGCGTGCCGCGCGCTGGGCATCAGCTATCACACGCTGCAGTCCTATCTGCGGTACAGAGCTCCGCGTTCCCGTGCCCAGGTGGTGCGCGCTGGAGACGAGCCGGAGGGTTCGTGAGACAGGGCTGGGCCGCTGGGCTGCCCGGCTGGAGGCCGTTTAGCGTCAGGAGTGAATTCGGTACGCCACCGAAACACGTATCGGCGAAGGCGGGGTAGTCGTCGACTGCAGGTCGTGCGCCGTTGCTTCGAGTCAGTCAGAGGCCGTCAGGCCCTGAGGCTCGTCCATCGGAGGTGACACATGGCTTGCACGGTAACTCGAACGATTCTCGCCGGACTTGTCAGTCTGGCAGTCCTGCTGGGTACTTCCGCAGAAGTGCGTGCCCAGGAAGGGTGTTTCGGAAAGCTGAGAGACTGCTTTGTGCGGGCAGCGAAAATGCGCTCCTGGGCGGATCGCACCATTGCAGGGCTCGACTGCGAGCTCGATTTTGTCGAGTGCTCTCGGCGAAAAATCCTCGGACGCTGAAGATTGGAGTCCGCGGACCGGCATCGAATGGAAAGGTGACGAATAGGATGGGCGGCCTTCGCTGGAGTGTTGCGGCAATCGTTCTGGCCGCCTGCGCTTTGGGTCCGCCGAGCGTGCCCGCATCTGCGCGAATGACGCGCGTCGAAGAAACGCCATGGCGAATCGAGGTCGGTTCGACGCGCGTCATCGGGCTGAACGATCTGGTGGTCGGCAAGATGTTCGACGGGCGCAGTACGGAGCTGCTCACCGAAGGAGGAACGCTCATTCGTATCGACCTCCAGTCCTCGCGCGTCGAGTCGATCGGCCTGAGCGGCATGCGCCAGACCGATCGTCCATGGGGTGCGGCGCGGTTGGAGGATGGCACTCGCTGGACGCTGCTCGATCGGTGGACTCTGGCCCTCTTCAGCCGGGACGGCCGCATTACCAGCCGGCACCCGCTGGCTCGACCGCACATCGGCCTCTATGGCCTGGGCACGAGGCTGCTCTATCAGGTGTTTGAGTCCGACGCACGCCGCGTTGGCGTGTCGCTCGGAGAGCCGGGGAACCTTCACCGACAGATCCTGCCCATCGCCGCCAGCCGGCTCACGACCGACGCGGCCACCACTCGGCTGAGGAATCTGCTGGCGTGTGGCACCACCGTGTGGCCGGTGCTTCCGTGTTGGTTGCCGAATGACAACCAGGTCCGGTTGGTACGCGAGACGACCGCCATTGATGTGCTGTCGCTCGACGCCGACAGGATTCGCACGCGCCTGGGTGGAAATACGACGTCGCAGCGCCTCGTGATCCGTGACGCCGGCATTGACCAGGAGCATCACATCTGGGTGTTGTGGGACGTCGTGAACTTCGTCGGCGGCGACAGGTCCTGGGGCACTGTCGCGCTCGACGCCGGAGGGCCACTTGCAGGAAGCCGTTGTTCTCGGTGACGGCGCCCGACTGATTCTCGGTGCATCGCCGTCGGTGTGCTACGTGCTCAGAGGCGATGGTGCCATCGCCAGAGTTGTTCGTTCATGACTCTCTCGGCACTTCGCTACTTCGGTGTCGTGTCAGTCAATCCTGCGTACGTCCGAATCGGCTTCGCGGTGCTGGTGGCGGTTGGATGCTGGCAGTTGTACCTGAGCCCGGATGATCCCATCTCACCCCTCGCAACGCTGTTGTTCTGGCAGATGTTCGCTGTGTCCACTGGATTCAGGATGGCGGCGCGCCGTGGTTACTACGACCCGCTCTGGGTCAGCGGCTCCCCGCGATGGCGCGTCGCGATGGCTCATTGGTGTGTCTCCGTGCGTCCTGGCGCAGTGGCCTGGGCGAGCTTCACGATGTATGCCGGCATTGCGGCAGGACCAGTTGGCTGGATCCCATTGGAGACCGCCAACCTGCTGGCGTGGCTACTTGTATCGACCTGCGCTTGGACGGCAGGGCTGTGGCTGCCGCGAATGGGTAGCGGGGTCGTGTGGGTGGCATCAATCCTGGCGCTTGCCGCGACTCCGACAGGACTCGTGCACCTGAGGATGGTTGTCACCGAGCCCCAGGGAGACCGTCTCGGTGAAGTCGTTTCAACCGCGCTGACATTCGTGGGTTGCCCCTTTCTGCTCCTGGGCTCACCGGCAGCCAGTGAAAACGCATGGGTCAGGGGGCTTGCCGTGCTCGTGGCCGTTGCGGCACTGATGGTGGGTGTCTACTCCGTGATGCGCTCGGAATTCCCGCTGACGGTCTCGTCATGACGACACCCGTCTCCGGATCCCCGCTCGTCGAGCTCCGCGGAGTGAGTCGTCGACTGAGCGGTCACCGGGTATTTGGCGGTCTGTCCCTCGCCCTCTGTCGGGGCGACACCCTTGGAATCGTCGGTCCAAATGGTTCTGGAAAAACCACATTGCTGCGGGTGATGGTGGGCCTCCTTCAGCCCACCACTGGATTGGTACTGCTCGGTGGGCTGCCGGTGAGTCACGGACTTCGGACAGTTCGCGTCGCGTATTTCGGAGGATGGGCCACGCTGCCTCCGATGGTCACTCCCGCGAGCTGGGCTGCATTGTTCCAGGTTCACAACTCCCTGGCTGCGCCAACGAAAGTGCTGGGCAAGTCGTCGCCTGGGCTACGCCAACAGGCAGGATTGAGGGCCGTCCTGCAGCAGGCGCGGCTCGATCTCATCGTCCTCGATGAACCGTGGGACAGTCTCGATCCTGACGCATCCCGCTGGTTGTGCATGCGACTGATCGAGTGGCGAAGGGACGGCGCCTCCATCGTGGTGACATCCCACCGTCTGCGCGAGCTCATGGACGTCTGCACTCGCGTGAGCATGCTCGCAAACGGGCGCTTCCACGAACCGGTCATGAGGCTCGGTGACCGACCAATAACCGATCCGGCCCTGGCCTGGTACGACGCATTGCATGGGGCGTAGCCTGTGCGCTGCCAGCTCACGCTCTTGCTGGCTCTTGCCGGACTTGGCCTCCAAACGACCGGCGATGCCACCCTGCCATTTTCAATCGTGGTCTCGCCCGAGCGTCCTGGCGGACGGATCGACGCGATCGCCGTGACCTTCATTGTGCCCGCGGATTTCGCGCCTGCGGGATCCTTCGAAGTGCTACAGCTTTCAGAAGAACCGACGACTGACGCGTGGCGTCTCGTCGCACGGCGTGTCGTTGATGCCGCCAACCCCATCGTTCGGCTCGCAGGAACACCTGGAACGGTCAGCCTGTTGGTTGTTCGAGAAACGTGGGCAGTGGGATATGGACTGTACGGACCGTTCGCCTGGCCATCGATTGCGGGCTCGTTCCCGGTCGCGCTCACTCGAGCGCGCACCCTGCCGGGCGCAGCTGCCCGCGCCCGTGGATGCGGCACAGGTGCGCTGGGTATCCGTAGCCGTTCAGCCGGATGTCTCGCTACCATGCCGTCGCGTCCGAAGCGCGGCCATCGAGTGCGTCGGCGTTCCCTTGACGGATTCGGGGGTGTTGGTTGCCCGTGATTCCTTGGGAGCCGTCTGGTTCGCTGCCTCGCCGGCAACCAGCGCGCCACGAACGATTGAGGAGCTGATATTTCGCCGGTCGCCATGGGTCACGCTCTTCGACGTGAGGGTGCCCTCTGGAAGCTCCGATCGCACTCTGCTCAACGCTTCAGTATGGCGATCGCGGCGTCCCTCCGGGGGCTCACGCTCGTCGCGAATCGTGCTGGAGTCGCTGCCCGGCTACTCGATCTTCTGGCTGACACCCACGTCGTTCTTGCTGGCAGGGCCACATCCTCCGGACGACGCGACCTTGCAGCTCGAAGGTCCAGCGATCGCCACGAAGCGCATTGGACTGGCGGCCTTTCGAGTCCACCCACCGGATCAGCCCGTTCTTGTCTCCACGAATCCAGGATTGGACCTGCTCGGGAATGTGCGCTTCCGGGACGGGCGCCCGGTGCCAGGCGCACTGATAGTCGTGTCAGAGTTTCTGGACTCCGACGGCAACGTTCACCCAACGCGCGACGGGGCAGCCTTCCGACGTCGGGTCCAGGAGCTCGAAGCAGACGATGACGGAGGGTTTGGTGTTGCCGGCCTCGAGTACCGGGAGGTACGAGTGGCTGGCGGTGCACCCGCACTACGGGCGTGTTGCCATCGTGAGCCAGCCTGTTTCCGGACTCGTGCTGACGCTTCCACTCACTCGGATGGTCGTCGGACGAATCCTTCGAGACCGGTTACCGGCCGAAGGGGTTCCCGTCACGGTCATGCCACACGTCGTTGACTTGGCAAGTGGTGCGGATCCGCTCGAGCAGATGGGCATGGAAACCCGATCGGACGCGACGGGTCGATTCCGCGTCGCCGTTTCGCAAGGCGGAGCAGGCGAGGTTCGCGTTGGATCGAATGCGACCGGGATTGTCCGGCGCGCCTTCGGGGCTGGCGGTGGCACCACGGCCATCGATGTCGGTGACGTCGAGCTTCCCGGGCCAAGGCGCATCGACGTGCTCCTGGACGGAGTGGACGGCTGCGAGCTCGCCGCCGTGGGGCCGCTCGGCCGCGTGGGCCTGCAAATCGTGATGGCCTCGCGCCAGCTCGGGGGATCCATCGGCTCGAGCTGCCGGAATCCGGCCGTTGGTCGCTGGCGCTGACGTGCGCCGGCGTCGACGTGACACTCGAGCCGGCGTTCGTCAATGTTGCCCCAGGCGAGACGCGACAGACGATCGCCGCGACCGTCGTTGGGAGGTAGCCCGCCTGCAACCTTGACCGCCTCTATTCGGCATAGTACCGTTACCGCTTTGCCGGTTTCGTTCTCTCGCCGATGAGTCATCCTGCGGTTTCTGCACTCAAGAAGACTCCGCTGCACGCCGTCCACCAGTCGCTCGGCGCCCGTATGGTGCCTTTCGGTGGGTGGGAGATGCCGGTGGAGTATTCCGGTATTGCGGCCGAGCATCTCGCTGTGCGCACGCGTGCCGGGTTGTTCGATGTCAGCCACATGGGCGAAATCGAGGTGGCTGGCCGCGATGCGCTCGCCGCCGTGCAGTTCGTGACCTCCAACGATGCCTCGCGTCTGTCCGTTGGTCAGGTCCAGTATTCGGCGCTCACCACCCCAGCCGGCACGTTCGTGGACGATGTGCTGGTGTATCGTCTGGCGGCGTCGCACTTTCTCCTCGTCGTCAATGCCTCGAACATCGAGAAGGACTACGCATGGATCGCTCAGCACATTGGCGGCGTGGGCGATGCGGTTGCCGTGGACGCAAGCTCGCGTTATGCGCTCATCGCAGTGCAAGGTCCGGCCGCGGCAGCTATTCTTGAAGGTTCGACGGGCGTTGACCTTCACCAGCTCAAGGTACTATCGCTTTACGACCGGCGAAGTGTACGGGGCGCGTGCCACCATTTCTCGCACCGGGTACACCGGTGAATCAGGCTTCGAGATTTTTGTGCCGCCTCAGCTCGCCCAACGGGTCTGGTCCGGCCTCCTGGAGTCCGGTCGGCCGCATGGGCTCGTGCCCGCGGGCCTCGGAGCCCGCGATACGTTGCGCCTGGAGGCTGCCATGCGCCTTTACGGGAACGACATCGACGAGACCACGACCGTCCTCGAAGCGGGGTTGGAGTGGATCGTGTCGTGGGATAAGGGCGACTTCATGGGAAGGGACGCGCTCGGTCGGCAGCACGCCGACGGCCCGACACGTCGACTGGTCGGGTTCGAGATGATCGACCGCGCCATCGCGCGCCACGGTTACCGGGTGCTGATCGCGAACGATCCTGTTGGACACGTCACGAGCGGGACTCTGACGCCATTCCTGAACAAGGCCATCGGCATGGCGTACTTGCCTGCGGGGCACGCTCAGGTTGGGGCGGAATTCGAAGTGGACATCAGGGGACGTCATGCGCGGGCTCGTGTGGTGGACATGCCGTTCTACAAACGCTCACGGAGTTGACATGTATCCGCTAGACCTGAAGTACACCCCTGACCACGAGTGGATTCGCGTATCCGGCACCGAGGGCGAGGTGGGCATCACCGACTTCGCCCAGAAGCAGCTGGGCGACGTCGTATTCGTCGAGCTGCCGGCGCCGGGCCGCACCATCAGACGGGGCGAAGTGTTCGGCACGATCGAATCGGTCAAGGCCGTCTCGGAGCTCTTTGCGCCGGTGTCCGGCCAGGTGCTGCGTGTGAATGCGGCTCTCGCGGATCATCCGCAGACCGTCAACGAAAAACCGCACGAGACATGGATGATTGTCATGCGCATTGCCGATCCGACCGAGCTCGACGCTCTGCTCGACGCCGCAGGCTATGCCGCGCTGGCCAACGAGTAACGCCCCGGCCCTCCGATGACACTCGATCCTTCCGATCTCTTTCCAGATCGTCATATCGGGCCCGCACCTGCCGATCGCGGCGACATGCTCGGCGTGATAGGCGTGTCCTCACTCGACGCGCTCGTTGCCGAAGTCGTGCCCGCGAGTATCCGCCTGTCACGGCCCCTGAACCTCCCGCCACCGGAGAGCGAACACCAGTTTCTCGAACGCTTGCGCGTGATTGCGGCGCAAAACCAGGTGTTTCGGTCCTTCATCGGGCTGGGCTACTACGACTGCATCATGCCCGCCGTGATTCGGCGCAACGTGCTGGAGAATCCTGGCTGGTACACGCCGTACACGCCCTATCAGGCCGAGATCGCCCAGGGTCGGCTCGAGGCGCTGCTCAACTTCCAGACCGTGGTGTCCGATTTGACCGGTCTGCCGGTATCGACGGCGTCGCTCCTGGATGAATCGACCGCGGCCGCCGAAGCCATGGCCATGCTGCAGCGACTCCATCCGCGCCGGCCCGGCAGCGGCGCGGCAGGCAGCCCGGCCTCGGTGTTCCTCGTCTCTGACGACGTGTTTCCACAGACGCTGGACGTGTTGCGAACGCGCGCCGAGCCGCTGGGAATCACCTTGCGGGTGGGAGTGCTCGACTCTCTGCCGCTGGCCGCCGACGTGTTCGGCGCGTTGGTGCAGTCGCCAGACGCCTCCGGCGCATTGCACGATCTTCGTCCTTTCATCGAACGCGCACACCGAGCCGGTGTCCGGGTGGCCGTCGCCACCGATCTGCTCAGCCTCACGCTGGTCGTACCGCCCGGCGAGATGGGGGCCGACGTCGCCATAGGCAGCGCACAGCGATTCGGCGTCCCGCTGGGCTACGGTGGACCGCACGCCGCCTTTTTTGCGACTCGGCAAGAGTTCGTGCGCCAGATGCCCGGGCGCATCATCGGGGTGTCAGTCGACGCACACGGCCAGCGCGCCTACCGGATGACGCTCCAGACGAGGGAACAGCATATTCGCCGCGAGAAGGCCACCTCGAACATCTGTACGGCTCAGGCCCTCCTGGCCAACATCGCCGGTTTCTATGCGGTCTATCACGGGCCCGACGGCCTCAAGGAGATTGCCCAGCGGGTGCATGGACTGACCGTCGTGCTGGCGCGGAACCTCGAGCGGCTCGGGATCGCGCCAACCAATCCGGTGTTCTTCGATACGCTGACCGTCCGCCTGGATACCCCAGCAAGGCTCGCAGCGATACGTCGCGACGCGGTCCTGGCGCGCATGAACTTCCGTTTTCGGGAGCCCGACCACGTTGGTATCTCCCTCGACGAGACCACCACACTCGAGGATGTGCGGAGCATCGTCGCCGTGTTCGCATCGGCGCTGGGGCGGATCGGCGACCAGGCTGTGTTGTCCGTGTCCGAGGAGGCGATTGAGTACTCTCCGGCCCTCGCCCGCGTCAGCACGTTTCTTGCCCATCCGGTGTTCGCCAGCCATCGCTCGGAGAGCGGGATGATGCGCTATATCCGCCGTCTCGAGCGCCTGGATATCGGTCTCGATACGTCGATGATTCCACTCGGCTCGTGCACGATGAAGTTGAACGCCGCTACAGAAATGCTCCCTGTCACCTGGCCGGAGTTTTCGCGGCTGCACCCCTTTGCGCCTCTCGATCAGGCACGGGGTTACGCGCAAATCTTCAACGAGCTCGAGGCGGCTCTGGCGGAGATCACGGGGTTTACGGCGGTCTCGCTGCAGCCGAACTCCGGTGCTCAGGGCGAGTACGCCGGGCTGCTGGTGATTCGCGCGTACCACCGCGATCGCGGCCACCTCGAACGCGACGTCGTTCTCATCCCGTCATCTGCGCACGGGACGAATCCCGCCAGCGCGGTCATGGCGGGGATGACGGTGGTCGTCGTTGCGACCGACACCCACGGCAACATCGATTTCGAGGACCTCACAGCCAAAGCGGGAAAGCACGCCGCGCGGCTGGCAGCCTTGATGATCACCTACCCCTCCACGCACGGTGTGTTCGAAGACCGCGTGCGGGAGATCTGCGAGGTGATTCACGCGCACGGTGGCCAGGTGTACATGGACGGCGCCAACATGAACGCGCAGGTTGGCTTGACCAGTCCCGCGACGATCGGCGCCGACGTGTGTCATCTGAACCTCCACAAGACCTTCGCCATTCCGCACGGAGGGGGAGGACCGGGGATGGGCCCTATTGCGGTGGCGTCACACCTGGCGCCGTTCCTGCCGGGTCACTCCCTGGTAAAAGTGGGCGGCGATCGCGCGATCTCGGCTGTGTCCGAAGCGCCGTGGGGCAGTGCGAGCATCCTGTTGATCTCGTACGCCTACATTTGCCTGCTTGGCGCTCGAGGCCTGGCGGACGCGACGCGCGTGGCCATTCTGAATGCCAACTACATCAAGGCGCGTCTCGAGCGTCACTATCCCGTGCTGTACACCGGCCCCACTGGCCGCGTCGGCCACGAGCTCATCTTTGATCTGCGGGAGTTCAGGACCGTTGGCGTGGACGAGCAGGATGTCGCGAAACGCCTGATGGATTATGGCTTCCACGCACCCACGGTGTCGTTCCCGGTGGCGGGCACGCTGATGGTGGAGCCCACCGAGAGCGAACCGAAGGCCGAGCTCGATCGCTTCTGCGATGCCATGATCGCCATTCGCGCCGAACTGCGCGATATTGTCGAAGGACGGGCCGACCCGCGAGACAACGTGCTGAAGCACGCTCCGCACACAGCCGAGGCGGCCACGAGCGACGACTGGCCCCACGCCTACTCGCGGAGCCAAGCCGTGTTTCCGCTGCCCTTCGTGCGGGAGCGGAAGTACTGGCCGCCCGTCGGGCGCATCGACAACCCGTTTGGCGACCGAAACCTGATGTGTATCTGTCCGCCGCTCGAGGTCTACGCAGAGAAATGACCAGTGGCCGACGGTGTACTGAGCGCCCAGGCCTTGTGTCGAAAGGCGTCGCGTAGCTGGCGAGTAACGGGTCCCGGCCTGCCCGATCCAATTTCGCTATCGTCCACCCGGACAATCGGCAGCACTTCGCGAGTGGTGCCGCTCATGAAGGCTTCGTCGGCCCCTATCAGATCGGCATCGTGCAGCACGGCCTCCCGTACGCTGACGCCTATGTCGGCTCCCACCTCGAACAGAAACTCCCGGGTAATGCCAGCGAGCAATCCCGCCTGGAGCGGGGGCGTCAACGCGGCGCCCTGCCGAACGATGAAGAGGTTCGACTGCGTGCACTCGGTGAGTTCGCCCCGATAGTTGCGCATCACCGCCTCATAGGATCCCCGGCGCAGCGCTTCCTGCGCGGCCAGCGCATTGTTCAGCAGGTTGTTCGATTTGATGAGCGGGTTGACCGACGAGGGATGATTCCGGATGATGTCGACGAGCGCCACGCCGACGCCCTCTTCGGATGCGGCAGCCGGAATCTCGGGAAGCGGCCTGACGATGATCACGACCGACGGAGTCGGGCAGGCGGCTGGGTCGTAGGTGAGATCCCCCACACCTCGGGTCAGCAGAATGCGGATGTAGGCCTCGCGGCCGGACGGCCAGCCGGGCGTCGCCGCCGCCATGGTCTCGTCGATGCGAGCAGCCGTCTCGTCGTCGGTCAGCGGCACGCCGAGCTGAATCATGTCCGCCGACTTGCGAAGCCGGAGCATGTGACGGCCGAAGAGAAAGGGCCGCGAGTTGTAGGTGCGCAAGGTCTCGTACACACCCTCGCCGTACAGGAACCCATGATCGAAGACTGGAATCACCGCATCTGCGGCGTCGGAGATGCGCCCATTGACGTTCACGGCCACTGTCGGCATTCGATACTCCTCGCTCGGGGTCGAGCGCCGCAGCGTACCTCCTGTGCTAGACTTCGCGCAACCAGCCGCGTCCGACTATCTTCGCTCTCCAGCCACCGGGCCGCCGGGCATTCTTCATGCGAATCTTGAACAGCGAGCAGATGCGTGAAGCCGATCGCCGCACGATCGAGGAGATCGGTATTCCGTCGATCGTCCTTATGGAGAATGCCGGGCGTCAGGTGGTGGCCGCGATCGAGACGGCCTTCGCGGATCGCATGAGCGCGGCGATTGCGGTCATCTGCGGTCGCGGCAGCAACGGTGGAGACGGGTTCGTTGTCGCCCGGACGCTCCATCAACGGGGTGCCGACGTCTCCGTCTTCGTCATCGGCTCGATCGGCGACATCAGGGGAGACGCGAGGTCGAACCTCGAGATTCTGGGACGCCTGGGCGTCAGCGTTGTCGAAGTGGCCGATGAGCAGGCTTGGGAGCTCCATTTTTCGGAGATCGCGCGGGCCGGCTTGATCGTCGACGCGATGTTCGGCACCGGCCTGAGGGCGCCGCTGTCAGGAATGCTGGAGACGCTCGTCGCCGATATCAACGGCTCTGGCATCCCCGTGGTCGCCATCGATTTGCCTTCCGGTCTGTCGGCCGATACATCCAACCTGGTGGGCGATTGTATCGATGCGGCGATGACCGTCACGCTCGGCGCGCCCAAGCTGCCTCTGATCCTGCCGCCCGCCGAAGCAAAGGCCGGCGACATCGTCATCGCCGACATTGGAATTCCCTTCGAGGTCATCGAGTCCGTGGCGCCGCCCCGGATCGATCTGCTCACGCGGGATGACGTGCGCGAACTTGTCGTGCCACGCCAGCCGGACGGTCATAAGGGCGATTTCGGCCATGTGCTGATCGTGGGTGGCTCGAGAGGCAAGACCGGCGCGCCACATCTTTCCGGCTCGGCGGCGCTGCGATCGGGCGCCGGGTTGGTCACGATTGCCGCGCCCCGCTCGTGCCAGCCGACGATCGCGGCGCTGGCCGCCGAGTACATGACCGAGCCGCTCGACGAGACCGCCGAAGGGGCCATCGCGGAGAGCGCACTGGATCGCATTCTCGAGCTCGAGCCGGACGTGATTGCCGTCGGTCCGGGGCTCGGTCGCGATCCGTCGACCGTCGCGTTCGTACACGCCCTGCTCGATCGCACGAGCAGCCCGATCGTCCTCGACGCCGATGCCCTGAACGCATTCGCCGGCCACGCCGGGAGGTTGTCGTCCAGACAGGGCCGGACGATCGTTCTCACGCCGCATCCGGGCGAGATGGCTCGACTCATGGGGACGACGGTCGAGAATGTGCAGGAGAACCGGCTCGAGGTGTCTCGTCACTTCGCGACCTTGCATCATGTGTACGTCGTGCTGAAGGGACACCGTACCGTGATTGCCACTCCGGACGGCGAGCTCTTTATCAATCCCACTGGCAACCCGGGCCTGGCGACGGGCGGCACAGGCGACGTGCTCACCGGAATGATCGCGGCGTGGTTGGGGCAGCTGCTCGACGCGGATGCCGCCTGCAAGCTCGCGGTATTCCTCCACGGCGCGGCAGGAGATCTGGCCGAAGCCGACGAGGGGGAAGTCGCCATGGTGGCGGGCGATGTGCTGGCGCATCTGGGAGATGCGCTGCTCGAGTTGACGGCGCGTCGGCGGGTCGAAACTGACCGCGGAGAAGGCAGCCGCGGTGGCTGAGAGACTCCTGACGCGCTGCGAATCCGAGACCGTCGAGGCGGGCCGTGCGCTGGGTGCCCGTCTCCACGCCGGATCCACGGTGCTCCTCTATGGCCCGCTGGGGGCCGGGAAGACGGCGTTCGTGCGGGGACTGGCGACCGCTTTCAACATCGATTCGGCTGAGATTTCGAGTCCGACCTTTACCCTCGTCCAGGAGTATCGCGGACGTCTGACCCTCTACCACGTGGATTTGTATCGCCTGTCCCCTCAGGAGGCCGACGACTTGGGTTTGGAGGAGCTGGCTGGTCCGGAAGCGGTTGTCGCGGTTGAATGGGCGGAGCGGATGGAACGGCCGGCCGAAAGTGCGATTCGCGTCACGATCGAGACCGGCGACGATGACACGCGCTGGCTGACAGTCGACGGGGCCCCAGCGGCCTATTCAAGCCGATAGTTTGGCGCCTCCTTGGTGATGGCGACATCGTGCACGTGCCCTTCGCGTACGCCTGCTGGCGTCACACGTACGAGCCTGGCCTCCTTCTGCAGCGTCGGCACGGTCGAGCAGCCCGAGTATCCCATCCCGGCCCGCAGGCCTCCCACCAACTGGTGAATCATGGCCGCCACGGTGCCCTTGTAGGCGACACGTCCTTCGATCCCTTCGGGGACGAGCTTGTCACTGTCTATTCCGCTCTCCAGATCGAACTGATCCTGGAAATACCGATCACGGCTGCCCCGTCGCATCGCCCCCATCGATCCCATGCCCCGGTATTCCTTGAAGCTTCGACCCTGATAGAGAATCATTTCGCCCGGGCTCTCGTCGGTGCCGGCAAACAGATTCCCGATCATTACGGCGCTCGCGCCAACGGCCAGCGCCTTGACGATGTCGCCGGAATAACGAATGCCGCCGTCGGCAATCACCGGCACGCCGTGCCGTTCGGCCGCGCGTGCGCAGTCCATGATCGAGGAGATCATCGGGACGCCAATGCCCGCCACGACCCGGGTCGTACAAATCGAACCGGCGCCAATGCCGACTTTCACGGCATCCACGCCCAGACCGATGAGCGCTTCGGTGGCGTCTCCGGTCGCCACGTTGCCTGCAATCAGATCCACGTCCGGATAGCTGCGCCGCAGGTAGCGCACCATGTCGAGCACACCCTGCGAATGGCCGTGAGCGGTGTCGACAACGAGCACGTCGACCTGCGCCGCCACCAATGCTGCGGCGCGTTCCTGTGTGTCTTTGGCAATGCCTACTGCCGCGCCTACGCGCAGCCGTCCGAGACCGTCCTTGGAGGCGGCCGGATACTTGACGAGCTTCTGGATGTCTTTGACGGTGATGAGACCCTTGAGCATGAAGTCCCGGTTCACGACGAGCAGTTTCTCGACCTTGTGGCGATGGAGAATCTCGCGCGCCTCGTCGAGCGTGGTGCCGACCGGCACGGTGATCAGATTCTGCTTCGTCATGACGTCGGCGACCGGCCGCTGGACATTGGTCTCGAACCGGAGATCGCGATTGGTCAGGATGCCGACGAGCCGCCCCTCTTTTTGCCCGTCCTCGGTGATTGGGACGCCCGAAATGCGGTACTTCCTCATCAGCTCGAGCGCCTCGTGAATGCGATGGGCGGGGGAGAGCGTGATCGGATCCACGATCATCCCGCTTTCCGAGCGCTTCACGCGATCGACTTCCGACGCCTGATCTTCGATCGAAAGATTCTTGTGGATGATGCCGAGACCACCGTGCTGAGCCATGGCGATGGCCAGGCGCGATTCGGTGACCGTGTCCATGGCCGCGCTGACGATCGGCACATAGAGGCGAATTCTTCGGGTCACGCGCGTCGAGACGTCCACCTCGCTCGGCAGCACGTTGGAGGTACTGCGGTACCAGCAAGACGTCGTCGAAGGTGAGGACAGTGGCGAAGGTGGAGGCGGAGGAGAGCAGAGCAGGCTCGGCCGTCTTGAGCTCCATGCGATCAAATCCTCCCGGCCGCCGGGCTAGGCGGCGGCGCCGTGACACTTCTTGTATTTTTTTCCGCTGCCACACGGGCAGGGATCGTTGCGCCCCACCTTCGGTTCATCGCGCCGGATCGTCTTGACTGCAGCATCGTCGCCGCCCACGCGTGAGGGTCGGCGCTCGGTTCCGCTTGCGGCGGCTCCGGCAAACGCCGGGACGGTCTCTCCCGGATCGTTGAAGAGCATCGGGGTCGACCGCCGTGGTGGCGGTGCGCGCCGGGCGAGCGCCGGCTCGTCCCCACGGTCGGTCACGACCGGCTTGAGCCACCAGAGATAGCGAACGATATCTTCGTCGACCCGTCCCTCCATGTCCTGGAAGAGCTGAAAGCTCTCCTTCTTGTATTCGATGAGAGGGTCACGCTGGCCGTAGCCGCGCAGGCCGATGCCTTCCTTGAGATGATCGAGGCTGTAGAGATGGTCCTTCCACTGCGCGTCCACGATCTGCAGCATGATGTCGCGTTCGATGCGACGCATGATATCCGCGCCCACGAGGCGCTCTTTGTCCTCGTATCGTTTGACGATGCACGCGAGCAGGCCGTCGCGAATCTCGTCGGACGATCCGTCGAACGGCACTGCCGCGAAATCGTCGGCGTCGAGGGCGAAGATACGCGTGGCCTCGGCCCGAAGACCGTCGAGGTCCCAGGCTTCGATGTCCGCCTCGCGATCGCAGAACGCCTGGATCATCTGGTCGAGCTCTTCCTCGGCCAGAATCATCAGGTACTGCCGGGAATCCACGGCCTCGTCGCTGGTCAGCGTGATGTGGCCCTCGAGCGCCTCGCGACGGAGCGAATACACGCCCTCACGCTGCTTGTTCATCACATCGTCGTACTCGAGCAGGTGCTTGCGGACGGCGAAGTTCTGCGCCTCTACTTGCTTCTGGGCTCGCTCGATGGCGCGTGTGACCATCTTGTGCTCGATCGGCACGCCTTCCTCCATGCCCAGGCGCTGCATGAGTCCTGAAATCCGATCCGAGCCGAAGATGCGCATCAGATCGTCTTCGAGCGACAGGTAGAAGCGCGACGATCCGGGATCGCCCTGCCGCCCCGCACGCCCGCGGAGCTGGTTGTCGATGCGCCGCGCTTCGTGGCGCTCCGTGCCGAGAATGTGAAGGCCGCCGAGCGCGACGACCTCGTCGTGCTCCGCGTCGGTCTGATCCTTGAAATGCGCGGAGATGCGCGTCCAATCCGCCCGCGGAACGCGATAGAACCCGTCGAGATGGAAGAAGTAGACGTACTGCTCATCCTCGACGAACCGCTCGTCGCCCTTCGACAGCCGTTCTGCGACCTCCTCCGCCAGGCATTGCTGACGCGCCATGAACTCGGGATTTCCACCCAGCAGGATGTCGGTGCCGCGGCCGGCCATGTTGGTGGCAATCGTCACCGCGCCGCGACGGCCAGCCTGAGCGACGATCTCGGCCTCCTGGGCGTGGTACTTGGCATTGAGCACGACGTGCTTCAGGCCGGTGCGCTTCAGCATGGCGGAGAGTCGCTCGGACTTCTCGATGGACACGGTGCCCACGAGCACCGGCCGCCCCGACTCTCTCTTCTCGGTGATCTCCGCGACAATGGCGTCGTACTTCTCGGCCTCGGTCCTGTAGACCAGATCCGGCTCCTCGAGCCGTGTCAAGGGCCGATTGGTCGGGATTACGACGACGTCGAGGTTGTAGATCTTGGCGAATTCCTGGGCCTCGGTGTCCGCCGTGCCGGTCATGCCTGACAGCTTGCCGTATTTGCGAAAGTAGTTCTGGAACGTAATGGTCGCGAGCGTCTGGTTCTCGCGCTCGATCTTGACCTTTTCCTTGGCTTCGACTGCCTGGTGGAGGCCATCGCTCCAGCGGCGTCCCGGCATCAGGCGACCTGTGAACTCGTCCACGATGACGACCTGTCCGTCCTTCACCATGTAGTCCACGTCGCGTCGGAACAGCGCGTGGGCGCGCAGCGACTGGTTGATATGGTGGAGCAGCGGCATGTTGGCCGGGTCGTACAGCCCACCAGGTTTGAGGCGGGACCCCAGCGCGCGCTCGGCTGCGGCCATGCCGCTTTCTGTCAGCGTCACCGTCTTGTGCTTCTCGTCGACGAGGTAGTCGCCGGTGGCCTCGAGGGCCTCGCGGTCTTCCGCCTTTGTGTCACCGCGCGTGATGGCGCCTCGCTGGAGGCGGGGGATGATGCGGTCGACCTCGTAATAGAGCTCGGTCGACTCTTCGGCCGGACCCGAAATAATGAGCGGCGTGCGCGCTTCGTCAATCAGGATGCTGTCGACCTCGTCCACGATCGCGAACCGATGCCCGCGCTGCACGTAGTGGGCGAGCTCGAACTTCATGTTGTCGCGGAGGTAATCGAACCCGAACTCGTTGTTCGTTCCGTAGGTGATGTCGCAACCGTACGCAAGCTGGCGCTCCACGTCGTTCAGATCGTGCTGGATCACGCCGACGCTCATGCCGAGGAACCGGTAGATGCGGCCCATCCACTCGGAGTCGCGCCGCGCCAGGTAATCGTTGACCGTGACGATGTGGACGCCCTTGCCTTCGAGAGCGTTCAGGTAGGCCGGAAGCGTCGCCACGAGCGTCTTGCCCTCGCCGGTCTTCATCTCGGCAATCTTGCCGTGATGAAGGACCGCGCCGCCGATGAGCTGGACGTCAAAATGCCGCATGTTCAGGGCACGACGTCCGGCCTCACGAACCACCGCGAACGCCTCAATCAGCAGATCGTCGATGGCCTCGCCGCTGGCGACGCGGGCGCGGAACTCGTCCGTCTTGGCGCGGAGCGCCTCGTCGCTCAAGCGTTGGCTCTCGGCCTCGAGCGCATTGATGGCCGGCACCACCGGCTGCAATCGCTTCAGCTCGCGCTCGTTCTGCGTGCCAATGACTTTTGCGAGGAGAGTACCGAGCATCAGGTGAGAATCTTTCGACCGGGGTATCTCCCGATTTTAGACGACCGCTCCGGGAGCGTCAAGAAAACCAGGGGTTTGCAGGCGTGATCGATCGGAGACGAGCGATCAGCGGCGCGGGCGTGAGGTCAGCAGGCGCAGCGGATTGAGCAGCTGACCGTTGGCGAGGACCTCGTAGTGGAGGTGCGTCCCGGTGGCGCGACCGGTTGCTCCGACGAGCCCGATGACATCGCCTCGCTTGACTCGGGTGCCAGCGCGGACCTTGAAGGTTGACAGATGACCGTAACGCGTGAGGAGTCCGAACCCGTGATCGATGACCACGAGGTTGCCGTAGTCGCCGACGAACCCGGCAGTCGTCACGCGGCCCGAAGCCGTCGCGAACACAGGCTGCCCCCGATCCGCCGAGATGTCCAGACCTCGATGAAAGCCCGTGTCGCCGGTGAAGGGATCGGATCGCTGGCCGAAACCGCCCGACAGCCAGCCGAAGACGGGCCAGAGTGACGGGGTGGCCTCGGCGAGCGCCTGCCTGCGCTCGACGTTCTTTCGTACGATACTCAGGCGGGTTTCGAGACCCTGAAGGAGGTCTCGGAGCACACCGAACGTATCTTCCAGGGAGCCCACGCCGGTGGACAAGAGCGGCATGCTGGCACCGCTGTCGGTGGCGCCCCCGATCGCCCGGCTCTTGAGGACGGCAGGGAGTTTGTCGATGGCCTTGGCCGTGGCCGGGTCAATCGTCGCCTTGACGCCCAACTCGCTGACAGCCGATTGCAGCGATTGAATCTGACCGGTGAGCGCCTCGGTGGCGGCTCGATAGCTGGAGTTTTCCTGTTCGAGCGTGGTCACGGACTGCTTCAGGTAGTCGATCTCGCCGATCGCGCTCCAGCGGGCGCCCAGCCCAATGAGGACCGGCACCGACAGAACGGCGCCCGTGGCCCAAAAACCTGTGCGCAGCCTGATCGTAAAGCGGCGGACGACGCCGGTATCACGGTCGGCGACCACGAATGTGTAACGCTTTGGAGGCATGCGAATGAGGTCCCGCAGCCGCGACGGCTCTCGCCACAGACCAGTATTGTGTGAACGAAGAACGCGCCGGTCGGTGCGGGCTCCAAACTTTACCACACGGATGCGGATGGGGAGAACCCGCAATCGTGATACGAAGATTGAGCGAAAACTCAGAAATCGCCGCCCATCAGCTCCCCACGCGGTATTGGAGAGCCTCGCCGACGTGGTTTTGCTGCACTCGGGCACAGTCGCCCAGATCGGCAATCGTGCGTGCGACCCTCAACACCTTGTCGATGCTTCGCGCGCTCAGATTCAAGCGCTCGGAAGCCGTTTCGAGAAGCGCCAGCCCGCCCGGGTCGGGCCGACAATCGCGCTCGAGCGCGCTGGCTTCGAGTGTCGCGTTCGTCCGAATACCTCCAAGCCTCGACGATTGCCGCAGCCGCGCAGCCGCGACCCTCGCGCGAATCGCCTCCGAGGATTCACCCACGTCCTTCGTCACGAAACGAAGCGTGGTCGCACCACCGACTTCGACCGTGAGATCGATGCGGTCGCGAAGCGGACCGGACACCCTTCCGCCGTAGCGCTCGACCTGCAGTGGCGTGCAGCGGCACGGCCGCCGCGGGTGCCCGAGAAACCCACAGGGGCACGGATTCATCGCCGCCACCAGGATGAATCGCGCCGGAAACACCACGGTCCGGAGCGAGCGCGCGATCGTCATGCGCCCCTCTTCGAGCGGCTGTCTGAGCGCTTCCAGTACGCGGCGCTCGAACTCGGGCAACTCGTCGAGAAACAACACACCGCAGTGCGCCAGACTGATCTCGCCGGGTCGTGGCGAGCTGCCGCCGCCGACCAGCGCGGCATCCGAGATCGTGTGGTGTGGCGCTCGAAACGGGCGAACCGTCAGCAGACCCTGGCCGTCGCGGAGAAGTCCGGCGACGGAATGAATGGCGGTGGCTTCGAGCGATTCCTCCAGGGAAAGCGGCGGCAGGATCGTGGTCAGGCGTCGCGCCAGCATCGTCTTTCCGGTCCCGGGCGGACCCGTCAGGAGCACGTTGTGACAGCCGGCGGCCGCAATTTCGAGCGCCCGCTTCACGAAGGCCTGACCGCGAACGTCTCTGAAGTCGCCGGCATCGGACGCCGTGTCCGGGACGAAGCGCGGAGGCTCAGACATGACGTGCGGAGCCCCCTCGCCATTGAGAGCGGCCACTGCCGCGCCGAGCGACGTGACCGACAGGACGCGCAGCTGTCCCACCACCTCTGCTTCGCGTGCATTGGCCGCCGGCAGCAGGATGGCGGCCATGCCTTGACGCCGCGCCGCCGCCGCAACCGGGAGGGCCCCGCGCACAGGATGAATGGAGCCATCGAGTGCGAGCTCGCCCAGCAGCACGATATCCGCGATTTCCCGGCGCGAAATCACGCCGGTTGCCGCCAGAATGCCCAGCGCGATCGGCAGGTCGAACGCGGCGCCCGCCTTCCGGAGGTCTGCCGGTGCCAGGTTGACCGTGACCCGATGTCCGGGAAACTCGAACCCGGAATTGCGGATGGCGCTCTTGACGCGGTCGCGGCTCTCGCGCACGCTGGCGTCGGGCAAGCCGACCATATTGAAGAGCGGCAGCCCGGTGCTCACGTCCACTTCCACATGAACGGGATGGGCATCGACGCCAAACACCGCAGCCGTCCGCAAGCTCGCCAGCATCTCAACTGACGACTGCAAGAGTCGCCGCCCCGCGGTCCCCCAAGGATTGGATGGGCGCAAGCCCTCGCCGTCAGATTATTCGGGTGACGCAAGTGTAAGAACTGCGTACAGGCAGGACACGCGAGCGATCAGAAGCTTCTCGTCGAAGACCTTAAGCAGGAGCTGAGCGGGGGCGTCGGCTAACTCTTGCGCGCGAAGATCGTGAGTCGATCGCCGGCCTTGATCCGCGTGCTCCGCAGCTTGTTCCACGAGCGAAGCGACGCGACCGAGGTATCGAACAGCCTGGCAATGGACGAAAGGGTGTCGCCGCGCTTGACGCGGTAGACCACCTTGGTGAGCTCGGAGCTGGAGACCGAGGGCGCCCGCGCGCTCATCACCGTCGGCTCCAGCGGGCGGGAGGCGGTGACGGGAGCGGGACGATCTGTTCGTGCAGCGAGCAACAGCGTCGGTTCCCGGGGGATCAACAGCCGCTGCCCGGACTGCACGCCCGACCTGATCGACAGATAGTTGGCCTCGGCCAGATCGGCGCGGCTGACCCGGAGCTTGCGCGAGATCGACAGCAGCGTTTCACCGCGCTTCACGGTGTGCCACGAAAGCGACGCCCACTCCCCGGAGTCGGCATTGGCGAGCCGCTGACGCAGCAGATCGCCTGTACCGGCCGGCACACGCAACTCGTAGTCCGGGCTGCGAAGCGGTGTGGTCCAGCGGCGCAATTCCGGATTGAGGATCTGGATCTCGCTGATGGACGTGCCGGTCCACTCCGCAACGCGGCGGAGGTCGACGGCGCCAGGCAACGCCACCTTTTCCACGTCCGGCGGAGGAATGGGGGTCAGATCGAATCCGTACTGAGCCGGATTTTTAGCAATGATCATCGCGGCCAAAATCATGGGCACATACTCGCGCGTTTCGCGGGGCAGCGCCCGGGGCCGACGGGCCAGCGACCAGAAATCATCGAGGCCGTTCCGGTTCATGGCACGCTGCACGCGATTCGGCCCGCCGTTGTACGAGGCAAGCGCCAGGTGCCAGTCGCCATCGAACGTGTCGTGCAACGTCTTCAAATACTTGGCGGCAGCCACGGTCGATTTTTCGGGATCCGAGCGCTCGTCGATAAACCAGTCCTGACGCAACCCGTTCTCGATGGCCGTGCCTCTCATGAACTGCCAGACGCCTCTGGCTTTCGCGCGTGAGAGGGCATTGGGCTTGAAGGCGCTCTCGATGAGCGGCACATACGCCAAGTCGAGCGGGAGGCCCTCGGCTCGAAGGATGCCCTGAATCATCGGGAGATACTGGCTTCCGCGCTGCATCCCTTCCGTAATCCACTCACGCAGGCGTCCCTGAAACAAGCCGACGTACGCCGCGACTCGATCATTGAAGGGAATGGGGAAGTCGTGCAGCGTCGTTTCGAGGTCGGTCCTGACTGCCTCGCGGGTCGCCGAGCTCGCTTCGGGCGCAAACGTGGACTCCGAGAGGAGCTCGTCGATGGACGCGGGTTCCGACGGCTTCTCGGCGAATCCGTCGCCTTCCGCGAGCGCCGAGATTTCGTAGGCGCTGATGCGATCGACGAGTCGATCGAAGTGCTCGCGCAAGCGGGCGTCGGTTCTCGCGCCGCCGGGAGATTCGAGCAGCACCTCGAGTGCCCGATCGAACTCCTGCTTCGCGCGGTCAAGATGCCCGAGATTCAACTCGCGTTGTCCGGTTTCGAAGTGACTTTGGGAAGCCCGGATCAGCCGCTCGACGGGATCGACGGCCGGTGGTGGCGGCGGAGCAGGAGGCGGGGGAGGAACCGCCGAGGCAGTCGGCGCCACCTGCGGTGGTTCTTTTGCGCCGCCGCAGGCTGCTGCAGCCAGGCCGCCAAATAGCACGGCCGCGGCTAACAGACGCCGTGAAAATGACATCACACCATAGCTCCGCACACCGAATGAAGAACGGTTCACGCTAGCACGGTCGCAGCTAAGGGTCAACCTTAACTCGAATGGAGTCAGCAGGAAGCGGTAAAACCTCAGCTGATCTGGCCGCTCTCGATGAAGACGTCCTTGGCCTGCCCGAGGTCTCTCGCGGCCGGCGTCACGATTGAGCGCGCCCCCAGCCGAATCTTTCGACCCGACCGTATCGCGTCCTTCACGTCCTCCTCGCACACGAACGCGGCCGGTTGGTCCGGTGGGTCTGGGGCCGGCGGCGGGCCGGGCGGGGGCGGGTCGGTATACCCGCGCTGGGAGAGAAACCGGTCGATTCGCTGGGCGAGGGCCTGCGCTTCCACGCCGTGCTCCGGCGCACCAAGGGCCCGGTGCGGCAAGGGAGGTGACGCCGTCGACGCCGCAGCCGGTGCCATGGACGCGACATCGCGCCGCACGACGGCCGGCGTCAGTTCGTAGGCGAGGCGCTTGATGTTCAGCAGGTGGCGCGGAGAAATGTTGTCGGATGTGATGTTGCCGCCGAAGCCGCCGCACCCGAGCGTCATCGCGGGATCAAGGCCCGTCGTCAGACCGATCGAGCCGTGCGTCGTGGGCGTATTCACGCAGATGCGGTAAGCGGGTTTCTTCAGGCCGAACTCGAGCACGATTGCATCGTTTCTGGAGTGAATCGACATGGTGTGGCCCATGCCCCCGTAGCCGAGAATCTGCTTGCACCGCTCGCACGCCTCACGCCAGTCCTTGACGATATAGAAGGAAAGCACCGGGCACAATTTTTCGATTGAGAGCGGATAGTCGCGGCCGACACCGGCAAGCGGCGCGATCAATACGCGCGTTTCGGGCGGCACCTTCACGCCCGCCTTGTCCGCGATGAAGGTGGCTGCCTTGCCCACCAGGGCGGGATTCGGCAGGCGCTGCGGCGTGACCAGCGCCTTGGCCACCGCCTCGGCTTCGGAGGGTGCGAGGAAGTAGCCTCCGAGCGCCACGAACTCCCGCTTCACTTCTTCGGCGATGGATTCGTCCACGACCACGGAGTTCTCCGACGAGCACAGGACGCCGTTGTCGAAGGTCTTGCCGGTCACAATGTCACGCACCGCTTTTCTGATGTCGGCGCTGCTCTCCACATACGCCGGCGCATTGCCTGGTCCCACCCCGTACGCTGGTTTGCCCGCGCTATACGCGGCGCGCACGAGGCCCAGCCCGCCAGTCGCCAGAATCACCGACACGTCGCGGTGCTTCATCAGCTCCTGGGTTCCTTCGAGCGTCACGGTGGACATCCAGTTGATGGATCCCTCCGGGGCCCCGCAGCGACGCGCCGCTTCATTCATGATCTCGGCGACGCGCGTGATGCACCGGACCGCCGCCGGATGAGGGCTGAGAACGATGGCGCAACGGGCTTTCAGGGCGATGAGAATCTTGTAAATGGCCGTCGAGGTGGGGTTCGTCGACGGGACGATCGCAGCGACCACGCCGAATGGTTCGGCAATTTCGATGACCTTGCGCTCGTCGTTGCGTCCGACGACGCCGACGGTTCGCATCGGGCGGATGAACTGGTAAACGCGTTCGGCGGAAAACAGGTTCTTCTGAACCTTGTCGGCGACGACGCCGTATCCGGTTTCCTCGACGGCCAGCCGGGCCAGGGCTTCGGCCTGTGAGGCCGCCGCCGCCGCCATCGCGTCGACGATCGCGTCGATGCGTTCCTGGGTGTATTCGGCTATCTCGCGTTGGGCGTGTCGTGCGCGGCGTGCGAGTGTTCGCGCCTCGTGAATCGAGGTGAGGTCCCGGTCGGAGGGCGGGGAAGCCGCCTGATCGGAAGCCATGAGCTCGGTACGCAGCCGGGTCAGGAGGCCTTGGGCAGGATCTTCTCGACCTCGGCATGCGGCCGCGGAATGATGTGAACCGACACCAGCTCGCCGACGCGTCTGGCAGCTGCGGCGCCGGCATCCGTCGCAGCCTTGACGGCGCCGACATCGCCACGCACCATCACCGTGACATAACCGGCGCCGATGTATTCCTTCCCGACGAGAACGACGTGGGCCGTCTTCACCATCGCGTCCGCGGCTTCGATGGATCCGATGAGACCTTTCGTCTCCACCATGCCCAGCGCTTCGAGCGACATCTGCGACCTCTGCGCGCCCGGATTTTGTTTCCGCGACAGCGTACCGAACGTCGGCCGGAACTCTAACAGATTGCCTGACATGCCGCAACTGCGCTACCATCCGCGACGGTACTCAAAAACATGTGGCCGATATTTCACTTTGCGCCAGAAACGGGCGTGCTTCGTCGTTCGGTGTTCGGCCGACTCGTTCTCAGCCTGCTCCTGGTGTCACCCTTCGCCGTGGCCTGTGGTGGCGGTGACGACAACGAGCCGGAGCTCGCAACGCCGGCGTTCAGCGCGAACCGTGAGCGGGCGGCGCTCGGCAGCCCTCTCGAGATCACCTACCGCTTCACGGTCGCTGGCAGTGCCACGCCGTTTCCCGAGGACTATCGAGTCCTTGTCCATTTTCTCGACGCCGACGACGAGCTGATGTGGACGGACGATCACACGCCGCCCGTACCGACCTCGCAATGGAAGCCGGGGCAGACAGTCGAGTACAAGCGGACGATGTTTGTGCCTGTCTACCCTTATGTCGGCGAAGCGTCGGTTCGGATGGGTCTCTACTCGCCGCGGACGAACAGCCGTGTCAAGCTGACGGGCGAGGACGATGGACAGCGGGCGTACCGAGTGGGCTCCCTGCAGCTCCTCGATCAGACTGGCAATGTGTACCTGATCCTCAAGGACGGCTGGCACCCGGCGGAGCTGGCGGAGAACAACTCCACGGTCGAATGGCAGTGGACCAGGAAAGAAGCGACGATCACGTTTCGAAACCCGCGCAAGGACGGCATTTTCTACCTGCACGTCGACCACCCGGGTGGCGAATTCAAGGATCGCCAAAACGTCGAGCTCCGCCTGGGCGACCAGGTACTGGACGCCTTCAGCCTGGCTCCCGGGGAATCGACCATCCGCCGGACGCGATTGTCGGCGGACGCCCTCGGGCCGGGTGATATGGTGGAGCTCCGGCTCGTGGTCGATAAGACGTTTGTGCCGTCCTCCGTCTCAGCCAGCAGCCGAGACCCGCGGGAGCTGGGTGTACGCGTCTTCCACCTCTTCTTCGAGCCCCTCTAGCCCTGTGACCTTGCTGCGCGCTTGCTATCGCTCGCTGGCGGCTGTCGCCGTATGGAGCACGCTCGCCGCCGCCCCCGCTCAGGCGGAGCTGGTGTTCCTTGCAAACGGGCGCAGCCTGTCTGTCCGGAATTACCGCGTCGAGGGCGACAATATCGTGCTGTTTCTGCGAAGCGGCGGCGAGATCTCCTGCGCGCGCGCGCTCATCGCCAGAATCGTCCCCGACGAGGTCCCGTACCCGGAGCCAACGGCTGCGGAGCAGCCGCCACCATCCGCGCCGGGATATAGCGATCTGATCGACACCGTTTCGCGAACCCACGGAGTCAGTTCCAGGCTCGTGCATGCGGTCGTCGAGGTCGAATCGGGCTATGCGCCCACCGCACGGTCGTCCAAGGGCGCCATGGGCCTGATGCAGCTGATGCCGGCAACCGCCCGGCAGTATGCCGTTGACGATCCGTACGATCCACAAGCCAACCTCGACGCGGGAACGCGCCATCTGAAGTCGCTTCTGAGCCGTCTCGATCTGCCGCTGGCGCTTGCCGCCTACAACGCTGGCGAGGGAGCCGTCCGGCGGTTCGGCGGGATTCCGCCGTACGCGGAGACGCGCGCATACGTGCGTCGCGTGCTCCAGCAGCTCCGCCGCTGAGTTAACCCGGCACCAACCGGCGTTCGAAGGCCCGGCCGTTCCGAGGACTCGGTCGTCCGAGTAGAGAGGCCATGAGCGGCAACAGCGCCTGGACCAGAAGGCATTACAATTCTGTCAGATGAAATTCCGCTGCAGACTCGGTACGCCTTCCGGTGAGGTGATCGAGGCTGTTTACGTCGCCGAGACGGAGGCGCGTCTGCGGCGCGAGCTGGAGGACAAGGGTCTCTACGTCCTCGCGTTGCAGCGGCGCTCCCAACTGTGGGGCTGGCTCGATTTGCTGCCCTTCCCTCGCCGGCGCGCGATTCCTCAACATGATTTTTTGGTCTTCAATCAGGAGCTTGCCACGCTGCTCAAGGCGGGCATGCCGCTCGTGCAGTCGCTCGACTTGCTGAGGCAGCAGGTCACGAACCCGGTCTTCAAGGGTGTGCTGAATGACGTGTACGAGCGGGTCAAGGCGGGAGAAGCCTTGTCAGATGCCTTTGCCCAACACGGTGAGACCTTTTCCGGTGTCTACATCGCGTCTTTGCTCGCGGGTGAGAAGAGCGGCAGCCTCGACATCGTCATCCGCCGGTTCGTCGCGTACCAGAAGATCATCGGGGCGGTCAGGCGGAAGACGATCTCGGCGCTCGTCTATCCCCTGATTCTCATCACGCTCTCGCTGATCCTCGTGGCGATCATCGTGCTGCGGGTCGTTCCCGCGTTCTCCGATTTCTATGCGAGCTTCAACGCCGAACTGCCTCTGGTCACGCGCATCATCGTCCGGATTTCCGATGTCCTCAGATCGCAGTTCTGGCTGCTGCTTGCCGGGCTCGCCGCCGCCATTGGAGGCCTGATCTTCTGGATGAAGCAACCGGGCCAGCGGTTGCGCATCGATCGCTGGGTGTTCGCGACCCCCGTGGTCGGATCCGCTGTGCAGGTATTTTGCACCGCGCAGCTTGCCAGGACGCTGTCCACGCTCCTGGGAGGCGGCATTCCCCTGGTGAACGCGCTCGAGATTGCGGCCCGATCGATCGGGAACCGATACATGGCCCAGGAGCTCGGGCACGTAGCCCAGCAGGTCCGTGAGGGCGGCGCATTTGCGGCCGCGCTCGAAGCCCGGCGCATCACGCCCGAGGTGGCCGTAAAGATGATTGAAGTGGGCGAGGCGACCGGATCGTTGCAGGAAATGCTTGGGAGTCTGGCCGATTTCTATGACGAAGAGATCGACACCCGGGTGTCGCGGTTCGTGACGGTCATCGAACCGGTCCTGTTGGTGGTGATGGGGATCGTGATCGCGGGGCTCGTCGTCGCCTTGTACATGCCGCTTCTGCAGCTGACTGCCGCGGTCGGCTGACGCGGCGCCGCGTAACAGACGGCGCCTGGAGGAACGCGCTTGGCCACTCGCCAGACCGAACCTATCGTCCCCGAGAAGCCGCCCGCCCTTCACCTGCCCGGCGAGCCCGTGCCATCAGACCCGGCGACCGAGCTGGCCCACGCTCGTCGCCTGGCCGAGCGGTACCGCCTGGAGTTCGTCGACATGGAAGAATTCCGGATCGACCAGGAGCTCTTCCGAGCGATCCCGGCTGATCTCATGCTGCGATACGGCTTCGTGCCGCACCGCCGCGACGGCCGGGCCCTGGTGATCGTCGTCTCGGATCCGAGCGATCTGCCGATGATCGACGAACTGTCGCTGCTGCTCGGCACGCCCGTGAGAGTCACGGTGGGCGCGCGGTCGACCATTCAGGCGATTCTCAAGAAGAGTGAGAGCTCGCAGCGTGTTCTCGAGGACGCCACCGAGGGCTTTCAGCTGCAGCTCTTGCGCGAGGAGGACGTTGGCGAAGACCAGCTGACCGTCGAGCGGCTGACGAGTGACATCAGCCCCATCATCAAGCTCGTCGACTCGACGATTTACACGGCCATTCAGCGGCGCGCCAGCGACATTCACATCGAGACACAGGACGATGCGGTTCACGTCAAGTACCGCATCGACGGGGTTCTGCAGCCAGCCATGCGACCCATTGCCCGGCAGTTCGCCAGCCCGATCATCTCCCGCATCAAAGTCATGGCGGAGCTCGACATCGCCGAGAAGCGCGTCCCGCAGGACGGACGGTTCAAGCTCCGGCTTCCGGGCAAGACCATCGATTTTCGCGTCTCGATCATGCCCAGCGTGCACGGGGAAGATTCCGTCATCCGCATCCTCGACAAGGAATCGATCAGCGAGCAATTCAGTGAGCTGCGACTGGACATCCTGGGATTCCCCGAGGCCGAGCTCAAGCGCTTCCGGAAATACATTGCCGAGCCGTACGGCATGGTTCTCGTGACCGGGCCCACGGGGAGCGGCAAGACGACGACCCTGTACGCGGCGCTGTCCGAAATCAAATCCGTCGAAGACAAGATCGTCACCATCGAGGATCCGGTCGAGTACCAGCTCAGGGGTATCACACAGATTCCCATCAACGAGAAGAAGGGGCTCACGTTTGCCCGTGGCCTGCGTTCGATCCTGCGCCACGATCCCGACAAGATCATGGTGGGCGAGATTCGCGATCCGGAAACCGCGCAGATCGCGATCCAATCGGCGCTCACCGGGCACCTGGTCTTCACTACCGTGCACGCCAACAACGTGCTCGACGTGCTGGGCCGCTTCCTGAACATGGGTGTCGAGGCGTATCAGTTCGTGTCGGCTCTCAACTGCGTCCTCGCCCAGCGCCTCGTGCGCGTGATCTGCGCCGACTGCAGGCGCCCGGTACGGGCGACGCGCGCGCTCCTCGAGGAATCCGGGCTCGATCCCGCCCTCGAGCATACGCAGGTCTTCTATGAGGGCGCAGGGTGCATCGAGTGCGCGGGCACCGGCTACAAGGGGCGCACGGCCATCTGCGAGCTCCTGGATCTGTCCGATCACATCCGGGAAATGATTCTGGCGCGCCGGCCGACGTCCGAGATCAAGAAGGCGGCCCGCGAAGAGGGCATGCGGTTCCTTCGTGAATGCGCCGTCGAGCGGGTGCTCACAGGGCTGACGACGCTCAAGGAAATCAACAAGGTGACATTCGTCGAATGACCCAGCGTGGTTTTCTCGACATGCCCAGCCTGGACACGGCGATCGAAATCGCCTCGCATCGGGTGTCGGCCGTCAGACTGGGCGACCATGGCGGCAGTGCGATGGTGCAGGCCCATGCAATAGCGCCGCTGCCGCCGGGTGTCGTCTTGCCGTCCCTGACGGCCGGCAACATTACAGGCCGGGATGTCCTCGTCGCTGCCATCCGGCGCGTCCTCGACGAGGTGGGCGGACGTCCGTCGCGTGTCGGACTCGTGGTGCCCGATCCCGTCGCCAAGGTGTCGCTCGTGAAGTTCGAGAAGGTGCCCGCGCGCGCCGATGACCTGGACCAACTGGTCCGCTGGCAGGTCAGAAAGACTGCGCCGTTTCAAATCGACGAAGCGCAGGTGTCGTATTCCCGCGGGGCGCAGACGAGCGATGGCAGCAGTGAGTTCGTTGTCGCGCTCGCCCGGCGAAGCGTCATCGAGGAGTACGAGACGGTCTGTGCGGTGGCCGGCGTGCATGCCGGCGTCGTCGATCTGGCCACCTTCAACATCGTCAACGCGGTTCAGGCGAGCGGCCACAGCGAGGGTGACTGGCTCCTGGTGGCCATCGCTCCGACCTACACGACGCTGGCGATCAGCCGGGGCGGGCATCTCATCTTTTTTCGGAGCCGGCCGGAGGGAGAAGGGAGTCTCGCCGATCTCGTGCATCAGACCGTCATGTACTACGAAGATCGCCTTGCGGGCGCAGGGTTCGGGCATATCCTCCTCTCGGGAGCCGGAAGCGCGACGGGCGCGAGCGAGGCGCATCTGATCGAGAGCGAGCTCGCAGCCAGGCTGGGTACCCGGATTGAGACGGTCGACCCGCGCCCGGCGGCCGCGTTGAGCGATCGAATTGTGCAGGAACCGGGGTTGCTCGACGGCCTGGCGCCGCTCGTCGGTCTCCTGCTGCGGACGTCATGATCACCACGAACCTTGCGACCCGTCCGTTCTATAACGAGCGGCTGATCCATCTGGTGTTGGGGCTCTTGGCGGCCGTCGGTATCGCGCTGACGCTCGTGAACGCCACCCGCCTCGTCGGGTTGTCCCGGCACCATACCGAGTTGAGCATGCGCGTCGACCAGACCGATCGACGCGCGGCCGATCTGCGGCGCGAAGCCGCACGCCTTCAACAGCAGCTCAACCCCCAGGAGCTGGACCAGGTCGTCAAAGCGGCCCGGGAAGCGAATGGCCTCATCGAACGGCGCACGTTCTCGTGGACCGATCTGTTCAATCGCTTCGAAACCACCCTGCCGCCCGATGTTCGAATCAGCTCGGTGCGGCCCAGAATCGGGCAAGCCGGTGAGGTGATCGTCTCGATGACGGCCGTCGGGAAGAGCGTCGAGGACATCGACCGGTTCATCGAGAACCTCGAGGCGACCGGCGCGTTCAGCAACGTGCTTTCGCGTGAGGAAACCTCCGGCGAGGACGGGCTGATCGAAGCATCACTCGAAGGCTCCTATGTTCCCACGCCGTCCCAGGCGTCCGCGGTGACGACACCATGAAGACGCCGCTCGGACGAATCCTCACGGAAAAGCGGCGATTGATCCTGCCGGTCGTCGGGTTGCTGCTCGCGAACGCCGCCCTCTACGCCATCGCCGTCTATCCGCTCGCCTTGCGAGTCGGGACCATGGAAGCGCGTGCCGACGAGGGCGACCGGGCGCTCACGACGGCCGAACAGGCGCTCGCCTCTGTACGCGCCGTTGATCAAGGTAGGAGCCGGGCCGCCGAGGAACTGCATCGTTTCTACACGCAGGTGCTGCCTCCCGATCTGGCGGGCGCACGACGCATCACGTACCTGCGGCTTGCTCAACTCGCCGAGCGGGCTGGCCTTCAAGCGGATCGCCGCAGCCTGATGCCGGCCGCCGACTCGGACCGGACCTTGGAGCGCCTGCAGATCACGATGATTCTCGAAGGCGACTATGAAGATGTGAGGCGGTTCATCCACGAATTGGAAACGGCGCCCGAGTTCGTCGTGATCGACGACGTGTCGCTGAGCCAGGGCGCGGAGGAGTCCTCACCTCTTATTCTGACCCTCCAGTTGTCCACATACTTTCCGAGCGGGCATCGTGGCAGCTAACCGGCGGCAGGTGCTGCTTCTGGGAAGTCTGCTGGTTCTGCTGGCAGCCGTGCTCTGGTTCGAATGGCCTCGAGCTCAGACCGGCAAGGCGATGGGAGTGCCGGCGGAGCGTCCGGCCACGGCTCGTCCTGCACCTTCCGAGCCCGATCGCCAGGTAGCGGACGTGGGTCTCGTGCAACTGTCCGACCCGCAGCCTGCCCCGGTGGATAGCGGCCGCAATCCGTTCAGATTCGCGGCGCCGCGTCCCGACCCGTCGATGCAGGAGCTCCCGCCACACCCGGTGGACGCTTTCCCTGAGGCTGTTCCGCTGCCACCGCCCGGTCCACCGCCCATCCCACTAAAGTTCATCGGAATGGTCGATGGCTCGGCCCAGACCGCACGGCTGGCCGTGCTCAGCGACGGCAGGAATGTCTTTCACGGACGGGAAGGCGATATTATCGACGGGCGCTACCGGATCGTCCGGATTGGCGTCGAGTCAATCGAGATGAGCTACCTCGACGGAGGGGGCCGCCAGACGATTCGCCTCTCTGGAGCCGGCTGACCGATCTCGCAGGGTTCGAGACCTTTTTGGAAGGAGCGAAGGTGCGTCGTCGGTTCGTGGATTTCGCGTGCCTGTGCCTGATCGTGCTCAGTGCTGCAGGCTGCGCGGCCAAGGGCGCTTACGGTCGCGGCGCGGCCGCAGCCAGCGTCGACGACTGGGACGCGGCCGTGGAGCACTACACCAAGGCCGTACAGGCAGATCCCGAGCGCGCCGAGTACAAGATTGCGCTCGAGCGTGCCATGATGAGCGCCTCCTATCTCCATCTGTCTCGCGCCCGCGAGCTCGAGTCGACGGATCAGCTCGATGCGGCGCTCCTCGAGGTACAAGAAGGCCAGTGAGTACGCTCCGTCCAATCGCCAGGCGGCGGCCAAGGCTGTGGAGCTGGAGCGGATGATTCGGGATCGCATCGAAGCGGCGCGCCCACGCCCCCCGATTGTCGAGATGCGCGAGCGTGCGCGGCAGGCTACGGCCGAGCCGATCCTCAATCCGGCCTCTCGCGAGCCGCTGAACCTTCGCTTCACGAATGCCAGCCTCCGCGACATTCTGAATTTCATTGCGAGCGCCAGCGGTATCAACGTGACCTACGATCCGGGCGTTCAGGATCGGCCATACACGGTCCAGCTGGACGGCGTCACGCTCGAGCAGGCGCTGCAGCAAATCCTCACGGCCAATACGCTTTTCTACAAGGTGCTCAACGATCGCACCATCATGGTCATTCCTGACAGCCCCGCGAACCGGGCCAAGTACGAGGAACAGGTCATTCGCACGTTCTTTCTCTCGCACGCGGACGCAACCGAGCTGGCGCAGATCGTCAACACCGTCATCCGGTCGCCCGGCATGGCCGTGCAGCCGTTGATTGCGCCGAACAAGACCGCCAACACGATTACCGTGCGCGCGACGGCGCCGGTGGCGTCCATCATCGAGCGGCTCATCGAAAACAACGACAAGCCGCGCGCCGAGGTGCTCATCGATGTCGAGATCCTCGAAGTTAACCGCACGCGTGCCAAATCCTTCGGCCTGAACCTCACGCAGTACGCCGTCGGCACGATTTTCTCGCCCGAGGCGAGGCCAAACCCCACGACGTCGGATGATGACACCAACGTCAGCAGGAACGTCCGACCCGATCAGGTGGATTCGGGACCCCTCATCAATCTGAATTCCATTACGCGTGGCGTCAGCCCCGCCGACTTCTACCTCGCCGTGCCGGCCGCGATCGTCCGATTCCTCGAGAGCGATGCCCAGACGAAGCTCATTGCCAAGCCGCAGCTCCGCGGCGCTGAAGGTTCGAAGCTGACGCTGAACCTCGGCGACGAGATCCCGGTGCCGACCACGGCGTTCACGCCGATTGCCGGCGGGGGAGCGAACATCAACCCGCTGACCTCGTTCAACTACCGGCCGGTCGGCGTGAACATCGAAATGACTCCGCGTGTCACCGTGGAGGGCGACATCCTGCTCGACCTCACCGTCGAAAGCAGCACGCTCGGCGAGGACATACAGGTGGCGGGTGTCACCGCACCGTCCTTCGGCTCGCGGAAGGTGACCACGAGACTCCGGCTGCGTGATGGCGAATCGAACCTCCTAGCGGGTCTCCTGCGCGAAGACGAGCGGAAATCGATCCGTGGGTTCCCCGGCGCGATCCGCGTCCCCGTCCTGAAACAGCTGTTTTCCGGGAACGACACGAGCATTGCGCAGACCGACATCGTGATGCTGCTGACACCGCGCATCGTCAGGACGCACGAGCTGACGCAGCGCGATGTGAATCCCATCTACATCGGGACGCAGCAGAATCTGGGACTGAGCGGTCCGCCGCCGCTCATCGCCGCGCCACCAGAAGCGGCGCCGCAGCCGCAACCCGTCCCGCCGGGCGCCGAGCTTCCACCCGCGGCCGGGCCCACAACGACACCGGGGGTCGGGCCCTCGCCGCCCTCGGCGATGCCGACGTTTCCACCGTCGTCTCCGACGCCGGGGACCATTAACACGCCCCCGCCGGCGGCCACAGCGCCCCAGCCGGTGCCACCGGAGCCCGCACCTGCACCGCCTGCTGCCGATCCGGCTCGACCTGACGTTGCCGGTATCCCTGCAGCACTTCCTCCACCTGGTGGCCTGCCGGCCCAGGTTCTCGTGACGCCACCGGGAAGCGAGTTTCGCGTGGCAGGCGGACCTTACACCGTGCCGATCTCCATTACGGGGGCATCCCGCATCTCGACGATCAGCCTGACGCTGACCTTCAATCAGGCGGCACTGCGCGTGCGCAGCGTGCAGGAAGGCAGCTTCATGCGGCAGGGCGGCATAGCCGTGACCTTCACGCAGCAGGTGGACGGGAGCATCGGCCGGATCGACATCACGGCGGCACGGACGGGTGATGCGACGGGCGCGTCCGGTTCGGGACTCCTCGCGGCGATTCTCTTCGATGCGATTGGTTCGGGTCCTTCACCGCTGACGATCAGCGGGGTAGCCACAGCGCCCGACGCCAGCCCGGTCGCGATCCAATTCGCGCCGGCTGCGATGGTCGTACGGTAATGAGACGGATCAGGCAGGCGGGTGGCTATTCGTTCATCGAGCTGCTGGTGGTGAGTGCCATCCTGCTGGTGCTGGCCTCGGCCGTGCTGCCCCTCGCGAAGCTCACTGTCCAGCGGCAGAAGGAGATCGAGCTCCGACGATCATTGCGTGAGCTTCGTACGGCCATCGATCGCTACAAGGATGCCGTAGATCAGGGGCTCATCGGCGGTGCGGACGTCAGAGCCGGCAGCGAGGGATACCCTCCGGATCTTGACACCCTCGTGGAAGGCGTGACCGTGGTCAACGACGCCAGTGGCCGCAAACTGAAGTTTCTTCGCCGTGTGCCGATCGACCCGATGACCCGCGAGGCCGAGTGGGGCATACGCTCGTACCAGGATCAGCCCGATTCGACGAGCTGGGGCGGACAGAACGCGTACGATGTGTACACTCGCAGCACTGGCACGGGCATCGACGGCACCAAGTATCGGTCGTGGTAGAAGCGCGCGTGATGCGAATCAATTGTCGGCGTCACGGCGCGCAGCATGGCCTCCCGGGATCGGCCCGGGGCTTCACGCTCATCGAGCTGCTCATCGTCATCACGATCATCGTGGTGCTGGCGGGCATCAGCCTCGCCAACTACGGTACGAGCGTGACGCGATCGAAGGAAGCCGTGTTGAAGGAAGACCTGTTCAGGCTCCGCGATGCGATCGACCAGTACTACGCCGACAAGAGCAAGTACCCCGCGGCGCTCCAGTCACTCGCAGACGAGGGCTATCTCAGAGAGATCCCGAAAGATCCGTTCACGAACAGTGCCGAGAGCTGGCAGCAGGTTCCGGCGGAAGCAGACCCGTCGAACCCTACTGCCGAACCCGGTGTCTACGACGTGAAAAGCGGCGCTGAGGGCGCGGCGCTCGACGGATCTCCGTACGCAGACTGGTAGTCTCGCCCCGGCCTCACCGCCTTCCGTTGCCACGCGCATTCGACCTGGATCTCGATCTGGCCGCGGCCGGTGCCTGAGTTCGTCGTCTCGACGGTCACGGTCACTACCTTGCGTCGGGGCTGTGACAGATGTGAGTCGTCCTACGGGGCCGATTGTCGTTGCGGATGTGCCGTCGCCGAACCGCCAGCGGCAACGCTCGGGCTGCGTCCCGGCGGCAACCCGGGCGTGAAAGTCAGGGGCTCACGACAGCCGTCGGGTTCGGCTCGGCATCGATCGTGGCGGGCGGCGGCGCGGGTGTCGCCGCCACGACCTCCGAAACGACCACTTCGGTGACGGACGAGAACGACTCGCCACTGTTGCTCGTCCCTGTCACGCGAACCGTGAAAGTGCCATCAGAGCTGTAGGTGTGCGCGACCGTTGTGGCGGAGGAGATCGTGCCCAGGCTCACTGAGTCGCCGTCGCCGAAGTTGATCCGAACGCCCCGGAGCGTGACGTTGGCTGGAGGCGTCAGCGTGAAGGTGACGGCCTGATCCTCGATCGGGACCGCTGGACTGAAGGCGATCGACGTGCTTGGCGCGATGTTGACGCGGACCGTCACTGTCGCCGATACCGAGCTCGGTTCGCCCTCGGCGGTCTCGCCGCCAACCGAAGCCACCACCGTGGTGTCCACGGTCGTCGTCAGGTTCGTCTGTGCCGAGCCCTGCTGATTCGTCGTGACGACCGTGCGGCTGAGCGTTCCCGACCCCGTGGATCCTGATCCGCCACCCGCATCGCTCTGAATGGCGAAGCTCACCGGGACTCCCGCCAGCGGGTTGCCGCCGACGTCGAAGACCAGAGCGGTGATCACACTGGTGCCGCCGGTGGAGGGCAGAACGCCGGGGTTCGCACTCACCGAAACGCGCCCCGCGGCGCCCGCGCCCACGCGAATCGTGAGCGGTTCGGCACCTTCGGGCAGCGCGGCGCTGCCTGACAGGGCGGTGATGGTCGCCTGACCCGACACGCTCCCTGAGAGAAAGCGCACTCTCACCTGGCCGTTGCGGGTGCGCGCGTCACGGGGATCGATCGATCCCAGCGTCGTCGCGAAGCTGATGAGCGTACCGTTCTGCACGGCCGTGCCGGCCGGTTCGATAATCGTCGCGACGATCTCGGTCTCGGAATTGGTCGGCAGGAAGGTCCGCCCCGCGCTCAGCGTAATGACCGAGTCGGTAGGTGCGAGCAGCGGGGACTTGTCGCAGCCGACACTAGTAAAAGAAGCGAGAAACGCTCCGATGGCGAGGGTCGTGCCGAACCCTCGGCTCCAACCTCGTGATGGTATCATCAGGACGATAAGGATCTTAGTCGCATGGATTTAGCGGGTCAAGCCCGGGAGGAGCGCGGCTACGCGATGGCGGCGTTGCTCGTCACGCTGGCCATCATGGCCATTCTCTGGACGATGGCCGTTCCCGCGTGGCGACACCTCATGCAGCGCGACCGTGAAGAGGAATTGATCTTCCGCGGGCGTCAGTACGCACGCGGCATCATGCTGTTCCAGCGAAAGTACGCCAACGCCTTCCCCCCGAACCTCGACGTTTTGATCAATCAGAAATTCCTGCGCAGGAAGTACGCGGATCCGGTGGCGAAGGGCGACGACAAGACCTTTCAAATTCTGTATCAGACGTCCCAGACCGGCGCACCGGGCCAGGGCGGGCAGGGACAAACGCCGAGACCAGGACAGGTCGGGGGAGCTGCGCCCCCGCAGCCGGCGCCTGGCGCAGGGCAAGGCGGCGGCATTGCGGGCGGCGTGATCGGCGTGGCCAGCAAGAGTCGGGAGAAATCGATTCGGGTGTACAACGGACGATCCCGCTATAACGAGTGGCAGTTCCTCGCCACCGAGGCCACCCAACGGCCAGGCGTGGTGCCGGGCGCAAGCCCGGGGACCGACAAGCCTGGAGTCCCGACGCCTAGCCGACCGGGAGGTCCCGTCCCCCAACCTCGATCCCCGGTACCAGGTCGCCCCTGAAAAGCATCGTTGAGCGGTATCGCTCAACGCGTCACGGTTTCCCACCCTCGTCGACTGAGATCGCGCACGATCACGCCAAAGGCCAAGCCGGCTCCAACGAAATACGGAACCGATTCGACGATCGAATCCAGAAGCGCGGTGCCAATGCCAAATAGCACGGCGTAGATCATCACGCAGCCCGCCACCCAATCGACGACGAGCGACCCGATGGGCTCGGGCGCGGGCTCTCCGAGCGCCTTCGCCACTCGCGTCCAACCAGGGCCACCGGGACGGACGCGGCGATAGAATCGGGCGAGCGTCTCGTCTGATTCCGGGGCGGTGAGGAACGTTGCGGCAACCCAGCATGCGCTCGTCCAGGCCACGAGATAGAACAGCGACTGCGGGAACATGAGCGACGTATTGAGTCGTATGAACGCAAACCCCGCAGCCGCGCCAACGAGAGCCGCGATCTCCGACCAGGCGTTGATGCGCCACCAGTACCAGCGAAGGATGAGCACCGATCCAATTCCCGCACCCGACTCGAGCACGAACTCCCACGCCTGACGGACGCTCTCGAGATAGAAGGTCAACGCCGCCGCGGCGAGCATCACGAGGATGGTTGCCGAGCGCGCCGCCCACACATAGTGACGCTCGGAGGCCGCCGTCACGACGAAGCGGCGATAGAAGTCGTTGATGAGATACGACGTGCCCCAATTGAGCTGCGTCGAAATCGTGGACATGTAGGCGGCAAAAAATGCCGCAAGCAGGAGTCCGCGCCAGCCCTCGGGCAGGTGGTCCTTCATCACCAGCACGTACCCGGCTTCCTTGTCCGCCAGATCCGGGTAGAGCACGATCGACACCAGACCGACGAGAATCCAGGGCCACGGGCGCAGGCAGTAGTGCGCGATGGCGAACCAGAGCGTCGCCAGGAGGGAATCGCGTTCGGTTCTGGCCGACATGATGCGCTGGGCGACATAACCGCCGCCGCCAGGTTCGGTACCCGGGTACCAGCTGGCCCACCACTGCACACCGATGTAGGCCAGGAAGGCGGAGAGCGGCAGCGAAACGGCCGCGCCGATCGCGGCATCGGAGAATGGTGGGACGAACTCGAAGGTGGTGGCGGGGAGGCGCTCGCGGAGTCCCGCGATGCCGCCGATTTCCGGGAGGCGCACGGCGAACCACGCCAGCGCGATCGTCCCGCTCATGGCCAGCGCGAACTGAAAGAAGTCGGTGACGACGACCCCCCAGAGGCCGGACAGCGCCGAATAGACTCCGGTGATGGCCAGGCTCACCAGCACGGCCGACAGGCGTGTCCAGCCCAGCGTGCCGGCGAGGATCTTGGCCATGGCGAGGTTCACCCAGCCGATGATCAAGCAGTTGATCGGGATGCCCAGGTAGAGCGCGCGAAAGCCGCGCAGGAGGGCTGCGGGCCGGCCGCTGTAGCGGATTTCGGCGAACTCGACGTCGGTGAGGATGCCGGCTCGTCGCCACAGCCTCGCGAAGAAGAACACCGTGAGCATCGTGCCGAAGCCAGACGTCCACCAGATCCAATTGCCGGCGATGCCATCTCGCGCGACCAGCCCCGCGACGGCCAGTGGCGTGTCGGCCGCGAAGGTGGTAGCAACCATGGAGGTGCCGGCCAGCCACCAGGGGAGATTGCGCCCTGACAAGAAGTACTCGCCGACGTTCTCGCCGGCACGACGGGTGTAGTAGATCCCAATGCCGAGCGAGGCCGCGAAGTAGGCCACCAAGATGATCCAGTCGAGAGGCGTCAGCACGAACACGAACGGCTCCTCAGAGTTCCGCGATCACCGAATCGTGAATCGCGCGGCGTACATCCTGAATGGCGTCGTTGGCTCGCGACGGATGCACCCGATTGGTCAGCAGCACGACGTAGAGGTCCATCTGCGGATCAATCCAGAGCGAGGTGCCCGTAAAGCCCGTATGACCGAAGGCGGCGGACGACATGCGAGTGCCGCACGACGAGGACGGCAGCATCGTGTCCCACGCGAGTGCCCGCGAGCTACCCGGGACGGCGGATCGCGTCGTGAACTCGTGGAGCGTGTCGGCCCGCGCCAGCCCACGTCCGATCGACACAGTGCCCGCGAGCGCCACCAGGACGGCGCGCGCAAACTGACCAACCGCTGACGCCGTTCCGAAGAGCCCGGCATGGCCTGCCGCCCCCCCCAACGCCCACGCGTTCTCGTCGTGTACTTCACCGACGAGGAGCCGGCCACGCCAGCGATCCACCTCGGTGGGAGCGATGCGATGGGCGAGAACGGTCGGCGGCTTGAAGAGGAGCACATCAGTCGCTCCGAGAAAACGAGAAGTCAGCGGGTCGAATTGATCCGCGAGCGATGACCCTCCGCAGTCTTCGATCGCAAACCCGAGAAGCATGAAGCCGAGGTCACTGTAGATGGCGCGGGTGCGCGGCGGAACCTCGAGAGGCAGTTGGCAGATGGCCCGCTCGATGTCGGGGCGCCCCCGATGGTCCCGAAAGAGCGGCAGCCAGCTCGTAATGCCGGCCGAGTGCGACAGCAGGTCCCGGAACGTCACGCTCGCACGGTCTTGGCCGGTCCAGTCCGCGAACCAGCGCGAGACACGGTCGTCGAGTGCGATGCGACCAGCCTCGACGAGTTGCATGAACAGGCTGGCCGTCGCGATCACCTTCGTGAGTGAGGCGAGGTCGTAGATGGTGTCTTCGGCGACCGCCGGAGCGTCTGCCTCGTAGCTGAGCGCCCCGAACGGCTCGCGCCAGATCGCGCCGTCGCGCCTCCCGACTTCGACGATTGCGCCAGGGAAGGCTCGCGCCCGAACGGCGTCGCTCAGTTGCCGGCTGGTTTCGCTGAAGCTCGGCATGGTTATGGCGCTCGGCCGATCGGCGCGCGGGTTGGGCTGGCCAGTGACAGCATCACACTGGCCAGGCAGGTTGTCGAGGCGCCGATCGCGACATACCAGGTCCAGGCCACCGACGTGCCAGCCCACACGAAAGCCATGACCACCAGCCCCGTGAGCATCCCGGCAAACGCAGATCGCTCATCGATCGATGGGACGAGCGTACCGAGCAGAAACACACCCAGCACGGATCCCGAGGCAAAAGAAAGAACCGCGAGTCCGGCGTCGAGCACGGAGCGATCCATCCCCCGCGCCGCGAGCGCCACGCCGATCTGCACCACGCCCCAGCCAAACGTGGCCATGCGCGAGGCTCTGAGTAGATCGCGCTCGTCCGCGCGGCTTCCCATGTGCGGACGATAGAAGTCGTTGACCGTGGTGGCCGCCATGGCGTTCAGCGATGGTGACAGCGCGGCAGCAACGATGGCGGCCACGATGAAGCCGGCGCTGCCGTGACTGAGCGAGGACACGACGAAGATCGGCAGCACTTCGTCGGGGCGTGCCCATACGCGCGGCGGCGGGACGTGTTGATAGTAGACGAACAGCATCACGCCGATGACCAGGAACAACACCATCTGCGCGCACACCAGCACGCCGCTCAACATCACGCCGGCGGCCGCCTGGCGCGCCGATCTCGCCGCCAGGAAGCGTTGAACGAGGAACTGGTCGGTTCCGTGCGTGGCCAATGTCAGGGCGACGCCACCAATGAGCCCCGTCCACAACGTGTAGACTGCCGCGGGGTCGAACGACAGGTCGAACACACGGAATTTGTCCGCGGCCTCTCCGACCCTCACGACTTCCGCCCAGCCTCCCGGTATGGCCTCGAGCAATGAGACGAACACGAGCGCGGCGCCCGCCGCGTAGACGAACATCTGCACGACATCGGTCCAGATCACCGCAGACACGCCGCCACGGACCGTGTAGATCACCATCGCGCTGCCGAGGATCAGAATCGCCCACGTGTCCGGCACACCTGTGACGATGGCAATCACGAGTGCCGTCGCAAAGAGCCGGATGCCATCCGCCAGCGACCGCGTCACCAGAAAGAGCCCGGCGGCCAGCGTCTTCACGCGGGTGCCGAAACGACGCTGCAGAAGCTCGTACGACGTGACGAGATCGCCGGCAAAGTACGCCGGCACGAACAGCACGGCGACCAGCAGGCGGCCGACGATGTAGCCCAGCACGAGTTGGAGAAAACGCATGTCGCCCGCGAACGACGCGGCGGGCACACCGATGAACGTCAGGGTGCTCGTCTCGGTTGCCACGATCGTGAAACAGACCGCCCACCAGGGAATCGAGCGGTCGGTCAGGAAGTAGTCCCGTGTGGTCTTCTGAAAACGCGCGAAGTACGAGCCGAACGCCGTGATGGCGGCGAGATACGCGGCGAGAATCAGGTAGTCGAACCAGGTGAGCGCCACGGCAGAGCGCCTCGGTCGGCGTCGTAGTGATGGCGACTCATTGGCCGAACGCGGCGCGCGCGACGTCGGTTAGATACTGCGCGCCGTGGGGGGGGCTGGTCACGCTGTCGTAGGAGAAGAGAATCACGCCGTCGACACCGAGGCGCCGTGCCATCAGAATGTTCTCGACCGTCTGGGCGGACGAGAGACGGTAGGCCCCGATGCCAGCCCACACCGGTCGCAGGCCGGCCAACCGCCGCACCGCTTCGAGCTGGACGCCGAACATCGACTGATCCTGTGTGTACGCCATCGGGCAGAGGACGTCGAGCAAACCATTCTCGGCCCACGATCGCCAGTCCTGAAGCCGCCTCGTGGCCGCCTCGTCCGGGTCGGGCCAGAGCGCTGCGCTCAGGATGGCGTCAGGGCGTTGGCGCTTGACCGCCGTCCGAATCCGCATGACCATCGCGTTCAGCCGCGACAGCCGGAAGTCGCGCCACCTTGCGGGGAACATGTCTGCGTAGGCCCTTGCATCCAGCTGAAGCTCGCGGTCCAGGCGCCGACGCTCGCTCTCCGCGAGCTGCGGGGCGACCTCTTCACGGAACGCGGCCAGCGCGGCGGGGCTGTAGTCGAACTCGTCGGTGGGGTAGCGCGCGTAGTCGAGATGAATCCCGTCGATCGGATAGTTCGACAGCAGTTCCGAGATGATCTCCACCACGTGATTCGAGGACTCGGGAAGAATCGGCGAGGCGTAGAGACCTTCGATCTCCGATGCCTGCGCACGCGTCCAACGCGCGAGTCGACCGACGTACTCCGGGCTCCCGGCGGGAATCTTTGCGAACTCGTCCGCGAGCGATCGCGGCACCATCAACCAATCGGGATGGCGATAAATCAGATGGTCGCGCGCCGCGGGCAGCTCCGCAGCGCTGGACACGAGATTCGTGTTCACCCAGGCGTGGACACGTAGCCCGGAGTCGTGCGCCATGGCGACCACGTCGCGCAGCGGATCGAAGTCCGGGGACTGCACGCGGAGCGCCGCCGCGCGTGGCTCGAGCGTACTGCGGTAATAAGCGTCACCACGCCCGCGCACCTGCACGAGCAGCGTATTGAAGCCGCTGGCCCGCGCCGCCGCCACCATGCCGGCGATGCGCACGCGGCTCTCGAGGCTGGCGCGAAGCACCCAGAGCGCGCGTATCTCCTCAGGAGGCGCAGCGGCGAGTTGTGATGGTCTGACGGCGAGGAGGGAAGCACCGAACCCCGCGACTCCCGCGAGGAGCACGGCGAAGAGACCCGCCCGGAACGATGCGACCCTGGCACGCGATCGGAAGACAGCGCTACGAAACACGAATCCCGCAATGTAACAGCCGATACGACGGAGTGTCAACGCGCATTGGAGACAGGGAACCGATATGCACGTGCTCGGCATCGACGCGGGCGGCACCCGCACCGTGTGTCTGCTGGCCGACGAGCGAGGAACGATTCTGTCCGAAGCCGTCGGTGGCCCTGCCAATCTGCAGGCGGCAGGCGAGCTCGAGGTCGAAAAAGTGCTGCATGCCATGATGCAGCAATCGCTCCAGGAACGCCAGCTTCCCGCGGCGATCTGCCTGGGCATGGCCGGGGTCGATCGAGCCCAGGATGTCGACGTCGTGCGCGGCATCATGCAGCGCATTGGCTCGAAGGCCCGCGTGCTGATCGTCAACGATGCGTTGATTGCGCTCGTTGCCGGAGTCGGTGATGCGCCGGGGGTGGTCATTGTGGCCGGCACCGGCTCGATTGCCTACGGCCGTAACGGCAGCAACGAATCGGCCCGTGCCGGCGGCTGGGGTCACGTCCTCGGCGACGAGGGCAGTGGATATTGGGTGGGCCGCCTGGCGCTGCGCGCCGTATTGCGCCAGGCCGAAGGACGGGGACGTCCGACCCGGCTCACCTCGCGGCTTCTGCAACGATACCGGCTGCCAGAGGCGCAGGATCTCGTACACGAGGTCTACTATCGGAGCCCGCAACCGTCAACCATCGCGGCGCTCTCTGCCGAAGTGCAAGGAGCGGCCGACGAGGGAGATGAGATTGCGCTGGGCATTCTCGACAGCGGCGCTCGTGAACTGGCCGCCGCGGGCGTTTCGGTCGCACGGCGCCTCGATCTCACGGCGCACGACTTCGACGTCGTTCTCGCTGGCGGGATCATGCGCAACGTTCCGCGGCTCGCCGACGGCGTCGGAGAGCGACTGAGGGAGATCGTGCCGAGCGTGCGTGTCAGTGTCCTCGATCGAGAGCCCGCGGTAGGGGCTGTCCGCCTCGCGCTGGCGCATGCCATCGGGCGTGCCGTCATCCCGACCTACCTCGCGTAGGCCGCCCGGGAGGCGCGGCATCCGGCGGAGGAGGTCAGCTCAACTTCAGGAGTTCACGCAGACGGGGCTCTGCGTCTTCACCGATAGCCTGGCGGACAGAGTCCTGCGCCTTGCGAATGCGCGCGAGGGCCCTGACGTAGGTCAGACCGGTCTTCTCCATCACGATCGCCACCTTGACGTTCCAGTGGGCCCTCTTCAATAGCTTGTCTGCAGCGTCGTAGTCCAGACCGGTGACGATCATGATGATCCGGCGCGCACGGTCGCGCAATTTTTCGGAGCCGGTTTGCACATCGACCATCAGATTGCCGTAGGTCTTGCCGATACGAACCATGGCCCCGGTGGTGAGCATGTTGAGCACCATCTTTGTGGCGGTCCCTGCCTTGAGACGGGTCGACCCGGCGATGATCTCCGGTCCGACTGCCAGGGCGATGGTGAGATCGACGTAGGTCTGCAGCTCTGTGTGCGGATCGCAGGTGACGAAGATGATCTTGGCGCCGCTCTTGCGCGCCCGCGTGAGGCCACCACGGACGAACTGCGTCATGCCGCTGGCCGAGACGCCAATCACGACGTCTTTTCGGGTGGGGCGAACCCGGGCCATCGAGCGCGCCCCCTCTTCATAGTTGTCCTCAACCCCTTCGCGAGCGTGCAGCAGCGCCTCCTGACCGCCGGCGATGACCGCGAGCACCATCTCTTCGCTCGTGCCGAACGTCGGTGGCATTTCCGCCGATTCGAGCACGCCGAGGCGTCCGCTGGTCCCCGCGCCGACGAAGACGACCCGGCCCCCCTTGCGCAGAGCCTGGGCAAGCAAATCGGCCGCAAGGGCGATGCGGACCTTCTCGCGCTGCACCGCCGCGAGGACCTTGCGATCCTCGCTGATCATGAGGTCGATGATGTCCGTGGTCGAGGCCCGATCGATGGCCAGGCTATCGGGATTGATGGCCTCGGTCGGCAGCGACTGCCATTTCGAGATTGGCATGATCGGTTGGGACACGAGCGACCGCCGATGCTACCCGCGTGCCAGGCGCGTGTCAATCGACGCTGAGATTGGCGAGGCGGAACGTCGCATCGAGCCCACCCCGGCCGTTGACCGGAGGCCCGCGTGGCATAGGATTGTCGCGTGGAGCTGGTGGACCTCTATCTGGATCACCTGCGGGTCGAACGGCGTCTTGCTGCGCATACGCTCGAGAGTTATGCCCGCGATTTGAACCAGCTCGCCCGATTTGCCGAGCTCGGCGGCTCGCAGATTGAACGGCTGAACCGCAGCGATCTCGAAGCCTTCGTACCGACACCTGATGCAGTCGGGCTTGTCGCCTCGATCGGTCAGCCGGACTGTCGCGGCCGTTCGTGGCCTCTACCGTTTTCTCGCTCTTGATCGCCGCCTCGAGGACAATCCCGCCGACCAGCTGCGGGGGCCGCGTGCCTGGCCGCCGCTGCCGAAATTCCTGTCGGTCGAGGAGGTCGATCACCTGATCGCGCAACCCGACACATCAACGGCCCTCGGCGTGCGCGACCGCGCGCTCATCGAGCTTCTCTATGCGACCGGGATGCGCGTCTCCGAACTGCTGTCGCTCCGTCCGGCCGACGTGAATCTGGAAGGACGCTATCTGACGTGCACGGGCAAGGGATCGAAGGAGCGGCTCGTGCCGATCGGCGATGCGGCTGCGGAATGGGTTGCCCGCTACGTGCAGCAGTCGCGTCCCGCGCTGCTTCACGGCCGCACGTCGAAGCGGCTGTTCGTCAACGCCCGTGGAGGTTCATTGAGCCGTGTGGGGTTCTGGAAGATTCTCAAGGCGCACGGCCGTACGGCCGGGCTCGCGCGCGGTCTCAGCCCTCACGTGCTGCGACACTCCTTCGCCACACATCTGCTCGAGAGGGGAGCTGATTTGCGCGCGATTCAAACCATGTTGGGGCACGCGGACCTTTCGACGACGCAAATCTATACGCACATCCTCGAGGCCCGGATGCGCGCCGTGTACGACCGTTTCCACCCGAGACGCTGAGACTCACGGGTCGAGGCTGTGCTATAGTTAGCGGATCGCGTTGGAGACGACACCGGTCCCTGCGGGCAGCGGTGCCCGCGCCGTGCGGATCAGGACGCGAGGATCCCGACAAGGAGCTTCCGAGCAATGAGCCGCAGCGGCCCTCATCTGTTTACGTCAGAATCCGTCACCGAAGGCCACCCCGACAAGATCGCCGACCAGATTTCCGACTCCATTCTCGACGCCATTCTGGCGCAGGACCCGATGGGCCGCGTGGCGTGTGAAACACTGGTCACCACCGGACTCGCCATCGTCGCGGGCGAGATCACGACGAACTGCTACGTTGATTTTCCAAAGGTCATCCGCGAAACGATTCGCGAAGTGGGCTACACGCGCGCAAAATTCGGATTCGACTCCGAGACCTGCGCGGTCATCTCGTCCATCCACGAGCAGTCCGGTGACATTGCCATGGGCGTGGACACCGGGGGCGCTGGCGATCAGGGCTTGATGTTCGGCTACGCGTGCACCGAGACCGAAGAGCTGATGCCGCTGCCGATCATGCTCGCCCACAAGCTGTGCCGCGGCCTGTCCTGCGCGCGGCGCGATGGTGTGCTGGATTACCTGCGGCCGGATGGCAAATCGCAGGTCACCGTCGAGTACCGACGGGCGAAGGCCCGTTCGGGTGGACACGGTGGTGCTGTCCACGCAACATAGTGCCGACGTGAGCTCCGAGACGCTGCATCACGACCTGACCGAGAAGATCATCAAGCGCGTCGTGCCCGCCGAGATGTTGAGTGAGCAGACGAAGATCTTCATCAACCCGACCGGGCGCTTCGTGGTCGGTGGGCCACACGGTGACGCCGGCGTGACGGGCCGCAAGATTATCGTGGACACCTACGGCGGCGCTGCGCCGCATGGCGGGGGAGCTTTCTCGGGCAAAGATCCCACGAAAGTCGATCGATCGGCGTGCTACATGGCCAGGTACATCGCCAAGAACTGCGTGGCGGCCGGGCTTGCCGAGCGTTGTCTCGTGCAGCTGGCCTATGCCATCGGAGTGGCCGAACCGGTGTCGGTCCTGGTCGACACCGACGGCACGAACCGCATCCCCGAATCGACGATCGACGACCTGATTCGCGCGCACTTCAACATGACACCGCGCGGCATCATCAAGGAACTGGACCTGCGCCGGCCGATCTACCGCAAGACGGCGGCTTTCGGACACTTCGGGCGAACCGAGCCCGAGTTCACGTGGGAGCGGACGGACAAGGCCGCCGCGTTGCGCGCCGACGCGGGCCTCTGAGCGGTGACGGCGAGCGGAAGGCCGCAACCTTTCTCGTCGTAACCGCGCCCACTTGGTCCATCAGGGCCGCTTCGTGCCCATGCGCGGCGCCGCAGTAGTCGGAACGATCGGTGCGCTGGCAGCCGTGGGGCTGCTTGCCGCCACCATCGTGACCCTGCCACCCCCGCCTCGCCGGCTGGCAGTGGCGAGAGTTTCTCCTTCGACGGCCCTTGCCGGCGCCTACCACGTCCACTCCGATCGATCCGACGGAACCGGTACGGTCGACGCGATTGCGCGTGCGGCTGCGGCGGCCAGACTCCAGTTCGTCATTCTGACCGATCACGGCGACGGCGTACGCGCGCCCGACGCGCCGCAGTACCGCCACGGCGTGCTGCTGATCGACGCCCTGGAGGTCAGCACGGCTGGTGGACACTACGTGGCGCTCGACATGCCCGCGGCGCCTTATCGCCTGGCTGGCGCGTCCGAGGACGTTGCGGAAGACGTGGCCCGCCTCGGCGGCTTTGGCATCGCTGCCCACCCCGCGTCGCTCAAGAGCCAACTTCGATGGCAGACGTGGAATGCACCCATCGACGGCCTCGAGTGGCTCAACGCCGACAGCGAATGGCGTGACGAGCCGGGGCGCGCAATCCTGTGGGCGCTCTGGCACTATCCGTTTCGGCCCGCCGGAGCCATCGCCTCCGTGCTCGATCGGCCGACGGCCGTTTTCGAGGCATGGGACAGATTGACGGCTCGTCGGCGAGTGGTCGGTCTCGCGGCGGTCGATGCGCACGCCAGTCTCGGCTGGCCAGGCGATCGCGCGGCCCATGAGAGCGCCGGCTCCAAACTGCTGGCCGTTCCGTCCTACGAGGCGGCATTTCGGACGTTCTCGATACGGGTACGACTGGCTTCGGCTCCGAACGGCGACGCACAGCACGACGCGCGGCTTCTTCTGTCGGCGATCCGCGAGGGGCACCTCTACAGCGTCATTGATGCCGTCGCCCCGTCCGGGCAGTTCGACTTCAGCGCCGAGAGCGGCGACCATCGCGCGGACATGGGCGATCAACTCGTTGCTGACGGCCCGATCCGTCTCAGGGTCAACACAGACCTTCCCACGGGTGGTCGAATCGTGCTGTTTCAGAACGGGCGCATCGTGAAGACGAGCGAGCAGGGGAGGCTCAGTCACGAAGCCAGAAGTCCGGCGACCTTCCGTGTCGAGGCGCGCGTCCCTGGTGCGCCCGGCGTGCCACCGGTGCCCTGGATCGTGTCGAACCCCATCTACGCCGTGCCATCGACCGAGACGCTCGCACCGGCAGCAGGCGCGGAAGCTAGGGCGCAGAGCCCGAACAGGCGTTTGCGGCTGGGCGCTGCGACCAGCGAACACGATCCATCGTCATCGGTCGAGATTGCGCGCGAAACCCTTGAGGGCACCGAGCGACTCACTATGCGGTATCAGCTCGGCAGTGGGGTGCGCCGCAATCAGTACGCGGCGCTCGTCATACCGGTTCGGCGGATTGCGAGCTTCAACCGTCTCTCGTTCACCGCCCGCGCCGACCGACCTCAGCGGCTCTCTGTGCAGGTTCGCGGCGAAACGGGCGAGCGCTGGCAGCACTCGGTATACCTGGACACGACGGCCGGGGCCATCACGGTCGACTACGACCAGCTGGTTCATACCGTCGACCCTACCAGAACGGGTCGGCCTCCGATGGATCAGATACGAGCGCTGCTGTTCGTGCTCGATACCGTGAACACCGTGCCTGGCGCTTCAGGGACCGTGACGATCGAGGATTTGCGCTATGTGCGCTGATGCGCGAATTCGCGCGGGGTCTGGTGGCTACGTGCGGACCGTCAGCAGTAGGTATGCCGCAACCGCTCCGAAAATTACGTTCGGAGCCCACGCCGCGAGCGCCGCGGGCATCAGCCCGCCGCTACCGAGCGCCGCGAACAGGCTTATCGTGGTCCAGTAGGTGATCGCCAGGACGATTCCGATCCCAACACCGTACATGGCGCCTCGTCGTCCGGTGGTGACAGCGAAAGGCACGGCGATGAGCGTCATGATCAGCGTGACACACGGGAAGGCCAGCTTGCGCTGCAGCGCAACCATGTAAGGTGTGACGTTGAAGCCGCTGGCCTGGAGTTCCTCGACATAGCCGCTCAGCTGTGAGTAGCTCATGCGGTCGGCATCGGGTTGCTCCGTGATGAAATACTCGGGCGGCTCGAGCTCGAGCGGGCGTCGGCGGAACTGCTGAAAACCCCGAACCGGGTCCTTCGTTCGACCCATCGTATAGGTCCACCCTCGTTCGCCCTGCCACGTCGGCTCCGTGTCAGTGACGGCACGGGCACGGCTGGCGAAGGAGCGTCGCGCCAGATCGCCCGACTTGGCGTCGAACTCGTAGACCGATACGTGGTTCAGCTCCTTCTTCTCACGGTCGTAGAAGAGGTAATGGAAGATGTCGCCGCTTTTCGCCACGATCCACCGGCGATTGAGCATGTCGAACGTCCGGGGCGGGCGGCCGCGGATGACGGCATTGATCACCTCGGCTCGCCGATTGGAGTAAGCCAGCACCTGTTCCTCGAGAAAGAACAGAGCCCCGCTGGCCATCGCGGCGAGCAGCATCAACGGCAGCGCCACTCGATAGAGGCTGATCCCGCAGGCCTTCATGACGATGAGCTCGCTGTCCTTGGTGAGCGCGCCAATGGTGACGAGCCCGCCGATCAGCACCGCCATCGGAATGATGTAGTAGACGAACTGGGGTGTGGAGAACCAGAGAAACGCAAAAATCGACGTGACGCTGGCCTGTCCCTTGAACAATTTCTCTGAGAGATCGATGAACGAGGAGATGTAGAACAGGCCCAGCAGCGCGACACCGCTCAACGTGATGATACGGACCGAGCGCGCGGCCACATACCGATCCAGAATGCTGGGTCGGGGCAGTGCGACATGCGGCACGCGGATGACCAGGACCACGCGCTTCGCCGGCGCCGCGCTCAGCTCGACCGCACTGGCTGGATCCGGTTGTCGGCGCCAGAACGGCAACGGGATGCGCAGTGCGCGGTCGTTGCCCATTCCGCCCCGAACCATCATCCACACGCCGACGCTGCCCAGCAGCACGTCGGCGATCCACATGGCGGACCATCCGGGAATCATCGCCCCCTTTGCCAGCGCGCGCGCCGTGTACATGATGATGTAGTAAACGAAGATCACGCCGATGCCGAGTACGAAGCTGGCCAGTTTCCCGTCGCGTCGATTGCTGACGCCAAGTGCGAGCCCGATCAGGCCGAACACCAGGCACGCCACCGGAAGGGAGAATTTCTGGTGGATCGCGATGACCTGATTGTGCGTGCGTTCACCCTGGGCCTCGAGCTCCATGATGCGGCCCCGGAGCTCGGCGATTGTCATTTCCTGATCGCCCTTGAGCAGGCCGCCACGCGGAAAAACACTGTCAGGGTTCACCGAAAGCAAAAGAGTCTCGAACCGGCTGATCTCGTATTTATCCGGCTGCTTCACGCCCACCTTGTGGCTGGTGCCGTCCCGGAGCGCGAGTTGCACGGTCCGATTTGTGCGATCCAGCAGGACATTGCCGCGCTTCGCAATGTAGGTGACGGGATTTTCGGGATCCGACGTGTCGGCGACGAATACATCGCGCCACCCTGTACCCTCGGATTCGCGCACGTACAGGACAATGTTCGGGAAATCTTCGAAGAACACCCGCGGCTTGATCTCGGTCTCGGCTCGCGTGCCGACAATGTTGAAGGCGATCTCCCGGAAGGCTTGATTCGCCGCAGGTACCAGCACGATCATGGTGTACAGCGTGGCGGCCGTCGCCACCATGGCGAGCACCCCCACCGGCACCAGGAGGCGACGCAGGCTGACCCCGCAGGCCTGGAGAGCGACGGCTTCGCGGTCCGCCGAGAGCCTTCCCAGCGCAATCAGCAGCCCCACCAGAAACGCCATCGGGATCGTGATGCCGAGCGCCTGTGGAATCAGCGTCAGCAGCACCTGGCCGACGACTCCCCAGGACATCCCCTTCGCAATCAGCCGTTCGCCCTGGGAGATGATGGGGGGCAGCTCGAGGATGAACGTGAACACCAGTAGCCCGATGATGAAAGGGGGGAGGATCTCTCGGATGATGTAGCGGTCGATGATGCGCAGCATGGGAAGCGAAGGCACCCTTACCTGAACATAACACAATGACCAAAGTCGCCATTCTCTGGCACATGCACCAGCCCTACTACGAGGATCTCGCGACCGGCGAGCACGTCTTGCCGTGGGTGCGACTGCATGCCCTCAAGGACTACTACGGGATGGTGGCGCTCCTCGACGAATTTCCACGGGTCAAACTCACCTTCAATCTGGTTCCGTCGCTGCTCCTGCAACTGGAAGCTTTTGCGGCTGGCCGCGCGTGGGATCGTCATCTGGAGCTCGGGCTCAAACCCGCCGCTGAGCTGACCGCCGAAGAGCGCGGGTTCATCATCGACAACTTCTTTCACGCGCAGCCCGCCCGCATGATCGGTCCGTTTCCGCGATATCGAGACTTGTTCGAGAAGCGGCGGGGGAGTGGCAACCCGCGGCGGGACGAGGAGGATGCGTTCTCCGTTGCGGACGTGAGAGATCTGCAAGTGTGGCAGAAACTCGCGTGGGTTGACGCGTCGTACCTCGCGAGCGATCCGCGTTGCCGCGCTCTGATCGAGAGGGGAGAGGGCTTCACCGAAGAGGACAAGGCACTGCTCCGCGGTGTGGAGCTGGAGATTTTGAATCGTGTCATTCCCGCCTACCGCGAGGCGGCGGGTCGTGGGCAGGTCGAACTGTCGACCTCGCCGTTCTATCATCCGATTCTGCCCCTGCTCTGCGACACGGACGTTTACCTGCGCACGCACCCGCATACACGGATGCCGCGCCAGCGTTTTCGCCGACCCGACGATGCACGCGAGCAGCTTGTCCGCGCAATGGCCTATCACGAGCGACTCTTTGGCCAGCCACCTCGAGGCGTGTGGCCCTCGGAGGGCTCCGTCTCCGACGAGACTGTCGCCCTGGTCTCGGCAACCGGATTTCAGTGGATGGCCACGGACGAGCTGATTCTGGCGCGAACGCTCGAAACCACGTGGACCCGCGACGGCGCCGGGCACTTGGACCGGCCTGAGCTGTTGTATCGGCCTTATCGGGTCGAGGTGGGCAACGCGCAAGTGGCGTGCATGTTTCGGGACCACAACCTTTCCGATCTGATCGGGTTCAGGTACTCGGGCTGGGATGCCGACGCGGCCGCGACCGATTTCGTCCAGCGGCTGCGCGAGGCCGGGCGACGCTTCGCGCTCAGAACCAACGGCGGCGAAGCCATTGTGCCTATCATCCTGGACGGAGAGAACGCCTGGGAGCACTATGCGGAGAGTGGTCGTCCGTTTCTGCGGGCGCTCTACAGGTTGCTCTCGGACGATCCCGAGCTCGAGACGGTCACGATGAGTGAGGCGTGCGCCCGGGTCGAGAGCACCGTGCCCGGCTTGTTCCCCGGCTCGTGGATTGACGGGAATTTCTCCGTGTGGATTGGCCATTCCGACGATCACCGGGCGTGGGGACAGCTGGCCGAGGCCCGGGGGCTTCTCGACACGGTTTCGGTCGGGGAGGCATCGCGGCAGCAGGCCACAGAAGAGCTTTTGATCGCTGAGGGCAGCGACTGGTTCTGGTGGTACGGCGACGATGATTCCTCCGAGCACGACTTGATATTCGACGACTTGTTCCGCCGTCATTTGAGGAACGTCTACCGTGCGCTGGACCAACCCGTTCCCGACGAACTCTTCGTGACCAACATCACGACCGCGGCGCACGCGCCGTCCTGGAGCGCCCCCTCGGCCCTGATCGCCCCGACCATCGAGGGTCTGGACACGAGCTACTTCGAGTGGCTCGGTGCCGGTGTCCTGGAGCCTGTGTCAACGGCCGGAACGATGCACCAGGCCACCGAGGGTGCCCGGCCGATGCTGCGCGCCGTGCACTACGGCTTCGACCTGACCACCCTCTACCTTCGCATCGATTTCTGGCAGGCTGCCCGCGACGTGCTGGACGGCGGGCGCACGGTGGTCGTGAAGTGCCTGAGGCCGGCTGGCCACAGCCTTCTCATCGAAGGGGCCGGGAAAAGCTCGAGCGCCCGGCTCGCCGTGAATTCAGGCGGTCCGCTCGCTGCGCCTGGTCTCAGCGTGGCCGTTGAGGACATTGTCGAGCTCGCCTTGCCCTTGTCGCTGCTGGGTCTCCAGCACGGTGAGACGCTGGCCTTCTTCGTCGTCCTGAGCGACGAGGGCCGAGGCCACTTGGAGCAGCATCCCGCATTCCGCCCGGTCGAGCTCGAAGTTCCGGGGGAAGAGTTCGATAGCCTGCACTGGACGCCCTGAACGGCCGAACCCACCGGGACGACCCGGCGGAGCCACCGCGAGAACCGGATTTGGGCGCGATTCGGCCGCCCTGGCTCAGAGTCTGATAATCAGTGTTATGTTAACCTACGGATGATCCCCGGGGTTTCCGTTGGCCGATTTGGCCCTAGGTCCCGGCGGCTGCCCTTGGCTAACTGAGCTGCTGGGCGTCTTGTGCACGATGACCTGATCGGCCGGTCCCGCCCCCTAACCCCCAGGACTGGCCCCGGATATCTCGCCTTGCGACCAGGTGCTCAGACCCGAGCCCGCAGCCGTCTGCTGCGCGGGAGTCGGTCGTGGCGAGCCTGGTGTCGATGAGCCGACTTGAGGAGTTTGGGGAGACCAGTCCAGCCGCAGCCATTTGCGGTCGATTCTCACGCAGGAGGCGCCGGCGTGTGGCGGACCCTACCTGGGCGCGCCCGGCAGCGGCCGGTGGATCCCAGATTCTGGAGAAGACCCATGAGCGCGGCTCCGACGGCCTGGCTCTGTGCCGGCATTGCCCATCGGACGTGCCGGCGTGCGCTCGTGGGTGGTCTCGTAGGGAGCCGTGCTCACGGAAAGGAACCGCACCGGAACTCGGGAGGGCCATGGCCGACCCACCCCGCGTGTCCGTGAGGCCGGAGGCTCGAACCTACGCCGGACGTCAGCAGTCGTGGAGCCCGGCGGGTATTGCGGAGCCACCGGGGCCCGGCGTGTCAGGCGTGTCGGAGCTCTTCAAGAATTCTTTCGAGCGCCGCGATAATTTCGTTCCGCTCGACCTTGCCCTTCGTGAAACTCATACGGAGGCTGAACGCCTTGTTCTCAGGGCGAAACCGGAACGTAAAGGCCTTGGGGCGGCCTGGCTTCGGCTTTTGGGTCTCGCGGCGGATCTCTTCGCGCGTGGCGCCACCCTGACGGGCAATCTTTTCGACCAAGGCGGTCATTTTCTGCGGGCTTCCTTGCCTAACTATCTGCAACAGCAGTGATTTAGAGGAAATGTCGGCCAGCCGACATAGATTCTTGATCTCGTCAGGCATCTGATTGAGAGACAGCGATTCGGTAATCGCCGTACGCGACCGTCCCAGTCGCTGTGCCAGCATTTCGTGCGTGAAGGCACTACGGTCGGCCAACGTGTGCAGGGCCTCAGCCTCCTCGAACGCAGTCAAGTCTTTGCGCTGGAGGTTCTCAATTAGGGCGACCTCGATCACTTCGGTATCGTCGAGGTCTCGTACGACGACCGGGAGCTCTCGCAGTCCCACCTGAACCGACGCCTGGTAGCGCCGCTCCCCCGCCACAATCTGATACCGGGCGCCTCGCTGTCGGACGACGATCGGCTCGATGATGCCCTTCTCGGCGATGGATGCCATCAACTCCGACATGTCGCCCATGACCTGACGAGGTTGGTTGGGGTTGGGGTCGATTTGGTCGATTGGCACCATCCGCCCGACCGGGGCGCCGGACGCCGCGGTAAGTGCCTCCACGTAGTGGGAGTCGTGACGCATGCGAATCGTTTCCGGCAGGCCTCGCCTAGACACGGTCCATGACCTCCTCGGACAAACTGTAGTACTCACTGGCGCCTGTCGAGTCCGGTGCGAACGAGAAGATAGCCTCCTTGTAGGCCGGACTCTCCTCCAGGCGCACGCTCTTGGTAATCACGGTCTTGAACACCTTGCCCCCGAACACCTTGTGAATCTGCTCGCGGATATCCCGGCCCAGCGACGTGCGCTTGTCGTGCATCGTGATGACCACGCCCAGAATCTGCAGCGATGGGTTCGGTCTGGCCCGAACCTTCTCGATGGTTTCCAGGAGATCGTCCGTGCCCTCGAGCGCGAAGTATGACGACTGGATCGGAATCAGCAGATGGGTCGCGGCCACCAGGGCGTTGACGGTCAGAAGACCCAGTGTCGGCGGGCAGTCGATCACAATCTGGGGATAGTCCGCCCGGATCGGCTCGATCCGATCCTTCAGCCTGAAGTGCGCATCGATCTCCCCCACCAGCTTCGCTTCGAGCTTAGCCAGGGCGATGCGCGCCGGGGCGATCCAGAGGTTGGGCGCGGTCGACGGGACGATGACGTCCGACATCAGGCAGCTCGGCTCGGAGAGCGCGTCGAACATGCTCCGAACCACGTGGTTCATGTCGAGAAACGAGATCGTGCTGTTGGCCTGCGGATCCAGATCGATGAGGAGCGTACGTCGCCCGCGAAGCGCCAAGGCCGCCGCCAGGTTGATGGCGGTCGTGGTCTTTCCCACGCCGCCTTTTTGGTTGGCGATAGCTACAATCATCTGACCTGGCTGAACAACGCGAACGGAAAGTTGCGGGTATTGTAGGAATCGACCCGCGGTGTGTCAAGGAGGGAACGCTACTATTTGGCCCTTCTTACCTCGGCAATACTACATCTTGTATTTCCCAAGCTCGTCAGGATCGAGACTCTCCAGCCACTTGTGCAGGCGTTCGGCATCCGGTTTTTCCGCCGTGAAGTCGATCGTCTTCGCATTCTCGATGACGCTCTCCTCGACGTAAATCGGCACGCGAGCCCGCAACGCGAGGGCAATGGCGTCGCTCGGACGGGCGTCGACGGCCACGGTGTCGCCCTGGAGCGTGACGTAGATGAGCGCGTAAAACGTGTTCTCCTTCAAGTCGGAGACCACGATCTTCTGGACAACGCCCCGGAGATCGTTGATGACGTTCTTCAGCAGATCGTGCGTCATCGGCCGTGGAGTCGACACGTTCTCGATTTGGAGCGCTATGGCGTTGGCTTCGAAGATGCCCACCCAGATCGGGAGGATCTTCTGCCCGTCCTTATCGCGCAGGATGATGATGGGCATGTTGGTCACGGGATCGACCATCAGCCCCTTGATCGTCATCTCAATCTGCATGACGCGGCGACCTCGTTTCCCTGCTCCATCGTGGGCGCGGCAGCGGCGGGTGTCAAGCGATCAGGCGACGGCTTGGCCCGACAGGCTGTGGGGACCGGCTCTCAGTACCCGTACCTGAAGGAGTCGGCCAATCCAGTCTGGGCGGCCAGGAAAATTGACGACCGTGTTCCCGGTGGTCCGTCCCGAGACCTCACCGTCTCGTCGCCGGCTGGCCGAATCTACCAGCACCTCCACCGTCGAACCGACGGCGGCCTCGTGAAGCTCGAGCTGAATCTCGCGCTGGAGCGCCTGGAGAGCCACAATCCGCCGCGTCTTCTCCGGTTCGGGCACGTCGTCCGCGAAGCGGCCCTCGGCAAGCGTCCTGGGCCGGGGAGAGTACTTGAACGAGAACATGCTGCCGTAACGGACGCGACGCGTCAGGGACAGCGTCTCATCGAAGTCCTCGGCGGTCTCGCCTGGAAAGCCCACAATCATGTCGGTTGAGAGCGCCAGGCCGGGTATTGACTGTCGCACGTGATCGACCAGGGTCAGATATTCCTCGCGCGAGTAGCGCCTGCGCATTCTCTGCAGAACCGCAGAGGAGCCGGACTGAACCGGGAGATGCAGGTGCTTGCACACGGAGCGGAGATCGCGCATCGCCTCGATCAGGGCTTGCGGAACGTGGCGCGGGTGCGGGCTGGCGAACCGGATGCGTCGCACGCCCGGCAGCGCATCCACCGCTGCGAGGAGACCCGCGAAGTCACACGCTGCGCGGTCGGGCGACTGGTAACGGTTCACGATCTGCCCCAGCAAGTGGATTTCAGTGCGCCCGGAATCCACCGCGTGACGCACTTCCTCGAGAATCTCCGACGTTGGCCGCATGCGCTCGTGTCCTCGCGTATAGGGCACCACGCAGAACGAGCAGAACTCGTTGCAGCCCTCGATGATCGTCACCAGGGCCTTGACGGGATCGGCCCTCCGCGCCAGGCCCAGCGGGAAAGACACGTCATCGAGCGGAGCGAGTTCGACGACGGGGCGGTGAATCTCGCGCGAGCGGTCGATGAGCGCCGGGAGTTCCTTGATTCGCTGCGTTCCCACGATGACCGCCACGTCCGGCGCACGCTTCAGGATCGCGGCGCCTTCCTGCTGCGCCACGCACCCGGCGACGGCGACAAGCGGCCGCTCGCCGCGAGAGTTTGTGAGCAGGCGCAACTCCCCCAGTCTGGTAAACAGTTTCTCCTCGGCGTGTTCCCGCACACTGCACGTGTTGACCACGACGAGGTCGGCATCGGCGGCGCAGTCAGCCGGCTCGAACCCTGCCTCTTCGAGCAGACCGGACATACGTTCCGAGTCGTGAACGTTCATCTGGCATCCGAACGTCTCGACAAGATATTTCTGAGTCATGCCTCCGGTATTCCTATCCTGCGCGCCGTTTTCGCTCTTTCGCTTTCGCCCTTTCGCCTTTCGATTTGTCTTCGCTTCCAGGGCGCGCGTGTTGTGCTCGTGCCGCCTCGATCAGTTCCTGAGCGCTGGTCCGCGCCGCATCCGACCGCCCCGTCACGCCGGCCATGCGCGCGAGCTCTTCGATCCGTGCGGCCTCGGACAGGAGTGCCACCGATGTCAGCGTGCGGCCGTCCGTGACTCGCTTGTCGATGTGGAAATGCGTTGTGGCGTGCGCGGCAAGCTGCGGAAGGTGGGTAATGCACAGCACCTGGAAATCCTCGGCCAGACGGCGCAGCCGTGCGCCGACGACATCCGCCACCCGTCCGCCGATGCCGGCATCGACTTCGTCGAAGATCATGGTCGTTCCGCCCCTCCTCGCGGCGACGAGCGTCTTGAGCGCCAGCATGACGCGCGACAGCTCACCGCCTGACGCAGTGCGCGCCAAGGGCCGAAGCTCTTCACCGGGGTTCGGAGAGACGTAGAACTCCACGCCATCGGTGCCCCGACTGCTCCACTCGCGCGGACTCTCCGTCAGGTCCGAGAATCGAACCGCAAATCGGGTCCGCTCCATAGCCAGCTCGGCGAGGTTCCGTTCGAGCCCGCGCGAGAAGCCATCCGCGGCGGCCCGGCGGGATCGCCCGAGCGTTTCGCACACCTCCGCGTAACGGGATTGGGCTTCCTGCGCTCGAACCTGAAGGGCAGCGACCCGTTCTCCGGAATGTCGCAGACCGTCGAGCTCCTGAGCGAGCTCGTTCTGCCGAACGATCACATCCTCGAGACGTGGGCCGTACTTACGCTTCAACCGCTCTATCACTGCCATGCGCTCGTCAACGTGCTGCAGCCGCGCCGGTGATGCCGCGACATCGTCCGCGTAGGACCTCAAGAGATGCGCGAGCTCCTCGAGGTGAGCCTTGATTGTGTCGCGAGACTCCAGGTGCGGGCGAAAAACTGGATCCAACTCCGCGAGCTCGGTGACTCGCTTCCAGGCCTGCGCCAGAGCTCCCAGCGCGGCCTGGTCGCTTTCATACAGAAGTCCGTACCCTTCGCGGCAGAGCCGCTCCACTTTGTCGGCGTTGGCCAGGACGAGGCGCTCGGCGGTGAGCGCATCATCTTCGCCCGCTTTCAACCCGGCGCGCTCCAGCTCGCCCAGCTGGAATGCCACCAGGTCGATCCTGGCTGCGCGCTCCCGCTCGTCGAGCTCTGTGGTCTCGAGTGCGGCGCGGAGAGCCTGCAGCTCGTCGAACGCGCGTGCAACCGCCTCGCGCTCGGGGTTCAGCTCCGCATACGCATCGAGGAGATCCACATGGCTGCCTGGCGCGAGCAGCGCCTGATGCTCGTGTTGTCCGTGAAGCTCGACGAGCGGCAGAATCGCTTCCTTGAGTGCCGCGGCGGAAACCAGCACACCGTTGATGAACGCCCGGCTCCGACCCTGAGCGCTCACTTCACGTCGAACGAGCAGCTCGCTGCCGTCGAGTCCGTCGATTGCGGCTTGGACCTGCATTTGATCGGCGCCGGTTCTGACGATGTCCGCCGACGCACGCCCACCGAGGAGAAGCGCAATCGCCTCGACCAGCATCGACTTGCCAGCACCGGTTTCGCCGGTCATGACGTTCAGCCCGGGGCCGAACTCGATCTCGGCGTATTCGATGACGGCCAGATTCGTGATGCTGAGGAAGCGAAGCATGCGGCGGCGCGGCGGACCCTTCAGACCGCCGGAACTTCCATCCTATCATACGTTTGACAGCGATCGTGGTGCATGCTAGGCTTACCGCACCTCGCGCTGTCCCAGCGGCGCATTCATCATGGTGTGGAGGAACGTTTGCGCACGCTTGGCTGCTTCGTCCTTGCACTGCAAGTGCAGGGCACGCCCACGCCCGAGAGCGGCCTTCAGGGTGACATTGTCAGTCTCGTCGCACGATCGACACCAGTCTCCAAGGCTGTTCTGCTCATTCTGATTCTGTTCTCGATCGCCTCCTGGGCGATCATTCTTCACAAGCTGTGGTCGTTCTGGCGTGTCGAACGTCAGACGGCGCGCTTCCTCGAAATTTTTCGCAAGAGCAACAAGTTCTCCGAGGTCCAGGCCGTGTGCCGATCGCTCGGAGAGAGTCCGCTCGTCGGCATTTTTCAGGCGGGCTACGCCGAGCTCAACACCCAGTTACGAGCGACGACCACGGGTCGGACGTCGACTACGAACCTGAACGCCACGAGTCCCGGCACCAATCCAGGAACGATTGCCGGACGTCCTACTCTCAAGAGCCTTGCTGCGCTGGATCGGGCACTGCTCAGAGCGGCCGGCGGTCGAAGTGAACAAGCTCGAGCGGCGCGTGTCGTTTCTCGCCACGACCGCGAGCATCACGCCGTTCATCGGATTGTTCGGCACGGTCTGGGGAATCATGGGCGCGTTTCAGGGAATCGCCGGCACCGGCTCGACCAATCTCGAGCGTGGTGGCGCCCGGCATCGCCGAGGCGCTGATTGCCACCGCGGCCGGCCTGTTCGCCGCGATTCCGGCCGTGTACTTCTACAACGACCTCACGAACCGCGTGAAGCTGTTCGCGTCCGAGATGGACGACTTCTCGCTCGAGTTCCTGAACATCGCCGAGCGGAATTTCACGTAGCAGGATCGACGACCGTCAAGCATGAAAGTCCATCAGGCCGAGGACGCGGGTGATCGCCGCTGACGCCGCACGCGGCGCGTCGGCACATCGCTGTCCGAGATCAATGTCGTGCCGCTCGTCGACGTCATGCTGGTGCTGCTCATCATCTTCATGGTGACCGCACCGCTGATCCAGCGGGGCGTGGACGTCAATCTCCCGGTCGCGCAACGCACGACGCAGATCGCCGAGCGAACGCGTGTTCGTCAACGTTCCGCTGGCCTATCGCAAGAACCGCATCATCTACATAGGAACCGAGCCGATCCGTGTGGAGATCCTGAGCGAGCGCATGCGTCAAGCGATGCTCATGCGAACCGAGAAGGAAGTCTTCCTGCGCGGCGACGGCGGTGTTCAGCTGCAGGAGCTGCTCGAAGTGATGGACAGGCTCAAGGAAGCCGGCGTCGAGAAGGTCGGGATTGTCGCCAGGCTGCCGGGAGAACGCTGAGGCGGTGGCACCAAGGGTCCGCGCCAGGATGGACAGATGACCGCGACCGGCGTCGTTGAACCGGTAACCCGCGTGCTGCTCGAGCGCGCCCGCGATTCGGGCGGCATGAGGAAGATGCTGACGGTGTCGCTCGCGGCACACGTCGTCGGAGGTGGGGTGTTGATCCTCACCTCGGCCCGGCTGGCGCCGCAGCTGCGTCAGAACGACCTCCGCGATGTGATGACGATCAGCCTGGGTGGCGCGCCGGGGCCGCGATCCGGCGGGATGACGCCCATGGGCGGACGTCCGGTGCCCGCGACTCCTCCACCGCCGAAAGAGGCGCCCCCACCAAGGCGCCCGGAGCCCGTTCGGCCCCCGGCGGCGAAACCGCCGGAGATGACGATGCCGAGCCCGCGCGAGCGTGTGAAACCGCCGCCGCGCTCGCCCGCCGTTGCTGCTCCGGATGCCAAGAGCCGGACACCCTCGCCCGCTCCCGCTCGACCGGAACCGCCTCAGGCGGGCAGCGCCGTCGCGGAGACCGGCGCTCGCGGCGTCGGTTTCGGGCTGACGACCGGGGGCGGGGGCGCAGGGGGCTATCTGGACGTCGGCAACTTCTGCTGCCCTGAGTACCTGACCACGATGATCCAGTTGATTCAGCGGAACTGGAACTCGAAACAGCAGGTCGGCGCCATGAACATGGTCAAGTTCACGATCCAACGCGACGGGACGCTGAGCGGTGTGGAGCTCGAGCAATCCAGCGGATACGCCGCGCTCGATCTGGCCTCACAGCGGGCCTTGATTCTGACCCGTCAGCTCCCGCCGCTGCCGGGGGCATTTCCCAATGAGCACCTGACAGTTCACTTGCGTTTCCAATATCAACCCTGATGACTGTAAAACCTGCGATTTTCGTGTTCAGCGGCCTGATGGCCTCCATCGTCCTGTCGGCGGCGCACGCGGTGTCGCCACTCGCGTCTACCCAGGCGCCGGCCCAGGCGCCACCTCCACAGACTGCACCTCCGCAGCAGCCCAGCGAGGTGTTGACCGACATCACCGGCGAACCCGGAGCTCCGCCGCGGTATGCGGTGCCCGATTTCGTCGCGCTGTCGAACGACGCCGAGGTGACAGCTGCCGCCAAGACCATCGGCGAGGTGCTGTGGAACGACCTCGATTTCGAGCGCGAGTTCTACATGATCCCTCGCGATACCTACACGTCGATTGGCACGGGACGCAATCTCGAAGACGTGGCCTTCGACCAGTGGCGCGAGCTCGGCGCGGACGGCCTCGTCGTCGGCACCGTTGAACGCTCGGGGACCGGCATTCGTGTCGCTGTTCGGGTCTACAGCATCCGGGATCGGCGATCGGTCTTTGGCAAGGAGTACAGCGGATCGGCTGCCAATCCCCGGCTGTATGCCCACACGATCTCCGACGAGCTTCACCAGCAGCAGCGCGCATTGAGCGGCGTCGCACGCACGAAACTGGCGTTCGCCTCGGACCGCGACAACGAACGCATTGCCGGGACGGTCCAGAATCGCGGAGTCAAAGAGATCTACATCTCCGATTACGACGCAGCGAACCAGCGTCGGGTCACCGTCAACCGCGGGCTGAATATCACGCCGATGTGGACGCCCGACGGCCGCGGCATCGCCTATACGTCCTATCGTCGCGGCTCGCCCGACATTTTCATTTCACTCATCTATCAGGGGACGTTCGAGAACCCCACGGCCGGACGAGGTGACAACTTCCTCCCGGCGTTCTCCCCTGACGGCACGCGGCTCTGCTTCATGTCGAATCGCGACGGTAACCCGGAGCTGTACGTCATGAACCGGGACGGCTCGGGTGTGCGGCGGCTCACGACTCACCCCGCGATCGATGTGACACCGACCTGGTCGCCCAGCGGCACGCAAATCGCGTTCACATCGGATCGATCCGGCAGCCCCCAGATTTACATCATCGGTGCCGACGGCTTGAATCTGCGGAAGCTGACATCCGAGTCGTACTGTGATCGCCCGACGTGGTCGCCGGCGCCATACAACGAGATTGCCTACGCCTCGCGGACGGGACCCGGTTACGACATCATGTCGCTCGATCTGGCAACCGGCGAGCGGCGGCGGCTCACCTTTGGTGAGGGCAGCAATGAGAGTCCGAGCTTTTCACCCAATGGGCGCCACCTGGCATTCAGCTCCAGCCGTGCGGGACGGACGCAGGTGTTCACGATGGCACGCGATGGAAAGAACCTGAGACAGATCACGCGGACCGGAAGCAACTTCACGCCCAGCTGGTCGCGCTGACCGAGCACGAGCCGGTCCACAAGGAGACGACATGCCGATTCGATCCGTCCGCTACGCCACGGCACTCTACCTGACCGTGTTCCTCGCCATGCTCCTGGCCGGATGCGGGAAGAAGCCGCCGCCGGTCGCCAGGCCGATGCCGCCGCCGCTCGCCGAGCCAGGCGAGCCTGCCCCGCCGGCGCCGCCCGAGCCCATTGCGGAATCCACCATCATTCCGCCGGAGCCCGGTATCGAAGGGGACAACATCGGATCGCGCTCGCTCGACGAGCTCAATCGGGAGTCGCCGCTTCAGCCGCTGTTCTACGAGTTCGACAGCGCAGAAATTTCACCGAAAGGTCAGGCGGCGCTCGACACGAACGCTCAGCTGCTGAAACGCTATGCCACCTGGGCCGTGACGATCGAGGGACACTGCGATGAACGGGGTACGCCCGAGTACAATCTAGCGCTGGGCGAACGACGGGCCGTCGCGGCGCGGACCTACCTCGTGTCGCTCGGCATCTCACCGGACCGGCTCCGTGTCGTGAGCTACGGCAAGGAGTTTCCGTTCGATCCGGGCCATGACGAGACTGCCTGGAGCAAGAATCGACGGGCGCATTTCGTCATTACGGCCAAGTAACACGCTTGCCGCTGAGCGAGCCAGTGCCCATCGGATCTGAGAGAGTGAATATGTGCATGCGCACCTCCGCGACGGTCCTCCTCATCGCCTCTCTCGTCAACGTACCGGCCCTCGGCGCGGCCGACAAAGAGCACCTGCAAATCATGGCCGACATCCGCATGCTGCAGGAACAGGCGCAGCAATTGCAGCTGATGCTCGGCACGCTGGCTGATGCGCTCAAAGGCATCACCGCGAAAATCGACGAGCAGGGAAACAGCACGCGCAAGGCCTTCGCGGATCAGAAACTGCTCGTCGACACCGCGGGAACCGATCTGCGTGTCGTGCGCGAGAAGCTCGATGAAACCAACGTGCGCATTACCTCGCTCTCGCAGGAGCTCGAAGCCGTACGCCAGGCGATTCCGCGCACGCCGGTCATGTCACCCGCCTACGACCCTTCGCTCCCGCCGGATGCTTCGTCGGCGACGGGAGGCGCAACCGACGTCCCGCCTCCGTCGGCACCGGTCGCGCCGGGGGGCATTGTGCCGCCCGGAACGTCGCCGCAGCGTTTGTACGACATGGCCTGGGCCGACTATGCGGCCGGACAGTGGACGCTGGCGATTCAGGGATTCCAGTCGTTCATGCGCGCGTTCCCCAAGTCGGAGCTCGCAGACGATGCGCAGTACCTGATTGGCGAGTCCTATCTGCTCGACAACAAGTTCCGCGAAGCGCTGGACGGCTACGAACAGGTGATCAAGAATTATCCGGGCGCGGACAAGTTGCCGAATGCGTACTACAAGCGCGGCGTCGTGCTCGAGCGTCTCGGGCAGACCGATCGCGCCCGCGAATCCTACGAGTTCGTTCTCAAGAACTACCCGGAAACACCAGCCGGTGCGTTGGCCCGTCAGCGATTGAACCGACCTGGGCACTGACGACCGAGCGCACGGAGCGACGCCGTTATGGGCAGCGTAAACAAGGTCATTCTGGTCGGCAACCTCGGGCGAGACGCCGAGTTGCGCTACACGCCTGGCGGCGCCGCGGTCGCCACGCTCAACATGGCGACGACCGAGGTCTACAAGGATCGCGAGGGCCAGAAGAAGGAGGACACACAGTGGCACCGCGTGGTCCTCTGGGGTAAGACGGCCGAATCGCTCCAGGACTATCTCACCAAGGGGAAACAGATCTACGTGGAAGGCCGCCTGCAGACGCGCAAGTGGAAGGACAAAGAGGGCAACGACAAGTACACCACGGAAATCCGCGGCGACAAAGTCGTGCTGCTCGGCGGAGGCGGCCAGGGCTCGCGGGCGTCCAACCGCGGCGACGCGATGGACCACTCGGAAGGGCCAGTCACGCCGGACGCGCCGCAGGAGCTCACCGACGACGATATCCCGTTCTAGATTAGGTTCCGGATCCCGCCCGGCCGTATCGGTCTTCCAGACGGACGACATCGTCGAGTTCCGGCGTCGAGGCTTCGAGGATGTCGCTGTCCTCGATGGCCGTCATCCGATGCACGGTGCCTGGACGGATGTGGACGCGGTCGCCAGGTTTCATCTCGCGTTTCGTCAGCCGATCGCCTTCCTGGAGCTCGAACAACAACCGGCCTGACCACAGGAAGATCGTTTCATCCTTCACCGTGTGGTACTGCAGGCTCAGCGCATGGCCGGCATTCACGTGGATGACCTTGCCGACATACCGATCCGTCTTCGCCCAGTGCAGCTCGTAGCCCCAGGGCTTGTCCACCTTGGTCACGGCTTCGCTCACGCCTCTCCTCCTCTCCGATCGCCTGCGCCCACTCGTTCGACCGATCGGGCGGCGAGTTCCGTCGCCAGATAGCGCTCAATCTCGGCGACGGTTGTCAGCTTGAGCGTGTTGAGAGCGATGCGCCGCAGATCGCCCGCGCGCATTTCGGAGACGGCGTGACGCGCCGCCGGGAGTGCGGCCGGCGTCATGCTGAACTCCGTGAGACCCAACCCAACGAGCAGCGGGAGCACCGCCGGATCCGATGCCATCTCGCCGCAAACGGCCACGGGAATTCGCTGCCGACTCGCCGCTCGCCGCACCTGCCGGATGAGCCTGAGGATTGCCGGGTGCAGGGGCTCGTAGAGGTGTGAGACACGCTCGTCAGTGCGATCGACGGCCAGACAGCATTGAATGAGATCGTTCGTCCCGATGGTGAAGAAGTCGGCCTCGCGGGCCAGCAGATCCGCCGTGAATGCCGCCGAGGGCACTTCGATCATGGCTCCCACGGGGATCGACCGAACCGATTGGGCACGCCCGCCGAGCTCGGTGGCGGCCTCGGCGATCAGAAGCCTGGCCTCGCGCAGGTCTTCGATGCCCGACACGAACGGAAACACGATACGAAGACCGCCGTGCCTCCCTGCCCTCAGGAGCGCCCGGAGCTGTGTCTTCAGGGGCTCACGGCGACGCCCGCTCAGTCGCACCCCCCGAAGTCCGAAGCGGCTCCGACCGTGCTCGGGAAGAATGGCCGGCCGGGTCAGGTCTTCGGGCGCGACCCCTTCGAGCTGATCCTCGTCCACGTCGAAGGTCCGGATCGTGACCGGGTGTGGCGCCATGCCCTCTATCAGGCGGCGGTACGTTTCGTACTGCAGATCCTCGGTCAGCGATTCGAGTGAGCTGCTGGCCAGCAGGAACTCCGTGCGATAGAGTCCGATGCCTTCAGCACCCTGCTCGCGCGCCGCCGTGAGGTCGTCGAGCATCTCCACGTTGGCCTCGAGCCGGACCCGTACGCCGTCGTGCGTGACGCTGGGCCCTCGCGGTGACACCCTCGGCGACGGCGCACGCCCGGTCGGCGAAGAGCGGGCAACGGTGTCCAGCATCTCCGGTGTCGGGTCCAGAATCAGGACGCCGGCGTCGGCATCCACGATCACGATGGATCCGGGCGTCACGTGCGTGCTCGCGTCGTGCAGGCCGACAACCGCCGGTACGTTCAACGATCGCGCGAGGATGGCCGTGTGCGACGTCCGGCTGCCGGCATCGGTGGCGAACGCGCGAATGCGGCTCCAGTCGAGCTGGGCGACTATCGACGGGGTCAATTCGTCAGCGACCAGGATCGACGGCGTATCGAGCCCACGGAACAACGCGGGAGGGCCATTCGCGCGCCGTAGGTTCATGCGCAACCGGCCGAGCACGTCGGCAACGTCACCCTGGCGCTCGCGAAGGTAGGGATCGTGAATGTCCTCGAGCACCGACGAAAGATCGTCGAAGACCTGCTGCAGCGCCCACTCCGCGTTGATGCGCCGTTCCCGGATGAAGCTCGACGCCCGCGCGAAGAACATGGGATCGTCCAGCATCAGCAGCTGCGCGTCGAACAGGGATCCCATTTCGGCGCCGGCCGTGCCGGCCACGTGCGCCCGGATACTCTCGAGCTGTGTCCGCGAACGGTCGCGCGCCTGCTCGAGTCGGGTGAGTTCCTCTGGCACGAGGGCGGCCGGAAGGGCAAAGCGGACGAGTCGCGCGTCGAGCACGAGCACGACCGCCGGGCCACTGACGAGACCGGTCGACAGACCGATGCCGGTCAAGCGCTGCACAGCGTCTCTCCGAACCCTGTCTCGATCAGTTGGCAAAGCGCCTCGAGGGCGTCGGCCTCGTCTGGACCCTCGGCGGTGATCGTGAGCCGCGCGCCTCGCGGCGCAGCGAGCAGCAGAACGCCCATGATGCTCTTGCCGTCCATCACCCGCCCGTCCTTGCCGACCTTGACTTGCGACTCGAACGTCATCGCCGTCCGGACGAAACGGGCCGCCGCGCGCGCATGCATGCCCAGCGGGTTGACGACGGTCACCTCGCGGCTCAGCACCGGATAGCCATCACGCTTTGGATTCTGATCGCATCAGATCCGACGCCACCCAGATGGCGTGACGTCCGTGCTCACGCATCTGCCTGGCGGCATCCAGGAGATCCGAGGAACCCTTCAGGCTCGCGAGCTTGATGAGCATCGGCAGGTTGACGCCCGTAATCACCTCGACGCGATCAGGCTCCAGCAGCGTGATCCCGACGTTGGAAGGCGTGCCGCCGAACATGTCGGTCAGGATGAGCACGCCGGCCGATCCGCGGACGCGCTCCACGGCCTGCGCGAGCTCCTCCCGCGCACTGTTCACATCGTCGTGCCATCCGATGGACACGGCCGCAAACTGCGGCAAATCGCCGACGATCATTTCGGCGGCGTTGAGGAGCTCCGTGGCGAGCTGCCCGTGCGTGACGACGACCACGCCAATCATGCCGCCGCTCCTTTCGTGCGCCGCGGCAGGCGCTCGCGGTCGGGTCCGGCGGGCTGCGACATGTCCCGGTGGCGCACTCTGACGGCGACGCTCTCGCCGAGATCGTTCAGGCCGCGTTTGATGGCCTCGGCGATCATCACCGAGCGATGGCGTCCGCCCGTGCAGCCGATGCCCAGCGTCAGATAGCTCTTTCCCTCGGCCACATAGTGCGGCACGAGGAACCGAAGAAAGTCGAGCGTCTTGTCGAGCAGCTCGCGGGTGAGACGATGGCGCAGCATGTATTCCACGACGGCCCGATCTCGCCCGCTTCGCTCTTTCAGTCCTTTCACGAAGTAGGGGTTCGGCAGGAAGCGCACGTCGAGCAGCAGGTCAGCGTCGACGGGAATGCCGAACTTGTAGCCGAAGCTGACGATCGTGACGACGAGCTTGGCGCGACGCCCGCGCGCCCGCGAGAAGCTCATGAAGGCTTCGCGCAGCTCGTGCACCGTCAGCTGAGACGTATCGACGATCTGATCGGCCAGCTTGCGGATCGCCATCAGCCTTGCCCGCTCCTGCCGGATCCCGTCAGCCACGGGCCGATTCGGCGCGAGGGGATGCGGCCGCCGCGTTTCGCTGAAGCGCCGTACGAGGGCCTCGTTGCTGGCCTCCAGAAAGATCAGCGCGGCATCGAGGTCGCGCATCGCCCGCAGCTTGCGGAACACTTTCGGAAAGTCCGATAGGAAGCTGCGTTCGCGCACATCCACGACGATGGCCACCTGCTGGATCCCTTCCCGCCTGGTCAGCTCGGCGAGCGTCGGAATCAAGGCAATCGGCAGGTTGTCGACGCAGAAGTACCCGAGATCTTCGAGCGCCCGAATCGCCTGCGACTTCCCCGCGCCAGAAAGACCGGTGAGGATCACGAATCGCGCCGGCACCCGCGCCACCCCTCCGGACGTGCGCTTCATTCGCTGCCGCTCCCCTCGCGCTCCCGTGGGTCGAGCCGATCGGCCATGGCACCTTCCTCCCGAAGCTGTGCGTCGAGGCGCTCGGCGAGTCGTCTGGCGGCATGGTGACCCCTTGCTCGCAGCAGCTGATTACGCGCAGCCACTTCGACGAGAATGGCCAGGTTCCGCCCTGGTGCGACCGGCATACGGATCAGCGGGACCTCCAGCCCCAGCAGCGCATAGGTCGCGTCGTCGAGCCCCAGCCGGTCGTGCTCGTGGTTGGGATCCCATCGCTCGAGCTGGACGACCAGCTCCACACGTTTCGTCGCGCGCGTGGCCGCAATGCCAAAGAGATCCTGGATATTGATGACACCGAGGCCGCGCACCTCCATGTGATGGCGCGTGAGCTCCGGGCATGAGCCGACCAGGATGGTCTCACCCTGTCGATGCAGCTCGACGGTATCGTCGGCGACGAGCCGATGTCCGCGCACGACCAGGTCCAACGCGCATTCGCTCTTGCCGATGCCGCTCTCCCCCACGATCAACACGCCAAGCCCGAGAATGTCCATCAGCACGGCGTGGACCAGCTCGCGCTCCACGAGGTGTTCCTCGAGGAGCGCCGTCATCTTGGCGATGGCGATGGGAGTCGCGGTGCTCGTGGACATCAGCGGCACGGCCGCGCGATTGGCTTCGTCGATCAGTTCGGCCGACGCGTGACACCCGGCCGTGACCAGCACGCAGGGCAAATCGAACGCCAGCGTCTTCCGCAGCGTCTCCCGGCGCTCTGCTGCCGAAATGCTCTCGAGATATCGGATTTCGCTCAGCCCGAACACGAGCACCCGGCCCGGTCGGAGATACTCGTGGAATCCTGCCAGAGCCAGTCCAGTCTTCTGCGGATACGGGCTCGTGATCAGCCGATCGAGTCCGTGTTGTCCTGCGAGAACGGTGAGCGACAGGGCCAGGTCATCAGCCCGATCGTCGAGCATCGCGCGCACCGAGATGCCTCTCGTCCTTCGATTCACGGGTTGGTCAGACGTGGGCGGGACGTCTCACGCTAGTAGAGTACTTTGCGCTGATTCGACGTGGGAATCTTGAGCTCTTCGCGATACTTCGCGATGGTTCGGCGGGCGAGCAACAACCCCTCACGCTGCAGGATGCCGACAATCTTCGAATCGCTCAGGGGTTTGCGCGGATCCTCCTGCTCGATGATCTTCCGAATGCGCTGCTTGATGGTGACCGAGGACACGCTCTCGCCGTACGAGCTGCTGATCCCGCTGTGGAAGAAGAACTTCATCTCGAACACACCCTGCGGGGTGTGCATGTACTTGTTGGTGACGACACGGCTCACGGTGGACTCGTGCATGCCGATGTCGTTGGCAACGTCGCGAAGGACCAGCGGCCTCAGGTGCTCGATCCCATGATCCAGGAAATCGCGCTGGAAGTTGATGATGCTGCTCGCAACCTTGTGAATCGTCTTCTGGCGCTGCTCGACCGATTTGATCAACCAGAGCGCCGAGCGGAACTTGTCCTTCACATACGCGCGCGTCTCCGTGGTGTTCTCGGAATTCTTGTCCAGCAGCCGGCGGTAGGTCGGGCTGATCCTGAGCTGCGGCAGACCTTCCTCGTTGAGCGCCGCGACATACTGATCTTCCACCTTGACGACGTAGACGTCGGGAATGACGTAATGCGACTGTTGCGGGTTGTAGCGGCTGCCCGGCTTGGGATCGAGATGGCGGATGACCTCGACGTATTCCTTGACCTCGTCGATCGACAGGCCGAGCTTCTTGGCAATCTCCGGCACCTGGTGGTTCTGCAACAGCCGCAGATGATCGATCACGATCTTTTCCGTGGGCGTCCCCTCGAGCCCGAGGTGCCGCAACTGGAGCGCGAGAGATTCCTGAAGGTCGCGTGCCGCGACCCCAATCGGATCGAAGCTCTGGACCAGGCGGAGCGCGCGCTCGACGTCGGCAATCGGCCATGGTCCCATCGCCGCGATCTCGTCGAACGAAGCCACGAGATAGCCGTCGTCGTCGAGATTGCCGATGATGGCGCTGCCGATTTCCTTGAGCAGCTCGTCGTCGGTCTGCAGTGACAATTGCCAGAGGAGATGATCGGAGAGCGAGCTGGAGGTCGACAGCGTATTTTCGATCGGCGGCAGCTCTTTGACTTCCTGGGGCGTGCGCGGCTGATAGCCGTCGTCGAGATAATCGCCGAAGAAATACTCGAAGTCCTGATCGTCCCAGGTGTCGCTCTTCTGCGCGCTGGCCTCTCCGTCCGTCTTCTCGGGTTGGGTCGCCGGATCGGCCGGCTGCAACTCTTCGGTGGGCACTTCCTCGAGCAGCGGGTTCTCCACCACTTCCTGGTTGAGCAGATCCGCCAACTCGAGCGTCGACATCGGCAGCAGCTTGATCGCCTGCTGCAACGATGGCGTCAGAATCAGTTTCTGAACCAGCTTCGTGTGGAGTTTCTGCTGGATCGCCATCGCTCGTATCTTAGTCCAAGCGGAAATCGGTGCCGAGATAAATCCGCCGCACTTCTTCGTCAGCGGCCAGAAAATCGGGCGTTCCGCTGCGGAAGATCACGCCGTCGGTCACAATATACGCCCGGTCTGTGATCCGTAACGTTTCACGGACGTTGTGATCGGTGACCAGTACGCCGATTCCGCGCTCCCGCAAGTGAAAAATTATCTTCTGGATGTCGGTCACGGCGATGGGATCGATCCCGGCAAACGGCTCGTCGAGCAGGATAAACCTGGGGGAAATGACGAGTGCCCGCGTGATTTCCACGCGCCGCCGTTCGCCGCCCGACAAGGTGTGCGCCGGTGCGCTCGCAAGCGTCGTGAGTCCGAGCTCGGCGAGCAGCTCGCGGAGGCGCGCGCGGCGCGCCGGACCGTCCAGATCGATCGTTTCGAGGATCGCGAGGATGTTCTGCTCGACCGTCAGCCCACGGAAGATCGAGGGCTCCTGCGGCAGGTATCCGATCCCTTTCCGCGCCCGCACATACATCGGGTCGTCGGTGAGATCCTCGCCATCGAGTTTGACCTGACCGGAATCGGGCGCCGTGAGCCCGACGGTCATGTAGAAGGTCGTCGTCTTGCCGGCGCCGTTGGGCCCCAGCAGGCCCACGATCTCACCGGATCCCACTTCGAGGCTGATCCCCTTGACCACCGTTCGGCCGCCGTACGACTTAGTGAGATCGTGCGTCCGAAGCGTAGCCATCACTTGGGCGGCGGCTGCTGGGAACAGTTTCCGCCACTCAGTGTCTGCGTGCGGATCTCCTCGTTTCCGTCGACCAGGATCCTATCTGTCGATCTGAAGAAAGTCAAAGTCTTGCCGGTCGTTACGCGGCATTCTTCGACCACCCGCACGGGGGCGCCCGTCATCAGATAGCGCTCATCGGCGGTGAAATACGTGAGACGGCGTCCCGTGCCCGTCCTCGTCTCGAGCCGGACGACGACATCGTCGTAGGCTTCCACCCTTTCGAGCTCCTTGCTCGCCTCCTTCAGGTACAGCTCGATCTTCCTCCCCGTCAGGTCGCCCTGTTCCCCGTTGACGTGCGCGTTCGTCGTGTAGGTCGCGCGCCGAAGCGCATCCTCATAGAGCATTTCGGCCGAACTGGCAATCGTGGGAACCGTCTCGATCTCGTTCGTGTCCTCGTTGACCTGCTCGACAGTCCATGACGAACGGACGGACCCAACGGCTGTCAGATCCCCCTTGATGTCGTCGATCGTAATGGTGTCGCCCAGAATCGTCGTGTCGCTCTGCCAGAGCCTCGCGTTGCCCGTGTACAGCGCGTGTCCCTTCGACTCGTCGTAGACGAGCGTGACGGAGGTCACATTCACAGGCTGCCCCGGTTCGAGCATGCCCGGCAGCCGGCCGCCGCGCCCGTCCTTCGCGGTGCGGTCCGCTGAGTTCTTGAGGACGCTGCGCACGTCAGTCACGGCATTCATCCGGCGAGTCTCGAGCACCATGTCGATGGTATCGGCCTCGACCGTAATCTGGTCGTCGATGACGCGGGGACGAGGCTTACCGGCGATGCTCGCAAGATGGATGGTGCCAGCGTTCACCTGATAGCGTGCGGTATGCCCGGTACCGGTCAGCTCGCCCTCCTCGAATTTCACGCTCTCCGCAAACCGGGCATCGTCGATTTCGGCCATGCCGGGCTTCATCGCTGCTTCGAGGACCTGGGCTCTAACGATCCGCTTGACGGGTGGACGGCCGGGCAGAATCTCGACGAACTCGACGTTTCGCAAGAACTTGGCAGTTTTCAGGCCCTCGCCCGGATCGCCGAACGATTCGAGGACGGTCGAGCGGACCGTGCGCGAGGGGGCGCCCCGCGCAACGGCGAAGTCGGTCGCGACCCGGTCGCGCGCGTTCAATTCGACGACCGTGGTGCCATCCGGCCCAAAGGTAATTTCCATGGCGTCGCCGCCAACCCGCGTGCCGCGCGCGTCTGCCACGCCCGCCATCTCGACCGACGCGCCGCCTCCGAGGGTGACATGTTCGAGAAGTTGGCCGTCTTCCGCGTACACCAGATTGATGTCCTGCGCGCTCAGCTCTCGAAACGCGCCGGTCGCCGGCTTGTCGGTCCGAATGCGCGCCTTCCCTCTCAACTCGATAGCCGTGATGCGGTCGGTATCCTCCGCAAGATACGCCGTTGCTTCCACGGCTTCCGCGGTCTGCGTATCCCGCAGGATCGTGACGCCGCCTTCGAAGAGCATGTAGCGCTCGGCGCGGTTCAGAGCGCCGGTCGCCGAGCGAATCTCGAGCGCCCCGCTACCCGTCTCGTCCGCCTTGACACGGACGTGCGAGTCGGCCAGCAGGCTTATCTCGTCGAGCGTCTTGTCGTAGGTCATGCCCGTGCCGGACCCCGAGAGACGCTCGCGCACGAACGTGACGGGCCCCGGCGCGCGAACGATGCCTTCGTTGTCGTTGTAGGTGGCCTTGTCGGCGTTGGCTGTCAAGCCGTCGTCCGAAACCATCTTGACGCGACCCTCGAGCACGATGCTCGACTGATCGTCGCCGACCTGCCCTCTCTGACTCGTCATGATGAAATCGCGTCCACCGCGCTGGTTGACGCGGATGCGCACGCCTTCCAACCGGCTCTTTCCTCCGGCGTAAGTGAGCTGGCGCTGGAACTCGACGTTGAAGTTCTCAGCCGCGCCTTTGGTCTGGGTCAGCACACCCTTGGTGCTTTCCACAACTGCGTCAGGGTCGGCGCGCTCGACCGTCACCGAACTGGAGGGGCGCTCTCCTCGGCGAATCGCCAGCACCACGGCTGCGGTCACGACCAGACCGAGCACGGCCATGGCCAGCCGCGCCCGTCGCTGCCAGCGCGTCATGGGTTCACCGCTGCGACAGGCCCGTGGGGACGGCGTCGGCCCACGGCGCGCGCGCCTCCGACGGCCGATTCCGCTCGGTCAGTTGTGTGACGGCCGCGCGTCCAGGACGGACAGCTCGAGGTAGGTTTCACCGTTATAGTCATTCTGGTCGAGACCGAAGACCAGGTCCACTGCCGTCCGATTGGCGGTCAGCATGTCCTCGTGCTCGGCGCCGCGCCAGGCGACGGCTCGGAACACCCGCCCGCCCTGTTTCAGGGCCATCTTGAGATGTCGGTCTTTGAGGCGCCGGGGTCCATCCACCACTTCGACTCCCGACGCCTGGAAGGACGGCCGCGGGTTGCCCGCGCCAAAAGGGGCCAGCCGGCTCAGTTGTCCGACCAGATCCCCTCCCAATCCCCTGAACGTCATGGGACCGTCGATGCGCAGCCGAGGGCGCAAGTCGTCGGGACCGAGTATCGCGTCGGCGTACTGGTTGAGCCTGAGCCGCAGCTCGTCCACGCGGGACGCCTCCATCGTGAAGCCGGCGGCCATGCGGTGTCCGCCGAACCGCTCGAACACCTCGACGCACGACTCCAGCGCCGCCAGCATGTCGAAGGCGGGGATGCTCCGGCACGACCCGTGCGCGACGTCGCCGTCGATCGAGATGACGATCGCCGGGCGGTGGAACAGCTCGACGAGCTTGGACGCCACGATTCCGATGACGCCGCGGTGCCAGCCGTTGCCGGCGACCACGAGTACGCCATGCGCGCCGACGTCGGGATCGGTCTCGACGCGACGCCGCGCTTCGGCGACGACATCAGCTTCTTCCTCGCGGCGGCGCAGGTTCTCGACGTTCAATTGCTCGGCGAGCGCGCGCGTCTCGTCCTCGAGCGATTCGTCAGCGGCCAGCAGCAAGCGCGCCGCAATGTCAGGCGTGCTCATGCGGCCGGCGGCGTTGACGCGCGGCGCAATCATGAACGCGATGTGATAGCCATCGATGGTCTTCCCGGCTAGGCCGGACGCCTGAATGAGCGCCCGCAAGCCGACCTTGTGCGGCCCCTTCGAGAGCATCTCGAGCCCGAGCTTGGCGATGATGCGGTTCTCGCCGATGAGCGGCACGACATCGGCGAGGGTGCCGATGGCCGCAACCTTGACGAAGGCGGGTAGCCATTTCTCTCGTCCGAGCCGCATGCACAGCGCCTGGACAAGCTTCAGCGCGACGCCCACACCGGCCAGGTTCTTGTCAGGATACCGACAGTCTGCCCGTTTGGGATTGATCACCGCCAGGGCCGATGGCAGCACGGCATCCGGCTCGTGGTGGTCGGTCACGATCAGGTCCACGCCGAGCTCAGTTGCGCGACGCGCCGCCTCGAGACCTCGGATGCCGCAGTCCACCGACACGATCACCCGGACCGCCTCGGCGTGCAGCCGCTCGACGGACTCGCTGTGCAGGCCGTACCCGTCCCGGAGGCGGTGCGGTATGAAATGCACGACGTCGGCGCCGAGCATTTCCAGCGCGCGGCGCAGGATCACGGTCGAGGTAATGCCGTCGACATCGTAGTCCCCGTGGATCGCGATCCGCTCCTTTCGCGCGATGGCGCCGAGCAGCCGCTCGGTGGCCGCCGCCATATCGGTGAGCAGCATCGGGTCGTGCAGATCGCCGAGCGAGGGATTCAGAAACCGTGCGGCCACAGCCGGATCGGTGATACCCCGAATCGACAACAATCGTCCGAGCATCGGATCGACGCCGAGCTGGCGCGAGAGGTCCGCCGCACGAGCCTCGTCGCAGGCAGCCGGTTCCCAGATGAACGGGATCATTCAGTGTCGTCCACGAAATCGGTCCCGAGGCGGCCCATCCGCCGGAATTTCTCGTAGCGCCGCGCGACCCGTTCGTCGTCGGACCACTGAGACACCTCGTGGAGCGCCGCTCGCAGCTGAGCGTCGAGCAGCGTCGCGGTGCGTGCCGGATCGGTGTGCGCGCCGCCGGTAGGCTCTGGCACGATGACGTCGATGATGCCGCGTTCGAGCAGATCGGGCGCGGTCAGCTTGAGCGCCTTCGCAGCCTCAACCTTGCGGCCCGCATCGCGCCAGAGAATGGCCGCACAGCCCTCGGGCGGAATCACGCTGTAGATAGCGTGCTCCTGCATCAGAATCCGATCGCCGACAGCAATGCCCAGCGCTCCCCCGCTGCCGCCTTCCCCGGTGACGCAGACGACGATCGGGACGGGCATCGTCGACATTTCGCGGAGATTGAGCGCGATCGCCTCGGCGATGCCCCGCTCTTCGGACTCGATTCCCGGGTAAGCCGCCGGTGTATCGACGAACGCCAGGATCGGCCGTCCGAACTTGCTCGCCAGCCGCATGGCGCGCAATGCCTTGCGGTAGCCCTCGGGTTTGGCATAGCCGAAGTTGCGATAGATCTTCTGCTTGGTGTCGCTACCCTTGTGGTGTCCAACGAGGAGCACGGGGAGCCCGTGATAGTTTGCGAACCCCGCGATGAGCGCGTGATCGTCGGCAAAGCGCCGATCGCCGTGCAGCTCGATGAAGTCAGTGAAGATGGTCTCGACGTAGTCGAGCAGGCTCGGGCGGTTGGGGTGACGCGCCACCTGCACGCGCTGCCAGGGCGTCAGCTTCGAATAGATCTCGGCCCGCAGCGCCTCGATCCGGCGCCCGAGGCTCGCCACGGCCAGGTCGCGCGCTGGCGTGGCGGGAAGCGCCAGAAGCGTGTCGGTTTCCTTCAACAGCGCCGCGATCGGTTCTTCGAACTCGAGAATCTCAGCAGGCATTTCGATGCAAGGCGGCCCTTCGAGCCGGCTCCCGACTCTACCGCAACGATACAGACCCCGTCCCGCAAATCTGTTCAAGGTCGGCCACCAGCTGGTTCGAGGGCTTGACGCGCACCTGCGACGCAATGTCCGCGCGAACGCGGAGCGCCGGCTGATGCCCGCGAAGCTCGAGCTCGAAGAACACGCGGCGGTCTCCCCGATGCCGGGTGAACACGTCGAGCAAGGCCTGGAAGGTCGGGCGGCCATGCGGGGGCAGACTCAAGCGAATGCCAATCTCGCGCACGAGCCGTTCTCTCATGGTGTCGAGCGGTCGAATCTCCGCGGCAAACAGCCGGCCCGATTCCTCGTCGCGCTCCACCTTGCCGCGCACCAGCACCATGGTGCCGTTCTCCAGCAGGCTGGTCGATCGAGAAAACGTCTCCGGATAGACCACGACCTCGACGCCACCGCCACGGTCCTCGAGGGTGAACACCGCCATCCGTTCACCCTTGCGGGTCTTCATCAACCGGCAGTTCGACACGATGCCCCCTGCGCTCGCTTCCTCACCCGAGCGCGGTCCCGACGGCGAAGCCTGGACCGAGCCGAGATCAGCGGTGGACCACGCGCCGAGCGACCTGAGTTCATCGGCGTACCGGTCGATTGGATGACCGGACCAGTACAGTCCGAGCGAGTCTTTTTCGCCCGCCAGCTGCTCCATTTGTGACCACGCCGCCACTTGGGGCCCGAGCGCGGACACCAGGCCGCCGTCGGCCGCCTGTGGCGTGCCGCCGAACAGATCCTCCTGGCCGAGGCCGCGATCGCGCTGACGCCGGTTGCCGTGTTCGTACGCCGAGTCGACGGCCGCCAGCAATCTGGGCCTGAGCGCAGCTGCGTTCAGGGGCTCCGCGCTGGAGCGACCGTCTGCCAGCGAATCGAACGCGCCGGCCTTGATGAGGCTTTCCAGCACGCGCTTGTTCACCACCCGGAGGTCGAGCGCTTCACAGAGCGCATAGATTGACTCGATGCGCCCATGCTGCTCCCGCGCCGCCAGAATCTCCGAAATGGCGCCCTCCCCCACGTTCCGGACCGCGCGAAGCCCGAACCGCACGCCCTCTGGCGTCACGGCGAAGCCATGCCGGCTCTCGTTGACGTCGGGAGGCAAGATCGGAATATCGCGGTCGCGACACTCGGCGAGGTACATCGCCAGCTTTTCGGGGCTGTCGGCTTCGATGGTAAGAAGCGCGGCGGCAAAGTGCCAGGGGTAATTCGCCTTCAGATAGGCCGTTTGATATGCGAGCAGCGCGTAGGCCGTCGAATGCGACTTGTTGAATCCGTAGCCGGCGAAGTGTTCGATCAAATCGAAGAGCCGACGAGCCTTCTTCTGGCTGATGTTCCGGGCGACGGCGCCGTCGATGAACTTCTGGCGCTGCGCCTGCATGACTTCGGCGTCTTTCTTGCCCATGGCCTTGCGAAGCAGGTCGGCCTCGCCCAGCGTGAAGCCGGCGAGATCGCTGGCGATCCGCATGACCTGCTCCTGGTACGCGATGACACCGTAGGTGTCCGAGAGAATGGGCGCGAGCTGCGGTACTTCGTATGTGATCTCGACGCGGCCGTGCTTGCGCCCGATGAAATCGTCGATCATGCCGCTGCGAAGCGGCCCCGGCCGGTAGAGGGCATTGAGCGCAATGAGATCGTCGAATCGCTGAGGCTTGGCCTTGCGGAGAATCTCGCGCATGCCTGAGCTCTCGAACTGGAAGATGCCGAAAGTCTGGCCTTCGGCGAACAACTGGTACGCTGCCGCATCGTCGAGAGGGATCGCGGCGAGGTCAATCGTCTGACCGGTCGTCCGCTGAATCTCGCTGACCGCGTCCGCGAGCAGCGTGAGCGTACTGAGCCCCAGAAAGTCCATCTTCAGGAGGCCCATCCGCTCGATTTCCTTCATCGCCCACTGCGTCGTGATTTCGTTGCGCTGACCCTTGTAGAGCGGCGCATACTCCGTGATGGGACGCGGGGCGATCACGACCCCGGCCGCGTGCACCGAGGCATGGCGCGTCATGCCCTCGAGCCGTTGAGCCACTTCGAGCAGCTGGCGCAGACGATCGTCGGTCGTCTGCATCTCCTTGAGCTGCGGGCTCTCCTCGAGGGCCTTGGCCAGCGTCATATCGAGCGTGGGCGGAATCTGCTTGGCCACGCGATCGACGTCGGCGTAGGGGATGTCGTAGGCCCGGCCTACGTCGCGCACGACGGCGCGGGCCTTCATCGTACCGAACGTGATGATCTGTGCCACGTTCTGCCGGCCGTACTTCTGCGTCACATACTCGATCACCTCGCCGCGCCGCCGCTCGCAGAAGTCGATGTCGATATCGGGCAGCGAGACGCGCTCGGGGTTGAGAAACCGCTCGAAGATCAGATCGAACTCGAGTGGATCGATGTCCGTAATCCCCAGGCAATAGGCGACCAGGCTGCCGGCCGCGGACCCGCGCCCGGGTCCCACGGGAATGTGTCGCTCGCGCGCGTAACGGATGAAGTCCCAGACGATGAGGAAATATCCTGGATACCGCATCCGTTGGATCATCTCGATCTCGTACGCGAGCCTGGTCTCGTAGTCCGAGATAGGGTGCCGGAGCACGGCCTGGTCAGCCAGGGCCCTGAGTCGCTTCAGGCGCTCGTTGAAACCCTCGCGCACGACATGCGCGAAGTACGAATCGGCGGTGAAGCCCGCGGGGACGTCGAAATCCGGCAGATGATTTTCGGATGCGTCCAGCCGCACGTCACACCGCTCGGCGATCCTCAGGGTGTTCGCAAGGGCCTCCGGCACCTCGCCGAAGACCTCGGCCATCTCCTCGGCGGTCTTCAAAAAGAACTGATCGCCGTGATACCGAAGCCGATCCCGGTCCTCGACACTTTTTCCGGTGCCGATGCAAAGCAGAATGTCATGCGCGCGTGCATCGTCTTTCTGGAGATAGTGGACGTCGTTCGTGCAGACGAGCGGCAGGCCGAGTGCGCGGGAAATCGGCAGTAACCCGCGATTGACGATGAGCTGCTCGTTGATCCCCTGATATTGCATCTCCAGGAAAAAATTGCCCGGCCCGAGGATGTCGCGGAATGTCGCGGCCGTCGCCAGAGCGCGCTCTTCCTCGCCACTTCGCAGATCCGTCGCCACCTCTCCCTTGAGGCAGCTGCTCAAGCCAATGAGACCGCGTGCGTGCTCGGCCAGGAGCGACTTGTCGATGCGCGGACGGTAGTAGAAGCCTTCGGTGTAGCCAGCCGACACGAGCTTGATCAGGTTGTGGTAGCCCTCCAGGGTCTCCGCCAGCAGCACCAGATGATTGGCGGTCTCACCGATCGCCCCACTCTTGTTCAGCCGGCTGCCCGGCGCGACATAGACCTCGCAGCCCAGGATGGGTTTGATGCCGCGCTGCCGGGCATGGTCATGGAAAATAATCGACGAGAACAGGTTGCCATGCTCGGTCACCGCCACAGCCGGCATCTTGAGAGCCGCGGCGCGGTCGAGTACTTCGTCGATGCGGCAGGCGCCGTCGAGCAGCGAATACTCGGTGTGCAGATGAAGGTGGACGAACTCGGCCATGGCTGGTCTCGGCGCTACTCCCATTCGATCGTGGACGGCGGCTTCGAGCTGATGTCGTAGACGACGCGATTGACGCCGTGGACATCGTTGACCACGCGTGACGCAATCCGGCCGAGCAGATCGTGTGGCAGCCGCGCCCAATCGGCCGTCATGCCGTCTCGACTCTCGACGGCCCGAACGGCGATCGTGTACTCATACGTGCGCTCGTCACCCATCACGCCAACGCTTTGCACGGGGAGAAGCACGGCGAAACTCTGCCAGAGGCGCGTATACCACCCCGCGCGACGGATCTCGTCGACGACGACCGCGTCGGCGCGCCTGAGAATCTCCAGCCGCTCAGCCGTGATCTCGCCCACAATCCGCACGGCGAGGCCAGGACCGGGAAAGGGTTGCCGCGACACGAGCTCGTCATCGAGACCGAGGTCATGGCCCACGGCCCTCACTTCGTCCTTGAACAGCTCTCTGAGCGGCTCCACCAGCGTGAAGGCCATGTGCTCGGGGAGTCCGCCGACGTTGTGGTGACTCTTGATCGCCGAGGACGGGCCAACGACGGCCACCGATTCGATCACGTCAGGGTAGAGCGTGCCTTGCGCGAGAAAATCAAAACCCCCGAGCTCGGCGGCCCGTTTCTCGAACACGTCGATGAACGTCGCGCCAATGATCTTCCGTTTCCGCTCCGGATCGGTCACCGAAGCCAGACGCTCGAGAAACAACGTGGAGGCGTCGACGAAGTCGAGCGGCAAGCGCAGCTTGTCGCGGAACCGCCGCTGCACCTGATCGGCTTCGTCCAGACGAAGCAGGCCGTTGTCGACGAAGATACACGTGAGGCGATCGCCGATCGCACGATGCACGAGCATCGCGGCGACCGTCGAATCGACGCCACCGCTCAACGCGCAGACCACCCGGCCAGAACCGACCTTCTGACGGATCCGTCCGATGGCTTCCTCGATGAAAGAAGCGATGGTCCAATCGCCCCGACATCCGCAGACGTCGAACGCAAAGGTCCGCAGGATCTCGAGGCCGTGCTCGGTATGTGCGACCTCGGGATGGAACAGGAGCGCGTAGAGTCCCCGCTTGTGGTCCTCCATGGCGGCGACAGGCGCATTGGCGCTCGTGGCGACGACGGAAAATCCGGTCGGCGCTTCGGCGACGAAGTCCCCGTGGCTGGCCCAGACTCTGAGCTCATCCGGCACGGCGGCGAGCAACCGCGTGCCCGCGGAGCCGGCCCCAACCCTGACGCTGGCGTGGCCGTACTCGCGCTGCGGCGCGCGCGCCACACGGCCTCCGAGCTCGGTCGCCATCACCTGCATGCCGTAACAGATGCCCAGCACCGGGACGCCAAGTTCGAAGACGCCGGATTCGCATCGGGGGGCTCCCGCTTCCGACACGCTACGCGGGCCTCCCGACAAGATGACGCCGACGGGTTTTCTCGCGGCGATTGTGCGGGCCGAGGTATCAAAGGGGACCACTTCGGAGTAGACGGACAGCTCTCGCAGTCGACGCGCGATGAGCTGGGTGTATTGCGACCCGAAATCCAGAACGATGATGGCTTGATGAGTCACGGGAAGGAACTGCGGGCCCAGAAACCGCCGCGAGATTCACGCTATTATAACGGTGTGACCTCGCGGCGCACTATATGTTGTGGGCTCTGCCCGCGAGCAACCCTCGGGATTGTCGTCCTGTCAGCAAGCTGGATGCTCGCTCAGACAGCTGTCGGCGCCAGGCAATCGCAATCCGGCCCGACGAGTCCCCCCGCCCTGCCGACCTCGCCCTCGGACCAGGAACAGCAACCGGCACCCTCCGAAGAGCAGCAGCCCGGGACAGGCACGGCCACGCCGGGTCAAGACCCTGGTGCGGCGTCTGCCGGACCACCGGCCGGCTCTGCGCCGCTGTTTAGAGTGGTCTGGACGAACCAGCTGCCCGCCCCACCGGTGGCGCTGCCAGCTTTCGACGAAACGCGCACGTTCGTGCCGCTGCGCGATCAGCTCGTCGCGGCTTCGCTGGCCGACGGCAAGCTGCTCTGGACCATCGAGCTCCCGTTGCCCGACACCCCGGTCACGGGCGGAGGGCTGGTCTATCTGATGAGCGACGAGCGACTGTGCGCGGTTTCCCCAGTCGACGGCTCAGTTGTGTGGAGCATTGCGCTCGGCGGGCGCCCGTCGGCGCCACTGGTCTGGGAACAGGGTTGGCTCTTTGCCGCGACCGGGAACGCCGAGCTCTTTGCCCTGCGGGCGAGCGATGGCGAGCTGCAGTGGCGACGTGGACTGGGCACCCCGTTACGCGCACGCGCCGTGCCCGCTTCCGATCGCGTTTACGTGTCGCTCGAGGACGGCCGGGTGGCGGCGTTGGACATTCATACAGGCGACACCGTCTGGGAACGCGCCCTCGGCGGCACGCCCGCCGATATTCTGGCGCTGGACGATCGCGTCTTCGTCGGCTCGAAAGACAACTTCTTCTACTGCCTCGACACGCGAACCGGCAGGATCCGCTGGCGATGGCGCACCGGGGCCGACGTGATAGGCGCGCCGATCGTGGACGAGTCGAACGTCTATTTCATTTCGCTCGACAACGTGCTGCGCGCGCTCGATCGCAATCGTGGCGGCCTTCGGTGGCAACGCGGGCTGGAGATGAGATCGTCGGGCGGACCGATGCTCCTGGGGGACGTCTTGGTCGTGCCGGGGGTCGCCGCGGAGTTCAGCGCCTTCTCGGTGAAAACCGGCCTGCCGATGGGCACGTTCCGGGTCAAGGCCGACTTGGCGGCGCCGCCGCATCTTTATATGAAGCTCCCAGACGCGGCAGATGCCAAACCCTCTGGCTCCGTGAAGGCCGCCAAAGAGCCCGTCCGGCAGATCATCGTGATTACGCGCGAAGGTGGCCTCGAGGCACTCGTGCGGGCGCCAGCAGCTCGCGCCGGCGTGCCGCGTCCCGGCGTTCCTGGTAAGCCGCTGCCCCAAGGGGGTGACGGCGCGCCGCCGACCGATCCGAATGCTCCCGCAACACCTCCGCAGGTTCTGGATCCCTAGTCCCTGACGGTCCTCGGAGCGTCGCTCGAGCGGCCGGCGAGAGCATCCCGCTCACCACGAACGGCGATTCCAAGCCGGCCGACGCCCTCCTGGATTCGGTCGACGCTCGGCGCGGCAAAGGAGAGACGGACCAGCCGCGGGTCGGGCTCCTCGACAAAGAAGGCGCTGCCGGCAACGTAGCTGACTCGCGCCGCCAGTGCCCGTGGAAGCAGCCGATCCGCGTCCATGCCTTCGGGAAGGGTGACCCAGAGAAAGAACCCGCCACGCGGCGAGGGCCATGTGAGCAGATCGCCGAACTCCCGACGAAGCCCGGACTCCAACGTGTCGCGCCTGAGCTTGTACCTGTCGACAGAGCTCGGGCAGCCGGGCGGTCACGATGCCTCGGCGCAGCGCTTCGTGCACGATTCGTTGATCGAGTACGCCCGTGCACAGATCGGTGGCTTGCTTCACGGTCTCGATCTTCGCGGCGATGGGTGCCGGGGCCGCCACCCACGCCACACGCAGGCCAGGCGCGAGCGTCTTCGAGAAGGTGCTCATGTACACGACGCGCCCCTCCTCGTCGTCTGCCTTGATCGGCCGCGTGTCCGACGATCGGCGAGACTCGTCGAACGAGATCGAGCCGTACGGGTCGTCTTCGATGAGAAGGACCTCACGACGAGCCGCCCACTCGAGCAGACGCTGACGCTTCAACCGCGACAGGAGGAGGCCGGTGGGATTCTGGAAGTTGGGCGTCAGATAGAGGCCGGCGATGCGATTTCTCTGCTGTCTCTCGCGCGTCAGAACCTCGTCGAGGTGAGCGAGGTCGACCCCGTCGTGCTCCTGACGCACACCGACTAGCCGCGCCTGGAGATTGCGAAACGCCGTGATGGCTCCGGCGTAGGCAGGCAACTCGACGAGCAGAACATCGCCGGGATCGATGAGCACGCGACCCAACAGATCAATCCCCTGTTGCGAACCGGTCGTCACCACGATCTCGTCGCCGCTGGCCCGTATCTCGCGTTCGCTCAAGAGCCCAGCGAGCGACTCGATGAGCGGTCGATAGCCGCGCGTGCCGCCGTACTGCAGCACGACACCGTCACGGCTCGATAGCAGATCAGCGGCGATCTCGCGCAGCTCATCCCACGGGAACAGGTCGGGCGAGGGAAATCCGGCTGCGAACGACACCAGATCCGGCACGCGGGCGCCCATCGTGCCCATCTTGCGGATGGCCGATTCCTGCAGATTGACGGCCGCGCGTGACAGGTAGCCGTCGTAATCGATCATGCGCTCTGAATGAGCGGGTGGGAATCGGCCGGAACAGGGTCTGGAGCCATTCGCGTCGTCCGATACAGCGTGAGATACGCCCCGAGCGCGGTCAGGCCGAAGTACTGAAACACGACCCCCCGGACGAGCCAGGCAAGCGCCTGAAGCGGAAGGGCGATCGGCCAGAAGAGTGGAACGAACCCGATCAAACCAAGCCCCGCGGTCGTCAGCACCGACGCCGCCAGGGCCATCACGACCAGGACCAGAATGATCAGGAAGATCCCGCCCAACTCACGCGGTTCGCTGCGGACGAAGCGCGCGACACGCCCGATCGCGGTCATCACCGGAACGTCATCGACCGCAATCACGATCTGAGTCAACAGGTACAGCAGGTTGATCGCCGTGATCCAGAGCGCCATCGCGGCCGACGCGACCGCGGTGATGAGCGTCCACCCCACCAATAGCACCGTGCCATCGACCAGGCGATATCCACCGAGCACGACGGTCAGATAAACGACTCCCGACACGGCGTAAATAGCCAGGAGGCCGAGGCCGGTACGCAAATAGCGTCCGAACAGCCGTCCGGACCCTGCGATCAGGGCATCGATTGAGAACGCGGCGGCTTGACGAACGCTCGAAGCGGTCACCGGAAAACGCTCGATCGCCCCTGCCCTGAGCTCGCCGTCGATGAGTACGCTGACCGTTCCACCCTTCACGAAGAACATCAACGTCGATCCGCCAACGACCGCAGTCACGAGCGAGACGACGAATGCCAACAGAGCGGCAGGCCGCGTCTGCAGTGTCGTGGCGATGGTCGCCACCCCGTGGCGGAGATCGCCTGTGAAGACATCGGCAGTCTGGCCCTCTGCCAGCGTCAGCACGAGCAAGGCGCCGCCAACCAAAGGAACAGCCAGAAGCAGTTTGAACAGCGACTCGGCGACGAACTGAATCAGGACGACCTGATAGTTCGCCGCGGTGACGAGCGCGCCACGTTTCAGGGCGGCCTTGAGCACCTGGCGGACGGTCATGGATTGTGACATTGACTATAGCATCAGGGTCGAAGCTCTCGAGGCACAGCCCTTGCAATCAGACGCATTTGTTCCGTCAACACGCTCGGGTTGTCCGCTTCGGTGGACGACCTGTATGCTCCCGATAGAGGATCCCCGCAGCCGCTGCCGCTACACCATGCCGGTGTCTTCCTCGTGGTAGCCGATCAATCCAACCGCGCCCGCACACGTGGCATCCGCAACGTGCTCGCCGCCGGCGTGCTGCTGGCGGCGTTCGTCTGGGCTGCCGGCCTGTTCACTGGCCGCGTTCGGCTGGGGGTCACCGACGAGGCAACCCTGGCGCGCGTCGAGCGCGAAGTGGTCGCCCGTTTCAACGACTATTCCAGCGAACTACGGCAACTGGTCGCGGGACTCGCGTCACCCACCGATCGGCTTGTCTCAGCGTCGACCGATGCTCGTGCCGCCAAGGCACTGTTCGACGCCGCTCAGACCGCTCTGGGATCCCGCGACGGGGCCAGCCTCGCGCTCACTGTCTACGACGCCAACGGTTCAGCGCTGGCGTGGGGTGGCCGCGCGGCCGAACTGCCCGTGGAGCGCATCGAAGGCCCGGCAGCTCTGTTCGTCGCGCCGGGTCCGCTCGGACCGCGTCTGGTCTACGTGGAGCCGGTCCAGGACAATGGTCGGCGCCTGGCGACGCTTGTTGCGGAGCGTGTGCTGGCGCCCATCGACCAATCCACCGCCATTCTGAGCGAGGAATTCCTGCTCGAGACTTCGGTGGTGCCGGTGTCGCTCCGCACTCGCTATGAGGGCGCGGGCGACGTCGTCGATGGCACCTCGTTCATCATTCCTTCTCCGACAGGCGAAACGCTCCTCGAAGCGCGCGTCTCGCGGAACGATTTCGCCGCTGCCCGTCGCGCCTGGGAACGCAACGTCACCCGGTGGACGCTCGTCGTTCTCGCCGGCACGCTGCTGCTTCTAGTGGGCCCGATGTTGGATGTCCGCTCGCGCGCACGAACGGCCAGCGCCTACACACGCGCGGCCCTGGCGGTTTGCGCTGCGCTCATCGTCGCCCGCTGGATCTTCTGGATCGTTGTCCCCCGGGCGACCAGTGCGCGGCCTGTTTTCTCCCCGGAGACCTACTCGTCGGACCTGCTGTCTCCGCTGCTGGCCTCGCCGATCGACCTGCTGTGCACGGCGCTTCTGGCCGTCGCGCTTGTGACCATGTTCGCCGATGCGCTCGAGCGCCTGCGAAGGTCGCGCAGCCGGTTTCAATTCAGGCGTGGCGCCTCCAACTTGACGCTCACGAACGTGAGCCGGCAGGTCATCGTGACGGCGATCGTGTTCGGCCTGATTGTCGGACTCGAACGGCTGCTCGAGGACACGCTCAGGAACAGCAGTGTCGATATTCTGCATTTCTCGCTTCACCCTTGGGACAGCGCACGGCTGGCCATCAACCTCGGTGTCATGCTGAGCGGTGCCGCGATTGTCTGGCTGTCGGTTCTGCTGCTTCGATACTCGGCGCCGGTCAGGCTGACAAGCTCGCTCTGGCAGACGATGGTGCGCGTGGGAACCCTCGGAGGCCTTCTCGCCATCGCGGTCCTCGGCGGGCTTCACGTTCCGGCCTGGCCCACGCTCTTCACCGTCGTCTCGTGTTTCGTCGTCGCATTGTGCGCCCAACGGGCACTCGCCCGCTTCCGTCGCGCGACTCAGGGCGTGCGCCTGATCGGTCGTCTCATGTTGCTCGCTCTGCCGGCGCTGTTCGTGTATCCAGCGCTGTTCCATTTCGCCGGGGAGGCCAAGCGCCGCCTGATCGAGACCGACTTCGCGCCGCAGGCCCTGCGGCTGGGCACCGAGCTACGACAGCACCTCAGTCAAAGCCTTGCGCAGATCGACGGCGTTCCGCAGCTTGCCGACCTGGTCAAGGTGGCTACGGACAGGACCGGGAACGCGGTGACGACCGACGCCGCCTTCGCCGTCTGGTCGCTGACCGACCTGGCGCAGTTCCGACTGACGTCGGCCGTTGAGATCTACGGCCCCGAAGGACGGCTCGTGAGCCGCTTCGCGCTGAATCTGCCCGAGGAGACGTCGCTCGAACACTGGCGACCGCCGAGCTGCCGGTGGGAGATGTACGGCGAAGTGTCGCCGTTCGGCGCCGAGGAGCGTCGTGTCCTGCACGCCGGCCGCGGGCTCTGCTCCCCCGGCGCTCGCAGGCCCGACCTCGGTGCGATCGTCGTGCATACGATGCCCGACTTCAATGCCCTGCCGGTCATTTCGTCACAAGGCCCCTATTTCGATCTCGTTCGCACTGGCGGGCCCTCGACGGCCGAAGGACTGCCGGGCCGCGATCTGGAGTTCGTGGCCTACGGCTGGAGTCGCATGCCGCTGTACACGTCGGCAGCCACGGCGTGGACGCTCGACGATCGAGTGTTTTCGACCATCGCCTCCTCGCGCAGCCCGTTCTGGACAACGCTCCAGCACAGCGGCGTGCCCTACGACGTGTACTTTCTCAACGAACGCGCCGGCATCTACGCCTTCGGCTATCCGTCCGTCACACTTGTCGGCCACCTTGTGAATCTGGCCGAGCTTGTCGCCCTCGCTGTTCTTGGCGGCGTGGTGATCGCGCTCGGTGCGTGGCTGTTTGGCTGGTTGGCAGGACGACAGACCACATCCGGACGAGCCCTCTTGCGTGAAATTCGTGCAAGCTTCTACCGCAAGCTGTTCATCGCATTTGTTCTGGCCTCGGTGGTCCCGGTTCTCACGCTCGCGCTTCTGACGCGCACCTATTTCGCCGGACAACTCCGCGCCAGCATCGAGTCCGAGGCCGTCCGGACCGTCGCCGTCGCGCGACGCGTGGTCGAAGACTACGCCACGCAGCAGGAGCGCGGCAGCCTCACCGTTGTGGCCGACGACGTGTTGGTGTGGATCAGCCGGGTGATCGAGCAGGACGTCAACATCTTCGAAGGATCGAGGCTTCAGGCGACCAGCGTCCGGGACTTGTACGCATCGGGCCTGGTGCCGACGAGAACGCCCGCGAGCGTATACCGCGCGATTGCCCTCGAGCGTCTGCCCAGCTTCGTCGGCGACGAACGCGTTGGCGCCACACGATACCTTCTTGCCGCCGCTCCGGTTCGAAGCGGAAACCGCGACGGCATTCTCACTGTGCCGATGACGCTGCGTCAGCAGGAAATCGAGAGCGAGATCGACGATCTCGACCGGCGCGTGCTGCTGGCGGCGCTCGTCTTCATCTTCCTCGGTGCCGTCATCGGGTATTCCATGGCCGAGCGCATCGCCGATCCCGTGAACCGGTTGACGCGCGCCACCCGCCGGGTTGCGCGGGGCGATCTCGACGCACGCATTGCCGCGACCTCATCCGACGAGCTGTCGCGCCTCGTTGACGCCTTCAACACCATGGCCGCCGATCTGGCCAGTCAACGCGGGCAGCTCGAACGCACCCATCGGCTGGAGGCGTGGGCGGAGATGGCGCGGCAGGTCGCTCACGAGATCAAGAACCCGTTGACACCGATTCAGCTCTCCGCTGAGCACCTGCTGCGCGTGCACATGGATCAGGGACGCCCTCTCGCGCCAGTGGTGGAAGACTGCATGGCGACCATCCTGGCCCAGGTGCGACTGCTCCGCCAGATTGCAGGCGAATTCTCGAGCTTTGCGTCATCGCCCATCTCGCGGCCGGCACCCCACGCGGTGAGCGAGCTGGTTGCCGACGTAGTCGAGCCCTACCGGGTAGGCGTCCGGGACCGCATCGCGATCTCGATTCAGATTCCTGCTGCGCTGCCGGCGGTGTTCGTGGATCGAACCCTGGTCGGACGAGCGCTGACCAATGTCATCGAAAACGCTCTGCACGCGATGCCTGGCCGCGGCTCGCTCACGATTGGCGCCGAATTGAATCCCGATCGCAGCCTCGTGCTGCTTGCCGTCTCCGACACGGGTGTCGGCATGAACGACGAGGACCTCGCGCACATTTTTGAGCCCTACTTCTCAACCAGAGCGACCGGAACGGGGCTGGGCCTGACAATTGCCAGGCGGAATGTGGAGCTGAGCGGCGGCCAAATTGACGTCGAGAGCGAGAAAGGTCGCGGAACGACCGTGCGGCTCGCGTTACCGGTCGCCACCGACCGGTAAGGACGCGATCGTCGCGTCGCCGGCTGGGTGTTCCGGCGCGGGTTCGACCGGCCGGCGGCGCAGGCGGTTATAGACGTACGACACGAGGCCGGAAGCCAGATAGCTGTACGCCATCACCACCAGCATGACGTGCGGGTGGGCCACGATCGCGGCGATGCCCAGGGCCAACAGAAAGAGGACCGTATACGACCGCCGAGACTGTAGATCGATCGTCTTGAAGCTGCGGAAGCGGATGGTGCTCACCATCAAGAACGCGGGCACGAGCACAACAGCGAGCGCCGGCACGGCTTCGCGCGGTAGTTGAAGACCGCCCGGATAGAGGAACACGGTGGACGCCAGTACGGCTGCGGCCGCCGGGCTCGGCATGCCGACGAAATACCGCTTGTCCTCCTTCGCGCTCTGAATGTTGAAGCGCGCCAGTCGCAGGGCCGCCGCGGTGACGAACACGAAGCCGGCCGCCCAACCCCAGCGGCCGAGCGGATGGAGGCCCCACGAAAAGACCAGCATGGCGGGAGCCATGCCGAACGAGATGATGTCGGCCAGCGAATCGAACTCCAGGCCGAATTCGCTCGTCGTGCCCGTGAGTCTCGCGATCCGGCCATCGAGCATGTCGAGGACGATGGCGAAGCCGATGAAGGGTGCGGCCGTCTCGTAATCGCCGCGCATCGTATACACGACGCAGGCGTACCCGCAGAACATGTTGGCGAGCGTGAGGAGGCTCGGCAGCAGATAAACGCCGCGCCGGAATCGCTCCGGATGGTGGTCCACATGGGCCGAGCGGAACGCGAACAGTTCGCGCTGTGCCCTGGCCCGGCCTGTCGAAGACTCGTCCTTGTCCACCATCGACCTCCAGCCTGCCGGTCTCGCTGACCGGCACGGTCGGCCTGCGGTCAAAACGACGCGAGTATCGATTCTCCGCCGCGGACGCGATCGCCCACCCGGACGCGGAGTGTCGCGTCGAGCGGGAGGAACACGTCCATCCGCGAACCGAACTTCATGATGCCGAAACGTTCTCCCGCCTGCACCCTCTGCCCAGGCGTGAGCCGGCAGACGATACGGCGCGCCAGCACTCCGACCACCTGCCGGAATACGATGATGCCATTGGCGCTGCCAAGCCACACTTCGGTGCGCTCGTTGGCCGAGGCAGCATCACGCCGATACGCGGGCAGATGCCGGCCACGGTGCTGTTCGATGCGCATCACTTCACCCGACGCGGGTACCCGGTTGACGTGCACGTCCAGCGGCGAGAGAAAGATGCTCACCTGTCGCCACTGGCCCGGCGGCGCCACATCAGGGACCGCATCCCCCGCCACCAGCACCCGCCCGTCGGCCGGCGAGAGCACCGCTCGGTCAGCCGGCGAGGGTGAGGTTCGTTCGGGATCGCGAAAAAAGAGCGCGAACACGAGCGTCAGAATCGCGAACGGCACCGCCCAGACTGCACCGAGCCACAGCGCCGCCGCGACGACGAGAGTGAGACTGCCGAGAACGAAGGGCACGCCCGCCCGATCCACGCCTCATTCTATCCTGCGAGACGAGGATCGGAGCGCAGCTATGGCGTGCGAACGAGAAGGCGTTGCCGGGCTGGCGCCGCTGCGTCTTCAGCCTTGCGGTGGTGCCGACGCCGCGTGCGACATCGAACTCGACGCCGTGCGCGAGCGGCGGAGGATGTCAGCCATGTGATCTTTGATCTGGAGCTTGCGCTTCTTGAGAGTGACTTCTTCGAACTGTTCGTCGGAGGTCAGATAGGGTTTTGCGGAAAGCTCGGTCAGGCGGGATTCCATCTCCTGGTGCTTCTGAGCGAGTTGGCGATACTCCTCATCGCTCCGAAGCAAGACGTCCTTCTGGGCCTGCGAATCGACAGACATGCTCCGCCTCCTTGGGAAAACCGCGTGGCGATGGCGTGAACGGTGGTGGGAGTGGCTGCATTTGAGAGGCGTCGGCCGGCACTTCTGGCCGCACGGTACCATAAGCCCAGCGGCGTTTCAAGCTCGGTCCGCACGCGAATTTTCGGCAGGGAACAGGTGGCGTTTCATCAGCACAAGGGCGTCCTCTTCGGGCCTGGCGTAGTACCCTCGGCCGGAGACCGACCAGCTCGAACCCGAAGCGTTCGTAAAGCCGTCGCGCGGCCTCGTTCGACCGTCGCACCTCGAGCGCGGCCTGGCGCGCGCCGAGCCGCGCGCCTTCGGTAAGGACGTGGGTCAGCAGAGCCGCGCCAAACCCTCGGCCGCGATACTCCGGCCGCACCGCCAGGTTGTTGAGGTGCAGCTCGTCGAAGACGATCCAGAAGCCGACGAAGCCGACGACAAAGCGGTCGCCGGTACGCAACACGTGCAGATGCGACACCTCTGGATTGCGCAGCTCCCAGAGATACATCTCTCGCGTCCACGGGTTGCTGAATGAAGCAACCTCGACTTCCAGCACGTCGTCGAGCTCGCGCTCGTCGATGACGGGCTCGATCGTCCAGAATGGCATCAGGTCGCTCACACACGCTCCACGTCGAAGCTCCGCGAATCGACGGTTACTCCCGGTCCGATCGCCGGGCTCGTTCCTCGCGCGCCAGCTCGGCGTCGGGCCGACGGACATAGAGGGGACGCACCGCGTGGGGCAAGCCGGCCTCCCCATCGCGTGCCGCCCGGAGCGCCAGCGAGGCCACGGCAGGAGCTGTCGGTGGAACGGCTCGCACCACCGTCGCATGGCTTGGCATCAGCTGGTCGATCCGGTCGCGATAGCGAAGGGCTCCGTTCCCCACGAACAACAGAGAACCGTCGGGATGCTCGCGTCTCCAGCGCTCGAGCAGCGAGTCGGGTGTTTCGACAGACGGGCCCTCGACGCGTGACATCACGACGCCGGCCTTCGTCGCCGACATCATGTGCAGCGAGGAGAACACTTCGCCGCGATGCGCGTCGAGCCACGCCGCGACGAGCGGTCCGCGCGGGTCTTTGGTGCCCGCCAGTACCCCATCGACCGCAGCCCGCACGAGAGCATCAAGCGCAGACACGCCGACCACGGCCCGCCCGTGCACCATTGCCAGCCCCTGCACCGTCGCGATGCCAATGCGCAGGCCGGTGAACGAACCGGGCCCGGCCGCTACCCCATAGAGGTCGATATCCTCGAGCCGCCACCTATGCCGCTCGAGCAAAGCGTCGATATCGCGGAGGAGACGTTCGCCGTGCGTCCTCTCCGGGTCGCCTGCCACTACCCCCACCAGTTGGTCTTCGTCGCAGAGGGCCACGCTGCCGCCTGGCGTCGTGGTGTCGACGCCGAGTACCCGCATACGCGTATTTCAGTGTTGGAGGGGAACAAAGTCAATCCGCTCAGCGTCTTGACCTCTCTTCCCGCTGACTCCTATACTCGCAGGAGATCCTCTCGCTACCGCCAAGTGCACGCCGTCGAGCCCGGTCGCTTCATGCCGTCCGCATTCAAATCGAAGAGCTCGGATCCACCCCCGGCGGTGACACCCGCCATGCGCCAGTACTTCGACGCCAAGCGACAGCACCGCGACGCCATCCTGCTCTTTCGCATGGGTGACTTCTACGAGATGTTCTTCGAGGACGCCCTCGTGGCGGCGCGCGCGCTCGACATCACGCTGACCTCGCGCGCGAAGGACAGTAGTGGCACGCCGATTCCGATGTGCGGTGTTCCCTATCACGCCGTCGACGGCTACCTCGCGCGGCTGGTTCGCAAAGGATTTCGCGTCGCGATCTGCGAGCAGGTCGAAGATCCCCGGAAAGCCCGTGGCGTCGTCAAGCGCGAAGTCGTTCGCGTGGTGTCTCCCGGCACGCTCACCGACGCCGGTTATCTCGATTCGCGTGAGCCGGTGTACCTCCTGGCGGTCGTGCTCCATCGGGCGACCAGTCCGCTCATCGGAGCGGCGCTGCTCGACTTGTCGACCGGTGAGTTCACCGCCGCCGAGTATGAAGGCGCGGACGGCCACCGCAACCTGGCTGACGAGATTGCGGTGCTGAGACCCAAAGAAATCGTCGTGCCCGAAGGCGGCCTTCCGGACGCGCTCCTCGCTGACCTCGCCCGCCATGCCATTCCAGTGACGGCGGCGCCCGGGTGGGCCTTCGATGTCGAGAGCGCGCGCACGAGCCTGCTCGACCAATTTCGCGCGCACGGTCTGACCGGATTCGGGCTCGATGGGCACCTGGCGGCGACGGCAGCCGCAGGCGGGCTCATTGCCCATCTGCGCGCGACGCAAAAGGTGGATCTGGCACATGTCCGAAGCGTCCGCCTCCAGACCACATCCGATCATCTGATCCTCGATCCCACGACCCTGAAGCATCTCGAGATCGTGGAAGGCGCTGGCGGCGGCCGACAGGCGTCGCTGCTCCACGAGCTCGATAGGACAGTAACCCCGATGGCGGGCCGGATGCTGCGCGGATGGCTGCTTCGCCCGCTTCGGATGCTCGAGCCGATCCGCGATCGCCTCGATGCCGTCGAAGAGTTCGCGTTTCAGACGAGGGACCGCGGCAAGTTTCGGGACGATCTGAAGAGCGTGCTCGATCTCGAGCGCCTTCTGGCCCGCATCGTTCTCGGTACGGCTGGTCCCCGCGACCTGGGTGGACTGCGTCAGTCGCTGGCCATCGTCCCGCGGCTTCGAGCCCAGCTCGCCGAGTTCCAGGCGCCCCTCGTCGGCGCGCTTCTCGCCGCGCTCGACGATCTCGCGGACATCCGGACGCGGCTCGAGCTCGCACTGGGCGACGAGCTGCCGGCGCTGACACGCGACGGCGGTTTCATCAAGGACGGCTTCGATCCCGAGCTCGATGAAGTCCGCAGCGTCAGCCGGTCTGGACGCCGCGTCATCGCCGGGATGGAGGAGCAGGAGCGTCAACGAACCGGGATCGCATCGCTCAAGATCAGATACAACAGGGTGTTCGGCTACTACATCGAGGTGTCGAAATCGAATCTTGCCGCCGTTCCCTCTGACTACCACCGAAAACAGACGATCGCGGGCGGTGAGCGCTTCATCACTCCCGCACTCAAGGATTACGAGGAAAAGGTCCTCGGCGCTGACGAGCGGATTCTCGAGCGCGAGCTCGCGCTGTTCGAGATGCTCCGCGCGGAAGTGTCTGCCGAAGCGCACAGGATTCAGGAAACCGCCAGAGCCCTTGCGACACTGGACGTGCTCGCCGCGCTGGCCGAAACGGCCACCATCTGCAACTACACCAAGCCACAGGTCGATGAGGGCGACGCGCTCGTGCTGACGGACGCCCGCCATCCGGTCGTCGAACGGTCGAGTATGCAGGCGTTCGTGCCGAACGACGTGATGCTGAACGGTACGACCGACCAGCTCATGATCCTCACGGGCCCGAACATGGGAGGCAAGTCCACGTACCTGCGGCAGACGGCTGTCGTGACGTTGATGGCCCAGGCCGGCTCGTTCGTACCGGCACGCGAGGCCAGGATCGGACTCGTCGACCGCATCTTCGCTCGCGTCGGGGCCTCTGACGACATCGCTCGCGGGCGCTCGACCTTCATGGTGGAGATGCAGGAGACCGCGCACATCCTGCACCACGCGACGCCGCGAAGCCTCGTGATCCTCGACGAAATCGGCCGTGGCACCTCGACGTTCGATGGCCTCAGTATTGCCTGGGCGGTTGGCGAGCACCTCGCGTCGAGTACGCGCGCGCGTCCGCGCACGCTCTTTGCCACCCACTACCACGAGCTGACCGACATGGCGGACGCCCTTCCCGGCGTCGTCAATTACCACGTCGCCGCGCGCGAAGTACAAGACGATGTGGTGTTCCTGCGAAAAGTGGTCAGGGGCCGATCTGACCGCAGCTACGGTATTCAGGTGGCCCGGCTCGCTGGTCTGCCCGCGACCGTCGTCGACCGTGCGCGTGCCATCCTTATTGCGCTGGAGCGAGACGAGCTCGCGCACGCTGGCCGGCCAAGCTCGAGCAGCGTGCCAATCGAGCCGCAAAGCCAGCTCGGGCTCTTTCATGCGGGCCCGCCAGTGGACGACAGACTGGCACGGCAGCTTCGTGAGACCGATCTGAACAAGCTGACGCCGATCGACGCGCTGAACCTGCTGGCTGACCTCAAGAGGAATCTCGAGGAATGATGCGGCCGGTCGTGTCCTGGATCGCGGCCGCATGCTGTACGCTGTTGGCCTGCGGGGGCCCACCGCCGCCGCCATCGGGCTTCATCACACTCGCCGTCCCCGGCTCCCCCAACAACCTCGATCCGCGGGTTGGCACAGACGAAGTGTCCCAGCGCGCTCATCAGTTGCTCTTCGACAACCTGCTGAACCTGGATGCACAGCTGCAGGTCGTTCCGGGATTGGCCGAACGCTGGACGACGCCCGACGAGCGAACCTACGTGGTGGCGTTACGGCAGGGTGTGCGTTTTCACGATGGCCACGAGCTGACAGCGGGCGACGTGGTGCATACCTTCTCCAGCTTCCTCGACCCATCGTTCCTGTCGCCGCGGAAGGGCGCTTATCGGATGCTCGCCAGCGTGTCGGCCGTCGACCGCTATACGGTGCGCTTCGTCCTGAAGGAGCCGTTTGGATCCTTCCTGATCAATCTCGTCATGCCTATCGTGCCCGCAGGAGCAGGTGCGACGCTGCGCGATCGACCGATCGGTACCGGCCCGTATCAGTTCGTCGACCACGCGCCCGATGACCAGCTGGTGCTGAAGGCCTTTCCCCTCTACCACGGGGGTGCGGCCGCCAATGCCGGCATCGTGTTGAAGATCGTGCCCGACGACATCATGCGCGGGCTCGAGCTGCGCAAGGGCACGGTGGATCTCGTCGTGAACGATCTGGCGCCGGACGTGGTGCATCAGCTGGCGGCCGATCCCCGACTGCGGGTCGAACAGGCGCCTGGCACCGACTACGCGTATGTGGGGCTCAATCTCAGGGATCCCGTGCTGAAGGATCGCCGCGTCCGGCACGCGCTGGGGTACGCCATCAACCGCGAAGCCATCGTCAAGTACCTGCGGCGGGGTCTGGCCGAACCGGCCGTTGGCATTCTGCCTCCCGTCTCCTATGCGTTCGAGCCCGATGTCTTCCGCTTTACATACGATCCCGTTCGCGCAATGCGGCTGCTCGATGAAGCGGGCTACACGGATCCGGACGGGTCGGGTCCCGCACCACGCCTCCGACTTTCGCTCAAAGTGTCGAGTGTCGAGTTCAACCGGCTGCAGTCAGCGGTCATTCAGCAGGATCTGCAGCGCGTCGGCATCGAGCTCGACGTGCGCACCTACGAGTTCGCGACCCTGTACGCCGACGTCCTGAAAGGCAGCTTTCAGATGTTCACGCTGCAATGGGTGGGCGTTTCCGATCCCGACATGCTCCGGCGGGTCTTCCACTCGGGGCAGATGCCGCCCGTCGGCTTCAATCGGGGTTTCTTCGCCAATCCCGAGGTCGATCGGCTGATCGACCTGGCCACCGTCTCTCTCGATCTGCAGGAGCGTCTCCAGCTCTATTCCCGGGTGCAGGAAATCGTCGCCGAAGAGGCGCCGTACATCAGCCTCTGGTACAAGACGAACGTGGCCGTGGGACAGGCGGCCTTGTCGGGTGTGAAGCTGCTGCCCTCCGCCGATTTTTCCTTTCTCCGCCGCGTCCGACGCCACGAGCTCCGCACCGCGCGCTGATCGGCCACGACCAAGAGGCCCCTGCTCGGCCTGAGCGGGTGTGCTGCAATAGAATTGGCCCGCATGGCGAAGAAATCGCGATTCCTCCAGACCCCCATCGAGCCGTTTCTTGCCGAAGCCGGACTCGCGGCCGACCAGCTGCTGGCGCGCATGGAACGCATCTCGTTTCAAGGGCGCACACTGGCCACCGCGCACCGCGTCTGGCGAAAGATGCTGGATGACGACGTGACCATCTTTCTTGGGGTGGCGGGAGCATTGAGCGCTGGCGGCTTGCGGATGGTGATCGCCCAGCTCATCGCCGCCCGCTACGTCGATTGCGTCGTCTCCACCGGCGCCAACCTCTATCACGATCTGCACGAGTGCCGCGGCCGCCATCACTACGTCGGCTCGCCCCTCGCCAACGACGCCGAGCTTCAGGCGGATCGCATCGACCGTGTCTACGATACGTATGCGAGCGAGGAAGAGTTCGTCGACAACGACAACTGGGTGGCTGACTTCACGGTCGGTCTCGAACCCAGAGGCTACACGACGCGCGAGTTCTTGTATCGGCTGGGCGGCCACCTGGCGACGGAGACCGGCCGCGAGGGTATCCTCACCGCGGCGTTCCGTGCGAAGGTGCCGATTTTCTGTCCGGCCATTGCCGATTCGTCGATCGGGATGGGCATCTCACAAGCACGACACCGACAGGCGGACGGCGCCTGGATCGACGTCATCGGCGATGTCGTCGAATCGGCAAACCTGATCATCCAGCGCCCGCGAACCGCATCGGTGGTGCTCGGCGGAGGGACGCCGAAGAACTTCATCAACCAGGCCACCGTGCAGGCCGAGTTCTACAGTTCGGACGTGAGCGGGCATCGCTATGCGTTGCAAATCGTCACTGATGTGCCGCACTACGGCGGTGCATCGGGATCGACCCTCGAGGAAGCGCAGAGCTGGGGAAAGCTCGCCACCGACGCCGACCGTGTCACCGTTCACGCCGATGCGACGATCGCGTTGCCGATTCTGGCGAGCGCTCTCGCGGCGACTGCTGGTCCGCGGCTGGGCGCACGCACCCGCCCGGAGTTCGAGCTGTCAGGAATGATGCGGGTGGACGGGATGGCGGTGCCGAGCCACCGCTTCGAGGAACGCGGTTGACGGGCTACCCCGTGGCCGCTTCATCCAGCCGCTCGAGCTCACGTCTGGCGTCCGAGAGGTAGGGCGAGTTGGGAAACTGGTCCACGACACGCGTAAAGGTCTGCCGCGCTTCCGTGCGCTTGCCCGCGACGGCATACGCGCGACCGAGCTGCACGAGCACGCCGTCGAGCGGCAGGTTGCCGTCGTTTCGATCGGTCAGCTCCTTGTAGATCGCGATCGCCTGATCGTATTCGCGCGCAAGCATGTGGGCGTCAGCTTCTCCCAGTCGCGCCATGCGACCGTAGAGCCCGCGTGAATCTCGCTGCTGTACCTGCCGGTACTGTTCAATCGCCTCGGCCGGCTTTCCGAGCGCCGCCAGGATGCTCGCGGCATGATACCGCGCCGTAATGGCCGCGGGTGTCGACGGATACCGATCCGCGGCTTCCAGAAACTTCGGCAGGGCAGCCTCGAGCTTCGCGCGTTCGGATTGATAGCTGCCCGGGACCGGAGGCGGTGTCGACCCGCTCGCCGCGTCCGGGGCCGGCGTCACCGGCGCACGCGCAATGGTCACGGCTGCCGCCAACTGTTCGCGCGCCTGCTCGTTCACACGAGCCCGCCAGACACCATACCCGACTCCGCCCGCCACAAGGACGAGGGCGGCGATGGTCGCCCACGTGATCTGCTGGCGATACTGCTGCGCCGTCGTCTGCGCGCGTCTGAGCGACACGGCCAGCTCGTTTTCCTTCAGGTGATGTCGTTCGGTGCGTTTCATGAATCGCTCGTCGCGGCGCCGGCCATGAGACGTTGGTGAATCGGCAGCCGCCAACTGGCGCGCCCGGAGGGTCTCGAACCTGCGACCCCCGGTTTAGGAAACCGGTGCTCTATCCTGCTGAGCTACGGGCGCTCAAACTCGTCATTATAGACGAGGTGCCTCAGACTTCGGGATCGAGCGCCGCCAGCGCCTTGGCGACCCTCACATACTCCGCGTATCGCTGCTGATATCGCTCCAACTTCTCACGCTCGACAGCTTCGATCCGGGCGCGCAGAACGGACCCCGGCGCTGCACCGCTCGTCGCGGCCTCCAGTTCGAGTGCCCCCGCCTTCAGCCTGTACTCGCCGTCATGCGTCCGCTCCCAGGCGAGCCATTCCGCCGTCCACTGTGCGTGCGCGGCCTGGAGTTGCGCCTTCGTGAACGGAAACCTGGAGCCGGCGGCGCGATCGAGCTCGGCGAACGCAGCCGGCAACAACCGGCGGGCCGTTTCGGCGAGCGGATACCAGACGAGCATCGCGCGAGGTTCCTGATGAACCGCAGCGATTCCGGGCGCGAAGCTCGCCAGTAAACCCTGAAGCGTCTGGCCCCGCGCGAAAGCCCGGAACTCGACGACGAGCGCGATCCCGATCGCGGCGATGATCAGCAGCAGAACGCCGATGAAGACGGCGACCGTCACAGTCGCATGCACTCGCTAATACTGCAGGACGCTGAAGACGCGCTCGCCATCCAATCGCGCGCGCCCGTTGAGAAACGTGAGCTCGATGAGAAACGCCAGGCCCGAGAGTTCGCCTCCGAGCGCTCGGACCAGATTCGCCGTGGCTCTGGCAGTACCACCCGTCGCCATCACATCGTCCACAATCAGCACCCGCTGACCCGGCGTGACCGCGTCCTCGTGAAGCTCGAGCGAATCGGTACCGGTACTCGAGCGAGTAGGTCTCACGCCGGCTCTTCGAGGGCAGCCGCCCTGGCTTACGCACAGGGGCGAACCCCGCCTTCAATCGATCGGCCACGGCCCCGCCCAGGATGAAGCCCCGGCTCTCGATGCCGATGACGAGATCGATAGCCTCCCGCTCGAAGGGCCCCGCCAGCGAGTCGAGGGCCAGGCGAAAGCCGTCGGCGTCGCGGAGCAGGGTCGTGATGTCGTAGAAGAGGATGCCAGGCTTGGGAAAGTCCGGGACGTGGCGGATCTTCGACTTCAGCGTCTCGGCAATCTGTGGAGTGACGGCAGCCAGCTTGGTCACGGCAGTGTGTCTCAACGCACGGTGAAACCGCCGGTCCGGCCGGTCGGTAAAACGAGTTCTGTTTGAACCGCGTCGACCCGCGCTCCTGCGGGTCCCCGGCGAATCGCTCGTTCGAATCGGATGAGGGCTTCGCCGTCGCCTTCGGCGACAATCTCGACCTGCCGGTCTGGCAGGTTCCTGACGAAGCCGGCAATCCCCTCGCTCTCGGCCGCGTCAAGGGCGAAAAAGCGAAACCCGACACCCTGCACGCGTCCCGAGATCAGATACCGTCGAGCCTCAATCATGCCGGCTGCGATTCGGGCGGGATTATAGCAAGAGCCGGGTCAGGGGTCGTCTGTGGGGCAGGGTCTCAAGAGGCGTGCGATGTCGACAAACACGAACTCGGCGGGTCTGAGAGGCGCAAATCCGACGCGGACAGAGATGATCCCCGCGCAAGATCATCGGCCGTCATGGTGGAGCCGTCGCACCGCACGACATACGACTGGTCGGGTCGCGCTCCTGCAAAGGCGCCGTCCGAATCTCAGCCCAAAGCGTCTCGTCATTCGCGTTCCCCTGCGACGCCGGCGACGAGTCATGCCGCACTATTCCAAGCTGCCCAGGGCGGTTCTAGCCGTGAGCTCGTTCAGCAGCTCGTCGTCATGGCTGGCCACGATGAAAAGCGCCGGATCGGTACGAGACAGACCGTTGAGCCACGCGAGCTGCGCCAGTACAGCGGGTTGGTCTTCGATCACCCAGGGCGCATCCTTGCCCGTGACGGTCCGCACGCCGTCCATGTGCCACGCCGCGTCGCCGATCAGGAGGTATTCCCGCCCGGACTCCAGCACGATGTACACCATCTGCGAGCCTGGAGTGTGGCCGGCGGCGCGAATGAGCGTCATCCCCGGCGCCAATGGAAGATATCTCGCGTAGTCCACGACCAGATAACGTCGGGAAGACTCCTCGGTGAGCTGGATTTCCTTCATCTGGGGCTTGTTGATGAGTGTCTCCACCTGCGTTCTGGTCAGGATGGTCTTGGGCGCAAGAGCGCCTGCTGACCGACCGTGAATCACGCCGGCCACGTGGTCGCCATGCTCGTGGGTGACGACGATGAGCCTGGCCGCCTCGAGCGCGCGTTGCACTTGCGCCGCCGCCGCGGAGTCGTACGGCTCCTCATTGCCGCGCCCGAAGAACCGGTGAACCTGAAGGTCCATCCCTGCGTCGATCATGACGGTGCCATCTGGATAGACCGCCTGGAACACGGTACGCGCCTGGACGCTGGGATCGGCAGGCGCACCCTTGATCGAAAAATTCTTGGTGCGGCGGCTCTCGGCGAATTTGAGCACGTTGAGACGCACAGGCGGCCGGCCAGGAATCGTTCGCGCCACCGTGCGAATCTCTGCAATGTCGGCGTTCCATGGAGGTTCAGGTGGTTGGGAACTAGTGACGGCGTGCAGGACTGCCGTGCCCGTCCCGAGCAGAACCGCTGCGGCGATGTACCTGGTCAAGAGCGTGCCTCCGGGCGACGGCGGCGCTCGACTGCCAGTCGAGCACGCGGCCACGCCGTGCAATACTAGCAAACGTGATCAGGAGCCGCGATTGACACGCCGCTTCATCCGAAAACAGACGACCATTGCCGCGTCGTGCGTCGCGGGTCTCGTCGTGGCCTGCCTGGTTGGCGTCGTGCAGAGCTCGAGCCAGCAAGCCGCACCGCCGGCGGCCGGGATGGCTGCGGTTGCTGGCGAGAAGGGCGGGCAGGATCTCTTCGGCGCCTACGATGTGGTCGCCGACTGGCCGAAGCCGCTTGCGGCGCTCCCGGGCCATGCGGGCTGGACGTATGGAGCCGGACAGAGCATTTTTGCCGAAAGTCCCGACCGGATCTTTGTGCTGCAGCGTGGCGAGCTGCCCGAGGTCGATCGGCCGGAGATCCGGCGCCTGGCGCCGAGCATCACGTTCCCGATCGGACGGCTCCCGATTCGCGACACGACCGTCGCGAGCCTGCCCACCAATGGCGCGACGGGTGTCGTGGTGGCCGATGCGGTGAAGACATGGCAGGCGCGCGGCTACCAACTGGGCGTTGACGCGCGATGGGAGCATTGCATCCTCGTGCTGAACGGTCAGGGTGAGGTGACCGACTCGTGGACCCAGTGGGACTCGCTGCTCCAACTCCCCCACTACGTCGCCATCAACCCTTACGACGCCGAGAAGCACGTGTGGATTGTTGACGACCATAAGCACGTGATCCACAAGTTCACCAACGACGGGAAGTCGAAAGTGATGACCCTCGGCACCTACGGCGAGTCCGGGGCGGACGAGCGTCATTTCAACCGGCCCACCTTCCTCGACTGGTTCCCCGACGGCAGCTTTGTCGTCGCCGACGGCTACTACGGCACGCGTGTGGTCAAGTTCGACGAAGACGGGCGATACATGACGTCGTGGGGCGAGAAGAGCGTGTCACGCGACGATCGAGCGCCTGGTCATTTCAACAACGTCCACGGCATCGCCATCGACCGGCAGACCGGGCGGGTGTTCGTGAACGACCGCGCCAATCAGCGGATCCAGGTGTTCGACGATCGTGGCCGGTTTCTGGATGAATGGAGGACCGGCAGCGCGGCTTCCGACATTCACGTCATCCACATCATGGGCGACGGCTATCTCTGGGCGGCCGATCGCGGCACGAACAAGATCCTCAAATGGACGCTCGACGGGCGGTTCCTGTACTCCTGGGGCACCTTCGGCGACTTTCCAGGAGGGATGTGGGGCGTTCACGGCATGAGCGTCGATCAGTTGGGAAACTTCTACGTCGCCGAGGTCGGCAACGGTGGCGTGCAGAAATTCAGGCCACGGCCCGGTGCGAATCCAGCGTTCCTGGTCGGCCCCCCGAAGCGCCTGGCGTGGTGACCCGGCGTTTTCACGGTTCGGCGTTCGCCTTGGAGAGCCGCGACAAGATGCTGTACAACCCCTGCCCGTCGACCGGCTTGACGATGTGCAGATCGAAGCCCGACTCGGCCGACCGCTGACGGTCGCTGGGCTGGCCCCATCCCGTCAGCGCGACCAGAAGCGTGTCCTTCCCCCACGGCTCGTCCCGAATGCGTTGCGCCGCTGCGTGCCCGTCGAGGTTCGGCATGCCGAGATCCATCAGCACCACCTCGGGAGCGAATGTCGACCCCACGTTGAGCGCGTCGAGACCGTCGTACGCGATTCTGATGTCATGCCCCTCGCTCCGGAGCAGCATCCCAATTGTTTCAGCGGCATCCTTGTTGTCGTCGACGATCAGGATGCGTCTCGGTTGCAGCGACTCCCGCTCCGCTGAGGGTGGAGGACTGGCGAGCGGCAACTCGACACGCGCTGGCTGGCAGAACGGCAGGCGAACGACCATTTCCGTTCCAGAGTCGGGACCGTCACTAAACGCCTCCACCGATCCGCCGTGCATTTCAATCAGTCGTCGCACGAGCGCCAGGCCGAGGCCCAACCCGCCCTGCGCCAGGCCGACGCCGCGATTGACCTGCACGAACAGATCGAAAATCTTCGGGAGCATGTCGCGCGGAATGCCAATGCCGGTGTCCCGTACGCGAATGACAGCGTCGCCACCGTCGCGCTCGATCAGCAGATGGACCTTGCCGCCCGTCTCGGTGAACTTGGCCGCGTTGTTGAGCAGGTTGCTCAGCGCCTGAGCCAGGCGTGTGGCATCGCCGTAGACCGTCAGTCTCTCATCGGGCATGTGCACCGTGAACTCGATGGCCCGGTGGTCGATGATCGGCCGCGTCGTTTCAATGGCTCGTGCCACCGGATCGGCAATGTCGATTTCTTCCTGCCGGAGCGTAATGATTCCGCGATTGATGCGCGACACGTCGAGCAGATCGTCAATCAGCCGCACGAGATGATCGACCTGACGCTCGATGACCTGCCGGGAGCGCTCGCGCTGGCTCTCGGAAAGCCCGTTCAGCTTCAGGAGGTGCGCGGCAGTCCGGATGGGAGCTAGGGGATTGCGGAGCTCGTGGGCGAGCATCGCCAGGAACTCGTCTTTCCGGTGGCTCGACTCCTGCAGGGCGCTCGTCGTCGCTTCGAGCGCCGAGGTCCGCTCGGTCACTCGAGCCTCCAACTCCCTGTTCAGCGCCTCGAGCTCGCGAGTCTTCCGGTGGAGCTCGGCGAACACGCTGACCTTGGCGCGGAGAATCTCCGGGACGACCGGTACCGGCACGAAGTCGACACCACCGCACTCGTAGCCGCGCAGCCGGTCGAGATCGTTGATCAACATCGCCGAGACGAAAATGATGGCCGTCTTCTGGAATCGCGGGTGCTGCCGAATCAACCCGGCGAGTTCGTACCCGTCGAGATCGGGCATGCAGACATCCACGAGGACGACGGCGATATCGTTCTTGAGCAGACAGTCGAGCGCCTCGCGTGCCGAGCCGGCCTTCAGCAGGTTCTCGCCGAGATCCTGCAGAACGGCGTCGTACATCACCAGCTTGGCCGGCTGGTCGTCCACGAGCAAGATGTTGACGGAGTCGGTCCTCACCTTCTGCCCTCCCCGGCTACCGATGCAGCCACATTCGCAGCGAGGAGAGCAGCTGCTCGGTGTTGACTGGCTTTGCCAGATAGTCGGACGCACCAGCTTCGAGACATTTCTCCCGGTCGCCCTTCATGGCTTTGGCTGTCAAGGCGATGATGGGCAGCTTCCTGAGCGCCGGATTCTCCCTAATCGCCCGCATGGTCTGATAGCCGTCCATATCCGGCATCATGATGTCCATGAGCACGATCGCAAGTCCCGGACTGGCGTCGAGCAGGCTGACCGCCTCGCTGCCCGTGCTCGCGGTGAGCACCCGCATGCCGCGGCGCTCGAGAACGCTGCTCAACGCAAAGATATTTCGCACGTCGTCGTCGACGACGAGCACCGACTTGCCGATGAGATCCTCGTCGGAGTCGTGGAGCCGTTCGAGGAGTCGTCGCTTTTCCGCCGGCAGATCGGCGACAACGCGGTGCAGGAAGAGGGCCGTCTCGTCGAGCAGCCTGTCTGGCGACTCGACCCCTTTGACGACGACGCTGCGCGCGAGCATGCGTAGCCGCGCGTCCTCCTCGGCCGACAAGACCCGGCCGCTGAAGACCACCACCGGCAGGTTCGCGAGCGACTCGTTCTCCCGCATGCGTTCGAGCACGTCGAAGCCGGACATGTCCGGCAGCCGCAAATCGAGCACGACACAATCGCACGGTTGATCCGCGAGCGCCGCCATCGCCGCCTCGCCGCTATCCGCGATCACGATGTCGATGTCATCGTGATTCAACAGTTCTTTGATGCTCAACTGTTCTGCTGGACTGTCCTCCACCACCAGCAGGCGCTTACGCCGGGGCGTCGCGTATCCTTGATCCGCGAGAACGCCGCCTCGAGACCCTCCGCCGTGGTCGGCTTCGTGATGAAGGCAAACGCGCCGCGCGCCAGCGCGAGCTGCCGATCTTCGTCGAGCGTGACCATCTGCACGGGAATATGCCGCGTCTCGGAATCCTGCTTCAGCTGGCTGAGCACCGTCCACCCGAGCACGTCAGGGAGAAACACGTCGAGCGAGATGGCCGTCGGACGAAATTGGCGCGCCAGCGGCAGTACGTCGCCTCCCCGCGTCGACACGATCGCCTTCAACCCCTGATCGTGCGCCAGGTCCATGAGGATGCGCGCGTAGTGCGGATCGTCCTCCACGATCAGTAGCGTGGCATCGTCCGGTCCCAGAGCGTCTCGATCGTCCTCGATGGGTTCGATCCGCCGATCTGACACACGCACGGCCGGGAACGGCGATGACACCGAAGGGCGCAAGCCGGTACGCGGTTCCTCGACCGTTCTGCCCAGGGGACCCGCGTATCGCAGCGGCAGGTACAGCGTGAACGTGCTGCCGACGCCGGGTGTGCTCTGCAGCTGGATCTCCCCGCCGAGCAGATTGGCCAGCTCACGGCTGATGGCGAGTCCCAAACCCGTGCCGCCGTACCTTGCGGCTCGTGCTGGCGTCGGCCTGTTGGAACGCCTCGAACACGATTCGTTGCTTTTCAGCGTGAATGCCGATGCCTGTGTCGGCCACCGCGAAGGCCACCACGTCGGGAGTCTGACCCAGCACCGCATGGCCGGGACTCCAGCCTGACGTCACGGCCGATACGCTCATTCTGACGCCGCCCTGCGCCGTGAACTTGAACGCGTTCGACAGCAGGTTCTTGAGCACCTGCTGCAACCGCTTGGAGTCGGTCACGATGCTACGGCCGAGGCCGGCATCCACCTGTACCTCGAACGACAATCCCCGGCGCTCCGCCTCGAGGATGAAGGTGCGGCGCACCATGTCGAGCAGGTGCGCAAAGGAGACCTCTTCGGCCTCCACCGTCACCGTGCCCGACTCGATCTTCGAAGAGATCCAGGATGTCGGTGATGAGGTTCAGAAGGTCTGTGCCGGCGCCGTGAATCGTGCGTGCGAACTCGACCTGCTTCCCCGTCAGGTTGGTTTCGGGATTGTCGGCGAGCTGCTGTCCCAGGATGAGAATGCTGTTCAGCGGGGTTCTCAGCTCGTGTGACATGTTGGCGAGGAACTCGGACTTGTACTTGGAGGTGAGGGCGAGCTCGGCCGCCTTGGCCTCCAGCGCGAGCCGCGCCTGCTCAATCTCCTGATTCTTGCGCTCGACTTCGGCGTTCTGCTCCGCGAGCTGCTGCGCCTTCTGCGCAAGCTGCTCGTTGGTCTGCTGCAGCTCCTTCTGCTGCGTCTGCAGTTCGCCGGCCAGCTGCTGAGACTGCTGCAGCAGCGCCTCCGTCTGCATCGTCGCTTCGATGCTGTTGAGCACGATCCCGATGCTCGCGGTGAGCTGCTCGACGAAACCCAGGTGTGTCTGCGAAAAATCGCGGAGCGAGGACAGCCCGATCACGGCCTTGAGCTGCCCCTCGAAGATCACGGGGAACACCACGAGATTGCGCGGCAGCGCCTGAAAGAATACCGAGCCCACGGGCACCGCGTCCGAGGGAACGTCCGACACGAGGATGCGGCGCATGTCGCGCGCGCACTGCCCGACGAAGCCCTCACCCACTCGCAGCTCGACAGGGAACGGACGATCGAGCATCTCGGCATAGCTGGCCAGCATCCGCAGGGTCCGAGTCTGATCCGAATCCATCCGATAGATCACGCCCTGATGCGCGTTCACGAGCGGGACGAGCTCCGTGAGCAGCATCTTGCCGACCGTCGCCAGATCGCGCTGGCCTTGCAACATCCCCGTAAAACGCGCGAGGTTGGTCTTGAGCCAGTCCTCCTCGGTGTTGCGCTGTGTGGTCAGCCGCAGGTTGTCGATCATGGTGTTGATGTTGTCTTTGAGCTCGGCCACCTCACCCAGCGCGCCGACCTGAATGGACCGTGTCAGATCGCCCTTGGTGACGGCCGTGGCCACTTCGGCGATCGCCCGGACCTGCGTCGTCAAATTGGCCGCCAGCAGATTCACGTTGCCGGTCAGATCCTTCCACGTTCCTGCGGCTCCCGGCACGTTCGCCTGGCCGCCCAAACGGCCGTCCACGCCCACTTCACGCGCGACCGACGTGACCTGGTCGGCGAAGATGGCCAGCGTGTCCGTCATGTTGTTGATGGTTTCAGCCAGAGCCGCCACTTCGCCTTTGGCTTTCACCGTGAGCGCCTGCTTGAGATCCCCGTTGGCCACCGCGGTCACGACCTTGACGATGCCGCGGACCTGCTCGGTGAGGTTGGCGGCCATGACGTTCACGTTGTCGGTGAGGTCCTTCCAGGTCCCGGCCACTCCGGGCACGACCGCCTGCCCGCCGAGACGGCCGTCGGTGCCCACCTCGCGGGCCACGCGCGTGACCTCCGCGGCAAACGCGTTGAGCTGATCCACCATCGTGTTGATGGTGTTCTTGAGCTCGAGAATCTCGCCTTTGACGTCGACCGTGATCTTGCGTGACAGATCGCCGCGCGCGACGGCCGTGGTGACCTCGGCGATGTTGCGCACCTGCGTCGTCAGGTTCGCCGCGAGCAGGTTGACGTTGTCGGTGAGGTCCTTCCAGGTGCCGGCCACTCCCGGCACGACCGCCTGCCCACCGAGACGCCCGTCGGTGCCCACCTCGCGGGCCACACGGGTCACTTCGGCCGCGAACGAGCGCAGCTGCTCGACCATCGTGTTGAGGGTCTCCTTGAGCTGCAGGATCTCGCCGCGAACGTCCACCGTGATCTTCTTGGAGAGGTCTCCGCTGGCGATGGCCGTCGCCACTTCCGCGATGTTGCGGACCTGCGCCGTCAGGTTGCTCGCCATGAAGTTGACGTTGTCGGTGAGATCCTTCCAAGTGCCGGCCACGCCAGGCACCTGCGCCTGGCCACCCAGCTTGCCTTCGGTGCCCACCTCGCGCGCCACGCGCGTCACTTCGGCAGCGAAGGCATTCAGCTGATCGACCATCGTATTGATCGTGTTCTTCAGCTCGAGAATCTCGCCCTTCACGTCCACCGTGATCTTGCGCGACAGATCGCCGCGTGCGATGGCCGTGGCCACGTCGGCGATGTTGCGGACCTGGGCGGTGAGGTTGTTGCCCATCGAGTTGACGCTATCGGTCAGATCCTTCCAGGTGCCGGCCACGCCGACGACATTGGCCTGGCCACCGAGCCGGCCGTCCGTGCCGACTTCACGCGCCACGCGGGTCACCTCGCCGGCAAATGCATTGAGCTGATCGACCATCGTGTTGATGGTGTCCTTGATCTGGAGGATTTCTCCGCTCACGTCGACCGTAATCTTCTGGCTGAGGTCGCCGTGGGCAATCGCGGTGGCCACCTTCGACACGTCGCGGAGCTGCACGGTGAGGTTTCCCGCCATCGCGTTGACGGAGTCGGTCAAATCCTTCCAGGTCCCGTCGACGCCCGGCACACGGGCCTGCCCGCCGAGCTTGCCGTCGGTGCCGACCTCGCGCGCCACGCGCGTGACCTCGGCGGCGAAGGCGTTCAACTGATCGACCATCGTGTTGATGGTGTTCTTCAGCTCGAGGATCTCACCCTTGACGTCCACTGTGATCTTGCGGGACAAATCGCCGCGAGCGACCGCCGTCGTCACCTCGGCGATGTTTCGGACCTGCGTGGTGAGGTTGGCGGCGAGCAGGTTCACGTTGTCGGTCAGGTCCTTCCACGTCCCGGCCACACCTGGGACACGGGCCTGCCCGCCGAGTTTGCCTTCGGTGCCCACCTCGCGCGCCACGCGCGTGACTTCTCCGGCAAACGCATTGAGCTGGTCGACCATGGTGTTGATCGTCTCTTTGAGCGAGAGAATCTCACCGCTGACATCGACCGTGATCTTCTTGGACAGATCGCCGCTCGCGATGGCCGTCGCGACCTCGGCGATGTTGCGGACCTGCGCCGTCAGATTGTTCGCCATCCAGTTGACGCTGTCGGTCAGATCCTTCCAGGTGCCGGCGACGCCCAGCACCTTGGCCTGGCCGCCCAGCCGTCCCTCGGTGCCGACCTCGCGCGCCACGCGCGTGACTTCTCCGGCAAACGCGTTGAGCTGGTCGACCATCGTGTTGATGGTCTCTTTGAGCGACAGGATCTCGCCGCTCACGTTCACCGTGATCTTCTTGGAAAGGTCGCCGCTGGCAATCGCCGTCGCCACGTCCGCAATATTCCGGACCTGCGCGGTCAGATTACTGGCCATGAAATTCACGTTGTCGGTGAGGTCCTTCCAGGTGCCAGCGACGCCCGGCACCTCGGCCTGCCCGCCGAGCTTGCCGTCGGTGCCGACCTCGCGCGCCACGCGCGTGACTTCCGACGCGAACGCGTTGAGCTGATCGACCATGGTGTTGATCGTGTCCTTCAGCTCGAGAATCTCGCCACGCACGTCCACCGTGATCTTGCGCGACAGATCGCCGCGTGCCACGGCGGTGGTGACCTCCGCGATATTGCGCACCTGGTCGGTAAGGTTGCGCGCCATCGCGTTGACCGAGTCGGTCAGGTCCTTCCATGTGCCAGCAACCCCTGGCACGACGGCCTGCCCGCCGAGGCGGCCCTCGGTACCGACCTCGCGCGCCACGCGCGTCACTTCCGAGGCAAACGAGCGCAGCTGATCAACCATCGTGTTGATAGCGTCCTTCAGGAGCAGGATCTCGCCGCGCACATCGACCGTGATCTTCTTGGAGAGATCGCCGCTGGCGACCGCGATCGTGACCTCTGAGATGTTCCGAACCTGGGCCGTCAGGTTGCTGGCCATCGAGTTGACGCTGTCGGTCAGGTCCTTCCACACGCCACTGACCCCCCGCACCTGCGCCTGCCCGCCCAGTTTGCCGTCGGTGCCGACCTCGCGCGCCACGCGCGTCACTTCGGAGGTGAACACGCTCAGCTGCTCAATCATCGTGTTGACGATGGCGGCCGAGCGCCGGAACTCGCCCTCGAGCGGGCGGCCGTCGACATCCATCCGGACCGTCTGCAGCAGGTCCCCTTTCGCCACGGCGGCCAAAACACGCGTCACCTCCGTGGTTGGCCAGAGAAGATCGTCGATGAGCACGTTGACCGAGACCTCCATCCCCCCCCAGGCCCCGCTCGACCGCGCGAACTTGACGCGTTGCCGCGTCTTCCCCTGTTTCCCGACGACCGTCCCCACCCGCTCCAGTTCGCTCGCCATTCTGGCGTTCGACGACACGATCTGGTTGAACGTGTCGGCAATCTTGCCCTCGAGTCCGACCCAATCGCCGGGCAGACGGACCGAGAAATCACCCTCCCGGACGGCCTGCAGGGCGCTCAGGAGCTCGCGGAGCTGCACCGAGGTCTGCAAGGTGGCCGGCGGGGATACTGGCGAATCGGGACGGTCGGTGGTGGGCATGGGAAGCTCCGGAACAGAGAACGGCTGTCGCAAGCGTGTACACGTGCCGCCCGCGATTCGGGCAAGAGTGCCGGGTTTTCGGACAGTCTGGGCGGAATAACGTGACCTAGGCGCCGGCGAGGCAAGATCCGTGCACAACGCCTGTCGGGCCTCCACCACCCGGCGCATTCCGCCGGGGCCCAAGAGCCCGCCTGGAGGTGAGAGACACACTCGGCTGGACGGCGACTGCCGGCTGCACGCACAATAGGCTGTTCTCCAGGAGGTGTTGTGTGGCTCTCAAGTTAGGCGACGAGGCTCCGGATTTCGAGGCCGAGACGACCCAAGGGCACATCAAGTTCCACGAGTGGATCGGCGACTCGTGGGCCGTCCTTTTTTCGCACCCGAAGGACTTCACGCCGGTCTGCACGACTGAGCTCGGCTACATGGCCAAGCTCAAGCCCGAATTCGACCAGCGGCACACGAAGGTGATCGGTCTGAGCGTGGACCCGGTGTCTCAGCACGAACGCTGGGCGAACGACATCAAGGAGACGCAGGGTTACGCGCCGAACTATCCGATGATCGGCGACACCAATCTCAGCGTGTCGAAGCTCTATGGCATGCTGCCGGCCGACCTCGAAGGGTCGTGCGAAGGCCGGACGCCGGCCGACAACCAGACCGTCCGCAACGTTTTCGTCATCGGACCGGACAAGAAGGTCAAACTCATCATCGTGTATCCGATGACGACCGGACGCAATTTCGATGAGGTGTTGCGCGTCATCGATTCGTTGCAGCTCACGGCGAAACACAAGGTGGCCACGCCGGTCAACTGGCAACGCGGCGACGACGTGATCATCGCTGGGTCCGTGTCGGATGAAGAGGCGAGAAAGAAGTATCCGGAAGGATGGAGTTCGCCGAGGCCCTATATCCGGATCGTGCCCGAACCTGGTGTGTAGGCATCGATGAGGTCAGGAGACGACTCAGGCGTCTCCTGACCTCGACAAGCGACGCCTTTTCCCGTCCCTCCGTCTTTGGACGTCCGTGCACCCGCATCCGCCTCTCGAGGCCTGTTCCCGCTACGAAATGTGCGGAAAGTGCCGCCTGTCGATTTCAGGCCCCTCAGAACGACTATGTAGCGTGCAGGGCCTGTGAGCCCGGCCGGGAGGAAATCATGCGGTATCTGTGTCTGGTCTACGATGAAGAGAGCAAGTTGGGTGCGATGTCCAAGACGGAGTCGGACGCCTTCATGGGCGAGTACTTCGCGTTCACCGATGCCATCAAGGCGAGCGGCCACTATCTGGGCGGCGAGGCCCTGCAGAGCGTTCAGTCGGCCACGACGGTGCGCGTCCGGAACGGCAAGACCTCGGCGACCGACGGTCCCTTTGCAGAAACGAAGGAACAGCTGGGCGGCTACTACCTGATCGAGGCACGGGATCTGAACGATGCGCTGCAGGTGGCATCCCGGATTCCGTCGGCGCGCATCGGGAGCGTCGAGGTGCGGCCGATTCAGGAGTTCGACCAGTAGCCACGTGATGAGCGTTCAGACGAGCGAGCACGCGGCCGACGAGATTCGACACCTGGTTGACGCCGTCTATCGATCGGATTCGCGCCGCGTGCTCGCCACTCTGATCCGTTTGCTCGGCGATTTCGACCTGGCCGAGGAAGCGATGCACGACGCCTTTGTCGCGGCCGTCGAACAATGGCCGCGACAGGGGGTGCCGGCCAATCCGCGAGCATGGCTCGTGTCGACCGGGCGCTTCCGCGCCATTGACGTCATTCGTCGCCGCGCTCGCTTCGACGCGTCCCTCGTGGATCTTGCCACCAGGCTGGAGGTGGCCACCGAGGCTTCCTCCCTCGACGATGAGGGAGTCGAAGACGACCGCCTGCGGCTCATCTTCACCTGCTGCCACCCTGCCCTGCTTCCCGATGTGCAGTCCGCACTGACCCTGCGTGAGGTCTGCGGCCTGACGACCGAGGAAATCGCGCACGCCTTCCTTGCCGCCCCGCGCACGATCGCTCAGCGCATCGTCCGCGCCAAAGGCAAGATTCGCGATGCGGGCATTCCCTATCAGGTACCGTCACGCGACGAGCTGCCCGACCGTCTCGAGACCGTCCTCCAAGTCGTCTACCTGGTGTTCAACGAAGGCTACTCGGCCTCGTCAGGCGAAGCGCTGACGCGACACGATCTCTCGGGCGAAGCCATACGACTGGGACGACTGCTCGTCGAGCTCCTGCCCGAGCCCGAGGCGCTGGGCCTGCTGGCGCTGATGCTGCTCCACGAGTCCCGGCGCGCCGCTCGCACGTCACGATCCGGCGAGCTCGTGCTGCTGGACGATCAGGATCGTTCGCTCTGGGACGAGGAGCAGATTGCGGAGGGCAGCGCCCTCGTCGAGCAGGCGTTGAGGTCGCGGCGGTTCGGACCCTATACACTGCAGGCCGCAATCGCCGCCGTGCATGCCCAGGCGCCCACCGCGGCCGACACCGACTGGACCCAGATCGTCGGGTTGTACGACGTGCTCCTCGGCGCGCGACCATCGCCGGTCGTCGAGCTGAACCGTGCCGCGGCCGTCGCCATGCGAGATGGCCCGGGCGCTGGCCTGGCGCTCATCGACGCCATCCTTGCGCGAGGCGATCTCGTGGACTATCACCTGGCCCACTCCGCACGAGCCGAGTTGGCCCGACGACTTGGGAGAACTTCTGACGCGCGAGCGTCATACCAACGCGCGTTGCGCCTGGCGAGGCAGGCGCCGGAGCGCAGGTTTCTCGAGAAGCGTCTGGCGGAGACCGGCTGACAATGGCGAGCGTGAGCGCGCCCCGAGTCGTCAATATCGCCGATCTGCGGCGCCTGGCCCAACGCCGCCTCCCGCGCGTGGTCTTCGACTATATCGATGGCGGCGCCGGTGCAGAAGTGACCCTGCGCGAAAACTGCCTGGCGTTCGACGCCGTCACGTTCCGTCCGCGCTGCGCCGTCGAAACAGCGCGCGCGGAGCCGGGCACGAGCGTGCTGGGCACTCCGATCACGCTGCCGCTGATCCTGGCGCCCGTCGGCAGCAGTCGCATGTTCTATCCGCGCGGTGAGGTCGTCGCTGCACGTGCGGCCGGCCGCGCCGGCATTCCCTACGTCTTGTCGACCTTGTCCGGCTGCCGGCTCGAGGACGTCAAGGCGGCGTCGGGTGGGCCCGTGTGGTACCAGCTCTATCTGCTCGGAGGCCGCGATGTGGCCAGGGCCACGATCGAGCGAGCGCGGGCAGCCGGTTTCTCGGCGCTGGTGGTCACGATTGACACTCCGGTCGCCGGGCTGCGTGAACGCGACGTGCGCAATGGTGTCGTCGAGCTCCTCAGTCGAAATCCCCGGTCGATGCTTCCCTACGTTCCCCAGTTCCTGTCACGCCCACGCTGGCTCGTCGATTTTTTTCGGGACGGCGGGCTCATGAACTTTCCCAACGTCGTCATCCCAGGCCAGGGCCCCCTGCCCTACGCCGATGTGGGCGCCGCCCTCGAGCAGTCCACGGTGTGCTGGCAGGATCTCGCGTGGATCCGTGAGGCCTGGAAGGGCCCGATTCTCGTCAAGGGCGTGCACACGGGAGACGACGCGAGACGTGCGGTCGATCACGGGGCGGCAGCCGTCGTGGTATCGAATCACGGTGGCCGCCAACTGGACGGCGTCGCGGCGACGTTGCGGGTGCTGCCCGAGGTCGTCGCCGCGGTGGACGGGAGGATCGAGGTGTTTCTCGACGGCGGCGTCCGGCGAGGCAGTGATATCGTGCGCGCGCTCTGTCTGGGCGCTCACGCCGTGCTGGCTGGGCGTGCCTACGCGTACGGCCTGGCGGCCGGCGGAGAAGCCGGTGTGACGCGAGCCATTGAGATCCTGCGGAGCGACCTGGTCCGCACGCTGAAGCTGCTGGGCTGCGGGTCTGTGTCCGAACTGAATCCCGCTTACGTGTCCATTCCGCGCGACTGGTGAGCGGCCGTCCGTCTTGACTTTGCCTGTCGCCGGCTCATAATCGACGCGGTCGGATCGCCAGCCTTCCGTGGGAAGGCGCGGTGTTCCTGAGGAGGACGATATGGACGTCGATCGGAGAGCCTTCCTGGCGTCGCTCGGCGGTGTCGCGCTTGTCGAATCGCTCGATTCGGAAGCGAAGGCCGAAGCCCTCGAGCATTACATGATGGAAGCGCTGGACGCGTCGGCCGGCAGTGGTCAGGCGGCTCCCCCTCCCGACCCCACCATTCGCCGGGGCGCGGGCAATGTCTTCTCGCAGGGACGCATGCCGCAGATGGAGCCGATGCCCGAGCGGCCGACGCTGATCGACTTCTTCAACCTTCGGTTCGCCCCCGCTAACCACGTCCTGCAGAGCGCGACACGGGCGCTCCAGACCGGCATGAGCGAGGAAACCGTGCTGGCCTGTCTGCTCCATGACGTCGTGCTCAATCTCGTGAAAGTGGATCACGGGTGGTGGGGCGCCCAGATGCTCGAGCCGTATGTCTCGGAAAAGGTCAGCTGGGCCATCCGCTACCACCAGGCGCTTCGTTTCTATCCGGATCCGAGCGTGGGTTACGAGTACCCGGAGCTGTACAACCGGATCTTCGGCAAGGATTACGTGCCGCAGCCGCACATCAAGGCCGCTTACGACTATGCGCGCAATCACAAGTGGTACATGGAGGCGCGGCTCATCACGGTGAACGATCTCTATGCGTTCGATCCGAAGGCTGTGGTTTCGCTCGATCCGTTCATCGACATCATCGGCCGCCACTTCAAGCAACCGAAAGAGGGACTTGGCGCCGACGGCAGCCCGACGGCGCACATGTGGCGCACGCTGATCTATCCGGACAATCCACTCTGAGGACACCCGATTCATGCCACGTGCGCGGCGAATTGCAGTCGCGCTCACGCTGCTGGCTTCGGCCATTCTGGTCTGCTGGTTCACGACGGCGCCTGCCGGGTCGCCAACGCTCCGCCAGTTCGATCCGAATCGCATGGCAGAGCTCGAGCTCCAGATGTGGCAGGCCTACTACGGGAAGGAACGTATTCGGCTGTTCGCGCTTCTCGTCACCCTGCAACAGTCGTTGCGCGCGGGCTTCAACCCGCGGACGCTGGCCCGGGCTGAGCTGGCCTGGTGGGTTGCGCGACGGACGCCCGGCGAGAATAGCCCGGATCACGTCGGCGTCCTCATGGCTGAAGCCTATGCCCTGATGTACGAGGCGCCTCGCGCGCAGGTCATGCGAGCCGCACTCCTCAGGGCGGAGGCGGCAGCCCTGCGGGATGCGGAAGCGCACCAGCCTGACTGGGACGCCATCGGCCGGTTGCTGCGGGAGTCCTATCGAGATCTCCGTCTCGAGCTGGCCCGCGACAGGACGGGCTAGCACGCGCTACTGGTGTGGCGCTGGCGGGCGCAGCTATACTCCGGGCCTCACACTTGTGGAGGATGCATGGCCAAACCCCGGGACAGATCTCAGCCCTCAATTGACACGGTGGCCGAAACCGTCGGTCGCGCGCTTGGCAACATCGCCGGCACGTTTGATTCGTTGCAGGCGCAGCACCCGCATCCGGTTGACGAAGCACGCGAGGCACTGGCCGCTGGTCGCAAGAGTGCCGTTCAGTTGGCCGCTCGGGCCGGCGCTACCACCGCCGTCGTCGTGAAGAAGGCTCGGCGGGCGCGGAAGAAGGCGGCCGCTGCGGCCATCGTCGCAGCCGCTACTGTCAAGCAAGTGCGCCGTGTGGCGCGGAAAGGGAGAACCGTGGCTAAAGCAGCGTCCAGGACTCGCCGGAAGACAGCTAGGGCCGTCAGGAAGACCAAGCGGAAGGTTCGCAGGTCCGTGCGGAAGGTTCGCAGGTCGGTGAGGCGCGTGAAGAGATCGGTCAGGCGCGTGAAGAGAACTGTGAAACGCGCGCGGAGAACTGCCGTGCGGACGGCTGCACGACGGCGACGTTAAGCCAGAGCGTCAGGGCCGGATCCTCGCCGCACCGAGCGGCGAGGATCGCTCGTCCCGCCTCAGGGCACGTCGATGAACGTCACGCGGGGCGCGAGCGCCCAGTCGAACTCGTCCAGCCGATCCGAGCCCAGCGCGTTCACGGCGTCCAGAGCGTGGCTGGCGTCGGCGAGCAGGCCGCGCACATCCACCCTCTGACATGTCGGCACGAAGGGGCCGAGATACATGGACCCTCGCGTCAGCATGTACACGACGCCGTGGTGGTTGAGGCGCCGCAGATGATGAAACGCGACGCCAACCTGCAGAATCCCCTGATAGAGTCGGCGAACCGGACGACGCTCCGCCCGCCACAGGATTTCCAGCGTTTCGTGCTGCTCGAAATATTCGCCGCGATTGAACTGGGCAACGCCTTCGAGGAGCAGCGGCGGAGGCGGCTCGTCACACCAGCTCATGGCCGTCGCCCTCCCGTCGAGCCGTTCTCGACTTGGTGCAGCGTTCGGAGACTGCGCGCTCACTGAGGCTGACCAACGGGGCCCAGGTGAGCATCGAGCCAGGCGAGTGATTCACGGGTCAGATCCGACTGCGGGATGTACTTCGGATTCGAGGTCAGCTCGAATGGAAGCTCGGTGAGGCCGAAGAAGCCTATTTGACCGCGAGGACAACCGACTTTTCGTATCTGACCGGCACACCGTTTCTCATCGCCGGCTGGTACTTCCAGCTGGCCGCCGCGCGGACCAGCATGTGGTCGTAGATCGTGTTGGTCGGAACGCGGACTACAGCCTTCTGAACACTGCCTGCTTCGTCAATCGTGAGGTCCAGGGTCATCGGCCTGGGCGACGTCCGGAGGAACGCCAGGAGCTCGGCCGGGACGCTCGGCGTAACTTGAGAGATCGCCACCGGCGGCGCCACGTCCTGATCTTCGATCCTGTAGGTGTGCAGTTCGCCGGTCGCCTCGCTCGGGGCCGCCGGCGTGGACCGCGCGGTCGGGATTGCCGGAGTGGACTGCTGGGGCGCGGGCGTTCCCGTCGCGCTCGGGGTCGCCGGACCGGGCTGCGGCGGCGCCGGGGGGGCCGTTTCCATGGTCGCGCGTGACAGCGCCAGGAATCCGTCGACGAGCACGCTCAGGTCCGCCAGGCCGGCGTCCCAGACGCCGAGGCGCTCCGCTTCGGTCAACCAGTGCCGCGTCTCGGCGAGACGGGGTTCGGCTGCCGCATATTGCTTTTGATCGAGCAATGGTCGAACGGTCCGGTACTGGTCGCGAATGAGACCCGGTAACATGCGCTTCCGCACGGCGACGAACATCGCCTCGATTCGGGGCGACGCGTCGGCGGCCTCCAGTGGCGCCAGCGGTTCGCGGCGAATGAGTGATTCCGCTACGGATTCGGCCTCGGTCGTTCGGCCCAACGCGTACAGACAGAAAGCGCGATACTCGTCGACCTGCCGGGCAACGGAGGGAACGCTCACGCCGCCCTCGGTCAGGCGCGACAACGTGGACAGCGCTTCTTCATACGCGGCCGACGCGTACAGATCCTTGGCGGCGTCGAGTGAGTCCTGTCCCGCATTCGCGCTCGCCGCGGCCGCGACCATCAATCCAACGAGAAGAATCACTCTCATCAGATGCCTCGACTCGGGCTCACTTCGTCAAATCGACGGCGACTCGCTGCGGCCCGTTGCTGGTCACAACAACGGTCTGCCGTCGCTCGCCGAGCTCCGGATGGCGGAACACGAGCTCATGCGTGCCCACGGTGACGCTGGCGTTGGAAATCGGTGTTTGCCCAAGGTCCTTGCCGTCGAGCGTGACGTCCGCCCACGGCCTCGCGTTGATATTCAGGTTGACCGTCGGAGGGTCGATGCGAACGAGTGTCGTTTGTCCGGCGACGACGTCGACGCGCCGGGCTTCTTGATAGTCGAGGGTCTGGTTGACGAGGACGATGTCGTGACTGCCAGCCGGGAGCATGATTCTCGAGGCTCCGCTCGCCCCGATGAGCTCATCGCGCTCCATGATCTGAACATCGAACGGGGCCGACACGGAAAGCCACCCGCCGACCGGGCCCGAAACCTTCGGAAGCGAGAAGACGACCGATGCCGCCTGGCCAGCCACGACGGTCACCGTCCGCCTGGCAGATCCGGTCGCACTCGCGACCGCGATCGTATGCTGTCCAGCAGTCAACGCGTCCACCGTGACCGGCGACGTGCCGGACGGTTGTCCGTCGATGGTCACGCGCGCGCCCGGAGGCTCGGTCACGATCGACAGCAGCCCGCTCGCAGCGGCGGGTGCGGCCCCACTCATCTCGAGGTCTCGCACGATGTCGGCGCCGGGAGCGACAGTGATGGGAATCACGCGCTCGTTGCCTCCACTGCGCACGCTGAGCGTATGCGCGCCCGGGTTGACGGCGAGCGTCAACGGCGTCACGCCGCGGGGCGCACCGTCGAGGGTCACCTGCGCGCCTTCGGGCCGGGTCGTAATCGTCAGTTTCGCGGGTTGTGGTCCGGCGACATTGCCCGGCACCCACTTGATCCACGTCAACCCGAACGTCACGACCGCGGTCAGCCCCACCGCAGCCGCGAGTATGAACCACGCATGGCGGCCTGCCGTCTGGGTCGGCTGCACTTCCGCTACGGGGACGGCGGCATTGGACTCAGCCTCGTCCTCCAACGCGAAAGCGAGCAAGGGATCGGCCTCGGCCGCCGCTCGACTGGATGCTCTGGAGCTCAAAGGCCGGAGGACGCGCCCAGCCCAGGAGAGGACTTTGGCCCCTTGAGGACGCTCCTCGACGAGCGCGGAGGGCGACTCCGGCGTCGGAGGCGAATCCACCAGGCCCGGCACGCTTTCCACAGGCATCAGGACCAACTTTCGTAAAAGATGGCTCGAAGAAACGGAGCGCGCACGCTAGTTGCGTGCCACACGCCATGCCATGCCACGAGACACTAAATGTAAGGGCGGCTCCAATAAGTCGCCGCCTTCGCAGACTTATGTCGCCTTCAGCTGCCATGTTCAGTCATTTGAGCTGCCTAATCAGCCTCAAGGTGGATATTCGTTCGTCATCGGAGTGACGATGCGTCCACTGGCGGGTGAAATTCCCATGGTCACGGGTACAACCTGTTGTACAGTCTCACGCCTTCGAGCGGATCTGATCCATTGGGCCAGTGACCTATTTGGACAATCACAGGAGTTATTTCGGAACAACCGGGCCCAGGTGCGTATCGAGCCAGTCGAGTGATTCCCGGATCAGATCCGGCCGTGGGATGTTGTGCCCCGTGTCGTACGCGACGCGGCGCTTCTGGGCATCTGGTGTCCCCAGGAGACGAAACATCGGGATCTGCGTCGTCTCTTCCGGCAGAAAGAAATCGAATCGGCCGTTGAGCATCAGGACCGGCATCTTCACGTGCGGCGCGAAATTGATGGCCTCCACCTCGGGCATTGCGCGCTGCACATAAAAGCCGCCGACGATCACGACGGCAGCCTTGAATCGAGGCTCAACCGCCAGGAAGACCGGAGCCATGGCCCCGCCCCAGCTCGCACCCATGAATGCGATACGGTCACGGTCGATATCCGAGCGCGTCTCCAGGTAGTCCACCGTTCGTCGCACATCTTTCGCCCAGGCGATCACGTGGTCCCGGTACGTGTTGGACAGGTTTGGAGGGTCAGTCGTGACCTCGTCGGCGCGCTCGAACGTGCTCTTGTAGATGGGATAGATCAGGGTTCGACCGCTCTTGATCACCCAGTCGAAGACTCGCGTGTTGATGTCGGCGCTCGAGCGCAGGGAAAGGGCATTCGAACCCGGAAAAAACACCACGGCCTGATACGGCGGCGGGCCTCGCTTCGGCACGTAGATGAGCGCCGGCACCCGCTCGCCGCCGTAGGCGGCCGCGAATGACACGCTCTCGACTCGCCAGTCGGGGCTCGACTGATCGACTCCCTCGACGCTCACCGCCAGATCTGCCTTGTCGTATTCGTACAGGGTGCGGTAGGCGGCGAACAGATCATCGGTGACTGGTCGCTCACGGGAAAAGTCCCTCGCCGCATAGGCCACCAGCTCCTCGCTCTTCGCCACCACATCGTCGTCGCTGTACTTGACGCAACGGAATCCGAAATTGGCGGCGCGCTCCAGCGGCGCGCGCGCGTCGGCATCGTTGAACATGTAAGCCGGCTCGTCCCAGCCGCCGCCCAGAATGTAGCGCTGAGCACTGTTCGCGCGGTTCCAGCACCATTCCTTGACGTTGCCCGCCAGGTCGACCGCACCGTAGCGGTTCACTCCCCCGCTCGTGCCAACCTTCATGGGGCCTCGGCCCTGGAAATTGCTCCGTGGGACCACGACGCCGCTCATCCGCTGGTCGGCTACGCGGCTCCAGTGGAATATTGTGGGCAGCGACTTGACGGACCAGGCAGCAAAGGCTGCCGCTTCATACCAGCTCACCCCCGTGACCGGAAGATCTTCCTGTCCCTCGACAAAGTTCCCGGACTCCCAGGTGGCGGGCCCCTGCCGGCCGGTCGAGTCGAGGAAGCGCGCCATCGCCTGTTCGAACGTGAGGGTGCGATTGCCGTCGATGAATGGGTTCTGCCAGTACTTGCGCTCGCGGTAGCCGCCCGCGTCGACGAATCGCTTGAACTCGGCGTTGGTCACCTCGTACCGATCGATCCAGAAATCGCGGAGGCGGTGCGGAGGCAGATGATCGAGACCCGCGATCAACGCGACTTGAGGCTCGTCGCCGGCACTGATGCGCACCATTCCAGCGGGCGTCTGTTCCGGTGTATGAAGACTCATAAGGACACGACGACCGGAACGGAGGCCGAAGTCGGCCGCGTCGGTGGCGGTCACGAACCCTTCCTTCTCAATGCGCCATTCGAGGTACGCATTGGGTACGATGCGGTCCGCGAGGGGCGACGTTCCAAGCGGAATCCAGTCGCCGGACGCCCCCATCAGCCGGTACGACACCTTCGCGTCCGGCGGTGTCGTCTGAACAGTGATGACCCGAGAGATGATCGGGTCGATTCGCTTCCAGACCGGGTCGTTCGGGATGTATTGCTTTGCCTGTGCTGAAAGAGCAAACGCCTGCGCGTACTCCTCGCGTTCAGCCAGCTGCTCGATTTGCGGCAGCGCCTGTTCGCGCGCCCACCGTGTCCTGGCATTCTGGCGGGCGAACCATACCGCCGGCACGGAAGCGGCGAGTAACACCACGGCAGCAACTCCGATCCACCACCGCCTCGGCGTCTGGACTCCAGACCGCGCGCCGATGGCATCTGCAGACGCCGTAGTCTGCCAGCGCGCGATGTCTGCAGCGATGTCATCCGCCGAGACGGTCCGCCGTACTGGATCTTTCTCGAGGGCGCGCGAGACGATTCGGGAAAATACCTTCGGGACATCTGGTCGCAGGTCGCCGATCGGCCGCGGCGTTTGCGATGCGACGGCCAGGAGCATGGCCGGGGTCGTTTCGCCGGCAAACGGAAGCTGCCCGGTCAGCATCTCGTAGAGCGTCACTCCAAAGGCCCAGATGTCGGCGCGTGTGTCGACTTCTGTGCCAGTCGCCTGCTCGGGCGACATGTAGGCAACGGTGCCCATCGTCGTGCCAGCCGCCGTCATTCGAGTGACGGTTTGGCGGCTCTCCGAAAACACCTTCGCCACGCCGAAATCGACGATCTTCACGTGGCCGTCTCGGGTCAGTACGACATTACCGGGCTTCAGATCGCGATGCACGATGCCCGCGCGGTGCGCGGCGGCGAGCCCGGCCGCGATTTGTCCGGCGATGTTCGCCACCTCGTGAATCGTCAGCGTCCCGCGCTCGATGCGCTGCTGCAGGGTCTCTCCGTCGTAGAACGGCATCGCGATGAAGCGCTGCCCGTTCCATTCGCCGACCTCATACACCGTCGCCACATTGGGATGATCGAGAGAGCTTGCGGCCTGGGCCTCACGAAGGAGACGGGCGCGTGCGATGTCGTCCTGCGCGACCGTGGGAGACAGGAACTTGAGGGCGACCTTGCGCTGAAGGCGCTCGTCTTCGGCCAGATAGACGACGCCCATCCCACCCTGACCGATGGATTCGAGGATGCGGTAATGCGAGACCGTGGTCCCGACCACGGCGTCAGTCTACAGCGATCTGTCTGGGCGGAGTTGATGTGTTCGTTTCTTCAGAACCGAACGCCGCCGCCAATCGCAAACCGGAAATCGTGGCTGAAGAACGCATCGTCGCGAATCCGGAGGTCGCTGTCCACGACAGGACCTGGGTACCGCAGAGCCCGAGCGCCAACCTCGAGGCGCACGACGGTGCGGTCGGTTGGAAACACGTCGACACCGCCTCCGTAGTCGAGCGCAAAGACGGTCTCGCCTGCCGCAAGGGTGCACCGCAGTGTCGGAGGGAAGATGAGAATGCAGGCGATCGGCTCCGGCGCTTCGTTGAAGGTCACGAAGCCCGGGCGCAGCTTCGCGAAAGGCCTCAGCGCACCGAGGCGTGGCCCGACGGTCACACCGAAGAGGCCTTCGATCCGGCTGCCGCTGAACGGTGGCTCGTTGGCAACGCCGTCGGCAAGGTCACCGGAAAAGTCCTCCGGATAAAACGTGATCTCCGCGTCAGCGCCGATGAGTGCCGTCGGACTCCAGGACAGTCGCCCGCCAAATCCGACATCGGTGCCGTCGAATTCGCTCGACACCGCGCCGGCCACGTGGCCCGCCACCTGGAATCGCGGTTCGTCCACCTGCGCCGACACCGGATCGGACGTGAAAAGAAAAACCAGAATCGTTAACGCCGCGATTGTTGTCATGGACTAATCACCGGGAAATCGACAAGGCGCGCTGTAACGTTTCTCCAGAATAGCATGGCGTGGGTTGGCGCCCGGCACAATGCGTAGATGCAGAAGCTGGTCAGCAGGCGGAATCTGTACGCCCGGATCACGGAGGTGTTCGCGCAGTTCCTGTGAGCCGCACGTCAGACGGCGTCGGCTGGCGCAGCGGTGGCGACGAACGAGTATCAGCCCACGGTGGCGGCGGAGATGAGCGGGGTGGATCTATTGTCGTTCTGAACTGGACACGGCCAGACCGGCGGCTGGCATGGCCATCGTCGGCGGCGCGTGGCAAAGCTTCACGGCCCGGCCGGTGACAGCCGACTCGGCGGCAGCGAGCACGGCGGCTAGCGTTCGACGACCATCCTCGAGCGTCGACTCCACCGGCGCTCCCGTGCGCAGGCAGTCCACGAAATGACGCCATTCGTCCCGATAGGAAGTCCGGTAGTCTCCGGCGCGATGCATGCGCGGGAGCGCGCGCGGTAGTTCCTTCACGAAGTGGGCAATCCGACCAAGGCGTGCCGCTGCCGAGCTCGGCATCGTGTCGGTCGCGTAGTACTCGAGGCCGTCGAATCGGATGCAGGCCACCCGAAGCCGTCCCTGCTTGCCGGCGATTTCGAGCTCCGTTTCGTGGCTGGCGCGCTCGGACAGCACGGCGGATACCAGCACCCCGTTCGTCATCCGGCCCGAGACGACGGCCGCTTCGTCTTCCCAGCGATCGTCGACGGTGTACGCCGACAGCTCCTCGATCTCGCTCTCCAGGAGATACCGCCAGAGATCGAAATGGTCCATGGCGATCTCGACGAGAGCGCCGCCCCCAAGGGCGCGGTGACGACGCCATTCGGGAAGGGTCTTGTCGGACCGCGGGCTGTTCCACACGGCCCGGATCGTCTGCAGATGACCGAGGCGCCCGCTTCGAACGACCTCGCGGCCCTGACGCACGAGGCGATGCCACCTCATGTGAAATCCCACAATCACACGGCCTGCCGCGTGCTTCGCACAATCGATGAGCCGGTCGCACTCTGGCAGCGACAATCCGAGCGGCGGTTCGACCCACAAGTGTTTCCCGGCATCGAGCACGGCCATCGCGCTTTCCACCTGCAGCGGTGGCGGCAAACACACGGCCACGACGTCGAGGCCGGGATGTGTGAGAAGCCCCGCGAGGTCAGAGTACCGGTGCCTGACCTGAAAGCGCCGATCCACATACTGCAGGCGCTGGACGCTGGTGTCGGCCACGGCGACAACCTCGACGTCGTTCAGCTCGGCGAGGGCAGGCATGTGCTTCTCGACGGCCACCTCACCGCAGCCCACGAATCCGATCCTGAGTGCGTCTGTCATCGATCGATTAGATGGTGTGCCGCCGACCAAGTCGCATGCGGATGCCGTTTCGAGGACGAAGCGTCACGTTCGGATCGGGGACGATGGTCTGACCGGGAACATGCGTCAATCGGAATCGCCGGGCGATGTGCGCAAGAAGCAGAACACCCTCCATCCACGCGAACTCCTCACCGAGACAGAGCCGGCGTCCCGCGCCAAACGGAAAATACGCGAGCCGCGGCCGACTCCGAATCAGAGCTTCGGTGAAGCGCTCCGGGTCGAACCGCTCCGGGTCGGGAAAATACCGCGGACTGCGATGCGTCAGGAACGGACAAAGATACATCTTCGCGCCCGCGGGCACGTAGACTCCACCCGGCAGGACATCGGAGCGCTCCGCAATGCGGACGAAGATCCACGACGGCGGATAGAGGCGCATCGCTTCGGCGAACACCATTCGAGCGTAGGGCAGCCGCGGCACGTCTTGGGCTCCAAGCGGCCCGTCACCCACACCGTCGACTTCCGAGACGAGCCTGTCGTGGGGCTCTCGAGACAGTGCCAGGAGATGCCAGGTCCACGTGAGAGCTTCCGCAACCGTCTCGTAGCCTGCGATCGCAAGTGTGCGGGCCTCGTCCAGGATCAGCGAGTCGCTCAATCCGGTGCCGTCTTCGCCCTGGAGTTGCACGAGCATGGACAGCAGGTCTCCCGACACGGTTCTCGAACGGCGCAGGCGCACGGCCGACCGCAGAATCGTGTCGATCTCGGTTCGAGCGCGGCGGTACGCGCGAGTGGTCCGGTTGGGCACGTACTCTGGCAGCGGAAACACGCTGTTCAAGAGGTGTTCCTGATACCCGCGCCGATCGGCGACGGCTCGGCTGAACCGGGCCACCTCCGCTTCCGACTCCTCGCCGAGGAGCGCGCGCATCATGATCCGCTGGGTGAGCGTCAGCATCTCGGCGTGGATGTCCACTTCGGCGCCGTCCTGCCACGGGGCGAGCTGACGTTCGGCTTCATCGATCATCAGCGTGGCGAATCTCTGGATCACGTTCCAGTGAAAGGCGGGCTGGAGCGTCCGGCGGGCTCGCAGATGCACCTGGCCACGTGACGTGACGACACCTTCGCCAAAGAACCTGCGGGCACGACGACCCGCCACCCGTGGCGACTTCGCGTAGTTGTCCGCGTTCCCCACGAGGACATGGCCTACATCGTCAGCGTCGGTGAGGAGGTAGGTCGGGCCCGCAATCTCGAGCCTCACAACGTCTCCGTACTGTTCTGCGCAGCGCGAAAGGAACCCGAGCTTGTCGCGGAGGAAGGCTGGCACGTTCCCAACTCGCGGCAGTGCAGCGGGTCCTGGCGCGGCGAACCCGGTTCCGTGTCGATGGATCATGAGAGATTCATGGCTGTTGTGATCAGGGGTTCCTGATTCGCCCAGACATGACGTGAACAGTTGCCGACCGTGCCACGAAGAGACTAGATTCTGGACTCCTGTGCGCGTCCTGCTCCTGACCCAAGTCCTTCCCTACCCTCCCGACATCGGACCAGCGATCAAGACCTGGCACGTGCTGAAATACCTGCGCGAGCGCGAGCGACCGGTCGATGTCACGCTGGCCTCGTTCGTGCGCGACGACCATCGGCTCGACGTCCAGGCGCTTCGACCGTATTGCCGGGCCGTTCACACCGTGCCCATCTACCGAGGCCTCACGCGGGACGCCACCGCACTCGGCCGCAGCCTGTCCCGCGCCGAGCCGTGGCTCATCGTGCGCGACGATCTGCAACGCATGCACGAGACCGTCCGTGGCCTGGTCGCGCGTGAGACGTTCGATGTGGTTCACGCGGATCAGATCTCGATGTGCCAGTACGCCGCTGCGGCTCCCGTCCGTACCCGGCTGTTCGACGCACACAACGCCACCTGGCTCCTGTGTCGGCGTCTCGAGGCCATGCTCCCCGCGGGGCCCCGGCGGTGGCTGATGTCGCGCGAGTGGCCATTGCTCAAGGCGTATGAAGGCGAGATCTGCCGGCGGTTCGAGGCGGTGACGGCCGTGTCCGATGAAGATCGCGCGGCGCTCGTCGAAGCCGCCGGCGCCCCTCGACCCATCGAGGTCGTGCCGTGCACTATCGATGCGCAGGCCGTGTCGCCATCCGAGGGCGAGCGCGACGAGTCGCTGGTTCTCCATCTCGGCACCATGTTCTGGCCTCCCAACGTCGACGCCGTGCGCTGGTTCGCAGACGCGATCTGGCCTGGGATTCGCGCCAACCGGCGAGCGGCCCGCTTCGTGATTGCGGGCGCAAGACCGCCTCGCATGATCCGCAAACTGTCGACCCGCGAGGCGGGTATCGACGTCCGCGGCTACCTCCCCGATCCGGCGGCACTCCTCGGCCGCGCTGGCGTGTTCGTAGTCCCTCTGCGGACGGGCAGCGGCATGCGGGTCAAAATTCTAACCGCGATGGCGCATGGCGTTCCCGTGGTGACGACGTCGGTGGGGTGCGAAGGGATCCAGGTGGCCTCAGGTCAGCACGTGCTGGTCGCAGACACGCCCGGGGCGTTCGCCGATGCCGTGCTCCGCGTAATGAGCGATAGAGTCCTTGCCAAGAGTCTGGCGCGCGAGGCCCGACTGCTCGTCGAACGAACCTACGACTATCGGATGGCGCTGCGACCGCTGGACCGTATCTACGGTCTCGCCTGAGCGTCTCCACCCGGACGGTCTCTCGTACCTCGCGTTCGACTGCCAGCCTGACTTCTCAGCTGTCGGCAGGCCGGGAGCGGCACGGCACCGCACTGATGACGGCGGCTGAGGGAGCCAGTATTGGCGAAGATGGCCCTGGGCGAAATAGCGCTACTGGTCTTGTGGTGCTATCCGTCCGCCAAGGGAGCTTCGGCAGGTCCTGAAATGACATCGCCGCCGGGCGTGAATCTCGAGCCATGGCACGGGCAGTCCCAGGTATGCTCCGCCGCGTTCCACGCCACCAGGCAACCCATATGCGTGCAGACTGCCGAGCGAACCATCAACCTACCTTGCGGCTCGCGATAAGCGGCCAGCTTGGTACCGTCCCGGTCGATGATTTGTGCTTCGCCCCTCTTCACCGATCGCAACGTTCGACTCTCTGCTCCCGCAAAGCGATCGCGAATCATGTAGTACGGATAGTCGGCGTTTTCCTTGATGTAGTCCCACAAGCCACGCTTCAGCGCGGTGCGACCGGGATGGAACAGCTCCGCCCACGGATTTGTTCGGCCCATGATGTCGTCTGCGATCATGATGCCCGCCAGCGTGCCGAACGTGAGGCCGTTCCCGGCGAAGCCGGTTGCGGCGTACTGATGGTCCGTGACGGGCCCGATGTAGGGCAGACCGTCCGGCGTTTCGATGACCTGACCCGACCAGCGATGACTCAGTGAAATCTCTGGCACACATGCTGGTGAGTGCGTGTTCCAGTCGCTCGTAGCAGGCGCTCGTATCCGTGACCTGCCCCGTCTTGTGGTCTTCGCCGCCGAGGATGACCAGATCGTGGTCGGAATGCGTTTCCACCCTCAGGTACTGATAGGCCGTCGCGGTGTCCCAGAACAGCGCGTCCGGGACGGCCCCGCTCGGGGCGCGTCCAGCCACGACGTAGCTGGTATAGAGCGCGAGTTTGGTCTGAAAGAGCGTGGCGCTTGCCATGCTGGCGATACCGACCAGGGGATTGTGTGTCGCGATCACGATATCCCGGCAGCGCACGAGGTGGCCGTTCGCCTTCACCGCGAGCGGATCGCCGAAGAACTCATCCGCCGCCGTGTGTTCATAGATCTCGCCGCCCTTCGCATGAATGGCCGCCAGGAGTCCGGCGGCATACTTGCGTGGGTGAAAGCGCGCCTGGTTGTCGAAGCGGATGCCAGGGCCGCCGATGAACGGCACGTCCGGCGCGAACGTGGCGTCGAAACCGAGCTCGCTCGCCACGCCTGCTTCGTTCCTGAACGCCTCGGCGTCCTTCGGGCTCGCCTGGCCACGCGGCGCGTGCAGGTAACCGTCCACTCGCTCGAACGCGCAGTCGATTTCATGGTCACCGGCGAGGGCCTCAATCCGCGCGATCGCGGCCAGCCCCGCATCCCATGACGCCTGCGCATGTGTCCGGCCGAATTGCCGTATCAGCTCTTCCAGCCGGACGTCAGTCACCATCGTCAGGTGTGCGCTGGTGTGTCCGGTATCGATTTCGGCGCACCTGGCTCGCTCGAGCACGGCAACGGTCCGGCCGGCCGTGACGAGTTCATAGGCCGTCGTCAATCCCGTGATGCCGCCGCCTACGACGACGACGTCCACGTCGAGGTCGCGCCCGAGTTTCGCGAAGCTCGGGAGCGAGGCCGAGTCTTTCCAGTACGGCAAGGTTCCAGCATGCATGTTTGACTGCTGCGCCATGTGTCTACGCAAAGCAAAGGACCTGCCACGATGAGCCGCTCGCCGGTGATTCTTCGGCGCGGAAAGCCGCTGTGGCTGAAGTTGCAGCTCAGCAGGTCGCCTCGACGCTATCCGGTTCTCAAGGGCCGTCACGAAGCGGATGTCGCCATTGTTGGCGGCGGATTGACGGGAATTCTCGTTGCGCGCGTATTTTCGGAGGCCGGCATTTCCGTCACATTGCTGGAAGCCTCGCGAGTTGGCTGTGGCAGCACGGCTGCCAGTTCTGCGCTCCTGCTGCAGGAGCCGGATCAGGCGATGGGACAGCTGGCGAAACGATACGGTCCCGCGGCGAGCAGACGCATCTGGGAGCTGAGTGCCAGTGCCGTTCGCGACTTCGTCGCCACGTTGAGACGCTTGCGCATCGGCTGCGATCTGGTCGAGCGCGATGCGGTGTACTTCGCCTCGAACGCCGACGCCACCGCGACACTTTTTGCGGAGTTCCAGCGCAGAAGAAAAGCGGGCTTTGAAGCTGAGTGGCTGACCCCCGGTGCGCTCCGCCATCTGACAGGGCTTGCCGGCCGTGGCGCAATCCGCACCGCAGGCAGTGCGCAATTCGACCCCTACAAGGCCTGCGTCGGGCTCGCCCGCGCAGCCACGTCTTCAGGCGCGCGTCTGTTCGAACGTTCACCCGTCAGGCGCATCGATCGCCGCACCGATCGCGTCCGGCTCTACACCGCGCATGGCCGCGTGGATGCTCGTCGAGTCGTGGTCGCGACAGGTTACGCGACGACACACTTTCGTCCGCTGGTGGGGCGCTTCCGCCTCTATCGCACCTATGTGCTGGCCACACGGCCGCTGAGCAGTGCCGACCGCCGCGAACTGGGTCTGGGGCCAGTGATGATCTGGGATACGGCCCGGCCCTATCACTACGCTCGCTGGACGGCGGATCACCGGCTCTTGCTGGGTGGCGCCGACCGGCCGCTCGGCCCCGGCCAACGTCCCGGTCGCGAGTTCACCCTGGCCACGGGGCAGTTGCGCGGCGACTTCGAGGCCCTGCTCCCCGCTCTCGCCCACATCGAGATGTCAGGCGCCTGGGAAGGGTTGTTCGCCGTGACGCCCGACAGCCTCCCGTACGTGGGACCTCACCGACTCTACCCGGGGCATCTGTTCGCGCTCGGCTACGGGGGGAACGGCATGACGTTCAGCTTTCTGGCAGCGCGCATGCTACTGGAGCAGTGGCAGGGCGTGCAGTCGTCTGATCACCGGCTCTTCCGGTTTGGGCGCTTCCGGTAATTCCCGCTCCCCGCAGCATTGGCGTGCGACCTGATTTTTGGCCGAGGGACCATTTCGCCAGCGACGGGGCAAGCGGTGGTGCTAGCGGCTGGCACTTCTGACCTTGACGAGAGCAGGCTTGGAAATACCGGGCCGGCGGATGTGCTGTTTCGCCGTCGGCTGTTTCGCATCGCGGAACGGCGGAATCGGAATGGCCTTTCCCGTTTCAGCCGACTCGTAGAGCGCCTGCACGATGCGCACGTCCTGCAGGCCATCCTGACCCGAGGGTTCCGGCGCACGGTTGCGGTGAATGCAATCCGAGAAATACAGCAGTTCCGGTGCAAACTGATCTCGCTTACTGATCCGCTTTCGCGAAGTCTTCCCGTCGATGGTCAACTCGTAGGCCAGGCCTTCGGCATACTCGTACGCCGGGTCCACGCGAACGTGCCCCTTGGTGCCGACGATCCGGTATGACGCGACATCTGCGGCATTGAAACTCGTGATGAAGGCCGCCACCCGTTCGCCGTCGAACCGCAGAAGCGCCCCGGTCGACTCGTCGATCTCGTTCAGCTTCGAGGATCCGCTGTTGACCGAGATCGCCATCACCTCTTTGGGCTCGGACCGAAACACGTAGCGGGCTGCATTGATGCAATACACCCCGATGTCGTACAACGTGCCACCACCCAGTTCCTTTTCTGTTCGAATATTTCCGGGCCGGACGATCATCGAAAACGACGAGTTGAAGAACTTCGGCGTACCAATGCGTCCCTTTCGCACCAGATCGATCACGGCCAGGTTGATCTCGTCGAAGTGCAGCCGATAGGCGATCATCAGTTTCACGCGGTGTTCCCGACACGCGTCGACCATCGCCTGACACTCGTCCACTGTGACGGCCATCGGTTTTTCACAGAGAACGTGCACGCCGGCTCGAGCGGCGCGAATCGTGTATTCCGCGTGCATCGAGTTGGGAAGCGCGATATAGACCGCGTCGACCCGCTCCAGGCACGCCTCGTACTCGTCGTACCCATAGACGGCTTCGACCCGATACCTGCGCCCGATAATTCGCCTTTTGTCCGGGTCGTCACTCACGAGAGCGGCCAAGCGCGAGTTGCGCCTCGCGTGCGCAAACGCTGGCAGCACCGCCGCCTGCGCGATGTGTCCGAGGCCGACGACGGCATACCGCACAGGTCGCCGATCCACCTTCGACATCAGGAATCCTTCCTACTCTTGCCGGAGCTCTTCCGTGGAACCTTGGCGCCCTTCTCTCGCGCCTCACTGAGAGCGATGGCAATGGCCTGCTTCCGGCTCGTCACTCGTTTTCCCGAGCTGCTCTTGAGCGTGCCCTTCTTGCGCCGGCGCATCGCCGATTTCACGCGTCGCGATGCTGCCTGACCGTATTTGGACATCTCATCACCGGGCGACCTGTCTTGCAAAGGGCATGCTGAGAAACCCACGGGGGCAGGCGCCGTCGCCTTGCTCGCGCTCGAGCGGCTGCTCGGCGATCTTCTGAAGGTTGGCGGAAGGCTGGCAGGATGCCTCGAATCTGAAGGGTGCGTGGGGCTCGCTCGACGTGGCCAGGGAATCGCAGGGCGGCTAAACGTTCTTCAGCTTGATGACCATCCTCTCCACATAGAGCTCCGCGACGTAGCGTGCAATCGCGTCCTTGTTCGACTCGTGCTTCTCCGCATACAGCGCGAAGATGCCCACCTGTGACAGTTCGACTGACCCGAGAACTTCCTTGCTGGTCGTATCCAGGAACTCCAGCGCACCCGCGAGCTCCCTGTCCTGTCCGTTGTGTCCGGAGATGACGAACTCGGTGAACCACTCCTGCCACGGACCGACATCAGCCGCAGAAAACGTGACCTTGAGATTCGGGTATTCGAGGTGTGTCGGCGCCAACCTGTGCCCTCGGCGGTCTCCGCCGTCGCGGTGCTCGACGATTGTCTGTTTGATCGTGAACGCATCGATTTTCGTCACACGGTCGCACGGTAGATTGCCGACACGAAGGCGGAAGTTCGAACGGAGCCACTTCTTCTGCTTCGGATTCACGCTGCCGATCACGGCGTCGTCGGGTTTCGCGTAGATGATTTCCTCGGGTTGAAATGTGATGGTGAAGAAGGCCGCGTCCTTGCTGGCCCCGTCCATGGCCGGGACGGTGATGCTCTCGATGAGGGCGTTATGGAATGTGCGATAGAAGTGGACCTTCTTGTCGGCCTTCGCGGCAACCACCGAGCCGTGCTTGCGCGTCGGCGACAGGTCGAGGCATGCCTTGATCCACTCCGCGAGCGGCTTCCCCATCGCCAGCCCAACGCCTATCGAGAAAGGCTCGAACGTGAGTCTCGAGATGTGCTTCATCGCGAGCTGTTCAGGACCCAGATTGACCGTCACGACCTCGCCCTTGATGTTGCCGCCGTCGGCGCTCTGGATGAGTGCGGGCTGATCGTCGAGGAGAAGAAACAGCTGACCCGATGCAACCGAGGGAGATGGTGGCATGGTGCCTCCGTGCCGGTCGGCGACGAATCTTACAATGTGCGGAGCTCAGCCCAGGAGAGGCGTGAACTGTTGAGCTGGCGCGTCCCACTCGAACCGGCCGGGCAGTCTGCGCGGCTGCTGACGTTCGAGCCGACAGCTGGACATTCGCCATGGCGCGTTCCCGGCCCGCATCGCACGGTGCGGTGCACTAGACTGTGGCGTCGCGGCACCGTTCGGACTCGGCTTCTCCCTACACCCGTGATGCGGAGAGATGCAGATGGCACAAGTCGACTGCTTTCTGAAGATCGCCGGCCTCGACGGCGAGTCGGTCGATGCGAAGCACCAGGGCGAGATCGAGGTCGAGTCGTTCAGCTGGGGTGAAACGGCTGCGCCCGGTACCGGGTCAAGCAGCGGTCCCGCGGCTAACAAGACCCAGGCGCAGGATTTTCAATTCGTCAAGAAGAGCGACAAGAGCTCGCCGCTCCTCATGCTCGGCTGCGCCACCGGGCAGCAGTACAAGCACGCGATCCTGTCAGTCCGCAAGGCGGGCGGGAGTCAGCATGAGTACTTGAAGGTCACCCTGGACGGTGTCGTGATCTCGTCGTATCAGGTGGCGGCAGACGCCCAGAGCAATGCCTCGCCGATGGATCAGGTGAGCCTGCATTTTGCAAGGCTCGAGATGAGCTACAAGGAGCAGAAGGCCGACGGGAGTCTGGGCGTGGAGGTGAGGGTGAAGTACGACTTCGTGGCGAACAGGAAGTTATAGAAATGGTCGGGGCGAGTGGATTTGAACCACCGACCCCTCGGTCCCGAACCGAGTGCTCTACCAGGCTGAGCCACGCCCCGACGCCCGACTATCTTAGCTCACCTGCGCCCGTGAGCGTTAGGGCCGAGAGGTGCGCCAGCGCCGCATGCGCCGTCAGGTCGGGCTGAAGCGGCGTGATCGACACATACCCCTCCCGCACCGCCTGGTAATCGGAGCGTTCGTCCGCCACCCACTCGCTCTGCCCTTCTTCGATCCAGTAATACGGCCGGCCCTTCGGATCGTGCCGCTCGCCCACCGACGTCACGTGATTGCGCATGGCCTGGACGGTCACTCGGCTCCCGCGCGGTTCGCTTCGGGGCACGTTGACGTTCAGAAACGTCCGCGCAGGCAGCCCGTGCTCGAGGACCCATTCGCTCACCGACGCCGCAGCCCTGGCGGCATGGGTGAAGTCGTAGACGTTCTCGCGCGAATGCCGGAGCGACACGGCCATCCCGGGGACGCCAAGGAGCGCGCCCTCGAGCGCGCCAGCCACCGTGCCAGAGTAGGTCACGTCGTCGCCGATGTTCCAGCCCTTGTTGATGCCCGAGGCCACGAAGTCGGGCAGGCCGTTGAAGACCTTCGTGATTGCGAGGTTCACGCAGTCGGTCGGCGTCCCGTCTACGGCATAAATAGCTGGCGCCAGCTTCTCGAGGCGCAGCGGACGCTTGAGCGTCAGGGCATGCCCGATCGCGCTCGCCTCCTCGGTGGGCGCCACTATGATGACCTCCCCCAGCCCTGCCAGGGCGTCCGCCAGAGCCCGGATTCCCTCCGAATACACGCCGTCGTCGTTCGTGATCAGAATGCGCTTCATGGGAACCATTGATTATAGACGAGCACCCGCAGGATGCCGCGGCCGACTGGTCAATCGCCTCGCACGGGACGGCCGCAGGAGGACGGCTCACCTGTCCGAGGGTTGCGCGACGTCGATTGCAATCGCGCACGCTCGGTCCCACAATGAATTCGGGTCTATGGCCACGCTAGCTGAGGCGCTCGAGCGCCGTGTGCAGACCGGCGAGCTCTACGATGAGCGCGACAACGACTGGGTGCATTGCTACGCCTGCGGGCATGACTGCAAGATCCCTGACGGCGCAGCCGGGGTGTGCAAAGTGCGCTTCAATCGGGCCGGACGCCTCATGGTGCCCTGGGGCTACGTTGGTGGCGTGCAGTGCGATCCGATTGAGAAGAAACCGTTCTTTCACGCCTATCCCGGGGCGCTCGCGTACAGCTTCGGGATGCTGGGCTGCGATCTGCATTGCTCCTACTGCCAGAACTGGGTCACCTCGCAGGCGCTTCGCGATCCCGACGCTGTGGCGCCTCCCATCGAGACGAGCCCTCGGACGATCGTCGGTGACGCCGTCCGTCTCGGCGCCAGGGTCCTCGTCAGCACGTATAACGAGCCGCTCATCACCAGTGAATGGGCGGTCGCCATCTTCAAGGAAGCGAAGGACGCTGGTCTCACGACAGCGTTCGTGTCCAACGGGAACGGCACGCCGCGCGTGCTCGAGTATTTGAGGCCGTGGGTCGACCTCTACAAAGTCGATCTCAAGAGCTTTGACGACCGGCACTATCGGCAGCTTGGCGGCCGCATCCAGCCGATCCTCGACACGATTCGCCGCCTGCACGCGATGGATATCTGGCTGGAGATCGTCACGCTCCTCATCCCCGGATTCAACGACAGCGACGACGAGCTCGCGCGTCTCACGGAGTTTCTGGCGGCGGTGTCCGCCGACATCCCGTGGCACGTCACGGCGTTTCACAAGGATTACAGGATGACGGATCCCTCCGACACCACGCCCGAGATGCTGATGCGCGCGGCCGACATCGGCCGCCGCGCAGGGCTGCGCTTCATCTACGCGGGAAACTTGCCTGGCCAGGTCGGCGCACTCGAGGACACGATGTGCCCCGCGTGTGGGGTCACCCTGGTCGAGAGGTTCGGCTATCACATCCGCAACTACCGCCTGACGCCACAGGGCGAGTGCCCTCGATGCGGAACGCGGGTGCCTGGGCGCTGGGCCGCCGCTTTCGCCGGGCAGATCACGTCGCGGCCATTCCTGCCGGGGAACCGACTCCCCATCCTTCCCCTCCCGTAACGTCACGGGCGATCCCCTGGAAACGGCACTCGGCGGCGCCACAAGTCCGTCGGATCGAGACGTGACGGCACCCGATGTCATAATGCATTGATGACGCTCGCCGATCGCCTCGGCCGGCCGCTTCGCAACCTGCGGCTCTCCGTCACTGACCGCTGCAACATGCGCTGCAGCTATTGCATGCCGCAGGCGGAATACGTGTGGCTCGCCAAGCAGGACATTCTCGGGTTCGAGGAGATCGACCGTCTGGTCGGCGTTTTCACATCGCTCGGCGTCGACAAGGTGCGGCTGACGGGCGGCGAACCTCTGCTCCGCCAGAACCTGGACACCTTGGTGGGCTTGCTGGCGGAACAGGCAGCGATCAAGGACCTGGCGCTCACGACGAACGGTATTCTTCTGTCCGCACAAGCCGACTCGCTCAAGGCCGCCGGACTGCATCGAGTGACGGTCAGTCTCGACACGCTCAGGGCCGACCGCTTTCGCCTCATCACACGCCTGAACGCCCGCGATGACGTGCTCGAGGGCATCCGCGCCGCCCATCGGGTCTTCGGCACGTTGAAGATCGACACTGTCGTCGTGCGCGGTGTCAACGACGACGAATTGGTGGATTTGATCGAGTTCGGAAAGACCGTCAGCGCAGAGGTGAGGTTCATCGAGTACATGGACGTGGGCGGCGCCACGATGTGGTCTCTCGATCAGGTGGTGTCTCGCGTGGAAATGCTCGATGCGCTCTCGAAACGCTATGGGCGCATCGAACCGGTCGAGAAGGAAGCCGCCGCGCCAGCCGATCGGTACGTGCTTCCCGATGGCTCGACCTTCGGCATCATCGCATCCACAACCGAGCCGTTCTGCCGGACCTGCGACCGCAGCCGGCTGACGGCGGACGGACTCTGGTACCTGTGCCTCTATGCCGTCCAGGGACTCGATTTGAGAGGCACACTGAGACGCGGCGCCTCGAACGAAGAGTTACGCCAACTCCTGCAGTCGAATTGGATGAGTCGCGATGAACGCGGCGCCGAAGTGCGGCTGGCGACGCGCGATCGTGAGCCGCTCATTCCAGTCAGCGAGCTCAAGCGCGATCCGCACCTCGAGATGCACACACGCGGCGGATAGGGGGCAGTCGGACAATCGGCCGGCTTAGGACACCTTGACCGGCTGCTCCACTTGGCTCCCGCAGTACTTGTCGAACGCCGCACGAAGCTCCTGCGCGATGGAGACGGCATCCCGATTCTCGATGCGCTGCCGCTCGAGCATATACACGAGCTTGCCGTCCTTCAGCAACGCCACCGAAGGTGAAGACGCGGCATACCCGGTAAAGTAACCGCGGGCGCGGTTGGTCGCCTCGATGTCGGCGCCGGCAAAGACACTGCCGGTGAAATCCGGCGTCACGGCGTTCTGCATCGCGATAGCGATACCCGGCCGCGCCTTCCCCGCCGCGCAACCGCACACCGAGTTCACGACAATCATGACCGTGCCGGGACGCGTTACGGCTGCGTCCACGTCGGCGACAGTCCTCAGCTCTTTCACGCCCAGTGCCGTGAGCTCCTCGCGCATCGGCGCGATCAGAAATTCTGGATATCCCATCGTTGGTTCGACCTCTCGAGAAAAGACCGGAAGCGGCCGGCTCCTCGACATTATCATACGGAGCCGATTTGAGCCTGCCAATGCGCTTGTTCGTCAACAGTACCGCGCCTCGTGGGCATTCGGCGTCGAGTCTCTTCGGCCCCGACGACTACACCTTCGTGTCCGCTTTCCACTCGGAACGACCCGACCTCTTGCCGACCCGCCTTCACCGGCTGGGGGCGCTCGCGGCCTCGATTGGTCTCGCCGACCTCCTGGTAAAGGACGAGTCCGACCGCTATGGTCTTCCCGCGTTCAAGATCACGGGCGTCGAGCTCGCCTTGGCGAAGCTCGACGCGTCGGGCCGGCTGGGCGCGAACGCCGTACTGGCGTGCGCGACGGCCGGAAACCACGGCCGCGCTGTGGCACATGCCGCCGCCCGCCGCGGACTCAGATCGATCGTCTATGTGCCGGCGGGTACGCGCCCTGAACGCATTCACGCGGTGGCGCGCGAGGGTGGGAGCGTCGTCGTCTATAGCGGCTCGTACGACGAGGCCGTGAAGGAAGTCGCATCCCAGGCAGCCGCGCACGGTTGGCAAATCGTGTCGGACACGGCCTGGCCTGGCTATGACGAAATTCCCCGCTGGATCATGCTCGGATACACCCGCTTGTTCGACGAAGCCAAGGCTGCCTGGCCACGCCCCCCTGACGTCGTGGTCGTACAGGCCGGCGTGGGCGGCCTGGCAGCGGCGGCGGCCAGCTGGTGGAACGACCACACAGCCTTCAAACGGCCGGCGCTGATTTGTGCCGAGCCTACGGGTGCTGCGTGTCTGTTCGAATCGGCTCGCGCCGGCCGCCGGGTGTCGCTCACCGGCCGACTCGACACCATCATGGAGGGTCTTCGCTGCGCCGAGGCTTCGACTATCGCGTGGCCCGTGATCGCCGCGGCCATGAACGGGTTCGTCCGGGTGTCGGACGATGAGGCGCGGGAGGCGATGGAGCGATTGGCGCATCCTCGCCCGGGTGAGCCAGAAGTGAGGGCCGGTCCCTCGGGAGCTTGTGGTCTTGCAGCCCTGATCGGGCTCATGACGGACGATAGCCTCGCCGAGTTCCGACAGGATGTGGGACTCGGACCCGAATCGACGGCGATGATCATCGTGACCGAAGGCCCTTAGCGGTCGGCTGCCCATCAATGGGAAGCCTCGTCCCACGTCCGGACATTCGGCGAGCGAAAGACGACGCGGGCAATAACGCTAATATATTCTGGGCGCACAGGTTAGGGCACCTGAGCGGCTCTGGCACTCCATTTGGAGATGTTGTCGTGACTTTGCACTTTTTGACTGCCCAAATCGTCTAAGGCCAATGGACATCGCCCGTCCCAAGTCCGTCGTTCGGAAGAAGCAGATTCGGCGGGCTCTCTACGGTGGTGCGGCTCTGCTGACCGTTCTCGGTGTTACGTGGGGCCTCTCGCGCTTGAAGCCCGCGGCGCCCACCGTCGAGCGCGGAACGGTCTGGGTTGACACGGTCAAGAAGGGATCGATGCTGCGTCAGGTACGCGGACCCGGCACGCTCGTGCCCGAAGATGTTCGCTGGATTCCGGCTCTCACGGAAGGCCGAGTCGAGCGGATCGTCATTCGCCCGGGAAAACCGGTCACGCCGGACTCCGTCGTTCTCGAATTGAGCAATCCCACCGTGCAGCAGGAGGCCCTCGACGCGGCGCTGCAACTCAAAGCCGCGGAGGCCGGGCTCGCGAACCTCCGCGTCCAGCTCCAGCAGGAGCGGCTGGCGCAGGAGGCGGCTGCCGCGGCCGTCCACGCGGACTATCTACAGGCCAAGCTCCAGGCCGAAGTCAATGAAGAGCTCGCGCGCCAGGAGCTGGTGTCGACCCTCGTGCTGAAACAGTCGCAGGTACTGGCCGACTCGCTGGCCATGCGGAACTCGCTCGAGGAAAGGCGCCTGGCGAGCACGACGGAATCGTCGGAAGCGCGGATCGCCGTGCAGCAGGCCCAGGTCGATCAGCTGCGCGCGCTGGCGGAGCTTCGCCGGAACGAGCGCGACGCCCTGACGGTGCGTGCCGGCATGACCGGTGTGCTGCAGCTCGTGCCTGTTGAAGAAGGCCAGCGCGTGACCGCGGGCGCCAACGTGGCACGCGTGGCCGACCCTGCTCGCCTCAAGGCCGAGCTCCGAATCGCGGAAACGCAAGCGAAGGATATCCAGCTCGACCAGCCGGCCACCGTCGACACTCGTAACGGCATCGTCGCCGGCCGCGTCATGCGCATCGATCCCGCGGTACAGAATGGGACCGTAACGGTTGATGTAGAACTGATCGGCGCGCTCCCCAAGGGCGCACGCCCGGATTTGAGCGTGGACGGCACCATCGAACTCGAGCGGCTCACCGACGTCCTGTATGTCGGGCGGCCCGCCTTCGGGCAGGAGCACAGCGCGGTTGGCCTGTTCCGAATCAACGAGGCGGGCGAGGCCAGCCGCGTTCAAGTGAAGCTGGGCCGAAGCTCCGTCAACACCATCGAGGTCGTCCAAGGTCTCAATCCGAGCGACCAGGTGATCTTGTCCGATATGTCGGCGTGGGACGCCTACGACCGCGTTCAGCTGCGGTGACGGCGTCTCACGGCTCGTGGATGCGGAACAGAGGAGACACTATGGAGGGATCGCCGCAGACATTGATCAAGCTCGAGAGCGTCAAGAAGGTGTTTCTCACCGACGAGGTCGAGACTCACGCGCTCGCCGGCATTCACATGGAAGTCGGCAAGGGTGAGTATGTTGCCATCGCCGGACCGTCAGGCTGCGGGAAGTCGACGCTTCTCTCCATACTCGGCCTGCTCGACACGCCGACCGACGGCCACTACTGGCTGAATACACGCCCGGTGGCGGATCTGGCGATGTCCGAGCGGGCTCGTGTGCGGAACCGTGAGATTGGATTCATCTTTCAGAGCTTCAATCTCATCGGCGATCTCACCGTGTTCGAGAACGTCGAGTTGCCGCTCACCTATCGCGGCATGAAGTCCGCCGAGCGCCGCGAGCGGGCCAACAAGGCGCTCGAGCGCGTCGGCATGGCCCATCGAGCCAAACACCTGCCCAGCCAGTTGTCGGGCGGTCAGCAGCAACGCGTCGCCGTCGCGCGCGCGGTGGCCGGCGAGCCGTCCATCCTGCTGGCCGACGAGCCCACCGGCAACCTCGATTCCCGCAGCGGTGAAGCCGTGATGGATCTGCTGCGCGACTTGCACCGTTCGGGCGCAACCATCTGCATGGTGACCCACGATCCCCGGTACGCCCGGCATGCCGAGCGCACGATTCATCTGTTCGATGGACGGATCGTCGAAGAAACAGTGGCGGTCGTCTAGCGGCCGCGTCGGTCGACATAGAATCGTCTTCAATGGAACCGCTCATCCAGCTGCGCAGCATCGAGAAGTACTACGAGCACGGGGTCCAGCGCACGTATGTGCTCCGCCGCGTCAGCGTCGAGGTGCGCGAAGGCGAGTTCATCTCGATCATGGGTCCCTCGGGCGCGGGCAAGTCTACCCTGCTCCACATCATCGGCATGCACGACGCGAGCTGGAACGGCGAGTACTTCTTCATGAACGAGGCTGTGCACACGCTCAATGCCAAGGCGCGTGCCGCGCTGCACAAGCAGTACATCGGATTCGTGTTTCAGAGCTATCACCTGCTCGATCATCTGACCGTCTACGAGAATCTCGAGATGCCGCTCTCGTACAGGAACGTGCCGCGCAAGGAGCGGCAGAGTCTCGTGGCCGATGTGCTCGATCGGTTTCAGATCGTCGGGAAGAAGGATCTCTATCCCACGCAGCTCTCAGGCGGCCAGCAGCAGCTCGTGGCGGTGGCGCGCGCCATCATTGCGAGCCCGAAGGTGATTCTCGCCGACGAGCCTACCGGCAACCTGCATTCGGCACAGGGCCGCGAAATCATGGAGCTCTTCAAGCGTCTGAATCAGGACGGGACGACGATCGTGCAAGTGACCCATTCCGAAACCAATGCCTCATACGGCGACCGGGTCGTCCAGCTGGCGGACGGCTGGGTGGTGAAGATGGACGCCGAGATCGGCGCCTGACGCGTCGTCTGCTTGCTGAGCACCGTGCCCCCTCGCATTCTCGTTGCCGACGATCAGCCGGACGTCCTCGAGGCGCTCAGGCTGCTGCTCAAGACGGAAGGCTACCAGAGCGACACCGTGGCCTCTCCCGCAGCCGTACTACAGGCCGTCGAGGATCGCGAATACGACGCGGTCTTGATCGACCTCAACTACGCCCGGGACACGACTTCGGGCAAAGAGGGTCTCGACCTGCTTTCAAAGGTCCAGGCAGCCGATGCCACGCTCCCGATTGTCGTGATGACGGCCTGGGGCACGGTGGACATCGCCGTGGAAGCCATGCGCCGGGGCGCGCGCGATTTCGTGCGCAAGCCCTGGGACAACGCGCGTGTTCTGGCGATCTTGCGCACACAGGTCGATCTGAGCCGCGCCTTGCGGCAGGGGCAGCGACTCGAGGCCGAGAACCGGCTGCTCAGAACCGAACGCGGGCCGCAGCTCATTGCGCAGTCGGCGGCGATGCAGCCGGTCTTGCAACTGATCGCGCGCGTCGGGCCATCCGAGGCGAACGTGCTCGTCACCGGCGAGAACGGCACCGGCAAGGGCGCTGTCGCACAGGCGCTGCACGCCGTCTCCACCCGCTCGGCGAGACCGCTCGTGACCGTGAACGCTGGAGGGCTGTCCGAGGGCCTCTTCGAGAGCGAGCTGTTCGGCCACGTACGAGGGGCGTTCACCGACGCCAAGACCGATCGCGTGGGACGCTTCGAACTGGCGGATGGCGGCACCCTGTTCCTCGATGAGATTGCCAACATTTCGATGCCCCTGCAGACCAAACTGCTTCGTGTCGTCGAGACCGGAGAGTTCGAACGCGTCGGGTCTTCGCGCACGAGGCAGGTGGATGTGCGAATTCTTTCGGCGACCAATGCCGATCTCGGCGAGGATGTCGCCGCCGCGCGATTTCGGCAGGATCTTCTCTTCAGGCTCAACACCATCGAAATCCACCTGCCACCTCTCAGGGCGCGCCGCGAGGACATTCCGCTGCTCGCCACGCACTTTCTGACGCAGCACGCCGGACGCTATCGAAAGACCCTCTCCGGGTTCGAGCCATCTGCGCTTCAGGTCCTGCTCGAACATCCCTGGCCGGGCAACATCCGCGAGCTCGATCACGCGGTCGAGCGAGCCGTCCTGATGGCGCAGGGACCGTCCATCAAGACTGCGGAACTGGGCCTCAAACCGGGCCGGGATTCCTCGCCGCGCATCGAAGACATGAGCCTCGAAGAGGTCGAGTCCTTTCTCATCAAGAAGGCCATGGCGCGCCATGACGGCAACGTGAGCCATGCCGCCAAGGCGCTCGGTCTCAGCCGCAGCGCCCTCTATCGGCGCCTGCAACGCTACGGTCTCTGATCGACAATGCCCGGGGCCGCACCTGACGCCGACGGACTGGGGACCGCGCCACCCGCCGGCGAGTCCGACCTCTTGTTGTCCGCGCCGCCAGAGCCCCGCGTCTCGCACGATCGCCGTGTTCTCTTCATGGCCCTGGTGGCCGGCCTTCCCGGATCCGCACTGGCGCTGTATTTCCTCTGGACGGGCGACTACACACTCATCGTTCAGGTGGTGCTGACCGCCGTGATCGTCGGCTGCTGGATCGGCCTGGCGTTGTCTCTTCGCTCGCGCGTCGTGGTGCCCCTCCAGACCCTGTCGAACCTCCTCGCTGCGCTCCGAGAGGAGGATTTCTCGATACGCTTCAGGCCTGCTGCCCGCAGCCACGATCCATTGGGCGACGTCATGAGTGAGGTCAATGCGCTGGCCGAGACCCTTCGCTCGCAGCGGCTCGGAGCGCTGGAGGCGACGGCGCTGCTCAGAACGGTCATGGCCGAAATCGACGTGGCCGTTTTCGCCTTCGACGGCGATCAGCGGCTCAGGCTGGTGAATCGCGCGGGCGAGCGTGTGCTGGCTCAGCCCGAACAACATCTGCTCGGCCAGACAGCCGGCAAGCTGGGGCTCACCCAGTGTCTCACCGGTGACGTGCCTCGCATCCTCGATGTGACCTTTCCGGGCGGTGCGGGCAAGTGGGAAGTGCGACGCACGACCTTCCGGCAGGATGGTCTGCCCCACCAGCTTCTGGTCCTCTCGGATCTGAGCCGTCCTCTGCGCGACGAAGAGCGCCAGGCGTGGCAGCGACTGATACGTGTTATCGGCCATGAGCTGAACAACTCGCTGGCGCCCATCAAATCGGTCGCTGGAAGCCTCGAGAGCCTGCTGGAACGCGCGGAGCCTCCCGACGACTGGCGTGATGACATGCGGCGCGGGCTGGGTGTGATCGGCGCCCGTGCCGACTCGCTGGGCCGCTTTACGAGCGCCTACGCGCGGCTGGCGCGCCTGCCACGACCCGTCGTCCAATCGATCCAGCTTGCGGCGCTGCTGCACCGTGTGCTGCGGCTCGAGACGCGGCTCAGCATCGATCTCGTCGACGGCCCCGACACGACCCTGCATGCCGACCCCGATCAGCTCGAGCAACTGCTCATCAATCTCCTTCGCAACGCCGTCGACGCCGCGCTCGAGACGGGCGGTGGCGTACGGGCCGGGTGGAGCCGCCAACGCGCGACCCTCGAGATCTGGATCGAGGATGAGGGACCCGGGCTGTTGAACACGGCCAATCTGTTCGTGCCGTTCTTCACCACCAAACCGGCCGGGTCCGGCATCGGCCTCGTGCTCAGCCGCCAAATCGCCGAAGCCCACGGCGGATCGCTGACGCTGGGAAATCGGCCCGACGGACCGGGCTGTCGCGCGACGCTGACTCTCCCGGTCGACGTGAGAGTTGCGATATCCTGAGTCGCTCCCCCAGCTCCCGAACACCAACAGCTGGTTACGCTCACAGGAGGCTCGCGCGAGGTGCGGCGATTTGGCTCGCTCTGGGTAGTCACCGCGGCGGTCGGTACATTCGTTTCCGTGGTCCACCCGGCGGTTCGCGCCGAGGACATTGCCACCCGGTACGCTGAACCGGCCAGCCGCATCATCGGAGAAGCGCTGGGCACTCGTGCGGCGTGGCAGCGGCTGAGCGTCCTGACCGACACCATCGGACACCGTCTCAGCGGATCACCTGCGCTCGACGAAGCCATCAATTGGGCAGTCGCCGAAATGAGGCAGGACGGACTCGAACGCGTTCGCACCGAACCTGTGATGGTTCCCCGGTGGGTGCGTGGCGCTGAGAGCGCCGAAATCGTCCGGCCCGGACACCATACCCTCGTCATGCTCGGTCTGGGTGGCAGTATCGGGACGCCGCGCGAAGGCATCGAGGCCGAGGTGCTGATGGTCTCCAGCTTCGATGATTTGGAGGCGCGGCGCATGGACGCGCCTGGGCGCATCGTTGTCTTCAATGCGCCGTTCACGAACTACCCTCAGACGGTGGAATACCGATCGTGGGGGGCGGTGCGGGCAGCGCGGCATGGAGCCGTGGCGGCGTTGGTTCGATCCATTGGCCCGCGGGGGTATCGGACACCCCACACCGGCTCGATGCGATACGCAAGCGAGGCCCCTCAGATTCCTGCGGCGGCAATCACCGTTGAGGACGCCGAGCGGTTACAACGCCTTTACGACGGCGGGCTCCGGCCCGTCGTTCGCCTCAAGATGGAGGCCCGCACCGAGCCGGACGTGCCTTCCGCCAATGTCATCGCCGAGCTGGTGGGCAGCGAGAAACCGGACGAAGTCGTCGTGATGGGCGGACACCTCGATTCCTGGGACGTCGGCACCGGGGCGTCGGACGATGGCGGGGGCTGTGTGGCGACGTGGGAGGCCTTGAGGATTCTCAAGAAGCTGAACCTCCGGCCGCGCCGCACCATCCGCGTCGTGCTCTGGACGAACGAAGAAAACGGCACGCGCGGTGGTCTCGCCTATCGCGACCAGCATCTGCACGAGCTGAAGGACCACGTGTTGATGATCGAATCCGACACCGGCGTCTTTCGCCCCTTCGGGTTCGGCTTTACCGGCACGAGCCGGGCCCGGGCCACGGTCACCGAGGTGGGCCGCCTGCTGCGCGGCATCGGTGTCGATCGCATCGGCCCCAATGGCGGAGGCGCGGACATCGGGCCCAGTGTGCACGCGGCTGGCATTCCGGCCATGTCGCTCGACGTCGACACATCCGAGTTCTTCCTCATTCATCACACGGCCGCCGATACGATCGACAAGATCGATCCGCTCGACCTGTCGCGTGCGGTTGCGGCACTTGGCGTCATGGCTTATGTGATCGCCGACATGCCGATTCGGCTCGGCGAGTGATCGGCCATCTTTCCGACATCCCGCGGTGAGACTCGACGCCTCGGCGCCCACGCGCATCGATCTCGCCGGTGGCACCATCGACATCTGGCCGCTCTACCTCTTTCACGATCGGGTCGAGACCATCAATGTCGCCATCAGCCTGCTGGCGCGGGCTTCGCTGGAATCACGGACCGATGGCGCGGTTGCGGTGGATTCGATCGATACCGGCCGCCGGCTCGAGGGTCGCACCGCGCGCAACCTGGTCGAGCAGGACCCTTCCAGCCTCCTGGCGCGGCTGATGGCGTTCTTCGACGCGGAGAACGTGACGCTCACGACGAGGGCCGAGTCGCCGGCTGGAGCAGGAATCGCGGGGTCTTCGGCCTTGAACATCGCCGTGTGCGGAGCGTTGTCGCGCTGGACCGGCCGTCGGTACAGCAACGAACAGCTCCTGGGAATCGCGAGAGATGTCGAAGCGCAGGCGATTGGTGTGCCGACAGGCTGGCAGGACTACCCGCCTGCCCTCTACGGCGGCGTCGCGGCGCTGGAGTTCGGCGTCGGCGAGCCCCGGCGGGTGCCACTCCAGATTCCGGCCGAGGAGCTGCAGCAACGCATCGTGCTCGCGTACACGGGTGAGCCCCGCGCGTCGGGTACCAACAACTGGGACATCGTGAAGCGCCATATCGACGGCGATCGCGAGGTGTACGCCTCATTCGCGCGCATCCTGGAGGCGGCGCGGGCGATGCGGCACGCGCTGATCGCCCGTGACTGGGCGGCAGTGGCGCGCTGTCTGGCGGCTGAATGGGAACACCGCAAGCGCCTGGCTCCCGGTGTCACCACTCCGGCCATCGACGAGCTGATGGCTCGGGCCAGAAACGCGGGTGCGCTGTCAGCAAAAGTGTGCGGGGCCGGCGGCGGTGGCTGCGTGGTGTTTTTTGCGGAACCTGCCCGGATCCCGGCCGTTCGCGATGCGCTCGATCGGGCGGGCGCTCGCGTGCTCGACTATCGAGTGGACATGGACGGTCTGCACGTCACGGAACACCCTTGACGAACAAGGTCGCGGAAATCAAGGCGCTTTACCTCGGGGCAACCCACGCCACCATCCGGCAGGATCTCGTGCGGGCCATCGCCATCCTCAAATCGATGGCGACGGAGGAGGAACGCGAACGCGCCGCCGTCTACATGGACGGTCTGTCGATGCTTCGCTCCGAGTGGGCACAACGAAGCGGCCACCGCGCGCCACCACACAAGCGTCGCTCCCGACGCTGAAACCAGAGAGCATCTAGAGATCGCGCGCACGTGGCCGATGGCCCCTTGCGCCGCCAGAAGGCAGACATCGGGAGATCTACCGGCCGCTGATCAGACTTCGATAGTTTTCGGGGGTTACACGGATCGTCACGACCTGGCCATTTCCGCCGATCGGCGCCGTCCGTTCGCCGTTGATGAACAGCGTCATCGCTCCTGCATCGCCGATCCTCAGCGCCAGATTCCGCTGGGCTCGAATCGTCCGCTCCTCGCCGGCGATCATCGTCGCTGTGAACAGCACGGATCCGTCGGCGGCGGCCGAGACCCAGCATTCGCGGGACGATCTCAGCACGACCTCGAGGTTCTCCAAACGCGCGTCGATGGCCTCGCCTCGAACAGGCGCGCCCACGGCGGACGGCACCGGAATCGGCGGCGCATCGGGTGGCGGTTTCAGATCACGTGTGGCGCTTGCGGCACTTGGGGGAGGCGACGAGACACGCTCGCCCCCAGCGAGCGTGAAATACATCACGGTCAGGACGAGGGGAATGCTGACGATCAGCAACTTCACCACCGTCTGGGCCACACGGCGCTGGCTTTCGATCGCCTGGTTGTCTTCGAGTTCGATCTGCGCGCGGCCGGCGGTCAGTCCGTCTTCGGAAAAGGCCTCGAGGAACTCCTGGACGGTCGCCTCGGGATCGAGGCCGACCTCGGCTGCATACGCCCGGACGAACGCGCGGGAGAAAATCCCCCCCGGAAGCCTGGAGATCTCATCGCGCTCGAGGGCCTCGAAATGTGCGAGAGAGATCCGCGTGCGCGCCGAGATTTCGCGGAGCGTCACGCCCCGTGCTTCGCGCGCGGCCCGCAGGCGTGCCCCAAACTTCATGGCTCGGTGCTGCCCAGCGCGTGCGCTCCGTCCGTCGGTCGGAACGGGTTGGGTATCCGCGCCCACCAGCAATGACAGAATCGTCTCATGGTAGGGAGCGCAGTCGTGCCGTGTCAAACGACTGGCGTAAGGCGGCCAGCCGAGACGCCAGCTCTGCAGGGGCACCTGTCTGGAAATATCCGATACCGGCAACGCCGGCTGCGCCGGTCGCGCCGATGTCGGCCACCCGCTCCAGGCCAATTCCGCCGATCGCCAGCACGGGCAACGTGACCGCCTGCACCACGGCAAGAAGTCGATCGATGCCAAGCGCCTCGTGTTGCGGGCCCTTCGAGACAGATGGAAACACCGTGCCGAACACCAGGTAGTCAACTCCGCCGGCGTCGGCCACCCGTCGAGCCTCGGCAACGCTATGCACCGAGCGTCCTATCAGCATCGCAGGTCCCATCAGGACACGTGCCCGCCCAGGGGCAACTGAATCGGCACGTAAATGAACGCCGGTGGCTTGCGCCGCCAGCGCGACATCGATACGGTCGTTCACAACCAGGGCAGTGTCCGTCTCACGCACGGCCTTCAGGCACTCCACGACCATCCGAAGAAGCGACGCCGTATCGAGATCGCGCTCCCGGACCTGAATCAGGTCGACGCCACCGAGGGCCGCTGCCCGAACCAACGCCAGGAGCCGCTGCCGCCGCTCGACCTCGGTCACCGCCAACTGGCGCCGGTCGGTCACGTAGCAGAGCACCGGACGCCTTGAAAGGAGCCTCATGAGATGTCAGGCGGCACGCGACGCGCTCGAGAACACGCTCAATGCTCTTCGCCGAGGCGGGTATAGCCGGAGCGGCGGGCAACGATGGCCGAAAGCAATTCGATCACGCCGGCCATGACATTGATCACACCAAGGCCTGAGACTGCGCCGCGCACGAAGTTGTTCATCAAGGCGGCGCGAATGGCCGGCGAGGCTTCGGCGAAGTAGTTGCGTTCCCAGAAAGCGGACCACGGCAGGAGCAGCAGCAGCAACCCCACCTCGAGAAAATACGACGCTGCGAGCAGGCGCCGTGCCAGGTCGCTCTCCTATCCCTGAGCCCGACGTTCGGCGAGCGGCGCGATTCGCTCGGTCACGTCGCGGCATTGTCCGGCGTCCGCTCTGCGCTCGAGATGTACGGCCAGCGCCCTTGCCGCCTGCAGCGCCGCGTCTCCGTCGTCCGGTTTGAGCTTCAGAATGTTCTCGTCGAGAGCGGCGGCCTTCGGCAGAAACCCTGCGCGGGCGAGGCGATCGGCAATCCGGGAGTTCTGCATGACCGCCTTATCGACCTGACCAGCGCCGATCAGGCTCTCGGCCCGGCGAATGGCAGTGTCTCGATCGATGCCCACAATGCAGCAGGAGGGAGCCGGACCGGATTCAGTCGACCAGCTCGATCCTATCAAAGAGTGAGGGGGGTCGGAACGAGCGCCGATGCACCTCCGAATAGCCGAATCGGGCGACCGCGGCCAGGTGCGCACCTGTGGCGTAGCCCTTGTGCTGATCGAAGCCGTAACGGGGATCCCTCTTGTGCAGCTCGTCCATCTGTCGATCCCGGAGGACCTTCGCCACAATCGAGGCAGCCGCGATGGTCGAGCAGCGCCGATCGCCGTGGAGCACGCCGCGCTGCGGCAGGTGCAGATCCGGAATGCGGAAAGCATCGACCAGCACCATATCGGGAAGGGGATCGAGCGACAGCAGAGCGCGCCGCATGGCCTGCAGCGATGCCTGATGAATGTTGACTCGATCGATCTCTTCGACAGGGACCGAGGCGACCGACCAGGCGAGCGCCCGTGCGCAGATCAAGTCGAACAGGCGCTCACGCTCACGAGCGCTCACGAGCTTGGAGTCGGAGATGCGTGGAATGTGGCGATTCGGATCGAGCACCACGGCGGCGGCGAAGACCGGACCGGCCAGGCATCCGCGTCCCACCTCGTCCACGCCCGCGACCCGGCCAAACCCGAGTCTGCGCAACGCGTTCTCCAAGGTTCGCATGGCACGGGCGCGCGTCATGGCAGATCGGGCCTCGAACGGTCTGGCCGAGTCTACATGACTTTCTTGGTCTCGCGCATCCTGGCGGCTTTGCCCTTGAGCTCTCGCAGGAAGTAGAGCTTCGCGCGGCGGACGCGCGCCGAGCGCACGATCTCGAGCTTCTGGATGACGGGCGAATGCAGTGGAAAAATCCGCTCGACGCCCTGCCCGAACGAGACCTTCCGCACCGTGAACGAGGCCCGCAGGCCTCCGCGGTGCATCCCGATCACGATGCCTTCAAAGATTTGAATGCGCTCTTTGTCGCCCTCGCGCACTTTCACATGCACCCGCACGGTGTCGCCAGACTTGATTGGCGGCCGTGTCGTCAACTGACCCTTTTCGACTATGTCAATCGCCGTCATCTTCGGCTCCCTTCATCCGCTCTGCCCGCAACGCGCCGAGCACGGCGCGTTGCTCGCCGTCCAGCTGGGCATCTTTCAACAAGTCCGGCCGCCGGTCGAGCGTGCGCCTCAAGGCCTCCCGCCGGCGCCAGGCCCGAATGTCGCCGTGGTGACCCGACATGAGTACTTCAGGCACCTTGCGGTCGCGAAACACGGCCGGGCGCGTGTACTGCGGAAAGTGCAGCAGGCCGCGCGTGAACGACTCATCTTCAATCGACGCCGGATCGCCGACCACCCCGGGCACGAGACGCGCCACGGCGTCGACAATGACAAGGGCGGCCGCTTCGCCACCCGACAGCACATAGTCGCCGATCGACAGCTCTTCTGCGCCCAACCCTTCCGAGACCCGCTCGTCGACGCCCTCGTAACGGCCGCACACGATGGCGACATGCGACAGCCCGGCCAGACGCGCTGCCTCGGCCTGCGTGAACACCCGGCCCTGCGGCGATGTCACGATCAGCGAATCCAGCCCGCCGCGGCTGGCCCGGATCGCTTCCACGGCCAGAAAAATCGGCTCCGGCTTCAGGACCATCCCCGGACCACCACCGTACGGCGTATCGTCGACCACGCGGTGGCGATCGTCCGTGTAATCCCGGAGGTCGTGCACCGCGATGTTCAAGATGCCCTCGGCGATCGCGCGTCCGATAATGCCTTCCGCCACGAGCGCCCGGACCATCTTCGGAAAGATCGTAATGACGTCGAGCTTCACGGCGCCAATCGCCGCCGGCGGCCTCCCGGCTCGTTCAGGTCGAGCAGCCCTTCGATCGCCTTCACGACAACGCGTCGAACCTGCACATCGACGACCACGCAAATCTCTTCGGCCAGCGGAATCAGCACTTCCCCGCCGGTCCCGACCACCACGAGGTAGCTGCTGGCGGCTGGTCCTTCCACGCGGTCGACCTCGCCGATGACGTCTCCTTCGACTGTCTCGACGCGGCAGCCACGCAGTTCGTGGCGGTAATACTGACCTGCGGGCAGCGCCCGCAAGTTCTCGATCGGGACTCTGAGCTCGACTCCAGCCATCGCCTCGGCGTCATTCATGGTGTCGACGCCGAGTATGCGAATCACCGGCCGTCCCTGGTGGACGCGCGCCTGACCGAGCTCAATGGCCTCGACCGCCCCCGACCGCCGCGCATACATCACAGCGCCGGCCCGAAATCGCTCTGCGACGAAGTCGGTCTCGGGATTGACAATCACTTCACCACGATTGCCATGGGCACGGGCGACTCGGCCGACCACAGCCATCGCATCCCAGTCGAGATCGTCCTGTGCCGGGGTCACGCCCGATCTCCGGGAGCTTTCTCAGTCGCGAATCTCGAGCGTGGCCTTGACACCATGCTGCTCCCCCGCCAACGCCATCAGCGTCCGGAGCGCCGCAATGGTCCGTCCCTGACGTCCAATCAGCTTGCCCACGTCGCTGGGCGCTGCGAATACCTCGATCAGCGTCGAGCCCCGCTGCTCGCTCTCGACGACCCGAACCGCGTCGGGTACATCGACGAGCGCCTTCACCGCCAGCTCGACGAACTCGCCCACCCGGCTCACTGGTTCGACGCGCCTCGTTGACCGGTCTCGGCGCTCGGCACCGGACCGGCATGGCGGGCCAGCAGCGTTCGCACCGTGTCGGACGCCTGCGCGCCCTTTTCGAGCCAGTAGCTCACACGATCGCGATCGATCGTGACGGCCGCCGGACGCGTCCGGGGATTGTAGTGCCCCAGAATCTCCACGAAGCTGCTGTCTCTGGCCGCCCGCGAATCGGCCACCACGACACGATAGAACGGACGCCGCTTCGATCCTGCCCGCCGTAAACGAATGGCTAACACAACGATGCTCCTTGTCGTTTCCTAGCCGATGCCTCTCAGCATCCTCATGGCTTCCCGCCGATTCTTCTTGCCGCCGCCCAGACCTGCCGCGCCGCCGAGCGTCTTCAGCATCTTCTTCATCTGCACGAACTGCTTCAGCAGACGGTTCACGTCCTCGACCGAGGTCCCACTACCCTTCGCAATGCGCTTCCGGCGGCTGCCGTTGATGAGATGCTGATGCCGTCGCTCGAGTGGCGTCATGGACGAAATGATCGCCTCCACGCGCGAAAGCTGCTTCTCGTCAGGCTGATTGTGTGCGAGCTGCTTCAGGTTGCCCAGCCCCGGCAGCATGCCGATGACCTGCTCGATTGGGCCCATCCGGCGCAGCGTGCGGAGCTGCTCCCTGAAATCCTCAAGCGTAAAGTCATCGCGCCGAATCTTGGCTTCGAGCTCAGCGGCCTGATCTTTATCGATCGCCTGCTCCGCCTTCTCGATGAGCGACAGCACGTCGCCCATACCGAGGATGCGCGAGACCACGCGATCCGGCCTGAACGGCTCGAGATCCTCCAGCCGCTCGCCACTGCCGACGAAGGCGATCGGTACGCCGACAACCGACACCACCGATAGGGCCGCGCCGCCGCGGGCATCGCCGTCGAGCTTGCTCAGCACGACCCCGGTGATGCCGATTCGACGGTTGAACTCGCCGGCGCTCTTGACAGCGTCCTGTCCGGTCATGGCGTCGGCCACATACAGCAAGTCGGAGGGCCCGATCGCCGCCTTGATCGCTTCGAGCTCCGACATGAGCTCGTCGTCGATGTGAAGCCGACCCGCCGTGTCGACGATCACGACGTCGAAGCCGAGATTGCGCGCGTCGCCGAGCGCGCTCTTCGCCCGCGACACCGGGTCGAGATCGGAAGGCGGGTTGTGAACCCGGAGTCCCGCGCTCTGGCCAAGGACGCTCAATTGTTCGATGGCCGCCGGACGCCGAACGTCGGTGGAGATTAGCAGCGGGTGACGCCCCTGGCGCGCCAGCCATGTCCCGAGCTTGGCGGCGGTCGTGGTCTTCCCGGATCCCTGCAGGCCCAGCAGCACGATGACCCGCGGTGCGGGGACGCCCGGCTGCAGACCCCCGGCGGCATCTCCAAACAAGGCCAGCATCTCGTCGCGTACGATCTTGATGACCTGCTGACCGGGCGTGAGGCTCCGCATCACTTCCTGGTCCATCGCCCGATCGCGCACGCGATCCACGAATGCCTTGACGACCTTGAAGTTGACGTCTGCCTCGAGCAGGGCAAGCCGGATCTCGCGCAGGACGCCCTCGACGAGCGGCTCGGTCAGCCGCGTTTCGCCGCGAAGCGAGCGGAAGACCTCGGAGAGGCGGTTACTGAGGGACTCGAACATGCCGTCTCGTGCAATGTGACGCTAAGCGTCAGAAGCGCAAACACTTATCGTAGATCAGGCGGGAAACCCTGTCAACGGACGAGGGCGGGCCCGGGGCGCCGCGTCACACAGACGAGAGCGTGTGTCCGAGTTTGTGCTTCTTGGTGAGGAGATACCGGCGCGTCGATTCGGAGGGCGGCATCTCGAGCGCGAGCGATTCGACGACCGAAAGCCCGTAGCCTTCGAGGCCGACGAATTTTCGCGGGTTGTTCGTCAGGAGGCGCATCGTCTTGACGCCGAGATCGCCAAGAATCTGCGCACCGATGCCGTAGTCGCGCTGGTCGGCCTTGAAGCCGAGGCGCTCGTTGGCCTCGACGGTGTCGTAGCCCTGGTCTTGCAGCTCGTAGGCGCGAATCTTGTTGCTCAGCCCGATGCCTCGCCCTTCCTGGTTCAGATAGAGCAGCACACCCCGGCCTTCCTGCTCGATGCGCGCCATCGCCGCTTCGAGCTGGGCGCCGCAGTCGCACCGGGCTGAGTGAAAGACGTCGCCGGTGAGGCAGCGTGAGTGCACGCGCACCATGATGTCGTACCCATCGCCGATCTCGCCCTTTACCAGCGCGACATGAGTCTCCCGGTCGATGAGGCTCTCGAATGCGTAGACCTGGAAGGCGCCGATCTCGGTGGGCAGCACGGCGGATGCGACACGGCGGACGAGCCGCTCGGTCCGCATCCGGTACTTGATGAGATCGGCAATCGTGATGATCGGCAGCTTGTGACGTTTCGCAAATGTGCGGAGCTCTGGCACTCGGGCCATGGTGCCGTCGTCGTTCATGATTTCGCAGATCACGCCAGCGGGATAGAGACCCGCGATGCGCGCCAGGTCGACCGCCGCCTCGGTCTGCCCCGCCCGCACGAGCACGCCGCCGGCTCGTGCCCTCAAGGGAAACATGTGCCCGGGGCGCGCGAGGTCCTGCGGACGCGTGCGAGGGTCGATCGCCGCCAGCACGGTGGCCGCACGATCGCCTGCGGAGATCCCGGTGCTCGTCGTGGCCTTGGCCTCGACCGACACGCAGAACGCCGTGCTGAAGCGAGCCGTGTTCTGACTCACCATGAGCGGCACCTCGAGCTCGTCGAGCCGCTCCGCGGTCATGGGCATGCAGATCAGACCGCGGCCATACCGCGCCATGAAGTTGATCGCATGCGGCGTGACCTTCTCGGCGGCGATCGTCAGATCGCCTTCGTTCTCGCGGTCTTCGTCGTCGACGACGATAACCATCTGGCCCGCCCGAATCGCCTCGACTGCAACGTCGATGGAGGCAAAGGAGCCCGGCTTGCCAGCTGAGGTCTTCGCGATCTTCAAACGTGGTGTCATACCGGTCCTGGTGCGGCTCAGACTCTCAGTGCGCGCGGCCCGCGCCGGAGTCTCTGCTGAAGCTCATGATCTCCGCCGCCCGCACGACGTATTTTCCGAGAATGTCGCACTCCAGATTCACGCGATCCGCTTTCTGACGGCTTCGGAGATTCGTGTGTTCCCAGGTGTAGGGCACCACCTGGACATCGAACTGATTATGCCCCAGGCCGGCGACCGTGAGGCTCACGCCGTCGACGGCGATGGAGCCGCGGTGGATGATATAGGGCCGCAACAGCTCGGAGAACGACACCGTGAGCCAGAAAAACGCCCCATCCGACCGGATGTCCTCGATCGACCCCATGTCGTCCACGTGGCCCTGGACGAAGTGCCCTCCCAGGCGGCTGTCAGCCCTGAGCGGCCTTTCGAGATTCACCAGGGCGCCCGGCTGGACGCTGCCAAGGGTGGTCACTCGCAGGGTCTCGGGACCCAACTCCGCGGAGACCTCGCCCTTGCTGACGGCAATGAGCGTGAGGCACACACCGTTGACCGCCAGGCTATCGCCTTCCGACATCTCAGCTGCCAGCGTGGCCTCCAGCCGCAATCGCGCGCCGGCAGGCGTCGGCTCGAGCTCCAGGACCTTGCCGACGGCTTCAATCAATCCGGTGAACATCGCCCTCAATCAACGTATCGGGGCCGATCGCGCGCACCCGCACATTCTCCAAAGACGCCGTCGACAGCGGGACATGCGGCAGCCAGGGCACGCCGTCTGCTCCAAGCGTAGTCGGGGCCAGATAAATCTGCACGCGATCGACGAGACGTTCCTGCCACGCAGACTGATGGATGACACTTCCGCCCTCGAGAATCACACAATTCACACCGCGCCCCAGCAGGCCGCGCAGGGCCTCGGCGAGCGTCTCGCCGCCGGTGGTTTCAACGACCGCTCCCGCACGTGTCAGGCTGTCAGCGGCCGCCGGGCACTCCCGAACAGCTTGACGCGAGGTCATGACCAGCACCGGGCCTTCGGCCACGGTCGAGAAAATACGAGCCCGCGGGGGCGTCCTGAGTCGCCGATCGAAAATCACCCGAACGAGCGGCCGATCCCGATAGACCTCCCGAACGGTCAGCAGCGGATCGTCGGCGAGAATCGTCCCCGAACCAACTCCGATCGCATCGGCCGCGGCGCGCATCTGATGCACGTGACGAATCGCGGCCGAGGAAGTGAGCTTCGTTCTCGCCCCTGGTCGACTCGCAATCCGTCCGTCGCTGCTCGTCGCGATCTTCATGACCACCAGGGGCCGGTGCTGGCGCATGCGCGAGAAGAACGGCGCATTCAAGCTCGCCGCAGCCGCCCGGCCCACACCCACCGTGACATCCAGACCGTGCGCCTGCAAGAACCGCAGTCCCGCGCCGGACACGAGCGGATTCGGGTCTTCGATGGCCGCGACAACCCGGCGCGTCCCGCTCCGAACGATGGCCGCCACGCACGGGGGTGTGCGGCCATGATGGCTGCAAGGCTCGAGCGTGCAGTAGATCGTGGCGCCCTGGGCCCGCGGCCCTGCGGCCTCGAGCGCACGGGCCTCGGCATGCGGTTCGCCGGCGCGTTCGTGATGACCCTGACCAACGATCACGCCGTCTCGATCCACGATGACGGCGCCCACCACCGGATTGGGTGACGTGCGACCGATTCCACGTTCAGCCAGCCGCAAAGCCCGCTCCATGTAGTCGGCATCGGACAACATGGATGCGTCCACTACCATTTTTCCTGGAACAACGCGTCGACGTATTCGGCGGGTGAGAACGGAATCAGGTCGTCCATGCCCTCACCGACACCGACGTAACGGATCGGAACCTTCAGTTCGTGTGCGATGGCCACGGCAATGCCGCCCTTCGCCGTGCCGTCGAGCTTCGTCAACACGATGCCGTTCACGCCGGCGACGCTCATGAACTCGCGGGCCTGCGTCAGGCCGTTCTGACCAACCGTCGCGTCGAGCACGAGCAGCACCTCGTGCGGCGCTCCTTCCACCTCACGCGCCGCGACCCGGCGCACTTTCTCGAGCTCGTTCATCAGATTCGCTCGCGTGTGAAGGCGGCCCGCCGTATCCACGATCACCGGACTGTTGTCGCGGGCCTGCGCGGACTTGATGGCGTCGAACACCACCGAGGCGGGATCCGCGCCGGCATGGGCGCGGACGATGGGGACGCCGGCACGAGCCGCCCAGATCTCGATTTGCTCGACGGCTGCCGCGCGAAATGTGTCGGCCGCACAGACGAGCGGCCGATCGCCGGCTTTCCGGTAGAGGCTCGCCAGCTTACCGGCCGTGGTGGTCTTGCCGGTGCCGTTGACTCCGACCATCACAATGATATGAGGACGCTGGGTTTCGACGATGACCCGCGAGGTGTGATCGAAGATATCGAGAATCTCTCGCTTGACGAGTTCGCGGAGGCCCTCGCCGTTTGAATGACGCCGCACGGAATCCAGAATCCGCGAGGCCGCGGCCACACCGATGTCGGCCGTGATGAGCAGCTCCTCGAGTGCTTCGACGGAGTCGACATCCACCGGACGGCCGCGCCGATCGGGCGCGTCGACCTGCCGGACGATCTCATCGAAGCGAACGGAAAACTGCCTGCTTGTACGAGCGAGGCTCTCACGCAGGCGGTCGAGCAGACGCATGCGGCGATCTTATCATCGGGTCAGATCTCGGCTCGCTGTGGTCGCAGCATCAGATCTTCGAGCGCGGCCCGAGGTGTCTTTTCACCTCGAAGGACTTCGGCCATCTGTGTCGCGATGGGAAGCTCCACACCGTGCCGCTCGCCCAACGCCAGGGCGGCCGTCGTGGTGTTGACGCCTTCGGCGACGGTCTTCATGCCCGCGAGAATGGCCGGAAGGCTCCGACCCGACGCGAGCTCGATGCCGACATGGCGATTCCGACTGAGAGCACCGGTGCAGGTCAGCACCAGATCACCGAGCCCTGTCAGACCCGACAGCGTCTCACGCTGCCCGCCAAGCGCACAGGCCAGCCGCGTGATCTCGACGAGGCCCCGCGTCATGAGGGCGGCTTGCGCGTTCTGGCCAAGACCGAGCCCCTGCACCACTCCGGCGGCGATGGCGATGACATTCTTGAGCGCGCCGCCGATTTCGACGCCAATGACGTCGGTCGTCGCATAGAGGCGAAAGTACCGACCTCGGAACTCCTCCTGCACGAGTTCGGCGACATCGGGATCACGTGCCGCCACCGAGACCGCCGTCGGAAGTTGACGCGCAACCTCGGCCGCGAAGCTCGGACCGGACAGGGCGGCAATCGAGCGCGTGCCGTCGAGCTCCTCCTCGATGACTTCCGTCATGCGCAGCAGCGAGCCCGTCTCGAGGCCTTTCACCGCACTGACGATGGTGGCTCGGCGCGAGACGAAGGGCGCCGCGGCCCGGAGCACGGCCCGCAGGCCATGCGACGGGACTGCCACGACGATCAAGTCCGATCCGGTGACGGCCTGTTCGAGCGAGGCCTCTGGTGCCACCGAGGGCGGCAGCTCGACATCCGGCAGATAGATCGCATTCGCGCGCCGCGCACGCATCTCGTCGGCGAGCCCGGGATCACGCGCCCATAACCGCACGTCGTGTCCGATGGTCCCGAGATGCACGCCCAGGGCGCTGCCCCATGCCCCGGCGCCCAGCACGGCGACTGTTTTCATTGATCCAACTCCATCGACCCCTTCAGAGGCGCTGCCCGAGGCGCCATTCAGTACCGGCCTGCAGGCGCGCCAGATTGGAGCGATGGCGCTCGATGACCAGCACCGCTGCCGCAGTGGCCGCCGCAATCGACGCCGCCGGAACGCGCGTGAAATACGCGGCGAGGGGCAAGGCGACCGATGCGACCAGCGAACCGAGTGAGACGTAACGGCTGTACCACACCGTCAGCACGAAGAGGACGAGCGATACCAGTGTCGCCTCGGGTGCCAGCATGGCAAAAACCCCGCAAGAGGTTGCAACCCCTTTGCCGCCGCGAAACCTGATCCAGGCCGGATAGATGTGGCCGACTATCGCTGCGACTCCAGCTGCGGCGACGGCAGTCTGATCCGACGTCATCCCGCTTGCGATGACGACGGCGGCCGATCCCTTGCCCACGTCGAGCGCCACCGCGGCCAGCGCCCCACCGACACCGGCCGTCCGCAGCACGTTGGCCGCGCCGACGTTGCCCGAGCCCGAGGCGCGGAGATCGACACCGCCCAGTCGGCGCGCCAGCAGCAACGCAAACGGAATCGAGCCGATCAGATAGCCGACGAGTATTGGCAACACATCCATTACCCACGCGGTTGGACTCGGAAATTCTATATCTTCAGCGATCTTCCTCGGGGAAACGTCGCTCGGACGGGCCTGGCGACGCGTCCAGCCGCGTGCGCACGAGCGGTTCGTATCTTGGGCCGCCGGGCGAGAGGTGACTTTCATAGAGCGTGATGTGGTCGACGCGCGTCAGCATGCCGACAGAGCCGTCAATTTCTCGCAAGACAGCACCAAGCGACGCGATACGGCTGCGTACGCGTGCCAGAGTCACATGTGCGTGAAACGGACGGTCCTCGCCGCGGTGCCCCACGCCCAGTCGCTCGGCCAGCAGACCGTGCACGATCCCGAGCGACCGAGCGCCGGCCACAATACCGATCCAGAGGACACGTGGCGGACCCTTCGGAGGGAATACGCCCAGTCGGCCGAGCTCAATGTCAAACGGGGCCAGAGGCAGAGACTTGGTGAGCACATCAAGTACGGTCGCGACCCGCTGGTCGTCGACCCCTCCGAGGAAGTGCATGGTGACGTGCCAGTTGGCCGGCGACACCCAGGCGAGCTTGAGGCTGCGATCACGGCGGCTCGTGCGTAGCCGGTCCTGGAGAGCTTCAACGATATCGCTAATGCGGTCGCGAGCGGCCGGATGGAGGTCAGCCGCGAGGAAGAGCCGCCTCACGGGTGGGTCAGCAGTCGGCGGCGCACCATGTCGAGAGCCGCTTGTGCGGCCTGACTCCTGACCATGTCTCTCGAACCAGGGAATCGGAAGGTCCGCGTGGTGGTGTCACTCGCGACCGACACGGCGATCGCGACCGTTCCGACCGGCTTTTCTTCGGTTCCGCCCCCGGGCCCGGCTATTCCCGTCACGCCCACGCCAATCGCCGTGCGCGCTCTCGCCCGGATCCCTTCGGCCATCGCGCCAGCCACGGGCTCACTCACGGCGCCGAACTGGTCGATCAACGCCGCCGGCACACCCACGACTTCCACCTTGACCCGATTGCTGTACGCCACAACGGCCTGCTCCAGATAGTCGGAGCTGCCCGGCACGTCGGTCAGCCGCGCGGTCACGAGGCCGCCCGTGCAGGATTCAGCGACCGCGATTGTCAGCCGGTCGGCACGGAGCATCTCGCCCAGCACCTCTTCGAGCAAGCGTCCATCGGTACTGAACACATCGCCTTCGAGCGCGGCTTCGAGCTCGGCGACAGCCGCACCGAGTCGGCTCGCGGCCGCGTGGGCATCGCGGCTCTGCACCGAAAGGTATAGCTCCACCTGACCGGGCGCCGCGAGAATCGTGGTTTCGATCGGCAGCGGGCTGTCTGCCCATTTCGAGTAAACAGCCACGGTTGCCTCTTCGACGAGTGACTCGGGGCGGCCCGCGATCCGGAGGACGCGCCGAAAGATCCGCATTCCCGCCGTGCGCTCCGCGAGCGAGGGCCACATCAGGGTCTCGCACATGGGTTTGAGCTCGCGCGGAGGGCCCGGCAGCAGAACCACGAGCTTCGAGCCGTGGTCGATCCACAAACCGGGAGCCGTCCCATTGGGGTTGTCGAGCACGCGAGCGCCTTGCGGCACCATCGCCTGGCGCCGATTGATGGGCGGCATGCGGAGCCCACGCCGAGCGAACCGGCGCTCGATGGCCGCCACAACCGCTGGATCTTCCGCGAGCGGCCGCTCGAGCGCTGCAGCGACGGTTTCGCGCGTGAGGTCGTCCGACGTCGGGCCGAGGCCGCCGGTGAGTATCACCAGATCGGCCCGCTCCAGGGAACGAACGAAGGCGGCCGCCAGGTCCTCGGCGTTGTCTCCGACGATCACCTTTTCGCGAACGTCGATGCCGATCTCGTTGAGACGCTCGGTGAGGTAGAGCGAATTGGTGTCGAGCCGCGTCGGCGTCAGCAGTTCGCTGCCGACGGCAATGATATGAGCACGCACGGGCGGATGCGTCGATCTACCCCATCATCCACAACCCGGCGCGCAGACACACGTGCGCATAGAGCGCGGCGACCGCATCGTCGGCCATCATGCCGAGCCCGCCGGGCAGATACTCGAAGCGCGCGGCCGGATAGGGCTTGATGATGTCGAAGATTCGGAACAGGACAAACCCCGCCAGCAATGCGATCCATCCAAGCGGAATTGCATAGAACGTGATGAGCATGCCGACCACTTCGTCGATGACGCCCTGGCCCGGGTCAGTTGTCCCGAAATGGCGTTCGGCGGCGCTGCCGCTCCACACCCCCACAGCAAACAGCAGGACGATTGTCACGGCGTGCGCATACGGCCAAGGCGAGCGATCGAGTGCCAGTTGAAGCGCGACGCCGGCCGCTGCGCCGACCGTGCCGCGGGCAAAGGGGAAATAGCCGATGTAACCAAATGAGCAGATGAAGACGGCCAGGGCGGTCATGGAGGACTGGTCGGCCGATCAGCCACGCACGACATCGGTGCCCGCGATCCGGTCGTGCAGCGCGCGGCGGTTGTTTCCGAATAGCGCGGGCAGGTATCCAATCCCCAAGGTCAGTAGTGTCACGCCCGTGGCCAGAAAGCGGACCACGGCGTGCGACACATCCACCGGGCCCTCGTTCACGGCCACTCTCAGACCTGCGGCCATCTTTCCGATGGTCTGCCCGCCGACCACGGTAAAGACGACGAGGTACCCGGCAGTCAGCAGGAGGAGGAACGCACCGAGCGGTGCCCAGGGCAACGTCGAAATGGCGGCAGCCGGCAGTTGAGTCAATCGAAGCGTGAAATACAACACTGCGGCGTGAATCGCCCCAAGAATTGCCGCGTCGATCGCGGCGGCGGCGAGCCGGCGCACCGCACCGCCAGGCAGAGCGGCTGCGCGCGCGACGGCGGGAGAAGCCTGTCTGGCCGCCGGAACCGAAACGGGGCGCGGCGCTTCCAGATCGAGCGTCGGAGCCTCGACGTGGTCCGCACGCGTCCGGAGCTTCGGCGCCTCGGGCGTCGCGCGCCGAACGGCCAGAGGGGCGCGGGGCACCGCCGGCGTCACGAGGGGGCGCTCATCGATCCCGCCACCGTTGAACAGCGGCAACTCGGTGGTCGGCCCAGGGCTGGCGCCCAGAAGACGATCCAGATCGAGGCCACCCGGCGAGTGCCGTACCTCGGGCGACGAAGCCTCTGCCGGGAACAGTTTCAGGTCGGTCAGCGGTCCGAGCGGCTCCGAATCTGTCCGCAACGACAGATCTGGCGCATCCGGCGGCTCGACCGAGAACGAAAAGTCGTAGCCACAATTACGACAGCGGTCGCCCGTCTCGAAGCCGAGATAGCCGCACTTGGGACACTTCATTCGCGGAGCGGGGTCTCGACGGAGTTTTCGTTCCGGGATGACGGAGCTCGAAGTTCGCCTTCAGCAAGCGCGAGCAGCTGCTTTTGAACATCCGCACACAGGCGATCGGCCTCGCTGCGGAGCGGATCACCCAGCCTGATGCGATCGAGCGCCTGCAGCGCCTCGTTGAGGTGACCGGCCGCCGCGAGCACGCGGCCGCGCTCCAGGAGTGCCTCCGATCCGCGTGGCACCGGGAGGGTCTCGCGCGGTGCGGCGGCCACGACCCTGGCGGAGGGTCCCGCCAGGGCATTCTCGATGCCCGCTCGACGCGCCAACTCTTCTGGACCCACGACGAGGGTCGCGACCAGCGCCACAATCAGGATGACTGCCGCCGTTCCCAGGATGCGCGCCATCCTCGAACGCGGCACAGCCTGCAGCGGCGGCCCCGCCTCTCGTCGTCGTGCCGCGGGAGCCGCGTCCGGCGGGACCGCTTCGACGCCTCCAGCAGTCTGGAGGCGGGTCAGGCGCGCCAACAGGGCCAGCGCCACTTCGTTCGGTCCGCCACGATCAATCGCACTCGTCAGCAGGTCGCGCGCGACGTCGGTGTCTCCCCGGTTGAATGCGTAAACTCCGCGATACAGCAGCTCCTCCGACTCGCGCTGACGTTCGGCGACGGCGCTCCGCGCGCGCTCGATATAGGCTTTGGCGCGCGCATGGCCGCGATCCAGAAACATCACACGGGTCCAGATGTGAATGGCCTGGTCGTAGCGCGCCGCGAAGTAGTGATCGAGACCGTCGAGCAGGAGCTCTTCGATTCTTGCGTCCCGCTCGGCGCCGGAAGAGTCCGGGGCGTTGATGGATGGGTCGGTTCGGAGCGGGTCCGACATGAAGCAGGGTGTCTCGGAATGTCTGGCCGCGATTATGGAAGAAAGGTCCGTCGCAGTCAAACTCAGCGAGGCGCCTAAACGCGACTCGTCGTCGTAGAATTCGCTGGTGACTCGGCGGCCGCTCGTCGCCCTCGTGCTGATCGCCGCTGCCGCGGGAGCGGCGGGATGGTGGCTGTTCGAGGAGTCCGCGAGCCCGACGAGCCCGTCCCAGTCGCCCTCCATCGTGTTGATCACAATCGATACGATGCGCGCGGACCGGCTTCAAAAAGAGCTGACACCGACCCTGTTCAGGCTGGCCGAACACGGTGTGCGCTTCCGTGCCGCACGGTCCCCTGTCCCTCTCACGCTGCCCTCTCATGTCTCGCTGATGAGCGGGTTGCTGCCTCCTGCGCACGGGGTCCGGGAAAACGGCGACGTGCTTTCGCCCGACGTACCCCGTCTGGCGGTTCGTCTCCGCGAGGCAGGCTACGACACAGGCGCATTCGTCGGCGCGTTCGTCCTCGACGGGCGATTCGGTCTCCGCGAAGGGTTCGATCGATATGACGATCGGGTTCAGCGCGAGCTCAAGAGCCCGGATCGTCTCGAAGCCGAGCGGCCAGCAGAAGAGGTCGTCACGGCCGCCCTGAGCTGGCTCGATCAGCGACCACCGACCGCTGCGCGACCGTATTTCCTCTGGATTCACCTCTACGACCCGCACGCGCCGTATCGTCCTCCGCCCGGGCACGTGCCCGCGGGACTCGCGCCTTATGACGGCGAAATCGCGTATGTCGATGTTCAGGTCGGGCGTATCGTCGACAGGATGACCGCGCGCGGCGACTTCGATCGGTCAATCATCGTCGTGGCCGCCGATCATGGTGAGAGCCTTGGCGAGCACGGCGAACGGACGCACGGCATGCTGCTCTACGAGGCCACCCTTCGCGTGCCCCTCATCGTGCGCTCACCGAACATCGCGCCGGCCATCCGCCACGAGCCCGTCAGCCTCGTCGATCTGTTCCCGACGGTACTCCGGCTCGCGGGCCTTGATGTACCACCCGGCCTCGATGGCACGGATCTCTTCGCCGAAACACCGGCGAGGGATCGAGACGTGTACAGCGAGACCACATACCCGCGGGTTGCAGGCTGGAGCCCGCTTGCAGCGCTTGTGACGGACCGCTGGAAACTGATCCAGTCCAACGATATCGAGCTCTACGATCTCGAACGGGACGGCGGCGAGCAACAGAACCTTTACGCGTCGCGTCAGCCGCTGGCGGCCGCTCTGCGCGGTCGACTGAGAACGCTTGTCGACAAACCTGGCGTCGCGATCCCGACGCGCCCGATCACACCTGAAGCAGCCGATCGACTCCGCGCGCTCGGTTACGTGACCTCTGCAGGCGTTCCGGCACACAGATCGAACACGCTGCTGAATCCGGCGTCCGTGATTACTCGGTGGGGGCGCTTCGAAGAGGTCCTGGACCTGCTGCTCGCGGGTCGGGCAGCCGAAGCGCTGCCCGACGCTCGAGCGCTCGCCGAGGAGTTCCCAGACGGCTCGCAGTTCCAGGTGGCCTACGCTCGCGCGCTCCAGGACACCGGCCGGCCACAAGAGGCGCTGCTCGTTTACAGACAGACCGTGTCTCGCGTCACGAGCGACGCCGCGCTGCTGCACGATCTTGCTGTCGCCGCTCGCGCGGCCGGCGAGACGGACGAGGCTGTTCGCGCCGAGCGCGCCGCCGTGGCGCTCCGGCCCGACTTTGCAGCCGCACACAATGGCCTAGGACTGGCGCTCATCGACCAGCGCGCGCCGGCTCTGGCCCTGCCGGCGTTCGTCGAAGCCGCACGTCTCGACCCCGGCCATGCGCCGTTCCACATCAATCTCGGGAACGCCAGGCGTGAAACCTCCGATTGGGCAGGTGCCGAGGCGGCATACCGGCGGGCACTCGAGATCGACCCGAACGCGATCGATGCCGCCAACGGTCTGGGTGCGGTGCTCGTGGTCACGGGACGGTCCGCCGACGCGATCCCGTGGTTCGAACGCGCCGTGGCCGCGGAGCCCGGATTCTACGAGGCGCGGTTGAACCTCGGCATCGCGTATCAGGAGGCTGGACAGACGGGCCAGGCGGAGGCCGCATACCGCGCCGTACTGGACGCGCCGGCGGGCTTCGAGCGCGAGCGGGATGCGGCGCGCACGCTTCTCACGAAGCTCCGAGATTCGCGCCGCTGACCCCAGCCTGCGCCCTGGCCCTTCTGTGATACAACTCACGGGCCATGGCCATCATCGAATGCGTGCCCAATCTCAGCGAAGGGCGTCGGCCCGATATCGTTGCCGACATCGTTGAACGCGTGCGCCGCGTGGCCGGCATTCACGTGCTCGATGTTTCCTCTGATGCCTCGCACAACCGCTCGGTTCTGACGCTGGCTGGAGGTATCGATGCCGTAGGTGAAGCAACGCTCGTGCTGTTCGAACGCGCCGTCACGCTGATCGACCTTCGCGACCATCGAGGTGAGCATCCGCGGCTCGGCGCCGTTGACGTCGTCCCGTTCGTGCCGATTGAGGATGTGACGATGGCCCAGTGCGTGGAACTGGCGCGGTCGACGGCCGCAGAGATCGCGGCACGCCACAGCCTGCCTGTTTATCTGTACGAAGAGGCCGCGATCCTCCCGGCGCGTCGGAATCTCGAAGACATTCGACGCGGCGAGTTCGAGGGTCTTGCCGAGAAGATGCTCAGGCCTGAATGGCACCCGGACTTCGGGCCTTCCGCTCCGCATCCGACGGCTGGAGCCACCGTGATCGGCGCGCGTATGGCCCTCATCGCCTACAACATCAATCTGGCCACCGATCGGCTCGACGTCGCGCGTAAAATTGCGGCGGGCATCAGGTTCAGCAGTGGCGGATTTCGCTTCGTAAAGGCAATGGGTGTGCGGCTCGAGGACCGCGGCATCGTGCAGGTGTCGATCAATCTGACCAACTACGAAAAGACGCCGATCTTCAGGGTGTTCGAGGCGGTCAAACGCGAGGCCGCGCGGTACGGCGTCCCGGTGCTCGAGAGCGAGATCGTCGGTCTCGTTCCCGGCGCGGCGCTCGTCGATTCGGCCGCTTACTATCTCCAGCTCGAGTCCTTCACCCGAGACCAGCTGCTCGAGGCACGGCTCCGCCAGGCGCTGGGCTAGAGCGGCTCTTCTTCGCCCTCGAGCTTGCGAAGCGCCACGATCCCGAAGGCGCGCATCTTGCGATAGAGATTGCTCCGCTCGACCCCGAGAGCCTCGGCGGCCCTCGAGATGTTGCCCTGGTGCGCGGCCAGCCCACGCATGATGAAGGCGCGCTCGAACTGATCGCGGGCCTCGAACAGCGTGAGGCCGTCAATCGGCCACTCGGTCGCCTCGGCCGCCCCTGGCCGGTCGGCCGCGAGGAACGCCAGGTCGCTGGCGGCAATCGTGTCGCCCGGCACCATGATGATCAGCCGTTCGATCACGTTGCGCAGCTCTCGCACGTTGCCGGGCCACGTATAGGCCTGGAGCCGCGCAACCGCCGAGACATCGAGCATTTTCACCCGACGGCCGTACTCCTCGGCGAGCGTCGCCATGAAGTGCTCTGCCAGCATCGGAATGTCTTCCTGGCGATCGCGCAGCGGCGGCACGAAAATGGGGATGACGTTCAGGCGGAAGTACAGGTCCTCGCGAAAGCGGCCGCCCCGGATTTCCGACGGGAGGTCCTTGTTCGTGGCCGCGAGCACACGAACGTCCACACGAATCTTCGAGGTCCCGCCAACGGCCTCCATCACCTGCTCCTGAAGCACGCGCAGCACCTTGGCCTGCGTCTTCAGGCTCATGTCGCCGATCTCGTCCATGAATAGCGTGCCGCCGTCGGCCGCCTCGAACTTGCCCCGGCGATCGGACACCGCTCCCGTGAAGGCGCCCCGCACATGTCCGAACAACTCGCTCTCGATGAGTTCCTCGGGAATGGCCGCACAGTTGACCTCCACGAAGGTATTCGTGCGGCGACGGCTCAAGGCGTGAATCGAGCGGGCGACGAGCTCCTTCCCTGTGCCGTTCTCGCCATAGATCAGCACGCGCCCGTTGGTTGGCGCAGCCATCGCCACTTGTTCGCGCAACTGTTGCATCACCTGGCTTTCACCGACCATGGTGAGACGCCGGTCGACGCGTGCGCGGAGCGCTCGGTTTTCCGCCTCGAGCCGGCGTTGACGCAAGGCGTTGTTGACGACCAGGACGGTCTTCTCGAGCGACAGCGGTTTCTCGACGAAATCGAACGCCCCCATCTTGATCGCCCTGACGGCCGATTCGATGTTGCCGTGCCCGGAGATGATCACGACCTGCGCATCCACCTGTCGCTCTCGAAGCTTCGCGAGCGTGACGAGGCCGTCGATACCCGGCAGCCAGACGTCGAGCACAATCACGTCCACGGGCGTGCGCCCGACGCGTTCGAGGCAGGCCTCGCCGCTGTCGACAGCGTCGACCGAAAACCCCTCGTCACGCAGCACGCCGGTAAGCGCCGATCGCACACCGGGCTCGTCATCGACGACGAGAATGCGGGGACTCACGGGTGGCCCTCGGCCATTACCAGCAAGGGAGCTCGATGGTGAAGCGCGCGCCGCGCGGCGTATTGTCGCTGACCTCGATCCGCCCGTCATGCTCGGCGACGATTCGCCGAACGATGGCCAAGCCGAGGCCGCTGCCGCGCCGCTTTGTCGAGTAATACGGCATGAAAAGCTTGTCCCAATCCTCCGGCGGCACGCCGGGACCGTCGTCAGCCACAATCACGCACGCCAGATGCCTTTCGGCATCATAGCGGGTCTCGATGACCACGTGCCCCCTCCGCTCCATGGCCTCGAGCGCGTTGTCCACCAGGTTGATCATGACGCGGCGGATCTGCTCGGGATCGACACGAACCGGGGGCAGCCCTTCGGCATAACAGCGATCGAAGGACACCTGGAGGAACAGGCCGTTGTAAAGCGCCAGGATCTCGTTGAGCAGGCCGTGCAGGTCGGTCGCCACAGTCCTTGCCGGAGGCATGCGGGCGAACTGCGAAAACTCGTCGACGAGCGACTTGAGCGATTCCACTTCACCAGCGATTGTGGCGGTGCACTCCTCCACCAATGCGCGGCTGTGCGCGGGCGCCCCGGAAAAATGGCGCCGCAAGCGGTCGGCCGACAACTGAATCGGCGTCAACGGGTTCTTGATCTCGTGCGCCAGCCGCCTCGCCACCTCACGCCAAGCGGCCACCTTCTGCGCTCGAATCAGCGGCGTGACATCGTCGAGTACCATGACCGCTCCGCTTCCAGGCGTCTCGCTCGGAAGCGCCGTGACGACAACCGCAAGCTGAATCTCCCTGCCATCCCGATTGAGCGTCACTTCCTGGGCATGTGACTCCGCGCCATTGCCGCCGCCCACCCGCAGGAGCTCGCCGAGGGGTTGGAGATCGTCCCGGTCGAACACGTCGCCCGCCGGCCGTCCTACATCGTCGGCCTCGAGCGCGAGCAGGCGGGCTGCCGCGCCGTTCAGGGTGCTGATACGGCCGTCGGGATCGAGCGAGATGACACCCGCGGCAATCCGCTCGAGAATCGTCTCCATGTAGCGACGTCGATCCTCGATCTCGAGGTTCTTGCGCTCCAGGTTCAGCGCCGACCGTTCGAGCTTGCGGCGGCTGGTTGCCAACTCGCCAGTCATGGCATTGAACGCCTCGACGAGCGACCCGAATTCGTCCATGGACTCGGGCTCGATGTGCTGATCGAGGTGTCCGGCACCCACCTCGCGGGCCGCCGCGGCCAGCCGCTGCACCGGTCGAGTGATGCGTTTGGCCAGATACAGACCCATCCAGGTGGCGCCCACCAGGATGAACAAGGTCAGCATGAGAAATGCGGACAGATACACGCCCGCCAGCGGCTGCCTGAGCACGCGAAGCTGGTTGTAGCGCTCGTAGGCACGTGTCATCCGTCGCGCGCGCGCCGCGAACTCTCCGGTCAGCGAGTCGGTGGCCACCACCACGCCCACGACCCGGCCTCCGTTCGACCGGATGACCGCTGCCGACTGAATCAACTCACCGCCACCGCCGACCGGTGTGGCGCGCGGCTCGGTCTGTCGCGCAAGCGTCTGCGCCGCCAGCCGATCGGCGGCCGCACGGTCGTAACCCTGAGGCAGGGACGGGGCCGCCACATCGACCACAGGCTCGACCTGCGAGGTCGGCGCGTCACCCGGCGCCACCCGATAAATCTCCACCATCTGCAAGTTGCCCTGTCGAACCTCGGCCGCGATGAGATCGCGCACGGCACCCACGTCTACCGCGTACAAGTTCCTCGACGCCAATTGACGGGCGATCCGCTCGGCGCCTTCCTTCACCTGCGTTTCCCGATCGTGGTAGTAGTCGCTGGCAATCTGATTCGCAGACGTCAACACCTCTTCGATCGGCGCGTTGAACCAGAGGGCGATGCTGTTGCGAATGAGCTCGCTCCCCACAATCAGGACGAGCACCGCCGGCACCAGCGTCATGCCAAGCAGCACGGCCACGAGCTTCGCGCGGAACCTGGCGAAGGGGAGACCGCGGCGGCGCTCGACGATCAGCTTGATGATGCTGCGTGCCAGCACGAACAGCAGCCCCACCAGCATCGTCACGTCGACGACGAGCAGCGCGTACAGGACGACTTCGGCGAGGAAGTCCGGGGCGAGCGTTGCGGATCGGTTGGCGAGACTCAGGAAGCCGGCGAGCGTCGCCAGCAGCAGGACGATGATGAAGAGGATCGCGCGCGGGTTGTCCCAGAACGGCCGGCCGGAGGGGCTACCGGTTCGAGGAGCTTCCTGCCGGACCGGCTCCGGGGGCCGGGCGATGGGCCGAGCTCCAGCCGGCATGACCCGCGTTGGCTAGGGGATGAAGGTGAACTTGGCGTCACCGGACACACCGGCCGCCCAGGGCCAGAATCCCGACAGTTCGAGGGCGAGTGCGTGCACGCACGCGCACGTAGTACTCGCCGTTGGGCTCCAGCGTGGCCGTATTGAACAACGGAAGCCGCTCGAACGTCGTCAACCAGCGCCTCACCATCTCTTCGTTTTCGGTGACCACGGCGTCGGGCTCCGAGCGGCCGTCGATGGTGCGTGAGAGCTGATGACGACGCGTCAGGTTGTCGAATTGCACGCTGGCGCCGACCGCCGAGGTCGCCACAGTCCGATCAATCCAGAACGGCACACCGCGCCGGAGCTCCACATCGTAAAGGAACGACACGGCCAGGCCGCTGTGGATGGCCTGCTGCAGCTCTTCGGTGAAGGCCTCGGTCAGCTCGAACGTCACCAGTACCGCCCCGTCGCGCGCAAGTGGCAGCACGCGGATGTCCGCCCTGAGGGTCGCTGCGGCCAGTGAGAGCAGAACGATAAGAAAGGCGAAGCGACGTCGCATCCTAGTCCTTGGCGCTCAGCAGGTCCTTGAGCTCGGTCATGAATTCACCGATGTCGCGAAAGTGTCGGTAGACCGAGGCAAACCGCACATACGCCACCTTGTCGAGCTTCTTCAGTTCCTGCATGACGGAGGCGCCGATTTCCGCCGTTGCGATTTCCTTCTCCGGCCGCTCCTGAAGCGTGGCTTCGACGCGATCCGCGACGGCTTCGAGCGCGGCGACACTCACCGGCCGTTTCTCGCACGCTTTGAGCAAACCGGCAATGAGCTTCTGGCGCTCGAATCGTTCGCGGCTCCCGTCCTTCTTCACCACCATGTACGGGATCTCGTCGATCCGCTCATAGCTGGTGAACCGCCGGCTGCACTCGAGGCACTCGCGGCGGCGGCGAATAACCCCGCCCTCCTTGCTTTCCCGCGAGTCGACTACTTTATCACCCAGATGCCCGCAATAAGGACACTTCAATCCTGCTTGACCTCGGCCGCCAGCCCAGCCAGGCTGCCCATACGCCCCAAGCTGAGCCCTTCCTGCGTCATGAAGAAAATACCCAGAATCGTCACCGGCACGAAGGAGAGCGCATGGAGGACAATCCCCGCGCCGACCGCTCGGTCGTTGGGTGCGCCGAAGAAGGCCGTCGCCCCGATGCGGAACGCCTCATGAAAGCCGCCGATGGCCCCGGGCGTGGGAACCGCGACGCCGACGACAAGCAGTGCGACCAGCAGGAACGTGCCGGTGAATGGCACGTCGATCTGGAACGCATGAGACACGGCCCAGACGCCGACCGCCACCGACAGCCACAAGGGGAACGACAGGGCCAGCGCCACGAGCAGTCGTCGCGGCTGCCGGGCCACCGCGAGACCCTCACCGAAGAGTTGAACCAGCCGCGCCATGAACTGCGCCGCCCGTACCGGCAGGAAGTGCGTGATCCTCATGGCAACCCGGCTGAGACCTTCCGGGTTGCCGGCGAAGATGAACAACGCCGCCAGGCCCACGATCGCCAGCATCGCGACGAATACCCCGCCCACTTTGATCGATCGATAGGTCGCCGGGCTCACGGTCTCGACACCGGGATCGAAGAATACGACAAAGGAGCCGAAGATCACGAGGACGGTGACGAGATCGAGCAGGCGCTCGAGCACGATGGTCGCGAAGGCGCCCGTCGCGCTCAGATTCTCGCGCCGCGCCATCAGGTAGGGACGCACGAACTCGCCGGCGCGGGCCGGCAGCAGAAACGTGGCCGCGAAGCCAATCGTGGTTGTCCGAAAAGCATTCCAGAAGCGGGTCGGACCGAGCGGCGCGAGGAGGTACTGCCACCGAAGCGCGCGAATCGTCATGTTGACGGCCATGGTGACGAGCGACAGCAGCAACAGATCAGCCCGCGCGTGGCGAATCTCACTCCACACCTGCGACAGATCCGCACTCCGCACGAACCAGAACACCAGCCCTGCGGCAAGCAGGACGATGAACGCTGTACGGATCTGCAGTCGCATGGGGCTGGGAAGCCAAGGAGTGCGCTCGGGTCGCGCAAGCGCCCCTACTATAAGATATTGGGCACGCCCAACACCACAACCGTATTAGTGGGGGCATCCAGTCGTTCCGGGTCGCCCCCGTTCCGGCCCGAGGAGGGCTCTCATGGCGCGACGGAGTCGCCCACTTTCGTCAACCGCCAGACCGCCAGGGGTTGCACGCCAGCCTTCACGGTCGACCGAGCGACTCGACACTCACGTCGGCGCGCGGATCTCGCTTGCCTCTCACCGAGTCCCCCGCTAAGATCACGGCCCTTCCCCATCACGAGGTTCGCCGGTGCCCTTCTCGACACACACCCTGACTGAAACGGCCTTCCCTGATCTCACGAAACATCGGCAGGGCAAGGTCCGAGACATCTACGAAGTCGGCGACGACCTCCTGATGGTGGCCACCGATCGGATCTCGGCGTTCGACTACGTGCTCGCGACGCCGATTCCCGACAAGGGCAAGGTGTTGACGCAGCTCTCGGCCTTCTGGTTCTCCGAGACGCCGGACATCGTCGACAATCACCTGATCTCGACGCGAACGGACGACTACCCTGCCGAGGCTCGCCGCTACGCAGACGTCCTGCGCGGCCGCTCAATGCTGGTGCGTCGTACGACCCCGGTGCCCATCGAGTGTGTGGCGCGCGGCTATCTGTCGGGCTCGGGCTGGAAGGAATACGTCAAGAGCGGCAAAGTCTGCGGCATCGCGCTCCCCGCGGGCTTGCGCGAGTCGGAGCGTCTGCCGCATCCGATTTTCACACCTGCGACCAAGGCGGAAAGCGGGCACGACATCAATATCTCCGAGTCGGAAGCCGCCGGAATCGTCGGCGAAGAACTGGTGCGAACACTCAAGCGCCTGACACTGGCCCTCTACGAAAGGGGGGCGGCGCATGCCGAATCGAAGGGCATCATCGTCGCGGACACGAAGTTCGAGTTCGGTGTGATTGGTGACCGCGTGATGCTCATCGACGAGGTCCTCACGCCCGACTCGTCGCGTTTCTGGGCCCAGGCGACGTATCAGCCTGGCGGCGCTCCTGCGAGCTTCGACAAGCAGTACGTCCGGGACTATCTCGAGACGATCGGATGGAACAAGCAGCCGCCGGTGCCTACTCTGCCTGACGAGGTGGTGGGGCGGACCCGGGAAAAGTATGTCGAGGCCTTCCGGCTGCTGGCTGGACGGGAGCTGGAGTAGGTCTCGTGCGCGAGCAGCTCGAGCGCCTGATCGACGAGATGGTGCAAAAGGGTATCCGCTACCCCGAAGCCCACCGGGAATTCGAGCATCGCTTCATCGCCTGTGCGCTCGACCGGTCGAAGGGCAACATGGGCCACGCGGCAAAGATTCTGGGTATGCACCGCAATACGCTGAGCCGTAAGCTCATCCAATACCGCATCCGCCGTCGCAGCTGACGCGCATCGCGCCGGCAACCTTGACACTCTCCTCGCCCGACCGCTAAACTTGGCAGTCGCGCACGGCGAGTGCTAAACCGCCTGGCAGTCCCGAACGTTGAGCAACATCACATCATCCTTACGTCAGCCTGGAGTTGACGCCCATGAATGTCAGACCGCTACACGACCGAATCATCGTTGAACGCATCGACGAGCAGGAGCAGAAAGTCGGGGGAATCATCATCCCCGACACGGCCAAGGAGAAACCCCAGCAAGGCAAGGTCATCGCGGCCGGCGCCGGCAAGGCCAAAGATGACGGCAAGCGCATTCCTCTCGATGTCAAGGCCGGTGACACCATTCTCTTCGGCAAGTACTCAGGCCAGGAGATCAAGATCGACGGACAGGAATACCTGATCATGCGTGAAGACGAAGTTCTCGCCGTCGTCGAGGGCGGCAAGAAGAAGTAGTCTCAGGAGACGGAGCTCACGATGGCAAAACAGATTGTTTACGGCGAGCAGTCACGCCAGGCGATTCTTCGCGGCGTGAACCAGTTGGCCGACGCGGTGAAGGTGACGCTCGGCCCGAAGGGCCGCAACGTCGTGCTCGACAAGAAGTTCGGATCGCCGACCATCACGAAGGACGGTGTGACGGTCGCCAAGGAAATCGACCTGAAGGATCCCCTCGAGAACATGGGCGCACAGATGGTGCGCGAGGTCGCGAGCAAGACCTCTGACGTGGCTGGCGACGGCACCACCACGGCCACCGTGCTCGCACAGGCGATCTATCGCGAAGGGGCGCGCAATGTCGTGGCGGGCGCGAACCCGATGGAAATCAAGCGGGGGATCGAGCGCGCCGTCGAGGCGATGGTCGAAGCCCTCAAGAAGCAGGCCAAGCAGGTCAAGGGCAACATGATCGCGCAGGTCGGCACGATCTCGGCCAACAGCGACGAGACCATCGGCCGGATCATCGCCGAGGCCATGGACAAGGTCGGCAAGGACGGCGTCATCACGGTCGAAGAGGCTCGCACGCTCGAAACGTCGCTCGAAGTCGTCGAGGGCATGCAGTTCGATCGCGGCTATCTCTCGCCGTATTTCGTCACCGACCCCGAGCGCATGGAAGTCGTGCTCGAGAATCCGGTGATCCTGATTCACGAAAAGAAGATCAGCTCCATGAAGGACCTCCTGCCGGTGCTCGAGCAGGTGGCCCGACTGGGCCGTCCACTCCTCATCATCGCGGAGGATGTGGAGGGCGAGGCACTCGCCACGCTCGTCGTCAACAAGCTGCGCGGCACGCTGCAGGCGTCGGCCGTCAAGGCTCCGGGCTTCGGCGACCGCCGGAAGGCGATGCTTGAAGACATCGCGACGCTCACCGGCGGCCGGGCGATCACCGAGGATCTCGGCATCAAGCTCGAGAACATCCGCATGGAGGATCTCGGCAAAGCCAAGAAGGTGACGATCGACAAGGACAACACGACGATCGTCGAAGGCGGCGGCGCGTCGTCGGCCATCGAAGGCCGCGTCAGGCAGATCCGTGCGCAGGTCGAGGAAACCACGTCCGACTACGACCGCGAGAAGCTGCAGGAGCGTCTGGCGAAGCTGGTGGGCGGCGTGGCCGTCATCAAGGTCGGTGCTGCGACCGAGACCGAGATGAAGGAGAAGAAAGCCCGCGTCGAGGACGCGATGCACGCCACCAAGGCAGCCGTCGAAGAGGGCATCGTCCCGGGCGGCGGCGTGGCCCTGCTCCGCTCGCTCGACGCGCTCGACTCGCTCAAGCTGGTCGGTGATCAGAAGATCGGTGTCACCATCATCGCGCGCGCGGTTGAAGAGCCGCTGCGATGGATCTCGCAGAACGCCGGGTTCGAGGGGTCCATCGTCATCGCCAAGGTGAAAGAGTCGAACGATCCGGAATTCGGGTTCAATGCGCAGACTGAGAAGGTACGAAAACCTCGTCAAGGCCGGCGTCATTGATCCAGTCAAGGTCGTTCGAAGCGCTCTCCAGAACGCGGCATCGATTGCGTCGCTGCTGCTGACGACGGAGGCGCTGGTCTCGGAGATCCCCGAAGACAAGAAGGAAGCTCCCATGCCCGGCGGCGGTCCCGGCGGCATGGGCGGCATGTACTAACGCCACCCCGTTGAAAGTCGACGAGCCCGGCAGGTCTGCCTGCCGGCTCGTCTTGTGTACGGAGTCGTGAGCGCGACTAGCGCAGATTGAAGGTGAGCTCGATGACCACCAGCACGGGCACCGTCTCGCCAAAGCGCGTGCCGGGAACGAAGCGCCATTGCCTGGCGGCTTTGATGGCTTCCTGGTCGAGCCCGAAAGTGGAATCGAGCGATCGCACAACCCGAACATCGCCGACCGTGCCATCCTGAAGGACAACGGCCTGGAGCCAGACTGACCCTTGCACCTTCGCGCGCATCGCCTCGGCGGTGTACTGGGGCTTGACTTCGCGCAGCACGCGGGGCGGCAGCACCCCGTTGCCGGGCCGATAGGCCCCGCCACCTGTGCCACCGCCGGACCCGGGGCCAAGGCCTGAGCCTTCGCCGGGCCCCATCCCTGTGCCGGTGCCGGTACCGGCGCCGCCCCCCTCACCCGAGCCCTGCGAGGTGGTGTTGGGAAGTCCCTCGATCATGCCGGGCACCGCCTGCTCGCCGGCCGCGAGCGTCATGGCGGGGATGGTCAACTGCTGATCTTCGATCGGCTTGTCCTTGGGCTCAGGCGTCGGCTTGGGCGTGGATGCCACCGGAACCGTGATCTTGTCCTTGCCAGGGAGCTCGGCCTTACGCGGGGGCTCGACCGACTTGTTGCCGCCGCCGCCGCCACCGCCGCCCGCACCGGGAACTGCGAGCCAGATGATCTGCTTGTGCGCCTTCTCCGCAAAGGTGAGCGCGTCGCTCACCGGCGCGTACCGCGCGACGAAAATGGCCGAGAAACACGGCCGCGTGTACCATCGCCGAGACGCCAAAGGCGCTCCCCATCCGCTTCGGCTGAGCAAAGCGGAACAGATCCTCCTGGGCGGGCCGAGCGACGCCCATCGTGACGTGGTTGATCGGGGAGGATTCGGTAGCTCGCGTTGGGCTTGTCATTCCACTCCAACTCATTGTGGACTAGCGATCCAAGCCCTGCAACTGCAAAAAAGATACCTGCGGCGGAACGGGCTTTTTTCTCAATAGTTGGGTGAAGGTTCGCACGACCCGTCGACTGACGCCGCGGTTCGTTGCGGACACTTACGGCAATTCAGACCCGGCCACCCCACGCGCCAATCGCCGCATTTCCTCCTCCGTAGGAATGGAGCGTCGCGAGCGCATCCGAGGCGCGCGGCTCGCTCTGGATTCCCACAAGGATGCCGCCGCGAGCCGTCAGCGTCTCGAAGATACGTCCATCGTGGGGCTGGAAGCCGACACGCCTGATCGTCGCGGCCACGCCTTTGCGGGTGAGCTCCTGATCGGCGCCCTGGAGCGCGACAACAAGAGACCCTCGCGCGTATGATGAGCCGAGGTTCGCCACCTCGATCCGGTCTGGCTGCGCACCGAGAGCCAGTTCGATGAGCCCGGCCAGCTCGGGCGTCTCCTTGCCGATAATCGTGAGCGCCTCGGGAGGAAACCCCTGACGCTTGAGTGCGTCGAGGCCTCGACCCGCCCAGTTCACATCCAGGAACACGGCCACCGTAAAGAGGCCGGCTTCGACGTCGGTAGCCATTACAGGCACTCCCAAGGAAGGGTCTTACTGATCATCGTCCCACGTCGTTGAAATCACCTCGCTGGCGCGGTGCTCCGCGAGCAGCTGGGTCAGCTCGGCTTGATTCCCTCCCCGGACGTGCACTCCGAGGAGGATCGCGCCTGCTTCGATGCTGTGTTCCCATTCCTCGGCCCGGATGTCTGCCAGCCCGGCCTCCCGCAACACATCGCCCAGCCTTCCGGCCGCATGACCCGCGACTTCACCGAGCTCGGCGCCAAGCGGTCCGGCGGAGATGATGGGCCCGATGCCCGGCATCACGATCGCGATCGCGGCCAGAATGTGGGCGCCCAGCTCGCCCAGGCGTGCAACGGCCCTGGAGTCCTCGATCTCCACGCCCGGTGTCGCGCCGACCTCGCGCGCCATGACACCCTCGGCTGTATGGTCGCGCGCTATGATCGAAAGGTCGCGGGCCTGGACACCACGCGCCCTCAAGGCGCGCGCGGCACGCTCGGCGGCCGATGTATCGGCAAACAGCGCGAGCACCAGCGGATGAGACATGCCCTACTGTAATTCAGGAAGCAGCCCGGGTGAAATCCGCGCCCTCTCGCCATCATTGCGCCATAACCAGCGGGCGGGCAGACCGACACCTCGCGGTGCGGCGTCCGCATGACTCCTGACATCGCGATTGTCGGCGGCGGACCCGCAGGAGCGTGGGCCGCACACCAGCTTGCGTCGGCCGGCGCCCGCGTCGTGCTGTTCGACCACAGCCATCCCAGGGAAAAGCCGTGCGGTGGTGGCCTGACCGCTCGCGCGCTGGAAGTCGTCGCCGATGCCCTCGCTTCGGCGGATCTTCCGCTTGTCGTGGCGAGCACGGCGCGCTTCACAGCCGACACGACAGCCCGCACAGCAACGGTGAGCCTGCCCGATGGCCCGCTCGATTCTGAGCGCGCGCTCGCCATCGCGAGCCGTCGGGATTTCGACCTCTTCCTGCTCCGCGCGATCGATCGCACGCGGCGCCAGCCACGTTGCCGAGCGGGTCGTCGACGTCCGCTGCGACCAGCAGGGCGTGACCATCGAGGCAGGTGGGGCAAGCTATCGAGCGGGTCTGGTCCTGGGCGCCGATGGCGCCAACAGCTTGACCCGGCGCCGTGTCCATCGACCCTTCACCCGCGCGCAGCTCTCCCTCGCCACCGGGTTTTTCGTTGCCGGCACGACATCGCAAGAAATCGCCATTCATTCGGTGTCGCGTCCGGCCGGCTACATCTGGTCGTTTCCCCGCACGGACCACCTGGCGGTCGGCGTTTGCGCGCGCGCCGACGAGGGCATCTCCCCTGCATCGCTGCGAGAGCTGACGCGGTCGTGGGTTGAACAGTCTGGCGCGGCCGGTGCCGGCTGGACGAGCTATTCCTGGCCGATCCCCACGCTTTCGCCAGGCGATCTGTCCCGCGAGCCCGTGGCGGGCTCGCGATGGATGCTGATGGGCGATGCGGCAGGCCTCGTTGATCCCCTCACCCGCGAGGGGATCTTCTTCGCCCTCAAGTCGGCGGAGCTCGCTGCGTTGGCGGCGCTCGAAGGTTCCGCGCCCGAACGCCTCTACGACGCCAGGATCCGCGATGAGCTGCACCCGGAGCTCCGGCGCGCGGCACTCATGGCCCGGGGATTCTTTCAGCCTGCGTTCATGAGGCTGCTGCTCCACGCACTCGACGAGAGCGCGCGTATTCGCGCGATCATGCGCGACCTGATTGCCGGCTGCCAGCCTTATCGTGGTCTCGCCTGGCGGCTGCTGGCGACCGGAGAGCTGCGACTCGCCGCGAGCATGCTTCGCTTGAAGTGGGAAAAAGCCGGCAGCACTTACTTCGCGAGGTAACCGTCGCGCGCGCGAACATGGACGTTGGACCTGGAAACCGAGACGGAGACAGCCCGCCACTCCGGCTGTGAGGGATCAATCTGGCGTGAGGGGCTGTAACCCAGCAGATACTGATGGCGCAACTCGCGCGCGAGCCCAGTGAGCGCGTCGCCGAGCCGGCGAGGATCGCGCTCGTGGAACGACCGGCCGCCCGTCAAGACAGCCAGCTCGGAAAAAAGCGCCGGCCTCTCGCTCCCCAGAGCGATCGGATAAACCAGAACGTCGGTTCGACGAACGCGCTCGAGCGTCTCGCTCGCAGATTTCTGGCTGTAGCGATCCGAGCCGTCTGACAGCAGAACGAGCGCACGGCGTCCCTTGGCCGGCTGCACCTGGTCCACTGCTTCGACGATCGCATCGTGGAGCGCCGTTGTCCCCCACCGATCGAGACGCTGCACGGCGCTGAAGAGGACGGCTCGATCCGTGGACAGCGGCGTCATCACTTCGACCCGGCTGCCAACGGCGATGATCATGGCTTGATCCTCCTGACGGAGCGCCGTCACGAAGTTGCGAGCGCCCAGCTTGGCCAGCGCGAGCTGCTCGGGGGTCATGCTGAAGCTGCGGTCCACGGCCACGGCAACCGAGAGCGGAAACTCGCCCGCGGCGAAGACCGAGATTTCCTGAGGCTGGCCGTCTTCCCGCAGCAGGAAGTCCGCCGCCTGAAGTCCCAGGACGGGCTGCCCTTTCTCGTCCGTCACCGTGGCGTAGACTTCGACCGCTTGAACGCCGGCGGAGAACTGCAGTGACGTCCGGCTCGAAAGCTCAGCTCCGAATACCGCCAGAAGAGCGCCGAGGGCCCACCCGAAACCCCTGATTCGTTTGGTGATACAATCACGATTGCCGCGCGCACCGAGTTCGTCACCTTGGGAGCGCGCGCGCAGGAGGGGCGCCAACATGGGACGCATCGGCGTGCCTGAGCTACTCATCATTCTGGTCATTATCGTGCTGATCTTCGGGGCCAGTCGCCTGCCGGAGATCGGGCGTGGCATCGGCAAGGGCATCAAGAACTTCAAGGACGCCACCCGCGACCCGGACTCCAAGGGCGATTAGCGCTCCCGCAGTTCGCACGGTTATACGATCACGCGCGTGGCGCCCTGCCGGCGCGTGATTCGCTCCCGGTCCAGGTACTCCAGCAACGGTATCGCGTGCTTGCGTGTCACGGCGTAGCGCTGCTTGAAGGCGCCCACGTCCATATGGGACACGCCTTGCGCCTTCAGGCTGGCGACATCCTTCCTGAGCCGGTCCAACGCCTCATGATGGAACAGCAGGTCCGCAATCTTCACGAGAGCCCTCTGCCTCAGCAGCAGGGTGAGGATTCGATCGGTCGCGGCGCGATCCAGTTTCGCGGCGATTCCAACCGCTGACACATCGGGTGGCGCCAGACCTCCATCCTTGAAGGCTCGCTCGACGATGGCAAGGGCAGCGGCCTGGTCTGGCTCGAGCACCACGCGGTGAGTGGCAAGGGCGATTCGATCCCGGCCGCCAGCGAGACCTCGCTCCTCCAGGCGTGACAGGGTTCGGTCGAACACCGCCGGGGAGGTTCTCTGGAGGACACGCTCGCGCGCTTCCTCGCGTGGCATGCCTTCGGACAATGGGTTTACGCGGTGATAGTCGCCGAGCGTCTCGAGCAACCGTCGTTCCACGTGATCGAGCGCCGCAGGCGACACGAGCAGGTCGCCCACCAGCACGCAGTGACCGCCTTCTGCGGCGTGTTCGACAAAGCGCGTCAGCGCGGCAGCGGTGAGTCCGCCGCGGCTCGCGAGTTCTGTCCGCGCGCAGCCAGCGGGTCCACTCTCCTCGATCATGTGGATCAACCCTGGATCGATGTCGTCGCCGGTTCCAAACCGGGTGATCGCGTCCCATCGACGGCTGGCGGCCGGCGTCCTCGTGCCACCGCGGGGCGGGCTCGGATCGAGCACCTGCCCACCGGCAATCGTCACCGGAGGCGAGTAAGCCCGCAGAATGAACCGATCGCCACGCGTCACGACCGCCGGCCCCTCGAGCCGCAGCCGGACGAGCGCAGAGGCACCGCCCTGAACCTCGTGCGCGGGGCCGTTCCGGGCCTGCGCGACCACGCGGGCCACCAGCACGCGGCCCATGAGCTCGCGCGTCCCCTGATGAAACCGGATGCGCGCCCCGTGACGCAGGGGTCGGGCTTCGGCCAGCATCTCGACGACGGCGTCCAGGACGTGAGTGGGCTCGAATGAGCCGGGTGTAATGAGAGAGTCGCCGCGGCCGATCTCGTTCACCTCGAGGCCGCCGACGTTCACCGCGACCCGTTCGCCGGCGACTGCGCTTGACCGCTTTTCGCCGTGCACCTGGACGCCACGCGACTTGACCCGCCTCTCGCCTGGCGCGATCACCAGCTCGTCGTCGGCGTGCAACGTCCCGGAAACGAGCGTACCGGTCACCACCGTGCCGAAGCCGCGCATCGAGAACACGCGATCGATCGGCAGGCGCACCGCGCCATCGATCGGCCGGGGCGCCGCCTCGCGCGCCATCCCGGCGAGCGCCTCCCGAAGCTGGCCGATTCCCCGGCCGGTCACGACGGAGACCGGCACCATGGGCGCGTCCTCGAGAAACGATCCCTTGACGAGCTCGCGCACGTCAGCCCGCACGAGCTCCAGCATCTGATCGTCCACGAGATCGGCTTTGCTCAGCGCCACGAGGCCCGTCGGCACCCGCAACAAGCGGCAGATCGCAAAGTGTTCCCGGGTCTGGGGCATCACCGATTCGTCGCATGCGACGACGAGCATGGCGCCATCGATGCCGCCAATCCCGGCCAGCATGTTTCTGACGAAACGCTCGTGGCCTGGCACGTCCACGAAGGCCACGTTCACGCCGGCGATGTCGGCGTGCGCAAATCCCAAATCGATCGTGATTCCGCGCTCCTGCTCTTCCTTGAGCCGATCAGGGTCGGTGCCTGTCAGCGCCTTGACCAGCGCACTCTTCCCGTGATCGATATGACCGGCGGTGCCGACGACTACGCTCGGCCGTGCCGAAGAATCGCGCATGGCAGTGAAAGAGAGATGCCCGCCACCCCGGAGACGCTAACGTCGACGGCGGGTCTTCCGTGGCTGACGCTCGCGCCGGCCAGGACCAGACTGGCGCGCACGGAGCTTGGGAGGGCGGCTGGGTCGACGCCGGCGTCTCTCTTCCTCCAGGCGGACGGCCTCGAGAATCTCGACGAGACCCAGCTCGATCTGGCGCTGCTCGAGATCGACACGCGTGACCTGCACGCGCACCCGATCGCCGAGTCGATAGACCTTCTTGGTGTTCTCGCCCCTCAGCGAATGCGTCCGGTCGAGAAAACGATAGTAGTCGTCGGCCATGGTCGACACGTGCACGAGGCCCTCGACGAAATGCTCGGTGAGCTCGACGAAGAGTCCAAAGGGCGCGACGCCGGTGACATAGCCGTCGAACTCGTCACCGACCTTGTCGGCCATGAATCGAACCTTCTTCCACTGCAACACCTCGCGCTCGGCATCGCTGGCGCGCCGTTCGCGCTCCGAACAGTGTCGCGCGGCTTCCGGCAGCTCCTCGTCCAGTTCCTCCCGTCGCGCGGCCGTGAGACGCTGATGACGCAGCTCCCGAAGAAGGCGGTGGACCACGAGGTCCGGATAGCGGCGTATCGGTGAGGTGAAGTGTGTGTAGGCCGAAGCAGCCAAGCCGAAGTGACCGAGATTCTCCGCCGCATACCGCGCCTTCTGCATCGTTCGCAGCATCAGAAAGGCCACGGGCCTCTCTTCGGGCTTTCCAGCGATGCGTTGCAGCAGCCGCTGAAAGTGCCGCGGCGAGAGGCTGGTCTCAGAAGCACCGAGGCTGTAGCCGAATCCGGAGACGAACTCCTCGAACTGGGCGACCTTGAGAGGATCCGGCTGCTCGTGAATGCGGTACATGCCCGCACCGCCCTGCTCCTCGAAATAGCTCGCGACCGTTTCGTTCGCCACGAGCATGAACTCCTCGATAATCCGGTGCGCGATGTTTCGCTGGGCAGGCAGGATCGCCGCGACCAGCCCGCCGGCGTCCAGGATCACTTCGGTCTCGCTCAGATCGAAATCGATGGAGCCGCGGTGGCGCCGCCTGCCATTGAGGATGACGAAGAGCTCCTTCATGAGCTGGAACATCGGCACCAGCGGCTCGTAGCGGCGGGCGACGTCCTCATCGCCGAGCTCGAGAATCGCATTGACGTCCGTGTAGGTCATGCGTTCCGCGGTGCGAATGATGCCGTCGTGATGCGCGCTCTTCACCACGGTGCCGTGCTTGTCAATGTCCATCAGACACGATTGCACCAGGCGATCGACCCTTGGACGGAGGCTGCAGATCCCCGTCGCGAGCTCCTCGGGAAACATGTGCACGGCGCGGTCGGGGAAATACACCGACGTGCCTCGCTCGAACGCGTCTCGATCGAGCGGGCTGTCCTCACGGACGTAGTGCGAGACATCGGCAATGTGCACGCCGAGACGATAGCCTCCCGTGCTCAGCCGCTCGATTGACACGGCGTCGTCGAAGTCTCGCGCGTGCTCGCCGTCGATAGTCACGGTGACCAGATTCCGGAAATCGGTGCGACCCGCCCGATCGCGATCGGCGAGCGTGATGCCCCCCTGCGCGTCGAGCTTGCTCGCCAGGGCGAGGCGCCTGGCTTCGTCCGATGCTTCGGGTTCGTGCTCATCCGGAATCCCGTGCTTGCGGAGGACGATCTTGATGTCCACCCCGGGCGCGTCGATCAATCCGAGGACCTCGACGACCCGGCCACGTGCCGGGCGCGCCGGGGTGGCCCACCTGAGGATCTCGACGACCACCATCTCACCCGAGGTGGCTCCCTGCAGGTCGCCGGGAAGGATCTGGATATCCATCAGCACACGACGATCGAAGGGCACGACGGCACCCAGGCCCGCCTCGTCGGTCTCGTATCGACCAACCACCGTGGCGCTCCCCCGCTCGAGGATCCGGACGATGCGGCCTTCGGGGCGTCGATCGTCGCGAAGGCGTTCGATGCGCACGAGCACCCGGTCGCCGTGCATGGCCTCGAGCAGATTCGTGCCGGCCACGAAGATGTCGCCGCTGCCTTTCTCCAGCGACCGCTCAGGGATTACGAACCCGAACCCTGACGGGTTGGTCTGCAGGCGCCCGGCGACCAAGTCCATCTGCTCAGCCACGCCGTAGCGGTTGCCGCGTACCTGGACCAGCTCGCCGTCCTTGACGAGCCCCTCCAGATGCCGCGTCAGCGTCGCCTTCGCCTGTCTCGGGATCGCAAGTGTGCGCATGAGATCGCGCACGGTGAAGGGATGGTGCAGGCGTCCGCGCACCTGCGCGAGGAGTTCTTCTCTAGTGATCATTCAGTCCAATATGTGTCTGCCCGTGTCAGCAGCCGGCGCATTGAGAGGCGCCGGCCTCATTCCGGGAGCCTGGCGACAATGTCGCTGAGAGCGGTTGCCGCCCCCTCGGCCGTCGTGTTCGCGCCCTGGTCGAGCGCTCCGGCCTGACGCTGCGCCTCGTCTACGCGCGCCAGGGCCTCTGTGGCCATCTGAGCGAGGTCCCTGCTGCCGGCGCGCTCGAGGCCGCTCACAGATGCTTGAAGTGGCGTCTTCGCGGCTTCCAGGTTGCGGCTGGCATTGCCGAAGTTCACGCTGAACACGTCGACGCGGGCCTGCAGAATTCTCGCTCGCGCGTCGGCCAGCGACATCCGCAACTGAGTTGCTTCGATTTGACGCTCCAGATCCCGCTGCCCGGACCTGCCCCAGAACCAGCCCACCAGAAAGGCCAGCAGGATACCCAGCGCCACGCCCAGTACGAGCTTCAGTTGCTTCACAGCCACCTCCCGCCTCTCCATTGTCTCGTCATTCGGTGACGAGCACCACCTGAAGATCGCCAACGTTCGAGCTCGTCGCCCCGGTGACAATGAGATCGCCCAATGGCTTGAAGTATTCGTAGGCGTTGTTGCGATCCAGAAAAGCTTCAGGCGATTCCAGGCCCAATCGCCGCGCCCGCCTGAGCGAGGTGCCATCGGCACGGGCGCCTGCCGCGTCGGTCGGTCCGTCCATCCCGTCGGTGCCTATGCTCGCCATCACGGCCACGCCGAGCCGCTCGAGGTCGCGGATCGCCGCCAGCACGAGCTCCTGATTGCGGCCGCCGCGCCCCGTGCCGCGAACATGGACCGTCGTCTCACCGCCTGAAAGAATGCATGACGGCCGCGGCAGGCTCGCGATGAGCGGAGCAACCGTTGCCATGAATCGCGCGCCAGCCACCCGCGCTTCGCCGGTCACCGGATGCTCCACGTGCGCCACACTGAACCCACGGCGTGTCGCCTCGTCTGTGGCGCCTTCCATGGCGTCAGCCATCGACCCGATGAGCCGAGTGGTCGTCCGCTCCAGAATCGGCGCCCCCGGCTTGGGTGTTTCGGCCAGCTGGCCCCGCGCTCCACGCTCGAGCGTGTTCCTGACCGAGACCCCGACCGCCCGGATGACGCCGTAACGGTCGAGCGTGTCCAGCGCATCGGCGAATGACGAGGCATCGGCCGACGTGGGACCCGATCCGATCACTGAGACATCATCGCCGACCACGTCGGAGACGGCCAGACAAAGAACCCGGCCCCTGCACGCCGCCGCGAGACGTCCCCCCTTTATGCGAGACAGGTGCTTGCGAACAACGTTCAGCGCTCTGATGTCTGCGCCTGCACGCATCAGGCGTCCGGCCGTTTCAGCCTTGTCCTCGATCGTCACGCCGTCGAGCGGCAGGCTCATCATGCTCGACGCGCCGCCGGACAGGAGCACCAGCAGGCACCGGTCTGGCTGGACGGCATGGGCGAGCTCGAGCGCCAGGCGCCCCGCCGCCAGACTGCCCGATCCCGGTGACGGATGTTCGGTCGGAAGGAAGGTCATCGGCAGGATGTGATTCGCTGGTCGGAGTGTCGTCACAAGGCCCCCGGTCACGCGGCCGGGCACTGCCCGTACGACGTGCCGCGCCATCTGCGCGGCGGCCTTACCGGCCGAGAGGACCGTCAGCGGACCATCGCCGAGCGTGGCGAGAATCTCGGGGTCGCGGAGCGCGCGATCGACCAGGCGACCGCCGTCCGCAGCCGCAAGGGCCGCATGGATGATGGCCTCGAGATCGCGGCGAAGGCTGTCGAGGGTCTGGATTAGTGGACCTGTGTCGGGCCGGCCCAGGAAGACAGATTCGTGAGGACGTCGAACTGGCGCAGCAGCCGGCTGACGACTTCGTCGGCGTCCGATTTCGACGTGAGCCGCTCCAGCTGACCGAGAATGCGGTTCAGTGCAGCCTCGGCGTCCTTGATCGCGGTTTCAGAGTAATACTCGCGATGATGCTCGAGACACTGTTGATGCTTGAGGAACTCTTCGCGGTAGAAATCGGTCCGTGTGGTCGGCGCGTACACCGCTTGGGACCGCTGCTCGGTCAGGACGCGTGACAGGCGGGCTCGAATCGTCACCGTGGGATCAATCCAGTGTAGGTATCACCAGGCCCGCTGTCAACGGGGCGTTTGACTACCTCGACCGGTCCAGTTCGTCGCGGAGAAGCTCGTTCACCTTCCGGGGATTGGCCTTCCCGCCGGTCGCCTTCATCACCTGCCCGACCAGGAAACCGAGCGCCACCGTCCGGCCGGCGCGATACTGCGCGACGGCGTCGGGATTCGCGGCGAGGGCCGCGCGAACCGCCTCGCTCAGAACCGTCGCGTCATCGATTTGGACAAGCCCCTCCGCTTCGACAATCTGCTCGGCCGTCTGGCCAGACTCGTACATCGTTCTCGAAGATCTCCTTGCCGACCGAGCCGCTGATGGTGCCCTTGCCGATCAGGGCAATGAGGCCACCGAGCCGATCCGGCTCGATGCGGAACGCGTCGATATCGATACCCAGGTCCTTCATCTTGCGGGCTACTTCTCCGACGATCCAGTGACCGGCTGCCCTGGCGTTTTCCGCCGTTCGTGCCGTCCGCTCGAAATACTCGGCCAGCGCGCGCGTCTGCGTCAGCTGCACCGCGTCCGCCTCCGCCAATCCATGTTCACGCACGAAACGCGCGCGGCGCGCATCCGGAAGCTCGGGCAGACTCCTCCGCTCGGCCTCGACCCATCCCGGATCGACGGCAAGAGGGGGCAGGTCCGGCTCCGGAAAATACCGGTAATCGTGCGCTTCTTCCTTGCTGCGCATGGCGTAGGTGCAATTCTCGACCTGGTCCCAGAGACGCGTCTCTTGTCGCACCGCTCCGCCGGCCCGCACGATCTCGATCTGGCGATCGATCTCGAATTCCAGCGCCTTCTGCAGGAACCGGAACGAGTTGACGTTCTTCACCTCAGCCTTCGTGCCAAGGGTGTGTTCGCCGGCCGGCCGAATCGACACGTTGGCATCGCACCGAAGGCTCCCCTCCTCCATGTTGCCATCGTTGACGCCGAGCCAGACCAGAATGGCGCGCAAGCGCGCGAAGAACTCTGCTGCGTCTTCTGCAGACCGCAGATCAGGCCCGGTGACGATCTCGATGAGGGGAACACCGCTGCGGTTGAAGTCGAGGTAGGTGCGCCGATCAGAATCGGCGAAGCCCTCGTGCAGTGATTTGCCGGCATCTTCTTCCAGGTGCACCCGCACGATGCCGACCTCGACTGCCGTCCCGTTCCGGACGAAGCTGAGATGGCCGGCGGTGGCAAGCGGCTGGTCGTACTGTGAGATCTGATAGCCCTTCGGTAAATCGGGGTAGAAGTAGTTCTTGCGGGCGAATACGGACAAGGGATGCACTCCGCATCCGAGAGCAAGAGCGGCTCTCACGCCGTACTGCACCACGCGCTCATTGAGCACAGGGAGAGCACCCGGCAGGCCCAGGCACACCGGACAGACATGCGTGTTGGGTGGAGCGCCAAAACGGGTGCTGCAGCCGCAGAAGATCTTGCTGTCCGTGAGGAGCTGCGCGTGGATTTCAAGTCCGATGACGGGTTCGTAATTCATCGAGGAGAGGGGAATCTCTGGAAGTCAGACGCGTGGTCCTGCCGCCGCGATCTCCGCGGTCACGTCGCCGGCAAATTCTGCGAAGTTATCCGCGAACATCCGCGCGAGCCGGCGCGCCTGTTCATCGTACGCCGCCGGGTCGCTCCAGGTCTGCCGCGGGCGAAGAATCTCTGCCGGCACGCCGGGACAGGTCAGCGGCACATCAATATTGAAGATGGGATCGCGCTCCGTGGCTTGTTCGTCCAACGACCCGTCGAGGGCAGCCGAAATCAGGGCGCGGGTGTGCGGGATGCTGATGCGCTTGCCGACGCCGTATGCTCCCCCGCTCCACCCGGTGTTGACGAGCCAGACCCTGGTCTTGTGCCGCGCAATCCGCTGACCGAGAAGCGTCGCATAGAGGCTGGGAGGCAGCGGCAGGAACGGCGCGCCAAAGCAGGTGCTGAACGTGGCCCGCGGTTCGTTCACCCCCCGCTCGGTGCCGGCGAGCCTTGCCGTATATCCGGAGAGGAAGTGATACATGGCGCCTTCGGGGAGCAGCCGGGCAATCGGCGGCATGACGCCAAAGGCGTCCGCGGTGAGCATGATGATGGTTCGCGGATGGCCGCTCCTGCCCGACGACACGATATTGTCGATGAACGACAACGGATAAGCCCCGCGCGTGTTTTCCGTGATCGAGGCGTCCTCGAGGTCCAGCCGCCGCGTGACGGGATCGATCGTCACGTTTTCGAGAACCGTGCCGAAACGGCGCGTTGCGGAAAAAATCTGAGGCTCGGCCTCGGCCGAGAGCCGAATCATCTTCGCGTAGCAGCCGCCTTCGAAGTTGAACACGCCCTCATCGCTCCATCCATGCTCGTCGTCGCCGATCAGGCGGCGAGCGGGGTCGCTCGACAAGGTGGTCTTGCCGGTGCCGGACAGCCCGAAAAACAGCGCCGGGTCGTTGCCGGCCTGGCCCACGTTGGCTGAGCAGTGCATCGGGAGCACATCGCGCTGGGGCAACAGGTAGTTGAGGGCGGTGAAAATGGACTTCTTGATCTCCCCCGCGTAGGCCGTGCCTCCGATGAGCACCAGCCGACGGCCGAAGTGCACGAGGATGAAGACCTCGGAATTGGTCCCGTGCCTAGCAGGGTCGGCCCGAAAGCTCGGGGCGTCAATGACCGTGAACTCCGGTTCCTGCAGGGCCGGGCGGCCAGCGTCGTCGGAGACGATGAACATGTGGCAGGAGAACAGGTTGTGCCACGCCTGTTCGGTGATGATCCGAATGCGGAGCTGGTATCTGGGATCGGTGCCCGCGACGGCGTCCCGGACGAACAAGTCGCGGTCCTGCAGATGGACGAGCATCTCCTGGTGAAGCGCGTCGAACGCGGATGGCTCGATCGGACGATTGAACTTGCCCCACCAGATACGGGCCTCACTCGAAGGCTCACGTACGATGAACTTGTCGTTGGGCGAACGTCCCGTGTGGGCCCCCGTGAAGTAGACCGCCGGGCCGTGCTCGGCAATCACGCCCTCGCCTCTGCGGATGGACTCCTCGTAGAGCTCGGGAACGGAGAGGTTCCAGCGAACGCTGGCCGCGCGAATGCCCTGACCTTCAAGAGTGAGCCGGGGTTCCAGCTTGGTGCTCATGCGATACCTGATTTCGAGCGCAACCAGCGGTCCATGGTAGTGGCGGGCGATCGCGCAAGTCAAACCGTTGCGGCGCTTTCCGGCCACTCCTGGCCGGTGCCGACGACACGATCCGTGCTCTCCGTCCTGCCGCCTGGGGTACAATTCGTGTAAACGTTTTCGAGCGGGCATCGTAATCAATGGCAGGACGTCATCGGGGTCCCTTCGGGGATCAGCCTTTCGGACCGGTCGCACCCGACGCACGGGGCGCCAGTTCTGTCGACACGGCCAGTGCCGCGGAAGTTCAGGCGCTGGTCGAGCAGGGCGAGGGTGGCCGGGCCCGAGACGCGTTCGAGAAGATCGTGATGCGGCAACAGGGGCGCGCGAGCGCTATTGCCTATCACTATCTGCGGGACGGTGCAGAGGCAGACGAGGCTGTGCAGGACGCATTCGTCAAGGCGTTCATAAAAATCGGGTCCTTCGACTCCCGGCAGTCGTTCGAGGGATGGTTTACGCGAATCCTGATCAACGGGTGCCTGGACCGACAGAAGATCCGATCCCGGCGCGAGCGCTGGCAGCTACCTCTCAACCCCTGGACAACAGGACCAACCGAACATATCAGCGACGGCGCCCCAACGCCCGAGGCGGCTGTACTTGCCGGCGAACGCCGGAAACGAATCGCACGTGCGGTCAAGCGCCTGCCCGAGCGTCAGCGGACGGTTCTGGTGCTTCGCCATTACGGAGATCTCTCGGTGCGTGATGTGGCGGAAGCAACCGGACTGAACGAAAGTACGGTTCGCGTGCACCTGTTTCGAGCCGTTCGCAAGCTGCGAGGATTGTTGCAGGACCTCAAATGACGCTACGTCACTCTCACCTCGACGACGATCTGCTCATCGGCATCGGCCTGACCGGGGGGCGAACCTCCGATGCGCTGGCGCTGGAGCATCTGACGCAATGCAGCGAGTGCGACGCCCGGCTGCGCGCACTCGTTCGTGATCTCGACGTCGATCGGCGCGACGCGGCGGCAGAGGTCACCGCCGTGTTCACGCCGACGCGGCTGGCGGCACAGCGCGCACGGATCATGAGGCGTCTGGATGGCATCGGCCGCGTGGCCCGTGTTCTGGAATTCCCCGATCGCGCCTCGCATGCCAACGACCGCCGGCACGTTCCTGCCACGACACGATGGGTTGCGGCGGCCGCCGTGATTGGCCTGGTGGCCGGCCTGGGCGCTGGCGTCTTGGTGGACTGGCGCCAGGTCGAGCACCGGAGCATCGAAGCCCGCTTCGTCGCCCCGCCGACTCCGGCAAACGACGACGATTTGCTCGGCGACATTGACCAGGCGCTGGGCGACGTGTCCACTCCCGAGCTCAGTGCACTCGACGCCATGACGCCGGCGATTCACGAGGTCGTGCTCACCTCGCGCTGATGCCGTCGCTCATCTTTCGAAAAGGCCTCGATCTCAAAGACGCGGTGGCCGGCGTGCTCGCGGCCAGCTATCAGAGCGACCTGATCGCGGCCATCAAGGGCACGGACTTCCGCTATCAGTCTGGCCGGCTCACGATCCACCTCGCCCGCGAGTTCGGATTCTGTTACGGCGTGGATCGGGCCGTCGACTACGCTTACCAGGCGCGTGAGCGTTTTCCCGACAGAAACGTGTTTCTCACCGGCGAAATCATTCACAACCCACACGTCAACGAGCAATTGCGCTCCAGGGGCATCCGGTTCCTCACCGACCCCGGCGAACAGTCGAGCGCACTTGGACCATCGGATGTCGTCATCCTGCCCGCATTCGGCGTCACCATCGGTGAGATGGCGCACCTGGACGGGCAGGGCTGCACGATGGTCGACACGACCTGTGGATCGGTCCTGAACGTCTGGAAGAACGTGAAGCGCTATGCCGAGGATGGGTTCACCGCGGTCATTCACGGCAAGTTCTGGCACGAAGAAACACGGGCGACCGCGTCGCAAACCATGAAATATCCGGAGGGACGCTATCTCATCGTGCTGGATCGCGCCGAAGCGGATATCGCGTGCGACTACATTCGTCACGGTGGCGATCGCGGCACGTTCCTCAGCCGCTTCAAGGACGCCGTGTCGGCCGGCTTCGATCCAGATCGCGATCTCGCCCATGTCGGCCTGGCGAATCAGACGACGATGCTCAGCTCGGAATCGATCGAGATTGGGGAACAGTTCCGCCAGGCCATGGCGCAGCGGTACGGCGTTGAAGGGCTTGCCGCACGGTTCCGTGCGTTCGACACCATCTGCAGCGCGACGCAGGATCGTCAGGACGCCGTGATCGAGCTCTTGAAGAACACCTCGTTGGATCTCGTCGTCGTGATCGGCGGCTACAACAGCAGCAACACGGCCAACCTCGCCCGCATTTGCGCTGAGCGGCTGCCGACTTATCACATTGCCGACCCTTCCTGCCTGAGATCGCCCACGGAGATTCGCCATCGTCCCTTCAGGGCCAAAAGCGAAGCGACCGCATCCAACTGGCTTCCCGCCACAGGCCCGATCTCCATCGGGCTCACGTCGGGGGCTTCGACACCGGACAACCTCGTCGAAGCGGTGATCCACCGGCTCGAGGCACTCTCAACGGAATCAGCCTGAACCGACGACAACCGAAGCGACGGACATGAAGCGCGCGGCTCGTCGGCTCGTTCGAGGCCTGGCGATGGCGCTCGTCATCCCGATCGCGGGTTCGGCAGAGCTCTCGATGCCGGCCCCGCAGGTACCCTCACCCGAGTCGGTGATTGGCTTCGCGCCGTGCTCCGACTACCGGCTCGCTACCTCCGAGCAGATTGCCGCCTACCTGCATAGCCTGGATCGGGCCAGCGCGCGGATGACCCTTGAAGAGATCGGGCGGACGGTCGAAGGTCGGCCACAGCTGCTAGCGGTCATTTCATCCGAACGAAATCTCGAGCGTCGTAGCCGTTTTCAGGACATTGCCAGGCGGCTCGCGCTGGCTCGCGGTCTTTCAGTCGCGGAGGCGCAGGCGCTGGCCGCCGAAGGCCGCGCGGTGATTTGGATCGACTTCGGCCTGCACTCGAGCGAGGTGGCCCACAGCCAGGCAGCGTCGTGGCTGGCCTATCGCCTGGCGACCGCGGAATCGGAAGAAGCCCGGTTCATTCGCGACAACGTCATCTTGCTCCTCATGCCGGACATGAATCCGGACGGGACGACGCTCGTGGCCCGGTGGTATACGGAACACGTGGGAACACCCTTCGAAGATTCGTCACCACCGGTCCTCTATCACAAGTATGTGGGTCACGATAACAATCGCGACTACTTCATGTTCAACATGCCCGAATCGCGGAATATCGCGCAGCAGCTCTATCACCAGTGGTTTCCCCAGATTGTTTACAACCACCATCAGGCCGGGCCGTTTCCGTCCCGCATTTTCGTGCCGCCGTTCGCTGACCCGACGAATCCGCACATTCCCGCCCTTGTGATGCGCGGCATCGACCTGGTTGGCGAGGCCATTCAGACCCGGCTCGAGCGCGAGGGCGCTTCCGGCGTCGTCTCGCGCATGGTGTTCGACACCTGGTGGAACGGTGGCATGCGGACGACGCCCTATTTCCACAACATGATTGGCATTCTCACGGAAACCGCTCATGCCTCCGCGTCACCGGCTCACTATGATCCGGCCACCTTTCCGCGAGCCTTCGACAACGGTACGCCGACGCTGGAACCGAGCGCCGACTACCCCAGGCCATACCGAGGGGGCACCTGGCGTATGCGCGACAGTTGCGAGCTCATGCTGTCCTCATCCATGGCGGTGCTCGACATCGCCGCGAGGAGGCGACGCCAATGGCTCTTCGACATCTACCGGATGGGCCGGGACGCCATCGCTTCGGGGACCGGCCAGGCCTATGTCGTGTCCGCGGATCAATGGGACGGGTCAGCAGCCGTCCGCATGGTGAACGCGTTGCGGACAGCCGGCGTCGAGGTGTCTCGCGCGCAAGCGCCGTTCAACGCCGGCGGCGCGACGTTTCCGTCAGGAAGTTTTGTGGTCGACGGCGCGCAGCCCTTCATCGCCCATGTGCGCGATCTGCTTGGTCCGCAGAGGTACCCGGATCGACGGCCGCACCCGGGCGGCCGGCCTGAACAGCCCTACGACATGACCGGATGGACGCTTCCGATGCAGATGGGGGTGGCGGTCGACCGGATCCAGGACCTTTTCAAGGCCGATCTCGAGCCGGTCGAGCGCGCCCGGATTGAACCACGCACGCTGCACGCCGGGCCGGGAGACCTGGTGGCCCTCGATCCGCGGCTCAATGGCACCTACACCGTAGTCAACCGTCTACTCGAGCGCGGCATCGAGATCTTGCGCAGCACAGTGCCGGTTCAGAGCCGGGACGGGCTGTGGCCAGCCGGGACCTTCGTCGTCCAAAACGGGCCCGGGCCTGCGGAGCTGCTCGCACGCGGCGCAGGCGAGCTGGGCGTTTCCATGAGCGTTGTCGACGACATGCCGCCTGACAAGGCCGTGCGCATCAATCGGCCCAGGGTCGGCCTGTACCAAGCCTGGGGCGGCAACATCGACGAGGGCTGGACGCGCTGGCTGCTCGAACAGTACGAGTTTGGCTTCGACAGCCTTCACGACGTGGAAATTCGCGCCGGAAACCTCCGCGACCGGTTCGACGTGATCCTCCTGCCGCAGGACACATCGGAACGCATGCTATCTGGTCTCTCCGCTGGGTCGATGCCGCCCGAATACACCGGCGGCATGACCGCACACGGTCTATCCAACCTCCATCGGTTCGTGAACGACGGGGGCACGCTCGTCGCGTTCGATTCGGCCTCCGACCTTCCCGTGGCGGCTTTCGGGCTCGGCGTCGAGAATGTCGCTCGACGCTATGACGAGTCCCGTTTTTTCGCTCCTGGCACGTTGGTCCGGCTGACGATCGACCCGGCGCACGCGCTCGGCTTCGGCCTTCCGCCGGATGTCATCGGTTTCTTTGCCCGGGGACCGGTCTTCGACGTGAGGGAGCAGGCCGAGAGCGCGGAGGGGGTCAAGGTTGCTGCTCGATTCGCGCGGCAGGACCTCACCGCCAGCGGATGGCTGCTGGGCGCCGATGTCCTGGCCGGCCGGCCGGCGTTGATCGAGGCCTCAATAGGGCGCGGACGGGTGGTGCTGATCGGTTTCAGGGCTCAGCACCGGGGGCAGACCGACCAGACCTTCAAGGTGGTCTTCAACGCCATTCTGCTGGGTGCGGCTACCGCTCACTCTGGCGAGGCCAGGGCTGGACGTTTCCCGGTGCCATTCGATCGGCCGGAAATCACCGTGTTCCAGAGGTAAACGGCCGAGGCGCCTCTGTCGTAGTAGGAATGAGGAGGACGTGTGTCATGACCGTGATGCGCCGATGGTTCCTGGTGGCCGGCACGGTGCTCAGCTGCGTCGCGCTGGTGTCGTCCCTGGATGCGCAGGAGTCCCGACGCCGGGGCAAGTGGTGGCAGGCTGAGGATGTTCGCCGCGACCTGGGTTTGACCGTCGAACAATCGCAGAGTCTGGAACAGATTTTCCAGGCAACCGCACCAGAGCTTCGGGCGGCCAGGGATCGCCTGGACGAACTGCAAAACGAGCTGTCGCGGTTGCTTGCAGACCAGACCACCAGCGAGTCGATCGTGGCTCGCGAGGTGGATCGGGTCGAGAGCGCACGCAGCGAGCTCAGCAAGTTGCGCACGCTCATGCTGTTCCGCATGCATCGGGTCCTCACTCCTGAACAACGCATCAAGCTCAATGCCCTGCACGACCGAGATCGCCGCGGCGGGGAACGTAATCAACGCTTCCAGTAGGCAGGACGTTATGACCATGTACGAATCACGTGTGACCTTTCGGTTCCGGCCCATTGTGACGGCCGCGGCCTTTGCAGTCTTCGTCGGCTCGACCGCCGTCGCGCAGGAGGCCGATCAAGCACGCTTCGAGCAGATCGCCAAAGAGGCCGCCGAGCGCTATCGAGTTGCGATCACAGCCGACGCCGGGCCTTCCGTCATCCTTCCTGCGCAGACCGGAGAGGTTACCCGGTCGCTCACGCTCGACGACGCCGTGAGTCTCGCGCTCGAAAAGAACCTGGACATCGCCGTCGAACGGCTGAATCCGCAGACCTTCGACCTGTCGATTGCCGCTGCGCGGGCGAGTTACCGGCCACTGCTCAGCTCCACCCTCGGACAGAACAACCAGGTGGCGTTGCCGACGAGCCAGCTGATCGGCGGCCAGCGGGTCGCGAACGACACGATCACCTACAACATGGGGGTCTCGCAAAACGTGCCGTGGGGTGGAGGCAGCTTCAACCTTACGTGGAACAACAGGAAGCTGGATTCGTCCAGCAGCTTCAACACGTTCAATCCGCAGTATTCGAGCACGCTGTCGGGCATCTTCATTCAGCCGCTGCTTCGCGGCCGATCGACCGATGCCAACCGCACACAGCTCCTGCTGTCGCGTATCAACCGCGACATCGCCGACGTCCAGTTGCGCAACACGGTCACCAACACGCTGGCTGACGTCAGAAATGCGTACTGGGATCTCGTGTACGCCCTTCAGGCCACCGATGTCGCGCGCGAGTCGTTACAGCTGGCGGAGAAGCTCGTGGACGACAACCGGGTGCGTGTCGAGGTCGGAACCATGGCCGAAATCGACGTGGTGCAGGCCGAGGCTGAAGCCGCGACCCGGCGTCAGACGGTGGCGCAGACAGAGGCCACCTGGCGCACGGCCGAGCTCGCGCTCAAGCGCATGATCGTGAGCGGCACCGAGGATCCCCTGTGGCTGGCGCGAATCGATCCGACCGACCGACCCAGTTTCAATGCGTCCCCCGTGGATATCGCGGCGGCCGTCCGGCGGGCGCTCGGTCAGCGCACCGATCTCGTGCAGAGCCGCAGAGAGCTGGAAGTCACCGATACCAACATCCGCTTCCTGCGTAATCAGAGCCTGCCGGGAGCCGATGTGCTGGGGAGCTACGGTCTTCAGGGAATCGGCGGCACACGATTCATTCGAGACGGCGGACTGGGCAGCCCCATTTTGCAGACGATTCCCGGCGGCTATAACAATGCGCTCAGCGCCATCACAAACCGTGATTTCCCGCAGTGGAACCTGCAGCTGACCCTCAGCTACCCGATCGGGACCAGTGCGGCGGACGCGAACTACGCGCGGTCCCGCGTGCAGCGGAATCAACGGCTGGCCGAGATTCGTGCCCTCGAACTGCAGGTGGCCACTGAGGTGACCAACGCGGCGCTGCAACTCGAGAGCAACGTCAAACGTCTGGATGCCGCCATGGCCGCGCGCGAGCTGGCCAACAAGCGACTCGAGGCCGAGCAGAGCAAGTTCGAGGTCGGGATTTCGACGAACTTCTTCGTCGTGCAGGCACAACGCGATCTGTCCGACGCACAGAATGTCGAGTTGCGGGCGCTGGCCGACTACCGCAAGTCGCTCGTGGAATTCGAGCGTGTCCAGGAGGCCGGAAGTGGCGGCGGCGGTGGCGGCGCTGCCGGGGGTGGTGCCGGCGGTGGCGGCGGCGGTGCGGCCGGCGGCGGCCAGTAGAGGATAAGGCCCCTTCATGAAAAGGCTCTTCATCTTGGCGGCGCTGGTCGTGCTCGCGGTGGCCGGTATTGCGGTCTACCGCGGGAGCGGCGAGGGCTCGTCGCCTTCGACGTCCAAAGCGAAAGGCGGCGGTCAGTCCGGCGGGGCTCCGGGCGGTGGCGGCGCCTTCGCGCGCCCGCCCATGACCGTGGACCTCACGGCTGTGCATCTTGCCAATCTCACCGAGCGTGTCACGATCGTCGGCAATCTCATCGGGGCTGCTACGGTCGAGATCGCGCCGAAAGTGTCCGGCCGCATCCAGACGATTGCCGTCCGGCTGGGTGACCCTGTCAGGCGCGGTCAGGTGCTCGCGCGCGTCGAAGACGAAGAGGTGCGCGAGCAGGTGAAGCAGGCGGAAGCGTCGTTCGCCGTCTCGACTGCTACCGTGCGCGAGCGCGAGGCGGACCTGAAGTTCGCCGAGACCAATCTGGAACGCTCGCGGAGCTTGTACAACCGCCAGCTCCTGCCGAAGCAAACGCTCGATGATGCCGAGGCACGCTATCAGGCATCGTCGGCTCAGCTCGATCTCGCCCGCGCCCAATTCGCGGTGGCGCGCTCCCGGCTCGAGGAGCTGCGAATTGTCTTGAGCAACACCAGCATCACGTCGCCCGTGGACGGCTTCGTCGGTAAACGCATGGTCGACCCGGGCGCCTTCGTGGGGCAAAGCTCGCCGGTGCTCTCGGTCGTGGACATCCACCTCGTTCGCATGGTGGCCAATGTAGTGGAGCGCGATCTTCGGCGTATCTCGCCCGGACTCCAGGCCGAGGTCGAGGTGGATGCTTTTCCGAAGGAAATCTTTCACGGTCGCGTGGCGCGCATCGCGCCGGTACTGGACCCGGCCACGCGGACGGCGGAGATGGAAGTCGAGATTCCGAATCCCGGCTACCGCCTGAAGCCGGGCATGTACGCGCGGGTCAGGTTCGTCGTCGATCACCGGAAGGATGCCGTGGTCGTGCCACGTAACGCGCTCGTGGACCTCGACGGCCAACGCGGCGTGTTCCTGACGCAGCCAGACAACAGCGTGAAATTTCAGGCCGTCACGACAGGACTCGAAGAAGAAGACCTTGTCGAGATCGTTGGCGGCGTGTCCGAAGGCACCCAGATCGTCACCACTGGCGCGGGTGCATTGCGCAACGGCGATAGGGTGATCCTTGCTGGCGGCCGAGGCCAGGGCAAAGACGGCTCGAAGCAGCCCGGCCCGAGCGCCGCCGCCGATTCACAGGGCCGTCCGCCGGCACGGAACTAGACAGACCGGTTTTCAACGTTTCCTCTCACGCGAGGACCGACGATGAGCATTCCAGCCACTGCGATTCGACGCCCCATCACGATGTACATGCTGTCGGGCGTCATCGTCCTGCTCGGGTCGATTGCGCTCACCCGGCTGCCCGTCGATCTGCTGCCGGACCTCGATTTGCCGAGCATCACGGTCCGCGTGAACTACTCCGGCGTCGGACCTCTCGAGATGGAGGAGCTGGTCACGCGGCCGCTCGAGCAGTCGGTTGCGGCGGTCGCCGGACTGGATCAGATTAATTCCACGTCGAGCGAGGGCTCGAGCGTGGTGCGACTGAACTTCACCTGGGGCACGAACCTGAACGCCGCCGCGGACGATGTTCGCAGCCGCGTCGATCGAATCCGGGGACGATTGCCGCAGGATGCCGACTCACCGGTCATCCTGAAATTCGACTCGACCGCGACGCCAATCATCGGCGTGAGCGTGGAAAGTCTCAGGCCCGATCTGGATAGCGTGGCGCTCCGGGAGCTGGCCGAGAACGATCTGGCGCGACGGCTCGAGCGCGTCCCTGGTGTCGCCGCCGTCACCGTGGACGGCGGGCTGCGGCGCCAGATTCATGTCGAGTTGTCGAGGGAGAAAATCACCGCGCTCGATCTCTCGGTGGATCGCGTGGTGAACCTCCTCAGGACGGAAAACCAGAACATCCCGCTGGGAGAGATTACAGAGGGCGACAATACGTTCCTGCTGCGCAGCCAGGGCCAGTTCGACGACATCAGCCAGATCCGTGATTTGGTCATCGAGACCAAACAGGGCGTGCCCGTGTACATGCGCGACGTCGCCGAGGTCAAGGACTCTACGGAGGATTTCCGCAGCTTCATGCGCATCAACGGCCAGCCCGGCATCCGGATGCGCGTGACGAAGCAGTCGGGTGAGAACACGATCCGCGTCGCCGAGGAGATTCGCGCTGAGGTCGAGCGCACGAATCGCGAAGTGCCCGGCGTGCGCCTCGCCGTGCGTGACGACACCTCCGTCTTCATCGAGCGATCGATTGCGTCCGTTCAGGAAGCCGCGCTCCTGGGCTCGGTGCTGGTCGTCATCATCATCTTCGTCTTCCTGAGGAGCTGGCGCTCGACGCTCATCATCTGCACGTCGATCCCGATCTCGATCATCGGCACCTTCGCGCTGCTCTACTTCGGCGGGTACACGCTGAACACGATGACCTTCGGCGGACTGGCGCTCGGTGTCGGCATGATCGTGGATGCGGCCATCGTCGTGCTCGAGAACACGCAAAGGCACCTGGAGATGGGCAAGTCGCGAGAACAGGCCGCGATCGACGGAAGCGAAGAGGTCTGGGCCGCGATTCTCGCGTCGACGCTCACCCATGTGGCGGTGTTCATTCCGCTGCTGTTTCTCACGGGTGTGTCGAGCATCGTCTTTCGCCAGTTGTCGGTGGTCATCATTTTTTCGCTCACGATGGCGCTGTTCGTGGCCGTGACGCTGGTGCCCGTCCTGTGCTCGAAATTGCTCGAGCCCCCGAAACCAGCAGAAGCCCGCCGAGGCTTGAGCGGCCGTCTCTTCAATGCCAGCGAGCGGGCGCTCGAGGGGCTCGACAACGGGTACCGTCGCCTGCTGCACAGGGCGCTGATGCATCGCCCCACCGTACTTGGGGCCGGCGTCGGCCTGTTCGTCGCGGCGATTCTCATCCTGCCGACCGTGGGCGTCGAGCTGATGCCGCAGACCGACGAGGGTGAAGTGCGCGTCGACGCCGAGCTGGCCGTCGGCACCCGGATCGAACGCACCGAGGCGGTCATGATTCGCCTCGAGGAGCTCGTGCAGGCCGGCGTCCCGGAAGTTGAAACGGTGATCACGAGCGCCGGAGGCGGCGGTGGTTGGGGGGGCAACACCCATCGCGGCCAGATGCAGATCCTGCTGGTCGGCCGGGCCGAGCGGCAGCGGTCGAACGATCAGATTGCTCAGGACCTGAGACGTCGTCTGTCCGGTTTGCCGGGCGTCATCATCCGCGCCCGTCCCGCCGGAGGCAACGGCATGCTGAACCGGCTCTTCGGCGGCACGGCCAACTCGCGGCTCGCGCTCGAAATCCGAGGCTACGATCTGGACGACGCGCGCCAGTTGTCCGAGCGAGCCAAGACGCTGATGGAAGACACACCCGGCATCGCCGACGTGCGGATTGCCCGCGAAGAGGGCCGGCCCGAGCTGGCCGTGCACGTCGATCGACCGAAGGCCGCGCTGTTGGGCCTGACGGTGACCCAGGTGGCCAACACGATTCGCACCAATATCGGCGGCACGCAGGCGGCGTTCTATCGAGAGCGGGGCAACGAGTACCCGATCATCGTGCGGTTGCGGATTGAGGATCGCGGCCGGATTTCCGACATCAACGACGTGCTGATTGGGACGACCGGCGGGCAGGTACTGCCGGCGAAAAACCTGATGAACGTGCAGTCGCAGTCGGGGCCCGTGCAGATTCAGCGCAAGAACCAGGAGCGCATCACACAGATCGAGGCCGAAAACGAAGTGACGATCAGCGAGGCCGTCAATGCCGTCCAGAGCAGACTGCCCGAGCTGGGTGTCCCTCCCGACTTCAGCGCCGGATTCGGCACGGAGGTCGAGGAGACGGCCAAGAGCTTTGCGCAGCTCCGCCTGATGCTGATCCTCGCGATCGTCCTGGTATACGCCGTGATGGCGTCGCAGTACGAATCGCTGCGCGATCCGTTCATCATCATGTTCTCGATTCCGCTGGCGGCCATTGGCGTGGTCCTCTCACTCAAGCTGACGGGGACGCCTTTCAGCCTGCAGGCGTACATCGGCGTCATCATGCTGGCGGGCATCGTGGTCAGCAACGCCATCCTGCTCGTGGACTACACCAACGTGCTGCGGCGGCGGGACGGCATGGGACTTCGCGAGGCGGTGGAAACGGCCGGGCGCACCCGGCTGCGGCCCATCATCATGACCACGTTGACCACGATTCTCGGCCTCGTGCCGATGTCGCTCGCCATCGGCGAAGGCAGCGAGCTGCAGGCGCCTCTTGCGCGGGTGGTCATCGGCGGTCTGCTGACCTCCACGCTCATCACCCTGGTGTTCGTCCCGACGATGTACACGATTTTCGAGGAAGGCTTCCGCGGTGCCCGCAAGAGCGAGATTCCTGCCGGAGGTGAAACGGCTTCATGAAGAAGAGTCTCTGGGGCGCGCTGATCGCGTTGGCGATCGTCGGCGGGAGCGCCGGCGTCTACTACGCAACGCGAGGGCATCAGCGAGAGCCGCAGATTAGCGAGGCCGCTGTCGGTCGTGGCGACATCATCGACAGCGTCGGGGCCACCGGGGTCTTGCAGGCGGTCACGACAGTTCAGGTCGGAACCCAGGTCTCCGGCACGATCAGCAACCTGTACGCGGACTTCAATTCGATCGTCCGCAAGGGCCAGGTCATCGCCCGGCTCGACACCTCTCTGTTTCAGACGCAGGTCGAACAGGGCCGCGCCAATCTGGCGCGCGCCGAAGCCGACGTCGAGCGTCTGCGGGTGGAGCTCGATGATACGCGCGTGAAACGCGATCGCGCGCGGGAGCTCGCCGGGCGAAAGCTGATTCCGCAGAGCGAGCTGGACACCGCCGAAGTGGCTCACCGCTCCGCTGAGGCTCAGCTCCGATCGTCGCAGGCGCAGGTGACGCAGTCGCGCGCGGCGCTCAACCAGAATCAGGTCAATCTACGGCACACCGTCATCGAAGCGCCCATCGACGGCATCGTCATCTCCCGCAACGTCGATGTGGGCCAGACGGTCGCCGCCAGCATGCAGGCTCCGACACTGTTCGTGATTGCGGCCGACCTTACGCGCATGCAGGTCCTGGCCAGCATCGATGAAGCCGACGTCGGGCGCATCCGGCCCGCTCAACGCGTGGGCTTCCGCGTCGACGCTCATCCCACACGCGAATTCACCGGCTCCGTCGCACAGGTTCGTCTCCAGCCGGTCGTCGTGCAGAACGTGGTGACCTATCAGACGGTCATCGACGTTCCGAACCCTGAGCTCCTGCTCAAACCAGGTATGACGGCGAACGTGACGATCGAGATCGCCCGGCGACAAGACGTCCTGCGCGTCCCGAACGCCGCGTTGAGATTCCGACCAACTCCCGAGATCTTTGGGGCGCTCAACCAGTCGGTCGACACGGCCGATCGTCGACCAAGCGTCTCGCCGGATGCCCGGAAGACGGGTGGAACAGACCCGGCGCCCGGAACGACTCCCGGCCAGACGTCGGCCGCGTCGTCCAAGCGCGGAGCGGCCGGCGGCGGCGCCATCAATCGGGAACAGCTCGCGGAACGCCTCGCGTCGATGCCACCCGAACAGCGGGCGCGCGTAATGGCCAGGCGGTCCCGCGGTGAGCCCGCGGCAGCACCGTCGCCCACTCCGTCAGCTTCTGGCGGTGACGTCGCGGGCGGGGCCAAGACGATCGATTCTCTGTTTGGCCCGCTCCCGCCAATCGAAACGACCGGCCGCGTCTGGCTGTTCGCGGCCGGCCAACTCAAGCCGGTGTCGGTCCGCCTTGGCATCACCGACGGCACCTACACGGAGCTCCTCGGCAACGAGCTGCCGCCGGGGACCGAGCTGGTCACCGCGGTCACACTGGTCACGGCCACGCCATCCACCGCCGGCGGTCAGTCGCCGCTCATTCCACAGCGGCCGGGCGGTCGCCCGGCACAGGGCCGGGGACGCTAGGTTGGCGCTCATCTCGCTTCGCGATCTCGTGCGGACCTTCACGCTCGGGGAGGTCAGCGTGCATGCGCTCCGGGGTGTCAGCCTCGACATCGAGGCCGGCGAGTTCGTGTCGCTCACCGGACCCTCCGGGTCCGGCAAGTCCACGTTCATGCACATTCTCGGGTGTCTGGATCGTCCGACATCGGGCCAATACGTGCTCGACGGGCAGGACGTGGCGCGCCTCGGCGGTGACGCCCTCGCGGCTGTCCGCAACAAGAAGATCGGTTTCGTCTTTCAGGGATTCAACCTCCTGGCGCGAACATCTGCGCTCGACAACGTCGAGCTGCCGCTGCTCTACGACGCCGCGGCTCGATCGACGGCCGAGCGGCATCGGCGGGCGCGTGCCGCGCTGGCGGCTGTCGGCCTCGAGGACCGCGCCGCACATCACCCGAACCAGCTCTCAGGCGGACAGCAGCAGCGCGTGGCCATCGCACGCGCGCTCATCAACAATCCCACAATCCTTCTGGCCGACGAGCCCACGGGCAATCTCGACTCCCGCACCAGCGTCGAGGTCATGGACATCTTTCAGCGTTTGAACGCCGAGCGGCACATCACGGTCCTGGTGGTCACGCACGAACACGACATTGCCGAGTACGGCACCCGGATCATCGGCTTCCGCGACGGTCGCATCGTGAGCGATCGCGCCACGACGAGGCGGCGCACGGCCCGTGACGAGCTGGCCGCGCTTCCGACTTCCGCGTAGATCGGGAACGTTCATGTCGCTGCTGATGACGTTGCGCATTGCGTTGAAGGCCCTTGGCCGCAACAAGATGCGCACAGCCCTGACGATGCTCGGCATGATCATCGGTGTCGCAGCGGTCATCACGATGGTGGCGCTCGGCAGCGGCGCGCAGCAGTCGATCGAACAGCAAATCTCCTCCGCCGGCACGAATCTGATCATCGTGAACGCCGGCAACTGGACCGTGGGCGGCGTTCGCCAGGGACAGGGAGCCTCCGCGACGCTGACCGTCGAAGATGCCGACGCCATACGGAATGAGGTGGCGGGCATTCAGTATCTCGCGCCCGGCGTGAACACCCGGTCGCAGGTCGTGGCCGGGAACCAGAACTGGTCGACGCGTATCCAGGGCACCGACGTCGATCTCCCGCTCCTCCGCTCGTGGCCGGTCCGCTACGGCGCCTTTTTTTCGCCGCAGGATGTCCGGTCGGCCGCCAAAGTGGCCGTGATCGGCTCAATCGTCGCCGACAATCTCTTCGGCGAGGGAATCGACCCGACGGGCCAGTTCATTCGGCTCCGCAGCCAGCCGTTCCGGGTTGCCGGCGTCATGGCCAGCAAGGGCCAGGCGGCCATGGGCGAGGATCAGGACGACACGATCTTCGTGCCGTTTACGACCGTCCAGAAGAAGATGCTCGGCATCACTCACGTCAACAACCTGACGGTGTCCGCCGCGTCCGCCGAGCAGACGGCAACGGTGGCGAGAGACATCACCACCCTGCTGCGCATCCGGCACGAGATTCCACCGGGCGAGGACGACGATTTCATGGTTCGCACGCTCGAAGAGATGGCGAGCGTCCGCTCGGAGACGGCTCGAACGATGACCGCGCTCCTCGCGAGCATTGCCGGTGTGTCGCTGCTCGTCGGCGGAATTGGCATCATGAACATCATGCTGGTTTCGGTGACCGAACGAACGCGTGAAATCGGGATTCGTCTCGCGGTCGGAGCCCGCCGGCGCGACGTGCTCCTCCAGTTCCTGGTCGAGGCCATCGTTCTCAGCCTGATCGGCGGCTTTGTCGGCATCCTCCTCGGTTACGCGGCCTCGCGCGCCATTGCCCAGTCGCCGTTGGGGTGGCCTACGGCCGTGTCGACCAACGCCGTGTCGCTGGCCTTCGGATTTGCCGCCGCGACCGGGGTGTTCTTCGGCTTCTACCCGGCCCGCAAGGCCTCGTCGCTGGACCCTATCGACGCGCTTCGCTACGAGTAGAGTCAACCTTCCGAGGGCCTCAGCCCGTCCAATCTCCAGCTAGAACGATGGGCCCGGGAGCAGTAGTTCTGAGCGGAGAAGTCGAGCGCCCGTACGCGCACGCCGTCCCGTCGGATGCCGCGCTGGCCGCGAAGGGCGACACGCGGGCGTTCGAACGCCTGTATCGTGCCCATGTCGGGCGCGTGACGGCCCTGGTCCGGCGCATGGCCGGCAGCGCGGGCGCAGACGAGCTGATTCAGGATGTGTTCGTGCGCGCCTGGCAGAAGCTCTCGACGTTCCGGGGAGAAGCCGCCTTCGGGACGTGGCTTCATCGCGTCGCTGTGAACGTGATTCTGGAGCGTCGCCGCACGATGGCCGTTCAGCTCGGCCGGTTCGCCGACGACCCGCTGGCCATCGAACATGCAACGGTTGGCCCAGGGTCACAGGATCTGTCGATGGATTTCGAGCGCGCGATCGGCAAGCTCCCGCCCGGGGCGCGCGAAGTTTTCGTGCTGCATGATATCGAGGGGTACAAGCATCGCGAGATCGCAGAAATGCTGGAGATCTCATCCGGAACCTCGAAGACACAGCTGCATCGGGCACGGATGCTGCTGCGTCGGCATCTGGGCGGCTCGGAGGGCGCACATCATGCACGATCAGTGGACTGACCGCCTGTCGGAGTATCTCGACGACGACATGTCGCCGCTCGAGCGGGAGGCGCTCGAATCGCACCTCGAACGCTGCGGGGAGTGTGCGGCCGTGCTCCTCGAACTGCGCGCGGTCGTCCAACAGGCACAAGGGCTCGGTGAACTGACACCCGAGCAAGACCTGTGGCCCGCCATCGCCGAACGCGTTCGGCAGGCACCGAGGGGGCCTGAACGCGGTTGGAGGACGCTCGCGGACAGGCTCGCCGGACGCGCCCGCATCTCGCTGACGGTGCCCCAGCTCGCCGGTCTTGCGGCGACGCTCGTTGCCGCGACAGCCGCTGTCGTCCTGTTGTCACGCGGTGCGGGCATCGAGGTGTCCCCCGCCCCAGAAGCCGCGCCGGCGGTCCGCCTGGCCAATTTCGCCGACCCGCAGTACGACGCGGCCGTAGCCGACTTGAAGCGCGCGCTCGAGGCCGGCCGCGATCAGCTCGATCCGCAGACGGTGGCGGTGCTCGAACGGAATCTGGCCATCATCGACGGAGCGATTGCCCAGGCACGCGAGGCTCTTCGGGCGGACCCGGCAAACACGTATTTGAACACCTATCTCGCCGACGCGAGACGCCGCAAGCTGGAGCTGCTGCGCCAGGCGACGGGGCTCGCCGATCTGGCGGGTTGACGGAGGAAGAACGCGAATGGTCCTGCTACTCACCGCAAGCGCGCTCGCGGCGCTGTCTCTGACCGCCGGCGCCCAGTCAGACACCGATCAGACGGTCGCCGTCACGCGCGGCGCTCGGCTCGAAGTCCACAGCTTCTCGGGAGACGTCATCGTCGATGCCTGGGACAGGGATTCGGTGCGGGTACAGGCCGAGCACTCATCGCGCGAGCGCATCGACATCGAAGCCTCGAGCATGGTAGTGACGGTACGGCCCACCTCGCGGGACGGCGGCCCGCGATCGGTGGACCTCCACTTGACGGTGCCCCGCTGGATGCGCGTCGACGTGTCGGGAACCTATGGGGACGTCACAATCACGGGGGTCGAGGCCGAGCTCAATGTGGAAACTGTGCGTGGTGACGTCACCGTCTCGGGTGGGTCGCGCTTCGTGTCTCTCAAGTCCGTCGAAGGCTCCGTGATCCTGACGGGATCGAGCGGTCGCATCACGCTGGTATCGGTCAACGACGGGATCGTGGCCACCTCGGTCTCCGGGGACATCTCTGCGGAAACCGTCAACGGCGACATCGAGATGTCACGGATGCAGGGAAGCAGCGTCGACGCGGCGACGGTCAACGGCGATCTGTCCTACGACGGCGTCATCCGCGACGATGGCCAGTACCGGATGACGACGCACAACGGTGACATCGCCATCACCGTGCCGGACAAGGCCAACGCCCGGATCTCGGTGCGCACCTTCAATGGCGAGCTCGAGACAGGATTTCCCGTGAAGCTCGAGGAGGGCACGCAGCGCAACAAGCGCTTCGATTTCACGCTTGGGTCGGGCACGGCGCGAATCGAGCTGGAATCCTTCGGCGGCACCATCCGGATCATCTCGCCGGGCCAGATGGGCACCAAGACGCCCTAGGTCGGCCGCGGCCCTATCTCGCCAGCAACCTGGCCCGCAACTCGGCCACCGTCAAGCCCGTTTCCGGATCCTGGAGCTCGGGAGCAACCTCCGCGAGGGGATCGAGGACGAACCGCCGCTCGCGAAATCGGGGATGCGGCACAGAGAGGTCCGGTGCTTTCTCGACCAGATCTCCAAGGAGGATCAGGTCCAGATCGAGCGTTCGGGCCGCACCCGGCCTCGGCCGTGTACGGCCGCGCGCCTGCTCCACCTCCAGCAGCAGTCGAAGCAGCGCTCGCGCATCATCGTCGAAGGAACCGACGACGGCAGCGTTCAGGAACAGCGGTTGACGTTCGACACCCACCGGCTCGGTTTCGTAGTAGCGGGAGATTCGAATGCCAACGAGGCGGGAGCGAAGATTCTCGACGGCGAAATCGAGATGGGCACGGCGATCACCAAGGTTACTGCCCAGAGCGATCGCCGCCGTCCGAGTGATTTTCATGCACGCCGGCCGCAGTCTTCAGTATCGACCGAAGCGTCGGACCGACTACTCGAGCCAGCGATCGGCCAGTACCCGACCTTGCCCGGCATCTGCGGGGTGACGGCCGAGCAGATCGTCGCGCCCGGCGGCGGACTGCTCGAAGAAGCGCTTGTGCTCGAGCATCTCTCCCAGCAGAATCCCGAGCATGCTGCGGTGGCGCGCGTGTGAAATAGCAGATATCCGCGGGCGCCAGCGGTTCAGGCTCTCCTCCACCAGCCGGGCATCGGCCGCCGCGAGCGACCGCTCGGATTCGAGCGGCAGGGCCGGCGAGGGAGCCGTCGACCCGGGCGCCGACACGTCGTTCCCGCCGAGATCGCGAATGGCATCGGCCAGCCAGGCCAGGTGCGTCTCCTCGCGCGCGATGACGTATTGATAGGTATTGTTGACGTCGTAATCGGCGATTTGACGGGCCGTGGCCACGTGTCGATCGAGCGCCGCGAGACGCTCCTGATAGAGCTCCCCCAACAGCGCGAGCAGCTCGCGTGGCTTCACGTGTTCTGCTTTTCCTTACAGCTGATACAGACGCGGGTCCAGGGAATCGCGTTCAGGCGTGCCTCGGCGATGGGCTGTCCGCAGTCACGGCAAATGCCGTAGGTCCCCTTTTCGATACGCCAGAGCGCCTCTTCAATGGCCTGCAAAATCTTCGCGTCGGTTTGCTTGAGCTTCAGTTGTATGTGAACTTCGTTGTTGCCGCTGGCCTGATCCGCCATGTCGCCTTGACGACTGTTGTTTTCCATGGTGGTCTGCAGCGGTTTGATGCCTCCTGCCGTCAAAATGTCGCCGCGCTTGCGCAGCAACGCGTCCTTGTAGGTAGTGACGTCCACGTCCATGTCCGCCTTCCTCCAGGATGCGCGCACTTTTGTGGTGCCCTCAACATCACATCATAGCACGGCGCGATGGACCGCTCTTGCCATGCGAACCATCAGACAGCGCCCCGGTCACTCGGATCGGAGCGCCGCCAGCGGCTTCTTTCGCAGCACGTCGAGGCTCGCGCCTGCGCCGATCACGGCCACCAGAGCACCGGTCAACACGACGCCGATCACGTTGACCAGCGGCGTCGGCCGCCAGGCGATCTCCAGGGCGTAGCGGCTGATGCCCCAGCTCAAGAGAACGGCGCCGAGCGATCCGACCGTGCCGGCGACGAGGCCCAGCAGTCCGTATTCGAGCACGAGCATGCTCGCCAGGGTGCGGGTCGTGGCGCCGAGCGTCTTGAAGATTGCCGCTTCGTACACACGCTGAAACTTCGTCATCGCCACGGCGCCGATCAGAATGAGGCAGCCGCTCAGAAGCACGAGCGCGCCAACGACCGATACGGCGAGCGTCACGTTCGCGAGCAGCCGCTCCACCGTCTCGAGCACCTCCCTGACGTCGATCACCGAGACGTTGGGAAACCCGAGGGCCATCTGGTGCTGCAGCGAGGCCCGCGCCTGGAGGTTTGCGGGGCCCTTGAAAATCGCGATGTGCATGTGGGGCGCCTGCTCGAAGACGCCAGGGGCGAAGACGAACATAAACCCGCCGTTTCGCGAGTCTCTCCAGTCCAGCGTGCGAATGCTCGTCACACGAGCCGTGATCACCCGTCCCAGCACGTCGAAGCGCATCAGATCGCCGAGCTCGATCCCGAACCGCTCGTGGATGCTTGCCTCGATGGAAACTTCAGGGCTGGCAGGTCTGGCACCCTGGCCCCAGAACTGGCCGCGCAGGATACGCTCGTTCGGCTGCAGGTGACCCCGATAGGTGATGACATACTCCCGCGCCAGAGATCCCCGACCCCTGACGTCCTCGTGACTGTCGAGCGTGACGGCTGCGCCCGTCACCGCCGTCACCCGTGCCCGCAGCACCGGAATCAGGCGCAGCGTGCCCGGCTGGGCTTCGCGTGTGAGCAGCGCCGACACGGAGGGCAATTGGTCGCTCTGGATGTCGATGATGAACATGTCCGGGCCGTCGGCGCGGACGTCCACCGCGAATTCCTGGAGCAGGTTCCGCTGGAGCGATTGAACCCCGATGATGAAGAAGCTCCCCAACCCGACCGCAAACAGAATGACTCGCGTCTGGTTGCCTGGCCTGGTGAGGCGAAGCGAGGCCTGCCGCAGCGCAAACCAGCGCGACGTCGCCAGCGGCCTCATCAGCCGAATCAGGCCGCGACCGGCGGCGTGAAGAAGAACAGCCAGCCCCACGAACCCCACCGAGACAGAGAGGCCGATCTTGAGCGACGCCGCCTGCCAACTTGCCAGCCCCACGAGCGCGGCCGTCACGGCGCCTGCCACCCCCCAGCGCAGCCAGTCGCGTCGCGGGCCCACGATCACCTCCCGACGCAGGAGCAGCGAAGGCTTGACGTGGCGGATCTCGAGCAGCGGCACAACGGCGAACAGCAGCGAGACCAGCAGGCCGATCCCGAGCCCCTGGGCCACGGCCGGACCAGTCAGCCGGTAGGTGACGGTCATCGAGGTGCTGGCGGTGAGGAGCCCCTCGGGTATCGCGGCAATCGCGAGCGCCGCGAGCCCGACGCCCAGCACACTGCCGACGAGCCCCAGTACCATGACCTGGAGAAGATAGACGGCCACAATCCGGCCGGACCCTGCGCCCAGGCACTTGAGGATCGCGATGCTCTTGACCTTCTGCTGGACGAAGACCTGCGTCACGCTCGACACCGCGATGCCGCCCAGCACGACGATGACCAGCCCGACCAGGCTCAGGTAATTCTCGGCGCGCACCAAATCCTCGCCCACGTTCTCTTCGGTGCTTCGGTACGAGCGCACGTTCACGAACTGCTCGGCGAGATCCTGGCGCAGCCGGCTGCGCAGCGCTTCGACGTTCTCTTCCGGCACGCCGAGAAGGATCTGATACTGGGCCCGGCTGCCGGTGGTCAGCAGGCCCGCGCGCATCAAGTCCGCATAGTCGATGAACACGCGCGGACCGAGCGTGAAGTTGCCCATCCGGCGACCGGGCTCGCTCGTCACCACCGCGCGGATTGTGAACTCCTCCTGCCCGATGACGATGCGATCGCCGACGCGCAGATCGAGCTGCGTCAGCAGTTCGGGCCGAACGACGGCGCCGCGGTTCTGTACGAGCGCGTGCGTGTAAGGTCGACCGCCTTCGAGCACGACCTGGCCGTAGATGGGAAACCCTGGGCCAACGGCGCGCAGCTCCACCGTTTTCGCCATCGGCCGGGCTGGATCCGCCGGCCGCACCATCGTGGTGGTTTCCACCGAATCGACACGCTCGGAGACCGCAGCCTCGCCAAGGCGGCGGCGCAGCACGTCGAATACGGTGGGCGACCATGGCCGATTGCTCGTCAGCAGGAGATCCGCCGCCAGTAGCGTCCGGGCCTCGGTGGCCAGTACCGCGCGAACGCTCTGGATGACGGATCGCAACGCGACAATCGAGGCTACGCCAATCGCCACGCACACGAAAAAGAAGAGCAGACGCCGCCATGCGGCGCGAGTCTCGCGCGCCGCCATCGCGAGCACGAATTGCACGCTGGTCCAGGGCATCGATGTCAATCAGCCGCGTTCGGTCGCCATGACCGGTTGCGTCCCCGCGCTGTCGCGCTCGACGACGCGGCCGTCTGACAGCACGATGCGCGCATTGGCCCGTGCGGCCAGCTCCCTATCGTGAGTCACGATGACGACCGTCGCGCCACGCCGGTGATTGATGTCGAGGAGCAGATCGATGATGTGGCGGCCGTTCTCGCTGTCCAGATTGCCGGTGGGCTCGTCGGCCAGCACGATTGAGGGATTGTTGGACAACGCGCGTGCAATCGCCACGCGCTGTTGCTCGCCGCCCGAGAGTTGTGACGGATAGTGATGGCCGCGGCCCTCGAGGCCCACTTCCATCAGGAGCACGCCGGCACGTTCGCGAGCGCCCTGGGCGCCCGCAATCTCCATCGGTACCAGCACGTTCTCGAATGCCGTCAACGAGGGAATCAGATGAAAAAACTGGAAGACGACGCCGATACGCGCGCCCCGCAGCCGAGCCAGGGCGTCTTCGTCGAGAGCCGTGATGTCGATACCGTCGAGCAGAATCTGGCCCGAGCTCGGCGCGTCGAGTCCGGCAATCAACCCGAGCAGCGTGGATTTGCCGCTGCCGGATGGTCCGACCACGGCCAGGCACTGCCGCGAGGGAACCACCAGATCGAGCGGGTGCAGGATGGTGAGCGGGCGCCCTCCGCTCATGACGGTCTTCGAGACGCCGCGTATGTCAATCATGCGGAACGGTCTGCTCCACCATGGGCTTCAGCGCCGGCCAGAGCAGATCGGCAATCATGCGCGCGCCGTCGGCCGTCGGATGGATCCCGTCCGCCTGGTTGAGTGAAGTAACACCCGCCACGCCCGTGAGGAGAAACGGCACGAACGTGATGTGGTCGCGTTGCCCGAGGGTTTGAAAGACCCGTCGGAAAGATGCCGTGTAGGTCGGGCCGAAGTTCGGTGGCGCCTCCATGCCTGCCAGGAGCACGGCAATCTCGCGCGATTCGGCCTGCTCGATGATGGATTCCAGATTGCGCGTCATCTCCTCCACCGGCACACCTCGGAGCCCATCGTTGGCGCCAAGCGCCACAATGAGGATTCGAACATCGCCATCGAGCGCCCAGGCAAGCCGTCGCCGCCCACCGGCCGAGGTGTCGCCCGACACACCGGCGTTGACGACCTCCATGAGATAGCCGTGCTCGTCCAGGTAGCGCTGCAGAACCGCCGGGTACGCCTGGTCGAGCGACAGGCCGAGTCCCGCGGTCAGACTGTCGCCGAGCACCACGATGCGCGGCCGCCGAGTCTTCTCGTTCGTCGGGGCCTGGCCCGTGCTCGGCGTGCCGGTGCCCGTGCTCGATTGGATCGGAGCATTGGACGTTCCGCACGCCAGGATGGCCGCGAGGCACGCGACCAGCGTGAAAACGCGCATGGAGCGATCGCGGGGCTGAGCCTTGCGTGTTCGACGCATCTCCATCAGGAATATCATACCCGCCAGTCGTCCAAGGCACCGACACCCGCGACTCTCCCGCTGTCGCCGAGTGCAACGACGCCAGTCGACAGCCGCTTGAACGCATCGCGCCCGAGAGTACAGGACGGCAGCCTTGTCCGTACGCGATCGACCGGAATGGCCGAGGCTCAGGGTTTTGTGGTCTTCAGACGGGTGGCCGCCAGCGATGCGATCGTCGGGCCGTCGGCGGACAAGCGACCCTGCGCGCTTTCGGCCGCGCGCGTGAACGCCGCACGCGCATCGGCCGTGCGGCCGAGCGACTCGAGAGCCACGCCTGTCAGGTAGGTGACGGTCGCCTGGGAGACGCCCGGACCGTCCGGCAGCTTGACCGTTTGCAGCTCGCGCAAGGCGTCCTCGGGATTTCCAAGCCTCAAGTGAACGATGGCGAGGTTCAATCGAGTGGCAGATAGTGCGAACGGCTCGCGAGTGACCCGGGCGAGCCGCTGCAAATCGGCCAGCAGCTGGTTGTAAACGAGTCCAGGATCGCGGAGAGGAATCGTATCGGCCGCGCTCGCGAGCGACAATTTCACTGGTCGCACTGCCCCTGCGGGGTTCCGCACGTCGAGGACCAGACTCCCCCCTGGCGCCTGAGCGGCGACCTTCCCTCGAAGCTCGGCCACGGTTGCGACGGGGGCGCCCGCCGCGCTGACAATGACGTCGCCAACGACCAACCCGGCCGTTGCGGCGACACCTTCGCTCCGGACGATTGCTGCACCGGGCTGCTCGCTCACATCGACGGTCGAGGCCTCCAGAGACGGCCGTACGACCGGCGGCAGCCTGACACCGAGCGCGGCAACCGCCCGATCCTTCGAGGCTTGATCGGTCAGCGAAAAGCGCAGGACCTCGGGTTCGGCACTCCCCGCAGCGAGCAGTGTGACCGTTACCTCATCGGCCGACTTGCCGACTCCAATCCCCGCGACACCCTGGACCTCGAGGCGCGCCGACAGGTTGCGCCCGATCTCCCGCCGCGCATCGCGTCGCGCACGGGCAGCAGTTGCACCAGCTTCCGAGTCCACACCGAGCCAGTCAGCCGGAGGCTTGACCTCGTTGAGGGCCCCCTCAAGGTCGGCCTTCGCCGGAGCGAAGATCAATACGCCGCTCGCGCCGCTCAACGCGCGCTCCACCTCGCCTGCGAGGTCCGGTGCGGACGCGCCAGCCGCGCCGGGCGCCGACACGAGCGCAAACGCGGGTCGCAGGTGAGCCTTGATCGTGGCTGAGTCGCCGGTGCGCCAGTCCCGCTTGTCTACGAAACGGCCGTCCGATGAGCGCACTTCGATGACGTGGCTGCCGGCGCAGACGTCCGTCAGTTCCGCGGGCGCGGGCCCTCGAGGTTTACCATCGAGATAGACGGTGGTGTCCGGGTCGTTGCTCTCGATGATCGCCGTGGCCGTGGCAGGCGCCATCCTGATCGGATCGGTGCTGAGATCGTCCGGTTGCTGAACCGTGATCTGGCGCTCGAGCGTCGCGTAGCAATCGCGACGGAACTGAAGACGGTGCACGCCAGTCGGCAGATCCTCGATGGTGAGCACCCCGGACGTTTCCGAGAGCCCATCGCCGGGGGGCGTGACGCCGCGGGTGATGCCGTTGATCATGACTTCGACACCGCCCGGGACCGTTGCGACCGAGAGCGTCGCAGACACACGTTCCATGGCGACGCGAAGATCGATTCGCTCGCCGGCCTTGACGGTAAAGCGCTCGGACGCCGAGCGATAGCCGGGGCGCGATGCCGTCAGAACGTGCTCGCCCGCCACCAGTTCGATGGCCTGTGTGAGATGCTCGTCCCCGTACGGCGTCCCGTCGATGGCGACCTCGGCCACGGGGGTCATCGATACGGCGACTTGTCCCACGGTTTGCCGCTTGACCGACTCGAAGATCGCCACGACACGCGGCGAGATGGCTTGACCGAGTGTGAAGGCGGGCTGCAATGCGAGCAGCGAACCGAAGTCGCGCTCGGCACCCTCGCTGTCACCGAGCGCAAACTTCGACCGGGCCCGAAGCTCATAGGCCTGAACCAGCAGATCCGTACTCGATGTCGGCAGCAGCGAGATGGCGCGATCGAACAGCGGCACGGCCTGCTCGTACTGAAACGTGTCGAACAGCCGGCGCCCTTCCTGTAAGAGCGCGTCGGGTGCGGCCGACGTCTGGCTGGACGGGGTGTCTGGTGCTTGCGGTGAAACGGGCGCGGACGGGGCTGCCTGTTGGGACGCGAGCGCGGGCACCGCGCAGACGACCAGCATTGCCCTCACGAAACGCGCGGCCACTCGGGTCATCGATCTCCTTCTCCTACCGGAAGGCCAACACCCGCTGCGCGCGCTCGTCCGCAACGTAGAGCCTGCCAGACGCATCGATCGTAAACGCCGTCGCCCGGCTGAACGCCGTCGGACTGCGTTCGGGTTCACTGAAGCGTGTCACCAACTTCGGCGGCGTGCCCGCGGCGCCAGTGGCCTGCGAGAGATCGAACACCAGGAGCGCATCGCGATCCAGCACGTAGAGGTGACCGAATTCGTCGAAGCGGACATCGACTGGATTCTCGAGCAGATACCCCTGTCCCTTCGCCGGGACGCGGGTCAGTACCTTGCCGGCGGCATCGAGTACCACGATGGCCTTCGTGTCCCGATCGATGCCCGCCATCTCGTTGAAGGCATTCACCGCCAACCGAAGCATGCGTCCCTGGGCAAAGAGTCCCTTGGACTTACCGGCGCGGTCGAACCGCAGCAGGCCGCGCTCGTCCTCGTCGGAGACCACCCAGTCGCCGCCCGCCATCGCGACGACCCCGTCCATCTTTTCGAGGGCCTGGGGCGTGCCGCCTGGCCTTGGTGCCGCGAGCGAAATGACGTTTCCGGTCTGCGGGCGAAGCTGGCCGACCTCCACGACGACGAGCTGCCCCCTCGAGTCGAGCGCGAGCCCTCGCGGCCGGACGGCCGACGGTGGACGGCCCGTCTGGGTACTCGTCGATCGTACCGACGCCGGCGCCGTTCGAGAAATAGATGGTACCGTCGGCTGCGGTCACGAGCGAGTCGACATTCTCGAGTCGGGCAGGCCCCTTGAACTCCGTGTCCGCGACGTAGGCCGCACCAGAACGCCCGCGGACGTGAAGCCGATAGAGCACGCTCGTCCTGGCGAGCGCGACGGCCGCTTCGGGTGTCCCAGGCCACCGGTCGCGCACCCGTTGAAACTCCTCCATCGCCGCCGTCATATCGCCGCGCGACGCGAGCGTGAGCCCCGAGCCGAGATGCCCAAGGGCCGCTGCCGGGCTCGATGCGTAACCGCTCGTGACGGCGCGGAATCGCTCGAGCGCCTCGTCCGTGCGCCGCTGGAGGCGAAGCACTTCGGCGCCGAGGACCATGGCGTGCGGCACTGCGTCGGAATCGGGAAAGAGCCGGGGCACGCGCTCGAAGCTGGTAAGCGCCGTCTCAAGGTCGGCGGGCGCGTGACTTCGCGCCAGCGAGACGCGCCCGCTCAGAATGTGCGCGTAGGCGGCGGAATCTGAGGTCGGATAGCTCTTGATGATCTGATCTGCAGTGGCCAGCGCTTGATCCGGGGTGTCGGCCACGTCGAGTTGATAGCGACCGATCTCGAGGAGCGCCTTGTCGGCGACCGAACTCTTGGGGAAAGCCTGCGCAACGGTCTGAAAGTCCTTGACGGCCTCGAGGTGGTTCCCCTGTGCGGCCAGCGCCAGCCCCGACTCGTACTGGCGACGGGCGACCTCCTCCTCCTGCGGCGCCTGGCTGGCGGCCGACACGAGGGCCGTGAATACGACGGTCAGAATCATCGCGTGTCGCGGCATGGATCTCGTCAGCCCTTCGGGGGATCGAAGGTCACGGCCGTGCGCTGGCCGGCACCGACATTTGCCGTACGCGTCTCCGTATGGCCGCTCGGACACTTGATCGCGATCGCGTGATTGCCCGCGGCCACTTCCAGCCGGGGCACGGGAGGAAACCCGATTTCCTGCCCACCGACCGCAACCACACAGGTTTCAACGGAGGAAAAGATGGCCAGCGTTCCCAATGCGGGCGCCTGAATCTGCACCCGCTCGGCACCACGCGGGCGAACCTCGATGCTCGAGTTCAGGAAATGTGGCCGACTTCTCAGGCGAAGATTCAGCTGATCGGGATTGAGCGTCAGCTCGTGGCGGGAGGCACTGTTCGACAGCACGCGTGAGCCCTGGATCACTTCGAACGGATATGGTCCAGTGAGCAGCACGCGAACGGGCGAGGGGCGAGATGCCATCGCGAATTCGCCGCCGCCGGTGCGCACGTCCGCTTCCTGCAGACTGACGGTGAGCGGCTCGTAGCCCTCGAGGGTGAGTTGGAGCTGCTTGGGAAACGGCGCGCCAATCGCAACGGCCGCGGGCGTCACCTGACCGGTTTCGCGCCCGTCGAGACTGATTCGTGCGCCAGGAGGATTGGACACGATGCTGAAGGTGGCCGGCAGCGAGGCCGACACGGCGTCTCCCGTCGTCGACGGTCCAGCCGCCGGTCCGGTGGTGGCTGTCGACGATTCGCCGACGGGCGCGGCCCCCGCGGGCGGGGCGGGACCGCCGCCGTTGCGAAGTGTCATGACGACCACGGCGAGCACCGCGACGAACGCCGCGGCTCCGGCCAGCCCGGCAATGGGCAATCGCTGGCTTGCCCGGCGCGCGTCTGCGTCCGCGGCTGCGGCGCCGGCGCTGGTGTCGGCCGTGGGCCGGATAGGCACGTCGAATCCCGGCATCGGGGCGCTCGTTGCCGGACTGTCGTCGAGCATGACGCTACCGGGCACGGCAACCTGCCCGCTCGCGGGCGTGCCAGGGGACGACACCAGACGTCCCGATGGAGTCCTGAGCGCGCCGCCCAGCGCCGCGCCTCCGACGATCGTGCCGGGGCGAAGCGCGCTGTAGCTCGCTCCAGCCAACAGTGACCGCACGAGCTGCAGCTCGGCGGCCATCTCATTCGCGCGGCTGTAACGGTGGTCGGGATCCTTCTTGAGCGCACGCCTGATGATGTCGGCCAGCTGTTCCGGCACGTCGGGCACGATGCTCCGAATCGGCGTGGGTTCGGCGTGGAGAATCTGGTAGACGATCGCCGTTGGCGTGTCTCCGCTGAACGGTTTCTGCCCGGCGATGATTTCGTAGAGCAACACACCCGTCGAGAAAAGGTCGGCACGCCCGTCAACGGGCTGGCCCATGATCTGTTCTGGCGCCATGTACTGGGCCGTGCCCATGACACTTCCCGACTGTGTCATCGCGCTCATCGCAAACTTGGCGATGCCGAAATCCAGGATCTTGACGGTTCCGTCCTCGAGCACGCGGACGTTGCTCGGTTTGATATCGCGATGCACGATGCCCTGCTCGTGGGCGTACGAGAGTCCCACGCAGAGCTGGATCGTGACATCCAGTTTCTCGTCGAGCCCGAGTGGCGGGTCGCGCTTCAGAAGCGCTTCGAGATCGCGTCCCGTCAGGAACTCCATCACGATGTAGGGCGTGCCTTCCGATTCGCCAAGCTCGTGAATCGTGACGACATTTCGATGCTGCAGGCGTGCGACCGCCCGGGCTTCCCGGTGGAACCGCTCACGAGCGGCCGGATCCGACTTGAAGTCCACGAGCATCAGCTTGATCGCCACGTCCCGCTCGAGCAGCGGATCATGGGCACGATAGAGCACACCCATCCCGCCGCGCCCGATGCACTCGACGATTCGATACCGCCCGATGGCTTGCGGATGTCCCAGCATGAACGTCCCGGTGCTGCCGGCGGAGTCTACAACGACCCCTTCCAGCTGACTATGCGATTCCCGCCGGATCTCCTGACCTACCGCTCGTCCGCGACACCACGCCCTGCACGCCGTTACCGCGGCGACTGAAGCGCGAGCACACGACTCTCGGCTCGAACGCGCGACGGGTCTCCGGCGGGCAACAGCTCGACGGCACGACGATAGAGGCCGACGGCATTGGCCGTGCGACCTGCCCCCTCTTCCGCCGCGGCCCGCCGAAGCAGTTCGTCCGCTGCCTTGCGAATCGTCTCGCGAAGCGCGGCCCGTGCTGCCGTGACAGCCTCCAGTCCGGGCGCGACGCGCTCGGCCTCGGCATAGCTCTCTTGCGCGGCACTGTATTCACCGTTCGCCGCCTGACGCGCTCCCTGATCGAGCAACGCCTGCACCTGACCTCGAACTCCGACGCGTGCAGTACGCAGGAGCTGCGGCGTATCCCCGAACCCGGGCTCGTCGCGATCGAGCGCACTGAATGTCGAGAACGCTTCCGTGAACTGTCCGCGATCGAGCGCCTCTCGCCCTCGACGGTACCGCGCTGTCAGCAGCCGCGATCGTTCTCGCCATGCCTCCATGGATTCTCCGGATCGCTTTCCGGCCGCCATGAAGCTGCCCTCGCCACTGCTGTCCGCCGAAACGACCGTGGCGGGTGCAGCACCTGAGGCCGTGCCTTCTGGCGGGGACAAGGCGAGGTCCTCGTTCTTACGCTCGCTGGCCACCGCTAGCGACGGCTCGGCACCCGGCGGAGGCACGGGAGCCACTTGGGGCTCGGCAACGGCCGTTGGCACTTCGATGGCCGGAGTCAGCCGCTCACCTGCCAGGGCGGAGGTCGCCTCCTGCGATTCCGGCGTGCTCCTGATGCCTCTCGCGATCAATATCCCGACGACCGCCAGGGCGAACACTCCGGCAATGAGAACCCAACGCCGCGAGGCGGGCGAGGGTGGAGCGGGTCCGGACGCTCGGTCCATCGACAGATCGGAGCGGCTGGGGTCGGACGGCTTGGATCGATGGCGAATCTCCACATCGATGTCACGAGTCGAATGCTCCCTCGGCTTCGCAAGACCCGTGTCGATGGCCGCGGTCACGGCAACCTTCCGGCGGTCACTTCGCGACAATCCCGACACAGCCGGCTCGCGCGCCCCCGCCGCCTGGACGGGCAACGGGTCGGTCGGCGTGCTGCTTGAACTGCGCTGGTCGGCGGGCCGCTCTGCTGTCGAGTGGTTCAATTCGAAGCGACACTGCTCGAGCAGTCCCTGTACGCGCGGTGAATCCGGCGCCGCCCCGAGCGCCTCACCCAATGTCCGGCGGGCGGCCGCGAAATCGCGCTCGCGGATGTGCGCCTCGGCGGTCGAGACGAGCGTCAGCGCATTGCGCCATGCGGCGTTGCGAGTGGCCAGCGCCTCATATTGACGCTGGAGCAGCCGCGTAATCTCGGCGACACGCGCGCGACGCATCGGCACCAGGCGAAGCACGTCCGCCCCGTGATCCTGGAACAACGGCAGCTCGCGAAGCATCGGCGCGACGGCCACTTCCTCAGGCTCGACCGAGACGGCAAGCTGCGAGGCAAGCGCCGCGCCGTCCTCGAGCATCTGCTCGATTTCGCGATAGCGATCGCACGCGCGCGTCGCCAGTGCCCGCGTCTGCCGATCGAACGCCTGCTGCACGCGGGCGAGATCGGCCAGCATGTCCTGAATGCGCTGGTATCGCCTCGCGGCATCTTTCTCGAGCGCGCGCATGACGATGACGCTCAGCTCCGCTGGGCTCTGCAACTCGGTCAGGCGCGGTGGATCTTCAGTCGCGACCTTCTGCAACAGTTCCGGCAGGCGGCGGGCCTCGAACGGCTTCCGTCCACTCAACAGCTGATAGAAAACGGCCCCTGACGAGAACACGTCCGATCGCTGGTCGACCGGCCGCCCTTCCACCTGCTCGGGCGACATGTAATCGGGCGTGCCGACGAGAATGCCCGCGGCGGTCAGCGTGGACTGCGCAATGCGAGCCACGCCGAAGTCGAGGATCTTGAGTTGCCCGTCGCTCGTGACGAAGAGATTGGCCGGCTTCACGTCACGGTGGACTATCCCGTGCGTGTGCGCGTAGGCGAGCCCCTCGCAGACTCGCATCATCAGGTCGATCCGGCGCTCGATCGGCATATCGGGCTCGCGGGCCATGAGCCGGGTCAGGTTCTCGCCCTCGAGCAGCTCCATCACGATGTAGGCACGACCGTCGTCTTCACCGAAATCGTAGATTGTGATGATGTTGCGATGAGCGAGCTGGCCGGCGGACTTGGCCTCGCGAAGGAACCGTTCGCGTGTCTCCTCGGCCAGCTCCAGATCGGTAGCGATCATCTTGATCGCGACGAACCGACCCAGGACGGTGTCGCGGGCGCGAAATACCTCGCTCATACCGCCGCGGCCAATCGGCTCGAGCAACTCGTAACGCCCGATCTGACGCGGGGGCTCGCCCGGCGACTGCTCGTCAGGAGTCTCGTCGAATGCCATGAACCTCAGAACTGCAAACCCGGCCGGGACGCGAAGGGAACATTCTGCGGAGACCGGCGCCAGGCGCCTGCTGTCATCGATTGACACGCACGACGAGCGCCGTGATGTTGTCGCTGCCGTTGCGCTCGAGCGCAGTCGCCACGAGACGCTCGGCCACGTCTTTCACGGCGCCGGGTGAACTCAGGATTTCTCCAATCGTCTCGTCGTCGAGCGCGCCGTGGAGGCCGTCGGTGCAAAAGAGCAAGGTCTCGCCGTCATGGAAATCACGCTCACTGACGTCCATCTCGGTTTGATCGCGGGCCCCGATGACGTTCGTCAACACATGGCGCATGGGATGCTCGGCCAGTGTCGACTTGTCGAGCCCGCGCTCGCGTCCGAGCACCGTCGCCACCCAGGAATCGTCTTCGGTCAACTGCGACAGGCCGTTGCCGGTCCAGGAATAGATCCGGCTGTCCCCCACTCCCGCAAAAATCAGCCGGCCGCTCTCGACCAGGCCCGCCACGACCGTCGTACCCATCCCGGTGTAGTCGTCGCGGCTCTCGCCAGCCTTGAAGACACGGCGGTTGGCCAGCTTCAGCGCGGTCATCAAGCGATTCGCGTCGTACGACAGGTGCGGATCGATTCCGTAAGGCCAGGTGAAGTCGTCGCCTTCACGCGACCTCATGAGAAAGCCCTTGATGGCGTCAACCGCGAGGCGTGACGCTACCTCGCCGGCATTGTGCCCGCCCATCCCATCGGCCACGATGAAGAGGCCGATCTCCGGCTCCGAGAGCCAGCAATCCTCGTTGATCTTCCGAACCGTGCCCGGATGGCTGTGGCCGTAAGCGGTCAGCATGCGTGGTCACTGAGAGACGGAGGCCTAGTGGCTCACTAGTATAGCGAAGGCGGTCGTCCGGATGGGCTGGAGCCCGAAATCCCCCGTCAGCGCGCGAATTCGAATCGAAAGCGCCTGACGATCTTGACCGGGACGGCCCGGCCGTCCTGCTGGCCGGGCTCGTATCTGACATCGCGAATCCAGGCCAGGACCGCCGTTTCGAAGACCTTGGCGGATGCCTCGACGATCTCGACGTCGGTGACACGGCCCTGCGCGTCGACGACCCAGCCGAGCACGACCATGCCACTGGACCTCGACAGCCGGGCGACCGGCGGGTACGGCGGATTCGTCGTGCCTGAGACCTGTCGCGGCTTCAGCGTCACGCGCTCGAAGTCGAAGGCTGGCGACGTCGACGTCGGGGACGGCGCGGATTGAAGAGTCAGAGCCACCACCACTGCCGGCTGCCCAGCCGCGATCTCGATGTCCCTCGACACCGGCGCGTAGCCGTCCTGCTCCACGCGAAGCGTGTGTCGGCCGACGGTCACGTCCAATTGGACGGGGGTCGTCCCGAGGCGCCGATCGTCGAGAATGAGGGTCGCCCCGGCTGGCACAGTGGAGACCCGGAGAATGCCGGTCACTGGTGTCGCTGGAGCCAGCGTGAGCCCGATGGTTCGTGCCGGGCTTTCGCGCGTCAGCTGAACGCTCTGTCGGGCAACGGAATAGCCGGTGAGCGACGCGCTGACGGAGTGGGCGCCCAACGACAGACGATCGACGCGGACCGGACTCACTCCCCGCGATTCGCCGTCCACGGTCACGGCGGCGCCCTCAGGCTGCGTGACAATCCTGAGCATGCCGCTCGCCACGGAGACAGAGGCTCCTGAATTGCTCTCGACGGTGGTCGGCACAGTTGCCGCCGCTGGCGCCTGTGGCGGCACGGCGTTGGCGGGCGGCGCTTCAATCGCGGGAACGGCGGGAGCCGGTGCGCCACTCGCTGGCGCGTCTTGGGAGCCGCTGCTCATCGCGTACCAGAGGTCGCTCCACATCGGCGATCGCAGCCAGATGATCGACAGTACCGCCGCGACGGCACAGACCAGCGCCGTCGCGGCCAGAAGGATCCACGGGCTGGCGCTGGAGCGGATGCGGGCCGCCGGCTTCGCCGGCGCGGCAGCCGAGGCTGGCGCGGGCACGGTGGACGCACCAGTCGGGACCGCGGGACTCTGTGCGGCCGGACCGGGGCGATCGGCGTCAATAATCCGGTTGAACACCGCCGTCACGGAATCACTCGACGCCGGTTCGCCATCGTCACCGGGCGCCAGCAGGCCAAGGGCGCCGAGTTCTGTCTCGACGGCCAAGAGCAGGCCGAGCGGATCGAGGGGTCTCGCCGCCGGCTCGGCGACGAGTGCGCGCTCGAACTGGTCGCGAATCGTAGACGGTTCGTGTCCGAGGCCGCGCCGAACGACCTCCCGAACGACCGCGGCAAACGAATACCAGTCGGCTCGCGCGTCGGCAACGGCGCCCGCAGCCCGTTCCGGGGCCTCATAAGACGAGGGCGCCCACTGATACCTCTGCGTCTTGCTCAACAGATCCACGACGGGAGCGATCCCGAACCCGATCACCTTGGCGTTTCCCGCCAGGTCGAGCAGCACGCTGGCCGGCGTCAGATTCAGGTGAGTCATTCCCTTCAGGTGCGCGCCGTCCAAAGCGCCGGCAGTCTGGCGCAACCACTTGAGCCAGACAGCAGGCTCCTCGTGCGAACCGCCGTGGAGGAACCCCTCGAGATTGGTGCCCTCGACGTGCTCCCAGGTCACAAAAAGGCCGTCCGCCGCTTCTCCGGCGTCAAAGAGACGGGCCGCATTCGGATGCGTGAGCGCACCCACCCGCTGCATCTCGCGATAGAAGAGGCGCTTGACTTCTATGGCCTGCTCCTCCGGCACACCCGCAAGCGAGTACCGCTCCACGATCACGTGCCGTTCGAGCAGTGGATCGAACGCTTTGTAGCTTTCACCGATCGACCAGCCATCCAACCGGCTGATGACCTTGTAGCGGCTGATGCTGGAGGGCTGGTCCGGGTGTGTCATCGAGGGCGCCGCATCGACCGGGAGGAACGCGCGGACTGGTTAGATTATCGGCTAAGATCGCTGTGAAATGAGATATCTCGTCACCGCACGGGTCAAGGCTGGACGCGAGGCGGCTCTTTGCCAGGCGATTCAGGATCGGTCGCTTGGCCGCGGCTCGGTTGCGCGCGATGAGTACTTCCGCGATATGGTGGCTGCCCGGCTCCTTGAATCCGGCGAGGTCAAGTGGGTGGAAGTCTGCTTCTGCGAAACGCCGCTCGAGGAGGAACGTCCGTATTGGGAGGCGTTCTTCGACCTGACCGACGTGCGCGACGCCCACGCGCGATCCCGGTGCCGCGACCTCGATGGGAGTGAACCCTGGGCCTGCGGCAGCTGCGATTGCACCAGGCGCCTCGAGGAACGGCTGTCCCACCGAGGCCAATCCTTCATGGAAACCCTGGGATCTCCCGCACCAAAATCGGCGCGCTGAGCGGTCGGCCGCCTGTCATGTTTCGCGCTCCATTGCCCGAGTCCGCCGGGATCGGCCTTCTCTGAACCCATCGCAGTGTATTCCTGACTGCTCGTTCGGTCTGGGTCGTGCGCAGGTTCTTCTGTGATGCGCCGATCCCAGTGCGAGGGCTGCCCATTCATCTGAACACGGAGGGTCGGGGGGAACACGGACGGCCGGGGGATTATGGACGGCCGCGCGGCCAGGCACTTGGAACGCGATGAATGCGCGTGCAGACATGTTCAGATTTGTGCGCACCGCCGACAGTCCTGTCGATTCCTGATACGGGGACCCTCGGGCCCGCCCGCTGTTTCGGAGCACACTGCCGCCGGCTATCGTGGCATTCGATTTGCGAAGCTGCGCTCAGGAGTGGTTCGCCTTTCGCCGACGGCCCTCCCAGGCGGCCGAACCACCAAGATGTCTGCTGCCACGACGCCCACATCAAGCTTGCGATCGATGGCGCGCACCGCAGCCGCTCTTGTGGTGCTTCTGCAGGTGAGCCTCTGGATCGCGAGAGGCCTGGGAATCTTTTCCGGCACCGCCAATCCCGCGTCAACGACACAGCCCGGTGTTTCCGTGCTGCTGGTGTTTCTCGCCGTGGCCGTGTGGCTCATGATGGACGGTGGGTACCCGCGATATCCGGTGGTTGCTCGTGCTCTGGCGCTCGCAGTCATCATCCTCGCGAGCATCGGATTGGGCGACCAGCTCGCTCGCGCCCTCCTGAACGTGCCGGTCGGAGCGATCGACACATGGTCCATGGGCTGGATCGTGGCAGAACTGCATCGTGCCGCGCCAAACGCGCTGGTCAGTGCGTTGTTCCTCGGAGTCGCGCTGATCTCGCTCGAAACCGAGTCGGCGCTGCGGCACCGCCTGGCAGAGTACGTCACGGTCGGCGCAGCTCTCATCGCGCTGCTGGCGCTGGTTGGCCATTTCTACCGCTTCGAGCCCTTCTACCGGGTTGGCTCGACTCTGCCCATGTCGCTGGCGGCGGCAATTTCCCTCTTGACGTTGTCGGCTGCCGTCCTGAGCGCGCAACCGGACCGCGGACTGATGCGGTTCGTCTCCGGCGAGACCTCGGAAGCCTTCCTCGAACGCTGGGTGCCGGCCGCGGTCTTCGGCGTGCCCCTGCTGCTCGGATGGCTCACCATGGCCGGCCTACGGGCCGGGTTTTATTCGCTGGAATTCGTGATTTCGGTCTTCGTCATCCTCACCACGGTGTTCTTTTCCATCCTCGTCCGCTGGACGGCATCGTCGCTCGACCGGGCCGATCGGCACCGGAACGTCGCCGAGAAAGAGCTACGGGTTCGCGCGCTGCAGCAGGCGGCCGTGGCCGACCTGAGTCAGCGGGCCTTGTCAGGGATGGATCTGGCGACGCTCAAGAAGGACGCGGTGGTCGTGGTCGTGGACACGCTGGGCGTGGACTTCAGCGAGCTGCTCGAACTCTCGGCCGATGGCCGCCAGCTGCTCCGCGCGGCCGAGGCGGGCTGGGACGCGAGCATCGGGGAGGCCGCTTCGACGACGAGCCAACATGCGATGCCCGGCTACACTTTTGCGGGCCGACAACCCGTGATTGTCGACGACCTGAAGACAGACTCGCGATTCAGCGAGCCGCTCCCCACGCGGCTGGCGACCGTCGTGAGCGCCCTGAGCGTCATCGTTCATGGTCGCACCGGACCGTCCGGCGTCCTCGCGGCGTATTCCCAGACACAACGTCAGTTCAGCAAGGACGACATCCTCTTCCTCCAAACCGTGGCGGCCGTCCTTGCCACGGCCGACGATCGACAGCGCGCCGACGAGGCGCTCCGGTCCTCAGAGGAAAAGTTCGCCAGCGCGTTTCGCTCGTGCCCGGACTCGATGATCGTCAGCACACTGACCGACGGGCGCTTCATCGACGTCAACGAGAGCTTCCTTCGAATCACCGGGTACAACGCCGACGAAGTGGAAGGGCGCACGGCGGACGAGCTGACTTTCTGGACGGAGCCAGACACCTGGGTGCGCATTGGCCGAGACGCGCTCGAGCACGGCACGGTGAGCAACTGGGAAACGAGCTTTCGCACGAAAGCCGCCGAAACACGCTTCGCCTCGATATCGGCCGAGGCCATCACGCTTTCAGGCGAGCAGTGTCTCCTCACCGTCGTCCGGGACATCTCCGAGGGCAAGCGCGCGCAGCGCGAGATGGAAGACGCGCACCATCAGCTGGCGAGCTCGGTGAACCAGCTCGAGTCGCGGGCCCGGGAGATGTCGCTCTTGACCGAGATGGGCGACCTCCTGCAGTCATGTGTCACGGCCGATGAGGCGTACGCCATCGTCAGCCAATATGCTCGCCAGCTCTTTCCCGATGAGTCCGGTGCCCTGTGCATGCTGAACAGAAGCGGCGACCTGCTGGAGCCGGCCGCGGTCTGGGGCGACTTCCCCGGCAAGGACGCGCTGTTCACGCCAAACGAATGCTGGTCGCTCAGACGGGGACGCCTCCACCGCATCACCGACCCTGAATCCAGTCTGGCGTGCGCGCACGTCTCGCGCCCCCTCCCCCCGGCGTATCTCTGCGTGCCGATGATGGCGCAGGGCGAGGCGCTCGGCCTTCTGCACATCCGCGAGTCGGCCACGCTGCCAGCAGCGGGGCACGAGCTGCCAGGGCTCCGCGCCGAGTCGCGGGTACGCCTGGCCGCCACAGTGGCCGAGCATATCGCGCTCGCGCTGGCGAATCTGAAGTTGCGGGAAACACTTCGCACGCAATCGATTCGCGATCAGCTCACAGGTCTCTACAATCGGCGTTACGTGGAGGAATCGCTCGAGCGCGAGCTCAGGCGTGCCGCGCGAACCCATCGGTCCATCGGTCTCGTGCTCGTCGACATCGATCACTTCAAACTCGTGAACGATACACATGGGCACGAGGCCGGCGACCGGCTTCTGAAGGCCGTGGGCCAGTTCCTGCAGGGGCGTATGCGCGAAGAGGACCTGGCGTGTCGCTACGGCGGCGAAGAGTTCGTATTCGTCCTGCCCGAAGCTTCCCTCGAAGTCACCACCCAGCGTGCCGAGCTCCTGCGCCAGGAAGTCAAGAGCCTGCGCGTGCAGCATCGCGGTCGTGACCTGGAGCCGGTATCCATCTCCCTTGGCGTCGCGGTCTTTCCCGACCATGGCACGACGGGTGCGACGTTGTTGAGGGCAGCTGACCAGGCGCTCTATCAGGCAAAGGCCGAGGGCCGGGATCGCTTGGTTGTGGGTCAGCCGGCCGAATAGCGGGATTCTTCCAAGGCGAACGATCCCGCTAATCAGCGGGTCGCCCGAGACTGTGTTCCCACCGTCAAACACATCCGCCGACGCGCCACGGCGCGGTAGGCCTGTCGCCCAATCCACCGGACGCCCGGCAGCGCCAGCGCCTGCGCCCACAGGAACCCCAGCGGCACGTACTTCAAAATCTCCCGGACGGCATCGATCCCGCCGTAGACGCGGGCGCCGTCCCAGACTTTGACCTCCTCGTCGGCCTGCTCGCGTGTGATGCCCGCCTGCGCCAGCACGTCCGAGGAGGCTCCTTCGAAGCGATGTATCCGCAGCCAGTCGAGCCGTCTGAACAGCCGCACCCACGATCGGCAGAAGCCGCAGTGGTCGTCCCAGATCACCACCCGCGACCCGAGCCGGTCATCGAGAAACAGAATGTACGGGCTGAGTGTCGCGATGCTGAAGGCCACGAGTGCGGCGTGGAGATGGATGCCCACGGGAATCAGCCCATGAAATACGGCACCAGCCAGAAAGCCCCACGGTTGCAATGAAGGTATCCAGAGCGCGAAGCTCAGAAAGAGCTCCACGCTGATCGTGGCCACTTCTATGAGCGTCATCGCGAAGGGACTGTCGACCACGCCCGGAACCGACAGCCTGGTGCGCAGGAAATCTCCTCCCAGGAAGGAGGGGTTCATCTTGGCCACCGCCGAATAGAAGTACACGATGGACAACTGGAGTTGCAGCAACACCAGCGGCCACGCGGTGACCTGCCGCTCGGGTCGGCCCTCGCGAACCCATCGTACCGACAGGCTTCGGTCGCTCTCGGTCATCGACAGCAGCAGAAGGGCGAGGCCCACGAAGTAGCCGTGATTCCCCCAGAGATTCTGCTCGATCAAGAAGCGCAGTACGGAGCCGACCACGAGGGCCAGTGCGCACACGCGCGCGCGATAGCCGACGATGAGACCGAGACAGACGGCAATCCAGATCCCCGTGAAGGCGAGGATCGACGGGGTCGATTCGAGGCTGGGCAGCCACTCGACGAACGGCGCCCGGACGTATTCCGGCCGCTGGAGAAGGAAGAGATCGTGCGCGGTCTTGAGACCGATGACGAGAGCGGCGACGCCGATCCCGATCCGGCAGATCGCCACGGCTCGCGCCGGGCGTTCGGCGGTCAGGAGTCGTGTCAGCGAGCGTCCGGGCGACACCAGGTCACCTCGCTGCGCCCCGTCTCGGCACTGAACGCGCGTACTTCGCGTGCGCCCCAACGCGCGCAGAGATACGGAGGCACGAATCGCCAGCGGTCGAGCGATCCACCCACCACGCGCACGGGACTCTTCGGATCGAATAGGTCATCGACCGTGCGTGTGGATCCGTCTGCGAAGACGGCGGTGAAGGTCGGGCGCCGTTCCTTGCCCGAGAACATGCTCCACGTGAATGTACCGGGATCGGCGCGAAACCAGGCAACAGCCGGGTAGGTCACCTGGAAGAGCAAATATCCGACGATAAAGACGGCTGAAATGGCACGCAACACGCCGAGTCTAACCCGAGAACTGAGAGATCAGTGAACGTCCGAGGCTGCGCACCACCAGCGCTCTTGTCCTGTCGTGAGGGAGGCGATGCTGGCGAGCGGCGCGGAACGGAGGTCATGCCAACCGCGAGTCGGCCCTGATGTTTCGTATCGTGGACGCCGACGATCGTGCTCATGAACTCAACGGATCTGTCATCGAGAATGCTGACTGATGTAACCTCGGAATGTGGGTCGCACGTCCCTCACACGCATATCGTTCCCACTGATGCGTCGAGAACCGTCGCGAACGGCTCACCGGGCACCTTCCTTCCCGATCTGGTGGCAAAGTCTAGTCCTCGCTATTCTCTGTCTCGCCGGCGGAGCCGTAGCCTCCAACGCGCAAACCGGCGCAAACGCCCTGGTCGTCTTCAATTCTCGCGTGCCGGTTGCGCGGCAGCTCGCTGATCAATATCTGCAGCGCCGACAGGTGCCACCTTCGAATCTGGTGGTGATCGAAACCGATCCCGCGGTCGAGATCGCGCGAGGGACGTACGAGCGACAGATTGAAGCTCCGATCGCGCGAGCCCTGGCGAAAGGCAACCTGCACGATCGCATCGTGTACATCGTCCTCATCAAGGGCGTGCCGTTGCGCATCGCGGGGACGCCGCCACCCGATGGCACGCTCAGCAGCGTCGATTCGGAGCTAGCGCTCTTGTACCGGAGGATGAGCGGTCAAGCGGTCACTGTCAACGGGACGATCGTCAACCCGTACTTTCTTGGCGATCGATCGATTCAGGAGGCCGTGCCGTTCTCGCACAGAAGCCAGGACATCTACCTGGTGACCCGCCTCGACGGCTTCTCCGACACCGATGTGAGCGGGCTCATCGTCCGAGGGGCCGCGCCCGTCACGCGCGGGCGAATCGTGCTGGATCAGAAGGCCACATTCATCGACCGTGGCGGTGACCGGTGGCTTGCCGCCACCGCGAAACGACTTCAGGCAAGCGGAGCCGGCGACCGCGTGTTGCTCGATGCCAGGAGGTCGGTCGTCACGGACGTGGACAACGTCCTCGGCTACTACTCATGGGGATCGAACGATCCCGCCAGCAAGGTGCGCGCTCCGAAACTTGAATTCGTTCCCGGCGCCTTGGTGGCGACGTTCGTGAGCTCCGACGCCCGCACGTTCGAGGAACCACCCCCGACATGGACAATCGGTTCTCTGTTCGCGGGGTCGCCTCAGTCGCTCATCGGCGACTTGATTCGCGCGGGAGCGACCGGCGGCGCCGGTCACGTGGCCGAGCCCTATCTAGAGGCCACGATCCGTCCGCAGGTGCTGTTTCCGGCCTACTTGGCGGGATTCAACCTGGCAGAAGCGTACTATTTGGCCATGCCGTATCTGAGCTGGCAGACCGTAGTCATCGGCGATCCTCTGTGCGCGCCGTTTCGCCAGGACGGGGTTGCGCCGTCCGATCTGGATCCGGGAATCGACCGCGAGACTGAGCTTCCCGTGTTCTTTTCGGCACGCAGGTTGGAAGCGGTCAGCACAACGGTGAGTGGTTCTCAGGCCGCCAAGGCTGCCGTTCAGGCCGAGTCCCGGCTCGCGCGCGGCGACCGGGCTGGTTCGCAAGGGGCGCTCGAAGCTGCGACCGCTGCCAACCCGGACGCCGTTGCGTTGCAGCTGGCATTGGCAGCGCTCTATGAGGAATCCGGTGAAGTTGACAAGGCCATGGAGCGCTATCAGCGTGTGCTGGTCGCAACACCCAGCAACCTGCTGGCCTTGAATAACCTGGCGTACATCCTGGCCCGCAAGGGGCAGGCCCGAGACGCGTTGCCGCTCGCGGAGCGTGCGTACTCGTTGTCGAACAAGGACCCGCGGGTGGCCGATACGCTCGGATGGATTCAGCACCTGCTGGGCAGCCATGCCACGGCCACGACCCTCTTGAAAGAGGCGGCGGCGGGTGTTCCCGACAATGCAGAGGTGCGGTTTCATCTGGCCGCGGCCCTTGGGGCGGCCGGCGACTTCCAAGCGGCCAAAGATGAGCTCGACGCGGCGCTCCGAATCAACCCCCAGCTCGCTGAACGAGCCGACGTGGCTGCACTCCGCGCTCGGCTGCCCGGGGGGCCTCGCCATTGAGGGCGTGAGCCGGGCGAGCGACCGGACTACCTCACCGTTCCTTCTGCGCGACCGTCGATGCCTTCGCGTTGCGCGCCAGGTGCAGCGGCATCAGCTTGCCGCGGGCGGTGGCGACAGGCTCCATCCGCTTCACACGCCATGTGCCTGCCTGACTCCAGATGGCCCTCGCCGAGTCCGCCGCGAGGCTGCTCTCTGCGAGCGCTTGCTGGACGATGTCGATGACCGATTGCTCGTCGGCGATCGCGATCCGCGGACTGATCACCAGGCTCATGCGCGTCAGACCGTCCGCGTCCTCTTCTTCGTGGAGCTGATAGTCAAGCGGCGTGCCGCCCAGTCGGGCCGGCAGCACTTCCTCGAGAATGCGCACCATCTCGCTGCCAATCAGCGTCACACCCTCACCGGTCAGCTTCCGGAAGCTGTGAATGCCGCGGATATGATCCGTCAACCCCCGTCTCTCGAACTCGCACCCGCACGAACGGCGCTCGACGATGCCGTAATCGTCGCTCTCGACGTTCAGGAGGAGCTTGGGCGCCGCCGGCGACAGCGTCGTGAAGAGAAAAGCATCGACCGACACATCGGTTCCGGGCACCGCACGCGATCGCTGGATGAGCGCGAGGCGGTCCTTGAAAAAGTGAACGTCGTTGCCATCTACCGGATTCGCGCATCCGGTGCCGACCCGGCCGGCCTCCGTGAAGAAGTAGCTGGGCACATAGCGCGCGCCGCTCCGAAGGATTGTTCCCACCTTGGCGGGCGTTGGTGGCTCACCCGCCCCCATGAAGACCGCGCCGCCGATGCCCAGCCCTTCACGCTCCGCGGCGACGACCACACGAACGGCGGTGCTCACATGGCCGCGCACGAGCGCCCGGCCCTCGGTTTCGACGGTCTTCGCGACCCACCGTGCGATCACGGCCATCTGATCCAGACGGACCAGCTCGGGGCTCGGGATGGGCGCGCCCATGACGCGTGACATGCCGACCACGTATCCCACTGCCAGTCGATGTCGCCACGGCACGTTGAAGTCGCCCGACGCCGTGGGCGAAAACCATTTCTTCGGCACCTGCCCGGTCGGCACGCGTTGGAGCACGCCGGCGAAGCCTGCCGGATATGCGGGATAGCAGAGGGCGGTCGAGACCCCCAGCACGCCGTGGACGTCATATGTCAGAAGATCCTGCGAGCCGATCTCGAGCATGTGATCGAGATCGATGGCGACGCGCGTGCCCGCGCCGGTGGTCCCGCCGCTCGACGCGAAGTACGCCGGGCTGAGATATGGATTGTCGAAGTCCTGCGGCCCGATGGAGAGCTCTCGCCCATCGCAGACGATGGGCTCGCGGCCCTTGAACTGCTCGAACGAAAATCGAACCCCGCTGTCGCAGAGCGCCTGCAGGGTGCCCTCCACGCCGGTCTCGCGCACGAGTCGCCGGATGTCGCCAAGCTCGCACCGCGCGGCCCGGAGCAGGGGCAAGTACGGGCTGCGAGCATGGCCGTAGACCCCCGTTTCGACGAGGCGCAGGAAATTCTGCTCGCGGTGCTCGATACGGTGCGCGAATGCCGCCCAGGCGTCGTCGACTGAGATCCGCCGTCGAAGGAACCACGGCAGTCCCCACATGAACCGCGCGTACATCTGCGCGTCGGTGACAAGGCTCACGGCGCGCTGTCCTTCAGTTCCTCGAGCGCGCGATCGAGGAACCGGCGGTTCACGAGGCGGTTGACGTCTACGGTCTCGCTCAGATTACCGGTGCGGCGCAGGAATGCCACGGTCTCGCGGATGGCCTCCGGCGACGCTCCCCCGTCCGGGCTCCAGGTGCGGACGCCGACGTATGCGGCAGCCATAGACTCGAAGTTGCCGTCGCGATCGAGCAGCGCACGAGCGGCCTCCACCAGCGGCTTCACCGATGAGCCAAGGGCCCGATGGGCCCTCAGGCACGCCTTGATGTATTCGATGACGAGCGCCTCGTGCCGGGCGGCAAAGCCCTCGTTGACGAAGAGGGCCGTGTTCATGACGTTGGGCCAGCGGACTCCCATGTCTTCGAGCACGTGGACGCGGCCGGCTGCGCGCTCCATGGCCGCCAGCGCGTCATCCCGAAAGATTACGGCGGCGTCGATCGTGCCCGTGACGAGGGCCGCGGTCCTGGTCGCCGTCTGGGGCATCACGAGAATCACCGGAGAAATGTCGGGACAGACCTCCGCGAGGTAGGCGCGCAGCACCTGATCGCTCGCGGCACCGAGGTTGTTCACGGCGATGCGCCGGCCGTCGAGATCGCGGCAGGTCCGAATCGTCGACTGCGTCGCGAGGACGTGGCGGCTTCCCGACGCTTCCATCACCATGGCAATCGGCGCGCCCTTCGCGATGGCCGACCAGCCCAGCGACACCCCGCCCACCGCCATGTCCTGTTCGCCCTGGCTCACGGCGATGATCGACAAATCTGGCCGCGCGAACCTCGTCGACCGGATCGTGATCCCGCGTGCCGCGAGCTCGCGCTGCGGCCGCGAGGCGCGGCACGTCCGCGAAGTCGGTGGACCCCGTCGCCATCCGTACGGACGGTCGATCGGGTTCGACGGAGCGGCCTGGCACGTCGCAGGCGGCACACGCGACCGCCACCACCAGGACGGCGGTCGACCGGCGGCCAATGCACACAGGGGTTCGGGTCATCATCGACGGGTTCCGATGAGGGATATCGGTTGCAGGCTCGACAGCTGAAGGGCTGACGACTTTTCGACTGGGTTTCGGACCTCTTCCGTCCACGGCGCGGCAGCGTCCAACGCTGCCATCGAACTCGGGGAAGACTTGAGCTCTACGCGGCGCTCCGAATCAACCCAAGCTCGCCGAACGAGCCGACGTGGCCGCACTCCACGCTCGGCTGCCGGAGGATCCGCGAAAATGAGGGCGTGAGCCTTGACGTGTCGTCGGGATCGAGGCGCGGACGTCCGGGTTTGCGGCGCGGTGCGTCGAACATGCGCCATCCATCGTAACGCCGGCGCCCAGCCCCTGGTCCTGTTGGGCTCAGCGCGACCCGCGTCACGACGATCAGGGCGCCGGTTGCAGGATGAAGTCTTCCATTGACACCAGCACCGACGACGAAGGGGTGGTTGGCGATCCGCCATAGCTGTCACTGTCGCACCCGCACGCCACAACGCCGAGCACGCCGACGCCGACGAGCGAGCCGATGCGATGCGCCATGCATTGATCTCCCCTCCGCCAGAGAACAACGAATTGACGTGGAAGTGCAACTCAGGCGTGGACAGGCTACCTCAGCTGTTAGGGCGGTCAATGAACGCTGACGCAAATGATCTGGCTAGGGTCTGGAAGCGCAATGACAGCAGATCCAGAGATTCCGCTGAACTGCCCGAAGTGCGGGCGGCGCCTTCACTGGCTCCAGGCAGCTGGGGAGGGGATCTTTAGGTGCCGTGCCGTGCCGCACCGCACGACATGACATAACATCCGGCTTCGCGATCTGATTATCAGGAGGTAACAAATGTCCACGTCTCGCATCTTGGTCGTCGTAGCGCTGGTGCTCACCGTGTTGGCGATTGCTGGCATTCCCATCGGGCCATTTCCGACGTTGGCTGTTGCGGTACTACTGCTCTGTGTTGCGCATCTCGTCTAGCCCGGGCATCGTGGGTGCAGCGCAGCGACGCCGGAGCACGGTTGCGGCTGGCGTCGACGAATGTGCCGTGCAAGAACCGCGAAGCCCAGGGCCATGAGAGTGAGCACGGCACCGGCTAGCAGAAGAGTTTTTTATTCGGGGCACAGCCGTCCGCAATCTGGAACGGGCGGGTGTCACGGGCGGCGGCGATGGCAATGGTCGGCCACAAGACCGAGGCGATCTACCGCCGGTATGTCATCTTCGACGCAAGCGCGTTGCGTGACGCGGCAGCGAAGATCGACCCCGCGGCAGATACACTTTCAGGTACACCGCGGCCAGACATGCCCGATCAGGCATCGGGCCAAACGGCCCAACTCGCTAAATTGCTAAGGAATCAAGTGCCGGGGGTGGGCATCGAACCCACACGAGCTTTGGGCCCACAGGATTTTAAGTCCTGCGCGTCTACCGATTCCGCCACCCCGGCGTTCGTGAACTTCCAATAAGTCTGGGCTCCCCACGGGTTCGACGTGCAATTCCGATTCCCTATTTGAGCCTCTGGATGCGCTTGAGACACGTATCGGTCTCCTCCTCGATTGTCCGGAGGTCCGCCTGTGAAAACTCCGGCCTATAGTAAGTCGGAGCACTGATGCGGGCCGCCTGCTCTTCAAAGAGGCGCTCTTCAACCTCGAGCTCCGAGTGGCGGTACACGCGCCGGAGAACTTCGGTGGGGCTGGCGCAGAAATCGCCGTAGTGCACGATGAGCATCCTCTGCGCGAGGGATTGATCCCTCTCGAACAGGTCCGCGACGAAGGAATACGCCGAGGACCAGTAAGCTGCCCATCCCCGGACTTCCTCGCCCGAAGCCCAGAGTTGCCGAACGCGCGTGACGGCGTCGAGGTCGCCGAAGTTGATAGGCCGCAGGTCAAGGCCGAACTCGAAGTGGCCCGCGCGCTGCATGTAGGCCAGCACTCTTGGATCGCGGGTTTCTTCCGTGCAGAAGAGACGATGCTGTTTCATGAGCGAGGCGACGTGGCCCACGGGATCGCGCACCGGAATAATGAAGCGCGCATCGGGAAATAGCCGGCCGAGATATCCGATCCGGCTCATATTGTAATTGCCTTTGGAAAGATACCGGCCGGCCGTTCGCACCATCAAAAGCTTGCGGATGCTGTCCGAATAGAATGATTCGAACTCCGGGTGCTTGTCTTCCGCGCCGAGCACCTGGCTGACACCAGGGTCGTGGCAGCGCGGAAAGAAGGCCATCCAGAGAATTTCCTCCATGGCCTCGGGACTCTCCGGCGACACCAATATTCGATCTTGATGGGCACGCTCGGTTACCCGGTGCTGTCCCGAGCTTGCGTGTTCACAGAACCAGTTCCACCAATACGGCACCTGGACAAGGGGGAAGTCCCGGTATCGGTGTGAGGCCATACGGGGATGCTCGGCCAGGAGTTCAAGAATGGTGGTGGTCCCGGAACGCGCCAGACCGGCAATGTAGATCGGGCGGTCTATCTCGACAGCGCCGATCGAGTCTTGCAGCCATCGTGTTTCAAGCCGTCCGAGCCGTAACAACAATCCCGGATATCGGTCGGCTAGTCTTCCCAAACAATCCTGAAGCGGCGACACTTCCATCGGATCGGATCCGGCCGATTGCCTGCTACAGACCGGCTTTCGTCATCGTCAGTGAATCTTGAACACCAGTTTGATCGCCAGGGCTGCGACCGTCACGCTGACAAAATAAGGCAGCTCCCATCCCGACGCCCAACGTGGAAGCTGGGTGGACAGGTCTTCGGCGAGCGTGTCCGCGTGATACGCGTCCATCCATCCGGCGATGGCGAGCACCGGTAGAGCGGACAACAGGGCGGGGACGATGACCCTGCCAAGAAGGCGCACGGCCGTCTTGAGATTCTTCCCGGCCAGCGCCGTGTACTCGGCATGGTTCTCGGCCGACAGAATGCGGGCCCTGAGTTCCTGCGTCTCCTTCTTCAGAGCCAAGATAGCCTTCTGGTTCGAGGCGAGGGCGTAAATTCCGCTCGCCACGATCCCGGCAAAGAGTCCCCAGAACGGAACGCGCCATACCAGCGGCAGGAATGAGGCGAAGACTTCATCGACACCGTTGATGAGAGAGAAGACCGCGCTCGACATCATCCGCCCGGTTTGGCCTGCGATGCCTCTTTCGTCCTGGCGTTCTTAAGGTGTCGCACAAACGCGCGCAAAGGCCACAAGAGGAGCCCGCCCACCATGAACACGATGGCGACGAGCACGGTCCATAATGCCCAGATGAGCGTAATTCCCGCGCCGGGACCCACATAAGCGATTGCGCTGCCAGGCAGCATGAGAACGAAAAGACAAGTAAGAACAAACGCCTGGTATCTGGGACCGTTTCGACGGGCCTCCGTTCTGAATATGATCATGGGCGACTTTACTGGCACCTGCTGGCTCCTTCCGTAAACCTGCTGTAATGCGCAGGGTACCGCGTACCTCCCGCGACCGTATAAATCTCGTCTTCGTCGTATCTATTGATGTACGACCAGACCACCTCCCCGGAGGGCGTCACCTCGAAGATCCGGCCGGCGTCGTACTCCGTGATGAGGATGTTTCCGTTGGGGAGGTACCGGTGTTTGCCCGCGATGTTTGAAAAAAAAGAGTTTCGAGAGCCGCCCTCGTACACTGTGTCAACGTTTCTGGTAACCGGGTCGATGCTCAGGATACGGCTGCCGCCAAGGAGCTTTCCGTCGGCATAGTCTGCGCGATTGTCGTAGACCGAAATCCGGCCGTTGTCGAGGAACGCCGGGTCATGCTGCCTGATATAGGGACCCACCATCGACCATTTGATCTTCTTGGTAGAACGGTCGATGACGACTATCAGATTGAGGTTGCGCATGCTGACCATGATGTCTCCGGCCTTGAACAGCGGGAATTTGTCGGCCAGCGATTTCTCCAGGATTTTTATATCGTTCGCATGCAAGATGTCAGCGCCAGTCCTTGTCGTCACCAGCATCCCGTTCGCGATGATCAGGGCCTCCTGCCCGGAAAGGTAAAACGTGTCGAGCAGCGAGATCTGTTCCAGGATCTTCCCGTCGGGTGAGACCTTGAGAAGATATTCCTCGTGGATCGGATCCTCGAGAAGAGGAAAGCGCTTTTCCCGCTGATTGAAGACGATCCTCGGCACCCAGACATTTCCTTCTGCATCCTCGTAGACGGAATGATGCGTGGCATAGGGGACCGTCCAGAGAACCCTTGAGCACCGATCTATTTTGACGAGCCCTTCATACTCGAGGTTGAAGACCACGTCGCCGTTTGGATACAGATGGTCCCCGTGAAGCATGACATCCCAGTCGCCTCGCTGTTTCTCCCGTTCCGGGCGCGTGGACTCTGGAAAAATCTTGTTGAGCGACACCCGCCACTTGTGGAGCACAGAGCCGTCCATTCCGATGAGCTCCATCCCGTTGGTGGTGTCCCACATGCTGGTAACAAACGTAACGCCGTCAGAGGCCTTGCCGGGTACGTAGGTCGTGACTCCCGAACCTTCGTGCCGTGCCGGACGTATGAATTTTTCCGGCCTGATCCTCGCATAGTGCCTGTAGTTGGCATCCGTCAGCCAATCTTTGGCGGCGCTCCAAGCGTCCCTCATGACGGGATAAGGGAAGACTTTGTACTCGCCGACTGCAACCCCACAGAAAAACGCCATCATGCCGAGGGAGAGCATGAAGTAAATCTTGTGCCAGTTCTCCTTGAGGGTCTTGCCACTCTCCGACAGTCGCCACCTCGTAAGCCGCATGGTTGGTCTTGTTTTCGGCAACTCCCCACAACCGCCGCATTCAGTCATCCCCTGTTCTTCTGCAGGAGATGCTCATCGACGATCCGCCCGTCACGATTGACGAAGCGGACCGTGATATCCGCGTCGTTGGCGTCGGCCAGCAGCGTCCGAGGTTGTCGTCGGTAGCGAGGGCTATGTTGACGTGGACATTCCGGACTGACGGGCGCGCCGCGCTCAGTGCACCGTGCCCGTCGGCCAGTCATGTCCGCGGCCGCCCATCACGCGGGCAATCATCGATTCGAGCTCACGCTGGTCGACCGCAAATGGCCCGGCAACCGCCGCGCCCGTCGGGATCTCGAGCGCTATTACCACTCCACCATCGTCCGAGGGATCGACGATCCAGCTCACACCGCGAAGATAGATCTCACGGTCGGCCGCCCCGGGATTCTTGCACCGGTCGACCGCGCGCAGCATTTCCTTCAGGACCACGACAACGTCAGCGTCGCTCCAGGCGCGGGGCTCACTCGCCACCTCGCGAATCACGTGAGTCGTCGCCTGGTTCTCGCCTCTCAGTAGGACGTCGACCTGAAACTCCATGTCACCTCGCCACCGATGCGATCCCAGGCCTCAGGCATCGGTCCATTTCGCCGGGCGTTTTTCGAGAAACGCCGCCACACCCTCGCGCGCGTCGTCGGTCAAAGCAGCCCGATCCAGATAGAGCCGTTCGGCTTCAGCCAGCGCGGGCTCCGCGAGCTGTCGCAGCACCATGCGCGAAGCCAACGCCGCGTTCCGGAGCGCCTCGGCCGATCGCGGGTGCAAGTGCTCGTCAGTCCAGCGCCGCACCTCGGCTTCGAGCCGATCAGCGCGGGCCATGAGGACAATCAAACCGGCATCGGCCCAGTGTTGCGCATTGCGCGCCTGGCCACTCAGTATGGCATCCACGGCCCGCGAGGCGCCAACTCGGGCTGGCAGCAGAGCCGCGGCCGCCGGAGGAAACACACCCAAGCGAATCTCGGGCAAGCCAAACGTGGCATCCTCGGCGGCGAAGATGAAATCGCACGCAAGCGCCAGCTCGAAGCCGGCGCCCAGACACCGGCCCCGGACGATCGCCGCGGTCGTCACCGGCACCCGGAGAAGCTCCCGCAACAGGTCGTGCGCGGCGGGGAGCGCCGTCCGGATGCGTTCGGGAGCGTGCTCTTCGATGCTTGCCCCGAAACTGAAGTCGTCGCCCGCCCCTTCGATGGTCAGGAGCTTCAGGGGCCCTTCATCGCGGATATCGGCAACCATGGCGCGCAACGCCGAAGTGACGTCGATCGTCAGGATATTGCCGCGCGGCCGATCGATGACCAGCCGAACGCGGGAACCATCGGGCGCACGCGATCCACGCACTTCGCTCATGGACGGCTCGTGCGACTCGCGCAGTGAGTTCGACCCAGGCCACTAAAGAAGCGCATCGAGCTCGGCCTCGCCGGCGACCGGACGCTCGCACGTAAATCCGCGACAGACGTACGCCGCCGGCCGTCCGCCGATCTCGTGCATGGCACCCACGAAGGGCAGATGACGCGCCAGCTCGTCCTGATGCGCGCCCGGCTCTGCCGTCACGACGACGCTGAACGGCAGATACCGGCGGGATACGGCATGCGCAAGAGACAAAGTCGCCGCCCCCTCTCGATCGCCGACGATGACAATCTGGCGGATGCCTGCATGATGCGCCGACAGCGCGCACATCATCATCGGCACGGCCCGCGCAAAGCCACCGAGCCGCGGGCCGAAGAGCCTGAGCGCCCGCTCGATGCGGTCGAACTGGCCAGGCGATCCGGTGAGATGGGCGAGCGTCAGCAGATTGAGTGTCGCCATCGACGTGGCTGAAGGCTCGGCGCCGTCATAATCGTCCTTCAACCTCAGGATCACGCTGGCGTCGAGCCCCGTCGTGCTGAACCAGCCTCCGTGCTCGTCATCCCAGAATCGGAGGTCCAGCTGCTCCTGAAGCGCGAGCGCCCATTCGAGCCACGCAGGATTCGCGTCGGCCTGAAACAGCTCCAGCAATCCGAACACCAGACACGCGTAGTCCTCGGCATAGGCCGGGATGGCCTTGCGTCCACCGTCGTGCCGGCGATAGAGCACGTTGTGCGCGGCATCCCACATCTGATCCTTGACGAACAACGCGGCGGCCCTGGCTGTCGCCAGGTGCGTCTCGGCCGCTCGACGGGAAACGTCCGGCGACTCGCCCGCCGCGCTGACGCCGAGCACACGCGCGGCGCGCGCAAACGCGCCAATCATCAACCCATTCCAGGCGGCAATCACCTTGTCGTCCAGAGGCGGACGGGGCCGGCGGAGCCTTGCCTCGAAGAGGACGAGCCGCGCACGGTCGAGACGGGCGGCAACAGCGGACGGCGAGTCGCCCACGAGCTCGGCCACCTGCTCAATCGTCCGGGCCACGAAGAGCAGATTCTTGCCAATGAAGTCGCCGTGCGGATCGCTCGGCACGTTACCCTCGCGATCGATGCCGTAGCGTAACCGGAACACTTCGGCATCAGCGCCGAGCAGCGCGGCAATCTCGTCGTCGGCCCAGGCGTAGAAGGCGCCCTCGCGCCGGACTGCGCCTTCCTCGGCAGCTCGATCCGGGGGCACGCTGTCGGCGTCTTCGGCCGAGTAGAATCCGCCGCCCGGCGACGTCATCTCGCGGCGGACATACTGCAGCGTGTCCTCGGCGACCGCCGCGTAGAACGACTCGCCACTCGCTTGACCCGCTTCGAGATACGCGAGCACGAGCTGAGCCTGGTCGTAGAGCATCTTCTCGAAATGCGGCACGCGCCAGTCCGCGTCCACCGAGTAGCGATGAAACCCGCCACCAATCTGGTCGCGCATCCCGCCGAGCGCCATGGCCCGGAGGGTCGTGAGCGCCATCTCGCGAGCCACCTGGTTCCCTGTACGGGCAAACTCTCGAAGCAGGAACAGGATTTCACTCGGCCGCGGAAATTTCGGCGCGTCTCCGAACCCGCCGCGTCGCCTGTCGAACGCCTGCTCGAACCCGCGAACACCGGCATCGAGCGCGTCGGGCCCCGCCATCTCCCCTGCGACCGACGTCGACGAGACGTTGCGCAGGCGCTCGGTGATCGCTAGGGCCGAGTGCAGAATCTTGGGCCGCTCCTCGCGCCACGTGCGGGCAATGTGCTGCAGGACCTCGGCGAATCCAGGCCGGCCCCACCGCGACGTCGGCGGATAGTAGGTGCCTCCGAAGAACGGCTGCAGATCGGGAGTGAGCCAGACGCTCATCGGCCACCCGCCCGCCCCTGTCGTCGACTGCACGAACAACATGTAGACGCGATCGATATCAGGGCGCTCCTCCCGATCGACCTTGATTGGCACGAAGTGTTGGTTGAGAAGCGCCGCGATCTCGTCGCTCTCGAACGACTCGTGCTCCATCACATGACACCAGTGACACGTCGAATAGCCGACCGACAGAAAGATCGGGCGGTCTTCCTCGCGTGCGCGCGCGATGGCCTCAGGACTCCATGGATACCAGTCCACCGGGTTGTCGGCGTGCTGCAGGAGGTACGGGCTGGTTTCCAGTGCAAGACGGTTGGGCATCGCCAGAATTATAGGTGTGAGTCGGGTGGTGTAGAATCTGGCCCGGAGGCGGCATGACGGACGAGGCGCCTGAGCTCAGGGGAAAGCGGGTGGCGGTGCTCGTGGAAGACGAGTTCGAGGACCGCGAGCTCATCGAGCCCATCGATGCCCTCCGCGCGGCTGGCGTGGGTGTCAGTGTGATCGGTCCGAGAGCCGGCGTGGCTTTCCGCGGCAAGCGAGGCGGCACCGTCATCTCGGACATGGCCGCCGGCGCTGCCCGCATGCAGGACTTCGACGCCCTCGTCATTCCAGGAGGGCATGCCCCCGACCGCATGCGGCTGCGCCACGCGATGGTGGATCTGGCGCGCGATGCGATGCAGAGCGGCAAGCCGGTCGCGGCAATCTGTCATGGACCGCAGGTGCTGATCTCAGCCAATGCGCTCAAGGGCCGCACGCTCACCTGCTGGCCGTCCATCGCCATCGACGTGAAGAACGCCGGCGGCTTGTATGTGGACAAGCCCGTGGTCGAAGACGGCAATCTCATCACCTCACGAAAGCCCGACGACGTCCCGGTGTTCAGCGAAGCGATCCTTCGCGCGCTGGCAGGCAAACCCACCCGGCTCTCGCACGAAGTGGCCTGACGCAGGGCGTCACTCGTCGTGGGGGACGAGTCGGCGCGCGTCCGGCGACCCACACTCTCGTTTCCACCGTACTTCGAGGGCAGCCTTGCTCCGGGCTATGAGCTCGCGATTACGATCGTAACCAGCCTCGTGCCACGACCTGGCCGACGCATACATTGGCTCCCCGTACACCGGATAGGCTTCGGTCCTCAGGTGCGCGAGCATGTGATGACCGCTCCGCGTCGTCCTCTCGTGTCGGAGGGCGGTGAGGTCAACCGGCGCAACGACAATGCGCTCGCCAGGTCCCGGCGACGCCTCGGCCAGGATGCGGCCGTCGAAGTCGATCACCTGGCTGCCGCCCGGCCACGAGTACGGAGGATAGTGGCGCAAGCTGGCGCCCTGGTTCGCCGCCACCACGAACGCCATGTTCTCGATCGCACGGCAGCGGTTCACCAACGTCCACCAGTTCATCGGCTCGGTGGCGCCCCACGGGTCCATATAAGCCGAGACCCGCATCAACACCTCTGCCCCGTTCGCCGCGAGCTGCCTGATGGCCTCGGGAAACAACCAGTCGTAACAGATCGCGCAACCGAGGCGGCCGATGGGCGTATCCGCGACTGGAAACAGGGGCTCGTCATAGCCGGGCAGGTCGTGCGGACTCGTATGCACCTCGTACGGGATCCAGGGGTTCACTTTTCGGTATCTGTAGAGCAGGCCCGCGGGACCGATGAGACACGTCGTGTTGAATAGCGCGCCCGGCCATCGCGGATCCGTCTCGATCATCGATGCCGTCTGCACGTAGACGTCGTGCTGGCGGGCCTTCCTGGCGATGCGTTCCGTGTGCTCGTTGGGAACCGGGACGGCCAGCCTGGCCGTGAGCTCCGCCACTGTCGGGTAGACGGGCGCGGCATGAGCGAACTCGGGAAAGACGATGAGGCGCACCGGGAGAAACGGTGCGCTGCCGGCCACCGCGTGATCGATCATCTCGACCATGCGGTCGGTATTCGCCGTCATCTCGGCTCGATCGCGCGGGTTGGGGAAATCGGTCTGGCACGCAGCGGCCGCGTAGCGAATCGGGGTCATCGTGAGGGATCCCTGTCTTCCTGCGCTGCCGTGATGTCGAGAGATGGAATGGCGCGAGACACCCGCCGCGTGTTGTAGCGCTCCAGGTACGCGCGATGGGCGGCCGACGTCGGGTAGGCCTCCCCCGCCGGATACGGATAGGCGCTCATCCCGTGGAATGGCAATGGTCCCACGCGATCCGGATCCGACGAATTGATGTCCATCTCCTTGCTGAACCCGTCGGCGAAGAGCAGGAACGTCCGTGACCGGCCGGGTGCGAGTGCCGGCACGGCGGCGGCATCGAACGACACCGCCAGCTCGTCGCCCGTTCTCGACACCACGAACATGTCGTCCGTGGACCTCACGAGTGCCCTGACATCGCCTTCGCGCGTGTAGAGTCCCGGCAGCACCTTCCACGGCGACGTGACCGAGACTCGTTGATAGTCGTAGGCGAAAGGCTCACGGCCGTCCGGTGACACTTCAGCCGAGTACCCGCGCCAGCGCAGGTCCGCGGTCGCGGCGTCCATTCGGGTTGTCGTCACATCTTCCGCGCCGACGCTGGACGCCACTCGAATGCGATCCCAATGGATCCGCATGCTGGTCACCAGACGCAGCTCGCGCATCTGGCGCGATGCAGGTGGCAACGGCACGACCACCGTTTGAGGGCGTCCCACTGGAAACCCGATCGGCTCGACAAGGGTGCGCCATCCGCCGTTCGGATCCAGCCCTTCGAGACGCGGCAGAATCAGGCGCAGACCCGACTGCGAGGCCGCCACGTTGTCGCTCGAGAACGCATAGTCGGTCCAGCCGGTCAGGAGCAGGACCTCCGGCGTGTCCGTGCGCGGTCCCGGATCGAAGCTGAGGCGGTGCTCCGCGGCATAGCCCCGAACGCTCAATCGTTCGAAGCCGTCGACCGCAATCCGATCCACGTGTTCGAGCCGATCCAGCACGCTTCGTCCATCATCGTCCCTCGCCATCCGAAGGGGTCTGATGTTGCTCAACCCATACAGCGTCGGAGGTTGGAACGGAGGCGGCGTCAGCCCTTCGTTGGGAAAGATTTCCATCGAGGCTGGGTGATCGACGGCCACGAGCTGCACGCGATCGAGAAACAATGCTTCCTCGAGCTCGTTCGTGATCCTGAGCTCGAAGCGGTTGCCCCGGGGACGCAGCCGATCGCCGGCAATCCGCACGTATTCGTCGGAATCCGGAACGTTACGCACACCCGGCGCTAGCCACGCGCCCATCTCGCCGCCGCCCAGGAAATCGGTGATGAACTCGAACCGCTGGCCGTTCCATGTGAATAGATAGGGACAAGACGAGGGCTTGCGATCGAGCTCCGTGATGTGAACCTGTCGGTCTGCGGGAGTCGCCGACGCGACCTCGGGAAGGAACATCTCCGCCTGAAGGATTCCTGCGGGCCACAACACGCGCACCACGTCGGCCCGGAAGCGACTGCCGAGGCCAAACACGATGTCGCCCGGGGCGACCTGCGGGGTGACAGCAGACGTTTCGACGCGCTGGCGAAGGCTGCCCGCCCGCATCTCCACCTTGGCGCCCGCCGCGCTGCGGTTACTCACCCGCGCGCTCAAATGAACGACGATCGAATGTCGTCGTTCGGCGCCGTCGTTGCGCCACATGCGCACGCTGGTGGCGCCGCGTACGACCACGTCCTCGTCCCCATCGGCGTCGAGATCCCCGGTCGCCAGCGCGCGCCATCGGGGTCCGGTCATCGGTGCGATCCCGCCAAGCGCCGGCGCCGTCACATCCGCCCAACTCGTGCCGAGATTGCGCAACAACGAGGCACGCTCGGCGTCGAGCGCGAGCAGATCGAGCAGACCGTCATTGTCGTAGTCAACGAATTGTGCGGCCACGGCGCCCGTTGTCGACGGACCCAGACTGCTCGTCACAAAGCGGGCGGCGCCTGCGCTCGAGGCCAGAGCCCCAGCCAGACGCGAACGTCCGAAGAAGAAGTCGACGAAGCCGTCCTTGTTGACGTCACCCGCTGCAACGGCCGTGTAGTCGCCGCTCGATGGCAGGCCAACGGTGGACGCCACGTCCTTGAACGAGCCGTCTCGCAGATTCTGAAACAGGGCGGGCGGGCCGTTCGATGGCACGACCAGCAAGTCGATATCGCGCCGGTTGTCGAAGTCGGTAGGAACGATACCGAGGCCCCCGCCGGCAGACGTCAGACCGGCCTGTGCCGTTGCGTCGGAGAACGTTCGGTTGCCGTTGTTGCGAAGCAATTGCGCGCTTGGGTGCTCCAGACCCACGACGAAGACGTCGAGGTCGCCATCGTGATCCGCGTCCACGAGCGCAGCCGTTCGAGCCAGGTCTCCATAGGCCGGGACGGAGGCAGCGTCCGTGATATCGACAAATCGACCGGAGCCCGCGTGGCTGAGCACGCGATGGCCCCGGGATGTCAACACGAACAGATCCGGTCGGGTGTCGTTGTCGAGGTCGCCGGCCACAGCGGCAGTCACCGACCACGGCTGACTGCTGGCGAGACCCATGCGAGAGGTGACGTCGCGGAAACGCCCGCGTCCGTCGTTCTCGAACACCTGCACGCCACGCGGCTCGACGGTCAGCAGGTCGAGATCGCCATCACGATCCACGTCGACCAGTGACACGCCGCCGCTCAGCGAGGCCGGCGACGTTCGACCGCTGTCGGGATTCCCACCGGGTGCACCCTCCTGCCTGATAGCACTCACATCCGGCAGAGACTCCCAGGCTGTCACACCAGGCAGCCACTCAGCTGTCACGTCGGCGAATTTCACCTCAGGCGTCGCTGAATCGACGAGATCGGCCTCGGCTCCGGTAGAGGCCAGCGCCTCGCCGTATCGCCCCTGCTCCAGATACACCTGAGAAAAGGTAGTGGCGTACGCACTGTCGCGCAGCTGTTGAAACCGCTGCATGATGCGTTGACCTTCGTCGCGTGCCCCCGACCGGGTCAGGGCCACCGCCAGGTTGTACGCTGCCGTGGCGTTGTGCGGTTCCACTTCCTGGGCCCGGCGAAAGTTCTCGATGGCCTCGTCGAAGCGCCGCTCCTGCATTCGCAGTTGCCCTAGATACACGAGGCTGCCAACGTCGTCTCCGTCGATGTCCAGCACGCGCGCGAACGCCGATGCCGCTTCGTCGAGTCGGTTCTGCTGTCGCGCAATGAGTCCGGAGACATAGCGCGGTCGAGGCGACTCGGGCAACGCCTCAATCGCCAGCACGACCTCACGAACAGCGTTGTCCTGCTGATTGTCGTAGAACAGCGCGATCGCGAGGTTCAGACGGGCCGTGCCGAGCGAGGGAAGGATCTCCAGCGCACGGCGAAAGCTTGTGGCTGCGTCCGCATAGCGATACTGCTCGAGGAGGGCAACGCCGAGATTGTTGGCTTGATATGCCAGTTCCCGATCTGCAGCCGAGGTACCCTGGCCTCCGGGCCCGGCACTCGACAACAGGGCGACTCCCACTAGAGCCGCGCCGATTGCAACGTTCTGGAAAAAACGCCTCACCGTTGATTCAACCCGCTCGAATGGCGCGATCGCTCAACGCGTCTTCGCGGTCGAGCGGTCGACCGCCGCAGCGCCCAGCGCGAGCCTGGTGACGATGCCCTTGCCTTCCTCGATGAGAATCGATTCGTCCGGGCGCGCCCCGCTGACGGTCTCTGTGCGACCGTTAGGCCACCAGACTTCGAAGCGTGCGATCTGGCTGCGCGAGCCGAGCCCGAGCGTGACTGGCAGCTCACTCTGGGAGCAGTAGCTGGATCCGCTTCGAACCATCCCCCAGCGCCGGGATCCATCATCCATGGTCACTCTCAGCTGGGCGCCAATGCCATCGCGATTCGACGACGTGCCGCGCAGGCGTACGCGAAGACGGTGATTCGACCGGCTCAGCCGGTTCTCGAACAGATGCGCGGGACCGTTGTTCGTGCTGACGAGAAGGTCGAGATCCCCGTCATGGTCATGGTCGCCATAGGCCGCCCCGCGAGCCACCATCGGCTTCTGCAGATCCGGGCCGAGCTGGCCGATCATGGCCTCCATGCGCCTTTTTCCCACGTTCCGGAACAGGTGCGGTGGCTGCGCGTAGGTCACCTTCGGCTGCACTCGATTGATGTCGTCGGCCACGTGGCCGTTGGCGGCGAAGATGTCGAGCAGGCCATCGAGATCGTAGTCGAAAAAGAAGCACGCGAACGTCAGGGTGAGCAGCGAGCTCTGGCCGATGGTTGACGCGGGCGCCTCGTCGACATACAGGCCGTTTCCTTCGTTTGTGTAGAGCGCCATCATCTCGTTCGAGAAATTGCCGATGACGATGCTCTGGCGACCGGACCCGTCGTAGTCGGCCGCGTCAATCCCCATGCCCGCGCGGGCGACGCCGGCCTCGTTGAACGCCACTCCGGACGTCGTGCCCACGTCCACGAACGTGCCGTCCCGGCGGTTCTCCCACAGACGGTTGGGCTGCGTGTCGTTGGCGACGGCGACGTCGATCCAGCCGTCGTTGTTGTGGTCGATGAGTGCCACGCCCAGCGCCTTCGATCTCGGATCCCACAGGCCTGCGCGCCGCGTTACGTCTTCGAACGTCCCGTCTCCCGTGTTCCGATAGAGCGTCGAGGTCTGACCCGTGTAGGATTCCGGCGTGCAATACGACTTGGTCTTGCCGTCGAGCGTGCAGAACAGATCCTTGTCGACACTCCACTCCACGTAGTTGGCGACGAACAGGTCCAGCTGTCCGTCCCGATCGAAGTCGAGCCACGCCGCGCTTGTCGAGAACCCCGCGTCGCCCACGCCGGTTCTGGCGGTCACGTCCTCGAATGTCCCGTTGCCTCGATTACGAAACAGGACGTTCGGACCGAGCGCGGTGAGATAGATGTCGGTGTCGCCATCGTTGTCGAAATCAGCCGCCGCAACGCCGAAGCCATAGATCTCGATCCCGAGTCCGGCTTCCCGCGTGACGTCGGTGAACGTGCCGTTGCGGTTGTTACGATAGAGCGCGGGACGCGAGCGCGATCCGGGACGCCCCGGCCAGTTCCTGCCGTTGACGAGCAGCACGTCCTGCCAGCCGTCACCGTCGGTGTCGAGGAACGCACAGCCGGATCCCATGGTCTCGGGCAGGTACTTCGCGCCGAACGCGCCGCTGTTGTGGCGGAACCGGATGCCAGCCGGTGCCGTGACCTCGACAAATGCGGGAGAGATCGTCTCCTGTGCGAGGCCAGACCCGGACCCGGGAGCCCAGACCGGCGCCAGGAGCAAACCGATCACGAGCGACGCACGCGTATGACACGACATGGGCGACAGATGGGGCTCCTGCTGCTATGAAGCGCTACGGCTGTGACGCCCCGGAATCGATCGAGTCCGGAGCACTGTAAGCAGGTGCGGGCGAGGCCCCGCGCCTGCTCGCCGATCGATGCTCGTGAATCTGCTGGCGCTCATTATTGTCGTCAGGATGCAGCTGACGGTACGGACCGGTGATGGCCTGCGCCGATTCGTCGGCCTTGAACCGCTCGTACAGCACACGTTCGGCAGCCGCCAGAGTCGTTTCGCCAAGGCCCTGATACGCCAGCATCAGGTTGTAATGGGCCTGCAGATCCTCGGCGTCGACTTCGAGCACCCGCTTGAACTCGGCGACCGCCTCGCGGAACTGGCGCTTCAAGAAGAGCGTCCGGCCAAGCTGGTTGCGGACAACTCGATCTCGCGGGTACTGCACAGCCGCTGCCCTGAAGTGCTCGAGCGCATCATCGTATCGACCGAGGCTCTTGATGGCGAGACCGAGAAAAAAATGTCCGCTGGCCAGTCGCGGGTTCACGGCGAGGGATTTGCGAAGAATCTCCTCGGCAGCGGTCATGTTGCCTTCCTGGACGCGTGCGCGACCCACGTTGACCCAACCGTCGGCGTAGGTCGGATCCATTTCTGTTACTTTCAGGAAGGCTGCCTCGGCCGCCTTGATGTCGCCTTGCAAGAGTAGACCGATTCCGTAGTCGTTCCAGCGTTCACGCACGGATCGATCGAGGTACGGACGGTCGGGCGGCAGCCGTGCGTCCTGCGGCACGACCTGGAGCGTGGCTTCGGCATCAGCCATCACCGTGATGGGAATGTCGGGTATGGCTTTGATGCCGCCTGATACCGTCGAGGTCACGCCACGAAACACCCACCGCCCGTCGTCGTGTCCGTGAGCGAGTGCAAAGGTCGGCTGGTCGGGATCGCGAATGCCCGCGTACGCCCACTGCGTGTTCCACCAAGCGAACTTTCGATAATTCACCTTGGCACGGATGACGATGCGGTCGCCGGCATCGGCGGGAATCTGCAGCCTGTAGTGAATCGTGTCGGCGGCTCCGGGCGGAATCAGCCGTACGTAGGCGACCGAGCGCGCCGCCCAGGCATTGCGCTTGTTGATGGGGTTTCCATGCTCGTCCAGCAAGAGGCTGCGGTAGAAGTGGGCGCCAGGCTCCACCGGACCTCGCCTCTCGTCTTCGACGCTGCCACTGTGGAAAATGACCCGTCCCCCATCGTCCACCGCCTCGAGCTCGACCCACACGTCGAAGGCGTCGACGGTCCCGCCGGGAAAGAAATGTCCGACCTTTCTGGTGCGCACGACGACCTCGAGGCGCACCGACTCGCCCCGCCGCACGCTCGCATCGACGCGATCCAGCGGAGCCAGCACCTCGGAAGGTGGGGTGAGAATGGACTGCGCAGCACCGAAATTGAGCGACTCTTCGCCCACGGCGAACGTGCTGGCCGCCACGGGCTCTCCGGTCGCCGACCGTTGACCGCCGCGCACCTCGGAAGCCTCCCCACGCACGAGTCCGAAGATATCGACCGAGATCTGCCCATCGCGGAGGAAGTCCTGCACGGCCTTCAGCTGCACCGCGTCACGATTGACGAACGGCAACGCCGTGTTTGCCGCCGGGAAACGGTGTGAGCGTACCCGGCCGTCGCGTGCGGCAGGATCGTCGGACGTCACGCGCGGCATGTGGCAGTCGGCGCATTTCTGTGGCGCCTCGGGATAGTAAAACGACCGCGCACCTTGCCCCGACACGCCAGAGGCCTGCCAGTTGTCGTAGTCGTTGAATCCCCGGAACCAGCGGTACCCGTTCACGGGCACGTCGAGATGCACCTTGTGACAGCTCGAACAGAACTCGGCCGTCTGCTCGCGATGGAACGGTTTGAGGAACGTCTCTCGATGCGGTTGCGGGTCGATCGCGAGGAGCTTGTCGTGGAGATAGCGAAGTGCCGGCTGTTCGCTCGTGGCCAGGTCGTGCAGCGGCGGATACTCGATGACGAAATCGCCCTGGCCCATCGTGCTCTTGACGGCCGTGACGGCGTGACACGAGGTGCATCCCAGCCCGGCTTGCGCTTCAGGCGTGTCGATCTGTTCCCGGATGGGCCGATCGAAGCGACCGTTGAAGAACACCGCGTGATCGTGGCAACCCGCGCACCACTTGGACGGTGTGGTCCCGACCACGTCCTGCATGTACTCGATGGACTTGCGATACCACTGATTGTTGAACGACGAGAAACGGTGTGCCGACGACTGCCACTGCTGATAGATGTCGGAGTGACACCGCCCGCACCCCTCGCTGGTCAAGAAGAAATTGGCCGGGATAATCGTACCGACGTCGGTCTCGGCAGCCGAGGGGAAGAACGGGCTGGCAGGACCGCCGCCCTCGTGATCCATGCTCGCCGGCACGACCGCCGGGTTCTCGATACGGTACGCCGCAGCCCGTGTCGTGTCGTAACGGAGCCGCGCGCCGGCAGCGGCGACCAGGACACCGCCGATGAGCGCGAGCGACGCGAAGGCCCATCGGCGCGCTCGCGGCTGAATGAGACGTGTGGCGACGCCGGTCAGGTATCCCATGAGCAGCGCCGCGCCCGCAGACGATAGCCCGATGTGCGCGTGCAGCAGCCACCGGTAGGGACGCGTCGCGCCCCAATGAAGAATCGTGAGGCCGAAGATCAGGCCGAGAAACAGCAGGGCTGCCGAGGCCAGCAGCCATGGGTTTCTCTGTCGCCCGCCGACCAGCCAGCGCGCAAAGCCTGCGGCCACCACGAGGCCAAGCACCACGTGCACGCCGATGGCCACGAAATAGAAGAGCGTGGGCGTCGCGTACGCGGTCAGGTACGCGGTATTGATCAACAGTGCCGCGAAGCCGGCGAGAATCCAGGGGGCTCCGCTTGCTCCGGCGCGTTGTTCAGTCACTTCGGCGGGATCCAGCCCTACTTGTACGGCCTCGCGTTGCCGAGGTCAAGCACGGCGCACGCCGTGCGCGTCTTGACAGCCACGCCGCGACAACGTTAGCTTCGCGGTCGCACATGGCAACCCGTCTTCTGATGATGTCGCTCGTCGGGACACTCGCGCTCGTCCCCACAATCGCGAAGAGCCAATCCGCCGCGGCCAAGCCATCGAAGGACACGAAGGCGCCGTCGGCCGCAACGCTGGCCAACTACAAGACACATTGCCAGCCGTGCCACCTCGATGGCAACGCTCCGCAGGCGCTCATGAACTTCGCCGACGGCGACTGGCGGTACGGCAGCACGTTGAAGGACGTGACGAAGAACATCGCCGACGGTGTGCGCGGCACACCGATGGAGGGCTTCAAGGACAGGCTGACGGCAACTGCCATCGACGACCTCGCGCGCTACGTGCGCTCGTTCGACCCGAAGCTGAAGTAGGCACGCCTCTCTCATGCGCATCATCAACGTCGCCGTGATCGGCTACGGGTTCATGGGTCGCGCTCACAGCAACGCCTATCGACAAGTCGTCCCGTTCTTCGCGCCACGCGTGACCCCTCGCCTGAAGTTGCTTTGCGGTCGCACGCGCGGCAACGTGGAGCTCGCAGCCGCGAGGCTCGGCTTCGAGGAGGTGGCCACCGACTGGCGAACCGTCGTCTCCAGGAAGGACGTCGACCTCATCGACATTTGCACGCCGGGGGACAGCCACGCGGAAATCGCCGTGGCGGCGGCGCAGGCTGGCAAGGTGGTGTTCTGCGAGAAACCGCTCGGCAACTCAGTCAAGGAAGCCGAATCGATGCTCGCCGCTGTCAGGAAGGCGCGCGTTGTCCACATGGTGTGCCACAACTACCGGCGTGCTCCGGCCGTCATGCTGGCGAAAACGCTCATTGCCGAAGGCCGTCTCGGAACCATCAGGCATTTTCGGGGTACATACCTGCAGGATTGGCTCGTCGATCCGTCGTTCCCTCTACTCTGGCGACTCGAGAAGTCGAAGGCCGCGAGCGGCGCGCTGGGCGACATCGGATCGCATGTCGTCGATCTGGCGCGCTTCCTGGTGGGAGACGTCACCGAGGTCGCTGGCATGAAAGCCACGTTCGTGAAGGAACGCCCGTTGCCCGGCCAGTCGCGTAGGAAGGGGAAGGTCACGGTGGACGACGCGGCCGCCGCTCTGGTTCGATTCGACAACGGGGCCATGGGAACGATCGAGGCGACGAGACTGGCGCCCGGGCGCCAGAACTACAACCATTTCGAAATCAACGGGAGCGCGGGAAGTCTGACGTTCAACCTCGAGCGCATGAACGAGCTGGAGGTGCAACTCGAGACGGACGAGCCCGCCTTGAAGGGTTTTCGCACCATTCTGGCGACCGATCGATTGCATCCGTATATGAAAGCCTGGTGGCCCCGAGGCCACCTCATCGGCTACGAGCATACGTTCACACACACCGTGTTCGATTTGCTCGAGGCCGTCGCGGACCAGACGTTGCCGACGCCGAATTTCGAGGATGGCCTGGCCATCCAGCGCGTGCTGAGCGGCATCGAGCGGGCAGCAGATCGCCGGACATGGGTGCGCGTCTAACCAACGGTCAGGCAACGGGCCACAGCCAGGCCGCACCACGAACGCCGCTCGAGTCGCCATGCTTCGCTTTCACCAGCGGCGTATCGACCCGATCGGAAAACACGTACTCCGTCCACCGGCGCGGGACTGCACTGTAGAGTCGATCCAGGTTCGACATTCCGCCGCCGAGGACGATGACCGAGGGGTCCAGAATGTTGATCAGGTGCGCGAGCGCCCGCGCCATGCGCGACTCGTACCGATCGAGTGTTGACGACGCGAGCGGATCGCCTTCGCTCGCGCGACGGACGATGTCGGGGGCAGTGGCTTCGCCTCCTGATGCCGCGCGATATGCCCTCTCCAGACCCGGTCCAGAGAGAAACGTCTCGATACAGCCTGTCCGGCCGCAGTAACACGGCGGGCCCGGCCATTCGTCCGCTTCCGGCCATGGCAGTGGATTGTGTCCCCACTCGCCCGCGATGGCATTCGGCCCGGACCACGCCGAACCATCCACGACGATGCCGCCGCCCGTGCCGGTGCCAACGATCACGCCAAACACCACGCGCTCCCCTGCCGCGGCGCCGTCGATCGCTTCCGACAACGCGAAACAGTTCGCATCATTCGCCAGGCGCACCGGACGCTCCAATCTGGCCTCGAGATCGTCGGCGAGCGGACGACCGTTGAGCCAGACCGAGTTGGCGTTCTTGATCCGTCCGGTCGCCGGCGAAATCGCTCCCGGCACGCCGACGCCGACAGTGCCCCGGCGACCCACACGCCGCTCGAGACCATCGACCAGGTTCCCGAGCGCGGCAATCGTCTGCTCGTAGCTGTCTCGCGGCGCGGGTATCCGCTCGCGGGCGAGCACGAGGTGATGGCCATCGAGCGCGATGGCCTCGATCTTCGTGCCGCCGAGATCGACACCGATGCGCACTACGGCCGCCCGACTTCGCCTTCACGCCGAAGCGCCGCGAACGCCACGGTGAACTCGGCGCCGTACAGCAGGATGCACGCCAGCAGGTGGACCCAGATCAGGAAGATGACGGTCGCGGTAATCGATCCGTGGATCATGGCGAAGCTCGTCAGATCGCGCATCGACCAGGAAAACGCCGTCGTTGACCACCGGAGCAGCAGCGCGGTAATGATCGCGCCGACCCAGACGTCCGAAAACCTGACGCGGGTGTTCGGCACGAAATAGTAGATGAGAGCGGTGACCATGATGAGAAGCACCGTAGGGACCTGCCGCACGGTGAACGCCTCCAGCACGCGCAGAGCCGGAAAGCGCGCGAGCACACCGGAAAACCAGGACGCCTCGACGATTTCCCGGGCGCTCACGAGCATGAGCGCGACGAGCACCAGAGCCCCTGCGGCGCTGAGCATGAGAAACGTGAATAGCTGGTGGCCCAGATAGCTGCGCTGTCGCTCGACACCCCACGCGTGGTTGACGCCGGTGCTGATCGCGCCGAACACTCCCCGCGCCGCCCAGGCGAGGGCGATAGCGCTGAAGACGCCGAGCTGCAATCGTTTCTCACGAAAGGCATCGAGCTGCTCCGTCACGAAATCGAACTGCGCGGGGAAATACCGGAGCACGAACTCGAGTACGGCGCGGCGATCACCGTCATCCACTGTCGTGGCGCCGAGGATGGACAGTGCCAGCAGCAGAAACGGAAAGAGCGAGAGCAGCGCGTAATACGCCACCGACGCCGCGAACGTCAGATCATCGTCGCGATAGAAGCCGAGAAGGCCTCGCCAGGCTGCCACCGCCGTGATGCGTGCCAGTCGTGCGGGCCGGCGCACGTCAACGGCCTCGTTTGCCTGGATCTCGAATGTCGTGCTTGCGCATCTTGCTGTAGAGCGTGGGGCGATACAGACCCAGAATGGAGGCGGCCTCCTGTTTGTTCCAATTCGTGCGCTGGAGCGTCTGCAGAATCGCCATCTTCTCGATCTCGGCCAGCGTGCGGTTCGGAGGAATCGAGAACTCAGCCGACGGTTCGTAGTCGTGACGGATCGGATCGGGCAGATCGGCCACGTTGATTTCGGAATCCGTGCTGACGAGCACGGCACGTTCGATCACGTTTTCGAGTTCTCTCACGTTCCCGGGCCACCGGTTCTTGATCAACAGGTGGTACACCGCCGGCGCCAGCGTGCGCACGTTCTTCTGGTAGCGGTGGCGGAACTTCTCCAGAAAGTGATCGCACAGGAGCGGAATGTCTTCGGGCCGCTCGCGCAACGACGGCACTTTCAGGGCGATGGTATTGATGCGGAAGTACAGATCTTCGCGCAATCGTCCTTCACGGCGCGCCGCTTCGAGGTCCACGTTGGTCGCGCAGATGAGCCTGAAGTCCACCCGCACGAGACGATCGCTGCCAATGGGCCGATACTCGCGCTCCTGGAGCACGCGCAGCAACTTGGTCTGGAGATACGACGGCATCTCCCCGATCTCGTCGAGGAGCAGCGATCCGCCGTTCGCCTCGCTGAGCAACCCCTCGCGGTCGGCCGACGCGCCGGTGAAGGCGCCGCGCTTGTGGCCGAACAATTCCGATTCAATCAGGTCCTTCGGCAGCGCCGCGCAGTTGATCTTGATGAAGGGGCCATCGCCGCGGCGGCTGGTCTGGTGAATGACGTTGGCGACGAGCTCCTTGCCCGTGCCGTGCTCGCCCTGAATCAGGATGTTCGCATCGCTTGCCGCCACGCTCTGAACCAGGTCGAACAGATCCTGCATCGGGCGGCTCCTCCCGATGATGTGATCGAACTGCTCGCGGCCGTGCAGCTCTTCCCGGAGAGCGAGATTCTCATCGCGGAGGCGGCACTTCTCGATGGCCCGCTCGACGAGCGTCACGAGTCCGTCGTCTTCTTCGACGCCGTCGGCGACGACGGATGCCCCGGCCTTCAGGACTTCGCTGGCCGGCATCGCGTCAGCGCAGCCGCCGACCACGATCACTTCGGTTTCCGGATCGTGCGCCTTGAGATGCCTGACGAGCGACAGATCCGCCAGCCCGCCCGAGGACGGGTCGATCACGACAATGTCCGGCGCCCAGGCCCGTGTGGATTCTTCCGCCGCCACGGCGTCGGGCACGCGACGGACATCCACACCTGACAGGCTCGAACCACGCTCGAGACAGAGAGCCGTCTCCAGCTGATCCGAGACGACGAGCACGCGCTTTCGCCGCTTCGTTGTCATCTATCCGGCCGCCCCTCGATTCATGGTTTGACACTCTCGCTGAGGCGTCCAGGCCTCAACCCGACAATCCCAACCGACGGATCCTGTCAATTCTCGATCCAATCTTCCGGTTCGCACTGCATTGCCACCATACACAATATGCGCCACAGCGCAAAATCCCTACAGTCGAACCTCTGCCAGCGGGTCCATTGAGCATCCACAGGGTCAAACCCTTCCTCATATAATGCCAACCGTGTCCGAGCGGCCCAAGCCGGCAGAACCTCCCATCCCTTCGCAACCGCCTCCGGCCGTGGAAAAGGTGCTGTGCGAGCGGTGCGGCGCAGAGATGTATCGCATGCACGCGGTCTGGCGCTGCCCGTCCTGCGGATTCAAGACCGACTGCTGCGGCTGGTAGATGGAGATCTTCGAGACCCGCGTTCGAACCGACACCCCGGAATACCGTGAAAACTTCGACTACCTTTCGGGGCTCGTCGCCGAGCTCCGTGAACGTCAGGCCCTGGTTCGTCAAGGGGGCGGCCCGAAATACCTGCAGCGTCATCGCGAGCAGGGCAAACTCCCGGTCCGGGAGCGCGTCGACCTGCTCCTCGACCCGGGATCGCCCTTCCTCGAGATCTCGCCGCTGACCGCCTGGGACGTCTACGAGGAGGATGTTCCGGGCGCGGGGCTGGTTGCCGGGATAGGCCGCGTGTCGGGACGGGAAGTGATGATCGTGGCGAACGACGCCACGGTGAAGGGCGGCACGTATTTCCCGCTCACCGTCAAGAAGCACGTGCGCGCGCAACAGATCGCCCTCGAGAACCGCCTCCCCTGCGTGTACCTGGTCGATTCCGGCGGGGCGTTTCTGCCGCTGCAGGCCGAGGTGTTTCCGGATCGCGATCACTTCGGACGGATCTTCTTCAATCAAGCGCGGATGTCAGCCGAAGGCATCGCTCAAATCGCCGCCGTCATGGGGTCCTGCACGGCCGGCGGCGCCTATGTCCCCGCGATGTCGGACGAAACCATCATCGTCAAGGGCACCGGCACGATCTTTCTGGCCGGACCGCCGCTCGTGAAGGCTGCGACGGGCGAGGAAGTCACGGCCGAAGAGCTCGGCGGCGCCGAGGTCCATACCCGTCACTCTGGAGTCGCCGACTATCTCGCCGACGACGACCGGCACGCGTTGAAGATCGTGCGGACGATCGTGTCGACGGTCGGCGGAAGGAAAACGCAGCCAGTCGACCTCGCCACGCCCGAGGAGCCGGTGTACGACCCGGCGGAGATCTACGGCATCGTCAGCCGCGACCTTCGGAGGTCGTATGACGTTCGCGAGGTGCTCGCACGAATCGTCGATGGGTCTCGTCTGGAGGAGTTCAAAGAGCGATATGCCACAACGCTCGTCACGGCGTTTGCGCGGATCCACGGCATGCTGGTGGGTTTCGTCGCGAACAATGGGGTGCTGTTCTCCGAATCCGCGCTGAAGGCGACGCATTTCATGGAGATCTGCAACCTGCGGCAGATACCGTTGATCTTTTTTCAGAACATCAGCGGCTTCATGGTCGGACGCCAGTACGAGCGCGCGGGTATTGCCAAGGACGGCGCGAAGATGGTTCATGCCGTGGCCAATTCGGTGGTCCCCAAGTTCACGGTCGTGATCGGAGGCTCCTTCGGCGCCGGCAACTACGGCATGTGCGGGCGCGCGTACGAGCCCCGGTTTCTCTGGATGTGGCCCAATGCGCGCATCTCGGTGATGGGAGGCGAGCAGGCGGCTGGCGTCCTGACAACCGTCAAGCGGGAGCAGCTCGCACGCAACGGTGGCGCGCTGTCCGCGGACGAGGAACACGCTATCCGACAGCCGATTCTGGAGAAGTACGAGCGCGAAGGCTCCCCCTATTTCTCCACTGCTCGACTGTGGGACGACGGCGTCATCGACCCGGCGTCGACGCGCGGCGCCCTGGCGCTCGGCCTGTCGGCCGCCTGCAACGCCCCTGTTCCTGCGCCAAAATTCGGCGTCTTCAGAATGTGACGATGCCCTACAAGCATCTCGTCGTCCGACGGGTGGGCCCTGTTGAACACGTGGAGCTCAATCGGCCCGAGGTCCGTAACGCCTTTAACGAAGAGGTTATTGCCGACCTCGCGCGGTGGGCCCGGACCGTTCATGCGGGCGATCGGCCCCGAGCAGCCGTACTGTCAGGAAACGGCAAGGTCTTTTGCGCGGGCGCGGACGTCGCGTGGATGTCCCGCCAAATCTCGTATTCGCATGACGAGAACCTCCGCGATGCGGCAGAGGCGGCGCGCATGTTCCTCGCGCTGGACTCGTTGCCGATCCCGCTGATCGGACGCGTCCACGGGGCCGCCCTCGGCGGCGGCGCCGGTCTCGCCTCGGTCTGCGACATTGTCGTGGCTGACGAGCAGACCGTTTTTGGCTTCACCGAAGTGAAGTTGGGCATCCTTCCAGCCATCATCGCGCCCTATGCGATCGCCAAAATCGGGCAGGCCGCAGCGCGCGAGCTGTTTCTGACCGGCCGGACGTTCTCGGCCGCTCGTGCCCGTGAAATCGGGCTGATCCAGGCCGCCGTCAAGGCGGACGCCGTCGCGTCGACAGTCGAGAGCTACCTCGGAGAAATTCTCGCCGCCGGACCAGATGCGGTCACCGCCGCCAAGGCGCTCATCCGCCGCATCGCGCGCCTCTCGCCCGCCGACGCCCTGACCATCACCACCGAAGCCATCGCGGAACGCCGTGTGTCGGCCGAGGGCCAGGAGGGGTTGCGAGCCTTCCTCGAGAAACGGAAGCCGTCGTGGACGTCAGACGGCGGGGCGCGCGAGTCGTGATCCGTCGCGTGCTCGTGGCCAATCGCGGCGAAATTGCGCTGCGGGTCATACGCGCGTGTCATGAAATGGGCCTCGAAGCCGCGGCGGTCTACTCCGAGGCGGATCGCGGCGCCCCTCATGTGGCAGCGGCGCATTTGGCAAGGTCAATCGGCGCGGCGCCTGCCGCCGAGAGCTACCTCGACATTCCTTCGATCCTCGATGCCGCACGCAGCTTGAACTGCGATGCCGTTCATCCAGGGTACGGATTTCTTGCTGAGAACGCAGCGTTTGCCGATGCGTGCGAACAGGCAGGCCTGACGTTCATCGGTCCGCCGGCCGCTGTCATGGCGCAAATGGGTTCGAAGATTGAGGCGCGTCGGCTGATGGAAGCGGCCGGTATCGCCGTGGTGCCCGGCGCCACGCCCACCGATCAGAGCGACGATGGCGTGGCTGCGGCTGCGCGCCGCATCGGCTTGCCGCTGCTGGTGAAGGCGTCGGCAGGCGGCGGCGGCAAGGGGATGCGCACCGTCCGGGCGGAAGACGAGATCCCGGAAGCGATCCGGTCGGCCCGACGCGAGGCGCTGGCCGCATTCGACGACGGCACGCTCTATGTCGAGCGTCTGATCGTGCGGCCCCGGCACGTCGAGGTTCAGATCTTCGGCGATGGCCTCGGGCAGGTGGTTCATCTCTTCGAGCGTGAATGCTCGATGCAGCGCCGGCACCAGAAGGTCATCGAAGAAACCCCTGCGTTCGAACTCGACGACAGCCTGCGCAGCCGAATGTGTGAAGCCGCGGTGCGGGCGGCGAAGGCGGTCAACTATCGCGGCGCGGGCACCGTGGAGTTCCTGCTGGAAGGCGACGGTCCGAATGCCGTGTTCTATTTCCTGGAGATGAACACGCGCCTGCAAGTCGAACATCCCATCACGGAGATGACGATCGGAGTCGATCTCGTGCAGGCGCAGATCCTCGTCGCAGCCGAGGGCCGCTTACCGTGGCGCCAGGACACCTTGAACAGACGCGGTCACGCCATCGAATGCCGCATCTACGCAGAAGACCCGTTCGATCGGTTTCTACCCCAGGCAGGGCGCATCCTGGTCTATCGCCCGCCGCTCGGCCCGGGGATTCGGTTCGACGCCGGCATTGCCGAGGGCGCTGAGGTCCCGGTCCACTACGATCCGCTGCTCGGAAAGCTCATCGCTCATGCCGACTCGCGCGATCGAGCAATTGCCCGCGCCATCGAGGCTCTGCGAGCGCTCGTGATCCTTGGTATCAAGACCAACGCGCCCTTTCTCTTGAGCGTTCTCGCCGACCCGCGCTTTGCCGACGGTCCGGTGGATACCGGACTCCTCGATCAGCTCGCCGCGGAGATGGCGTCGTCTCCGGCTCCTGCCCTGGCGGCGGTGGCGGCTGGAGCCTGGTCCCATCTCCAACAGGCGAGCGAGCCGGCGAGAACGGCTGCCATGGCGGCACGGGATCCCTGGGTCTCCCTCAACAACTGGCGTTAGGAATGGCGCTCCCCGAATCGCTGGTCGCTGTCGTCGCAGACTCCGGCGCGGAGTATTCCATCGCGGTCGAGTCCGACGACGGTGTCCGCGTAGGAACGGAAGGCCCTTTTTCGGTGGCCTCTCTCGGCCCGTGCACATTCCAGGTGACCTTGGGCGATCGGCACTGGCTCGTCTACGCGGTGCAGAGCGGAGGCGACATATGGATCGGGTGCGAAGGCGGCGCTCACCGGCTCAGTTTCCCATCGCCAACCCGGCCACGCCGCGGGATGGATAGCACTGACGCCCGTCTCGCGTCGCCGATGCCTGCCACGGTCGTGCGCGTCCATGTGTCACCGGGACAGACGGTTGCGGCAGGAGAATTGCTCGTGACGCTCGAGGCCATGAAGATGGAATTGCCGATCCGGGCGCCGGTGTCGGGCGTGGTCCGCACGGTGTCGTGCCGCGAAGGCCAGCTGGTGCAACCGGACGTCGCATTGGTCGAGCTCGAATGAATCCTCTTCCCGGACGCGTCGAAATCGTCGAGGTCGGACCGCGCGACGGCCTGCAGAACGAACATGCCTCGGTGAGCACGGCCGACAAGATCCGCTTTGTCGATCTGCTGAGCGCCTCGGGTGTCGCCGTCATCGAGGTCACGGCGTTCGTCAGTCCCAAGTGGGTGCCCCAGATGGCCGACGCCGCGGCTGTGCTCGCCGGCATCCAACGGGCGCCCGGTGTCCGATACACGGCGCTGGTGCCCAACCTGGTTGGATTCGAACGCGCAAAGGACGCCGGAGTACGCGAGATCGCCATTTTCGCCGCTGCGTCAGAAACCTTCAGCCGGCGCAACATCAATCAAGGCATTGCGGAGTCGCTCGAAGGCTACGGGAAGGTCTGTGCCGCGGCGCTGGCCGGTGGGATGCGGGTGCGGGCCTACCTGTCCACCGCCTTCGGCTGCCCGTACGAAGGCGAGGTGGCTCCCGCACGGGTCGGCGAGCTCGCGGGTCGTCTGATCGACCTCGGAGCCTTCGAAGTCTCTGTGGGCGACACCATCGGGGTCGCACACCCTGGACAAGTGTCCGCGGTCGTCGAAGCACTCGCGCGTCACATCGAGCTGGAGCACGTCGCCCTGCACTTTCACGACACGCGCGGCACCGCGCTGGTCAATGTGCTGGCAGCGCTCGACCTCGGCGTGGCCATCTTCGACGCCTCGGCAGGCGGCCTTGGAGGGTGTCCCTTCGCGCCAGGCGCGGCGGGCAATCTCGCGACCGAGGATCTCGTCTACACGCTCAATGGATTGGGAATCGAAACAGGTGTGCGCCTGGAGGGACTGCTGGAGGCGTCGCAGTTCATCGAGACGCGCATCGGGCATCCCTTGCCGTCGAAGTACGTGCAGGCGGTAAAGGGAACCGCGAGTCTTCAGGCCTGAGGCTGTTCGGCTTCGGCCGCCTCGAGGGCCTTCACGACGGCCTCGAACGGCATCATGTCGATGGCGTCGTAATCGGCGGGACAGCCGAACTCGCGCTGCTGCGGCGCCGTTGGATTGCCGAGCGTCACGCAAAGACCGCAGCCGATGCACAGGTCGGCACGCACGGCACAGACCATGCGACCGTCAGTGTCCGGCACTTCGACGATACAGCTGGCGACGGGACACGCCGCTTGACAGATCGAGCACGCAAACGCCCCAAAGCACTTGTCCGGATCGATCACGGCGATTGTCTTGGGCGCCTTCTTCCGCGGCCCACCCATCATCTTGGTCCACATGTCTCAAATTATAGCATCACGGCCGTCAGACTCCCGCGACGCGACACGCGAGGTCCGGGCTCAGCGCATATGGTGGGAGCCAGGCAGCAAGATTCGACACCGGAAGCACGCTTTCATGGAGCGGGATCCCGAGCCCCTCGCGCATGAACGCTTGGCGCGCCGAGATTCGTCGCCATACGGACGGATACATCGCACGCAGGCGCTCCCTGAGAGCATCGTCGGCCAGAAGCACGCCGTCCTCCGCGTTGCTGCAGCAGAAGGGACCATGCGACACCGGAATGATGTCCATCTGGAGAGCCATGCCGGAGCGCAACGCGACATCACTCCCCGGCTGAAACGGTGAGCTCACCCACTCGTCCAGATGGATCGAATGTCCAGGATTCACGAGCAGACCGAACAGGCGATCATCTCTAACGGCCTCGACGGCCGATACCACGTCGCCGGCCAACTTCCCCACTGCCACGTGCTGATACCACGTCGCGACGGTGGCAAAGTAGTTGCGGACGAACGCCGGGTAGAACGCCTCGAGCTCGCCAGTGAGATCCTCTGGTCCTGACGCGATCATGCCGGCCCGGCACGTCATCGCTCCCTGAATCCCGTAAGCCGCCGTAAAGGGCTCACCGCGCCTGGCGCGGCGGTCGGAAGGGCTGGACAGCCCACGACGTGCCTTCTCGCCGACACTGACCATGGGATGACACGACTGCGGCAGGCCGGCTCCGCGATAGCAGCGTTCGAGCTCCACTTCCGACACGCCTTCCCGAATGGCGGCGATGAGCGCCTTGATGCTCTCCGACGTCTGAATCGACGCAAACTCGAACCGTGCGAGCTGATCCACGCCGCTTACGATGCGAAGCCCCGAACGGGGATCCATCAGCAACCCGGTGGCGTTTCGAACCAGACCGGCGTCACCGGTCAAGCTCCGCAACAGGTCGACGATGAAGGCGGGAATCTCTATGGCCTGGCCGGGATTGTCCACGAGCCCCGGCCCGAAAGCTTTCCAGCCGACGCATCCCACCCGCACGCCAGTTCCGATGCCGAAGTCGGAGAGAATGCGTCGCAAGGGCCGCGACTCGTCGCGCGCCTGTCCCATCAAACTGAACTCCTGGAAGAGCTCCACCTGACAGCCGAGCGCCGGGTCCGGGAGATATCCGAGGCACTCGTTGCCGACCAGCAGCCGGAGTGCGCCGCGGGCGTCGAGGAGCAGCAGCGCTTCTTCGAAACGGGGATCGAAGCCGGTGAGGTAGCAGAGATTCGCCGCGTGCTCGCGATCGGCGTAGACGACGAGCACGTCGAGGCCTTCTTCGACGGCGCGCTGGGTCAATTGCTCGAGCCGTACCCGATATTCCGAGATCGGCAGCTCCGGAACGACCGGCTCCGTGCCGAATTCCGGAAGCCTGACCGCGCTCAGCTCAACCCGCACGAATCGACCTCCGAATGGCGTCGGCGCGGCACACCAGCGTCTCTCACGACCGGCCTGCCGCGCGCGCCCGGCTGACCAGCGTCCGCACCGTATCGGCTTTGGTGACCGTCACGGCAAACTCTGGCGGTCTGAGCTCGCCGCCCATGTAGCAGCGCGGGTTGCGGAAGCTCATTCCACCGTCGACCTGACTGAGCGCCGCGACATGCACCTCCCGCACGCCCGTGCGGCTGATGATCGTCTCGATCGTCCGCTCGTGAATGCCGCCGCCGGGAAGGACAATGATGCGACCCGCCGCCTGCTGAACGAGGGCTGCAATGGTCTCGACCCCTTCATACGCCGTGACTTCTTGGCCTGAGGTCAGCACCCGTTCGATGCCGACGGCAATGAGCTCTTCGAGCGCCAGTCGCGGGTCCCTCGCCATGTCAAACGCTCTGTGAAAGGTCACGGCCAGCGGTCTTGCACGCTCGGTCAGCTCGCGGGTGCGCTCGCCGGCAATCCGCCCATCGGCGTCGAGAACACCCAGGACGACACCGTCAGCTTTCAAACGCTTCGCCGTGTCGATGTCGCGTCTCATCACTTCCAGCTCGGAGGTGCTGTACAGGAAGTCGCCGCCGCGCGGGCGAATCATCACGTGAATCGGAATCTTCAGGCGCTCGCGGGCGAGTGCGATCGAGCCGGCGCTCGGCGTCAGGCCGCCTTCGATGAGCGCGGCACAGAGCTCAACGCGGTCCGCGCCGCCCTGCTCGGCGGCGACAGCGCCGTCCACCGAGTCCACACAGCATTCAAACAGCATGCGCGCATTCCTTCCGGTGAGCGGGTCTCAGGCGAAGTAGACCCATAGCCCCACAATCGCCACACCAACGATCAGCGTGAGGACGAGGTCCGTGCGGTTCACTCGCGCGGGCGCGTTCCAATCGACGGTCAGGTCTCGAATTTCTTCGACGGTAGGCGGCTTTCCCGCCCGGCTGACGACAACGAGAGTCACCACGCTCGCCAAAAAGACCCACACGCAGAAATTGAGGAAGCTGTACTCGACCAGGCCGTTCAACGCGCCCAGATCGTATCCGAATCCGTTGTGCAGCACATCGAGCGTGAACCTGACGCCGCCGAGAACTCCGCCGCCGATCAACGTGACGATCGCCGCTCGCGCCGTCGTGCCGCGCCACAGAATGCCCGCGAGAAAGGTGGCGGTAATCGGCGCCGCCAGGGCGGCCTGCACGCTCTGCAGGTACTGGTAGATCTCGCTGTTCAGGTACCTGATGAACGGAATCCAGAGGATGCTGACGACCACGAGGGCCGCCGTCGTCGTGCGGCCGACGAACACCAGCTGGCGCTCGGTGGCATCGGCGCGGCGCCTCTTTGTACACGTCCATCGTAATCAGCGTCGAGCACGAGTTGAACACGGAGCTCAACGACGACATCAGCGCGGCAAGAACGGCCGCCACCATGACCCCGCGCAGCCCTTCGGGCAGCAGGCGGACGACCAGCAGCGGATAGGCATTGTCGCCGGTGACATCCGCTGGCCAGAGCGCTTTCGCGATCAGGCCGGGAAGCACCAGAATGAAGACGGGCAGAATCTTCAGGGCGGCGCAGAACAGCGTGCCGCGCCGCGCGTCCTCGATGCCCCGCGCACTGAGCGTCTTCTGCACGATGACCTGATCGGTGCACCAGTACCAGATTCCCAGGATGATCGTGCCAAACGTGGTCCCGGGCCATGGATACACCGGGTGGTCCGCCGGCTTGATCATGTGGAAGAAGTCGGCAGGAAGCGCGGCCCTCAGTTCCGAAAAGCCACCGATTTCCCCCAGCCCGATGATCGTGAGCACGAAGGCGCCGCCGATCAGAATGAAGGCCTGGACGAGGTCGGTATAGATGACCGCCGCCAGTCCACCGGCAATCGTGTAGGCGCCGGTGGCCAGCACCAGCAGGACGGCGGAGGTCAGGTAGTCCCACCCGAAGACTTCTCGAATGAAGATGCCCCCGGCGAACAGCGACACCGAAATCTTCGTGAACACATACGCGAAGATCGACACCCAGGTCAGGTAGGTGCGGCACACGGGGCTGAAGCGACGCTCGAGAAATTCGGGCATCGTGAATACGCGGCTGCGCAGGTAGTGCGGCACGAACAGCCAGCCGAGGAGAAAGAGACAGAACGCGGCCGACCACTCATAGGCCCCGACCGCCAGGCCGGTAGATGCGCCCGACCCGGCAAGGCCGATGAAATGCTCGCTCGAGATGTTGGTCGCAAAGACCGATGCGCCGATGGCGAACCAGCCGACGTGCTGGCCTGCCAGAAAGTAGTCTCGGGCTGTGCGCTCCCGTCTCGAATGCCAGAAGCCAACCGCGAAGATCAGGGCGAAATAACCCGCGATGATGGCGGAATCCAGCATGCCAGCGGGCCTATCGGACGCCGAGCAGCAGGTCGATGGTCAACTGATCGAGCCGCTCGTAGGAAAGCGGGCGCCTGCCGATCTCTTCACGATCGAAGCCGTACGCCAGCAAAGCACGTCCAGCCGCGTCGGTGTACCGATCGATCGTGGGTACGCCCGGGCGCTCGGCCGACATCTCGGTGAGCAGTGACTGAATCTCGCGGTCGGCGTTCCACTGGACGCCTTTCTCCTTGAGAATCAGATAGGTCCGCATGCAACCCCGAGCGAACTCTTTGACGCCATCCGCGCTCTCGGTGCGGTAGGGATGGGCGTCGAAATGGCGTGGCCCGTCGTAGCCGACATCTTCCAGGAACTTGACCACCCAGAACGCCGCCTTCGGGTTCGCCGACCCGAACCGGAAGTCCTGGTCGTAGCGGCCAGGCATCTGGTCGTTCAAATCGATATGAAAGAGCTTGCCGGCCTCCCAGGCTTGCGCAACCGCGTGCATGAAGTTCAGGCCAGCCATGTGCTCATGCGCCACTTCTGGATTGACGCCAACCAGATCCGGGTGCGCCAGCGTGGCAATGAATCCCAGATAGGCGCCCGTCGTAGGCAGGTAGATGTCGGCCCGCGGCTCGTTCGGCTTGGCTTCGAGCGCGAACCGATAGCCGTACCCTTGTGACAGCGAATACTCGCACAGGAAGTCGACAGCGTGGCGGAGCCTCTTGAGCGCCTCGTCTGCGCGCCGGCATGCGTCGGTCTCAGTGCCTTCGCGGCCGCCCCAGAGCACGAAGATTCCTGCGCCCAGCTCCGCCCCCAGGTCCATCGCCCTCATCGTCTTCTGGACCGCGTAGGCCCGGACGCCGGGATCGTTCGACGTGAACGCGCCGTCGCGAAAGACCGGATCGAAGAAGAGATTCGCCGTCACCATCGGGACGACCACGCCGTTGGTCTCGCACGCCCGGCGGAAGGTCCACACGATCCGATCCCGTTCCGCCGGTGACGCGTCGATTGGCACGAGGTCGTTGTCGTGCAGGTTCACACCCCAGGCGCCCACCTCGGCCAGGAGCGCGACAATGGACAGCGGATCGAGTGGGGCGCGAACGACATCACCGAATGGATCGCGTCCACGATTGCCGACCGTCCAGAGTCCGAACGAAAACTTGTGCTCGGGCCGTGGCGAATAGGCCTCTTCAGGCACGTCATCTCTCCTGGCTGGCGCAGGATGTCAATCCTGCGCGGCGAATATATCTCTGAGCGCCGGATAGATCCTTCTGAACCGCGCGTACTGCGCAGCAAGCGTGGCGATGCTGGCCGGATTGGGTTCCATACGCTCGGCGACAGTGACGGCTTCATGGCACGCGCTCTCCACCGACGGCCAAATCCCGAAGCCAACACCGGCGAGGAGGGCCGCACCGTATGAAGCGCCTTCTTCGGCACGCAGAATTTCGACGCGGCGGCCGTAGACGTCGGCCTGAATCTGACGCCACAGCTCCGACCGGGCGCCGCCGCCGCCGAGCCTCACGCTGAAAATCGGCACCTTCATCTCGTCGAAGATGCTGAGGGTGTCACGCAAGCTGAAGGCCACGCCCTCGAGGATGGCACGCACGACATCGGCTCGCGAGTGTGACGCCGAGAGACCGACCAGCGCGGCTCGAGCGTGCGCATCGAGGTGCGGGGTGCGCTCGCCCATCAGGTACGGCGCCCAAATCGCACCGTTGGCACCCACCGGCGATCGCGCTGCCTCATCGCACAGCCGGTCGTACGAATCTCTCCCATCGGCCGGACCCTCGCCGAAGCTGTCGCGAAACCAGCGCAGCGACAGTCCGGCAGCCTGCGTCACTCCCATGACGTGCCATCGGCCGGGTACCGCGTGACAGAAGGTGTGAACCCGGCCGAGGGGATCCAGCGCCGGGTTGCCGGTCGTGGCAAACACGACCCCCGAGGTACCAATCGTGGCGCTGACCGCTCCCGGAGCGACGACACCCATCCCCACGGCGCCAGCGGCCTGGTCGCCTCCTCCGGCAACGACCGGGATGCCGGGCGGAAGCCCCGTATCCTTTGCGGCCTCGGCAGAAACGACGCCCGTCACTTCGGTCCCCTCGTACACGCGCGGCAGCCATCGCTCGTCCACCCCGGAGCGTTGAATCATTTCCGAAGACCACCCGCGCGCGGCCACATCGAAAAGCAGGGTGCCCGACGCGTCCGCCACATCGGTGGCGCGCTCCCCGGTCAGCTTCAGCCTGATGTAGTCCTTCGGCAAGAGGACCGACCGGATGTCCGACCACGTCTGCCGCTCGTGTTCGCGAATCCACAACAGCTTGGGAAGCGTGAAGCCGGTCACGGCCGGATTGCAGGTGAGCTCGATGAGCCGCCGTGCCCCGATGGTCTCCGTCAAGGCGCGGCACTGCGCCTCGGTCCGTTGATCGCACCAGAGGATCGCCGGACGAATCACCTCATCGTGCTGGTCCAGGAGGACGGCTCCATGCATCTGACCCGTCAGCCCGACAGCGCAGATGCGATCCGCGGCGCCGCTCGCCTCGAGCACTCGTCGTGTCGCCGTCACGGCGGCACGCCACCAGTCGCGAGGGTCCTGCTCGGCCCATCCGATCCGGGGTGAAGCAAACGGCACGTGCTGCACCGATGCCGCCGCAACGACTGCGCCTCGCTCGTCCACCACCACGGCGCGACTGCCGCCCGTGCCGATATCGATGCCAAGGAGCACGCCCCCTCCATCCCCTGCTGAGGTCCCGTGCATCATACTCAGCCGGCCCTTGGCCTGTGCTGTCCCCATGGGCATCCAGCGCGGCGCGGTGCGCGTCAGACTGCGGCATGGTCATGTCACCTGGCCTGCGCTATTTCTGTGGCCAGGAAAGGCCAGATCCTCGTTCGACAACTCGAGTATCGGGCCGAATGATTTCGCTAACATGATGACAATAAATCACTTCACTGCAGTCGCTCAACATCCGAAACTGTGGTGCATAACTTGCTCGGTGTCTCCCATCCGGCTGAGGAATCCTGCTGCGTGGTTGAGGTGCGTGTCATGGATCTCTCGCTTCGAGCACTCAATCGATTCGGACTGGGCGCACGCAGGGACGAACGCCGGAGGATCTCCGACCCTAGGGGTTGGCTGAAGACGCAGCTCGAGGGCAGCGACACTGCGACAGGAACTCGGGACTCAGCGCCCAGCTTCGCGGGAGCTTCCCCGGCAGCAATTGGGGATGCTCTCCGGGCGCTTCGGATGCCGGGCCCGCGAGACGAGCCGGAGCGACGGGAGGCGCGACGTCGTCTCGTCGAGCTGGCGGCCGGCGAAGCCCGCGCCGCGCTCGAAGCGCGCGTCTCCAGCGATCGCCCGTTCGTCGAGCGTCTTGTTGCCTTCTGGTCGAACCATTTGTGCGTCTCCGCCGGCTCGAAAATCCTGGTCGCGCCGCTTGCAGGCGCGTACGAGCGCGACGTCATTCGTTCACACGTCCTGGGACGATTCGAAGACATGGTGCTCGCATCGGCGAAGCATCCGGCGATGCTCGTCTATCTGGACAATTTCCAATCGATCGGACCCTCGTCGCCAGCGGCCCGCAGAGGTCAGCGACATGGAGCACAGCGCGGCCTGAACGAAAATTACGCCCGCGAGCTCCTCGAGTTGCACACCCTTGGCGTCAATGGCGGCTATGCCCAGTCGGACGTCCAGGAGCTCGCGCGCATCCTCACGGGGTGGACGATCGAGGGGTTGGGAGCGCGGCCCGCGACGCCCGGACGCGGCACGGTTCGCCGTGAACGACCCGAGCCCGGCAGCCCAATCGGCTTTGCGTTCCAGGACATGCTGCACGAGCCCGGGACGAAGACCGTCCTGAACGAACGGTACACGGACGATGGTGTCGCCGAGGGTGAGCGCGCGATTCGCGCCTTGTGCCGCCACCCATCGACGGCTCGGTTCCTCGCCACCAAACTCGCGGCGCATTTCGTCAGCGACGCTCCTCCGGCAGCGGCGGTCGATCGCATTGCGCGCGCATTTCTTGCGAGCGACGGCAACCTGAAGGTTGTCTCGCGGGCCCTGGTCGACGAGCCCGAGGCGTGGTCTGAGACGTCGCGGAAATTCCGCACACCCCAGGACTGGTTCGTTGCCGTGCTTCGTGCGTTTGGTGCGACTGAAGTCAGTCGGAATGCGCCGGTCGTGCTGCGACAGCTTCGCCAACCGCTCTGGTCACCGCCGTCGCCGAAGGGATTCGGCGATGGGATGCAGGACTGGGCCGACCCGGACGCTCTCTTGAACCGGGGAGAGCTGGCGCGCACGGTCTCGCGACTTCCATCGGTGGCCGCGCTCGATCCCAGCTCGTTGCTGGACGTGGTCGACGTGCCGGCGGACAACCCCGCACATACCGTGATCCGAGACGCCTCGATCCCTCGCACCGAGCGGATTGCCCTCGCGATCGCCGGTCCGGCGTTTCAGTGGAGGTGACGATGAATCGCCGCGAGTTGTACGCCACATGTGCTACGGCGGGATTGCCACGTACGCCCTCCCGAGCGTCAGCTTCGCGCAGGTCAAACAGGCTGGCAGGCTCGTCTTCGTGCTGCTGCGCGGCGGGTTCGATGGCCTCGCTGCCGTCGTGCCGTACGGCGACCCGGACTATCGCACCGTTCGCGGCGCGTTTGCCTTCGACCAATCGGAGCTCGCCCCATTCGATGACACCTTCGGCCTGGCGCCTGGCCTGGCGCCGCTCCGCACGCTATGGGACAGCAACGAGCTCGCCGTGTTGCATGCGATGGCAATCCCGCACCGGACCCGCAGCCACTTCGATGGACAGGCCATTCTGGAGACAGGACTCGATCGCCCTGCGGGATCGTCGGACGGATGGCTGAACCGCCTGCTGCAGGTGATGTCCGGCCGGCGTTCCGGAATCGCCATCGCAGCCGGCATGCCGCTCTCGTTGACCGGTTCCTACGAAGTCGAGAGTTGGTCACCCACACGGCTGGGTGTCGTCGACGACGGATTCCTCGAGAGACTGGCAGTGCTCTATCGCACAGACGCCGCCTTGCACGGCCGCTTCGAGGCCGCGTTGCAGCAGTCCGAACTGGTAGGCGAAGAGCCGATGGCCCGAGGGAATGCGCGGCGCGGCGGCACGACTCCACTTATGCAGGCTGCGGCCCGAATCCTTCGGCAGGAGGAGGGTCCCAACATCGCCGCCATGGAATTCAGCGGATGGGACACACATGCGAACCAGGGAACGGCCGGCGGCGCGCTGGACCGTCTGCTCGGGGAGCTCGCGCAAGGGTTGATCGCCTTCCGTGCGGAGATGGGCCCAGCCTGGCAAACCACAACCCTGGTCGTCATGACGGAGTTTGGACGCACGGTTCGTCCGAATGGCACGAGAGGAACCGACCACGGGACCGCCGGTGCCGGATTCGTCCTGGGGCCACGCCTCTCGCGCTCACAGGTGGTGTCGGACTGGCCTGGTCTCGGACAGAGCGCGCTCTATGACGCGCGAGATTCGAAGCCGACGCTCGACACACGTTCCGTTTTGAAAGCTGCGCTGGCGGGCACCTTCGACCTGACGAACGCACAGCTCGAGCGGGTCTTCCCGAACTCGACAGGGGTCCACCCTTCGGCTGGATTGATGATCTAAGGCCGCAGCTCCGGCCTGAACACTCGTGCTTCCCGGATACGCAGGACCACGCTCGCGCTGACCTCGGAACTGGTTACGGTTCAATCCAGCCGCCCAGAGGCACGAATCGACCATTCCGCAGCTCGCAGATGAAACCCGCGCGCTGCGCGTGATGATTGGTCGGCGAGAAGCTGACCGGCGGCATGATCCCGCCGCTCTCCCAGCCGCGAACTGACTCCATCGCGTCGATGAAGCGTTCTCTGGTCAACTGGCGTCCGGCGCGTTCGAGGCCCTCGACGACGAGACGACCATACACATACCCGTACAGGGAGTACCCATTCAACGCATGTCCCGGGTAGTGCCTGGCCATCAGTTCCCGGGTACTGCTCGATGCCGGGCTCGCGCGCCACGTTTGGATCCGGGTAGTAACAGAAGCCCAGCGTGCCCTCCGCGAAGCCGCCCGGCACGTTCAGATACTGTTCGTCGGTGAGCGGGCCCGACGACACCATCCTGACGCCCGACCATTCGAGTCGAGACGTAGCGTCCATCACAGCTTTCGCCTGCTCGGGATAGAGCGCGAGGACGACGGCTTCGGGCAAGGTCTGCCGCACCGTCGAAAGGGCCTCTCGCAGATCTCCAGGCTTGCGCTCGGTGAGCGCCAGCGTTCCGGCTACGGCGTAGCCGAAGCGCGGGGCGTACTCCAGCAGACGATCGAGAAAATACCGGCCGTAGACATTGGCGTCGTGCACGATGCCGATGCGCTTGAATCCTCGCGTCTCGGACAGGTAGCGCAGCATGACCTGGCTCTCGCCCAGGTACCGCGGGTAGGACGTGAAGACATAGCGATCGGCGTCGGCCGTCACGAGGGCGGTGTGAGGAAACATGTACGGCACCTTCAGGCGCATCGCGTACGGCGCGATCGACATCGCCGAAGGACCGCCGTGGTTGAAAATCAGGAAGACGCCGTCCTCCTCCACGAGCTTCTTCACGTTCGCCAGCACGTCGTCCGGCGTCGCCGACGCCGGACGCGGATAGCTGCGAATGTCGAGCAGGCGCCCGTGCACGCCGCCGCGGCTGTTGACCTCGCGCGCCACGAGGTGCATGCCCAGGTTCTCTTCGTCGCTGGCAAAGGCCTGTGTCGAACCCTCGACACCGATGAGGATCGTCGAGTCGGTGATGCCGGGTCCCGCCTGCGCGCGGGCGACCATCCATGAGGCCGCGCTGAGCGCCAGCGCCGCTGCAAGGAGCCGGCGATACGCGGTGACGTGCGGCACCTTCGAGAGTGGTGCTACGAATCCGACGGGCTGAGCGGACGGTGTGCCTTGAGGATCTCGTCCACGACGAACAAGTCGGTGAGCAGAGCGCGCAGGTGAATCGACGCGTTGAGATTGTCGATCAACTGAGAGCTGATGGAAGGTTGCGCCAGCACAAGCTGCAGCAGCGCGAGACTGTCGCGCGCGTCCCGATCCACGACCTCGATGACCGCATGATAGCGCTCGGCAGGCTCGAGCTGTTGCCGATCGACGATGGACGAGAACACCTCGGTGAGACCGGTGAGCGCCGCCACCGATCGGCGCAGGAATTCACGCAGCTGGCCGCCTGTCTGCGAGCCCTGGTCCCCGGCCAGGCCTTGCGCGGCGTACGCCAGCAGAAACTCGTAGGTTTCTTCGATGACGTCCGAGCGTCGCAGCAGTTCGGCGCGCGGATCTGCCTGAGCGAGGCCGTCCGTCGAGTGCTGCATGCGACAGCTACCCGCGACGCGCCGGCTCGTTGCCGACGGCCCAGCGCTGTGGATCGTGATGCTCGAGATACTGGCGCCTGGTGATCCACCCGAGGATCATCGACTTGGTGATCCACCACTTTTCAGGCCGCACGGCAAAGTACACGTGCGCGATGACGAGCCCCACCAGTCCAACGCCTGCGATGCCGTGCGCAACGTAGGTGAATCCCCAGGTCGTGTCGGAGAACAGGTACGGATTGCGCGTGAACAGGGGCGTGCGAACGCGGACCATCATGACCAGCCCGCTCACGACCACGGCGATGCCGGCCACGACGATGGCGAGATGGTACAGACGATTCCCCAAGGGGTACTCGCCAGGCTTGGGGCCGGGAACCTGGTGGCCCATTTCGCGAAGAATCTCGGCCTTGAATTCGGGTACGTCTTTCGGGCCGACCCAGATGGACCAGAAATCGAGCCAGAACGTCGCATGGACGATGTGAAACAGGACCGACGCCGTGAGGACGAGCCCGGCCATCCAATGCCAGGTCACCCACGCAAACTGCACTCCCACCACGGGCAGAAACGCGGTGAACAGCAGCACGAACATCGCGACGGCCATCACCCAGTGAAACAATCGAGCCACGAGCGAGTGGCGGGGAATGCGGGCCGGCAGGTCCGCGCGCGCGGCCTCGAGCGCGTCGGTTTCGACCGGGTCGCGCTTGCGATGGGCAGAGAACACCATGTAGCTCGCGTGCGCGAGAAAGAACAGGATCCCGGCAAACAGCGAGGCCCAGAACAGGTCCCACGAAATGTGCGTCAGGACCCACTGCCCCCATGGGTTGCGGCCCCACGTCAGGAAGTCCATGATCCCTCCACGCCTCGGATTGCCCGCTTCACCAGGTTCCGCATCAGGGGAATCTTGTACGCGTTGTGGGCGAGCGGCACGGCGCCGACGACGGCCAGCTCGCCAGCCATCGCGGCGGTCTCCTCGTTGCGCGGCTTGCCGCGCACGGCATCTTCGACGGCGTGCAGTCGCCACGGCCTGGCGGCGACACCGTTGACCACCAGGCGAAGCCGATCGATGGCTTGCGGCGTACCGCTCAGTGCCGACGCCACGTTGACCAGCGCGAAATCCCAGACCTGTCGGTCGCGCACCTTTTCGAAATAGAACTGCTGGCCGGCGGATGCGGCCGGAATTCGAATCGCTGTCAGCAGATTGCCGGGCGCGAGCACCGTCATGCGCGTAATGTCCACGCCCGGGCCGACGAAGAAATCCTCGGCTTCGACAATGCGCTCTTCAGCACCGTTTCTGATCACCATCTGCGCCTCGAGCGCGAGCAGTGCGGGAGCCGTGTCGGACGGGTTGACGGCCACGCACCGGTCCGCGTCGAGAATCGCGTGCTCGCGATTGATGGCGGTTGGCGTATCGGCGTAGCAGATGTTGCCGCCGGCGCGGTAGCAGGGCCACCCGGCCCGGTAGTACCAACACCGCGTGTCCTGCGAGACATTACCCCCGAGCGTCCCCTGGTTGCGGATCTGAGGCGAGGCGACGAGCAACGCGGCCTCGGCAAGCAGACCGTACTTGTCGCGAACCACGGCGTGCCGCGTCACCTCGGTGAGCGTGGTCAGGGCGCCGATCTCGAGGCCCTCGGCGGTTTCCCGAATGCCCTTCAGGCTCTCGATCGCCGTGAGATCGACCACGATGGGAGGCTTGCGAATGCGGTCCTTGAGCCAGTCGAAACTATCGAGGCCACCCGCCATCACCCAGGCGTCACTCTTGTGACGCGCCAGCAGATCCAGCGCCGCGTCGAGGCTCGTCGGCTGAAACAACTCGAACGCCGGCATCACGTCATGAATCACGGCCACGGGTAACCTCCTGTCAAACGTGCGCCGCCAGCGGGTCGTGCGTGCGCTTGCCGCTTTCGAGCGACGTCAGAACCATGTCGGCCGTCACGGGCGCCCGGCGGAACAAATCGTCGCCGAGCGCGTCGGCAAGCGCCGTCAGGACGGCGCCGAAGCCAGCGCCGACAGGCGGTTCACCCACGCCGCGCGCGCCAACCGGGGTCTCCGGATCGGGAATGTTCACCGCGTCCCACTGATAGTGCAGCGGGGCGTCGAGGATCGTCGGCGGCTTGGTGTGGTGGAAACGCCTGGCCAGCGCCACGCCGTACTGCGGGTCGTACACCCATTTCTGGGCGAGCGCGTGTCCGATGCCGAGCATCGACCCGCCGAAGATCTGCCCGCCGAGGCTGCGCGGATGGAGCACCGTGCCGACGTCGGCGACGGCCGTGTAGTCGATCACACGATAAACGCCGGTCTCGATGTCCACCTCGACCTCCGCGAAGCCGATGACGAAGGAGTGGGTGTTGCCGTCGCGGGGATAGTTGTCCTTCGCCACCCCCATGAGACCGAGCCCGACGAGTGCGGCGGCAGATTTCTTCGTCACGTCATTGATGTCGGCGGGCAGCTCGTGCCCATCGTACTTGCCACCCAGATCGATCGCCCGCTGCGCGGCTTGCGCGAAGCTCAGCCCGCGCCCGGGACTTCCCCGCCGATATACGCGCTCGCGGCCGATCTCGTAGTCGCCAGGCGCGCCGCCCAGGTCGTGCGCCGCAATTTCCTGCAGCTTCTGGCGCGCGTCCATGGCCGCGGCATGACCGGCGCGGGTCATGGCGTGCACGGTCTGACTGCCCGCCGAGACACAGCTCCATGGCAGATGCTTGGCGGTACTGCCCCAGGTGACGTCACACTTCTCCCAGGGCATGTCGAGCATCTCGGCCGTGACACGCATGACGTCGGTCACCGAGTGCGTGCCGAGGTTTCCGATGCCCGACTGGATATACATCCTGCCGTCAGGTCGAAGCGTGAACAGCGCGTCGAACCCAATCGATCCGCCGACATACGGACCGACCGCCAGTCCGATGCCACGCGCCTTGGATCCGCGTCGCTTTGGCGCCTGTTTCCGTTCATCCCATCGAAAGAGCTCGGCACCGCGATCGAGCGCCTGCTTCACGAACGCGCTGGTCACGTGAGTCCGTGTGCCGTCCTTGTTCGGCGCGCCGTAGTCCGCTTTGCCCTCGGGCGCGTTGATGCGGCGGATTGCCACCTGATCGAGGCCAAGCTGCCGGGCCGCTTTGCTCAGCACGGGCTCGAGAATGCCGTTGGCCTGCATGCCGCCCGGCGATCGCTGCGACGTGCGAGGCGGCGTGTTGGTGAGCACCGACACCCAGCGATAGCGCATGGCGACGGGCTGATATGCGAGCGAACTCATGCTGCCGCACGACGCGGCATCGCCCTGCGGGTTGTAGGGCCCGTTGTCCATCACGACGAACAGATCGAGGGCACCGATGCGCCCGTCTTTGCGGAATCCCACCCGGGCACGGCCGATGAGACCCGCCCGCGCGCGGCCGATGTAGTGCTCTTCTTCGCGCGAGATGCGCATCATCACCGGACGGCCGGTTTTCTTCGAGAGCAGCGCCGGAATCGCCATGCTCTGCGAGCCCGGGATCTTGCTGCCGAACCCGCCTCCGGTGTACTCGCTGATGATGACGACATCCGCCGGGTCGATGCCGACCCAGCCCGCCACAGTCGGCACCGTGCGCACGAGACTCTGCGTCGAGCCGTGCAGATAGAGTTTGCCGTTCTGCCAGTACGCCATGGCCGTGCGGGTCTCGAGCGGCTGATGGCTGGTGGACTGAGTGTGAATGGTCTCGTCCAGCACGAGCGCCGCGTCCTTGAACTCGGCGTCGAGATCGCCGTAGAGCCACTCATCCGCGGCCTTCCCCATCGGCAACTGCCCGTCGGCGGCTTGCGCGAAGTCGTCGTTCGTCCACTTGAGGGTCGACAGCACACGGTTGACGTAGACGTTGCCGCCGGTCCGGGCGTTGGGGCCGTCCGGCCTCAGGCTGTGCAACGGATCCACTACGAAGGGCAGCGCCTCGAAATCCAGCACAATCCGCTCAATCGCTTCCGCGGCGATGGTCTCGTCGGTGGCGGCCACGGCGAGAATCGGCTCGCCTTGATACAGGGGCTCGTTGGTGAGCGCGACCTCGGGCGCGATCCCTGTCTCGTTGGGTTTCACGGGGGGAAAATCGTCAGCGGTCAGAACGGCGTGTACGCCGTCCATCGCCAGCGCCGCGCTGGCGTCGATGCTGCGCACGCGCGCGTGCGGCATCGGGCTCAAGACCAGCTTGCAAAAGAGCATCCCGTCCGCGCGATAGTCCTCCGCGTACTTCGCCCTGCCCGTCACCTTGGCCACGAGGTCAGGCGTCGTGTAGTTATGGCCGATCAGCTTGAAGTCAGCCATGTCAGGCCCTCCGCATCAACTCCGCGCCACGCATCATGGCCGTCAGAATCTTGTCGTAGTCCTGGCAGCGACAGAGGTTGCCCGAGATGCCGTGAGCCAGCTCCGCGCGCGTCGGATTCGGGTTCACCTTGAGGAAGCCCACCGTGGCCATGACAAACCCGGGCATGCAGAACGCGCACTGGAAGCCCTGCTCGTCGATCACACCCTGCTGCACTGGATGGAGCGTACCATCGGCCGCCGCCAGTCCTTCGATCGTGGCCACCTTCCGGCCACGCACGCTGTGCGTCAGAATCGAGCACGAATAATGCGGCACGTCGTCGATGAGTACGGTACACGCGCCGCACTCGGCGCGGTCGCACCCGAGCTTGGTGCCCGTGAGACCGAGCTTGTAGCGGAGCGTCGTGGCCAGCGTTTCCTGTTTCATCACGTCCACGCGCCGTACCTGCCCGTTGACGTTGAGCGACACGAGACGCTCGACCGAACCGGGTAGCGACGGCTGCCCCAGCACGGCATCGCGGAACAGATAGCTCGCCGATGAGACGGCGGCACCCGCCGCGATGATGCCCTTGATGAAGTTTCGCCTCGAGACCGAGCCTCTCGCTTCGTCGCGGGCGCCGACGATTTCGTCGTCTGCCATGGCGGTGACCTCTCGAGTTTCGATAGACCGGAGCGCAGGTGCCACAGCGCGTTGGCCGATGACCGGCCCACGCTGATGGCTAGATTTTAGCCGTCTTGGACGGTCAGATGTCACGAGATGTCATGGGGGCGTCCAACTTTGCCGTTCGGACGCCAGCGTCTCGGGCTACGATTCGACCCGGACCGAGATATGCCGGCAAACAGACACCCCGCGGGGCTTTCGACGCTGTTCTTTACGGAAATGTGGGAGCGCTTCAGCTACTACGGCATGCGCGCGTTCCTCATCCTTTACATGATCGCCCCCGCCACGGCCGGCGGGCTGGGCTTTCCGGTGGCCGACGCCGCCTCGATCTATGGGACCTACACGGGCAGCGTCTGGGCAGCGGCGATCCTGGGGGGCATCGCGGCGGACCGCTGGCTCGGGCAGTATCGGAGCGTCCTCATCGGCGGCATCATTATCGCCCTCGGACACTTCACGCTGGCGTTCCGTGCGCTTCCCTTCTTCTACTCCGGGCTCGCGCTGATCGTCGTCGGCACCGGGCTCCTGAAGCCAAACGTCAGCACCCTGGTCGGCTCGCTCTACGAGCAGGGCGACCAGCGGCGCGACGCGGGCTTCTCAATCTTCTACATGGGCATCAACCTCGGTGCGTTCATGGGGCCGCTCATCGCGGGCTATCTGGCGCAGCGTGTCGATTGGCATGCTGGTTTCGCCGCCGCCGGAGTAGGGATGACGCTGGGCCTCGTGCAATATGTGATGGGCAAGCACCGCCTTCAGCCGGCCCTGGACCGCCTGGCGGTCAGGCCCCGGCCCGAAGCCGGGACGGTCGTGCCGCCCTCCGATCGGTCGTTCACTTCCATCGAGTGGGGGCGCATCGCCGCGATTGTCGTCCTGTTCCTCTTCGCGTCGCTGTTCTGGAGCTCGTACGAACAGGCCGGCTCCACGCTGAATCTCTTTGCCGACCGTTACACGCGGTTGTCCCTATTCGGGGTCGAGTTCCCGTCGTCGTGGTTCCAGTCGGTCCAGCCCATCTTCGTCATCCTGCTCGCGCCCCTCTTCGCGTGGATGTGGGCCGCGATGGGGGACCGCCAGCCGTCGAGCGTGACGAAGTTCGCCATGGGTCTGCTCTTTGCGGGGGCCGCGTTTCTTGTGCTGGTGCCGGCCGGCGGTCTCGCCCAGAGCGGCGAGGGCATTCGCGTGAGTCCATGGTGGCTCATCGGAGCCTACTTTCTGACAGAGCTCGGCGAGCTCTGCCTGAGTCCGGTCGGTCTGAGCGTCGTCACCAAGCTCTCCCCCGTCCGCATCGTCGGGTTGATGATGGGCGTCTGGTTCCTGTCGAACGCCGTCGGCAACAAGCTCGCGGGCTGGGCGGCCAGCTTCTTCGTCACGATGCCCCTGACGACGCTCTTTGGCACTGTGGCGGGCGTGATGCTGGCGTCGGCGCTGGTACTGCTCGCACTGGTGCCGCCCATCAAGAAACTGATGGGCGGCGTCTCCTGAGGCAACGGAGCCTCACCGCTCGGCATTGACAATCGACGGACCAGCTGCGGGCATCCTGGGCTATAAATACCCATCTTCGTCAGGAGGTCGATCGTGCCGCGCCCCTTTTCTCAATCCACCAGCCGTCGCCGGTTCCTGCAGTTCCTGGCGGCAAGCCCCCTGCTGGCCGCCGGCGCCCGGTCGGCGCTGGCCCAGGAGATTCTCCGGCCCCGACCGCAGCTTCCGGATCCACTCCTCTGGGCGCCGTTCGACTCCGAATTCCTCATCAAGGATCCGAAGGACGCGATCAACGTCTTCGATTTCGAGCCGGTGATGAGGCAGACCGTGCCGCCGGCTCACTTCGGCTACATGGCGTCCGGCATCGACGATGAAGTGACGATCAGGGCGAATCGAGAGGGCTTTCTGAAGTTTCAGCTGAGGCCGCGCCGGCTCGTCGATGTCAGCAAGGTCGACATGAGCACCGAGATCCTCGGTGTCCGCTACGACACGCCGATCATCATCGCGCCGGTCGGCGGTCAGAAGGCCTTCCACCCCGACGGCGAGATCGCCGTTGCGAAAGCCGCGAAGGCTGGTAACCACTTGATGATTCTCTCCACAGTGACGACGAGCCCTGTCGAGGCAGTCATCGCCGCGCGTGGGGCACCCATCTGGTACCAGCTCTACGCCACGAATAGCTGGGACGTGGCGAAGGCCTTTGTGAAGCGCGCGGAGAAAGCGGGCTGCACGGCGGTGGCCGTCACGGTGGACCGCTTGGGCGGACGCAACCAGGAGACATTGTTCCGGCTGCAGCGCACGGACGCGCGCGACTGCACCGTGTGCCACGATCGCAGCAGCCTGAGCGCGAACATGAAGCGGCGGTCCATGTATGAAGGCGTAGACGTGACCGGACTGACGCACACTCAGTCGTCGAACATGACGTGGGATTTTCTGAAGCGGCTGCGAGACACGACGCAGATGAAAATCGTCATCAAAGGCATCCTCGCGCACGAAGACGCGAAGATCGCCGCCGACTCCGGGATCGACGCCGTGATCGTCTCGAACCACGGGGCGCGCAGCGAAGACAGCGGGCGCTCGACGATCGACGCGCTGCCGGAGATTCTCGATGCAGTCGGCGGCCGGATGCCGATTCTGGTGGACAGCGGCTTCCGCCGGGGCACCGACATCGCCATGGCGCTGGCCATGGGCGCCAGGGCCGTCTGCATCGGCCGCCCGTATGTGTGGGGCCTCGGCGCGTTCGGCCAGGCCGGCGTGGAGCGTGTACTCGAGCTTCTGCGCATCGAGTTGTATGCGATCATGCAGCAGTTGGGCGCTCCGACGCTCAGGCACCTGACGCCCGCGATGGTTCGCCGGGCATGACACGCGTCGGATGAATGCGCCGGATTGGATGAGAGCGACATGATGACCGAACATTCCCGCCGCGACGTTCTCCGCGGCGTTCTGGCCACAGCCGGTTTGAGCGTCCTCAGGATTCCTGACTGGATGCTGCCTACTCTGGCACAGGGCGAGACGCTCGTGCCGTTCGTCGATTTCCCCGAGAACTTTCCGACGATTATCGGCGCGGATCGCCGGATCATCGATGTCCGTCGCATCGACTCGTGGCTCACGCCGCCGGATCAGTTCTTCACGACGCAGCACTATGGCCATCCGGTGGTGGATTCGGCGACATTTCGTCTGAAGGTGACGGGGCTCGTGGATCGACCGCAATCGCTGTCGCTCGAGGATCTGCAGCGCATGGGCGCCACCGAGCTCGTCGCCGGGTTCGAGTGCTCGGGCAACCGCCAACCCGTTCAGGGGTTGTGCAGCAACGGGCGCTGGACGGGCGTGCCGCTCCGCGCCGTGCTCGACCGGTCGGGTCTCAATCCGTCGGCACGGGAGATCATCTTCTTCGGCGCCGATCGCGGCGAGGAAGAGCTGGACTTTCGGGGGCAGAAGTACACCGTGCAGCAGCAGTACGGCCGGAGCCTGCAGCGCGACAAGGCGCTCTCACCCGAACCGTTTCTGGCCTGGGCGATGAACGGTGCGCCGCTCACCCTCCACCAGGGCTCGCCGCTCCGCCTGATTGTGCCCGGATGGTACGGCGTCGCGAACGTCAAGTGGCTCTCGCAGATCCACGCGCAGGAGGATCCGTACGTCGGCAAGTACCAGGTCCGGTGGTACCGCACGCTCAGGGAGCAGACGATCGACGGCGAATCGAAGTGGCTCGAGGCGGCCGTCACGCACATGCAGCTCAAGTCCTTCATCGCACGTGTCACTCGCGACGGCAGCGCGCACAACGTGTTCGGCATCGTCTTGAACGACGGCACGCCACTCAAATCCGTCGAAGTGCGTGTGGACGATGGACCGTGGCAGGCGGCCACCCTCGATTCGCGGAACACCAGGTTTTCGTGGAAGTGGTTCACCTACCGCTGGACTGGCGCAGCCGCGGGCGAGCACACGCTTGTCTCGCGCGTCATCGACGCCAACGGAAAAGTACAGCCCACGGCAGAGGAGCTGGCGATCAAGAAGACGTTTCTCGAGGACAATGCGCAGTTCCCGCGCAAGGTCATGATCGGTTAGGTACCGCGCGCCGTCGAGGCGCCATGCGGCCACCATTCTGGCTGCGAAGGGCATGACATGAAGTGGCCTGACGCGCGCGCACCGCTTCGGCTTCTGCTGCTCTCGCTCGCCTTTTTAGTTTCGACCGACACTCTGGCCCACCCCGTCTTTGCCGCCGGTCCACAACGAGAATCGGTCAGCACGGACCTCGTGCAGGGGCGCGCGTCCCTTCCCGCGCCGCGAGACGATGCGACGGATAAGGAGATCGGACAAGCGGTTACCGCCATCAATGCCGCAACGAGCTATCAGGCCATCCTGGACGCGGTTCGGGAGCACGAGGACATCGTTGCCAGCACACGGCTAATTGCCCTGGTCGACGCGCAGATTCAGAATGCGGCGCTCACCCCTAAGGAGCGGGTCATGTTGACCCTCTTGCGGCAGCTGTCGCTCGATTGTCGAGCCAAGGGAGCGAACGCCGCCGCCCAACGACTCGGCGTCAGGGTGATTGCCGCCGCTGCGCTGACGACGGGCACACCGCAGCAATTCGCCGCTGTCCTGGAGCGCTTTTCGACGCTGGCCCCGGAAATCAGCAGCTCGATGGTGCGAGAAACTCTCGAGACACCCGTCAATACCTGGCCGAAGTTCCTTCTTCCGCTCATGGAGCAGCTCGCGCGCGACTGGCCGGAGCTGGGCGCCCTGGCTGCAGCCACGAGGATGGCGGAAGCGTCGAGCGGGACCGTCACTCCGCCGGCACCCGGCGGGGCTCCGGAACTTGTCGGCCACTGGCGCGGCACGACGATCGTCTTCGGGAGCCCCCGCGACGAGCACGTGGTGTTCAGGCCCGATGGCACGGCCGAGAACTGGGTGGTCACGGCGGTGGATCGAACCGACGTCAAGGCCGGACGCTGGGCCGGTGACGGCGCGACGCTCAATGTGAGCTGGGAGGACGGCACCGTGTGGTCGCAGGCCTACACGTTCTTCGAAGGCCAGCTGGTGTTTCCGAACGTGCCAAACGGGCGGAGGTTCTGGGAGCGGATCGAGTAGCGGTGTCCTGGCGTAAACGTGCCTCGGCAACCTCCACCTCGACAGTCGTCGGCGACGCCGCGCTCAGGCAGAGCCGCGCGCTCCTTGTCGTGCATGGCATCGGCACGCAGCGCCGTGGCGACACGCTGGCTCAGTGCGCGCGCGGGTTGCTGGCCGTGTGTCCGGACGCGACCTTGGTTGCCGGCGACCTGGGCGACCTGACGCCCGACGGCATTCACGAACACCAGCTCGGTCATGTGCGCCTTCGGCAGGGTGCATGCGAGGTGAGACTCTACGAGGTCTACTGGGCCGACCTCCTGCCAAGCGACGCCGTGGAAGGCGCCTTCTCGCAGTTCGATTTCGATGAGACGACCTGGTTTGGATGGCTGAACTGGAAGGCGGGACTGCTGCCGCGCGAGCAGTACCAGCCGCGCGCTGGTCGTGGCGCGGACGCTGCAGCTCTGGACGCTGCAGATGATGATGTCGCTGGCGCTCGAGGTCGTCATTGCCAGCCGCCGTATTCGCTCCCACGTGCTCGACCAGACGGCCGCTGACGTGTGGGCCTACGCCCACTCGCTGGCTGGCGAACTCAAGGCCGATTCGCCGTTGAAGGGCGCGGCCGACCGGGCGCTGGATCGTTTCCTTGCGGCGTGGCGACAAGCGCGGGAGGACGGCGCCGGGGACGTGCATGTCATCGCGCACAGCCTCGGCACGGTGGTCACGTATCACGCGATGGCGCAGCGCCTGCCGCCGGACGCCATCCGCCGGCTGTTTACCATCGGCTCACCGCTCGAGAAGGTGCGCTTTCTCTGGACCAAGCTGTTCCTCCCGCGGCTCGACTGGTCGTGCGAGTGGATCAACGTCTTGACACCGTCCGATCCCGTGTCCGGCAAGCTGAAGCGCTTCGACTCGCTATCGGCGCGCGTCCAGAACCGCCGGTTGTGGGGCGTCGGCGGCTTCGGAGAGGCGCACGTCGGCTACTTCCGCGATGGCCGCGTTGATGGGACCGCTCGCCGAGGGGCTCGGGCTCAGGACGGGTGGACGACTGGGCAACAGCGGGTCGTCGTGGCTGATCCGGCGTCTCGTGGATATCGTCGTGCCTCTGGCAACTGTGGTGCTGGTGTTGCTCGGCGCGGCGCTGACCATTGCGTTCTTCTGGCTGGTGATTCGCGCGACGGGCTGGCTGATGGCGTTACCGGTGCGGCTGTTCTCCGCGGAGTGGGCCGCGGCGGTCGACTCGTGGTGGCGAACCGGGTACGGCTGGGCGATGCCCGTGTTATGGCTGACGTTCCTGACGAGGGACGGCTATCGGCGGGCGGCGGCCCGGCATGAGCGGAGGTGGCGATAGGACGCGGGTCAGTAGGTCCAGCCTACCGACAGGACCACACCGACGTCATTGCTGTTCGCGTCCGGATTCGGAGGGCGATTGTCGTAGCTGTTGTATAGAGTCAGGGCGACGAACAAGTCTCGCCAAATTTCGCGCTTCACGCCGGCATCGAGCTGAACGCGCTGACGGCCGGCATCGCTCAGACTCGGGTAGTACTGCAGGTTGATGTCGAGGTAGGTCTGCGGGCGATCGTAGGTGTAGTACGACGTCCCAAACAGGAAGAGCGCCTCGATGTTCTGCGTCGCTTCGACATCCACGCCCCGCTCGTCGTTGAAGGCCAGCCCTGCGCCGAGGACCAGTTGCGCGCGATTGCTGTTGATCAGACGAGGACCGACGGCGGCCCCTATCTGGGACCGGAGAGCGAGCCCGAGGCTTTCATTCGACTCGAACCGGCCCACTCCCACATAGAACCAGCGCTGCCACGGGTATTTCAGAAAGGACAGCTCCACCGATCCTCGACCTTCCGGATCGGGTTCGTCTTCTTCCTGGGTCAGGGTCATCGATGCGGTCAGCCGCGTCCGGGAAGCGAGCTTGCGATAGACGGTGTCCGAGTTCAGATTGAACTGCGCAACCCCACTGGATCGCGTATAGCTGAACCCGGCATCGATGGACCCATCGAGTTGTCGCCAGAAGTTCCTTTCGATCGGGGTGATCAGCGTCACGTCCGACATCTGGAGCGGTACCTCCCCATCGGGCGTCACGACGGCTATCGATCGGTTCGCGGTCCGGCCAAGGCTGCCCAGATAGCGGCTGCCGTTGGTCGTCAGCACTTCGACCCGTCGCGTGGCCACGACGCTGGAGAGCTTGTCCCACTCCAGATACAACGTACCGGCGTCGTCGGTCTTGAACTCCAGTCTGCCGCGGTTGAGCCGTACGATTTCGCCGGTAATCCGGTCGCCGTTGGCGAGTGTCACGACGTCGGTCCTGCCCTGAGCGTGAGTTGATACGCTCAGAAAGAGCGTCAGCGCAATGGCAAGCATCGCGCGTGAGAAGCCCCTCATGTGCGTGATCGACCAGAGCCGCGCAATGATGACGCGCCCGGCGCTCTGCCCTGCTTTGACCATGAACGGCGTTGCGGTCGTGTGCGAACGCTCCAACTCACACTATGGAACAGGCTCACCCCAGCCAAATCGACCTCGGTCGAGACGAAGGTCTCAGCGTCCGTCAGCTCTTTGGCCTGGCCGCGGCGTACGGATTGCACCTCTACCCACGGCTCTGCTCCGCGTCTTGATGACCGCGTGTGACGGCGTCATCGCACATTCGCCTTTTCCCAGGCCCGGACCTTTCGCCGTCCTTCGTCGAAGATCCGCTCGTAGTTGCCCTTGCGCACCTTGAGGCTCGTTTCCGGCGTGAGCAGGCGCCAGACTGGCGCCCAGATGTCGAAGACCGCGTAGTACGGCGCCGGGCCGGCGGGCGCCACGGTATCGGTCCCGAACAGGAATCGATCCGGGTACTTGTTGAGCATGCCGGCCACGCGTGCGATGGACTCAGGCGTGGCGACGGCGTACTTGGCGACCTCGTCCCAGGAGACATCGAAGCTGACGTGCGCAAGTGTTGGATCGGTCAGCATGGCTTCGACAATGGCGACCTGGGTTGGATTGCGCTCCGCGGCTTCAGCCGAGACACGCACGGGGTGCACGATGCGACCGAGCCCGACGTGCGCCCAGATGATCGTGGTCTTTGGATGGCGCTTGAGCAGGGCTTTCATCTGCGTCAGGTACACCGGTTCGGCGTCCTGCTTCGCGAACGGCATGTCGATGTCGTTGTGCAGAATCACGACGAGGCCGGCCTCGGCGGCAAAGTCGAGGACGCGATCGAGCGCCGGGTTGGTCAGGCTGGCGGTTTCGCCAGGAATCTTGGCGCTGACGAACTCCTTGTGGACGCTGAACTCGCCGATGCCGGTGAAGACGCCGGGGAACGTCGAGAGCACGCGGCGGATGTGATCGACCCCATACATGTCGGCCGGATTGAAGCCGGTGATCATCGGGTCGAAGCGCGCCTGTTGCTCAGGCGACAGCCGCCGGTAGGCACTCGCGATGTGCGCATCCGTGAACGAGTAGTAGTACAGCGGCGCATCGCTTTGCAGGTAATACGTGGGCGCGAAGTCGCCGGAATTGGCGTACGACCAGTGCTGCTGCAGCGGGATGCCGAACAGCGTCGACCGGGCAACGCGCGTGCCCATGATCTCCACGAATTGGCGAACGTCGATGCCCTGCTGGATGTAGTTCGTCAGGTGGAAGTGCGAATCGTTGAAGTCGTTACCCGAAGTGCCTGCGGGCGTCGGCGTCTGACCGGCGCCGCCGCCGACTGTCGCGAGGGCGAGAGCGAGTACGATCATGAGCCGTCGCGGAATTTTCATGTTCACGTTCTGCTCCACACATCAAGCCAGCTCGTTGGCCTCAGAAATTCAGCTCCAGATTCGCGTGGAACACGTCGCCGTTGCTGCCCACGGCCAGGGGATACGCCGTATACCCGACAGGAGAGTGGTTCACGTGAATCCACTCGGTGTTCACTCGGAAGCCGCGCTGCTTGACGGGATACCAGTTGGCGCCCAATCGCAACTCCGAGGGGTCGCCGTAATCGCCGTAGATTCCCGAGTTACCCAGGTAGACCTGGAGCACACTCGGCACGAGCATTGCCGAGGCTTGCAGCTGATATCCGTGGTCGCTGATGTCGGGAATGACAGAGGTGTTACTGCCGGTATAGTCGCTGAGCCAGCGCCAGTACCACTCCGCCTCGAGAGCCAGGCCCTTGTATTTCAGGCCGGCGTCCACGCTGGACATCCGATACTTGACGCGCTCGACGGTGATGCCCTGGCCAAAGAGGTTCGGCGTGAAGATGCTGCTGCCGTCTGTCAGCCGGATCTGGGTGTTCTCGATGCTGTCGGACCCGGGCTGACTCTGTTTGTCCTCAGTGCTGCTCGTGTAGTGCACGGCGAGGCGCGTGGCCAGGTTCTCGTGGTAGTCGAAGTCGCCGAACGTCCCGTACAGGCCGAACTCGCCGGTCGTTGGCAGCCACTGCAGCATGCCCGACGTCGTATCGAATGTGTTGTCGAGTTGCGCCGCGCTGACGCCCAGCGTGCTCAGATTGTTCGCGATCATCCCCATGTATTTGAACTTCGTGGCGAACTCGCCCCTCAACCAGAAGCCGGTCGTGTAGGACCCGCGGAAGAATTCGTCGCTGATGAGGCGAGTGTCCACGGTGAGCCAATAGGGGAACTGGCCCTCGGTGCTGCGAACGCTGGGCAAACTCGTGATGCCCGCCCCGAACGTGACGTAGCGGTTGAACACGTAGCTGATGTTCCCGGCGCCCACGACCTGCGCAGGATCCCCCTGCGCGGTGTTGGCCGACCAGACATACAGGTAGTAACGGAACTTCGGCGTGAGGAACCAGCCTGAGAACGGCAGGAAGAACTTGTTCAGTTGCGCGTCCTCGCGCTGCCGGACCGTGAGCACGTTTCCGAAGGCATCTGTGTAGGTCTCATCGAGGCCCTTCTGATTCAAGTAGCGCGCATAGCTGAAGAGCCGCATGTACACCTCGCCCTTCTCGTGTTCGACGAGCAGGAACCCCGCGTTGGGTACATAACGCGGCGCTTGTCTGGTCGGCTCCGGCGTCGGCGCCGCGGAGGCCTGAGCCGCGACGATGAAGTCGGCGGTGCAGCCGTCCAGGACCCACACGCCCTTGTCGTCGTAGCCCCACGTCTTCCCGAGCAGGCAGGCCGAATCGCCGTAGGACCGTGCAAGCACCACACCTCTCGACGTGTCGGCCGGACACTCCTGGCGCTCGCCGACTTTCGATGCACAAGAGATCGACGTGGCGAGCGGCGTCTGTGCGGCGCTTTGATCCGCGATGGACGGCACGGCGCCACTTTGCGGTGGCGGCGCATCCTGCGCGTATCCTGAGCCAGCGAGAAAGAAAACGAGCCCGAAGCCGACCGCTGCCCACAGCCTGCGGCGCTTCGTGATGTCCATTTCTGAAGTTCGTGGCAGCTCGCCTGACAGAATCGGTTGGTGCACCCACGGGGACTGCTCCTCGAGCATGATGTGTCCCTCGACCAAGTTTTTACTCGCCAGTTCGACCTCCCTGCAGCGCTGTGATGTCGACCACGACAGCAAGCATACCGCGACTCGTGTCCATGAGCTGAATCCGATACCCATCGGCCGCGACGTCGGGAATCGTCGCGAAGCACTCAGAATACCGCAAGAAAAAACATTTCTTGTGATGACCCTCTGCCTTCCACCGCCTTCTGCTTTTTGGATCTGTGGCACGAGCGTTGTCATCGTCGGTCACGGCATGTACAGGCGCTCGGACAACAGTCGTCACTCCACCTGGTCCGGTCGAGCGTGAGCGACTGCCGGCCGTCAAACGCGGCTATAATCGGAAGACCTGCAAGAAAGGACACAACGGTGAGGAAACTCAGGACACGTGGCGGTCGGGCGGTTGCCGCTGTTGCTCTACTCAGCGTGCTGGTCGAACCCTCGGTACACCTTGCGGCCAGCCAGAGCCAGCCGACAGCGAAGCCGACAGCACCCGGGCCGGCACCTTCCCCGGCGACGAGCCAGCCTGGGGCCAAGCCCCAGCCTGCGTCTGGCGCCGCCACAACAGTGGCTCCAGTCGATGGCGGTTGGCCTCGCACCTACGCCGTGGCCGGCGGAGGCAGCATCGTCGTCTCGCAGCCGCAGGTCGCCAGCTGGGAGAACCAGGCACATCTCACGGCGTTCAGCGTGGTGACCCACCGTGGCGCAGCTGGTGACAAGCCGGCGCTCGGCACGATCAAGATGGAAGCGGACACGAAGGTTTCCCTGACAGAGCGGCTGGTCAGTTTCCAGAACATGAAGATCGTCGAAGCCAACTTCTCCGCCATGCCGAGACCGCAGGTGCAGCAGATCGTGGCGACGGTCGAGAAGGCGATGCCAGTCGACGAGCGAGTGATCGCGCTCGATCGAGTGCTCGCCAACGTCGACAAGAGTCAGATCGCGCCAAAGGCCGCCGTGGACGTCAAGGCCGACCCGCCCACCATCTTCTTCAGCAAGACGCCCGCCGTGATCGTGAACCTCGACGGCGAACCTATCTGGAGTCCCATCAAGGACAACGACCTGACGTTTGCGGTCAACACGAACTGGGACCTGCTCCGGCATGAACTGACCAAGACGTTCTATCTCCGCCACAACGACGCCTGGCTGAAGGCGACCGACGTCACGGGACCCTGGGCGCCGGCCGGCAAACTGCCCGACAGCTTCCAGAAACTCCCGGCCGACGAGAACTGGAAGGATGTCAGGGCAAACCTCCCCGGCAAGTCGATCAAGACCTCGGCGGTGCCCAAAGTGTTCGTGACTCTCACGCCGGCCGAGCTCATCCTCCTCACGGGGGAACCCAGCTATCTGCTGGTCGAGGGCACCGGCCTCTTGTGGGTGAGGAATACGGAGAGCGACGTTTTTCGCATGGGAAAGGCTGGATTGGTTTACTACCTCGTCGCAGGCCGGTGGTTCTCGGCGCCCGACTTCGAGGGGCCGTGGACATTTGCCACGCCGTCGCTACCGCCAGACTTCAAGAAGATCCCATTGGAGCACGAGCGGTCACGGGTCCTGGCGTCCGTACCGGGCACCGATGAGGCCGCCGAAGCCGTGATGCTCGCGCAGATTCCCCAGACCGCGCGCGTCAGCAAGAAGGACACAAAAGCACCCGAGGTTGCGTTCCAGGGCGACCCACAGTTCGTGCCCATCACACCAACCACCGTGACGCGGGCCGTGAATACCGACAAGGACGTGTTCAAGCTCGGCGAGCAGGTACTACCTGTGCTACCAGGGCGTGTGGTTCGTCGGAAAGACCGCCACCGGACCGTGGGAAGTCGCAAGCTCGATACCGAAAGAGATTTACCAGATCCCCGTCAGCTCTCCATCCCATCACGTCACCTACGTGACGGTCGAAGACGATGACGACGACTGGGTGGTGTATGCCGCGGCTGCCGGCTACACCGGCATGATGATCGCCTGGGGCTGCACGGTGTGGGGTAGTGGCTGGTACTACCCGCCGTATTGGGGGTATGGCGGCGGCTACTATCCGTACTACTATGGTAATTTTTCCTCGTATGGGTACTCAGCCTGGTACAACCCGTATACGGGCGCGTACGGGCGCGGCGCGAGCGTCTATGGTCCCTACGGCGGGGCTGGCGTCGGCGCTCGTTACAACCCGCGCACCGGAACCTACTCACGCGGCGCAGCCGCATACGGCCCGGGCGGGGCGCGCGGTGTGGCACAGGCCTACAACCCGCGCACCGGCACGTACGCGGCGACGCGACAGGGCTCGAACGTGTACGGCAGCTGGGGCTCGACCGCCGTGCAGCGCGGAGACGACTGGGCCACGACCAACCGTTACACGAATAGGCAGACCGGCAACACGACACGCACGGTGAGGACCGACAGCGGCGATCTGTATGCAGGCAATGACGGCAACGTGTATCGGCGCCAGGACGGAACGTGGCAGCAGTACGACGGCGGCAACTGGTCGAACACCGACCGCCAGCCGAGCACCACGAATCAACTGAATCGCGATTCGGCCGCGCGCCGCGAAGGCACGCAGCGGACGGGCGATTACGGGGCCTACCGCGGCGGCACCGGCACCGCCGGCAGCTACCGCGGAGGCGGAGGTGGAGCGCGGCGCGGAGGGGGCGGGAGAAGGCGCTAACGAAGTGCACCAGGCGCGGCACCGACGGAAGGCCGGCGCTGCGCCTGGCGCTCAGACCGAATCAGAACCGAATCCTCCCGCCGACCAGGATCGGGAGTGACCAGCGCGAGCTCTCCTCGTTGACGTCGCGCAGGCCTTCTTCGACGAGCCAGTCCACATCCGACAGTCCGCCCATGAAGCGCAGCTGCGTCTCGGCCATCAGCTCGAACGGACCCAGGCCGATGAGGACGCCGAAGGTGGGACCAAAGCTGAACGCCCAGGACTTCTCGAAGAACTTGCCATCCTGTGCCGCGAGGCCGGGCGTATCCTCTTCAGGCACGCCGACGAAATTGCCCCGGAGGTCGCCGTAGCGGTTGAGGCCGACGAGATACCCCACGAAGGGGGTCAAGCGAACGCGCGTGAAGAAGAACCGCTGGCCGCCTTCAATGCCCCAGTAGTCCAAATCGTCGAACCCCACCACCAGATTCTGCGTGCCGTCCCCGTCGCTATCCTCGATGGTGCCGATGGTCACTTCCTCGGCCGAGCTCCGCGAGATCACGAAGTTGAACACCCCTTCGCTCCGTGGACTGAGTCGATATCCGATGCCCACCTTGAAGAGGCCCATGCGGCCGTACACCTCGTCGTAGGTCGTCTCGTCCAGGTCGATCGCGCGGCCGTCTACCGTCTGCCCGGAGGCCTCCTGGATCAACTTGCCGCTGAACTGATTGTCGATGCCGAAGAGCACCGAGATCGTGAGGCGATCTCTCAACGTTTCGGTGGGGGTCCCCCCCTGCACCTCGATGGTGGTCGCCTCGGTCCGCGTGACGTCGACGCGGTCGCCCACTTTGAGGCCCTTCAGGATGCTGGCGTCGGTCGTGGCCAACAGCCGGCGCGTATAACTCGTCCCGGCCTGATCCGTGAAGCTCACCACACGCGTCGCTGGATCCCAGCCCGTGAGGGTGACGGTCGTCACGCGCGTTGACGCGACGGTGGCGCCGGGCAGCGCGCCGCCCAGCGGGGTCGTCGTCGGCGGGACGGTCCGGTCCACGGGCGGCTCGCCGGGCGGTTTCGGGCGCACGCTGACCGTATCGTAATAGCTCGTGGTCACGATGTCGCCGACCTTGATCTCGTTAAAGCGCGTCACCGTCTTCGGGACGTCGACCGTCACGACGTTGCCCTGGTCCCCGCGGATTCTGACGATTCGCGCAGCGTGGTCCACCGCCTCCACTGTCCCACGCACCGTGATCTGGTTGACGACGACTTCCTGGGTCTGGGCACTCGCCATGGTTGTTGAGAGCGCCAGGTACGCGACGGCGACTAATGCACTGCGATGCTGTTTCAACACGCTCGTCTCCATGTCGGCGCCCTCCGCGAACTTGTCGCTGAGCTGGCGCACTAGCCAGCCGTTGTGCGGCTGAGAGTTGATGAGCCGGCCCAGCGGTGACGTCACTGAACGCCGACCGGCACTCCTTCGCAGTGCACCACGCGTGCCAGCGCGCGTGCGCAAAGCTGAAGCACAGTCCGATCAATGAAAATGGTGGCCTTCTGGTTGTTGGTTCCAGATCGGCTACGCAGTTCCGTGGATCGCAGACCACCAGCCACGATTTTCCGTGGGCAGCGGCGCTCATCTCAGCTGTGGATCGTGAGAGCGATCAGGTTCTTCGAGGGATCGTTGCGCTTACTGCCCCGGCTTGTAGGTCCGCTCGGTGTGGCCTTCGAGCTCGTTCGGATAGAAGTACACATCACGCAGGTTGCCCGTGGCGTAGCGCTCCGCCTGGTCGTTGAAGTGCTTCGACTTGACGTCGCTGCTCAGGCCTCCAGCGGTCACCGCCTTGGCTCGCACGCCGTCTTTGCCGAACTCCACCGCGGCCACGAAGCTGTTGCCGCTCGTCCCGTAGATCCGCTTGCTGCCGTTGTACGAACGGGCGCCGAACGACGCCAGCGATCCCCAGCGCCCGGAGGTGAAGCCCACGGGAATGCTCGCCGCATCATCGCTGAAGGGATGCACGATGGCTGGCGAGACGCGCTGAAAGCGATTGATCTCGCCCCACGGCGTTGCCCATTTGCCGAAATCCGTGGCCAGCTTGTCGGAGGCCGCCGCGAGAGCGTCGAGTCGCTCCTGTCCTGTCGCCCGCGTCCGCATGTATTCGTACATCGTCATGCGCGCCGCGCGCGCACGGTCGGCGACCTGCCGCCAGAGCTCGTCGCCCCAGAAGACGGCCAGAGCGGTCTCCACCGAGTCGACACTGAAGCGGTAGTTCCACTTTCGCAGCATCGCGATCTGATCGGCCAGCTTCGCCTTGAGCGGATTCGAGGCCGGCGCCTGGTCCCAGGCGCGGATGAGCGGCGGGAGCTGCCGCTCGAATTCCACGAGCAGGCTGTCGAACGCGGCGTCGCGGATGGTATCGATCGTGAAGTCCTTCTTTCCGTCGAACACGCGGATCGCGTGAATACCACGAGGGTTCTCACCACTGCGATCGAAGTAAGCAGGATAGGCCGACACCTTGGGGCTGTAGGCGCCAGCGGCCGAAAACGGCCAGTTGTTGGTGTTCTGGATCCAGCCGTTGGGCGGATTGACGACGTTGGGGCTCTCGTCGAAGGTGTGGATGCCCTGCCAGTCGTTCGCGGGCACGCTGCCGTCCACGGGTGCGGACCAATCGAGCTTCGGATTGCGCCTGGGCACGAAGTTCGAGTGGAAGTACGCGATGCTGCCATCCGCATCGGCGTACACCGTGTTGTTCGAGGAGTTGGTGTAGAGCGACATCACCTCCTTGTACTCGGCGAGGTTCCTCGCTTTCGTACGTCGATACGACTGTTGCAGCGCCTTCAGCGGTTCTTCCATCAGCCTTACCGCGATCCACTTGCCGTCCTGTTCGCGGATCACGGGACCATGATGTGTGCGGTACACGGTGAAGGTCTTCTCCGCCATACCCGTTGCGGTCTTGTACGGCACGCTGATGGTCTTGGTCGTGACCGGCCGTTTTTCGTTCCCGAACGTGTAGAACACCTTGCCATCCGCGGTGGAGGTCGTCAGCGCGAACTCGTCGATATTGTCGACGCCGCTGGACGTGTGCATCCAGCCGGCCCGCTCGTTGAAGCCCTGGTAAATGAAGAACTGACCCCAGGTGAGCGCTCCGTAGGCGTTCAGCCCCTCTTGACTCGTGACTTGCGCCTCTTCGCGGAAAAAGAACGACGTGTGCGGGTTGATGAAGAGCAACGCTTTCCCGGAGACGGTGTTGGAAGGCGCCACTGCGAAGCCGTTGGAACCAAGGGGTTCCGGCGGGACGTCCGCGTAGGCGGACTCTTCTTCGAACCGCGCCTGCGCCGCGGACTTGCTGCCGTAGAACGCCTCGAGTTGCGGAATCGACACGCTCTCGATGTCGCCGCCGATGCTGCCCTCGCTGAAACTGAGCGCCATCCACGGCTCGAACTTCGTGATCACGCGCGGCTTCACGTCGGGGTGCGTGTGGAGGTAGAAGTTGAGACCGTCGGCCCAGCCGTTCATGAGCGCCTTGAGCCAGTCGGGCGCCGCCGCGTACTGCGCGCGCAGCTCGGCGGGGTCGATGAAGAGTTTCATCCTGAGGTCGCGGTAGATCTCCTTTTCGCCCTCCGCTTCGGCGAGCCGGCCCATCCCGTTGATGAAGTTCGTCTCCACGCGGTTGAAGTCGTCTTCGCCCTGGGCGTACATGAGGCCGAACACGGCATCAGCGTCGGTCTTGGCCGAAATGTGCGGGATGCCCCAGTCGTCCCGTACCATCGTCACGCCATCGGCGCGGGCGCGCCAGGCCGCCTCTTCGGGCGACACGGCCGGCGACGGGGGCTCGCTCGCGCACGAAACGGTTGCGACCACGCAAAAGGCAAACAAGGCCAGGCGTTTCATGAATGCTCCGCTGGAGTCAGCCGCATCGAGAGGGATGCTGGTTGCGATGGGGATTGTGCCACAGTCGAGGGTTCGCCGAGCGGGAGGAACATCAGGGCGTCTGGCGGTAACATGACGCCTGTTCTCGGCCCTCCCTGTCTGCGCAAGCGCCGACTAGGCGCCAGGATCCGCTGATTATCGTGTAGGGGCGCGGCGCAGCGAATCGCGGATCAACGGCCAGGGAGCCTGAAACCGTCCACAGCGAAAACAGGAGGGCGCGATGATCCTGGCAGTCAATGGTCTTGACGTGGAGGTGCGCGAAGGCACGGTTGATGACGTGCCCACGCTGCTGTCCTTCATACGCGCCATGGCAACGTTCGAGAAGCTCACGGCGTCGGCCACGGAAGACGTGTTGAGGGAATCGCTCTTCGGCCCCTCGCCGGCGGCAAGGACGCTCTTAGCATTCGTCGATGGCCGGCCCATCGCCTACATCGTCTATTTCTTTTCGTTTTCCACGTTCGAGGGCCGGCGTGGCCTGTGGCTCGAGGACCTGTTCATCGACCCGGCATTTCGTGGCAAGGGCATCGGGGGCGCCCTCATGGTCCATCTGGCGCGCATCGCGCGCCAGGAGGGCTGCGGTCGATTCGAGTGGGCGGTGCTCGACTGGAACGAAACCGCGATCCGGTTCTACAAGGGGCTCGGTGCAGTGGTTCTCGACCAGTGGAGGATGTGCCGGGTCCGCGGAGACGGTCTGGCCCGGTTGGCCGAGGGGCTGCCGGTCACGTGATCCGGGTCGACCTGGAGTCTACCCGCGCAACATGGCTCCGGTGACGCCGGCTGCGAAAAGCGCACCCTCGTCCTAGGGCCTGTTCTTCCCTGCTCAGCGCACAGCACGACAGCGGCACGCGGCTGCAGCGAATCAGCTGGGGTGAGGGCCGATTCAGAGCCACCCGGATCGCTTGAATCCGATGTAGAGCGCCGCGCACGCGGATGCCATCAAACCGAGGCTCACCGGGTAGCCGTATCGCCACATCAGTTCGGGCATCACGTTAAAGTTCATGCCGTAGATCCCAGCCACCATCGTCGGTACGGCGATGATGGCCGCCCAGGCGGCGAGCCGCTTCGTGTCCTCGTTCTGTGATACGGAGATCAGCGAGAGGTTGGCTTCGAGAGCGGTCGTCAACAACTCGCGAGTGTTGTCGATGATCTCGTTGAGCCGGACGACGTGATCGTAGACGTCACGAAAGTATGGTCGCGTATCGTCTGGAATGAGATCCAGATCGAATCTCATTAGGCGGTTGCACACATCGACGAGCGGCGACACGGCACGCTTGATGCTGAGCAGGTCGCGCTTGAGCCGGTAGATCCGCCCGGTCGTGTCCCGGCTGAACTCCTTGCCGAAGATCTGTTCCTCCAGCTGCTCGAGCTCTTCCTCGAGCGCCTGGACAATCGGCAAGTACTGATCCACGATGAAATCCATCAGCGCGTAGAGAACGAATCCCGGACCCTTCGTGAGCAGTTGGGGTGTCGCCTCACAGCGCGCCCGTAGCCCGACGTGCGACACGAGCGATCCGTGCCGGACCGACACCACATACCGTCGTCCGATGAAGACGTGTGTCTCGCCGAACTCGATGTGGCGAGGGTCGCCGACGAGCTGCGCCGTTCGGAGGACGACGAAGAGCGACTCTCGATACTGTTCGAGCTTCGGACGCTGGTGCGCGGTCAGCGCGTCTTCGATGGCCAGATCGTGGAGCCCGAACTCCCCCTGAACTTCGCGCAGCAGCTCGAGGCTCGGCTCGTACAGACCGATCCAGACGAATTGATTCTCCTGTGTGATGGCCTCGCTGATATCTTCGATCGCGACGTCCGCCGTGCGGACCCCGTTCGAATAGGCAGCGCAGGCGATGACGCCGTCCGGTCGGCCAGGGGCAGGTGTGGTCGGATCGGCGTCGGATGAGGTCATGGCGACAGCCAGAGGAGCTGGTGCTCCATTCTAGCCGCAGGCCGGCGCAGCCAGCAGCGAGTACGAGCGACGCTCTCCACGAACGTCCCCGTGAGCCCGCTTTGTCGCTACTGAATAGGGACGGCGCCCGAAGGAATTGGCCCCTCCTTCTGCTCATCTTCTGCGGCATCGTCGTCGCGTCGTCCGACCCACAAGCCCATGTCCAGACGCAGGTCCAGATCGAACCCGCAGCCCTCACCCGCGAGGCGATGGCGGAATTCCTTCGCGGCGCCAAGGTCGTCAGAAGCCGCCGGTTGGATCGCGGCACCACACTTCCCTGGCGGCTCACCCTCAGTGACGGACGCTTGACGCACGATGCGGCCTTCCAGTCGATTGACGAGCGCGCGACGAACCGCGAGCTGAGCGACGGCCGCACGGAGCTCCAGTTCGTGGACTCGTATCACTTCAACATCGCCGCATTTCGGCTTGCCGAGATGGTCGCGCTGGGCGAGATGATGCCGGTGACCGTCGAGCGCACATGGAACGGACGTGACGGATCGCTCACCTGGTGGGTCGACAACGCCATGGAGGAAGGCGAGCGGCGGCGGAAGAAGATCGATCCGCCGGACCTCGTGCGATGGAACGCCCAGATGTTTCGCCTGCGCGTGTTCGCGCGGCTCGTGGCCGACACCGACCGGAACCTGGGCAACGTCCTGATCGATCCCACGTGGCAGCTGTGGATGATCGACTTCACGCGGGCGTTCCGGCCGAACCGCGATATCCAGTATCCGCAGGATCTGTCGCGATGCGACCGCGCCGTGTTCGAGGCGCTGCGCCGGCTGACCGAGTCGGATGTGGCCCGCGTGGTCGGCCCTCACCTCGAGCGTCGGGACATTACCGCGCTCATGGCCCGGCGCGACGCGCTCGTGGCGCACTTCGACCGGCTCATCGTCGAGCGCGGCCAGGGTCAGGTGCTCTACTAGCGCCGCCGCTGTCCTCGGGTGCGGCAGTCGCGTCAACTCGAGTGGAGGGACCACGGAGCAACCATCGACTAACGGCCGTCTGGCGCCTGGGCACCAGCTTCAGCAGCCGCCCCACCGCGTTATCGGTCAGCACGTACAGCGCGCCGTCGGGGCCGGTGCGCACGTCGCGGAAACGCTCCTTGAGATCGCTGAGCAGTCGTTCCTCGCCGACGATCCGGTCGCCCTCGACGGTCAGCCGGACCGAGGGCCCGACCGTTCAGCCCGCCGATGAAGAGGCTTCCCTTCCACTCTGGGAAGAGCGCGCCGGTGTAGAAGGTCATGCCGCTCGGCGCGATGCTCGGATCCCAGTAGTAGCGCGGCTGCTCCATCCCCTCCTTGACCTGGATCCCACCGGTGATTGGTTCACCGGGATACTCGATGCCGTACGCGATCGTCGGCCAGCCGTAGTCCTTGCCCTTCTGTGCCACGTTCACCTCGTCGCCGCCGCGCGTGCCGTGCTCGACTTCCCACAGATCGCCGGTCGCCGGATGCAACACGGCCGCCTGCACGTTGCGATGACCGAACGACCAGATCTCGGGACGCACGCCCATCTTGCCGACGAACGGGTTGTCCTTCGGAATGGAACCATCGGCATTGATCCGCGCAATCTTGCCGATCAGACTGTCCATCCTCTGCGCCTGCATCCGGCCCTCGGTGATCGATCGATCGCCCATCGTGACGAAGAGCGTGCCGTCGCGATGCCAGACCAGGCGGCTGCCGAAGTGCAGATCCGAGTTGAGCGACGGCGCCTGATGGAAGATCGCCTGCACGTCGTCGACCCGCGGCATGGCTCCATCGACGAGCCGGCCGCGTGCAACGGCAGTGTTGTTTGCCCCGTCCGACTGGGGCTCGGAGTAACTCCAGTAGATCAGCTGATTCGACCGAAACGCGGGGTCGAGCGTGATGTCGAGCAGGCCTCCCTGCCGGCCGGCGACGAGGGGCGGCAGTCCGGCGACCGGCTCGGACAACCGGCCATCACGCGTCACGATGCGCAGCCGGCCCGGCCTCTCGGTGACCAGCAGGCGTCCGTCGGGCATGAACGTCATGCCCCAGGGATTCTGCAGTCCCCCGGCGACCGGCACGACGTCGAACGCGACGTTGGCCCTCCGCTCCGGTGCGCGAAACTGCCCGGCAAACGCCGGCTTCTGATGGGGCGCATTCTGCGGCGTGCGGCCCATCTGGATGCCCGATGACGACGCGGTGCCCATTCCGCGTGTTCGGCGAAGAATGCGCTCGATGAGACTCGGGGGCGCAGGCGCAAGGACGGTCACGATGTAGCCCGCTCCAAGAGCACCGAATCCGAGCAGCGCGGCAAGCGAGCGAGAAGTCATGCGGTCGAGCCTCAACAGCCAGAAGGAAGCGGCTCGTGTCCCAGGGGCCGGGCTCAGTCGCCGGCACTCCGAAGAAGCCAGTAGTCCTTCATCAAGAGGAAGCGGCCGATGACGAGAGCATCAATCGCGGAAGAGAATACTGTCTGCATGGCAGATCGTGGGGTGACGGCCAGCGCGCCGCCCGGCGTGAGGAGCGGGCAGTGCACCAGTCCTGGCACGTCCGTGCGACGGAGGTGGATCAACAGCAAGTCGTGCAGTTCAGGCGCCTGTTGACGGTTGAGCGTTTGAACCGTGGCGGACGTGCGACCGTCAACGACAGCTTGGAGTTGTGACCGGAGGTCAGCTTTGACCGACATCCGCAGCAGCGTGAACGGCGATTGAATCGGCTCCGGGAAGCACGTCGCCGCATCTTCCTCTCTGACAACGAGAGCGAGCGAAGCGTCGAGGGAACGTTGAAAGAGGTATTCGTTGATGTTGTGGCGGATGTAGCGGTTCGATGGATCCCCCAACACACTGCGACAGCCCTGCGGGCGACGCCCGAACTCCGCCGCCCCCTGGAACCAGGCCACGACCTTGCCGCGTGCGAGAAAGCCTGAGACGCGCGACAGGAGTCGCTGCCAATCCGGCTCATACACGTAGTCGACGCGGCAATTGTCGAGCGTCTGCTTCACCTGTTCTTCAGTAAAAGCCGGGCCGAGATCGAGCCCCTGCAACGACGGCTTCGTCGTCCTGGTTGCGCACGACAAGGCGGCACCCAGCGCGAGGCCGGCACGTTCAGGGACGGGCGACACGGACATTTGCGGGCCGAGCGACGCGCGCAGATCGGCGTTCAACCTCGGGCTGGCGAACAGGCTGCCACCAAACGCCGCAAGCCCCTCCGGCGCGACGCTCCTGGTCAACTCGACGACAACGTCTGTGAGCACGCGCGTGAAGCTCGCCGCCAAATCATGACGGCGTTTCTGGACATCGCGATGAAGTGGTTCCCCGTCGGCGAGCTGTTCGGGCGCGTCCCCCTGAGCCTCCCGGACCACCTCATACAGTCCCGCCAGGTCGAGCCGAACGCCGACCTCGTCCTTCCAGCCCAGCGCCCGCTGCATGGCGTTCAGCCACCGAGGTTCTCCCTGTACAGCCAGCTCGAAAAGCGTCTCCGTCGCGACGGGCGCCACGCCAAGGGCTTCGGCAATCAGTCGCTGTGCGCGTGTGAGATCGTGGCCGCCCGGTACGGCTCCGACCCAGCTCGGATGGTCTGCGCGGCTGCGAAAAACGGCGATCCCGCGATCCCGGTCGGCGTCGACCACGACGATGGCGGCCCGCTCCGGGGCGACCAGGCCGGCCAGCTCGGCGGCCGCTCGGGCGGCACTGACTCGATACACGGCACAGCGCGACAAGCCCACGCGCAGCGTCGAGGATCGGCACGCGTCGGCGGCCTGTCCCAAGTCGCTGCCCACCTGCAACCTTCGATCGACAGTCCACCGCTCGTCGTCGACGATAGCCACTTGCTCGACGTCGGATGCCTCGACACGCAGTTTGTCCAAGCACGCACGCGCGGCTTCGACGGGCAACCCGCCCACGACGCGATAGCCGATGTCGGGTACGCCTCGAAGATCTGCCTCAACCGCCGCTGCGACGAGTCCATCGTCAGATGCGACAGCGGCGGCCGCCTCGCTGCGCCGACCCGACACGCCGAGCACGAGCATCGTCAGGCTCGACCGGAACGGTGCGCTGTTGGATGCGCCACGAGGAAATCTCCAATCGCCAGGTAGTCCAGATTGCCCTGCAAGAACGCGCGGACCGCGTCATCGGGCGTGCCGACGATGGGTTCCTCGTGCATGTTGAAGCTGGTGTTGATCACGGAGGGAATGCCCGTCAGCTTGTGGTATTCGGTCAGCACCTGATAGAAGCTCGAATTCGACTCGGCCGTCACGAGCTGAGGGCGCGCAGTCCCATCGACGTGCACGGCTGCGGGAGAGCTTCGTCGCATTTCGTCGGTGCAATCAAATGTGATGGTCATGAACTGCGCCGCATACTCGCCCCGTCCACGTTCCTGTAGCAGGCGTGCCGGTGCTCGAAGAGCGTCGCCGGTGCGAACGGCATGAACTCCGTCCGCCCCAGCCGCTGGTTGAGCCATTGGTTAACCTCGGGCTCGCGGGCGTGGTAGAGGATCGACCGGTTGCCGAGCGCCCGCGGACCATACTCCATGCGGCCGTTGAATCGCGCCACGACCTTCCCGCCGGCGATCAGCGCTGCGATCTTCGGCTCAATCGGCGAGTAGCGATCGAAGGAGAGCTGCGCCTTGCTGAGCGCCTGCTCGATCTCTGCGGCGTGTAGGCCGGGCCGAGAAATACATCCGACAGCGGGGTCCGCAGGTTGGGGTGTCCGAGAAACTCGAGGAGCGCCGCGCCAGTTCCGCATCCACCGTCCCCCATGTTCGGATGGATGAACAAGCGCTTGACGCCCGGCAGCTCCTTGAGCCGCTGATTCAGCTTGACGTTGGCCACCACACCGCCCGAGAGCACGAGGCTATCGAGTCCGGTCTGCTGCAGGTAGTGGGCGACGTAGCGGCACGCGACGACTTCGAGGACATGCTGATACGCGGCCGCGACGTCAATCTTGGGAAACTCGCCGGCGAGCATTCGCGCGAAGAACAGATTGTTGCTCTCGAAGATCTTGAACGTGCCGGGTTCCTCCGCCATTCGTGCCAGGAGAACGTCCCGAAGGACTTTGGGGTCGCCGTACGCCGCCAGGCCGACGATCTTGCCCTCGTGTCGACTCGGCTGGAAGCCCAGCCCCGATGTCACCGACTCGTAGAACGTGCCGAGCGAGTGAGGGTACTCGAGGTTGTGGAGACGCAGCAGGCGGCCGTCGCGGCCGACGCTGACGCTTCCTGCCAGACCGGACCCGTATCCGTCGAGCGTGACCACGAGCGCCTGGTCGAAGCCGCTCGTGAAGTAGGCATTGGCGGCATGACTCAGATGATGCTCGGTGCGCTTCAATTTGCGGCGCAAGTTCAACTCTTCCAGCGACGCTTCGAGCTCCTCCTGCCACTGCCGATGATATTCGGTGGCTTCTCTTCCCCATTGCTCAGATGCCCGCTTGGCCACGTTGCGCGAGATCACGCTGTCGTTGGCCAGTACGCGATACGCGACGGTTTTCGCAATGCTTTTTTCGAAGCGCTCGTTCGCTGACGTCAGTCCGGGAACGTCGAAGGTCCGCACCGGAACACGTTCCCGCGCCTCACGCATCAGGTCTGCGGTTCTGGTCGTGTCCGCGTGAGCGAGAAACTCGCGTTCGTTCGCGAGACTCTTCTGAAAAAGCTTGGTTTCTTCGTCCCACGTGAAGAATGGATACGACACGACGTCGATATCGTCGTGGCCCCAGGCCCGTACGCTCGAATCCGTCTTGCAAGGCTTGCCAGGGGAAACCACTCTGCAGCTTCACCCGTGTAAATCGCTCTTCAGCGGCTGCGTACGTGATTCTTCCATCCTCGACGATGCTGACGGTTGAGTCCTTGTCGAGAGGCGACAGTCCCAACACTTTCATGTGATGCGCTCCCGCAATAGGGTGCTCCGGAACTCCATCGGAGTTCCGGGCATGCCATCCAAGTCGCGACAAAAGAACTCACAAAACCGGTCGATGCACTCGAGGAACGTCTCGAGCTCTGTCTGGTTCGAGACGTAGGAGGTGTGCCCTGGCACCACCGTCGGGCTGTGAAACGTGAGCGAGAAGGTGCGCAGGCCGTCCGCATGGAGTCTGCGGGCGAGAGCCTTCATCTCCTCGAGCGTGTTCCCTTCCGGAGACAGCATGATCTTGTTGACGAGACCCAGCTTCGCGGCCACACCCACGCCGCGGAACGGGGCGAGCAGTTGACACGAGGCCGCTCGATGCACCCACCGGCCAGCAGACTCGCCCAGTATTCCGACGAAGCCAACTGTACACGGCAGGAACAGCAGGTTCGTCGAATTGCCGTCAAGGAACGGGTACGGGCCGAATTCAGAAAACGACGGACCGCCGACATCAGTAAAGTCCATCCGCGGGCTGATGCTCGTGTCGACCTCGAAGCCGAGGGCGGCAAGCGTTTGAACTGTCTCGGCGCCAATGCCGTAACGACCGGCCTTGTAGACTGTCGGTCTCACGGCGAACGCGCGCTGAATCTCGTCTCGCAGTTGTTCGATCTTGGCCAGTTCCAGCGAGACATCAAGGTTGAGCGCAAAGCTGTTTCGGGCGTTGAGCTCTTCCTCGAACGGAGGATTGACCCATGGATGCAGATGGGCGCCAATCGTGCAGTGACCGTCGGCGACAATCGGCAGCAGCGGCTCGTACCCAGCCGGCTGATGGGCCACACAGTAGTCGACGACGTAGGTGGGTTTGATCTGATAGCGGTCGAAAATGCGTTGAGCGCGACCGATGTGCCGCATGGCAGTGACATCGACGTTGTCGCGCGAAAACGGCGCCGACCAGTCGAATTCTTCCTCGGTGTCGATCACGGCAAACAGGAGGGGACGCTCCGATCGATCAAGTTCGACCCACGATTCCGGCCGCCGAAGGGGGTGACGAGGAAGGCCCATACGTCTCGGTCGAGCTACAGTCTACAGCACGGTCGCCCCATCACCTCCGTTCTAGGCCTCGTCAGCCCTCTCACGACAGCGCGGATAACGCCCTGTCCGGCCGATTGTCGCCAAAGGCCCGGAGATGGTCGCGTCCGCCAGGCGCTATCAGCTGTCCGCGAACAACGTGTGCTCCAGGGCGTTCAGCCGGCGATCGTCAAGCCCGCGATCTTCAGGGCAACGTGGACAGCCGATGGAGTGCCACATCGCCGCGACTCTTGACCAGCACCTTCACAAGTCCGTCGGGAATTTCAATCGGACGACGAGTGTTCTCGAGACGAACACGCCTGGAGCCGCGACGTCGGTACGCCAGCGCGTCGCGGGGCGTCGATCCTCCAATGCCCGGATTGCCGCGACTGGCGCCGTTTCTCGATCGCGCCCTGCGGGCCCAGCACGCCCGCATGATCTATGACTGGATCAACCGATTTCTACGGGATCGCCATCGCATGAGCGGACAGGCGCAACGCAATGGGAGTGCAGGGTGAGGGCGATTGAGCGCGTTCAGTGTCAACGAGACAGGATGACTGTCATGTTGAAGTTGAAGCAAGTGCTTGACGTTCCGACAATCGAAATACGCATCTCGCGCCCAAAAAATCCGCCACTGCCCGAAAAGTTGTAGGTGCCACAGCTGGGCTCGTTATAAGTTCCCGTGCTCTGCCCCTGAAACGCGCCCGTGTTATCAATCGTTCCCTCGCCGAACGGCACGCTCACGTTGTCGCACGCTCCTCCCAATACTAGTGGTGCGACGTTAACCGTGGTTCCGGATTGAGTGACGGTCGTAGAAGTCGGGCAGGTCACCGTTTGCTGCAATTCAGGAAACGTCATAGTCGTTGTGCCGGTGTAGCGTCCTGCCACATTTGGGACTTGCGGCGTCGGAGCTACAGGCGAATCGCCTCCACCGCCACAACCCATGACCGCTAGAGAAAGGAGAAGCGTTCCTGCCAAACGCATTGGCTTCACGCGCACTGGGGAGCAGAGACGGAAGCGTAACGTCAAGACCGCAACCCAGGAGACGCGAACGCGCTGAGTGGTCATAGTGTCCTTTGCAGTAACTGACTCTTGCCGACCAGACACGAGACGAACCGCCGTCGGATGCGTGGGCAACTCCGCATCTCCAGCTGGCCCGTCGTAGCTCAGCCGTTGAAGGGTTCGTGACTCTACCACAAGCCCAGCAGGAAAGGGGCAAGGAACGCAGGATTTTGCTACTAAATGCTGATGTTTATAGAGTTACAGCCACCGAGGGCGCGTTAAAGTGTGTCAAATTTACATGTGGGCGCTCCCCCCGAGGAATCATGACCGTCGGTCCCACCCTAAACAGCTCCGCGGCGCCTCAAATCGTTCGCGCAACCGTTCGCGCTACGCCTTTTCTGGCGGCCAGCCCGCCACCACGGGTGTTTTGGTTAGGAAAATTGGAGGCGCCGCCCGGATTTGAACCGGGGATCGAGGTTTTGCAGACCTCTGCCTTACCACTTGGCGACGGCGCCGGCTGAAACTGTACGAGGAAGATTCGGCCGCGTCTTTAGGAGCGGCTACAACAGCGCGTCTGACAGCGCGAGGCGAAACGGGGTAGGCCAATCATCGACATTGTTATCTGCCGCCCACCTTCGCGCCGTCGGCGCTCCGGCGGACAATCTACGCGTGGCTTGCCAACCGTAGCTCACGACGCCGGTTGGCAGGCGTGAGCGAAGGTTGGAGCGGGAAACGGGATTCGAACCCGCGACTTCGACCTTGGCAAGGTCGCACTCTACCACTGAGTTATTCCCGCCCGGCCCCGTACCGTAGCACACCGCGCCAAACGCCTTCAAGCCTCGCCCGCAGGACTTACGGCAGGTTCGGCCTCGCACCTAGAGAGCGCCAGTTTGCTCCGACAGTATATCGCAGCCGATCGTGCGAACCTTCGGTACCAGAAACGCCTGGCCATTCCAGTTTTCGCGATGCCGTGTGCTTGCGCTGGTGACGTTTCCTGCTACACCCGAGCGTCGCGCAGCACTTGGGCCGCTTCCTCGGGTCCCGTGGGGTTGATATAGAAGCCGCTGCCCCACTCGAAGCCGGCCACCTTCGTCAGCTTCGGGATAATCTCCACGTGCCAGTGATAGAACTCGGACGCGTCGATCGAAAACGGCGAGGTATGGATAATCAGGTTGTAGGAAGGGTTGAGGAGCGCACGGTTCATGCGCTGCAAGACGGATGTGAGCAACCGCGCCAGGCCACCGTATTCCTGCCGCGGCGCGTCTTGAAAGTGGGCGCCGTGCCGCTTCGGCAACAGCCACGTTTCGAACGGGAAGCGCGGCGCATAGGGCGCCACGGCCACGAAGTCGGCCGTTTCGGCAATCACGCGCGTCGCCTGCTCGAGCTCCTGCCGCACGATGTCGCAGAACACGCAGCGCTCCTTGTACGCGTAGTGCTGCCGCGCGCCATCCACCTCTTCCGAAACGTTTCTCGGCACGATGGGCAGCGCGATGAGCTGTGAGTGCGAGTGCATCAGCGATGCGCCGGCCGCTCGGCCGTGGTTCTTGAAGATCAGGATGTAGCGAAACCGCGAATCCTGACGCAAGTCGATGACCCGGTCGCGGAACGCCCAGAGCACCCGTTCCACGGCGTCCTCCGGCATCGTGGCCAGCGTCGCGAGGTGATCCGGAGCCTCGATGATCACCTCGTGCGCGCCCACGCCGTTCATGCGATCGAACAGGCCCTCACCTTGACGATCGAGGCCGCCCTCCACCTGCAGCGCCGGGTACTTGTTGGGCACCACACGCACCTGCCACCCTGGGCCGTTCGGAGCGGCGCCGTTCAAGCGGTAAGAGAGCACCTCGGAGGGCGTCATCCCCTCGTGACCCTCGCAGAACGGACACGACGGATCCGGCGTGGGTGGCGGCGTGGGCTCGATGAGAAAATCGTGAGGGCGCTTGCGCCGCTCCGTCGAGATGATCACCCACCGGCCGGTGACGGGGTCCTTGCGAAGCTCAGGCATCCATCCTGCCTATCGATCGTCGAGCGTGAAAGCGTCCGCAATCAATTGAACATCCGGCTGCCGATCCTGCAACCAGGCGATGGTGACGACGTCGAAGCGACACGGGACGTCCGTAAGATGGCGCCGCGCTAGGTATTCGACGGCCAGCTGGATCAGCCGACGCCGTTTCGCCAGCGTGACGGCCTCGCCAGCCGACCCGTCGGCGACACTCGCCCGCCCCTTCACCTCGACGAACACCAGCGTGCCCCCATCCCGGGCAACGATGTCGATTTCGCCTCGGCGGGTTCTGAAGCGCCGCTCGACGATCGAGTAGCCCCGGCCTTCGAGGACGGCGCACGCCAGATCCTCGCCGGCCAGGCCGAGCGCAGACCGCCCACGTTCGATCACGCACGGCGAGACTGCAAGGGCGAGGCCACGGCTGGAACGGGTCTCGCTCGCCGCCGTCACCCGTGAGCACGCTCGACGGCCGTGAGCGCTTCGTCCAGAATCGTCAAGGCGGTGTCGGCCTGGGACTTCGTCAGCACGAGCGCGGGCGACAGCCGCAGGGCGTTGGCGCCGGCGCCCAGCATCAGCAGTCCACGCTTGAACGCCTCCTCGAGTACAGCCTCGCGCTCTTCGACAGCACGCTCCTTCGTTTCCCGGTTCCGGACGAGCTCCACGCCGATCATGAGACCACGGCCACGCACGTCGCCCATGAGCGGGTGCTTGCCGGTCATCGCGCGGAGCCCCTCCATCATGTGCGCGCCCACGTCCGCCGCATTCTGCACCAGACGCTCTCTGAGCAGCTTGATGGTGGCGAGCGATGCCGCGCACGACACCGGGTTGCCGCCAAACGTGCTCGCATGCGATCCCGGCGGCCAGCCCATGACGTCGGCGCGGGCCGTGGCAATGCCGAGCGGCATGCCCGACGCGATGCCCTTGGCGACCGTCGTGACGTCGGGGCTGATACCGAAGTGTTCCATCGCGAACATCTTGCCCGACCGGCCCATCCCCGATTGCACTTCGTCGGCGATCAACAGGATGCCGTGGCGCTTGGCCAGTTCCGCCAGGCGCTGATGAAACTGTGCCGGCGGCACGAGGTAACCGCCCTCGCCTTGAATCGGCTCCACCACGATGGCTGCGACTTCATCGGGCGAAACAAGGTGTACGAAGATCTGATCTTCGAGAAAGCTCAGGCATTCCGCCGCGCAGCTCTCCGGCTTGAGTCCGATCGGGCAGCGATAGCAGTTCGCGTACGGCGAGTGATAGACGCCCGGCATCATAGGGCCGAACCCGCGCCGCTGAATGGCCTTGCTCGCCGTGAGCGACAGCGAACCCAGGGTGCGGCCGTGAAACGCCCCGATGAAGGCGATGATGTTGTACTTGCCGGTGTGGTACCGGGCGAGTTTGATCGCGGCTTCATTGGCCTCGGTACCGGAGTTACCAAAGAACGATCGCACCTCGCCGTCGATAGGGCTGATCGCTGCCATCTCCTCGGCCAGCCGGACCTGCGGCTCGTAGTAGAAGTCCGTGCCCGACATGTGGATGAACTTCGACGCCTGCTCGCTGATAGCCTTGACCACGTCGGGATGAGAGTGGCCGGTCGAAGTCACGGCGATCCCGGCTGCGCAGTCCAGGAACAGGTTGCCGTCCACGTCCTCGACCACGGCCCCTTCGCCGCGTGCGATGACCAGCGGATAAGCGCGCGTGTAGGAGGGCGACACGAATTTCGCGTCGCGGGCGATGATAGCTTTGGCTCTGGGGCCCGGTAGCGGCGTCTTCAGCAGAGGAGCATTCATGGTGAACCTTACTTTCTCTTCCACTTGGTTCCCGCGACAGAATCCTCGAGCAGCACACCGCGGGAGGCGAGCTCGTCGCGAAGGCGATCGGCCTCCTGGAACGCCCGCCGTCGGCGTGCCGCCTGGCGCTCGGCGATGAAGCGTTCGATTTCGGCCTCGTCGATCGGCGCGGTCGCGTCTTCCGCCCGCCGGAGCGCCATCACGCCCAACACTCGATCGAACGCCCCAAACGTCTCACGCACGTTCGCCAAGTCGGGCTTCCCTATCTCGCCGCCATCGATCGCGGCGTTCAGAGCCCTGACGAGATCGAACATCACGCCGAGCGATCCGGCGACGTTCAGGTCCTGATCCAGCATGGCGCCAAAGGCCGTGCGCGCCTCGGTGAGCCGCGCCTCAACCTCCGGGTGCGCGTCGCCGCCGGTGACCAGATCGAGCCGCCCCAGGAAATCCGCGAGGCGCCTCACCGCCTCTTCCGCGTGATCGAGGGCCGCCCACGAGAACTTGAGCTGCTTGCGGTAGTGCACCGACAGCAGCAGATACCGCAGGGCCGAGGCCCGGTAGCCCTTCGCGATCACGTCGGAGACGGTGTAGACGTTCCCCTGCGACTTCGACATCTTCTCGTCGCCCAGGTTGAGGAACTCGACGTGGACCCAGAAGCGCGAAAACGGGCGGCCCGTCGCGCCTTCGCTCTGCGCGATCTCGTTTTCGTGATGCGGGAAGACGAGATCGATCCCTCCCGCATGGATGTCGATGGGCGGCTCGCCCAGGATCCGCAGGGCCATGGCTGAACATTCGATGTGCCAGCCCGGGCGCCCCGGGCCGAGCCCCAGGTCCCAGGTGGGTTCACCGGGACGTGTCGCCTTCCACAGGACGAAATCGCGCGCGTCCTCCTTCCCATAGCTGTCAGAATCCAGGCGCGCGCCGGCTCTGAGCCCTTCTCTGTCGAGCCGCGCCAGGCGTCCGTAGTCCTTGAATGTCGCGATTCGGAAGTAGATGGACCCGTCGCTGCGATAGGCATGCCCGCGGGCTTCGAGCGCTCGAATGAGGTCCGTCATGGCTTCCAGATTCGCTGGATCAGTCGCGCGCGGCTGCTCTTCAATCGTCTCCAACCCCAGGATCTGGGCATCGTCCTGAAATGCCCGGACGTACTGATCGGTATATTCGCGAAGGGGCATGCCGGCCTTCTCCGCGCCGGCAATGGTCTTGTCGTCCACGTCCGTGAAGTTCATCACCTGGTGTACGCTCAATCCGAGGTGGTACCGGAGCGCACGGCGAAGCACGTCGAGCACCACGAACGTCCGGAAGTTGCCGACGTGACCGCGGTGTACACGGTGAGCCCGCACGTGTAGATACGGACCGGGGTGTCGACCGGCTGCGTAAACGTCTCTTCGCGCCTCGTCAGGGTGTTGTAGAGAATCATCAATCAGCGAGCGCCCCGGTGTAGCACGTACCGACGCGACGGCCGCCGGGCCTCCCGGGGCGCTCGGGACGGCGCACGATCTGTCTCAGGAGCCTGGCGCGACCGGCAGGTCCCGGGCCATCCGGCAGACGTTCCGGTTGCCCTCCCGATCGCAGGTGAACGACCGCAGCCGTCCGGGCGACGCCCCAGGCTCGGCCCGGTCGGCATAACTCAACACCACTTCGAAGCGCTCGTCGTCGGTCTGGAAATGCAGGTCGATCGGCATCGGCGCGGAGCTCGACTGACGGATGGCCTCGGCAGCGCCCTCGGTGATGGCGGCCGCAAGCTCGCGCGCCACCTCCTGGCGATAGCCGGCGTACTCCACGACGCGTGCAGTCAGCTCGCCCAGCGGCTGCAGCAATTCCGTGTTGCCAGGAATGCTGACGTGGAACAGGAACCCCATGCTCACGTGGATTCTACCTCGACTGTCAGATGGACACCCGAGCGAAGAGCGCGCCGGCCGCTTCACAGTCTGCACGAATCTGGCTCGTCAGCGCCTCGACGGTCTCGAATGTCCGTTCGTCCCTGAGCCGCAGGACGAAACCAAGCCGGATTCGGGCCCCGTACAGATCGCGACTGAACCCCAGCACGTGGGTTTCGATCACCGTCCGGTCGTCCCCGCCGAAGGTGGGACGAATTCCCACGTTCGTGACCGAGGCGAACACAGTACCCGCAATCGTTGCCGTCGTCGCGTACACGCCGTGTGGTGGTATCAGCTCATTGTCCGCGCACACGTTGGCCGTGGGAAACCCGATCTCCTGACCGCGCTGTCGGCCGCGTACGATGGTGCCGTCAATCGCATAGGTCTGTCCAAGCAGCGCCCCCGCTTCGTCCACCCGTCCTTCGGCCAGCAGGCGCCGGATGCGCGTGCTGCTGACGACGAACTCCTTGTATCGCACCGGGTCGATTTTCTCCGCGCGAAACCCGAAGCGCGCGCCCAGCGCTCGAAGCATCGTGAAATTGCCGGTGCGGTCGCGGCCGAAAATGAAATTCGCGCCCACCCACACTTCAGCGACGTGCAGCCAGTCGACGAGCACGGTACGCACGAACATCTCCGGGTCCCAGCGCGAAAGCTCCGCGGTGAAGCGCACCACGGCCAGTCCCTGAACGCCGGCCCGTGCCAGCGCCTCTGTTTTCTGGGCCATCGTCATTAGGAGCGCGGGGGCCTTGTCAGGCCGCAGGATTCGCGGCGGATGCGGATCGAAGGTCAACACGACGGCCGTGGCGCCGCGTTCTGACGCGACGCGCCGCACGCGTTCGATGATCTTCTGATGGCCCCGATGCAGGCCGTCGAAGTTGCCCAGCGCCAGCACGGGCTGGTGCCACCACGTCGGCCGCGCGTCGCCCGGAAAGTGAATGGTCTCCAAGAAACGGCCGCCTCACAGCTGTCACATGCGCACGGTGGTGGCACCGATCGCCGTCCTGTGTTCCTACGGCAGGTCCACCTGGAATTCGAGCGAAAGACCATCATATGCCAACTGCACACCGGCGGGCAGGCGCGCGCACGTGGCCGCATGCGGAAGGTCGTGGCTCATGTGTGTAAAGAACGTCGAGCGCGCCCCGATTCGCGCGGCGAGCGCCACGGCTTGAGCCACGGTCAGATGCGTCGGGTGCTCGCGGTCGCGCAATGCGTCGAGCACCAGTACATCCAAGTCGGTCAGCTCGGGCCACGTCACAGCCGGAATCGCGCTGCAGTCGGTGAGATACGCGAGCGATCCGACACGAAATCCGAGAATCGGATCGCGTCCATGCAAAAGCGACAGCGGGCGCACGATCGATCGGCCCAGCGAGAAGACGCCGCCGATGGTGAAGAGCTCGAGCCTGGGGACGGACCCCATCCCGGCATCGGACACGCCAAAGATGTACTCGAAGGTGCGCCTGAGTGACCGGGCAGTCGGCGCACTCGCAAAACATGGAATCGCGCTGCGCTGCAGAGCGTTGTATCTGCGCAGCTCGTCGAGACCGAAGATATGGTCGGCGTGCGCGTGCGTGAAGAGCACCGCGTCCACGCGTCTGACGCCATAGGCCAACGCTTGCGCCCTGAGATCCGGTGTGGTGTCGATGAGAACGCTCAGCCCATCGGGCAGATCGAGCAGCGCAGACGGGCGCCATCGACGGTCTCTCGGGTCCTCGGAGCGGCATGTGGAGCACTCGCACCCGATCATGGGAACACCGTGCGAGGTGCCAGTACCGAGAAACGTCAGCCGCGCATGTTGCCGGCTCACGGTTCGATGATTCGGCGCTCCGACTTCTCACGCACTTCGACGAATCGCAGACGAAGCTCGTAAAGAATACGCCCCAGCAGCATGCTCTCTTCGTCGGTGAGGTTCCCACGGGACTTCTGTTCGAGCAGCGTGAGAATGTCGATCATCTGCTGGGCGCCGGCGAGGTTGGGCGGCAGCCTCTCATCGGTCGCAGGATCGGCAAGGTCGCCGAAATGCATGGCGGCTGTCGTGGCCAGCGAGAGGATGAATGCGATGAACGTCAGCTCAGTTGGTTCGTCGGCCATGCGGGTACAATCCGGACGCCATGATATCTCAGGTCCCAGACGATGACCGAACACGCCGCTGAACGTTTCGTCCGATTACTCGACGTGATGCGCAGACTGCGCTCCCCTACCGGCTGCCCGTGGGACCGCGAGCAGACGCATCTCACGCTGGCGCCGTATCTGCTCGAGGAGGCCTACGAGGCCGTCGCCGCCATCGAAGGCGGTGACGCCCAGGAGCTCGAGGAGGAGCTCGGCGACGTGTTGTTCGAAGTGGTATTCCTGGCTCAGTTGTCGTCGGAGCGCGGCGATTTCGACATCAGCGACGCGCTGGCCGCCGTCACCGACAAGTTGATCCGTCGCCATCCTCACGTGTTCGATCCCGACGGCGTCCAGCTCTCGTCACCCGCACAGGTCGTCGAGCAATGGGACGCCATCAAGGCTCGCGAGCGCGCCGGCGCCGGACCGCGATCCTCCGCGCTCGATGGCGTACCGGAAGCCATGCCCGCGCTCGTTCGCGCGGGCAAGCTGGGCGCCCGCGCCGCGGCGGTCGGCTTCGACTGGCACGAAGCCACGGACGTGCTCCAGAAGGTCGACGAAGAGGTTGCCGAGCTCAAGAATGCTCTCGACAATCCACGCCCTGACCGCGCCCATGTTCAGGAAGAGCTCGGAGATCTCCTGTTCGCGCTCGCCAATCTGTGCCGCAAGCTGGATCTCGAACCTGAATCGACGCTGCGCAGGGCCAATAACAAGTTCACCGCGCGTTTTCAAGCGATCGAACAAAGCCTTGCCGCGCAGGGTCGCGCGCCTCGAGACCTGACGCCCGACGAGCTGGAACATGAATGGACGAAAGTGAAACGGGCCCGGCCGGCGCGGTAAACCTGGCTGGCGGGCGGCGATAGGTTTCGACCACCACCTCCACACCATCGGTTGTGATCGTCACGGCGCCGTCGCGGTCGGTGCGATACATGGCTGCTCCTGCTTGCGCGTAGCGCGCGAGCACATCGGCGGCAGGGTGGCCGTAGCGGTTGTTGCGCCCGGCGCTGACGACGGAAATGGCGGGACCGAGGGCATGCAGGAACCGCTCGGAACTGGACGTGCGGCTCCCGTGGTGCGGCACCTTCAGAATCCGCAGCGATGCCGGTGGCAGGGCATCGGCGAGGTCGCGTTCGACTTCGGCCGAGATGTCGCCCGTGAGGACGAGACTGACGTTCTTGTAAACGGCCTCGATGACGAGAGAGTCGTCGTTCCGGACGCGCTGCCGCTCCCAGTCAGGTCGAGGAGGGTGCCAGACGATCAGGGCGACGTCGCCAAACTGCGTCCGGCTTCCTGCCAGCAGCGGTCGCCACAGCGATTTCTGCGAGGCCGCGATCGAGCGTAGCTCGAGCGTGGGCCGATGCGTTGGCACGTCGATGCCCTCCCAGACCTCGCGCGGCCGGAGATCGCGCAATACGCCAGGTGCGCCGCCGATGTGATCGGGGTCGCCGTGCGAGAGAGCCAGGATGTCCAGGCGAGTGAGCCCGCGCGCCCAGATCGCTGGAACGACGACTCGCGATCCAAAGTCGAACTGTGCGGACCCCACCAACCCGCCGGCATCGACCAGCATCGATCGGCCGTCCGGGAACCGGATGAGCGTCGCGTCGCCCTGGCCGACGTCGATGAACGCAACCAGCAATCGATGGTCACCGGACGCGACTGGCCAGCTCACACCCGACACTGACCAGAACCCCGCGACAGCCGCCACCGCGCCCGCCGCGCGCGCCAGCCGCCGGATCGCACCGGCCTCCGACCCGCGGCGCGAGACAATATCTCGCGCGACGACCCATGTCGTGAGCGCCGAAAAATACAGCACAAGCGCCAGGAGCGGTGGGGGCGGCAGCCGGTGGCTCAGCCAGGGTGCGAGATCCAGCGCGCGCGTACCTCTCGACGAGCCCGGCCGCCGCGAGATGCGCGATATATCCGACTGCCCGCGAGAGTTGCCCGCCGAGCCCCCACATCCAGTCCGCCTGCGGCAGCGCTGCCATGATCACGGCAACCAGTCCCGCGATTTGCGCAACGGCCATCAACGGCACCGCGAGAACGTTCATCATCGGTCCAGCGGCTGTGATCCGGCCGAACGCATACGCGCCGATGGGCAGCACGATGGCTTCGGCGGCAATCGAGACAGCGACAAGAGCGGCAATTGGGCGCAGCCATCGACGATCAGAGAGCCGTTCGGCAAGCGGTCTCGCTCCCACGAGAATGCCGATGGTCGCCCCGAACGTGAGCGCGAGGCCGACATCGAAGATGGCGAGCGGGGTGGCGCAGAGGATGAACAGCAACGACAGCGCGATGGCATTCAGCGGGGGCGAGCGGTGGTCGAGAACGCGCGCGAAGAGATACGTCACGGCCATCGCGGTCGCCCGGATCACCGACGGCGCCCGTCCGACCACGACGGCGTAGGCGATGAGTATGGCGATCGGAATCAACGCCGATCGCGGACCGCGAACGCCGCAGGCCGCGAGCACGAGAAACACCGCGCCTGCCAGAATCGCGATGTTGCCGCCCGAGATCGCGATGACGTGATACGTGCCAGCCTCCTGCAACCGGCGCTCGACGTCCGGTTCGAGGCCGGCGCGATCGCCAATCAGGATGGCCGTCACGATACCCGCCGAACGTCTGCTCCAGACGCCGACCGTCTGCTCAATCGATCGGCGGACGAGCTGACGGATACGCGCCGCAGCCTCAGCCATCCAGGAGCCTCTGGCAGTAACCTGAACGAGGAGACCGCTCTTCACCGAGCCCACGACGGCCGTGCCCTGCAAGGCGAGCGCGCGGCGCTCATCGCGGACACCAGGGTTGAGATACGTGGTTGGCAGCCGCAGGGCCGCGTGCAGGCGAAGTTGTCGACCGGCGCACCACTCGGCGGCCAGCGACCGGGCCTCGGTGCCGCCCACCGCGATGCGTGCTCCACCAGCGGTCTGCCGCCAGCGCCCGGCAATGCGGATCCGGTCGATCGCGAGATTCAGCGAGACACCGAACACCGACCACGCCGCGTCAGCCCGCAGCGTCCCTTCGAGCTCGACGCCGTCCGCTGCCGAAGCCTCCGGATTCCATCCTTCGTGCTTCTCCAGCTCGTCGAGCAGTGCCGGTCTCAGGGCAGCGGTCACCGAACGCTGCCCCATCAGGACTCCGGCCGAGAAGAATCCAGCCGCGAGTGCAGCCGCGAACACTGGCACAGGGCCGCGCCCGATCGTCCGAATCGCGAGCATCCAGGCGGCCGCCAGACTTGCCGCCGCCGCAAGGCCGACGGAGTGCCCTACGAAGGCGCCGCCGCATACTCCAGCCAAGAGCGAGATCGCTGGCAGGACGACGGGAACGCGCACAGGGCGCGAAATGCAAGAAATGCCGCCTGCACGTCCCGGCGGCGTCGAAGGTGAGAGAGAGCTGGGGTGGGGCGGAATCTCGCCCGGGCTGGAAGAAACTGCGAGGCCCCTAGACGTGTTCGGCGGCTATTCCTGCGTAGTAGTCCTGCAACGCGCGTACGCCGAGACTGTGCGTTCTGAGCGCGCGAATCGCGCTGACGGCTGCCTCCGCGCCCGTCATCGTCGTGATGCACGGTACGCCGCGCATCATCGACACGCGGCGCACGGTGCGATCGTCGAAGAACGAGTCGCGGCCAAGCGGCGTATTGATGACCATGTCGATTTCGCCATTGACGACGCGATCGGCAATGTTGGGCCGGCCTTCGTTCACCTTGAAGGCGACCTCGACCTCGACGCCATGTGCCCTCAGGTAGGCGGCGGTGCCCCGGGTGGCGACGAGCATGAATCCCTCGGTCGCGAGGTCGCGTGCGATTGGCACGACCGACGGCTTGTCCTCATTGTTGACGCTCACAAACACCCGCCCGCCGACAGGCAGGCGCTGGCCCGCAGCTATCTGCGCCTTCGCGAAGGCCCCGCCAAATGTCGACGCGCCGCCCATGACCTCTCCGGTCGAGCGCATCTCTGGGCCGACGATCGTGTCGACGCCGGGGAAGCGCACGAAGGGGAAGACGGGGGTCTTGACGAACACCCCGGCCGCCGTCAGGTCGCTGCTCATCCCGAGCTCGGGCAGCGACCGCCCGGCCATGACGCGAGCGGCCACCTTCGCCATCGGCACGCCTGTAGCCTTGGAGAGGTACGGCACGGTGCGTGACGCGCGCGGGTTCACTTCCAGTACGTACACCACGTCGTCCTTGACGGCGTACTGGATGTTCATGAGACCGACGACCTTCAGCGCTCTCGCAATGCGGCGCGTCGATTCCCCAATCGTGGTTAGGTGGCGAGCGCCCAGCCTGAAGGGCGGCACGACACACGAGCTGTCGCCCGAGTGGATGCCAGCCTCTTCGATGTGCTCCATGATCCCGCCGATCATGACGTTCCCGTGCCGGTCTGCGACGGCGTCGACGTCCACTTCGGAGGCGTGTTCCAGAAACCGGTCGATCAGTACTGGTCGCTCCGACGAGGCTTCCACGGCGTTCGTCATGTAACGATCCAGCGCGCCCATGTCGTAGACAATCGCCATCGCGCGTCCGCCGAGGACGTACGAGGGCCGTAACGACCACCGGGAACCCGATAGACTCCGCCACGGCGCGGGCCTCGTCGCGGCAGGTCGCCGTTCCGCTCGCAGGCTGCGGAATGCCCAGATCCCAGAGCAGCTGAGCAAACCGCTGGCGATCCTCCGCCAGGTCGATGGAGTCCGGAGACGTGCCCAGAATGCGAACGCCGGCAGCCTGAAGGGCCAGGGCCAGCTTCAGTGGTGTCTGGCCGCCGAACTGCACCACACACGACACCTCCCCGCCCGCGCTCCGTTCCCGGTCGACGATCGAAACCACATCCTCGAACGTCAGCGGCTCGAAGTAGAGGCGATCGCTGGTGTCGTAATCGGTCGACACCGTTTCGGGGTTGCAGTTCACCATGACGGTCTCGAAGCCTTCCTCGCGGAGCGCGAAGGCCGCATGGCAGCAGCAATAGTCGAATTCGATGCCCTGCCCGATACGGTTGGGCCCCGAGCCGAGCACCACCACCTTGCGCGTGGGCGTGGGATCGGCCTCGCACGTCTGTTCGTAGGTGCTGTACATGTACGGCGTAAACGACTCGAACTCGGCGGCGCAGGTGTCGATGCGCTTGTAGGCGGGAACAATCCCATCGTCGAGCCGGCGTTGACGGACAGCGTCCTCGTCCACCGAGAGCATGAGGCCGAGCTCATGGTCGCTGAACCCGGTGCGTTTCAGCGTTCGCAACAGGTCCGTGGAGAGCTCGCGGAACGGAATCAGGCTCGCCGTTCGTCGGAGCTCGACGATCTCGGCGAACTGCGCGAGAAACCACGGATCGATATGCGTCGCCTCGTGCACGCGGTCGAGGCTCCAGCCGCGTTCGATGGCTCTCAACACTGCCCAGATCCGGCGGTCGGTGGGGGTCCGCAGCTGCTGCATCAGCCGGCCATCGTCTTCGTCGTCGCCGCCAGGCGGGAAGAGCCACCCTTCTTTCCCGAGCTCCAGAGACCGCAGTCCCTTGAGAAAGGCCTCCTTGAATGTCCGGCCAATCGCCATGGCCTCGCCGACCGACTTCATCTGGGTCGTGAGCGTGCGATCCGCCTGGGGGAATTTCTCGAAGTTCCACCGGGGAATCTTCACGACGACGTAGTCGATCGTCGGCTCGAATGAGGCGGGTGTGAGCTTGGTGATGTCGTTGGGAATCTCGTCGAGGTGGTAGCCAAGCGCCAGCTTGGCGGCGATCTTGGCAATCGGGAAACCCGTCGCCTTCGACGCCAGCGCGGACGAGCGCGAGACGCGCGGGTTCATCTCGATCGCGACCATGCGGCCGTCGTCCGGGTTGATCGCGAACTGGATGTTCGAGCCGCCGGTCTCCACGCCGATCCTCGTGATGATTCGGCGCGCGGCATCACGCATGCGCTGATATTCCTTGTCGCTCAGCGTCAGCGCCGGCGCCACGGTGATGCTGTCGCCGGTGTGCACCCCCATCGGGTCGATATTCTCGATCGAGCAGATCACGACGAAGTTGTCGGCCACATCGCGCATGACCTCGAGCTCGAATTCTTTCCACCCGATGACGGATTCCTCGATGAGAATCTCGTGAACCGGGCTCGACTCCAGGCCGCGTTCGGCAACCTCCCGGAACTCCTCGATGTTGTACGCAATACCGGCACCCACGCCTCCGAGTGTGAAGGAGGGACGGATGATGGATGGGAACCCAAGCTCGCCCACGATGGCCTGGGCCTCGGCGTACGAGCGCGCATAGCCGCTGGCAGGGACGGCGATGTCGATCGATCGCATCGCGTCGCGAAACTGCAGGCGATCCTCCGCCAGCTTGATCGCCTTCGTGGAAGCACCAATGAGCCGCACGTTGTACTCGTCGAGCGTGCCGTTCTCGGCAAGCGCAACGGCCAGGTTCAGCGCCGTCTGCCCTCCAACCGTGGGCAGCAGCGCATCGGGCCGCTCCTGCTGAATGATGCGCGCCAGTGTGGAGGGCGTGAGCGGCTCGACATAGGTTCGATCCGCGAATTCGGGGTCCGTCATGATCGTGGCCGGATTGCTGTTGACCAGAATCACCTCAAGGCCTTCAGCCCTGAGGGCCTTGCAAGCCTGGACCCCTGAATAGTCGAACTCGCACGCCTGGCCGATGACGATCGGACCAGAGCCGATGACGAGCACACGATGAAGGTCGGTACGACGAGGCATGCGGGCTACGAACCGCCGAGCGCAGAGGACAGCCTAGCGGGTCTTTTCCATCTCCTCGAGAAACAGGCGGAACAGATAATCGGCATCGTGGGGACCCGGAGACGCCTCGGGATGATACTGCACGGAGAAGACCGGTTTGTCGACGTGGCGCAATCCCTCAACGGTTCCATCGTACAAATTCAGGTGGGTGACGCGCACATCCCCCGGCAGCGAGTCGGGATCGACCGCGAATCCATGGTTCTGCGACGTGATTTCGACCTGCCCGGTGGCCAGCTGCTTGACGGGGTGATTCGTGCCTCGGTGACCGAACTTGAGCTTGAAGGTGCGCCCGCCCATCGCGAGCCCGAGAATCTGATGCCCGAGGCAGATCCCGAATACCGGGATGTCGCTCTTGACCAGCGTACGGGCGTTGTCGATGGCGTAGTGCAGAGGCGCGGGATCGCCGGGGCCGTTGCTCAGGAAGACGCCGTCGGGCTCGAAGGCCAGCACGGATTCCACCGGCGCGTCAGCTGGAAACACGCGCACCTGGCAGCCGTGTGCCGAGAGCCGCCGCAGAATGTTCCACTTGATGCCGTAGTCGTAGGCCGCGACCCGCAGCCGGCGTCCCGCTCGAGCGGAAGGCGGTGGCGCGAACTCCTCGGCGTCCTTGGATCCCCGCATCGGATCGACCCAGTCGAATGGCTCCATGCAGGTGACCTCGCGGACGAGATCCGACCCCTCCATGGTCGGAATCGACCGCGATCGCGCGACGAGTTCCTCAGGGTCGACCGAACCCGTCGCAATGATGCCTCTCATCACCCCCGCGGACCGGAGACGACGAGTCAGGGCTCTGGTGTCGATGTCGGCGATGGCCACAATCCCGTGGGCGACGAGATAGTCGCGCAGGCTGCCGTCGGCCCGCCAGTTGCTCGGCACGCGAGATACTTCGCGCATGATGAAGCCGGCGACCATTGGACGGGACGACTCGTGATCGGCTGGTGTAACGCCGTAGTTGCCAATCTGGACGCTGGTCATCGTGACGATCTGGCCGGTGTACGAGGGATCGGTCAACACCTCCTGGTAGCCGGTCATGCTCGTATTGAAGACGACCTCGCCCTGCGTCTCGCCGACAGCGCCCGCGGCAATGCCGCGATACCAGGTACCGTCTTCGAGAGCCAGCACCGCGTTCATCTCTAGTAGTCTCCGCTCTCGAGCGACGCCGCGACACGCACCCGCTCACCCGACACCACCGTCACGGTCGTCGCCCATCGACGATGCCCCGCGAGCTCGAGCCGGACGGCGTGCGATCCCGCAGCAATCTCCGCCACGCTGAGCGGCGTTTTTCCAATCGGACGCTCATCGAGATACACGGTAGCGCCCGCCGGACGTGACAGTACTGCGATCGATCCGAGCCCAGCGCTGGCCGTCGGGGCCGCCGCAGCACGCGACCGCACCGGCGCAAGCGTCAGCGCCAGCGAGCCGGAGGGCTGATCGGAACTGAGCGACACGCGGCGTTCGACGGGTTGAAATCCTTCGCGGCTCACCTGAACGGTGTAGGTACCGATGGCCATATCGCGCAGGGCGAGTGGAGTCGTGCCGCGGCGCATGCCGTCTATCGTCACGACCGCACCGGCCGGGGTCGATCGCACGAGCAAGCGGCCGGGCGTCGCCGGAGCCGCTGCGGCCTGCACGGCTGGGGATCGTGCGGCTGGGGGCGCCGGCCGCGCCTTCTGGGTCGGCGGCTTCGCGTCAGGCGCGGGTTGCGGCCTGGCCGACGAGGGAGGGCTCGTTTCAATCGCCGGAGGCGCAGGGCCACGCGAAGGAAGGTCGGTCTCGGTCCATTCACGAGTGGCAGGATTTTCTGCCAGAGTCTCCGTGCCACCGAACCGTGCGCGACCTACGAAGTAGCAGCCCCGCAGCAATGATTGCCACGAGTGCCGCAGCGACCAGCCACACCGCAGATGGCCCGCGTGTTATTCCTGCTCGTGAGCTCGACGCGGGCGCGCTTGGGTGAACCCACAGGGTACCTCGTCGGCGTGAGGTGGCTCGGCAGCCGCGGGCGCGACGCCCTCCGTATGGGACGGCACTCTTTCGAGCGGCGGATGGGCCTCCAGCAGTTGACCCGAGCCGGGCGCCATTGCGTCCGACGCACGCTCCTCTGCGAAAAACGCGCTCGATGGCTCCCCGTCCATTGACGATCGTGTCTGCGGTGGCTGAATCGTGCCTTCCGCCCCAAACAGAGACTCGTCGTCAAAGAACGCGCTCGGATGCGTGACCGACTCCTCCGACGCGTGCTCCTCGATGAATAGATCGAACAAGGTATCGCTCAGCTCGGGCGCGGGCTCGGGCGCGGCCCGGTGAAGAACCTCGCCCACCGGATCTCGCAATTCTGGCGGCAGCACGGGATCCTGGTGCGCGACGAGCGGCGCGGCGGCTTCCGGTTCGACGAGCGCCGCGACTCGACGAGCGCCGGGCGAGCCGGTTCGCGGTGGATGCGTCGCCGCACGGTGCAATTCCCGGGCAAATGCCGCTGCCGTTTCGTGGCGGCGTGCCGGATCCACGCTCAGCCCGGTGGCCAGTACCTCGACCAGCGACGAGCCGGTTCCCGCGGTGTCTCGCAACTGCTCGGCGACGTCCGACGGGCCTCCTGGCACCGGGCGCCCGAACAGCAACTCATGCGCGATCGCCGCCAGCGAATAGAGATCGGCCGCACGATCCCAGGGACCGCCGGCCAGGCGCTCGGGCGCCGTGTAGGCGCCGCGGAGCGGCGCCTTGGTGCCCGCTGACTCGAGCGCCCTCGCGACGCCCAATCCGGTGAGCCGCGCGTCGCCCTCGGTGACGAGCACGTCGCGCAGGTGCAGGGCACCGTGCGATGCACCCGCGGCGGCCGCCACATCGAGGGCGCCCGCAAGCTGAGCCACCAGACGCAAGACGTCCTCGATAGGCAATGGGCCGAGCTGGCGGACGGCGACATCGAGCGAATCGCCAGCCACGTACTCCTGAGCCAGATAGGCCACCGCTTGTTCGACACCAGAAGCCAGCGCCGTGACGATCGCTGGATGGTCGAGATTGAGGTCGACGACGCGCGTCAACTCGGTGTCGAGGAGGCGCAGCTGACCAGGTGTCAGATGAAGCTTGAAGACCTTGACGGCGACCAGACGGTCGCGACCGGCTTGATGAGTACGAAAAACGGGGCCGAGCGACCCGAGCCCGATCTGGTGAAGAACACGAAACGAACCAAATGTCTCAGGAGAAAAATCGAGGAGAAAGTCGTCGTCGTTCGAATGCACTCCGAGGCACGATGCTAGCACGGAACCGGTACGTGCGCTACCCGAGAGACGATCTGCGGACGAGGTACGCTTGACACTGCACCGAACGCTCTGCGACAGTACGGTTCTGGTGCTCCCCGACGCGATCGTTCATCCGTCCACCGGCTTTCCTCTCTCGGTGGACCTGCAGCGCTTTCCCGGGGCCCGCAAGATCGCCGTCGACTACGCTCGCCACTTCTCTCGTCTCGCGCCGTTCTATGCCGGCGATCCGCAAAATGCGGAGCATTGGGCGCGCTCGATTCAACACGCGCAAGGTCACGCTCGATCACGCGACGTCGTGGTCGCCCTGATCCGCGCACAGCAGCATCGGCGTGGTGCGCCAGAACGAGCCCTCGCCTCGGCCGAAGCGCTGGGAAACCCTGCGACGGTCGCGGTGGTCACCGGTCAGCAGGCCGGATTGTTCGGCGGCCCACTCTATACGCTGCTCAAGGCCGTGATGGCCATACGTCTCGCGGCGCGCGCCACCCGCGAGCATGGGATTCCGGTCATGCCAATCTTCTGGATCGACTCGGAGGACCACGACTGGGACGAGGTGGCGACCTGCCAGGTGTTGGACGAAGGGTTGGCACTGAGGCGTGTCACCCTTGCCCGACCAGTGGGCGCGACGCCGCGGCCGGTGGCAGAGGTGACGCTCACGGGCGAGGTCCACGCCGCCCTGAACGATCTTCGCACGGCCCTGGGTGCCACCGAGTTCACAGGGCGCATTTTCGAGGACCTCTCCGCGGCCTACGCGCCCGGCGTCAGCATGTCCGATGCGTTCGGTCGTTGGCTCGAGACGACGCTCGGGCCGCTCGGCCTCATCGTCTTCGACGCGGCCGACCCACACGCCAAGCCGCTCATCAGCGGGATCTTCGCGCGTGAGGTCGACACGGCTGGCACCTCCTCGGCTCTGGCCGCCCGTGCCGGTGCCGAGCTGGAAGCCCTCGGCTATCACGCCCAGGTGACACCCGCAGAAGGCAGCCTGGCGCTCTTCTATCTCGATGAGGAGCGTCACGCCATCCTGCGTCAGAACGGGGGATTCAGTGCCGGCACGCGTCAATGGTCGCCACAGGCGCTTCAAACGGAAGCGTCGAGCGCGCCGGAGCACTTCAGCCCGAACGTGTTGCTCCGCCCGGTCGTTCAGGATGCGCTCTTCCCGACGGCGTGCTACGTGGCGGGGCCGAGCGAGCTTGCGTATCTGGGCCAGCTGAAAAACGTCTACGCGCATTTCGGCGTGCCGATGCCGCTCATGTACCCGCGGGCGACCGTGACGCTGCTCGATTCGCCTTCCGCAAAGTTTCTGACGCGTTCCGGCGTGGCGCTCGAGTCGCTCCAACCACGCGATGAGCGCGCGCTCAACGCGCTTCTGGCGGCGGCGCTCCCTCCTTCGGTGGAGCGAACACTTGGCGAGGCCGGGTCGACTCTCGACGCCTCCATGTCGGCAGTCGCCTCCGAGGTTCGTCAGATCGATCCGACCCTCGAAGGCGCGGCACGATCCACGCTGGGACGGATGCAGCACGAGCTGCAGGCCCTGCACGGGAAGATCATTCAGGCCGCGAAGCGCCGCGACGACACGCTGCGCCGGCAGTTTACCCGCGCGCAGACGCTGGCGTTCCCCGAAGGCCAGCCCCAGGAGCGGGCGATCGGATTCGTGTACTTCCTCAATCGCTATGGACCGGCGCTCGTCGATCGGCTGCATGAAGAGCTGCCTCTGGACCCCGGCAGTCACTGGGTGATCACGCCGTAGGCGGCCATCCGTAACCGCGTGGGATGCTCCCTGGCCGGCTTCGCCCGATAAGCCGACTATGCATGCCGTCCGGCGCCCGCGGATTCGGGTCCGAATCAGCCGTTCCTGGCATCTCTATCTCGCGGGCACGCTGGCGTTCGGAGCCCTGGCCGTCGCAGGGCTCGGCACCTTCTACTACCTGACCTTCTCGAACCTGATCGACGCCAAACTCCACGGCGAGCGGACGCGGGTGCTGCCGCGTGTATTCGCGCGCCCGTTCGAGCTTCGAGTCGGACAGTACCTGAGCGATCTACAGCTCATCGATCGACTCAACGACCTCGGGTATGTGCATCGGCCGAAACTGGAGCACCCGGGCGATTTCTCTGTGGGTCGCGGGGTCATCGCGCTGGTCGCTCGCGAGGGCCATCACAAGGGCGGCACGGTCAGAGTCGTCTTCGACCAGAAGCCGGCGGCGGTGGCGGCGCGGGCCGGTCGCATCGCCCGTCTGGAGCTGATCGGCGGCGCCCCGCAATCGCGCGTCGAGCTCGGCTCGCCGATGCTCTCGGCGCTCGTCAACGCCGACCGCGAGAGGCGCCGGCACGTGGCGCTGGCCGCCATTTCGCCGAGGATGATCGAGGCCGTGCTCGCCATCGAGGATCGCCGTTACTACGAGCATCCTGGAGTCGACCCCATTCGGATGGTCGGCGCCCTGTTCACGAATCTCCGCGGCGACCGTCCGTACCTCGTCGGCGCGAGCACCATCACCCAGCAGCTCGTGAAGAATTTCTTCCTGACGCCGGAGAAATCGATTCGGCGCAAGCTGCTCGAGCAGTTCATGGCAGTCGTGCTCGAGCGGCGGGCCTCGAAGGACGAGATTCTCGAGCTGTATCTGAACGAGGTGTACCTGGGTCAGCGTGGATCCTTCGCCATCCACGGCGTCGCCGAGGCCGCGCGCCTCATGTTCGGCAAGGACGTCAGCAATCTCTCGCTCGCAGAGGCGGCGACCATTGCCGGCGTCATTCAGGCTCCCCACAACCTTTCACCTTTCCGATCGATCGAACGCTCGCGCGACCGGCGAAATGTCGTACTCGTCGCCATGGCCGATTCTGACTTCATCACTCGCGACGATGCGGTTCGAGCGTCGCGCGAGGCGGTGAGCGTCGCCTCGCGCGCCCTGGACAACGAGGCGCCGTATTTTGTCGACTTCGTCGGCCAGACACTGACCGATACCTTCGCGACCGCCGCACACGGGGCCACGGCGCTCGACGTCTACACCACGCTCGACCTCCACCTGCAGCGGCTCGCGCAGGAGGCTGTTCGCGACGGCGCGCTTCGCGTCGACCGCGAGCTCGCCCGGCGCAAGCGGCGAGTGCCACCCGTCCAGAGCGCACTCATCGCTGTTGACCCGAGAACCGGCGACATCCTGGCGCTCGTCGGTGGACGCTCCTACAACGAGTCGCAATTCAACCGCGCCATCCTCGCGCGACGCCAGCCCGGGTCGGTGTTCAAGCCGTTCGTCTATCTGGCGGCGTTCGAACGCGCCGCGGCGGATCACCGGACAGACCTGACACCGGCGACGCTCGTGTCCGATGAGCCGACGCGATTTCTGTACGAGGACAAGGAGTACACGCCGGCGAACTATGGAGGAGTGTACGGCGGCCCCATTACGCTTCGTCGAGCGCTCGCCCTCTCGCGCAATGTCGCAACGGTGAGGCTGGCGGAACGCGTCGGGTACGATCACGTCGCGCGGTTGTGGCAGGCCATCGATCGACACGGAGCGCCTCGCGCGTATCCGTCCATTGCCCTCGGCGTCTTCGAGGCCACCCCGCTCACGATCGCCGAAAGCTACACGCTCTTCCCCAACGGCGGCCGGATTCGGCCGCTCAGATCGATCCTGCGCATCGATCGCGGGCAGGCCCCTCCCGTGGTGCCACGGCTCCCCGGCGCACGTTCCGTGACCCGCCGGGACACCACCTACCTCGTCACGAACATGATGGAGAGCGTCATGGACGAGGGCACCGGTGCGGCGGCGCGCGCGGCCGGATTTACGCTCGATGCGGCCGGCAAATCTGGCACGACCAACGATCTGCGCGATGCGTGGTTCGTCGGGTTCACGCCAGAGCTGCTGACGGTGGTGTGGGTCGGTCTCGATCAGAACCAGCCGCTGGGACTGAGCGGTACGCAGGCGGCCCTGCCCATCTGGACGGCCTTCATGCAGCGGGCGCTCGCCGGGCGTCCCAATGTGCCCTTCACACCGCCTGAGGGCGTTGTGTTTGCCACGATCGACCGGGAGACCGGGTTACTGGCCGCCCCCGGCTGTCCGCACGTGTTTCGCGAGGCATTTCTGGCCGGCACAGCACCCGCCGAAGTCTGCGACTTTCACCGGTTCTGACCGGGCACTGCTTCTATAATCGAAGCATGGACGAAGTGTTCGCCGCGCTGCAGAACGCGCTCGAACGGGGCGAGGAGACTTCGCTCGTCACGATCGTCTCGGCTCGCGGTTCGACGCCGCAGCGCGTGGGCGCGAAGATGCTGGTCTTCGCCGATGGCCGGACGGTCGGTACGATCGGGGGCGGCTGCTATGAGAACGACGCCTTCTGGAAGGCACGCGAGGTGCTGCAGACGCGCCGGCCACGCATGGTGAAGTACGACTTGACCGACGACTTCGCGGAAGAATCCGGTCTAATCTGCGGAGGACAGATGGAAGTCTTCATCGAGCCGATCGAGCCCGCGCCCCGGCTGTATGTGATTGGCGCCGGCCACGTGGGCGTCCACCTGGCCCGGCTGGCGGCCGAAACGGGGTTCAAGGTCCATGTGCTGGACGATCGCGAGAAATTCGCCAATCGCGACCGCTTTCCCGACGCTCGCGAGGTGATCGTCGAGGACATTCCCACGTGGCTCAGCCATGCCGAGATTCCGTCCACCGCGTACGTTGTCGTCGTCACGCGGGGCCATCGCCACGATCTCGACGCGCTGCGCGCGATCGCCCCGCGAGAACTGCGTTACGTGGGACTGATTGGCAGCCGCGCCAAGGTGGCGCGCATCTTCGACGCGCTGGTGGCCGAATCGATGCCGGCCGAGTCGCTTCGCCGGGTCCACGCGCCCATCGGCCTGGACATCGGCGCCGTGACCCCCGAAGAGATTGCGGTCAGCATCCTGGCCGAGCTGATTGCCGTCAGGCGCGGCAAGATCGACGAGCCCCACGTGGCGGCCGTCTCCATGCGCTGGGACAGCAATCCCGCCGTTCGGGTTGTCGAGCGCTGACAATCGCGCCACCACTCTGCTTCCTCTCGTGTCGTCCCTGCTCATCGACAACGCGCTCGTCGTCACCATGAACGACCGGTTGGAGGTGCGGCACGGATCGGTGTCGATCCGCGATGGACGATTCGCCGCTGTCGGCGAAGTGCCCTCCGCCAGACACGACCGCGTGCTCGATGCGGGTGGCGGGTTCGTCCTCCCGGGTCTCATTCAGACACACCTGCACGTCTGTCAGACGCTGTTCCGTGAATTCGCCGACGACCTCCCGCTGATGGACTGGCTCCGACGACGGGTCTGGCCCCTCGAGGCCGCCCACACGCCCGCCTCCCTGCGCGCGTCCGCGCGGGCGGCCGCCGCAGAACTGCTCTTGTCGGGCACCACCGCTCTCATGTCGATGGAGACGGTCCACGACACGGACGCAATCTGCGAGGCCCTCGCAGACACCGGACTGCGCGCGACGGTGGGCAAGTGCATGATGGACGGCGATTCGGACGCGCCCCCACGCCTCCACGAGCAGACGACGCGGGCCATCGACGAGAGTCTGGCCCTCCACAAGCGCTGGCATGGCGCGGCGGAGGGACGGTTGCGCATCGCCTTCGCGCCTCGTTTCGCCGTGTCGTGCACGCGCGAACTGCTCGAGGCGGTCGGCAATCTGGCCGAGCGTCAGCAGATGCTCGTACACACGCACGCCTCGGAATCGCTCGACGAAATTGCTATCGTCCGCAATCGATACGGGCTGCCCAATATCGAGTACCTGGAGGCCACGGGCCTGGCCTCGCCGCGTCTGTGCGTGGCGCACTGCGTGTGGGTCGATGCGCACGAGCAGTCGCTGATCGCACGCCGTGGCATCAAGGTGCTGCACTGTCCTGGCTCGAACCTCAAGCTCGGTTCCGGCCTCGCCCCCATCGTCGAGCTGAAGGCACAAGACGTCTGCGTGTCGCTCGGTACGGACGGCGCCGCCTGTAACAATCGGCTGGACATGTTCGACGAGATGCGCCTGGCGGCGACGGTGCAGGCCGTTCGCAAGGGACCGGGCGCGCTGACGGCCCGTGACGTCCTGTGGATGGCGACACGGGCGGGCGCCTCGACTCTGGGTCTCGAGGACGAAATTGGATCGATCGAGGTTGGCAAGCGTGCCGACCTGGTTCTCCTCGAGTCCGAGCGCCCTCATTTTTCATCAGGGGCCGATCCGGTACTCGGCGCTTGTCTATGCGGCCCGAGGCGCCGATGTCCGCGCGACGATCGTCGATGGCATCGTGCTCGTGGACGAGCATCGGCTGACGCGAATGGACATGGGCCAGGTGGTTGCCGACTCGCGCGAGGAATCGCGTCGCCTCGCCGCTCGCGCGGGGATCGCGTAGCGAGTTCAAGTCCAAGCCGGTCAACGTTTACGTCGCTCGATGTATAATGGGAATCGACGACGCGCGCGGGTGGCGCGCAGTGAAATGATGCATGCGATTTCGGAGCGGGCGGCAACCATTCTGGCCCGGCTCGTACGCGAGTTCATCGAGACGGGCGAACCTGTTGGCTCCCACGTGCTCGTGCAGCGGGGCGGGCTGGAGGTGTCGTCGGCGACCGTCCGCAGCACACTCGGCGAGCTCGAAAAGCTCGGGTACCTCAGCCAGCCTCACACATCGGCTGGCCGGGTGCCTACCGACCTCGGCTATCGGTTTTACGTGGACCAGCTGCTCAAAGAGCCTCGGCGGCAGCGCAACGAAACGGCCGTCGAAACGGAGCTGCGGCGCACAGCCGGCTCGCCGCCGGTGTTCGACGAAGTGCTGACGACCGCCCCGGTGGTGCTGTCGCGTGTTTCCCGCCACGTCGCCTTTGCGTTGACCTCGGGCAACGAGCTGGCGCATTTCCGTCAGATCGAGTTCGTCTCCTTGCCCGGATCGAAGATTCTGGTCGTGCTGGGGACGGCAGGCGGTCAGGTGACCCAGAAGGTCATCGACATCGGTGAAATGCTCGAACCCCACGAGCTGCACCAGGCGGCCAACTACCTCAACGCCGAGTTCGCGGGCTTGCCCGTCATCCGGGTCCGTGCGGCGGTCATGGAACGTCTTCGTCAGGATCGGGCGTTATACGACGCGCTTTTCGCCAGGGCGTTGCGCCTGGCCCGATCCGCCCTCGGCGAAACCCTCGCCGAGCCCGTGCTGTTCGTCGAAGGCACGGCAACCCTGCTGGACGATACAGCGGGCGTGGATGCCGCATCGCTGGCCACGCTTCGCGCGCTGTTCCGGATGGTTGATGAAAAACAGCGCCTGGTGCGCATCCTGAACGAGTACCTCGAGGGCATGCCGCTCACCGTCGTGATCGGCGGCGAGCATCGTTCACCCGATCTGCGTTCGTTCAGCCTTGTCGCCGCGACCTACCACGACGGACGGATGGGTGGCGCGATCGGCGTCATTGGACCCACGCGCATGCGCTATTCGCGCGCGATTCCGCTGGTCCAGGGGGCGGCCCGGGCTATTTCCCGCTTGCTCCAGGAAAGCAATTGACCGCGGCTTCCCGCGGCACGACCATGACCCACCAACCGCCTCGCATTCCGGACTACGACGACGAGCTCGACCCTCGCGCGGAAGCCGAACCGACGCCCGGCCGCGACGACGACAGGCGCTCCGACGAAGAAATCGCTCAGCTCCTTCACGAACGGGACGAGTACAAGGACCTGCTCCTCCGCAAGAGCGCCGAGTTCGACAACTACCGCAAACGCATTGAGAAAGAGCGGCGTGAACGCGAGTCGGAGGCGGCGCTCGACGTGCTCACCGACCTCTTGCCGCTCGTCGACGATTTCGAGCGAGCTCTCAAGGCCGACGCCGGAGTCGATGCAGAGGTGTATCGCGCCGGCGTCGAGATCATCCACAACCAGTTGATGGACTTTCTCGGTCGGCGCGGCATCGTCCCCATCGACACGGTTGGACGTGACTTCGATCCTCATTTTCACCAGGCCGTGGATCACATGGAAAGTCCCGGTCACCGGGACGGTGAGGTGATCGACGAGCTTCGGCGCGGCTACCTGCATCACGACCGTCTGCTCCGGCCTGCGCTCGTCAGGGTGGCCAAGGCGTGAGCAAGCGGGATTACTACGAGGTCCTCGGGGTCGAGCGCGGCGCAACCGATACGCAAATCAAGAGCGCCTATCGGAAACTGGCGCTGAAGCACCATCCCGACCGAAATCCCGGCAGCCGCGACGCCGAAGAACAGTTCAAGGAAGCGGCCGAGGCGTACGCGGTGCTGGCCGATCAGGAAAAACGCAGCCTCTACGATCGATTCGGGCACGCAGGCGTGCGGGGATCGGGCGCTGGCGGCTTCGACCCCACGATCTTCGCCGACTTCGGTGACATTTTTGGTGGACTCGGGGATTTCTTCGGGTTCGGCGATCTCTTTGGACGCCGGAGCGGCGGGCCTCAACGCGGCGCCGATTTACGCTACGACCTCGAGGTTGGGTTCCAGGAGTCGGCCAAGGGTAGCGAAACCACCATTCAGATTCCCCGGCTCGAAGCCTGCGACACCTGCAAGGGCTCTGGCGCGGCGTCCGGCACGACGCCTTCCACGTGCCCGCAGTGTCAAGGCCGCGGGCAGGTCCGGCTGCAACAGGGCTTCCTGACCATCGCGCGGGCGTGTCCGCGCTGTCAGGGATCCGGGCGCGTCATCGCCAAGCCCTGCACCGCCTGCCGCGGCGCGGGACGCGTGACGAACGAGCGGAAGCTCACCGTGAAGATTCCAGCCGGTATCGCCTCCGGCCAGAGCCTTCGGCTGTCAGGGCAGGGCGAACAAGGCGTTGCCGGTGGTCCTACTGGCGATCTGTACGTCGTCGTGCACGTGGAGGAGCATCCGTTCTTCCGGCGCGACGGCAACGACTTGACCTGCACGATTCCAGTCAGCTTTCCCACGCTGGCGCTGGGTGGCGAAATCGTCATTCCCACCCTGGACGGCGAAGACACCCTCAAGATTCCGGAGGGAACGCAGACGGGCGCGACGTTCCGCCTCCGCAGCAAGGGCATGCCCGACGTGTCGGGCCGCGGGCGGGGCGATCTGCTGGTGACGGTCGACGCCGTGACGCCACGCAAGCTGACGCGCGAGCAACGCGCGCTCCTGGAAGAGCTCGCGAGCAGCCTTCCCAAGGAAAAATTCGAGCCTCGCGAGCAGCCAGGCGACCGCGAGGATCGGAATCTCTTCGATCGCGTCAAGGATATCTTCGGCTGACGTGCCTCGCGCGTACTGGCCGGCTCTCGACGTTTCCATACCGGTTGGGTCGCCCTCCAATCTGCTCGATCTGCTACTCGCCGCGCTTGACGACTACTCACCGTCGGCGCTCGATGAAGGCGCCGCGGCGGAAGCCTCGCTCCGCGCGTATTTCATCGACGATATTCGGCGCAACGCCGCCGCCGACGCCCTGTCGACGTTCGCACCGCACGGCGTCATCGTCAGAGCCGTTAGCGTGCCCGATGACGGCTGGGCCGAGCGCTCGCAGGCGGAACTTCGCCCCATCTCGGTTGGCCGCATTACCGTCATGCCCCCCTGGCGCCATGTGGAGGAGGCGAGCGGGGACATTGTCATCACCATCAATCCTTCCATGGGATTCGGCACGGGACATCATCAAACAACGCGCCTCTGCCTCCGGGCGCTGCAGCAGGTGGATCTCGCCAATCGCCGCGCTCTCGACATCGGCACCGGATCGGGCATTCTCGCCATCGCAGCAGTTCTGCTGGGGGCCTCACAGGCAACCGGGCTCGATTCCGATCCTGACGCTGTCCGGTGTGCGGAGGAGAACGTCCTGATCAACGGCCTGCGCGAGCGGGTGGAGATTCGACACGGAGATTTTCGCGAGCTGAACGATGTGTGGCACGCGGATATCATCACCGCGAATCTGACTGGAGCGATGCTTTCGGGTCAGGCGGCTCGACTGCTGGCCTGCATCGCATCAGGTGAGTGTCTGATCGTCAGCGGCTATACGACGTCGGAGACCGCCGGGGTGCTGGCGGCATTCCAGGAGGGCGCGGTCCTCATCGATGAGATTGGCGAGGACGAGTGGCGTGCCGCCACGTTCGCCAGACGTACACCGGCTGATACTCTGGGCTAGAGCTCGCCCCAGCGACCGAGCAGGACGGCCAGGCCGACCAGGGCGGCGGCATCGGCGCGGAGCGTTCGCCGGCCGATTGTCCACGGGTGATAGGCCCGCCGCCGGGCCTCGAACACTTCCGTAGCGCTCCAGCCTCCCTCGGGCCCCACGAGTAACGTCGCCGCTTTCGGCTTTACGGAGAGCGCCTCATGGTCATCGCTGGCGCGCTCGACCGAATCGGGCTCCACCAGTATCACACCGGTGCCTGCACAGCTTGTCTGTAGAAAATCTGCCAGCGTCATCGTGGGCCGGACTTCGGGCACGACCGCCCGGCCGCACTGCCCGGCCGAGGCGGCAGCAATGCGCTGCCACCTTGCAACGCGTCGTGTAGAGTCAATCGGGGAACGGGGCGCTTCCGTATGCTCGGTGATGAGTGGCTGGATGGCCGCCACGCCGAGCATCACGCCGTCGCGCACGACGTCGTCCATCTTGTGGCCCTTCAGCAGGGCCTGTCCGATCGTCACCGGCACCGAGGGTTCGGGCGCTGGCTGGCGCTCGGCGACGGGCACCACGGTCACCTGGCGGCGATCGATCGCGGTCAGCTCGGCGAGGAACTCGCGTCCCCGGCCATCGAAAACGACGACGCGCGCACCTGGCCGGAGGCGGAGCGCGCGAGAGAGATGCGCGCTCTCCTCGGCCCCGAGCGTCACGGGCGTGCCTTCGGCGGCGAGATCGGGTGCGTAGGCACGCGGCAGCTTCTCGTCGGTCATAGTCGGTGCGCTATACTCGCGCAGGCTCCATGTTCTTCCGCGGACAAAACATCGGCAAGTACAAGATTCTCCAGCCGCTCGGCAGCGGAGGCTTCGGCACCGTCTACCTGGCCGAAGACACCTGGATCGACAAGAAGGTCGCGATCAAGGTGCCGCATCGCCAATCCGTGGACTTCAGCGAGCTGCTTCGCGAGCCGCGGCTGCACGCCAGCCTCAGCCACCCGAATATCGTCTCCATCCTCACCGCTGAGAAATCGGACGATGTGTTCTTCATCGTCATGGAGTATGTCGCGGGCGAGACACTCGAGGCTATCGTAGGCAAGAGCGGGGCGCTCGACGTTCCGCGCGCGCTCGACTTCACCTGCCAGATCTGCAATGCCGTGGATCACGCGCACCGCCAGGGCGTCATCCATCGCGATTTGCGACCCGGCAACGTGCTGGTGTCGGAGGCCGGTGTCGTGAAGGTCGCCGACTTCGGGACGTCGCGATTCCTCGAGATTGCCGCTCATGGCACGACCGTCATCGGGAGTCCGCCTTACATGGCGCCCGAACAGTTCCAGGGCAAGGCCGTCTTCGCCTCGGACATCTACTCACTCGGGGTCACGATGTACCAGATGTTGACGGGAGGCCTCCCTTACGAGACACCCACACCGTCCGATCTCGAACGGCTGATGCGCGGCGAGCTGGTCTCGGCGCCGCGATTGCGCAACGCCAAGATTCCGAAAGCGCTGAACGACATCGTTTTGCGCGCGATGGCCCCCGACGTGACGTCTCGCTACCAGCGGGCTGCCGATCTGCTCGAAGACGTGCTGGCCGTGGGATCCAGTGGTGACGGCCGGCGCCCTCCTCGCGCCGCCGCGGCGCCACTCGCAGCGGTGACCGCGAGCGAAGATTTGAACGACATCCAGTTGCGGTTGCGCGCGCGCGAGTCGGCGCCGGGGCGTTTCTGCTGGCACTGCCGGAAGCCTCTGCACGCGCGTACCGACCGCTGCCCGTTTTGCGGCGAATCGCAGTGATGCTAGAATTCTCGTAAGATCTCGCTCGCACCCTCCCCCTCGAGCACGAAGGAGTCAACCATGAGCTTCAGCGGCACCGGCAAGGTCTGGTTCAACGGATCGCTGGTGGAATGGGCTGACGCCAAGATCCATCTCGCGTCACACGTCATCCACTACGGCAGCGGCGTCTTCGAAGGAGCCCGCTGCTATGAGACGCCGAGAGGCTCCGCTTGTTTCCGGCTCGATGCGCACGTTCGCCGTCTGTACAACTCGGCCCGCATCTACAGGATGAACTACGAGCTCGGGGCGGACGACTTCCAGCAGGCGATTCTCGAGACCATTCGCGCAAACGGGTACAAGGCCTGCTACATCCGCCCGCTGTTTTATCGGGGCTATGGTTCGCTCGGCGTCAATCCGCTGCCGTGCCCGGTGGATGCGGCCGTGCTGCTCTGGGAGTGGGGGGCGTATCTCGGTCAGGAGGCGCTCGAAACCGGGGTCGACGTGTGCGTCAGCTCGTGGACACGGATGGCGCCCAACACGTTCCCGTCGCTGGCGAAGTCGACGGCCAATTACGCCAACTCGCAGCTCATCAAGATGGAAGCGGTCCTCGATGGCTATGTCGAGGGGATCGCGCTCGACTCGTCGGGGGCGGTCAGCGAGGGCAGCGGAGAAAATCTGTTCCTCGTGCGAGATGGCGTGGTTTACACACCTTCGCTGGGCTCGTCAATTCTGCCGGGAATTACACGCGATACCGTCATGACCCTGGCGCGCGACCTCGGGTTCGAGGTGCGCAGCGAAAACGTCCCGCGAGAAATGCTCTACCTGGCCGATGAGGTCTTCTTCTCCGGCACGGCGGCCGAAATCACTCCCATCCGATCGGTCGATAAGATCCAGGTCGGGACCGGCCGGCCGGGTCCAGTCACCGAGGCCATCCGACGCCGATTCTTTGCGGTCATCCACGGCGAATTGCCAGACACGCACGGCTGGCTCACGTTCGTGTATCCCGAAGAGGCGCCGCTCCGCGAACGGACCCGCAGCGCCGTCAACACGCGCTAAGCCACGGCCGATCTCGCGCGCGACGAGATGGCCGCGCGGCCATGAGCTCGGGACGGCCCGACCTCACGCGCTTCGGGAACGACCGCCGGCCGCGCCTCGAGGGCCATGGCACGACGCCGCTCGCCACCAGCCTCGGGCGATCCCTCGCGGAGCGCCTACGCCACTGCCCTGGGACTCGTCGCCCGGCGCGAGCTTTCGGCGGCACAAGTCCGGGAGCGACTCGAAGCAAGGGGGTTTTCCTCCGAGGCGATTCAGGCAGCGCTGGACCGCCTCGAGAGCAACGGCGCGATTGATGATCGGCGCACGGCCCACGCCATTGCGCGAACCGAAGTCCGCCAATCCCGGGGGCCCTCCAGAGTGCGGCGAGTACTGGAGCAAGCCGGCGTTTCGCGCGATCTCGTCCGCGACGCGCTTCAGGAGGCCTTCGCGAACACGTCGGAGCGGGACGCGATCGACCGCGCGCTCGCACGGCGCTACCGTCGGCGGCTGGTGGACCTCACGAATCCCGCCGAGATCAGGCGGATGCGTGGGTATCTGCTCCGCCAGGGCTTTTCGGCTTCAGCGATCACGGATGTGCTGGCTCGCCGCCGGCGAGGGCCGCGCGGTAATGTGGAGCCTGACGACGGCGAAGCCTGACGACCCGAGCCTGGCGGCCTCGCCGCACTGAACCCAGACATGGACGAAAACGCTCCGCGACCCTCGGGTCGACTGCTGCTCGTGTCCAACCGACTGCCCGTGACGGTCCGGGTGGAGGAGGGAGAGATCCGCCTGCCGCCAGCCACCGGCGGTCTGGCCACCGGGCTGATCGGCTATCACGGCACGGCTGATACGGTGTGGATCGGCTGGCCCGGGGACCTCGCGAGGCTGACCCGCAGCCAGAGGACGAGCCTGGACGAACTGCTGGGTGCTCGGGGCATTCTGGCGATCGAGCTGAGCGCCGGCGAAGTGAAGGACTACTACGAGGGATTTTCGAACGGAGTCCTGTGGCCGTTGTTCCACTACCTGCTCGACCGGATTCCGCTCGGGCAGACCGACTGGCAGACCTACCGTCAGGTCAATCAGAAATTCGCCGACCGCGTCGTTCGGCACTACCGTGAAGGCGATCGAATCTGGGTGCACGACTACCAGCTGATGCTGGTGCCGAAGCTGGTGCGCGAGAAGGTTCCTGACGCGCAGATTGGCTTCTTTCTCCATATCCCCTTCCCTTCGTCCGAGGTGTTCCGGATTCTGCCGTGGCGCACCCAAGTGCTGGAAGGCTTGCTCGGGGCTGATCTGATCGGGTTCCACACCTACGGATACCTGCGACACTTCTCGATGTCGCTCCTTCACCTCATGGGACTCGAGGCGGATGTCGACCGAGTCCTCGTTGACGGGCGCGAGGTCCGGCTGGGCGTTTTTCCCATGGGGATCGATGCCGCGCAGTTCCAGAAGCTGGCCGGCGATCCCGATGTGATTGAGGAAGCGCGATCGATCCGGTCGCACGGCCGGCGACCGCCGTCTGCTGCTGGGGATCGACCGGCTCGACTATACCAAGGGCATTCCGCGGCGTCTGCTGGCGCTGGAGCGCCTGCTCGATTCGGATCCCCAGTTTCGTGACAGCGTGCGCCTGATTCAGATCGCCGTCCCTTCGCGGACCAAGGTGGAGTCGTATCGCGACTTGCGCCGAGAGGTCGAGGAGCTGGTGGGGCGCATCAACGGAACCCGCGGCACGCTCGAGTCGACGCCCATTCATTACCTGTATCGATCGGTGTCGCAACGCCGGCTGGTGGCCCTCTACCTCGCGGCCGACGTCATGCTCGTGACACCGCTCCGTGACGGCATGAACCTCGTGGCCAAGGAATTCGTGGCCTCGCGCGTGGACGAAGACGGCGTGCTGCTTCTCAGCGAGTTCGCGGGTGCGTCCTCCGAATTGAGCGGCGCGCTGCTGGTGAACCCGTACGATGTGGACGGCCTCGCCTCATCCCTGCAGGACGCGCTCACCATGGAGCGCGAAGAACGACGGACACGGATGGTGCAGTTGCGGCGGCGGGTCACCACATACACCGCCGTTCGATGGGCCGAGCAGTTCGTTGGCGAACTGTCAGCGCCGAGGCGGGAAGTGGTACCGCCGCCGGCCGACACGACCCGGGCCGAACTGGCCGTCCTCGCCGAGGAGCTGCGCCGGGAATATCGTCTGGCCCTGATCCTCGACTACGACGGCACCCTGGTGCCGATCGAGAGCTTCCCGGACCTGGCTGTTCCCGATCGCGACCTGCTCGATCTGCTGGCCGAGCTGGCAGCTCGTCCCGAGACCATGGTGATGGTGGTCAGCGGCCGCGATCGCGAGACGCTGGATCGCTGGATCGGGCGGCTGCCGATCATGCTGGCAGCCGAGCACGGATTCTGGACCCGCGGTCGGTCGGGCGACTCATGGGAGCCGGCCATGCCGATTCCGCCCGATCTCTTCGCACGCGTTCGTCCGATCATCGAGCAGTTCACCGCCGATACACCAGGCTCGCTCATCGAGGACAAGACGACGTCCATCGCGTGGCACTATCGACTCGTCGATCCCGAGTTCGGCGAACGCCAGGCGCACGAGCTGCGCATGGTGCTGGGAGACGCGCTGAGCAACCAGCCGTTGGAGGTCATGGAGAACAAGCGTGTGATTGAAGTGCGGCTGGGGGGTGCGACCAAGTCACGCGTGCTGCAGCGCCTGACTGCGGCCGCCGAGGCGCGCATCGTGGCCATGGGCGACGACCGCACCGACGAGGACCTCTTCGGCGCAATGCCGGCGAACGGGGTGGCCATTCACGTCGGCGACGGTCCGACGCGGGCGGCATATCGCGTTGCCGATTCCGGTGAGGCACGGCGGTTTCTCGAAACGCTCCTTCGCTAGCCACGCCAGGCGCTTGCTAGCCATGCACGGAGCTTGCTAGCCACGCACGGAGCTTGCTAGCCACGCCAGGCGCTTGCTAGCCACGCACGGAGCTTGCTAGCCACGCACGGAGCTTGTCAGCCACGCCGGCCGCCATCGTCAAAACCGGTACAATGTCCACAATGACCTCGAACGACACGCGGCGATCCTTTCTGAAGTTCTTCGAGGATCGCGGCCATCGGATCGTGCCGAGCTCGCCGCTCGTGCCCCACGACGATCCCACGCTGCTCTTCACCAATGCGGGCATGAACCAGTTCAAGGACGCCTTCCTCGGGCGCGAGCGGCGCGACTACCGCCGTGCCACGACGGCGCAGAAATGTATGCGCGTCAGCGGGAAGCACAACGATCTCGACAACGTCGGGCCGTCGCTCCGCCACCACACGTTCTTCGAAATGCTGGGTAATTTCTCCTTCGGTGATTATTTCAAGAGCGATGCGATTGCCTTCGCCTGGGAGCTGTTGACGGAGGTGTGGCAGTTGCCGGCGCAGAAGCTGGTGGCCACGGTCTTCGCCGGCGACGCAGGCGTGCCACGCGACCGCGACGCCTGGGAGCTCTGGCAACGATTCGTGCCTTCCGATCGTATCGTCGAGCTCGGCATGGCCGACAACTTCTGGTCGATGGGCGACACCGGGCCTTGCGGCCGCTGTTCGGAGATTCATTACTTTCGCGGATCGCAGTTCCCGTGTCATGCCGAGCCGTGCCTGGGTGTCGCCTGCTCGTGCGATCGCTATGTCGAGATCTGGAACAACGTGTTCATGGAGTTCGATCGGCAGTCGGACGGCACGTTGACGCCGCTGCCGGCTCCCTCCATCGACACGGGCATGGGTCTCGAACGGATCGTCGCCGTGCTGCAGGGGAGGATCTCGAACTACGACACCGACCTGTTCCGTCCGCTGATCGAACGGATGCAGTCGCTGACGGGCGTGGATTACGGCCCCTACACGAGCACCTGCGAGCCCGTGGGCGACGATGTCCACTTCCGCGTGATCGCCGATCATGCGCGCGCCATGACGTTCTTGATCGCAGACGGCGTGGTTCCCTCGAACGAATGGCGGGGCTACGTGCTCCGGAAGATCATGCGCCGGGCCATGCGCCACGGGAAGCACCTGCGGATGACCGAGCCCTTCCTCTTCGAGCTCGTGGCCGTGCTCGTCGCCGAGATGGGAGAGGCCTACCCGGAGATTGCGCGGCATCGCCAGTTCATCGAGCAGACGGTTCTGGCGGAAGAGAAACGGTTCGACGCGGTTCTGAACCAGGGGCTCCCACGGCTCGAAGCGGAAGTGTCCGCAGCGGAGGCCAGAGGAACGCCGCTCGCTGGGGCCGCCGCGTTTCGGCTCTACGACACGTTCGGCGTGCCCTTCGACTTCATCGAGGACGTCGCAAGCCAGCGGGGCGTCGGGATCGATCGCGAGCAGTTCGATCGAGAAATGGAGCTCCAGCGCCACAAGGCACGCGCGCGGAGCGCTTTCGACGGCCGGACGGGAGATGAGTTCACCACGAGCGGCGATGTTCGCGCCACGCTCGATGAAGCGGGCGATCGATTCGAAGGCTACTCGACAACCCGTGTGGCCGGCGCCACGGTCCTGGCGCTCTTCGACCATGAACGCCGCTCGGTCGGATCTCTCGAACCCGGTCAGGCGGGTTTCATGGTGCTCGACCGGACACCCTTCTATGCCGAGTCCGGAGGGCAAGTCTCGGATACAGGGGGCATCGAGGCCGAGACAGGCGGCGCGCGAGCGACGGTCACGAGCGTCGTGCGGCTCGCGTCAGGATGGCCGCGCGCTCACGGAATCCAAGTGGCTGACGGCTCGTTCAGGGCGGGTGATCTCGTCACAGCAATCGTCGACACCGCGACACGCGACGGAATTCGCCGGAACCACACCGCCACCCATTTGCTACATGCGGCACTCCGTTCCAGGCTCGGACCGCACGTGAAACAAGCCGGCTCGCTGGTGGCGCCCGACCGGCTGCGTTTCGATTTCACGCACACGAGCGCCGTCGGCCGCGAAGAGCTCGACGCCATCGAAGCCGTGGTGAACGAGCAGATCCGCCTCAATGCCTCCGTTGTCACGGAGGTCATGGCCACGGCGGATGCGATCGCCCAGGGCGCGATGGCGCTCTTCGGTGAGAAGTACGGCGAGCGGGTGCGAGTGGTGACGGTGCCTGGTTTCAGCACGGAGCTGTGCGGCGGCACGCACGTCCGGGCCACTGGTGACATCGGGTTTTTCGAGATCGTCGAGGAGTCCGGCGTGGCCGCCGGTGTGCGACGAATCGAAGCCTTGACCGGATCGCTGGCCGTGACGCGCCACCAGGAACAGCGGCGTGTCCTCGAATCCATGCTGACGGCGCTGCACACACCGGCGGAACAGGCTTCTGAGGCAATTGGACGATTGCAGGGCGAGGTGAAGCGCCTCGGCCGCGATCTCCATCAGTTGAGAATGAAGGCCGCCGTCGGGGGTGATCAACAGACAGGAAGCGATGTCGTCGAGATCGCTGACGTCCGAGTCGTCGCGCGCCGCGCGGACGACCTCGACAAGAACGGACTGCGCACGCTGGCCGATACGCTCAAGGATCGTCTTCGAGCCGGCGTCGTGGTGCTGGCCGGCCAGACCGACGGACGTGTGTCGATTGTCGTCGCGGTGTCCCGCGATTTGACCTCCCGGCTACAGGCGGGAACGATCGTCAAGGAACTCGCCCCCTTGGTGGGCGGTGGAGGCGGCGGACGACCCGACTTCGCCGAAGCCGGAGGCAAGGACGCGTCGAAAATCGACGTGGTGCTGGACGAAAGCTACGAGATCATCCGCAGGATGCTCGAATCCTGAAGTCGCCTCGTGACCTAACGCTCCATCACCCACACGCCGATATCCAGGGTGACTGCCGTCGCTAGCCTGGCGGAGCTGCATCTGTTCCTCCTGCCCGCCAGCCGCGCGAATTCCGCCATGCTCTGGACTCGTCTCGCTCTCGTTGCCGCACTCCTGATGTTCGGACTCGTTCGAACGGTCTCAGCCCAGATCTACGCGTGGCGCGACGCTCGCGGCACGCTGGTACTGTCCGATCGGCCGCTGGACCCATCCGCCGTCACGGTCTCCGTCCCGAGGGCACAGAGCAGCGTCAAGACTACGCGCAAGGCCCGGAGCCGTGCCGGCGACTTCGACCATCACATCGTCGAACAGGCAGGCGTCCACAGTCTGCGACCGGACCTCGTACGCGCCGTCATCCAAGTGGAGTCCGCCTTCAATCCGCGCGCGCGATCGCCGAAAGGGGCCATGGGCCTGATGCAGCTCATGCCGGCGCTGGCCGACGAGCTGGGCGTGCAGAATCCCTACGATCCGGCTCAGAACATCAAGGCCGGCACGGCCTATCTGCGACAGCTGCTGGATCGCTACGACCAGAACGAGGAGCTGGCCCTGGCGGCTTACAATGCCGGCCCCGGGGCCATCGATCGGCACGGTCTACGGGTGCCTCCCTATCAGGAGACCCGTCAGTACGTCCGACGCATCCGCGACGCGACCACGGTGACCGGACTGACGGGGCCCGCCATCTATAAGCAGATGGTGAAGGTTGACGGACGGGTCCTACCCCGCTACACGAATAGCCGGCCTGAATCCGGCACTTACGAAATCCTGTCGAGCCGCTGACGCCGGGTTTCCGCTCTGGGCATCACGTCAGGAATCTGCAACCCTCGGCGAAGGCTGGGCGTGTGGTATCATTCGTGTTTTGCGCCTGCCGCAAGAAACCTGCCTGATCTGGCAGATCGGCGCCGCAACAGAGAGGATCAGGGTTCGTGGCCACTCATCAGTCCGCGCTCAAAGCGCATCGACAGAGCCTCAAGCACCGGGAGCGCAATCGCGAACAGCGCGCGCGACTTCGCACAGCGTTGAAGTCAATCCGCGAGGCCCTCGGCCGCAAAGACGAGCCGGCGGTACGTGGACGGCTCCGCGACACCATCTCGCTCATCGACAAGATGGCCAGCAAGGGCATCATTCACAGGAACGCGGCGGGGCGCTACAAGTCGCGCCTCACCAACCGGTTGGCGGGTCTGCACAAGTCCTGAAGGCCGGCCTCAAAACGGCAGGGCCGGGAGTCTCACCCGGGCCCGCAGCCGATCGTCACACAGCTCAACGACGAGCCGTTCCAGCAACACCCGGTGGTCGCCGGCCGATGTCTTCAGGGCCAGATCGGTTCTGAGCACGGCATCGAGAGCGGTTCGAACATGGGATCCGGCCATCCGGCTCTCGGCGACCCACCGCAACTGCCCCAGCACCATATAGGCGGGATGTCCCTCATCGAGGAGAAGCACCAGTTCGCGGAGTGCGCGGCCCACATCCTTGCTCGAGATGGCATCAGCGATCGCAAACTGTTCCTGGAGCATCTCTGGGCCGATGCTGTCCGTCACATGGGCCAGGGTGATGGCTCCTTCGCTCGATGCATAGAGCGCCACTCGCTCGAAATCCGCGCGTAGTCTGCTGATATCACTCCAGTTCCGCCTGGCCAGCAGGGCCACCGCGGCCGCTTCGATCGACACCCCCCGCAGCCGTGCCTGCTCCCTTACCCAGCGCCTGGCGTCGTCTTCGCTTTCAACACTGCCGCACGTGACGACGGAGGCAGATTGCATGAGGGCACGAGAAATGCGGCGGCGCATGTCGAGTGTGTCGGCAACCATTACCAGCGTCGTATGCGGTTCCGGCGCCGCGATGTAGCCCTCCAGCGCCTCGAGGGTCGCCTGGGCCTCGGCGCTGTCCCGTTTGGGGAACAGGAGTTTTTCGGCCTGCAGCACCAGCACGATCCGGCGTGGCGTCATGAGCGGCAAGGTTCTGGCCGAGTCGAGCAGCGCCTGGCCGGCTCCGTCGTCTCCTCCATACAGGCGATCCAGGTTGAAAGCCCGGAGCTCCAGGTCGAGCTTCTCGACAAGTGCGGTGACGAGTGTGGACTTTTCGGATTCGTCCTCTCCGATCACCACGTATATGGAGTCGAGATTTCCACTCGTGATGTCGGCAAGGACGGTGGCAGGGGTTCGTTCGGGCATGGAGCCGTCAGACTCGGAACCGAGCAGGCTCGGACCGGTGCCGGCGGGCGCCTCGGCGCTTTCGCACCCGCGGGCTCAGAAGGCCTCGAGAATCGCGCTGACGACGGATCGTGAGATGTCGCCCATGACGCGCTCGAAGGCATTCGATTCCTGGCCGAAGAACGTGTTGGGATCGAGCGCGTTGTTCCCGCTGGCCGCCTCATACTCCTCCCGGAACACCATCGCCGGGTGTTCCCAGAGGATCTTGTTCGTCGTCATGTCGCGGAACTCGATCTTGGCGGTCAGTGTGACGAGGTACTGCGAGGCTTGCTGATCCTCGTTGAAGGTCGTCGGCTGAAGCCCCACGTGGAGAATCTCGCCCAGCAGGAGTGCGTCAACGCCGGTTCGCTGCGGAAGCACGCGGTATTTGCCTCGCCCGATGAATTCGGTCCGCACGCGCTCGGTGAGCTTGTCGTCGAGGTCGTAGAACCCGGTGCGATTCACGAACGTCGGGATGCCGATGGTCTTGATGTAGGACGGAAGAAACGTTCCGCGCCCGGCGAGCGAGTATCCGCATCCCGGCAGCGTTGGAGCCAGTGCAAGCACCAGTGCGATACGGGTCAGGATTGTTCGTTTGCTCATCACTGCACCACGATGTTCACCAGCCGGCCGCGCGCCACCACGATGTTCTTGACGATACGGTCGGCGACATACGGATTGATCGCCGGATCGGCCAGCGCTCGATCGCGCAGCTCATCCTCGCTGGCCCCGGCCGGTACCGTGATCCTCGCCCGGACCTTGCCGTTCACCGTGACGGGGACGACGAGTTCCTCGGCACGAGCCACTTCGGCGTCGAAGGTCGGCCATTCGGCGGCTCCGAGACCGTCGTGGTGCCCGAGCCGCTCCCACATTTCTTCGGCCATGTGTGGCGCGAAGGGGGCCAGCAGTCGCGTCAGCGCCTCGACGGCCTCCTTGACCACGGCGACCGTCTCCGCACGCTCGAGGACGGCCACCGCTGATTCACCCCTTCGACCTGCGGCGCCAGTCGAGGTCTGGTCGCAGAAATTGTAGAGCTCGTTGACGAGCTCCATGATCGCGGACACGGCCGTATTCAGGTGCTGCCGCTCCTCGACGTCGGTCGTGACTCGGCGGATGGTGTCGTGGGCTTTTCGTCTGAGCGCCCGCTCGGCCTCGCTGAGCGAGTCGGGCATCTCGGCCGCATACCCGGTGACAGTATCCGCCCAGTGGTCCACCAGGCGCCACACCCGCGCCAGAAATCGGTAGCTGCCCTCGAGGCCGGTATCAGTCCACTCGACTTCCTTCTCGGGAGGCGCCACGAACATGACGTAGAGGCGCAGCGTGTCGGCGCCGTACTTCGCCACCATGTCGTCGGGATCGACGACGTTGCCCTTCGACTTCGACATCACCGCGCCGTCTTTCAAGACCATGCCCTGCGTCAGCAGATGAGTGAACGGCTCCTCCAGAGTCACCAGTCCCAGATCGCGCAGCACGCGCGTGAAGAATCGCGAGTAGATCAGGTGCAGAATCGCGTGCTCGACTCCCCCGCTGTAGAAATCGACGGGCATCCAGTAGGCGGCCTTCCCCGGATCGAACGGCAGCTGGCTGTTGCCGGGATCGGTGAACCGCAAATAGTACCAAGACGAGTCGACAAACGTGTCCATCGTGTCGGTCTCACGCCGAGCGGCGCCGCCGCACGTGGGACACGTGGTTTCGACGAACTCCGGCACCTGGGCCAGTGGTGAATCACCACGGCCGCTGAAGGTCGCCACCTTCGGCAGCACGACCGGAAGCTCATCGTACGGAACGGCGACCACCCCGTCGATCGGGCAATAGACGACCGGGATCGGCGTGCCCCAGTAGCGCTGGCGCGAAATGCCCCAGTCCTTCAACCGGTACTGAATGGCCTCGTCTCCGATCCCCTGCTGGCGTGCGAACGCCGTCATCGCCTTGTTGGCGCGATCGGACTCGAGGCCGGAGAATTCGCCAGAATCGACGAGGCGCCCGGGCTCCTCGTAGCCCGCCTCCAGTGAGTCCAGGGACAGAAGCGCGTCAGGGGGCTGGACCACGATTCGCACCGGCAGGTTGTACTTTCGCGCGAACTCGAAGTCGCGCTGATCGTGGCCGGGCACCCCCATCACGGCGCCGGTTCCGTACTCGCCCAGCACGAAATTGGCGATCCAGATCGGCACACGCTCGCCCGTGAATGGATTGAGCGCCCATCGGCCCGTGTCGATGCCTTCCTTTTCCACTTCCCCACTGACGCGAGCCGTTCGCTCCTGGCGCCGGAAGCGCTCGGCAACCTCGCGCACCGACACGAACGACGCCTCGTCGCGAGCGAACTCGTCGAGCAGGGCATGCTCGGGTGCGAGCATCACGAAGGTCGCGCCATGGATCGTGTCGATCCGGGTCGTGAATACCTCAATGGAGGTGTGGCTTCGGTCGCCGTCCCGCGTCAGCAGCGGAAAGCGCACCCGGGCACCCTCGGACCTCCCAATCCAGTTGCGCTGCATCGTCAGCACTTTGTCCGGCCAGCGACCGAGCGATTCGATGCGGTCCAGGAGATCGTCGGCGTAGTGGGTGATCCGGAGAAACCACTGTTCCAGCTCGCGAGCGGTCACGATGGTGCCGCACCGCCAGCACGCACCGTCTACGACTTGTTCGTTCGCGAGCACCGTCTGACAGCTCGGGCACCAGTTGACGGTTGACCGCCGTCGGTAGGCCAGCCCACGCTCGAACATCTTCAGGAACAGCCACTGGTTCCAGTGGTAGTACTCGGGGTCGCACGTGGCAATCTCTCGCTCCCAGGCGTAGCTGATGCCCAGGCGCTGGAGCTGGCCCTTCATGTGGGCGATGTTGGCCAGCGTAGATGTTTCCGGATGGATGCCGCTCTTGATGGCCGCATTCTCGGCCGGCAAGCCGAAGGCGTCCCAGCCAAACGGGTGCAGCACGTTGTAGCCGCGCATCCGCTTGGTGCGCGCCATCACGTCGCCGATGATGTAGTTGCGGACGTGCCCGACGTGCGCATGGCCCGACGGGTAGGCGAACATCTCCAGGCAGTAGAACTTGCGGCGCGCCGGATCTTCAGAAACCTCGAACGCGCGTGTTGCGGCCCAGCGCTCCTGCCATTTTCGATCGAATGCCTGCGGTATAAAGTCAGCCATCGACGAGTGAAATCCGTGCTCCACTCTCCATTATAGCTGCCAATAACGCGCGAGTGCGGCACGCGACGCGGCCAACGCCGTGGCGCCACGACGCGTTTGACCGTCTATGGGAACCACAGGCACTGTCTCGCCCTCGGCGAGCACTTCAACAGTTTCCGACAAGCAGGCACCCAATGCGCGCAAATCGTACCCTCCCTCGGTGACGAGTACCATGCGGCCATCGCAGACGCGATCGGCCAGCGCCCGCAGACGTGTCGTCAACCGGGTGTACCCGCTGGTGCTGACCCGCATGCCGGCCAGCGGATCGCGCTCATGAGCGTCGAAGCCGGCCGAGACGATCAGCGCACCAGGGTCGAACTGCTCGAGAACGCGAATCACCAGATCGCGAAAAACGAGATCATAGTCGGCATCGCCGGACCCGGCTTCCATCGGCACGTTCACCGTGAAACCAGCACCTTCCGCCTCCCCGACTTCCTCGGCCGCGCCCGTGCCGGGATGGTACGGGTACTGATGGGTCGAGACGTAGAGGACTCGAGGATCGCCGGCGAAAATGGTCTGCGTCCCGTTTCCGTGATGGACGTCGTAGTCCACGATGGCTACACGGCCCATGCCGGCCGCCAGCGCATGGGCGGCCGCCACGGCCACGTTGTTGTACAGACAGAACCCCATGGCGCGGTGTGACTCCGCATGGTGCCCGGGTGGCCGCACGAGCGCCAGGGCCCGTGTGCCCGGGGTGGCCATGACAAGCTCCACGGCCTCGATGGCCGCGCCGGCAGCCAGCAGGGCGACGGAGGCTGAATCGGGCGACGTGTAGGTATCGGGATCGAGCTTGACCGCCCGCCCTGCGGTGCCGGCGATGGTCTGCAGATGAGACGCGGTGTGGACGCGGGCCAGTTCTGCTGGCGTCGCCGCACGCGGCTCGATGACGCGTCCACCGCGTCCCCTCCAGATCGAAGCGACGGCGGCCATCACCTGCGCACGTTCAGCCGACTCGGGATGGCCGGGTGGCGTCAGGTGATCCGCGAAGCGTTCGGAATGAACGAGCGCGAAGGACATTTAATCGTGGACGGGCGCGCGCTCGAGCAAAGCCAACGCCCGCTGTTCGAGGGTGTTGAGCGAGTATTCGACCAGTTGCCTGAACTCCTCCAGCACGGCCGCGCTGGCATCCTCGGGCACTCTCACAGGCTTGCCAACCACGACCGACACCGTGGTGAACGGCCGGGGAATCTGTGTCCGATCCCAGCTCTGAAGCGTCCAGTGCCGGGCAGCCTCCAGATGAAACGGCACCACTGGCGCTCCAGTCGCGCTGGCCAACCACACGGCGCCCGGCTGCACGCGACACGCGGGCCCTCGAGGCCCGTCCACGGTAAACCCAACAGGGCGCCCCTCGGCCAGATCCCGCTTCAGCTGAAGCAGCGCTCGGATTCCACCACGTGACGACGATCCGCGCGCCGTCCCGTAGCCGAAGCTCTCGATTACGCGCGCGATCCACTCGCCATCGAAGTTCTGACTCGTGATGACGACAATGCCACGGTTGCGGAAGTAGTAACAGGCCGGGAGGATCCGCCCGTGCCAGAACGCCATGATCGGCTGCTGGCCAGCGGCCTCGATGTCAGAGAAGTGCTCCATGCCCTCGGTTCGCCACCTGAGCGTGCGACCCAGCGTTCCGACGAGCGGCGAGACGACTGACGCGATCGCGGCTGCCTGCGCGCGCTTGACCCGCGAGGTGCGCCACTCCGAGTCCGCGGTCACATGCCGTCGTACTGGGGACCCCCGCCGCCCTCCGGCGGGACCCATGTAATGGCCTGGTACGGATCCATGATGTCGCACGTCTTGCAATGCACGCAGTTGGAGGCGTTGATCTGAAGCCTGACACCCTGCCCGTTCTCCGCCGGCACAATCTCGTACACCTGCGCCGGGCAGAATCGCGTGCACGGATGCTGGTACTCGGCGCCGCAGATCGATTCGCACACGTCAGTATGCACCAGGAGATGCGAGGGCTGATCCTCCTCGTGCCGCGTGCCCGAGTAGTGGACGTTGGTGAGTCTGTCGAACGTGAGGACGCGATCGGGCCTGACAGTGTCTGACCGAGCTCTCTGCGCGGCTTCCGGCGAGGGGTAGTAGTCCTCGACGGTCCTCATCCGCGCGTGCCCTGCTTCGTTCGACATTGGCCGCCACCACCACCCCTTCGTCGCCAGAGCGATCGAGGAATAGGCCAGCCCGGCTATCAATCCGTGCTCGAAGCTCTGGTGAACGTTCCGCACGCCGTAGAGCTCCGTACGCACCTCGCTTGCATCGATCTTCTGCTGAAACGCCGAGAGCGCCCGTTCCGACCAGTCACCGCGGCCGATCGCCTCGAACGCCGTGTCGGCGGCGAGCATCCCGGTCTTGATGGCCAGATGAATGCCTTTCAAACGAAACGAATTGACGAACCCCGCGGCGTCTCCGACGATGAGCGCGCCGTCGGTGTGACACTTCGGTAGCGCGTACCAACCGCCCTCGGGCAATGCCTTCGCCCCGTAGTGAACCATGTGCCCATCGGCCAGCAGCCTGCGCATCAGGGGGTGGGTCTTGAAGCGATTGAAGGCTACATGCGGATCGAACATCGGGTCACGATAGTCGAGGCCGACGACGAAACCGACCGACACGCGGCCCTCCGGCATCGCGTAGACGAAGCCCCCCCGAACTCCTCGAACCGCAGTGGATACCCCATCGTGTGCATCACGGAGCCCGGCGCAATCCGGTCGGGTGGCACTTCCCAGAGCTCCTTGATGCCGATCGCATACACCTGCGGGTTGCGGCCTGACGCGAGCTCGCGCCTGCGCACGAGTTCTTTCGTCAGATTACCGCGCACGCCCTCGGCGAGAATCGTGACCTTGGCTCGCACGTCGACGCCGGGCTCGAAGTTTCCTCGACGCTCGCCGTGGCGGCCGACGCCCCGGTCACCCGTCCGCACGCCCACCACGCGCTCTCCGTCCATCAGGAGGTGCTCGCCCGCAAAGCCCGCAAAACAATCGACGCCGGCCTCTTCGACCAGACCGGCCATCCATTTGCTGAAGCGATTGAGCGAGATGATGTAGTTGCCGTGATTACGCAGCGGTGGGGGTGTGAACGGGAAACGCAGCCGGCGCTGTTCTGTGAGGAAGTACACGCGGTCTTCGTGCACCGGCGTGTCGAGCGGCGCTCCGCGCTCGCGGAAATCGGGAACGAGCTCCGCCAGACTCGCAGGATCGAGCACCGCGCCCGACAGCAGGTGCGCGCCAGGCTCCCGCGCCTTCTCCAGGACCGCAATCGACAGATCATCGCGGCCCGACTCCCGCTTGAGCGCGGCCAGACGCAGCGCCGCCGCCAGGCCGGCCGGTCCCCCGCCGACAATGAGCACGTCGACTTCGAGTGTGTCGCGTTCCACAGAGTCTCGGGCGCGCCAAGCCGCCGCGCGCGGCTACTTCTGGAGCTCGGCGATGAGCGCGGGCGCAATCTCGAAGAGGTCGCCGGCAATCCCGTAGTCGGCGATCTCGAAGATAGGCGCGTCGGGATCCTTGTTGATGGCGACGATCGTACGCGACCCCTTCATGCCCACCACGTGCTGAATCGCACCTGAAATGCCGAGTGCCACGTAGAGCTTTGGCGCCACGGTCTGCCCCGAGCTGCCAATCTGGCGCTCCATCGGCAACCATCCGGAATCGCAGATCGGTCGCGACGCCGCGAGCTCGGCCCCCAGGGCCGCCGCCAGCCGTTCGGCCAGCGCCAGGTGCTCCCGGGCTTTGATGCCCCGACCCACCGCGACGATTCGGTCGGCCTGCGCGAGATCGACCGCCTGCTTCGCCTCTTGAAAGGGCGGCTCGGGCCGCTGACGCACCGCCGCCTGGTCCACGACCGCCGGCACCGAGCGAACTGCCGCCGGCGACGTCGCGCGCGCCACGGCGTCGGCCCGGAAGGCGCCAATCTGTAGGGTGACGAAATGCGGCGCGGGCCCCTCGAGCACCACGTCCGCTGTCAGCTTGCCCTGAAACATCGGACGGGCAAATGCCGGCGTCTCGCCGTCCATCTTGATCGCCGTGCAGTCGGTGACGAGCGCCCGATCGAGTCGGGCTGCGAGCTTCGGCGCAAAATCTCGAGCCTGATACGTGTGTGCCAGGAGCACGAGCGTCGGGGTCTGCTCCCCGAGCCACTGTGCGAGCGCCGACGTGTAGGCATCGGGCGTGTACGCGGCGAGCAGGCTGGATTCGAGCGCCACCACTTCGGCCACGTCCGCTGAGGCCAGCTCTGTCGCGACCGCTCCGACATCCGCACCCGGCACCAGCACCGAGATCCGACCGCGCGCCACCTGCTGCGCCGCAGCAATCGCCTCCCAGCTCGCTCGATTGAGCTTGCCGTCCCGCTGCTCGGCAATCACGACAACCATGCTGTTCTCGACCGACGCACCCATGAGCGCCTTACAAAGCGCGCGCTTCGTCGCGCAGCCGAGTGACCAGTTCGCGTGCGGCTTCGCCAGGCGTTCCGCCGATCATCGTGGTCTTCTTGGTCTTCTCGGGCACGTAGAGGGCCACGACGCGCTGGGTCGCTTTGGGCTCTACGGCGACGGTCACCTTGCGAATCTCTTTCTTCTTGGCCGCCATGATGCCTTTGAGGGTCGCGTAACGCAGCTGATTGATGCCGCTCTGAATCGTCAGCACGGCGGGCATCGGCATCGATACCCACTGAAACCACCCGCCCTCCAGCTCGCGTTTCACGCGCACCTCGCCGGATCCGATCTGGACGTCCATGATGATCGTCGCGTGCGGCAGGCCGAGCCGCTCCGCCAGGATCACGCCCGTCTGCGCGAACCCTTGATCGTCGGACTGCAGCCCGGTGAGCAGGAGATCGAACCGCTCCTCCACGATGGCCCCGGCAAGCGCCCAGCTGACCCCGAACGCATCGGCTGACGCGAGCTGCTCGCCCTCGACGTGAATGGCGCGATCCGCTCCACGCGCCAGAGCCTCGCGAATCACCTGAGCAACGCGCGCGGGACCGGCCGAGCACACCACGACCTCGCCGGCGTGCTGCTCCCTCAGGCGCAGAGCCTCCTCGAGTGCGTAGGCGTCCGGCTCGTTCATCTCGTAACTGGCATCCTGCTCCCGGATCCAGGTGCGGGTCTCGTTGAGGCGTGGCTGCCATTCACGGACCGGGACCTGCTTGATACAGACGCCAATCTTCATCGACCTGGACCGATCCCCTGCGGCGGCTCGGACGCGCGCGCGACTCGCCCCGGCCGGGCGATCACGCCGTATACCTCTTGAAGAGCAGCGCGGCGTTGGTGCCGCCGAACCCGAACGAGTTGCTCAGCGCGCACGTGATGGCGGCCGCTCGCGCCTCGCCAGGCACATAGTCGAGGTCGCAGTCGGGATCGGGGGTCTCGAGGTTGATGGTGGGCGGGATCATCTGCCGGTCGATCGACAGCGCGGTGATGCCGGCTTCCAGGCCTCCCGCCGCGCCCAGCAGATGACCGGTCATCGACTTGGTGGACGACACGGCGAGACGCGCCGCATGATCGCCGAAGCACTTCTTGATGGCCAGCGTCTCGAGCCGATCGTTGTATGGGGTGGAGGTGCCATGCGCGTTGATGTACTGCACGTCGCAAGGCTTCACCTTCGCGTCTTCCATGGCCAGCCGCATCACGCGCACGCCACCGTCCCCGTCCTCAGAGGGAGCGGTGATGTGATACGCATCGGCCGACATCCCGTAGCCGACGAGCTCGGCATAGATCTTCGCGCCGCGGCGGCGCGCCTGCTCGAGCTCCTCGAGCACGATCACGCCGGCGCCTTCGCCGATGACGAAGCCATCGCGGTCACGGTCGAAGGGCCGGCTGGCGCGAGCGGGTTCCGCGTTGCGGGTCGAGAGCGCCCGCATGGCCGCGAAGCCGCCGACGCCCATGGGTGTAATGGCCGCTTCCGACCCGCCGGCGATCATAGCGTCCGCGGCGCCCCGCCGGATGATCTCGAGCGCGTCGCCGATGGCATGCGCCGACGCCGAGCACGCCGTGCAGGTGGCGGAATTGGGCCCCTTGGCGCCGAACCGGATCGATACCTGGCCCGCGGCAAGGTTGATGATGGCCGAGGGAATGAAGAACGGCGAAATCTTGCGCGGGCCGCCCTCGAGCAGCGCGATGTGCTCGCGTTCGATGGTGCTGAACCCGCCGATTCCCGAGGCAATGAACACGCCGACGCGCGGCGCGTTCGATGGCGTCACCTTCAAGCCCGAGTCGTCCATCGCGAACTGCGACGCCGCGAGGGCGAACTGGATGAAGACGTCCATCTTCTTCACGTCCTTCTTCTCGATGAACTGCAGCGGATCGAAGCCCTTCACCTCCCCCGCGATCTGCGAGGCGAACTTCTCCGGATCGAAATGCGTGATCCGTCCGATCCCGCTTCGTCCCGCGCAGAGCGCCTTCCAGTTGGCCTCGGTTCCAATTCCCACCGAGGACACCAGGCCGATGCCCGTCACGGCTACTCGCCTGCTCAAGTGACCTCCGTCTGTGTTCGCGGATCCGCTCCGCGGGCGCCGCGGCTACTTCTTCGTCTTGGCGTGCGACTCGATGTAATCGATGGCCTCCTTGACACGCGTAATCTTCTCGGCGTCCTCGTCCGGAATCTCGATCCCGAACTCCTCCTCGAACGCCATGACGAGCTCCACCGTGTCGAGGGAGTCGGCGCCCAGGTCGTCGACGAACGACGCATCCGGTGTGACTTCTTCTTCGTCGACCCCAAGCTGTTCCACGATAATGCTCTTCACCTTTTCTGAAACCGCCATTCACGCCTCCTCTTCGAAGCCATCCGTCTCTGCCGGCCGACCGCCGGACCTTACATGTGCAGACCGCCGTTCACCGCGAGCACCTGACCCGTAATATACGCCGCGCGATCCGACGCCAGGAAACACACCGCCCACGCGACCTCGTCGGCGGACCCGAAACGGCCGAGCGGCACCTGCGTCAGCCACGCCGTTCGCGCCTCGTCGGAAATGGCCTGCGTCATGGCGCTGTCGATGAAGCCCGGCGCCACCACGTTCACCGTGATCTGCCGTGACGCCACTTCTCGCGCCAGGGCGCGGCTGAAGCCGATCAAACCCGCCTTCGATGCCGAATAGTTGACCTGCCCGGCATTGCCGACCTGCCCCACCACAGAGCCGATATTGATAATCCGACCACGGCGCTGCTTGATCATTGGGCGCAACACGGCCTGCGCACAGGTGAATGCCGCCGTCAGATTCGTCGCCAGCACCGCATCCCAGTCGTCGCGCTTCATTCGGACCAGCAGCTGATCGCGCGTAATCCCGGCATTGTTCACGAGGATATCGATGCGCCCATGGCGTTCCATCGTACCCGAGACCAGTTGCTCGACCGCGTCCGCATCGGTCACGTCGACCATGGCGGACTCGGCCCGTCCGCCGCGCTCCCCGATCGCCGCCACCGTGCCGGCCGCATGATCCGCGCGTGCAGCCGCTACGACGGTCGCACCCTGAGCCGCGAGCTCGAGCGCAATCGCGCGGCCGATGCCGCGCGACGCCCCGGTCACGATGGCGACCTGACCCGACAGGTCGCTCACGACCCGCCCTCTGACGCCAGCAGCCGTTCAACCTCAGCGAGGCCGGCGGGATCGTCGATGTTCGCCACGACCGCGTCGCGATGAATCTTGCGCGCCAACCCGCTCAATACGGTCCCCGGACCCACTTCAACATACGCGCGGACGCCGTCGGACGCAAGGCGCCTCATCACCTCTTCCCATCGCACGGGCGCCGACACCTGCGCGATCAACGCCTCGATGGACGACACGGCGTCGCGTTTGGGCGCGGCATCGACGTTGGCGATGACGGGCAGACGCGGAGCCGACGCGGCGACCGCCCGCAGCTCAGGCGCCAAACGTTCCTGCGCGGGTCGCATGAGCGCACAGTGGAAGGGCGCACTCACCGGGAGCGCGATGACCCGTTTCGCGCCCATCGCGCGCGCCCGTTCGCCCGCTCTCGCGACCGCGGCGGTCGTGCCTGCAATCACCACTTGACCGGGCGCATTTAGATTCGCCGGAGCGACCACGTCGCCTTCTTCGGCGGCTCGACAGGCTTCGGCCACCTGCACGGCATCCAGCCCGAGAATTGCCGACATCGCACCAGCACCGACAGGCACGGCCTCCTGCATGTAACGACCCCGGCGCCGTACAACCGTGAGGGCATCGGCGAAGGACAACGTGCCCGCCGCGACGTGGGCGCTGTACTCGCCGAGACTGTGACCAGCCACGACATCCGGCCGCCATCCTCTGGAAGCCAGCAGTCGGCAGGCGGCGACGCTGACCGCAAGAATGGCCGGCTGAGTGTTCTCCGTCAGCCCGAGGCGATCGGCCGGGCCTTCGAAGCAGAGCGTGCTGATGGACTCGCCAAGGGCGCGATCGGCCTCGGCAAATGTCTCCGCGCACACCGCGAAGGCTTCGGCCAGCGCGCGGCCCATACCCACCTTCTGCGAACCCTGTCCTGGGAACAGAAAGGCGATCAACTGTGCGACACCGTCACGGCGGCAATCTCCTGCTCGATCTGTCGAAGAAGTGGCTGGGTCGCGAACCGGGAGGCCATCGCAACCGCGTTCCGCACCGCCTTGGCGGACGACCGGCCGTGGCCCACGACCGCGAGGCCGGCGACACCAAGCAGTGGCACGCCCCCGTACTCCGAGTAATCGACGCGCCGGCGGAATCGCCGGAAGGCACGACGCGAGATCAGGTGGCCCATCCGGCCGCTCAACGTGGAGGCCAACTCTTCACCGAGAAGCGTCTCAACGGTTTCGACCAGACTCTCGCTGATTTTCAGCGCCACGTTGCCGGTGAAGCCATCGCACACGATGACATCGGCTGCGCCGCTGTACACCGAGCGCGCCTCCAGGTTGCCCGTGAAATGAATCGTCGACCCCTTCAGCAGGCGATAGGCTTCGCGTGTGAGTTCGGTGCCCTTGGTCTCCTCCTCACCGATCGACAACAGGGCGACGCGCGGACGCTCGAGGCCAAGGGCGACCTTCGCATAGACGCTGCCCATCACGGCAAACTGCAGCAGGTGCAAGGGGCGGCACTCGAGCGTGGCGCCACAGTCGAGCAACACGGCCGGGCGCGCACGTGTCGGAATGATGGTCGCGAGCGCCGGTCGGTCTACTCCGGGCAACATGCCGAACGCCGCGTGAGTGGCCAGCACGGTCGCACCCGTGTGGCCCGCGCTCACGAGCGCATCCGCTTCTCCCCGAGCCACCACCTCGGCCGCCACGCGGATGGACGCGCGCGGCTTGCGCCGCAGCGCAGACGCCGGCGACTCGGCCATGTCAATCACGTCCGGTGCGTCGATCACGCGCACGTCCAGGCGTCCGGCATCGCGATGACTTGTCAGCCGGGAAAGAATCGCCGACTCGGCTCCGACCAGAACCACACCAAGGTCGAGATGCCGGGCGGCGGCCATGGCGCCGTCAATGATGGTGGCCGGGGCGTGGTCGCCCCCCATGGCATCGACGGCTATCCGGGCCCTCATCGTGGAACGACCGCTCGAGACTACGCTTCGTCAACCTCGCGGATCTGACGGCCGCGATAGTAGCCGCAGTGCGGGCACATCTGGTGCGGCAGCTTCGGCTCGTGACAGTGTGCGCATTCGCCGATCGCCGGCGGCTTGAGCGCGTCGTGCGTGCGCCGCTTGGCGGTCCGCGCCTTCGAGTGTCGTCGTTTCGGATTGGGCATTTCGCTTGTCCTGTGTTGAACCGCGGCGGCCCAATCGGCCGTGCGGTGGTCTTTGAATCGGTCAGTCCTGAGCGTCGAGGCGCGACCGCAGCCCCGACCATCGGGGATCCTCCCACCGTCTCGCGCACAGGCACGTCACCTGATTGAGGTTCGCGCCGCAGTGCGGACAGAGACCCTTGCAACTGTCGGCGCAGAGCGGCTTCATGGGCAGGCCGAGCAGGAACTGCTCGCGGGCCAGCTGCCCCAGATCGATGAGATCGTCACGGAAATAGGCCGTCGCGAGGTCGTCCTCCTCGATCTCCTGCTCGCCTTCGCCCCGATTCAAGTCCTGCGGCACGTACCGGAGGTCGAATGCGGCATCGATCGGCACCGGAAACGGCTCGAGACACCGGCTGCAGCTGATCTCGAGCGTGGAGCTCAGGGTGCCCACGAGTCGATAGCGGTCGCCATCCTTGTGCACATCGAACGCCAACGACGTCGGCGCGATGACGCGGTACGCGTCATCCTCCGACTCGAAGGCGGACGGCTCGTACTGACCGCAGGAAACGGTCTACGGTGCCACGCATCGTCCGTACGTCGAGGAGCATGGTGGTGCCGGTCGGCTTTTTTTGCGCCGGCCGGACCCTCTATCATACCATGCCGATCAGTCGAGGCCGGTCCAGGGCTTGGGAATGAAGAGCTCCTCGAAAAGTCCGACCGCAAACCGATCGGTCATCCCGGCAAGGAAATCCCGGGCCGCCACGTCGAGCCCGTCTCGTTGGACGATTCGGGGATCGAGGAACCGATCGGCCTGATCGCGCACCTTCTCCCACAGCCCGCCGAGAATCGCCGCGGCCTTCTTGAATTCGGCGGTGGAGATCTCGTTCTCATAGACGCTCTCGAAGAGGAACCGCCGGAGCTCGAGCGTCGCACCGAGCACGTCGTTCCCCATGCGAATCTCAGTCAGACCGCCCTCCAGCGACGCGAAGACGACGTCACGCACCATGGTGCCGATGCGCTCCGATGACGTGGCGCCGAGGGCTTCGAGCGGCCCACCGGGCAGGTCCTCCTGCCTGAGGAGTCCCGCGCGAATCGCGTCGTCGATGTCGTGGTTCACATAGGCGACGAGGTCGGCCACGCGCGCGATCTGCCCCTCGAGCGTGGACGCCCGGTGTTCGGGATCGGCGCCCACGGGCGTGCCGGTCTTGCCCTTGGAGTGCTTGGCGATTCCGTCGCGCACTTCCCAGGTGAGGTTCAGGCCTTCACCGTCGTTCTCCAACCGATCCACCACGCGAAGGCTCTGCTCGTAATGATTGAACCCGCCCGGCGTGATGTCGTTGAGCACGCGCTCGCCCGCATGACCAAAGGGCGTGTGCCCCAGATCATGGGCAAGCGTAATCGCTTCGGTCAGCTCCTCGTGCAGGCGCAGCACCTTGGCGATCGTCCGGGCAATCTGCGACACCTCGAGTGTATGCGTCATCCGCGTGCGGTAGTGGTCACGCGCCGGCCTGAAGAACACCTGCGTCTTGTGACTGAGCCGCCGGAATGCCTTCGAGTGAATCACGCGATCGCGATCGCGGTGAAACGCCGGCCGCACGTCGTCTTCGGGCTCCGGCCGAAGCCGTCCCCGGGTCTGGCTGCTCTTGGCGGCTTGCGCCGCGAGCAGCTGGTGCTCGCGGGCCTCGAGTTGCTCACGAAGCGTGGTCATGAGAGGTCACCAGATCGGCGAGGAAGCTCACGCCAAATGGCAAGGGGCCGACGCCGAAGACCTCGGCAAGGGTCTGACCCAGATCGGCAAACGTCGAGCGCGTGCCGAGATCCCGGCTCCGGGCCACCCGAGGCCCCGTCACGAGTACGGGCACGTACTCGCGCGAATGGTCCGTGCTGGGAGTGGTCGGGTCGTTTCCGTGATCGCCCGTCACGACCAGCAAATCCTCTGCCGCCAGACCGGCGACGAGCTCGCCTAAGCGGGCGTCGATACGTTCCAGGTTCGCCGCGTAGCCGCGCACGTCGTTGCGGTGCCCGAATAACGTGTCCGAGTCCACGAGGTTGGCGAAGATCATCCCCTCGCGGACCCGATCCAGCTCACCTTCCACCGCGTCCATCCCCTCGTCGTCGCTCGACGTGCGAATCGCACGACTGATGCCACGCCCCGCAAACAAGTCGTCGATCTTGCCGATCGCGACCACCGGATACTCGGCACTGCGCAGGCTGTCGAGCAGTGTGGGACTGGTCGGTGGCAGCGCAAAGTCCTTGCGGTTAGCGGTCCGCTCGAAGTGGCCAGGTGTACCGACGAACGGCCGCGCGATCACGCGACTGACACCGTAGCCGCCAACCGCCAACTCGTAGGCGACCCGGCAGATGGCGTGAAGGTCGGCGGGAGCAATGACGCTTTCATGCGCGGCAATCTGGAACACGCTGTCGGCCGAGGTGTAGACAATCGGAGACTGGGTCCGCACGTGCTCGGCGCCCAGCTCGTCGATGATGGCGGTACCCGAAGCGGCCTTGTTGCCCAGCGTCCCTCGTCCAATCCGACGCTCGAACTCCGCCATCAGCGCGGAGGGGAACCCGTCCGGGAAAACCGGGAAGGCGCGATCGAGAACGAGCCCGGTCATCTCCCAGTGACCGGTCACCGAATCCTTGCCCGGCGATTGCTCGCACATTCGACCGAACGCACCGTCCGGCGCCGGATCAGGGCGATCGCCGGCGAGCACACCTACCCGCCCGAGGCCCATCCGGGCAAGGGATGGCAGGCGAATGGAAACCTGTCGTGAGATGTTGCCCAGCGTGTCGCTGCCTTGGTCACCGTAATGCGAGGCGTCGGGCAGTGCGCCGACTCCAAGGCTGTCGATGACGAGCACAATGGCCCGGCGGAACGGACTGTTCGCGGTTGACACGGAAGCTGGGCGGTCTCGGGACCGGGCGACTCCGGCTATGAACGAGCGGTCGCCGGAAACGAGTCGACGGATCGGGGAGCACGAATGAGAGCGATCGCATGCTTGAAGATCATTCGATCGCCGTCGTCCTGCTCGAGAATCAATGCGAATCGATCGAAGTGTTTGATGCGGCCTTCGAGGTCCGTGCCATCCATCATACGGATCGACACGACGAGCCGCTCACGCCGAGCACTGTTGAGGAAACCGTCCTGAATGTTCGGCGGTAGAACCTTCGCGTCGGGCATCTGCGACATGCGCTAGGGATCCCTGACCGCTTCTCTCATCCGTGTCCGGTAACGCCCGGCACACGGCATCGACCACGTCTTCCCGTTCGCCTGGCCCCTGAAGCCACTGTAGCTTAGATTCTTTGCGGAACCAGATCAACTGGCGCTTCGCGTATCGCTTGTTCTCGCGCACGATCAGGCGGCGCGTCGCATCCTCATCGCGCACGCCCTGCAGGAGCTCGAGCACTTGTCGATAGACGAGCCCGCCGAAGGCGTGAGCCGTCGAAGGAACCCCGCGCGCGAGCAGACCGCGAACTTCGTCCAAGAGGCCCGACGCGAACTGAGCGTCCACGCGGCGCGTAATGCGGTCGAGCAGCTGCTCCGCGCCTAGCGACAGCGCGAAGGCGTCGACGCGGACGTCCCCGAGCGGCGATGCCGTGGCGGTGAAATGTGCGGTCAGAGGCTTCCCCGTCAGGAAGTACACCTCCAGGGCTCTGCACCAGCCGCTTGACGTCATTCGACTGAATGCGTCGCGGCCGAAGGAGGATCGAGCCTGGCCACCATGCGATGGAGGAAACCGCTGCCACGGCGGCTGGCGATGGACTCCAGCCGCGCCCGCAGGCGATCGTCGCGACCCGGACCTGGAAACAGTCCTCGGGTCAGCGCACGGAAATAGAACCCAGTCCCGCCCGTGACGATAGGTACGCGGCCCCGCCCATGAATCTCGCCGATCACGCGGCTGGCGTCGTTCGCGTACCGCGCCGCCGTATAGATCTCGTCAGGCTCGACAACGTCGATCAGATGGTGAGGGCGCTGGCGTCGAGCTTCCGCCGGAGGCTTGTCGGTGCCGATGTCGAAGCCACGATAGACGGCCGTCGAATCGCAGCTGACGATCTCGCCGTTTACGCGCTCGGCAAGGGCCAGCGCGAGCGCGCTCTTCCCCGTCGCCGTCGGCCCGAGGACCGCAACGATCGAGCGCACGATCGCCCACCGGTTCAGACCAGCGCCCACAGAGCGACCGCGGTGAGCAGGATCAGCAGCCCAATCTGCTCCGTGCGTGTCATGGCGGTGAGGAGCTAGGGAGGCGTCTCGTTGTAGAAGAACGTCACGGTGAAGAAGGCCCGTTCGGATGGATACTCCGGCGGCAATGGCTGGGTCGGATTCGATGTGGCCAGCGCGTTGAAGGCGGCATGATTGAACGCCTCGATATTGCTCGGGCCTTGAACGGCCAGCTCGGAAATGGTGCCGTCCTTGTGCACGTAGAACGTCAGGACGACGTGGCCCTTCATCACCATCGCGGCATACGGGATGAACCAGTTGCGCTTGATCTGGGCCACGAACCGTCGAATCCACGGACCGAATTCGACACCCTTCGCATCGAACTGAATCCAGGGGCCGTACGCCGAGGCTCCGCCCTCGGGATTGTCGAACGACTCCTGACCGACGTAGCGCTGCAGATTGCGAAGCGCTTCGCCCAGCGCGGTGCCAGGAGCCGCCGCGCGCCCGCCGGCACCGGGTGTGGCCATGGCGGTCTGGCTCGGGGCGCCGCGGTCGGACGGTGTCACGAGCGGCGACTCCGATCCGGGTTGACTCCCCGCGTCCGCCTCCTGCGCCGTGTCAACCTGCGGTTGCGCCGGGGGTTCCCGGCGAGGGGCTGGGCCGAGCGGCGCCTCGGCACGTTCTGCCGAGTTTCCGCGAGCGAACGGCAAGGCGTTCTTGGGGGCTGGCGCTTGCCTTGGGCTTCGCGACTCACGGTTCTTATCGGACATTTCAGCGCGAGGAGGTGGGCGCAGCGCCTCGAGATCGACCTTCGGAGCCATGAAGACGAACCGCTGGTTCTCGCGTTCCTGCTGTTGCAGCTGCTGTTGTTTCAGCAGCAGCTCCTGCTCTTCGGCGAGCGCTCGCGGGTCTGGAGCCGGCAACAGCGACGGAAGCAGGATGAGCGACGCCACGAACGCTGCGTGGATGACGAAGGACAGCAAAGCCCCTTCGCGGGCGGAAATGGCGCTTCCCACCGGCTCGATGTCTGGCCGATGATCCTCGAAATCGAAGTACATCTAGTGTTTACACGATTATAGCAGCTTCAGCGTGGGCGCCCGAACCACCCGGGCCCCGTGATGCGACGTAGAGGTTCACGATCCCTCCCGTGAGCGGCGTCACCTGGACCGTGGAGAACCCTGCTGTCCTGAGCCAATCCGAGAACACGGCCGGCGAGGGGAACGCGCCGACCGACGCGGGAAGATACGCATAGGCCGAGCCGTGGCGGGAGATCCACCCGCCAACTCTTGGCAGGAGGACCCGAAAGTACCAGAGATAGACCGCTCGGAACACCGGCCATGACGGAATCCCGAACTCGAGAATCGCCAGTCGACCACCGGGCTTGAGCACACGACTGATCTCGCGACACGCCGTGGCGGGGTCCTCGACGTTCCGGATGCCGAAGGCCACCGTCGCGACGTCGATGCGTGCCCGAAGCGATCGGCAGACGCGAAGCGTCGCCGCGAATCAGAACAATCGACTGACTCAGCCGGGCACGGTGGACCTTGTCTCTTCCGAGCGCAAGCATCGCCGAGGCGAAGTCCACGCCCACGACACGACGCGCGCACCGCGGTCCCCGTCCTGCGGCGATCGCGAGATCCGCCGTACCTGTGCAGACGTCGATCAGAGTCTCCTGGCCGGTCAGATCGAGGGCCAGGATGGCGCGCTCGCGCCAGCGACGATCCAATCCTGCGCTCAGCAGATGGTTCAGCGTGTCGTACCGCCCGGCGATGGCATCGAACATCCGGGCGATGTCGGAGGGGTTCCTGGACGGTCCGTCTACCCTGTCCACGGCGGGTAGAGATCCTGCTCGAAGCCGAGCGCGGCCAGAATCTTGCCGGCCATGAAGTTTGCCAGATCGTCGAGCGTCTTCGGCAGCTGATAGAACGCCGGCATGGCCGGCAGCATGATCGCGCCGGCCTCGGCACACAGCACCTGGTTGCGGAGCTGCGGCAGGCTCATGGGCGTCTCGCGCGGTACGATCACCAGCGGACGCCGCTCTTTCAACATGACGTCCGCGGCGCGTTCCACGAGATTGCGCGACAGTCCATGAGCGACCCCAGCCATCGTCTTCATCGAGCACGGGACGATGACCATCGACCGACAGTCGTGCGAGCCACTGGCGATGGAGGCGCCCAAATCGCGATTGCTGTGCACGGTGAGCGTGCCACGCTCGACGAGGTTGCCATGGCGCGACACGAGATACGGGATGAGACGATCGATCGCCGCTTCTTCCCCCAGCTCGTCTCGAAGGAGCCGCCGTCCGAAATCGCTCACCACGAGTTCGACATGGCAGCCTCGTTCGAGGAGCGCTGCCAGGGTCCGCGTCGCGTAGAGGGCACCGCTCGCCCCGGTAATGGCCACCGCCACCGAATGGCGTCGGCCTCTCTCAGTGGACATAGAGGGCAATCGCCGTTACAACGAAATACAGAATCCCGACATACCCGTTGAGGTCGAAAGCACGCTTCACCTGGGATAGATCATCCTGCGTCACGAGGGACTGCTCGTAGACCAGCAGCCCGGCCACGCCGGCCACACCGGCGAGGTACACGGGGCCAAGAGGAGCCACGAAGTACAGCATCGCCAGGCACACGACCGTCACGACGTGCATCAGCCTCGAGATCCGCAGCGCGCCAGCGAGTCCAAATCGCGTCGGGATTGAGCGCAAACCGTGGGCGCGATCGAATTCCAGGTCCTGGCATGCGTACAGCACGTCGAAGCCGCCTACCCACGAGCCGATGGCGATCGCCAGGATCCAGGGCTCCCATCCACTCCGCCCTCCCGCCGCCAGCCAGCCCCCGACCGGGGCCACGGCCATCGCCAGGCCCAGGAACAGCTGGGTATACGCCGTGTAGCGCTTCGCAAGCGAATACCAGAACACGATGCCCAGCGCGACGGGCGCCAGGGCAAAACACAACGGGCCGAGCGCGTAGGCAGACCCGAGAAAGACGATGGACGACCCGATCACGAACGCTGTGGCCTCGCTCGTCGTCATGACGCCACGAGGCAGCTCCCGTCCGGCCGTTCGCGGATTGAGGAGGTCGAGGCGTGCATCGACGAGACGATTGAACCCCATGGCTGCCGAACGTGCCGACACCATCGCGGCAATAATCCACAGCACCTGGCGCAGCGTCGCCGGATGCTCGCGCCATGCGAGCATGGCACCGGTCAGCGCAAACGGAAGCGCAAAGATCGAATGACTGAATCGGACGAACGATCCGTATTGGCGAATCCTGCCGACGAGCACAGTCAACATCGTCTAGTGGGCCGTCTCGACCCAGGACACGTGCGCCGGGTCGATCCCGCTCAACAGGTATTCTTCCACATCCCCTACCTGGGCCGGCAGCGCGACTGCCAGCAGCGCCGCCCGGCGGCCGGGCTCGATGGCCCCGAAGTCCGTAGCGAACCCAAGCGCCTGCGCCCCGTTCTCGGTCGCCCACGTCAGCAGCGTTCGGGCCGGCACTTCCGGCGCAAGACGGCGCAGGGCCGCGAGCTCCTGGAAGACGTTCAGATCGTCGACGCTGGCCAGACTATCGGTACCAATCGCGACACGTACTCCGGAACGATGGAACGCGGCAATCGGCGGCATTCCCGCCCGAGTCGCGAGGTTGCCGCGAGGGCACGTGACCAGCGTTGCGCCGGCGCGAGCCAATCTCGACAGTTCAGCGGCGGTCAGGTGGACTCCGTGGACCACGAGCACCCGTTCGCTGATGAACCCCATCCGCTCCAGATACTCGAGCGGGCCGCAGCCGGGCGGCTTCCAGGACGGCTCCCACGCCCCAACGTCTTCGAGCAGCGCGCGCCACGCTCCGTGTGCATCGAACAGAAACTCCAGCTCGTCTTTCGACTCAGCCAGGTGGATACTGCAGGGTCTGAACGGCCGACGGGCGAGCCCATCGCGAATGGCCCTGAAGACGACCGGCGCCACCGAATAGGGGGCGTGAGCGGCGAGACTGAGGCGAACGGTGTCACCGTCGCCCACCGCATCGATCTCCGATTCGATGTCACGAAGGAGCTTGTCGGGATCCGGCGTTGAAAAGGCGATGACTTCACGGAACACGACGCCGTTCAACTCGCTCGCTCTCAGAGGCTCGACCGACGCCAGCGTGTTGCCGATATCCCCCACCAGCACGGTCCCGGCGCGACGAGCCTCTTGAATACCCTGCTCGATGGCCGACCTGATGAGAGGCCCTGCCGGATCGGGTTGCGAGCCGCGCAACGTGATGAGCTGACGAATCCAATCCGGAAAGGAATCAGCCGTCGACAGGCGGCCTCGCATCCAGGACAGCTCGAGATGCGTGTGCGCATTGACCAGAGCCGGCAGCACGGCAACGCGGCCGAGGTCGATCTCCCGGACCCTGCGCGGCGGTCCACTCAAGGGCGGTACCTGTTCACGTCCCACCGCGACGATGCGGCCCTGGTCGACCGCCACCCACCCGCCACGAATCGGGGACTCGACGATAGGAACGACCCAGTCGGCTCGAAACTGAATCACGCGGGGAGTCTACAGGCGTGGCGCGGATCCTGTCAGCCGCAAGGCGGCCGACAGGCGGCGGAGGCGCACATCTACACGGATCGAAGTCGTTTGCCGTGCCGGCTGCGAGCCGGATACGACGTCAACTCGGAGGGCACGCTGGTGTCTCCCTCGACACGTGCCGCGGCCAGCATGTGCATGCGTGGCACCTCACGCTCGCGAAAGATGGGATCCCCCAGGATGTCGTAGTGCATGTTGCGCCGCTTTGGCTGAAACCCGGCGTCCTCGATGTTCCGGACAATCTCCACTTCGTCCATGCAATAGGCCGCTCCGGCGGCGCGGACGACGTTCTCTTCGATCATCACGCTTCCCATGTCGTTGGCGCCAAAGGCCAGGCTCAATTGACCGACCTTCCCGCCCTGCGTCACCCAGGACGACTGAAGGTTGTCGAAATTGTCGAGGACGAGCCTCGCCGTGGCGAGCGTGCGCAGATAGTCCACGCCGGTCGCTTCAGTCAGTCCGAGCTCGGTATGTTCGGGCTGATAACTCCAGGTGATGAACGCCGTGAATCCACCGGTTTCGTCCTGGAGCGCCCGGAGGCGCAGGAGGTGCTCGATGCGCTCCTCCGGCGTCTCGACGCTGCCGTACATCATCGTCGCGGTGGTTCGGAGCCCGGCATGGTGCGCGTTGCGCATCACGTCGATCCATTCATCAGCGGTGGCTTTGCCGTAGCAGTTCAGCAGGCGCCGCACGCGGTCCACGAGAATCTCGGCTCCCCCACCAGGAACGCTGTCGAGGCCGGCCATGATCAGCCGACCGATCACGGCCGAGGTCGAGAGTCCAGATAGTCGCGACAGGTGGACGATCTCCGGCGGCGACAGGGCGTGCAGCTTGAAGTCCGGGTAGCGCTGCTTGACGGCACGAAACAGGTCCTCGAACCACTCGAGAGGCAAATCGGGGTTATGGCCGCCCTGGAGGAGCAGCTGCACACCGCCGACGGCAATCGTCTCATCGATCTTTCGGAAAATCTCCTCGAAGCCGAGCACGTACCCTTCCGAAGAGCCCACCGGACGATAGAATGCGCAGAAATTGCAGCGGGCGACGCACACGTTCGTGTAGTTGACGTTGCGATCGATAATGTAGGTGACGACCGGCGATGGATGCTTCCGTCGCCGCACCTCGTCCGCAACGCGACCCAGCAGGTGAAGCGGGGCGTGCAGATAGAGCACGGACGCCTGCTCCGCCGTCAGCCGCTCGCCGGATCGAACCTGCGCGACGATGCGATCGATGGAAACGCTCACGGTGCGGTCCCGTAGAATCGAAGTGCTCGGTCCGAGGGCACGAGGTGCAGCTCGGCGGCCAGCTCGAAGAACCTCTGCAGCCCGGCCCTCTCCATCTGGCCGAGATTGTACTTGATGTTTTCCTGCAGATAGGCCCGCGCGATGCGTCCCTTCTCCGGGTCGTCGCCGAAGTACGACGCGCCAATCTGGTCGAGGTGTGCGACGCCCTCGTCTCTCGCCGTGCGCAGCAGTTCGACTCCCTCTGCATCGACGCGTTCCGGCCAGCCGGCCCAGCAGGCATAGACGAACGGCAGGCCGGTCATCTCGGTCCACGCTTCACCCAAATCAATCTTCTGGAGTCCGAGAGCCCGGTGGTCCACGAGCAACGCCGGATCGCCAATCAACAGCGCCGCGTCACAGCGTCGAACCATCTCAGGAAGATCCGGGTCGGCGGTGACATAGCGGGGTTCGATGTTGAATCGAGTGGCACACAGCACGCGCAGAAGCGCGACAGACGTGCGAGAGCTGCTGTCGAGGGCGATGCTCCGGATGGACTCGACAGGGCCCGCCGCATACAGCGCCACCGAGGCGACGGGGCCCGTCGAAACGACTCCGATGTCGGGGACAATGCAATAGTCGGAGTGACGGAGGTACTCGATGGACGGGATCAGGCCGACGTCAATGCTGCCTTCGTGAAGCAGCGTTGCGCACCGGGATGGAACATCGAAGCGTACCGAGATGCGCGCTCGATCCCGTTCGAGACCATAGACGAGCGGCCTGGCGTTCAAGTAGCCGACCGCGCCGGCGCGCAGGTGGTTCATCGATCGACCAGATCGAACCGACCAGTGCGCTCGACGGGTGTCTGCATGGCAGCCGTGATGTTCCGCCGAATTTCCTCGAGTGCCTGGCGCCGCCGGCCGAGCGAGCCGTCCTCGCGCGCTGGCACCGCATCGATGTCATCGGCGCCGAAGTTCAAAGCAACCTGCGCCAGCTTGGGTCCGTACAATCGCCAATCCACCTGAATGGTCGGCACGTTGTCGATGGCGAGTCGGGCCAGTGCCACCCCTTTCACGTCGTCATAGCCCGTGGAGGGTTCCGGGGGAAGAGTCCGCGCCAATGGAGCGAACGCTCGGATCTCCGCGCCGTCGGCGATGAGACGCCTCACGAAGCGAAATCCGTCGAGCCCACCATCGGGCGCGACGCTCGTGACGGTGCAGCGCGCGAGACGCATGCCGGCAGTGGCGAGGGCCGCGAATGCCGCGGATGCGTCGCGAAAGCGATCGATCGGCGCTTCGGCAATCCACTCGAGACCGGCGGCGCGCAGATCCTCCAGAATCACGCTGAGGATCCGACCCTGACGGCCCGCAAGCTCCTCGAGATCGGCCAGCGAAAACCCGGTGACCGGCACAGAGCCACTTGCCCGGACGACGCGACTCACGGCGGCGAGAGCGTCCGGCCACGGTGTGGGCGTCCCTGTCAGTCGAATCTCGCCGGTCGCAGCGGGCCACGCCGGCGCCGGGTCGTCCCATGCCACGTCCTCGACCCGGACGAACGTGGTCCGCGGACCGTGACGGCGACGCCGCACATCGTCGGCGAGCATCCCCACGACCAAAATATTGCGGCTGCCCGAAAGCTGCTCGAGCTGAGCGTCCGTCAGAGGCTCGTCCGACCGGATACGCTCGCCGACCGTCTCGAGAAGATCCGCGGTCATGACTTGCGGTTGAGGCCCTCCCACACCTGCCTGGCGCGTCGGCCGGCGGCTTCAGTGGTGGCCAGGCGGGCGGGCCACTCGCGCGTGAATCCCTCGGACGCCCATTTACGCGTGGCATCGACCCCCATCTTGCTACCGTACGCGGGCATGTCGGACGCGTTGTCGAGATCGTCGAGCGGGCCCCTGGTGAATTGAATATCGCGCTCCGGATCCACGTGCGTACCCGCGATCCACGTCACCTCTCCGACGTCGTGAACATCGACATCCTTGTCCACCACGATGATGGTCTTCGAGAACATCAGCTGCCCGAGTCCCCAGAACGCGTTCATGATCTTGCGCGCATGGCCCGGATAGCGTTTGTCGATCGAGACGATCACCAGATTGTGGAAGATCCCCTCGGCCGGAAAATGCATGTCCACGATCTCGGGCAGAGTCTTGCGAATGATCGGCAGGAAGATGCGCTCACTGGCCTTGCCGAGGAAGTAGTCCTCCATCGGAGGCACGCCGACCACCGTGGTCAGGTAGACGGGCCGCCGCCGGCGTGTGATGCACTGGAGGTGAAACACGGGAAAATCGTCCTCGAGCGAATAGAAACCCGTGTGATCGCCGAAGGGCCCCTCGCGGCGGCGCTCGCCCGGCTCCACGTAGCCTTCGAGCACGATGTGCGCGCTCGCCGGCACCTCGAGATCGACCGTCACACAGCGCACGAGCTCGACGCGGCGGCGAGACAGAAAGCCTGCGAGCAAGAGCTCGTCGAGCCCCTCCGGCATGGGGGCTGTCGCGGCATACGCCAGCACGGGCTCTGGACTGAGCGCCACGGCCACTTCCAGCCTCTTGCCGAGGCGCTCGGCCGTCCGATAGTGCTGCGCCGCCCCCTTGTGACGCTGCCAGTGCATGCCGGTGGTGCGATCATCGAACACCTGCATGCGGTACGCCCCGACATTGCGCACGCCGGTGTCAGGGTCCTTGGTCATGACGATGGGGAACGTGATGTAGGGGCCGCCGTCATCCGGCCAGCACGTCAGGATTGGAAGCTCGCCGAGCGACCCATCACGCTGCACGATCTCCTGGCACGGCGCGTCGCGCACGGTCTTCGGCATCAAGTCTCGCAGGCGGCCCATCATCGGCAGCATCTTCATCGCGTCGAAGACGCCTGCGGGCATCTTCGGCGTCATGAACTCGTCGATGTCGCGGGCCAGGTCGTCCAGCGTCGACACCCCCAGCGCCAGACACATGCGCTCGAGCGATCCAAAGACATTCGTGGCAACGGGAATGTCGTAGCCCGTCGGATACTCGAAGAGCAGCGCGGGGCCTCCGCCGGGCGACTTGCACGCCAGGTCGGTCACCGCCGCGATCTCGAGGTCGGGGCTGACCTGATCCCTCACCCTGGTCAACAGGTGCCGGGTCTCCAGATCGGCCAGAAAGGCGCTCAGGTCAGCATGCATGGCAGCTCGTGTTCGTCCGACTCCTAGACACCTTCAGCCATCCGATCGACGATTCGTTGAGCCAGCGCCAACGCGCGACGCCCCTCGACACCGGTAACCCCAGGCTCGCGCCCGTCGCGGACAGCGGCGACGAAATCGGCGAGCTCGAGCCGAAGGGGCTCATCAGGAGGCACATCGATCTTGCCGCCAGTGATCGCCGGCAGCGTTCCGGGCGCGCGCGTCAGCCGCCACACCTCGAGCTCCTGCGCGGCATAGTCGATCGACACGTACGTATCGCGTTGGAAGAACCGCACCTTACGGACACGGTCGCGGCTGATGCGGCTGGCAGTGACATTGGCGATGCAGCCACCTGCGAAACGGATCCTGGCGTTGGCGATGTCCACACGGCCCGTCAGCACCGGTACGCCGACCGCTTCGATCCCGGTAACCTCGCCCCCCACCAGCGAGAGCACGACGTCGAGATCGTGAATCATCAAGTCGAAGACGACATCGATATCCAGGCTGCGCTCGGAGAACGTGCCAAGACGATGCACTTCAACGAAGCGCGGATTGGCGACCATCGTCCGCGCGGCGCTCACGGCGGGATTGTAGCGCTCGGTGTGGCCGATGCCGAGCGTGGCCCCGCCCGCAGTGGCAGCGGCCAGCAGCTCATCGGCCTCCCCAATCGATCTCGCCATCGGCTTCTCGATCAGGACGCCGATGCCGGCCTCGAGGAACGGCCGCGCGACGTCCAGGTGCGCCTCGGTCGGGACGGCAATCGTGACCGCGTCAACGCGGCCGAGCACGTCGGCCGCCTGCTCGAGCGCAGTTGCGCCGGTAGCCGCGGCGGCCGCCTCCGCCTTCGCCCTGTCGATATCGACCACGTAAGCGAGTGTGGCACCCGGCATCGCCGAAAGGATGCGGGCGTGGTGACGTCCGAGATGTCCGACGCCGATCACGGCAACCCGGAGGGGTGAACGTGGCTCCTCTACCATTCATCCTCGACGGGCGCTGGCGTCGTCCTTGTGCCGGCCCACAATCGCAATATCAGCTTCGTCCGCGGCAGCAAGCGCATCATCGCCATCGACCATCAGCGTCTGCCCGGCGTCGATCGACAGGGCCGTCGCGCCCGCCCTGCGCATCGCCTCGACCGTGGCCACGCCGATCACGGGGACGTCGAACCGCATGTCCTGCCCGGGCTTGGCCACTTTGACGATCCGTACGCCGGGACCGGCGAGCTGCGCCGCCCGCGCAATGACCTGGTCGGTGCCTTCCATCGCCTCCACGGCCACCACGGCCGAGTCCTTGACGGCAATGGTCTGCCCCACGTCGAGCGCGGCGATCTGATCGGCCACCCGGTAGCCGAAGGTCAGGTCCCGCGTCTCCTCCTCGCTCGGCGCGCGGCGCGTGAGCGTTCCAGGACGGGCCAGCAGCGGCGTCAGATAGCTCGTCGAATCGAGCAACTCGATGCCATGTTTGCTCAGTGCGTCGGCAACGCCCGCGATGAGCGCGTCGGTGTTCTTCGTCCGCAGCCGCGCGAGCACGCCGAGCAGCGTCAAATCCGGCACGATATCCGAGAACAACTTGACGTGCTTCACCTGGCCCGCCATCACCGCCTGGCTCACGCCCGCCTCTTTGAGAACGGCGATGCAGCGGCCGAGTTGTCCGAGCGAGACCCACTGAAGGCCGGCCCTCGGCTCGCGAGCCGCGGCGTGCTCCAGTTCAGGCGATGCTTCTTCCTTGATCGCGACGATGGTGACGTCGTGGTGGAGACGGCGAGCGGCGTCGAGCACCAGAAACGGAAAGCGGCCGTTGCCGGCAATGAGGCCAAGATGCATGTCGGCCGCGCCTTCAGTCGTCTGCGACCATCTCCTCCGCGCGCCGCTTCGGCCGCCGCAGCAGGGGCCCGCGCGTGGAGTTTCGGATGAAGTCGAGCAGATAGGACACCTCGGCGCAGGCGACTGCCGGATCGTGCTCGATCCCTTCGAGCGCTCGACTCGTATTCAGCTTCGACTGCAGCAGGTATCGGTAGGCGCGCTTCAGCCGTCCAATCGCGTCTGTCGAGAATCCGCGTCGCATGAGTCCGACGGTGTTGACACCGTAGATCCGGCCCCGGTTGCCCACGGTCTTGGCAAAGGGCAAGGCATCCTTCGTCACCACCGAGTAGCCGCCGATGAAAGCGTGACGGCCGACACGGCAGAACTGGTGCACGCCGGAGCCGGCGCTGATGGTGGCGAAATCCTCAACGGTGACGTGACCTCCGAGCGTGGCCGCGTTCCCGAAGATGATGTCATTCCCTACGTGGCAATCGTGCGCGACGTGCGCATAGGCCATGAACACGTTGCGGTCGCCGATGGTCGTCGAACCGCCACCGCCGCGCGTCCCTCGATGGATCGTCACGAACTCCCGAAAGATATTCTGCCGGCCAATCTCGAGCCGTGTCAGCTCGCCTTTGAACTTCAGGTCCTGCGGGATCAGGCCGATGGAAGCAAACGGAAACACCTCGGTCTCGTCGCCAACCTCAGTCCACCCGTCGATCACGCTCGAGGCGCCGACCTTGCAGCCGCGTCCGATGCGGACGTGTTCGCCAATGACCGCATAGGGGCCAATGCGCGTGCCCTCGCCGATGAAGGCGCCCGGGTGAACGACCGCGGTCGGATCGATGTCCGTGTGAAAGGTGGTCAGCGCCAGCAGCAGATCGGCTTCGGCCACCACCTGATCGTTTACGAACGCCGCGCCCCGGACACGGGCCAGGGCAGGACGAGCCCGGCCGAGCGTCACCTCCACGCGCAAGCGATCGCCAGGAACCACCTGCTTGCGGAACTTGGCGTTGGTCACGCTGCGGAGCACCACACGGGCGTGGGGTGGTGTCCCGGGCCGCTGGAGCAGCAGCACGGTGGCCACCTGGGCGAAGGTCTCGAGCATCAGGACGCCGGGCATCAGCGGCACACCTGGAAAGTGACCCTGAAAGAACTCTTCGCTGAAGGTCACGTTCTTGTGTGCGACCAGCCGCACACCGGGTTCCTGCTCGGCGATGACGTCGACGAGAAACGAAGGATATCGGTAGCGGAGGCGGTCGACCAGTCGTGGGATATCGGTGCGCACGGTTCCCGTGAGCGGATGAGACCGGCCTGCCGGACGCGCCCGAATGGGCGCGCCCGGTCGGAGGCACGATGCCGAACGTCGTAGTCTACTCTACCTGGGAGGCTTGGTCGTCGCGGGCGCCGGTGCAGGGGTGGCCGGCGGGGCCGCCGGCGGCGTCGTGGAGGCAGCGGGTGGCTGGCTCGGCGCCGGTCCCGAATCGAACCGCTTGATGATGTCGGCCGTCAGGTCCAGGCCCGCGTCCGCCCAGATGATGCCCGAGTCGGCCTGGCTGAAGAGCACCTGCAGGCGGCGTTCGGCCGCGATCTGCTGAATGATCGGCAGCAACTTACGCTGGAACTCCTGCTGCAGGTCCTGCTGCAGATCCTGAACCTCGGTCTGCGCATCCTGCTGCAGCCGCTGAATGTCTCGCTGTGTGCGCTCGATTTCTTTCTCGAGCTGATCGCGCGCCGAATCGCTCAGCACCGACGCCCCCTGCTGCAGTTTCTGCTGGGCCGCCTGGAGCGCCTTGTTCTTGTCGGCGAGCTCGCTGCTCTTCTTCTGGGTGAGAGCCTGTACCTTGGCCGTCGAGGCCTTGCCCTCGGACGACTCAGCGGCAATGCGCTGCAGGTTGACGAAGGCGAACCGTGCTCCCTCCGGAAACGCGCGGGCTGCCGGCGCAGGAGCCGTCGGGGCAGGCGCCGGCGGGGCCGGCGTTTGGGCCGCTCCCGTCTGCCCGTGGGCTGTTGCGGTGACGAGCACCAGAGCCATCACCGTCTGGAGACACCACACTCTCATATCTGTACATTCCTTTTCGCTAGAACCGGCAGCCGCAGGCTCCGGAGGGACTTGATTCGTCTAGAAGGTCGACCCGACATCGAAGCGGAACCTGAATTCCTTTTCCGGCTGCAAGTTGTTGTCCAGCACGCCGTCGCGCTGCGGATTGTACGCCATAATCAGCCGGAACGGCACGTTCAGCACCGGCATGAAGAAGCGAATTTCCGTCCCCGTCGACGTGATGAAGTCGTTCATATTGAAGTTCTGCCCCGTGTCCATCACCTGCCCGGCGTCGTAGAAGAGCACCAGGCGCACCGGCCCGGCGATCGTGATCAGATACTCCGCGTTGAACAGCAGGCTCTTGTTGCCGCCGAGCACCAGACCGGTCTCCTCGTCGCGGGGGCCGATGCTGCGGATGTCGTAGCCGCGCACGCTGAACCCGCCGCCCAGAAACAGCTTCTCGAATATCGGCAGTTCAATGGTGCGCCCCCACTCGCCGATGTATTCGACTTCCGCCCGAAGCCCGATCGTCGTCCGCCGCGTGTGCGGAATGAACCAGATCCCTTCGACGCGCGGCTTGTAGAACGAGGTGTTCCCGCCCAGTCCGGCGAGCTCCACGACGCCTGTGTAGCGCCGGCCGCTCGTCGGGAACATGGGATTGTCTACCGTATTGTGGATCATGCTCGGCGTCACCTTGCTGACCGTGCGGCGTCCGCCCTGCCCGATGAGCAACGAATCGCGAAGGAACGGATTGCGTGACAAGACGACCGGATCGAGAAAGATCGGATTGAGCTCCTTGACCGTCACGGCCTCGTAGCTGTAGCTCATGAACATGCGCGTGAAATCGGCCACGGGAAAGCCGAAGACCACGTTGCTGCCGGAAGAAGCCTGCGTAAACTGCTCGGGGTAGCGAATCTCGCGGTTGTAGACGTCGACGCCGCCCGTGATGGGTCGATCGAACAGGAACGGCTCCGAGAACGCCACCTGATAGTTCTTCGCACGCGAGCCGGCCTGGATCGACAGCGTGAGGCTCTCGCCACGACCCATGAAATTCGACGTCATGAACGACAACTGACCGAAGAATCCCTCGAACTGGGAGACGCCTGCGCCGAACGTCAGCTGATTGCGATTCTGCTCCTCCAGCTTGAGCGCGACGTCCACCCTGTTCGTCTGTCCCGTCGTTTTCTCGACCTGAACATCCCGTTCGCTCTCGAGCGGCTTGAAGTACCCGAGCTGATTGAGCCGGCGCACGCTGTACTTGAGCGCCTCGGTGTTGAAGATGCCGTTCTCGACAAGGCGCAGCTCCCGCCGGATGACGTTGTCGCGCGTCGTCGTGTTGCCGATGAACGTGATGCGGTTGACGAAGTACTGGCCGCCCTCATTCAGCCGAACGATGACGTCGACAACAGGCGACCCCCCGATGCGGGTCGGCTTGCCGCCCTCGAGCGCCGCCGGAACGGGGTCGGTCCCGCCCTCAGCCTCGGCCTCGGCCTTGTCCCGCGGCTGCAGATCCGGATAGCCGGTGAACTCGAAATAGCCGCCGGCGCCGTACAGCTCGCGGGCCTTGTCGAAGGCTTTCCGGATGTCCTTTTCACTGTAGTACGAGCCCGGCGTCAGCTTGAAAATCTCCTGGAGCGCCTCGAGCCGAATCACCTTGTTCCCATCGAAGGTGACATCGCCCACGCGGTACCGCTCCCCTTCCGTCACCGGAATCCGGAGCTGCATCCAGCGGGTTTCTTTATCCGTGGAGTCCTCCAGGTATTTCAGCTCGGGTTGCCCGACGCGCACCGCCACATAGCCTCTGTCGCGGTAGTACGCGACGACGGCTTCTGCATCTTCCTCGAACTTGGCTTCCTGGTACGTTCCGTTGCCGGTGATGAACGAGAAGAACGACGTCTTCTTGTTCGCTTTCATCTGGCCCGCGAGCTTGCCATCGGATATCTGGGTGTTCCCGACGAAGTCGATATCGCGAATCTTGACCTTGGGCCCTTGCGTGATGTTGAACGAGAGGTGCACCAGCTTGGGACCACCCGGCATGGGCTTGATATCGGGCTTGACCTCGGCGAACTCATAGCCCTTCTCGGCCAGCATGGCGAGCACGACGGACTGCACACGCTTGATCAGACTCGGATCGATGAACGAATCGAGCCGGATGACGATGTTCTCTTCCTTGAGCCGCTCGTCGACCTTGGTCTGCTCGAGGTCCTCGGCGCCCACGTAGTCGACAATCTTGACGCGCTGGCGCTCCTCGAGGTTGAAGACGATGTGCTTCCCGATCACGCCGTTCTCGTACGGCGCGTCCTTGACGTCGATCGAGATGTTGTCGAGGAAATTCGTCTTCCACAGGCGCGAAAAGTCCTCCAGCACACTCTTCTCGTCGTACGGCACCCACGTGCTGTCCGACGACCGGCTCGGCCGCGTGTGAATGTCGTACTGATACGTCTGAGGCTCGATGACCGACACGTTGCCCTGGGTGGGGAAGGCGATCTCGATATAGCGCACCAGCGGCGGCGAGTCGGGCGGGGGCAATTGACGAGGCGCCTGCGGTGCCCCCGGCGTTGACGGACCCGGCGGCCCGGATGGCGCCACCGGCGTCGATGGATCCGGCGGGCCGGATGGCGGAGCCTGCTGCGCCAGCAGGGCGGGGGCGCCCATGGCGAGCACGAACAGGGCGAGCAGCAGGCGTACCACGTACATCACGACTAAGGTACTCGTTTCAGGCAGGCTGCGGGAACACGGCGCTGGCACGCCGCCGCCACCGGCAGAGGCCGCACAACTCGGAGCCGGGCGATGATTCGGCCGGATGGCCTCGAAAACCTCCGACAATTCAGGCAGTTAGACGTTCAGCGCGAGGCGACGGCCGGGCTCGGTCGATCCGGCCGCGCGGTAGGCCAGGACGCCAGCATCCAGGAACACCTCGATTTCGCCGCCCTGCAGGTGACCCCGAATCAGCTCTTCCGAAAGCGGATCCTCGACATAGCGTTGAATCGCACGCCTCAGCGGCCGCGCGCCGTACGATCGGTCCTTGCAGGTCACCTCGATGATCCAGTCGCTCACCTCGGTGGTCAACTGGATCTTGAGACGGCGATCGCCAAGGTTCTCGTTGAGCTGCTCCACGAGCAGCGCCATGATGCGGCGCAGATCATCGTCGGTCAGCGCATCGAAGACGATGATTTCGTCGATGCGGTTGATGAACTCCGGGTTGAACGTCCGCTTCACCTCGCCCAGCACCATATCGGTGACGTTCTTGTTGATCTCGAGCGTGTCGGTGGACTGAAAGCCCATCGACGCCTTCTTCTGGATGAAGCGCGCGCCGATGTTCGACGTCATGATGACGATCGTGTTCTTGAAGTTCACCCGGTTGCCCAGGCCATCGGTCAGATGCCCGTCCTCGAACACCTGCAGCAGGATATTGAAAATATCAGGATGGGCCTTCTCGATCTCGTCCAGCAAGACGACCGAGTACGGGCTGCGCTTCACCTTCTCGGTGAGCTGTCCCCCTTCCTCGTGCCCGACATATCCAGGGGGCGAGCCAATCAGCTTCGAGACCGAGTGCTTCTCCATGTACTCCGACATGTCGAAGCGGATCAACGCCGCATCGCTTCCGAACAGGAAGTTCGCGAGCGCTCGAGCCATTTCCGTTTTGCCGACTCCCGTCGGTCCCAGGAACACGAAGCTCCCGACAGGCCGGGCCGGGTTCTTCAAGCCCGCCCGCGACCGGCGGATGGCGCGCGACACCGCGGATATCGCCTTGTCCTGGCTCACGACACGGCGGTGGAGGTTCTGCTCCATCCGGAGCAGCTTGTCGCTCTCGTCCTCGTTGATCGAGGTGAGCGGGACTCCTGTCCACTTCGACACCACCTCGTCGATCTCCTGCTTGCCGACGACGACGCGCCGGCTGCTGGACTTGACGTCGAACTTCTCGCGCACGAACTGGAGGTTCTCGCGCGCGGTGACTTCCTGCTCCCGGTAGAACTGCGCCTTCTCGAAGTCCTTCTGCGAGACCGCGCTCTCCATCTGTTCGACGGCCACGCGGATGCTGCGGTTGATCTCGCCGAACTCCTCGCTGTAACCAGCCTCGCGGAGCTTGGCTCGAGCGCCCGCTTCGTCGATGAGATCGATGGCCTTGTCGGGCAGGAACCGATCGGTGATGTAGCGGCTCGACTGATAGACCGCGGCATCGATCGCGTCGCGGGTGAACTCGACGTGATGGAACGTCTCGTATCGATCCTTGACGCCCAGGAGGATCTCGATCGTCTCGCGCTCGGCCGGCGGATCGACCTTGATAGCCTGGAAACGGCGTTCGAGTGAACGATCCTTCTCGATGTACTTGCGGTATTCGGTCGGCGTGGTCGCGCCGATGCAGCGAATCTCGCCGCGCGAGAGCGCCGGCTTGAGAATGTTGGCTGCGTCGAGAGAACCTTCGGCCGATCCCGCACCGACCAGCGTGTGCAGCTCGTCGATGAACACGATGATGTTCGGGTTGTCGGTCAGCTCCTTCATGATCGCCTTCAGGCGCTCTTCGAACTGACCGCGATATTTCGTGCCGGCCACGATGAGCGAGATGTCCAGCGCCAGAATGCGCTTGTCGGCCAGGAAGTGTGGGACGTCGCCGTAGACGATCTTCTGCGCCAGCCCTTCGACAATGGCCGTTTTTCCCACGCCCGGCTCGCCGATGAGCACCGCGTTGTTCTTCGTGCGGCGGCACAACACCTGCTGCACCCGCTCGAGCTCGTGCTCCCGCCCGACGAGCGGGTCGAGCTGCGTTTTCATGGCCGATTCGGTGAGATCCCGGCTGAACTCGGCCAGCAGGGGTGTTTCCTTCACCCGTGTCAGCGTCGTCTTCTCGTTGAGGAGCTGGACGATGTCCTCGCGCACGGTATTGAGGCGCATGCCCTTCTCCACGAGGATCGATGCGGCAACCGAGCGCTCCTCGCGGAGGATTCCCAGCAGCAGATGCTCCGTGCCGATATAGTTGTGCAGCAGCCGGTCCGCTTCTTCGGCGGCATACTGCAGCACACGCTTGGTTTCCGCGCTGAACGGAATTTCGACCGAGGTCGAAACCTTTTCGCGAAAGACGGTGCGTCCCTCGATTTCCTTCCGGATATTCTCGAGCGAGAGGTGGGAGCGGGCGAAGATCCGGCTGGTGAGGCCCTTGCCTTCCCGAATCAGACCGAGAAGCAGGTGCTCCGTTTCAATGGAGATGCTGCCGAGCTGGCTGGCTTCATATCGGGCAAAGAAAAGGTACTCGTCTCGCCCTCTCTGTGTACCGTTCGAACATCCGGCCGCCTACGGTTCTGGGGACATCAAGGCACCGCTGTATGCGTTATCGTCATTATACGGCAAAGGCGGATGGGGGCCAATGCGCTTTTGAGCTAAGTTGGTGCCCTGCAGCCATTTCGGGCTCTTCGTTTCCCGCCTCGATCCTCTGCAGCGCCCGTTCCCCCTCATGATCGGCTTTCGGGCAAATGACAAACCCCAACCGCTACCGACTCCGTTGATGCTCGCGGCCTGGCTCGTTCACCTCTACACGGCATCGGGGACCGTCCTCGCCCTACTGAGCCTGCGCGCCGCTGTGCAGGACGATTTTCGGATGGCGTTTGCCTGGCTCTTTCTTGCCACCGTGATCGATGCCTCTGATGGATGGCTCGCCCGCCGCTTCCGCGTGCGCGAAGCGATACCCTATTTCGACGGACGCAAACTCGACGACCTGGTCGACTACCTCACGTTCGTCTTCGTGCCGGCCGTGATCGCCGCCGAGGCGGGGATCCTGCCTCCCCACTGGACCACCCTCGTCGCCGGCGCGATGCTGCTGGCGAGCGTGTACGGGTTTTCGCGGGACGACGCCAAGACAACGGACCATTTCTTCACAGGGTTTCCGTCCTACTGGAACGTCGTCGTCTTCTATCTGTATGCGGCCGGTACGCCCGCTTCGCTCAACGCCGCCGTCCTGCTCCTGCTGGCCGCGCTCGTGTTCGTGCCGATTCGCTATGTGTACCCGACGCGAACGCCTGCACTCCTTGGATGGACGGTCGGGCTTGGCCTTGCCTGGGGCGCGGCGATGCTGTGGATGATCTGGCGCCTGCCGGCCGTCTCCAGACCCGTGCTACTGGGCTCCCTGGTGTTCCCGGCGTATTACGCGGTGCTGTCGTTCGTGCTCGACGCCCGGCGCCGGCAGTGAACGGGACCCTCAGGGCCTCGGCTGCTCGCTGAGTCGGCCGCCTTCCAGCCGCAGAATCCGATCGCACGCCGCGGCCAGTCGCTGGTTGTGAGTCGCGATAATGGAGGTGAGCCCGTGCTCGAGGTGCATTTCACGCAGCAGATCGTGGAACCGGTCGGCGGTGGTTTCGTCCAGATCACCGGTTGGCTCGTCGGCCAGGAGCAGCAAAGGTTTCATCACGAGTGCGCGGGCAATGGCGACACGTTGCTGTTCGCCGCCCGACAGCATCGACGGTCGATGCGTCAGCCGCTCCCCGAGACCCACCCGCCGAAGCAGCGCCTCCGCCCTGGGCCGAGCGTCCGCCGACGCGACGCGCGCGATCCGGAGCGGCATCTCGGCATTCTCGGCGGCGTCGAATTCAGGCAGCAGGTGGTGAAACTGAAACACGAACCCCACGGCGCGATTGCGGAACGCCACCACCTCCTGATCGGGCAGCTCGGACAGTCTCACATCACCCACCCGGATGGTCCCGCCGTCGATGCGATCGAGACCGCCGAGCACCTGCAGCAGCGTGGACTTTCCGACGCCGGACGCGCCGACGATCGCGATCATCTCGCCCCGCTCGGCGTCGAGCTCCAGATCGCGAAGCACGTGCAGCGTTTCGGCGCCCACGCGATATGTCTTGTTGAGTGTGCGGACCTCGAGAAAGTTCGGCACGCGGGTCACTGATAGCGGAGGGCCTGCGCGGGGTCCAGCTTGGCTGCCTGTCGCGAGGGATAAATAGTGGCCAGGAAGCAGATCACGATGGCCGCCAGGACGACGAGCGCGAAATCGAACGGAAGAATCGTGAACGGGACATGAGACACCTGGTAGACGTCCATCGGGACACGGATCAGACGGTACCGGTCGAGTACGGTCGCCACGCCATAGCCCAGCGTGGCGCCGATCGCGGTTCCCACGACCCCGATGATCAGCCCCTGCAGCATGAAGATGATCGTCACGCTTCGCGCCGACGCGCCCATGGTTTTCAGGATGGCAATGTCGCGGCTTTTCTCCATGACGAGGAGAATGAGCGAGGCGATGATGTTGAGCGCCGCCACCATGACGATGAGGCCAATGGTGATTGAGATCGCGACCTTTTCGAGCCACAGGGCAGAAAACAGCGAGCGGTTCATATCGGCCCAGTCCTCCGTCAGATAGTCGGCGCCGCGCGACCGGCCGATCTCGTCTGCAATCTGCGGAGCCTGATAGATGTCATCGACCTTCAGCTGAATGAACTCCACCTCGCTGCGGTCCAGCAGGCGCTGCGCCACCGGCAGCGACATGAACCCGTAGGCGGTGTCGAACTCGAACAGGCCGAGGCTGAAAATTCCTGCGATACGAACGCGGCGTTGCCGGGGCAACATGCCCATCGGAGACAGCGTTCCGTGAGGCGTCAAGAGCGTCACTTCATCCCCGAGCCGCACTCCGAGCTGGTCGGTGAGATCGCGGCCGAGCAGAATGCCAGGCAGCTCGCCTTCGCCCGCGTCGGCGACCGCCTCGACACGTCCCTGGAGCATCGCCCGCTCGAGGTCCGTGACGGTCTTCTCGAGCACCGGATCGATGCCCTTGACGGTGATGAAGGCTTCGCCCGACGCCGAGCTGACGATGGCTTTGCCGAGCACGGCCGGTGCGGCACCCTCGACGTGCGGCACCGCGCGCAGCGTCTCTGCTTCGGCACGGTAGTCGGCGATCCCGCCTTGCTTCCAGACGAACACGTGAGCGCTCGATCCCAGGATGCGGTTCCTCAACTCTCCCTGCAGCCCGGTCATGAGCGCCAGCGCGATGACGAGGGCCATCACGCCGACGATGACCCCCAGGGTGGAGATGGCGGAAATGACGGAGATGAACGCCTGTTTCCGGCGGGCGCGCAGGTAGCGCAATGCAACGTGAAACTCGAAAGGCACGCTCAGCCGTCCTTCTTCGGCTTCATCAGCGGGAACAGGATCACGTCGCGAATCGAGGGGCTGTCGGTCAGAAGCATCACCAGCCGATCGATTCCGACTCCTTCGCCCGCGGCCGGGGGCAGTCCGTACTCGAGCGCACGAATGTAGTCCTCGTCCATGGCGTGTGCCTCGAGACTGCCGCGGTTGCGCGCGGCCAGCTGCTGCTCGAACCGCCTGCGCTGCTCGACCGGATCGTTCAACTCGCTGAAGGCGTTCGCCACTTCCATCCCGGCGATGTAGAGCTCGAAGCGCTCGACGGTGTCGGGATCGTCTGGTTTCTGCTTCGAGAGCGGAGACACTTCGGTCGGAAAGTCGTAGACGAACGTCGGTTGCACCAGCGAGGCCTCGCAACAGGCCTCGAAGATGTCCATGGCGATTCGGCCGGCTCCTGCACTCTTGTCGACTGCCACGCCGAGCTCGGCAGCGAGAGCACGGGCCTCGGTCTCCGAGCGCAGGTTCGCTGTCGAGACGGGCCGGCCAAGCCGAGTCGTCGCCATGATGCTCACGAGCGCACGGAGGGAATTTCTGGCGTACGGTGGCCGGAACGACACCGACTGACCGCCGTACACGACGTCCTCAGATCCCGCGGCCTCCGTAGCGACCGACGACAGCAGCTCCTCGGTCATCGCCATCAGATCGCGGTAGTCGCTGTAGGCCTGATAGAACTCGAGCATCGTGAACTCGGGATTGTGCTGCGTCGAAATCCCTTCGTTGCGGAAGTTTCTGTTGATCTCGTAGACGCGCTCGATCCCCCCAACCGTCAGCCGTTTGAGATACAGCTCGGGCGCCACGCGCAGGAACAGATCGAGGTCGAGGGCGTTGTGATGTGTCACGAACGGACGGGCCAACGCGCCTCCGGCGATCGGCTGCATCATCGGAGTCTCGACCTCGAGATAGCCCCTCGCATCGAGAAACCTGCGAACCGCGGCGAGCGCCCGGCTGCGCGTGTCGAACACCCGGCGCGTCTCCGGATTCACAATCAGGTCCAGGTAGCGCTGGCGATATCGAATCTCGACATCCTGTAACCCGTGCCATTTCTCGGGAAGCGGCAGCAGGCACTTCGCCAGAAACTCCAGCCCCGCCGCCCAGATGGTGAGCTCGTTCGTCTTCGTGCGGAACAGGCGCCCCTCGACGCCAACGTGATCGCCCAGATCGAGATACTTGAAGATGGCGAAGTCGCGCGACGGCAGGCTGTCCTGCCGCACGTAGATCTGGATACGTGCGCGCCCGTCGGAAATGGCGAGGAAATTGGCCTTCCCGAAGCTCCGAATGGCCAGGACGCGGCCCGCCACACGGGCTGCCGGACGTTCTGTGTCCAGCGCATCTCCGGAGGTTTCGCCGAAGCCCTGCACGAGCTCAGCCACGGTGTGGGTTCGCTCGAACTTACGTGGATAGGCATCGATACCCAGGGCGACGAGCTCATTCAGGTTCGTGCGGCGCTGGAGCAGCTGATCGGGCTCTTGGGTCATGACCGGGGGGCTTCCGCGATCTCGGCGTCGGCGTCGAATCGTTTGCGCACACCGTCGAGCACGCCGTTGACGAACGCCGTGGCATCGTCTCCGCTGAAGGTGCGCGCCAGCTCCACGGCTTCGTTGATGACGACGTTGGCCGGGGTCTCGGCCGCGAGCAGCTCGTAGACCGCAAGCCGCAGAATCTGCCGGTCGACAGCACTCAGACGCGAGGGCCGCCAGTGTTCGGTCTGCTGCGCGATGAGCCGATCGATTTCCGGCAGGCGTGTGACGGTGCCGGCGAGCAGCGCGTCCGCGAAGCGCCGGGCGCGCGGGCCCGGCTGGCCGGCGTCCGGTTGCTCGATTGCGCCGTAGCTCGAGATGACATCCTCGAGGCCGATGCCGGCCACATGCCATTGATAGAGCATCTGCAACGCGGCTTCTCTCCCGCGATGTCTGCTGTCGGGCGCGGTCCGACGGCCGACAGGCTCCTCGTCGGACTCGGAGCTCATACGCGAATCCCCGCGGTTCCCGATTGTCCCAGCTGGCGTATGAGTGTCGCCATCTCCACGGCCGCTTGCGCGGCTTCGCACCCCTTGTTCGACGATCCGTCTCCTGCGCGCTCGAGGGCTTCTTCAGCCGAATTGGTCGTCAGCACGCCGAACGTCATCGGGATCCCCGTTTCGAGTGCCGCTCGGATAATCCCGTGCGAGACCGCCGAAGCGATGTAGTCGAAATGGGGAGTTGCACCACGAATCAGGCAGCCCAGACAGACGATCGCATGAAAACGTCCCGTCTCCGCGGCGCGCAACGCCGCCGTCGGCAACTCGAAAGCGCCTGGCACCTTCAGAACCACGATGTCGTCCGCCGCGACACCTGCGGCCTGCAGCGTCTCGAGTGCGGAGGCCTGCAACCGCTCCGTCACGAAGTCGTTGAACTTCGAGACGACGACGGCGAACCGCAACCCGTGCGCCTGACGAGTGCCTTCGATCACCAGCATGGAATAGCGTCGGGGGATCGGCGCCTAACGTCCGACGAACGCCGGCTTCCGCTTCTCGAGAAAGGCTCGCGTGCCTTCGCGCATGTCCTCGGTCGCGGCGACGAGGCCAAACAGCGTGGCCTCGTACGCGCATGCCTCGCGGAACGGCATTTCGAGTCCCTTGTTGACCGCGTCGATGGCGTACTTGACGGCGACGGGCGCCTGGGCGGCGAGCTCCGTGGCCAGCGCGCGCGCCGTGTTCATGAGATCGGCCGAGGGAACGACACGATTCACCAACCCGATCGCGTGCGCCTGAGAAGCCGTGATGGGCGCCCCGGTCAGAATCATCTCGAGGGCACGTCCCTTCCCCACGAGGCGCGCCAGGCGCTGGCTGCCCGCATAGCCCGGAATGATGCCGAGCCTGATCTCCGGCTGGCCGATCGTGGCGGTATCGGCCGCGATCCGCAGCGTACAGGCGAGCGCGAGCTCGCAGCCGCCGCCGAGCGCAAATCCGTTGATCGCGGCTATCACGGGCTTGCCCAGATTCTCGATGAGATCGAAGACGTGCTGGCCACGCAGCGCATGCTCGCGGCCGCTCGTTGGAGACTGTACGGCCAGCTCGTTGATATCGGCGCCCGCGACGAATGCACGATCGCCGGCGCCGGTGAGCACGACGGCTCGCACGGCGCCGTCGTGACGCCACTCCAGAATTACCCGCCGCAACTCGTCTATCGTCTGGCTGTTGAGCGCGTTGAGAACGCCGGGCCGGTTGATGCTGAGAATCCCGACCGGCCCATCACGTTCGAGCAGCAGGTTCTCAAAGACCATGCTTCATTCTAACCCACAGGGCCGCGGCCCACGCGCCGCAGAGCGCCCCGACGCCGTTCGCCAGCATGTCACGATATTCGAACGACCGTCCCGACACGAACAGCTGATGGAACTCGTCGGTGACGCCATAGAGCGTGGCAATCATGGCACCGGTGACGACGACGCCGACGCCAATGGCTTCGTCTCCGCCCCCGGCCAGTGCTCGTACCGTCAGCCAGGCCAGACCTGCATACAGCAGCCAGTGAAGGCCCTTGTCGGAAACCGCCATGTCCGGGGGGTTTGAAATGGACGACAGTCCGAAAATGAAAGCCATGTAGGCAATGACAGCCGCCCAGCGGAAGAAGGAGCCGCGGCGGCTCCGCGGGGGAACAGGCAGCACGTGCAGAGAACGCTAGAGCGGAAAGGGATACATCAGCCACCCGAGAAGGATGGCCGACACCACGAGACCAGCGAAGATGACTCCGCCGAAGCGAAGCTGCTCGTGAACGTCATCACGCAGCAGCGCGGCGAAGACCGCCGCGAGAAGGAACGAGAAGAGCGCCAGCACGCCCACGTGGCTACGCAACACGACCCTCGCCTACCTACTTTCTTCCCAGAGCCACGTCATAGGCGTCCAGAATGACGAGGAAATTCAGGAGTCCTGCGACAATGAGAAACGTATTGCCGTACTCGTAGGTCACCGCGACCAGATTGCCCGATCCGTAGCCGAGCGCCCGGGCGATCAGGTACGGGAGTCCAGCCCCGAGGTTGGCCGCTGCTGCCAGCGCGACGAGCGGCTGCGACGGCTCGAAGGGAAACAACCGCCCCTCGAGCACGAGGCCCAGCGCGAACATCAATGGCAGCGCCACGAGGAAGACCAGACCCTTCCGGCGTCCCTGCCACAAGTGACCGACACCGGGTATGGCCCAAGCGGCGAGACAGAGCAACACGAGGTTGCTCGACTGATCTCGCGACGCGGTCGTAGCTCGCACGGACCTCAGTTTACTCCATGCGACCGCCGCTGGTTGAAGACGCAGCTACCCCGGCGCGCCCAATGGAGAACATCCGGCGGCCGTCAGGCTGATAGACTGCGGAATCGATGACCGAACCTTCAGATGCCACCGCGCGCCGTGATGGACTGGCCGTAGCCGCCGGAATCGGGCTCCTGTCCGCCGCCCTGCTCATGATCGAGCTCGCGCTCACGCGCATCTTTTCAGTGACGATGTACTACCACTTCGCGTTTCTCGCCATCTCGATCGCGTTGTTCGGGCTGAGCGCCAGCGGCGTCTGGGTCTACCTGCGCCAGGACCGCCTGACCAGCCACGCTGCCCGGTCGCTCCTCTGGCGACAGGCGCTTGTCTTCGGGATGACGACCATCGTGGCGCTCGCCTTTCTCGTACGGCTGCGCGTGGGTCTCGACTACACACCAAAGAATCTGTGGTTGATGATCGCAATCTACGTTCTGGCCGCGGCCCCGTTTCTCACCGGAGGCATCGCGATTTCGACGGCCATCTCCCGACTCGCGAACACCGTCGGCTTGATCTACGGCGCCGATCTGGTGGGAGCTGCGGCGGGCTGTCTGCTGCTCATTCCGCTGCTCAACTGGGTTGGAGCGCCAGGGGTGGTGGTGGCAGCGGCAACGCTGGCCGCTCTGGCCGCCGTGATCCTGTCGCCGCCGCAACAGCGATGGCGCGCAGTCGTCCTAGGCGCCGCGATCGTCGCCCTCCCGCTCGTGGCGCAGTTCACCGGATGGGCGCCATTCGAGGTGACCGACACCAAAGGACATCAGGGTGACCGCATCCTCTTCAGCAAATGGAACTCGTTCTCGCGCGTGGTGGTCTACGACCGCGGGCACGGCGACTGGTCACTGAGCCCGACCTATCGCGGACCGCTGCCCGAAACGCGCTTCATGGACATCGATTCGGCAGCCTCGACTCCCATCCTCCGGCTCACCGGAAGCGCCGCCGATGCGGCGTACTTGCGCTACGAGCTGACCGGACTTGCCTACCACCTGAAGCAGGGCACGCCGTTCACGTCGCTCGTCATCGGCCCGGGTGGCGGACGCGATCTCGTCGCGGCGCTGAGCTTTGGCGCCGAACGTGTCGACGGCGTCGAGATCAACCCCATCATCGCGCGCGACGTCATGAACGGCATGTTTCGCGACTACTCCGGCGGCCTCTATCAGCATCCCCGAGTCCGGATCATCATCGACGACGGCCGAAGCTTCGTGCGTCGGGCATCCAACCGATACGACGTGATCCAGGCCTCACTGGTGGACACATGGGCCGCCACGGCCGCTGGCGCCTACACGCTGACAGAGAACACGCTCTACACCGTCGAAGCGTTCGACGACTACCTGGATCACCTCGAGGAGCACGGCGTGCTGACGATTACGCGCTGGGACTTCGAGAGCCTGAGGCTGGTGTCGCTGGCCCAGGAGGCTTGCGCCCGCCGCGGGTGGGACGCGGCAAGCCGTCTGGCCATCGTGCGACACGGACGTGTGGCAACGTTTCTCTTGAAACGGGCGCCGTTCACGTCGGACGAGCGCCAGCGTCTGCAGCAGGTGTCGAAGGACCTGGCATTCGACGTACTGTATCTGCCCGGGCATGTCGGGCCGCAGACATCCGCCGACGAGTCGGTTTCCGATAGCGACCGCGACGACGACTACGCAGCGCTCATTCGGGCGCCCGACCGCGAGGCCTTCTACGAGGGGTATCCTCTCGACATTCGCCCGACCACGGACGACCGCCCGTTCTTCTTTCACACGGGGCGCATTCGCGATCAGTTCCACACCGCCTTCGGCCGCAGCATGCTCTTCGGCAACGGGCTGAGCGCACTGCTCACGCTCATGGCCATCTCCGGCATTCTCGTCGCGCTGTTCGTGATCGGCCCGCTCGTGCTGGCAAGACGAGCCTGGCCTCCACGAGGCTGGCCGCGCGTGCTCGCCTATTTCGCTCTGCTCGGTGCGGGCTTCATGCTCGTCGAGGTCGCGCTGCTCCAGCGCTTCGTGCTGCTGCTCGGGCACCCGGTGTACTCGCTCACGGTCACGCTCTTCGCACTGCTCCTCGGCACGGGACTGGGGAGTCTCCTCACCCGCCGGCTCGACGCCATCCAACTGCACGGACGGGCCCGTCGTGCGCTCCTGGCCGTCGCGTGCTGTGCGCTGCTCGGCGCACTGGCACTGCCGTGGATCATCGACGCCGCCATGCCGCTGCCGCGCAGCCTGCGACTGTTGCTCGCCTCGGGCCTGATGATTCCGGCGGGGGTGCTGATGGGCACGCCCCTGCCAGCGGGCGTACGGCTCGTCGCCGCCGATCGCCCCATGCTGGTTCCCTGGGCATGGAGCATGAACGGCGCGTTTTCGGTCGTCGGTGCCAGCCTGGCCGTCCTGGTTGCCATGACCTGGGGGTTTTCGGCCACGTTCCTGGCCGGGGCCGCGACTTACCTGCTCGCTCTTGCGCTGCTGCCGGCCTCCCGGCGATGACACCTGATAACTGAATATTCTAGAAGCATTTATGGGAGAGGGAACCCCCGTCCCCGCCACAGGCGTCTAACTGTCGTTAGTCAACTGAACGGTGTTCAGTCCAGACCGTCGGGAGCTTCCCGCCGGCAAGACCAACAGGCAGGAACGGACCCTCATGGGTGTTCGGGAACGGCAGGACCGCGAGCGTGAAGCCGTCCGTCGGGCAATCCTCGACGCGGCCCGCGATCTCTTCGTGTCCGAAGGCTATTCGAACGTGTCGATCCGCAAGGTCGCCGAGCGCATCGAGTACAGCCCGGCCGCCATCTACGGCTACTTCGCCAGCAAGGACGACATTTTCTTCGAGTTGGCCGAGGAAGGCTTCCGGGCGTTGTTCTCCGAACAGATCACGCGGGATGAAGGCCTGGATCCCATCGACCGCCTTCGTCACATTTTTCTGCGCTTCTACGAATTTTCTCGCGAGTACCCCGAGCACTTTTTCTTGATGTTCGTGGCGCGCAACGTGCCACGCATCAACCGCGACTGGCAGCGTTTCGGCTTCGTCCGCGAGATGAAGCGCGCCGTCGCCGGATCCATCCAGACCTGCATCGATGCGGGCGTGTTCCCGACGGCCACGGATCCGCACGTCGTGTTTCGCATCCTGTCGAGTGCCATCTACGGCGTGGCGGTCTTCCGGCTCGCCGACCGTCTGGCACCTGGGGAGGATCCGGACGCGCTGGCTCGAGACACGCTCGAGGCCGCGCTGACCGGACTTCGGGCCGGTGCGCCCATCACCTCCCGCCCGTTGCCCTGTGACGCCGCAACCCGCGATTCGTCGAGCGAACACGCTGAGCGTGAGGACCAAAGGAGTCTTCCATGAATCGACGCGCTCTGCTCGTGGCCGTGGCCATGCCGCTTGCTCTGGCGCTGTCCGCGTGCGGCGCCAATGGCAAGGCGGCCGAGACGCCGACCGCCGTCGAGACACCCGTCGTGCGGATTGACGTGGCGAGGGTGACCCAGGAGCCGATCGCCCGGCTGTTGCGCGTGACGGGCTCGCTCGCCGCCGATGAGCAGGCCGAGGTGAGCGCTGAGGTCGCGGGACGGATTGTCACGACGCCGGTCGAGCGAGGCGCGCGGGTGTCCGAAGGTACGCCGCTCGTCACGATTTCCAATGCCGAAACTCGAGCCCAGCTCCTGGAGGCAGAGGCGAACGCCGCCCAGATCGAAGCACGTCTCGGGCTCGACGCGGCAGGCGGTCTCGACATCGAACAGGTGCCGGACGTGGCGAACGCCAGGGCCGCACTCTCGCTGGCCGAGGCGGAGTACAACCGGATCCAGAAGCTGCTCGAGCAGAAGGTCGTCTCGCAGTCGGAGTTCGATCAACGCAAGACACAAGTGGAGGCGGCGCGTCAGCAGTACGAGGCCTCGCGCAACGGCGCGCGTCAGCAATGGCAGTCGCTGCAGGCCGCACGCGCGCGCGTCGAGCTGGCGCGGAAGGCCATGGCCGACACCGTGGTCCGCGCGCCCTTTACCGGACTCGTCGCCGAGCGCGGCGTGAGCGTGGGCGACTATGTGACCCGCGGCACCCGGGTGGCCACGCTCGTGCGCATCAATCCGCTCAGGCTCGAACTGAACGTGCCGGAGCAGGCTATCGCTCAGGTGCAAAGCGGCGCGAATGTGACGCTGACGGTCGATGCCTACCCCGGACGGACCTTCGAGGGCCGTGTGCGCTATGTGTCGCCGGCCCTGAAGGCCGACCAGCGGGCGCTGACCGTTGAGGCCATCGTGCCCAACGCGGATGCCGCCCTCAAACCGGGCCTTTTCGCGACGGCCGAGATCACGCAGGCGGCCTCCGCTCCGGCGCTCCTCGCGCCGGCAACGGCAATCCGCGTCACTTCCGGCACGTCCAGGGTTTTCGTCGTCAAGGGCGATCGTGTCGAGGAGCGCATCGTGGCCACCGGGCAGTCGGTGGGCCCGCTCGTCGAGATTGTGAACGGCCTCACCGCCGGAGAGATCGTCGCTCTGTCGAACGTCTCGACGCTCGTCGATGGTATGAGCGTCTCGACCGCCCTGGAGAAGCCAGGCCCCGCCCCCTCATCCGCCCGCTAGGAGCGCGTCATGCAGTGGCTCGCAGAGATCTCCGTCCGCCGCCCTGTGTTCGCGTCAGTGATCATCCTGACGCTGACGGTGATCGGCGCGTTCTCGTTCACGAGGCTCGGCCTCGACCGCTTTCCGAAGGTGGACTTCCCGACGATTCTGGTCACGACCCGATTGCCTGGCGCCTCGCCCGAGCAGGTGGAGACGGAGATTACGGACAAGATCGAGGAGGCCGTCAATACGATCAGCGGCATCGACGAGCTGCGTTCCACGTCGGCCGAGGGTGTGTCGGTGGTGATCGTGGCGTTCATCCTCGACAAGAACGTGGACGTGGCGGCCCAGGAAGTGCGCGACAAGATCAATCGAGCCATTCCGCTGCTTCCCCGCAACGTCGAGCAGCCGACGGTCGAGAAGTTCGATCCAGACTCGGCGCCTGTTCTGAGCATTGCCGTTTCAGCCAAGAAGCCGATTCGCGACATCACCGAGCTCGCGGACAAGGTGCTCCGCCGGCGTCTCGAGAGCGTCAACGGCGTCGGTCAGGTGCTCGTGAGCGGCGGACGGCAGCGCCAGGTGAACATCTGGCTGGATGCGACCCGCCTGCGCGCTTACAACCTGACGGTGACCGATGTCTCTCGCGCCCTGCAGGCGCAGAACATCGAAGTGCCCGGAGGGCGGCTCGAGCAGGGGGCTCGGACCGTGACGCTGCGCACGCTGGGTCGCGTGCAGACGGTCGAAGCCTTCAATGGGATCATCGTACGCGAGCGCGACGGCCACGCCATTACCGTGGGCGACGTGGCGAGAGTCGAGGACGGCATGGCCGAAGCCGAGACCCTCGCCAATCTCAACGGTACGCCTACCGTTCTGCTCACGATTCGCCGGCAGTCGGGCACGAACACCGTTGAGGTCGTCAAGGCCGTCGAGGAACGCCTCGAGGAGCTGCGTGCCGGATTGCCCCCGGGCTACGAGCTGCGCGTCGTGCGCGATTTGTCGACCTTCATCGAGGCCTCTATCAGGAGCGTCGAAGAACATCTGATACTCGGCTCATTGCTCGCGGCTCTTGTCGTGCTCCTCTTCCTCTGGAACCTGCGATCGACGGCGATTGCCGCCATCGCGATCCCCACATCCATCATCGCGACGTTCGGGCTCATGTGGTACATGCAGTTCACGCTGAACTCCATGACCATGCTGGCGCTCACGCTCTCGGTGGGCATCGTCATCGACGACGCGATTGTCGTGCTCGAGAACATCTACCGCTTCATCGAGGAGAAGGGCCAGTCGCCGTACGACGCGGCGGTGGAAGCGACCCGGGAGATTGGCCTGGCAGTGCTCGCGACGACGCTTTCGCTCGCCGCGATCTTCGTGCCGGTCGGATTCATGGGCGGCATCGTGGGTCGTTTCATGAAGAGCTTCGGCCTCACGATGGCGTTCGCGATCATGGTGTCATTGCTCGTGAGCTTCACCCTGACGCCATCGTTGTCCGCGCGCTGGCTCAGGCGGGCACCCAAGGGCGAGGGTCATGGGTCGAAGGACTCGCGTTTCTTTCAACCAATCGATGCTGCGTACACCCGGCTGCTGCGGTGGTCGCTCGATCATCGGGGAGTGGTCGCCGCGCTCTCGTTCCTGATCCTGCTTTCGAGCGTGCCTCTGTTCGCGCTGGCGAACAAGAACTTCATTCCGAACGACGATCAGTCGGAGTTCGAGATCAGCCTGCGGGCACCGGAAGGCACCAGCCTCGAGATGACCGAGCTCATCGCCAACCGTGTGGCGTCGGCCGTCCGTCAGCAGTTGCCCGAAGTCGCCTACACGCTGGTGACCGTGGCGGACGATCAGAACCGCACGCGCAACAACGCGTCGCTCTACGTGCGGCTGAAGGATCTTCACGAGCGCGAGCGCGACCAGTTCGCCGTCATGCAGGATGTCCGGGAGACCGTCCTGCCCCGTTTCGCTACCGCGAACCTTCGCACGGGCGTGCGACCGGTGGCCACGATCGGAGGCGGCGGCGCGCAGAACGCAGACATCCAGCTCGTCATCAACGGCCCCGATCTGCGGAAGCTCGAGGCGTACAGCCAGCAGATCGCGGAACGCGCCCGGAGCATACAGGGCGCGAGCGACGTGGATACGTCGCTCAACAGCGGCAAGCCCGAGGTGTCGGTCCTGCTCGATCGGGCGAAGGCCGCGGACCTGGGCGTGCAGATTGCCGATGCCGCCGAGGCCTTGCGACTGCTCGTCGGGGGCGAAGAGGTCACGGACTACAACGAAGGCGGCGAACAGTACGAGGTGTTCCTGCGCGCGAGACCGGAGGACCGCACCTCGGAATTGACGGTCGGGGGCTTGACGGTGCCCTCGACCAAGATCGGCAGCGTGCCGCTCGAGAACCTCGCCAGCCTCGCACGCGGCGATGCCCCCTCGGAAGTGAACCGCTTGAACCGGCAGCGTCAAGTCACCGTGTACTCGGGCGTCCTGCCGGGCTTCTCGCAGAGCGCCATCATGGCAGCCATGGAAGACGAGGTCAGGAAACTGAATCTGGACGCCTCGTACCGGACTCAGTTCGCCGGGCGCTCGCGCGAGCTGGGTCGCGCAGCGCAGAACTTCGTGCTGGCATTCATGTTGTCGCTGATCTTCATGTATTTGATTCTCGCAGCGCAGTTCGAGTCGTGGCTGCACCCAGTCACGATTCTGCTCTCCCTGCCGCTCACGCTGCCCTTCGCGCTGCTCTCCATCATCGTCACGGGGCAGTCGCTCAACATCTTCTCGGCGCTCGGCCTGCTCGTGCTCTTCGGCGTGGTCAAGAAGAACTCGATTCTGCAGATCGATCACGCGATTCAATTGCGAGAGCGCGGGCTCGACCGCCACGAGGCAGTCGTCCAGGCGAGCCGCGACCGGCTTCGCCCGATTCTCATGACGACGCTGGCGTTCGTGGCCGGCATGATTCCCCTGGTCGTCTCGAGCGGCATCGGGTCGGGAACCAACCGTGCCATCGGGTTCGTCATCATTGGCGGCCAATCGCTCGTCCTCGTGCTCTCGCTCATCGTGACGCCTGTGGCGTACTCGCTCTTCGACGACGCCGGAAGCCTCGGTATCTGGCGAAGGGTCACCGGAGGGTTGCGACGGCTCGTGCGCCTGCCGGCGCCTGCTCCTTCGCCTCAGCCGGCTGCCGAGCGTCGTGCAGTCGCCTCACAGAACCCCATCACATGAAAGGACCGCGCGCGCGGAGCACCCGCGGCGGCGCGACATTACGTATGAAGGTTTCATCGGCAGCTCGCTACGTGGTCATGTTCTGTCTGGCCGCCACCGGCACAGCCTCGGCGCAGGCGCCGACTTCGACCGCACCAGCTCCGCCGGTCCTGCGGTTGACGCTCGACGACGCCGTCCGCATGACGCTCGAGAGCAACCCGTCGCTGGCCGCCGATCGACTCGATCCGCAGATTGCGGACATGGAGGTCGCGCAGGCCGACAGCGCTTTCGCGCCATCGTTCAACACACTCTTCGGGCGCCAGGGACAGCTCACGCCTCCCACAACCTTTCTCGTGGGCGCAGAGGGCACGCGCACCGACACCTATACCAGCACGATTGGCGTGGCGCAGCGGCTGCGCTGGGGCGGAACCAACTACAGCGTCAACTGGGACAGCTCGCGACAGTCGACCAACAGCTTTCTGCAGAACTTCAATCCCACGCTCCGATCCGGCCTGAATCTGTCGGTGTCGCAACCATTGCTTCGCGACTTTTCCATCGATGCAGCCAGGCGGCAGCTCGTTTCAACCAGACTGAACCGGACGATCAGCGGCGCCGACTATCGTGAAAACACCGTGCAGACAGTGGCCGAGACCAAGCTGGCGTACTGGGACCTCGTAGCCGCCGTGGCCTTCGTCGAGGTGCAGCGGCAATCGCTCGACCTCTCGCGCGAGCTGGTCAGAGTCAATGAAGCCAGAGTCAACGTCGGCCAGGCGCCTCCCCTCGATCTCGTGTCGGCGCAGGCCGAGGCGGCACAGCGTGAGGAAGCGCTCATCGTGGCGGAGGCGGTCGTCAAGCAGGCCGAGGACGAGCTCCGCATTCACATTCTCGACCCGTCACGCCCCGACATGTGGACGGTCAAGCTCGAGGCCACCGATGCGCCACCGATCGGCGGGACGCTGCCGGATATCGAAACTGCCATGAAGGCCGCCCTCGATCGGCGAAGCGATCTGGCGCGCGCCCGCGCCGAACTCGATCAGTCGGCGATCAGCGTGAAGTATTTCTCCAATCAGCGCCTCCCGGACGTCCGGGTCCAGGCGAACTATCAGACGGCGGGACTTGGTGGCTCGCGGCTCCTGCGCGTTGGAGAGTTCCCCGGCACGTTGGTGCCCGGCGGCGGCCAAACGCCGTTCGACGACGTGCTCGGCCAGGTGCTCGAGGCCGACTATCCCGCGTGGACGGTAGGATTGAGCATCAGTCAGCCCATCGGTCGAAGCTTTGATGACGCCGGCCACGCGCGGGCCAGGCTCGAAGTGTCCCAACGCCAGCAGCGCCTGAAGGACCTCGAGATGACGGTGGTTCGGCAGGTGCGCCAGACTGCATGGCAGCTCGAGATGAACGCCAAGCGGATTCAGGCAACCCGCCTGGGGCGCGAGCTGGCCGAGCAACGGCTGGACGCCGAGCAGAAACGCTTCGAGGTGGGCATGTCCACGAGCTTCCTCGTCATCCAGGCGCAGCGTGATCTGGCGCAGGCTCGTAACAACGAGCTGGCGGCCCAGCTGGCCTACGGCGGGTCGCTCATCGATTTCGAAGCGGTGCAGCTGGCCCCGCCGTCCCGCGGCGGGTCGGGCAACGGATCCGGAGGCGGATCGCAGGTTCAGCCGCTTCCGGTGCGAGTCCAAACGGCTGCCGGCCAGGACGTCGTCGTGGGTGGCGGGCCGAACTAGCAAGCGCTCCCGTCGCGGGGCCCTACCAGCCGACGAGACCGCGCAGCAGGCGCTGCCACGAGGGGGCGAGCGCGGTCTTCAACGCGATATCGAGCAGCAGGCCACCGGCGGCGAGCCACAACCATCGGGTGTGATCGGCCAGCCGGAAGCGGAAACCAGATACGCGCGAGAGAACCGGTCCGGCCAGCACCACGCCGAGCACGACGAAGCTCACAATCCGCACCAGCGCCCATGGGTGCCACGCGACGATCATCGTCGCCACAGGATGGCGGCTCACTGCAGCCAGCGCGCCCACGAAATGCCCCATATAGTTCATGAGGACGGCGCCCATCGGGAGCGAGAGGATGCTGCCCGACACGAGTGACAGCATCACGAAAATCGACGCGTGCGCGAGGTGCACGGGCACGAACTCGCGCGGGCGGCTCTCGGCGCCGGTTCCCGTGAGCACCCAATTGAACATCTCGGTGCGGTAGCGATCACCATTCAAGAAGAGGCGCCCTGTCTGCTCTGGCGTCGAATAGGAGAGCAACGTGGCGCAGATGCCCAGAGTGGCCGCCCACACCAGCATCCGGGTGACGGCGGTGGCCATCTCACCCCGCTGGAGTGACGCGCGCAGGGCGATCGACGCGGGAACCGTGTTGAGCACCGGAACGAGCCACGGCAGGCCGAGCCAGTACCCCAGCGCGTACGAGGCGGCCGTGCCGAAGACGATCAGTGCGGGAACTGGCAGGGTGGCACGCCGTTCAATGCCGCCGGGGTGAACGTCCATCGTGCCGGGCCGATCGCAAGCCCGGATTCGGGGCCAGTTCGAGCTCGCCGAAATGAGCCTCATAGCGGGCTCGAAATTCCTCAAACGTATAGGCGTGGCTCTGGCCGCCCAGGTGCTCGAGCGCAAAGGTGGCGGCCACGCTCGCAAGCTGCGCGCAGCTCTCCAACGGCAGGCCGAGCGCCAGCCCTTTCATGAATCCGCCCCGATAGGCATCGCCCACTCCGGTGGGATCGACGATGCGGGTCGGCGGCACGGCGGGAACGTCGACCCGTCCCTCGCGCGTCAGGACCGACGACCCATGCTCGCCGCGGGTCACGATCACGCCCTGCGCCTGCTTCAGCAGTGTCTCTTCGTCCAACCCGGTTTTCTGCCGCAGGAGCTCGAACTCATAGTCGTTGCAGATGATGATCCAGGCGCCAATCGCCCCGTCCCGAAGCTCGGCCCCGGACATCCGGGCGCACTGCTGGCCCGGATCGAAGATGTAGCGGATACCCAACGTACGGCATTCCTCCGCATATTGCACCATGGCACCGGGATCGTTCGGCGAGACGATAGCCAGACCGCAATCGGGGATGAGGCGGAACGACAACTGCCCGGCGTCGGCCATGGCTCCCGTGTAGAAGGACGCGATTTGGTTGTTCGCCTGGTCCGTGCTGCAAAAGAACGAGGCCGTGAACTTACCGTCGACCTGCCTCGTGAGCGACGTATCGATGCCGCAGGCCTCGAGCCATTGTCGATACTCCCCGAAATCCTGTCCGGCGGTCGCCATCAGGTACGGCCGTTCTCCGAGCAGCGCCAGCGTGTAGGCGATGTTGGGGGCGCAGCCGCCGCGCCGCTTGTCCATGGTGTCCACGAGAAAGCTGAGGCTCACGCGGTCCATGTGGTCGGGCAGCAGATGCTCGGTGAACCTGCCGGGAAACGACATCAGATAGTCGAACGCGATTGATCCGGTGACGACAATTTTCATGACGGCAGGTACTTTCCGACGATGGGCGCCAGGTCACGGCGGGTTTGCTCGGGAATCTCGTCGCGTGACGTGATGATGGCCGCGGCGAGCGCCGTGGCACACTCGCATGTCCGCTCACTTGGCAGACGTCCAACCGCGTCGGCCACCACCCGCTGAGCGACCCTCGCGTTCTCCGTGAGATTTGCGATGATCATCTCGACCGTCACCTTGTCGTGATCCGGGTGCCAGCAGTCGTAGTCGGTCACGAGCGCCAGCGTCGCGTAACAGATCTCGGCCTCGCGCGCCAGCTTGGCTTCCTGCAGGTTCGTCATCCCGATGATGTCCATCCCCCACGATCGGTACAGCATCGATTCTGCCAATGTCGAGAACTGCGGCCCTTCCATGCAGACGTAGGTTCCCCCGCGGTGCACCGTCGCACCGACTCTCGCGGCCGAATCGGCCAGCGTCCGGCTGAGTGGCCCGCACACGGGATGGGCGAATGAGACGTGCGCTGCGAGGCCGCGTCCGAAGAACGTGCTGATCCGCCCGCGCGTGCGATCCAGGAACTGATCCGGCACGACGATATCGAGCGGCCGGTAATCCTCCTTGAGGCTGCCGACCGCGCTGGCCGACAGGATGCGTTCGACACCCAGGGTCTTGAACCCGTAGATGTTGGCGCGGAAGTTCAGCTCGGAGGGGAGAAGCCGGTGCCCCCGCCCGTGGCGGGCCAGAAACGCCACCTGCTCGCCCGCGATACATCCGATGACATAGGGCCCCGACGGGTCACCAAAAGGCGTGGATATGAGATGTCTCCTGACGATCGGTGAGCTCCGCCATGTTGTACAGGCCGCTTCCACCGATGATGCCAATCCGCACGCTCATCCTCGTGTATCCGTGTCCGGTCGAATCCGCTCAGGCCTCGGCAGGCTCGACGAACCGCTTGCCGCCACGCTCGCGGATATAGCCCGCCGCGATTTCGGGGTCGTGCTCGAAGAAGATCAGATACTCCCGATCGATGGCCTCGCGGATGAACGCCCGCTTGAAGGCCAGCGTGTCGAGGGGATAGAGATCGTATCCCATGATCCACGCGTCGGCGAGATGTGCGGTCGTCGGGATGAGATCCGCTACGAATACGGCCGTGCGCGCGCCCGACTCGATGAGCACCATCTGATGGTGCATGGTATGCCCGCCTGTCCGCCGCACGCGCACGCCGGGCATGATGGTCTGATCCTCGCTCACCAGCTGAAGGACACCGGCATCGGCCAGGGGCTTGAAATTCTCCGGCAGATAGCTGGCGCGAGTTCGATCGTTCGGGGCATTCGCCTCATCCCACTCGCCACGCCGCACGACGTACTGCGCGCGCGGGAACGTCGGCTGGACCCGATCTCCCACGATCGACGTGAATCCGCCTGCATGATCGAAATGCAGATGGGTAGCCAACACGATATCGATCTCGGCGGGCTGGACTCCGGCCGCGGCAAGCGCGCGATCAAGGGCCCAGCTCCGGTCGACGCCATAGATGTCGGCGAGCTTGGGGGACAGCTTCGCTCCGAGGCCGGCGTCAATCAGCATCGTGCGCGGGCCGCGGACGAGCAGCGGCCGCATGCCCAGGCGCACCCGGTTGCGATCGTCCGCAGGCAGGTGATGCTCCCACAGTGTTTTCGGGACGACACCGAACATCCCACCTCCGTCGAGACGGAAGTAGCCATCAGACAGTGAGAGCAGCTCAAGGTCGCCGAAAGCGAACCGCCGTATCCCTCCAAGTGCTCCGTCGACGGTCTCTCCAGTGGGGCCAGCCTGCTTCAGCTCGAGCAGCACACCATGAGCGCTCGAGGGATGCACGAACGCGATGCGCGAACCCCTGCTGCCGCTTCTCGGGCGCTCGTCGATCAACCGGACGTTTCGTTCGCGGAGATGCGCGATCGCGGCGTCGATGTCGTCCACAGCCAGCGTAATGTGGTGAAGGCCCGGGCCGCGCTTGTCCAGGAAGCGCGCAACCGGCGAGTCCGGCCGCGAGGCTTCGAGCAGCTCGACGGCCGCAGCCCCGGTTCGTAGATAGCGAACCGTGACGCCCTGCTGGGCAACCTCTTCGGGCGGGTCCACCTCGAGCCCCAGAGCATCGCGAAAGAAATGCAGCGCCTCTTCGAGGTTCCGAACGGCCACGCCCACGTGGTCCAACACCGCCTTCATCGCCGCTCTGGCTCCTCGCGCCGCATCCCTCGCTCGAACAGGTCCGCTGCCGCCTGATACGGATTGACCCGTCGCGCGGCGACCGCTTCCACGATTTCGGCAAGCTCCCGCGTGCCGACGGTCCGCGCAATGGTGTCCACGAATCTCCTGCCCAGAATCTCGCGAAGCCACGCTTCAACGCGGGCCAGACGGCGTTCATGTCGTGTCGGCGTTGCCGTCGCGCGCCAGCGTGCGACGCCGTCAACGAGGTCCGGGATCCCGGTACCCTTGGTGGCCTCGGTCTTGATGACCGGAGGGCGCCATTCTCCCGCCACCGAAGGCCTGAGGCTCAACATCGATTCGATCTCCGCAGCGAGCCTATCGGCGCCTTCTCGATCGGCTTTGTTCACGACGAAGATATCCGCAATCTCCATGATGCCGGCCTTCAGGGCCTGCACCTCGTCGCCGGCCCCCGGAACCAGTACGACGATGGCGACGTCGGCCGCCTGGACGATTTCCACCTCGTCTTGTCCGACGCCAACGGTCTCGACCATGACCAGGTCGTACCCTGCTGCGTCCAGCACGAGGATCGCGTCACCGGTGGCGCGCGCGAGTCCACCAAGGTGGCCACGCGTCGCCATGCTTCGAATGAAGACCCCGTCGTCGGAGGCGTGAGTCTGCATGCGCACGCGGTCGCCGAGCAGCGCCCCGCCCGTAAAAGGACTCGAGGGGTCGACCGCAATGATGCCGACCCGCTCTCCGCGACTTCTGGCGTCGACGGTCAGGCGATCGACGAGAGTGCTCTTGCCGGCGCCTGGGGGACCTGTCACACCAAGGATGTACGCACGCCCGGTGCGCTGGAACAGCTCGCCAATGAGCGCCTCTCCCGCCGGCAGCTCGTTCTCGACCAGCGAGATCGCCCGCGCAACCGCGCGCGGATCGCCGGCGAGCACGTTGGCGGCCAGCGAAGGCGCCTGCACCTGATCCATCGTCACCAAGCCTCGAACAGGTATGGCTGCGGGATCCGGACCCGCACCCTCAGTTCCCGATGAGCTGCCGTGCAATCACGAGACGCTGGATCTCGCTCGTGCCTTCGCCAATGGTCGTCAGCTTGACGTCCCGGAAGAATTTCTCCGCCGGATAGTCTCTGATGAATCCGTACCCGCCGTGAATCTGCACGCAGTCCTCGGCTGCCCTGACGGCCATCTCGCTCGCATAGAGCTTCGCGACTGCCGACTCGTGCGTGAGACGACGCCCCTGATCCTTGCGAAAAGCCGCGAGCAAGGTCAGCAGCCGGGCGGCTTCTATCTGGGTCACCATAGTCGCCAGCTTCGACCGAATGGCGTCGAACTCCGCAATCGGCCTCCCGAACTGTCGCCGTTCAAGCGCATAGGCCCGCGCGGCTTCGTACGCGCCGCGTGCCAGCCCAACGGCCAGGGCCGCGATCCCGATCCGGCCGGCGTCGAGCACCTGCAGCACGTTGATGAAGCCCTTTCCTTCGCGTCCGAGCAGTTGCTGCCCGGGTATGCGGCACTGCTCGAAGACGACTTCACTGGTGTCGCTCGCGCGCATCCCGAGCTTGTCTTCCTTCTTGCCTGCCGACATGCCCGGCGTGCCGCGCTCGACGATGAACGCCGAGATGCCGTGAGGGCCCTGGCTGCGTTCGGTGATGGCCATCACCACCATCACATGGCCCACCCGGCCGTGGGTCGTGAACGTCTTGGCGCCGTCGAGAATCCAGTCGTCGCCCTCCCGCCTCGCTCTCGTCCGCATACTGGCCGCATCGCTGCCCGAGGTGGCTTCGGTCAGTCCCCAGGCCCCGATGTGCTCGCCCTTGGCAAGCTTCGGCAGGTATCGCTCGCGCTGATCCTCACCGCCGAACATCAGGATGTGAGCCGCACAGAGACCGTTGTGCGCGGCCACACTGAGCGCGATGGACGGATCGACCCGCGCCAGCTCCTCGATGCACAGGCAATAGTCAATGGCGGAGAGTCCGGAGCCGCCGTAGCGCTCGGGGATCTGGATGCCCATCAGCCCCAGGCGTCCGAGCGCCGGCACCAATTCCTCCGGAAAGTGTTGCGCGCGATCCCACTCCTGGACGTGAGGGCGGATTTCAGATTCCGCAAACTCGCGAACGGAGCGTCTCAGCAGGTCCTGTTCGTCGGTGAAGGAGAAGTCCACGGAGCCTGATGCGAGCGATCAGCGTACGGTCGCCTGCACCTTGGCCGCCGGTGCGGAGTCGGGCTGGCTCCAGTCGGTATGTGGCGCACGGTTGCGAATGAGCCACCCGTAGATCAGGCCCGAGTAGGTCTGCCACCGCATGCCGTGGCGCTGGTAGAACGGAACCAGTACACGCTGGAGCGCGGGGAGCTTGTAGAAAGGCACGCCGGCGAAATAGTGGTGCTCGAGATGGTAGTTGGAGTTGAGGAACGCAAAATCCCAGAACCAGTTGCCGCGCATGAGCGTGCCCCACTTCGCGGGATCCGACGGATCGATGTCGTAGTGCTGCCCCAAGCGGTTCAGTGTGAAGGCGATGGGAAAGACGAAGAAGACCGGGAAGATATGCGCCCGCCAGGCCGCGCCGAAGCCGAACGCCCACCACAGGACGGCGACGGCGCAGAGATGAAAGAGCAACGACGCGCGCCGCTCGTGTCCGATGCGGCGCTGGACATCCGCGGGGTAGGTGGCCGTCTCGCGGCGCGCCGCACGGAAATAAATGGGGAACAGCGCCGGCGTGCAGTACAGCAGCTTGTACCAGCGCTTGTTGACCTTCGGCGACAGATGGTGACGCTTGGGATCGTCGTCTTCCGAGCCGAGCTCGGCGTGATGATCGAGGTGCCACCGCGTGAACTGCGTCGCCGAAATACCGCTGGGAATCGCGTAGAGGAAGCCGAGAAGGCGTTCCGCGAGCGGCCGCCGCTGGACAAAAATCAGGTGGTGAACCACCTCGTGCAGGAGCACCGTGAAATTGAACACGGTGAAGCCCTGCACGAATGCCAGCGGAATCCAGACGAGGGGGTGGTCGAACCGGATGAGCGCCCAGGTGGTGAAGCCGAGCAGCAGAAACTGACGGGCGGTCACCAGGAGATGTCGAGCCGCCGATTTGTCATGCAGCTCGACGAGCAGGGCCCGAGGCAGCTCGCGGCCGAGTTCCGCGCGCAGCGCCGTCGCATGCTGACTGAAATAGTGCTCTTTCACCTGCGCCGCCCCCGCATCGCACATTGTACCATGCGGCACCGCCGACATAGCGTCGCGTCGCTCGCAGCCGAAAGCGGCGATAATGACGGACGCGTGCGCGCTACCAGACTGCGCACCCACAAGCCCGAAAGGACCTCATCTGCATGCGCCCTCTGCCGACCGTTGTTGCGCTCGCGATCTTCATCGGCATTGCACGCCCGGCGGCCGCTGATGCGACGGTCTTTCTCGGCACGATGTCGAATCCTTCCAATCGGCTCACGCGTGGGTTCGGCGCGGGCTTCAGTCTGCTCGTCGTCGGGTTCGAGTTCGAGTACGGAACCACGTCGGAGGATGACCTCGAAGCCACGCCGGCGCTGACCACCGGTATGGGCAATCTGCTCGTCCAGACTCCGAGCTCAATCCAGTTCTATTTCACCGTGGGCGGCGGCTTCTACAGGGAGCGTCTCCTGGAACACCAGGAGACGAACTTCGGCATCAATACGGGCGGGGGTGTGAAGATTCCACTCGTCGGCCCCTTGCGGCTTCGCCTGGACTATCGGCTGTTCACACTGCAAGGCTCGCCGCTCCACTCGCATACACACCGTTTCTACGCGGGCGCGAACCTGAGGTTTTGAAGGGGCCTGGCAAGAGGGCGAGCAGGCTCGCCCTCTTCCGGGCTATTGCGCGAAGTTGAGCACGGGTGTCAGGTTGAAGGGCGCCTGTCCTCCCGCATACGAGTCGGCGAAAGTCTTGTACAGCGTCTGGACTTCGCCGGGGAACCCTTCTGACAGGATCTTGCCGATCGTGTAGTCCGCGTCCTTGACCGCCGGATCGATGACGAAGAAGTACAGCACGCTGTTGTTCGGACCCGGCTCGCTCGCCTTGTAGACGCGCCATCCCTGCGCCTGTTGCTTGCGGGCGGGATCCTCGCTCTTCATCAGCGATTCCTTGACCTTCCCCATGACCATTTCGAAATCGGCCGTCTTGTCCGCTTTGATCGTGTTCTGAATCAGCGCCGCGCCGCTGTTGAAGATTCGGGCGGCAGGCGCCGCCTGCTGCAGGCCCGGCGCACTCGAGACGCCGTTCCGGCTCTCCGCGCCAACGCTGAGGGCGAACCCGCTCGCCACAGCCGCGAGCGCGAAACCGAACCAGACGACGCGCGCGCGCACCGCCGGCAATCCAGGTGTAAATCGCATCAAGTCCTCCTTGAGGAAAGCATACTCTAGCGTACCGGGCTTCTAGACGAAAACAGCCATGACGTCGTTCGCAAGGAGCATGCCGCGGCGTGTCAGCCGCAGCCGCGCCCCCTCACGAACCAGCAGACCCGCATCGACGGCGGGCGTCAACTCTGCTCCGAAGCGTCCCCAGACATCAAGGCCAAAACGCTCGGACAACTCGTCCAGGCCGATGCCCTCCACCAGCCGCAGCCCCGTAAAACAGGCCTCACCCAGCCGCTCCGCGGCGCCCATCACCTTGACGTCCACGCTGACTGGAGCCCCACGTTCGATCCGGTCGATATAGTCAGCCGTGGCGGAGAGATTTTTCCACCGGCGGTAGTGAAATGTCGAATGCGCGCCGCACCCGAAGCCAAGCCACTCGCCGCTCGTCCAATACTTGATGTTGTGCCGGCTTTCCAAGCCGGGCCGGCTGACATTGGAAATCTCGTACTGCTGCAACCCCGCGGACTCGAAACGGGCCAGAGCCTCGAGGTACATCTCAGCGGCGTCGTCGTCAGGGGCCTGCGACCAGCCGCCGCGCGCCATTTCTTCCCGAATCGGCGCGTTGGGGTAGAGCTCGAGAATGTACATCGAGAGGTGGTCCGGCCCGACGGCGATGGCCCGGTCGACCGACTCGAGCCAGTCGGCCACGGACTGCCCGGGTAGCCACATCATCAAGTCGAGGCTCACGTTGTCGAACCCGGCAAGGCGCGCCAGGTCGACCGCGCGCCCAGCCCGCTCGCCGTCGTGCAGCCGGCCGAGGCGTCTGAGCTCCGCGTCACGAAATGATTGCACACCGTAGCTCAGGCGGGTGACGCCCGCCTCGCGGAACCCCGTGAGCGTCTCGAGCGTCACGGTTTCAGGATTGGCCTCGAGCGTCACCTCAGTGTCCGCGGGGAGCTCGAATCGCCGACGGCATTCGCCGATGGCGCGCGCCACATCTGCGGGCGCGAGCAGCGACGGCGTGCCTCCGCCAAAATAGATCGAGTCGGCCTGAATCGGATCGGTCACCTCGTCCGTTTCCTGAATCTCGCGCTCGAGTGCCCGGATGTAGCGGACCTTCAGGGCCTCGTCGTAAAGGCCCCGATTGAAATTGCAGTAGTTGCAGATTGCGGAACAGAACGGGATGTGAAGGTAGAGACCCAGCACGGACAGGTTCTTCGCCGTTTGCAGCTAACGGTCTTTGCTGCCGGCTCTGCCGCCCGACCACTTGAGATCGGCGCGGTTGTCACGAAGTGAAGCCTTGAGTTGACCGGCCGGTCTGACCGACGCGCCTCGACGGGCGGGTCTTCCCCGCTTCCATAGCATTACGAGGTCTTCGGCATTGCCGTTGGGCGGCAGCTCGCGATAGTCGGCGCCGTCCATCTCGATGAACTCGCACATTTCATGGAGACGCGAACGCATGCGAAAGCCGATACGGAAGAGCAGCGCGTCGGGATCGACCGAATCCTCGCGGTCCTCGTAGTTGGACGTGAAGATGGTGGTCCGACGCTCGCTGTACCGGGTGTTGACAATGAGGTTCAGCGTCTCATCCACCCATTCGGATGTCTTTTCTGCGCCCAGATCATCGAGAACCAGCAGATCGGCCTCCATCACCGGACGGAGCACCTGTACCTCGGTCGTCCGGACCTCGCGATCGTACGTGCTGCGAATCAGCTTGAGGAGGTCGCGGGTGTCGTAGAAGAGGCCTCGAGCTCCGCGCGTTTCAATCGCCTGTTTCAGGACGGCCACGGCCAGGTGGGTCTTGCCGACTCCCGGTGGCCCGATGAAGAACAGGCCTCGCTCGTCGACCGGAAACTCATCCGCCAGTCGGCGCGCCGCGGCGAGCGATCGGCTCAGCCGCTCGTTATAGCTGAGAAAGTTCGCCAGCGTACAGTGCTGGTAACGGCGCGGAATCCTCGCGCCCTCCAACAGCTTCTCGGCGACGTTCCTGCGCCAGCAGTCACACCGTTCGACGCGGCGCGCGCCGTTGCCGGGTGCTGGCTTCCAACCGGTGTCGTTGCAGAGCGGGCAACTCATGTGATGGATCAATCGCTGACGAAGGCAGACGCGCGCTCGCGTCCTTCCGAAATGCGGAGGCAAGCAAGCGACAGCATGATACTACTCGGAACCGCAAGGTAAAGCAGCTGACGTGTCAGGTGCGCTTGCGCGAAGTCGCCTCGACGGCTGGCGCTGGCGCCGGCGCCTCAGCCACCGCCGGATCGGAGGGCGATGATCGAACCAGCACGCTTGGCGGCGACTTCACCAGCGCGGTGCTCAGACGTTGTTCCCAGTCGTCGAGGCCACGCGCCAGCTCCCGCTTGACATACGCCATGAACTCGTTCACCTCACCCTGCATCTGCTCCATCTTCTTCCTCATGTTCAGGATGATTTCGACGCCGGCCAGATTGACGCCAAGCTCTCGGGTGAGCGACAGAATCGTCTCGAGCTGTTCGAGGTCCTCTTCCGAATAGAGGCGCGTGTTGCCATCCGTGCGCGAAGGCCTCAGCAGGCCCTCACGCTCGTAAAGCCGAAGCGTTTGAGGATGAATGTTGTACTTCTGCGCCACGGCGCTGATCATGTAGTACGCGTTGCCCGAACGCCTGGCCATTCTGTACCTTCAATCTCAATCGCGTCGCGTGGATCTCGACTCGGCGGCCTCGAGCAATTCGCGCCGCACGTTTTCCGGGTGAAGCTCGCCGAGCTGGCGCAGCAGTTCCTTCGAGCGCTCGTCGAGCGATCGAGGTAACACCAGGCGCACCTCGACAATCAGGTCACCGTGCCGGCCATCTCTGGGCGACGGCATGCCGCGCTGATACACGCGGAATCGCTGACCCGACTGCGTCCCGGCCGGTATTCGAAGGCGGGCCGGGCCTTTCAGGGTGGGCACCTCGATTTTGGCGCCCAGCGCCGCCTCGTGTGTCGCGACCGGGACGACCACGTGGAGATCGTCTCCCTCTCGACGAAACAGCGGATGCGGCTCCACGTGAACGACGACGATCAGCTCGCCGGGGGGCCCGCCTCTCAAGCCCGCGTTCCCGCGGCCGGCCACGTGGACGTGTGCGCCGTCCGAGGCACCTGCCGGAACGACAACGGTGGTGGTCTCACTCCTGGCTTCAACTCCCGCCCCACCGCAGGTTCGGCATGGCGCGACACGCAAATTGCCGGTACCGCCGCAACGAGTGCAGGGCTTGGCAAACACCATGTGGCCACGGACCGATCGAAGCGACCCCTCCCCCTGGCATCGCGGGCACGGCTCGGCCGAGGTGTGCCGTGTGCCCGCGCCGTGACACTCGGAGCAGGTCGTGCGACGCGTCACGGTCACCGGGTGCTCGAGTCTCCCGGCGACATCTTCGAGCCGCACGGTGATTGGGACATGCAGGTCGGCGCCACGCGCGGCGTCGGTCGGCTGGCGGGCGGCGTGCCCGCCGAACATCTCTGCGAACAAGTCACCGAAGGTCGTCGCAGCTGACGGTGACACGCTTGTGGAGAAATCGAATCCCTCGAATCCGTACGACCTCGCCTGGGCTTCGAGCGTGACAATCTCCAGGCGGCCGGTCAGATCGTAGGTCCGGCGCCGCTCGACGTCGCTCAGGACCGCATAGGCCTGGGCAATCTGCTTGAAGCGCGCTTCCGCCTCGCCATCGCCCGGATTGATGTCGGGATGGTAACGCCGCGCAAGCCGCCGATACGCGCGCTTGATTTCCACGACCGTCGCCACGCGCGACAGCCCGAGAACCGCATAGACATCCATGACCAATCAGCGTTCGATCCGGGGTCGATCACCGTTTTTCGTCGTCGACGACCTCGGCGTCGATCACCTCGCCGCCCTCCTCGCTGCTGCCTGCCGGTCCGGGCTCCGGCTGCCCTTCAGCGGCCTGCGGTCCGGCGGCGTTCTTGTAGAGCGACTCGGCCGCCTTGTGCTGCGCCGCCGTCAACTCGCTCGAGGCCCGCTCCATGGCCGACTGATCGTTGCTCTCGATCGCCTTCTTGAGACGCTCGACGGCACCCTCGATCGCCTGCCGATCGGACGGGGACAGCTTGTCGCCGGTTTCGCCCAGCATGTGCTCCGCCGCGTAGACCGTCTGATCCGCGCGGTTCCTCGCCTCGATCTCGGCCCGCCGCTTCTTGTCGTCCTCGGCGTGCAGTTCGGCGTCCCGCATCATGCGATCGACCTCGGACTTGTCCAGGCCGCTCGACGCCGTAATCGTAATCTTCTGCTCCTTGCCGGTCCCACGGTCCTTCGCCGACACATTGACGATGCCATTGGCGTCGATGTCGAACGTCACTTCGATCTGGGGCACGCCTCGCGGCGCCGGCGGGAGCCCCACCAGATGGAAACGGCCCAGGGTGCGATTGTCCTTCGCCAGCTGACGTTCGCCCTGCACCACATGCACCTCGACGCTCGTCTGGCTGTCGGCGGCGGTCGAAAACACTTCGGCCTTGCGGGTCGGAATCGTCGTATTCCGGGGAATCAGCGTCGTCATGACGCCACCGAGCGTCTCGATGCCAAGCGAGAGCGGTGTCACGTCGAGCAGCAGCAGATCCTTCACCTCGCCCGACAGTACGCCGGCCTGGACGGCCGCGCCGACGGCGACGACCTCGTCGGGATTCACACCCTTGTGCGGTTCCTTGCCGAAGAGCTCCTTCACGATGGCCTGCACCCGAGGGATCCGCGTCGATCCACCGACGAGCACCACCTCGTGAATCTGAGACGGCGTCAGACCAGAGTCCGAGAGCGCCTGCTTCACAGGGCCGACCGTTCGCTGCAGCAGATCTTCGACGAGCTGCTCGAAGCGTGCCCGGGTGAGCTTCATCGACAGGTGCTTCGGTCCAGACTGATCGGCGGTGATGAACGGCAGACTGATGTCGGTCTCCATGACGGTGGAAAGCTCCATCTTGGCCTTCTCAGCCGCTTCCTTCAGACGCTGGAGCGCCATGCGGTCCTTGGAGAGATCGATGCCGTCGCTCTTCCTGAACTCTGCACTGATCCACTCGATGATGCGCTGATCGAGGTTGTCACCGCCGAGGTGCGTGTCCCCGTTGGTGGCCTTCACCTCGACGACACCCTCGCCCACCTCGAGAATGGAGATATCGAACGTGCCGCCGCCGAAGTCGTAGACGGCAATCGTCTCGTCGCGCTTCTTGTCGAGGCCGTACGCCAGCGCGGCGGCGGTCGGCTCGTTGACGATCCGCATCACTTCGAGACCCGCAATCTGGCCCGCATCCTTGGTGGCCTGACGCTGCGCGTCGTTGAAGTACGCGGGCACCGTAATGACGGCCCGAATCACTTTCTCGCCCAGGTAGTCGTCGGCGGCCTGCTTGAGCTTCTGCAGAATCATCGCGGAGATTTCGGGCGGCGAATACTCGCGTCCGCCGGCCTTGATGCGCACGTCGCCCCCGGCCGCGGTGACCTGGTACGGCACCATCTTCATCTCTTCCGACACTTCGTTTAGCTGCCGGCCCATGAAGCGCTTGATTGAAAAGACGGTGTTCTCGGGGTTCGTCACGGCCTGGCGCTTCGCGACCTGACCCACGAGCCGCTCGCCACCCTTCGTGAATCCCACAACTGAGGGGGTGATCCGATTGCCTTCGGCGTTGGTAATGACGACCGGCTCACCGCCTTCCATCACCGCGACAACCGAGTTGGTAGTACCGAGGTCGATGCCAATGATCTTGCTCATAAGGACTCCGCCCGTTCTGAATGCTGATTAGTGGAACAGACCGGCCAAAAACTATGCTCATGCGTAATATAAAATATGAGTGTATTCATGTCAACTCGGCAGCGCCGAACAAGACGTGGCCTTCCTAACTCTTTGAGCCGACGCATCATAAGGGTCGCAGCGCTGCCTTGCCGACGTGCTATGATCCGCGGTGCCAGCCGCAACTCCGGAGCTCCGGGCCGTCCGGCCCGGTCGACGTGCGATGACGCTGCGAAGCCTACTTGTCGCGGGTACCGTGCTTTCGACGCCTCCCCTGGCTTTTGGCCAGGTCGCCGACGTCCCTCAACCTCCCGCCCATCTGGGGGTCGTTGATGGCGCCGCCACGTTGACACGCGACGGCAACGTCGACGAGGCCATCGCGAGCGTGCCGCTCGTCGAAGGCGACCGGCTTCGTACCGATGACGGGCGTTTGGAACTCGTGCTGATCGACGGATCGGCGATCTATCTCGACGAGCGGTCGGAGCTCGACGTCCAGTCGGGCACCATCGTGCGCTTGATCGAAGGGCATGCCACCGCCATCGTTGGCACGGCGTCGCGCGTCAACCCGGTCATCTATCAACTTGACACGCCTTCGGCATCCATCTTTCTCGAAGGTGCCGGCGAGTACCGGGTCACAACCATCGCCGATGCTCGGGGTGGCGCGGTGGTCGATCTGGCCGTGGCTCGAGGAATCGCGCGGATCGAAACCGAGCGCGGCAGCCTCCTTGTTCGTACCGGTGAACGGTCCAGCGTGCGCGACGGTGAGGCGGCGACGTATCCGCAGCCATTCAACTCGGCCCGCTGGACGCCGTTCGATCGCTGGGTTCGCGATCGTCAGGACGCCCGCACGGCCAGTCTCTCGACGCCCTATCTCCCGACCGAGCTCCAGACGTATGCCGGCGACTTCGATCGGTACGGCAGCTGGGGCCAACAACCTGATTACGGGACCGTGTGGTACCCCACGGCAGTCGGCGCCGGCTGGCGGCCGTACTCCAACGGACACTGGCAGCATCTCGGGGGGTACGGCTGGAATTGGGTGGGCCGTGAGCCCTGGGGCTGGCCGACGCATCATTTCGGACATTGGGGATTCAATGGCGGGACGTGGTTCTGGAGACCCGGTCGCGTCTGGGCGCCCGCGCGAGTCTGGTGGGCCGTGTCGCCGGGCTTCGTGAGCTGGTGTCCGCTCGGGATTAACGGCGGGCCGGTGTTCCCGTTCTGGGGTCATGCCGGCTTCGGACGTCCGCTCGATCCCTGGCGTGGCTGGACCGTCGTGCCGCGCGGCTCGTTCGGCCTGCGAGGCCATGTCGGATCGATCGCGCTGGACGGGCGGGCGGTCGTCGGCGATCCGCAGGCGGCGTTCGTTGTGCAACGCGCCGCTCCCAGAATGCCCGTCGGCGCTCGAAGTGCAATCGACTCGCGACGCGTGTTCAGCAATCGGACCCTCGGCGTCGCTCGCGCGGCAGTGCCAATGTCGCCGGCGATCCTCGGCGCTCGTCGCGGAAGGGTCCCAGGCGGAACGCGAGTCGAATCGGTGGCGCCTGGGCTGGCGCCGCTCTACCCTCCCCCACTTGAGCAACCAGCCGACGCTCCGTATCGCCGAGCAGAGAGAGTTGCCGCCGAGCGGCGACCGGACCGCGGCCGTCCGCCAGTCCAGCCATCCGGCGCTCCCTCCGTGGGTACGTCGTCACCGTATCCGCACCAGTTTCAAACGCCAGGACTGGAACCTTTCCGTCCATCGGTCAGTAGGCCGTTCTGGCCAGGCCCGAACGGGTCGTACGGGCCGCGCGGTGATGGTTCCAGCAGGCAACCCGGTTCCGCTCACCCGGCTCGATCGACGCGCGGCTCGGTTGCCATACCAGGCGTCGTGCCCGGACCGGTCGCTCCCGCGAGCGGCGCGCGCGCGCCAGGGATCGCGCCGGTTCCGCACGCTTTGCCGCCCACTCGCACAGCCGGAAGGCCTCAAGGCAGGAGCTAGGATTCGCGCGTGGCTCCTCCGCTGACCCGCTTCGCTCATCATGCAGGCATCGCGGCCATGTTCGTGGCGGCGGCGGCCGCGGGAGCCTTGAGCGGCGGCGTCTTTGCGTACGCCAGCGATCTTCCGCAGATCTCGGCGCTCGACGGCTACGCGCCCAACACGATCACCCGCGTTCTGGCGGCCGATGGTCAGACGGTCGGAGAGTTCGCCACTGAACGTCGTGTGGTCATCGGATACGACGACATCTCCCCGCGTTTTCGCGAAGCGATCCTTGCGACGGAGGACGCCGGGTTCGACCGGCATTTCGGGTTGAGCATCCCCCGTATCATTTCAGCGATCATCACCGACATCGTCGAATGGCGGATGGCGCAGGGAGCGAGCACGCTGACGCAGCAGCTGGCGCGCAACCTGTTCCTGACCCCGGACAAGTCGGTCGAGCGGAAGGTCAAGGAGCTCATCCTGACCATCCAGATCGAAAAGCGGTACACGAAGCGTGAGATCTTCACGCTCTACTGCAACCAGATCTTTCTGGGGCACGGCGCGTACGGGTGGAAGCCGCGTCGCGCATCTACTTCGGCAAGCGCGCCCGCGACCTCAATCTGGAAGAAGGCGCGCTCATCGCCGGCATCATCCAGCGGCCCGCGCGCCAGAGCCCGTATGTCGACATGAACGCCGCGCTTCGGAGGCGGAACTACGCGTTGCAGCGCATGGCCGACGAGGGCAATCTGACCCAGACGGAAGCCGACGCGGCGAAGGAGCGGCCTATCGGTACTGAGCGGCCACCACGCCAACGATTCGGTGGCACCATATTTCCTCGAGGAGGTGCGCAAGTACCTCGAGGCCCGATACGGCGCCAAACCACTCTACGAGAGCGGCCTGCGCGTGCAGACGTCGCTGGACCTCGATCTCCAGCGCGCCGCCAACGACGCCCTCGATCACGGACTTCGCGCGCTCGATCGACGACGAGGCTACCGTCGACCCTCACGCAACGTGGTCGCCGAAGGGCACACGGCCGAGTCGTTCCAGCACGAACGCTGGCGGCGTGCGATGTCGGTGGAGCAGGTGGTCCCGGCCGCCGTGCTCAGCGTCGACGCGACGACCATTCAGGCACGCGCAGGCGCCCTCCACGTGAGAATCGACCGCGATGGGTACGACTGGACGCGCCGAACGCCGCCCAAACTGGTCAAGGTCGGCGATCTCATCGAAACTCGGCTCCGCACGATTGACGCCGCACAGGGGACGGCTGTCGGCTCGCTCGAGCAGGCTCCGCTCGTCGAGGGTGCCATCCTGACGATCGACAACCAGACCGGGCAGGTGCGTGCCATGGTCGGTGGTTATAGTTTTGACCGCAGCAAGTTCAATCGGGCGGTGCAGGCCTACCGGCAGGTCGGCTCCGCATTCAAGCCGTTCGTCTACACCGCGGCCATCGACCGCGGCTACACGCCGGCTTCGATCCTGGCGGACGAGCCCGTCACCTTCCCCGCCGGTGCAGGACAGGAGCCGTACAGCCCGCAGAACTACAGCAAGGATTTCGCGGGCCCGGTCACGCTCCGCCGCGCGTTCGAGCAGTCGCTCAACGTGCCCGCGGTGCGCGTGATGGATCAGCTCGGCCCGGCGCAGGTGGTTGCCTACGCCCGGCGCTTCGGATTGCACGCGGCGCTGCCGCCCTATTTGTCAGTGGCCCTTGGCGCCGCAGAAGCCACGTTGATGGAGATGACGAGCGCGTTCTCGGTGTTTCCAAATCGCGGGGTCCGTATGCGGCCGTACCAGATTCTCAAGGTCTCGGATCGCGATGGGAACCTCCTCGAAGAAAACCGCCCGGAGGCCAACGACGCCATTCGTGCCGACACCGCCTATGTGATGACCAATCTGTTGCGCGGCGCCGTCCAGCGTGGGACCGCGGCGCAGGCGGCCGCACTCGACTGGCCTCTCGGCGGCAAGACGGGGACCACCAACGACTACACCGACGCGTGGTTCATCGGCTTCGACCCGGCCATCACCGTCGGCGTTTGGGTGGGCTTCGACGAAAAGAAGGCGCTGGGCCCCGCAGAGACGGGGGCAATGGCGGCACTGCCGATCTGGATCGATTTCATGCGCCGCTATATCGAGCTCGAGGGCGACCGCGCGAACGTGCCCCAGTTCCAAGCCCCCGGGAACATCGTCTTCCTGGCCGTCGATCGCGCCACCGGTGTGCCGGCGCTCCCCGACGCGTCAGACGCGATTACGGAGGCCTTCATCTCCGGCACGCAGCCGCAACCGGTCTTCGGTCACCCCTGAACCTGCCGGTTCGTCGCGCTAGTCTTCATCCGGCGCAGGCTGCCCCAGCGTGCCGCTTGCCTTCTGCATCAGATACGTTTTGATGAACCCGTCGAGATCGCCGTCGAGCACGCGCGCGACGTCGCCCACTTCGACCTTGGTTCGGTGATCTTTGATCAGCTGGTACGGATGCAACACATAGCTGCGGATCTGGCTGCCGAAGGCGATGTCCCGCTTCGTGCCCCCGATCTGATCGAGCTTCGCCTGCTGCTCTTTCGTGCGCAGGTCGAACAGCCTGGCGCGCAGCACTCGCATGGCGGAGTCGCGATTGCGGTGCTGCGAACGCTCGTTCTGACACTGGACGACGAGCCCCGTGGGCAGATGCGTGATGCGGATAGCCGAGTCGGTGACATTGACGTGCTGGCCGCCGGCGCCGCTCGACCGGAACGTGTCGATGCGGAGATCCTTGTCTTCAATCTTGAGATCGACGTCATCCGGCAGTTCGGGCCACACGAAGACCGACGCGAACGAGGTGTGACGCCTCGAGGCCTGATCGAATGGCGAGATGCGCACCAGACGATGGACGCCGGCTTCGGCCGTCAGCAACCCGTAGGCGTACTCGCCGGCCACGGTGACGGTGGCGCTCTTCAACCCGGCCTCGTCGCCCGCCTGTGAATCGACGGTCTCCACCTTGAAGCCGCGGCGTTCCGCCCAGCGAAGGTACATCCTGAGCAGCATCTCGGCCCAGTCCTGCGACTCGGTCCCGCCCGCTCCGGGATGGATGGTCAGGATGGCAGCCCGGCGATCATATTCGCCGCCGAGCATCTTCTTGATCTCGGCAGCTTCCACTTCACGCCCGAACGCATCGAGCCCGAGCGCGAGCTCGCCGGTGACATCCTCACCCTGGCCTGCCCATTCGACGAGCACCGCCAGGTCGTCGCTGCGGCGGGCAAGCGAGGTCAGGAGGTCGGAATCCTCCTCGAGTCGGCGGCGGCGTTGCAGAACCTTCTGCGCCTCGGCCTGATCCTTCCAGAAATCCGGCTCAGCGATCCGGGCTTCCAGTCGTTTCAGTTCATCAGCGGACCTGGAGACCTCAAAGATAGCTCCGAAGGTCAGCGGAGCGTTTCAGCAGATCCTGATACCGGCGCGTCAGCTCATCGAGGACAAGGGCCAAGAGACAGCCTCCTTCTGGACGGAAGACCCGTTACGCATGCCTGCGGTTCTCACCCGGTCGGGGCCAGCTCCCGCGGTTGGCGACCACGGCGGTCAGCGAGAAAAGCGTGATGGCGACGCACGCGTAGGCGAAGAGATCGCCGATTCTGGCGTACAGGGTGGTGGACGTCAAAAACCGCGCCTGTCCCACCAGCGCCACGGTCTCGAACAATTCCGATCTCATCACGACGCGCCCGTAAGGATCGACAATACCGCTGATACCGGTATTCGCGGCCCGAACCAGGTAGCGCCCCTGTTCCACGGCGCGCATCGCAGCCTGCTCGAAGTGTTGATGCGGGGCGGACGAGGTGCCGTACCACGCGTCGTTCGTGATCGTCGTCAGAAGCTCGCTGCCTTCCAGGACGAACCGGCGAATGAGCTTGGGGTACACGATTTCGTAGCAGATGGCCGTACTCACGTTGTGCGATCCCACCGGCAACATCACGGCCTCGGTGCCTGGCGAAAACCCGCCCACCGATTCCACGAGCGGAGCCGCAAAGAAGAGGATGTCGCGCAGGGGCACGTACTCGCCAAACGGCACCAGGTGAATCTTGCGATAGGCGACGGCCTCACCCGAGGGCGAAAGCACGAACGCCGCGTTGAAGTGGCGTCGGGGCGTCGTCCGTTCGACCTGATCACTGCCGAACAGCAGCGTGACACCGGTCTCGCTCGCCAACTGCTCGAGCCGCGCCTTCCCGGAAGGATCCTCCTCGAAGAGGAACGGGGTCGCGGATTCTGGCCAGAGGATGAAGCGTGCACCGCGCGCCACGACGTCCCTGGTCAGCGCGATATACCGCTCGATGATGGCGGAGGCATGTTGGGGATCCCACTTCTGTTCCTGCGGGACGTTCCCCTGAATCAGGCCCACTTCGACGGGCTGGCCCGCTTCGACGAGGGTGCCCCGTGCGACCCGCTGCCCGCCCCACACAGCCACGAGAACGGCCAGGGCGGTCGCGACAGCGAGCGGCGCCAGTCGTCGGCGCCCGCGAAGGATCACAGCGAGCGCTGCCCCCGCGCTGACCGCGGCAACCAGACCCGAGATTCCATAGATGCCGACAAGGCTGGCAAGCTGGGCGACGGGCGTCACCGTGACCTGGCTGTACCCAAGGAGCACCCAGGGGAACCCGCCGAAGAGCTCAGCGCGTCCAAGCTCGGTCGCCACCCAGACCGCCGGTGACAAGACGAGCGCGATGGCCCCGAGGGTCGCGACCAGCCGGCCGACTATCAGACCAAAGATCGCCGGATACGTCGCCATGAACAGGACGAGCGCCAGGTTCACGAGGCCGGCCAGCGGTCTCGTCAACCCACCGAAGGTCACCATGACGTCGGTGATCCAGTAGAGCGTTCCGGCGAAGTACACCGCGCCGGTCGTCAACCCGAGCAGCAGGCCACGCGCGGCTGCGCTCCCCGGCGCCAGCGGCGGCCTGGCGGATCGGTAGATCGCGACGAGCAGTGGCGCCAACGCCACCCACGCCACGACCGGCTGGCCAAATTTCGGAAAGCTGAGTGTGAGGAAGACGCCGGCGAGAACGGCTAGCGAATAATCCAGGGCTTGAACTGCTCTTCCTTCTCGAGGCGGGTTGCCACGGTCTCGGCCTCGCCACGAGTCTTGAACTTGCCGACTCGTACGCGGTACACGCCCGCGCCACCACTCTGCGGTGCCATGACGTAGGCGGAGTATCCCTTCCCGGTGAGTCGCCGCACCATGTTTTCCGCTTCCGTACGCTCGCTCATCGCCGCAATCTGCACCGCAAAGCCGGCGCCTGCCGGCTCACTCGCAACGGCGCTTCCCGTCGCCGCCTTTGGAGCAGCGTCTTTCGCTGCCTTGGCCGGGGCGGGTGTTGCGGCTGGAGGCGCAGGCTTCGCCGACGCCGACTTCAGCGTTTCCTTGCTGGTTCCCTCGCTCTCGAGTCGCTCGTGATACGTCAGGTTCCCTTCCGCGGGTGTTGGTGGCTCCTCAGATACGGCCGGCGCGGGGTCGGTTGCCGGCTCGGTCGGCTTCGCGCCGGAATCTGCGATGGCGCCAGCCGGCGCGGACTCGGCACCAGCCATCAGGCCCTCGGGACGCACACCGCGACCGACGAGGACGCCGCACAGGAAGATGACGACAAACACGACGGTCGCGGCCATGAACAGGAACACCAGTTGTTTCCCATTCAGTTGAATCTCGCGGAAGCTGTCGTCACTCATATCACTTGGTCCCCTCACCGGCCTGCGCATTCTTATCGGCGCCTAACCCCTTGAACATGCCGAGCAGCTCGATCGGCAGTGGAAAGATGATGGTCGAGTTCTTCTCGGATGCGATCTCGGTCAGCGTCTGCAGATAGCGCAGTGTGATCGTGACCGGTTCGGAGGCGATGATGGCAGCGGCCTGCGACAATTTCTCCGAGGCCTGGAGCTCGCCCTCCGCGTGGATAATTTTAGCACGTTTCTCGCGCTCGGCTTCGGCCTGTCTCGCCATCGCCCGCTGCATGTCGGGTGGCAAATCGACGTGCTTCACCTCGACCGCGGACACCTTCACGCCCCACGGATCGGTCTGCGTGTCCAGGATCTGCTGAAGCTGGTGGTTCAGCCGCTCGCGGTCCGACAGCAGCCCGTCGAGTTCGACCTGTCCCAGCACGCTGCGCAGGGTGGTCTGGGCGAGTTGCGACGTGGCATAGTGATAGCTCTCCACCTCGACGATCGCCCTGCGCGGGTCCATCACCCTGAAGTACACGACCGCGTTGACCTTCACCGACACGTTGTCGCGGGTGATGACGTCCTGTGGCGGCACGTCGAGCACGATCGTTCGCAGGCTGACCCGCACCATCCGATCCAGGGGTGCGAAGACCAGGATCACCCCCGGCCCCTTCGGCGCCGGCAGCAGCTTGCCGAGCCGAAAGATGACGGCCCGCTCGTACTCCGTGATGATCTTGATGGAATTCAGGAGATACAGCACGACGACGATCGCAACGATGAGCGGCGGAGACAGGAACATGATTGTGTCCTCGGTCTGTGAGTGACGCCTACGAAGGCGTTTTCCGCACCGTGAGTACGAGCCCGTTCACCTCGACGACACGCACCGAGTCCCCAGTCGCGATCGGCTCTACGGCGCGTGCCTGCCAGATTTCGCCTCGCGTGGCAACCTGGCCGATACCGCCGGGCACGATGGCGCTGAGGGCCTGTCCCGCCTGATCGATCATCCCGTCGACACCGGTGATCACTGGCCGGCGCTGCGACTGCACGGCGAGACGCACGAGAAACAGCATCACCGCCGAAAGTCCGATCGTGACGGGCACGATCACGCGCAGGCTGACCTGCAGCTCGGGCGCGGGCGAATCGATCAGCATCAACGCACCGAGTACGAGCCCTGCCAGGCCGCCGACGGTCAGCAGGCCGAAGCTCGCCACCTTGACCTCGAGCAGAAGCAGCCCGATGCCGAAGCAGATGAGCAGCAAGCCGGCAAAGTTGATCGGCAGCACCTGAAACGCGAAGAACGCCAGCAACAGACAGAGACCGCCCACCACGCCCGGAAGAATGGCCCCGGGGCTCCAAAGCTCGATCGTCAGTCCCAGGGTCCCCAGACTGAGGAGGAGGTAAGCGACGTCGGGGTTGGCGATCGCGCTCAAGACTCGTTGGCGCCACGTCATTTCGACTGGAACGATCGCGGCGTTCAACGTATCGACCACCGTGCTGGTCCCGTCAAAGCGCGTGACGTTGCGGCCGCTCGCCTGGCTGAGAAGCCCTTTCAGATCCGTAGCCACGTAGTCGATGAGTGGCGGCGAGGCCCCGAGTGCCTCTTCTTCAGTGAACGCACGGCTCTTGCTCACCGCCTCTTCGGCAAGCGTGACGTTCCGATGACGCTTCGCCGCGAGCGTGCGCACGTACGCCGCCAGGTCGGCGGCGGCCTTGCGTGCGCTCGTCTCGTCCATCTTCTGCCCTGAGCCGGCGACGGGCGTGGCGGCACCGATATGCGTGCCTGGCGCCATGACGGCCAGGTCGGCGGCGAGAAGCACGATGAAACCGGCCGACGCGGCGCGCGCGCCGGAAGGCGCTACATAGACGGCAATCGGCACTTTCGATGCGATCATTCGCGACACGATCGTCCTGGTGGAATCGACCAGGCCGCCCGGCGTCCGCAGCGTGAAGACGACGAGCGACGCATCCTCCGCTTCCGCCTGATCGATGACGCCGACCATGTATTCGGCCGTGACGGGATGAATGATGGCATCGACGGCGGCGGCGTACACGACCTTCCGGACTTGCCGCTCCTGGCCCGATGCAACGTTCGGCGCCCACCCGAACAGCGCGACTCCAGCGACGAGTGCAGCGCCGGACATCAGGCGCGGGCTGGATGCGCCGGGCATGGATATGAAGGGGATCGAGAGCAGTATAGCGGAAAGCGACAGGCCTACCGGGGATCGTTCAGTTTTCGCAGAAGCTCCTGAGCCTCGGGCGAGACTGGATCGAGCGCGGCGGCACGCTCGGCTTCTCGGCGGGCACCTGCCTCGTCTTTGGCCTGGAGCAGCGCTTCGCCCAACGCGACGTGCGCAGCGGAGGTTTCCTGGCTCCAGAGCGAGATGGTGAGCGCGTCGACAGCCTCGCGGACCCGGCCGGTTCTGAGATAGATCCGGCCGATCAGCAGATTGGCCTCATGCTGGTACGGCGACAGATACAGACACCGCCGCAGTTCCACGATCGCTTCGCGGTCGCGCTCGGCCTCGAAGAGCCGCCGCCCTTGCGACAGATGATACGCCGCCACTTCACGTTCGTCGCGCTGCTCGCTGGCAATCAGCACCAGGTCGACGCGACGTGTTCCCGAGCCCTCGAGGTCCACCTCGAGCCGTTCGAGACCGCGCGGTACCGTCCCCGTTTCCTCACGTCTGGCGCTGTCATCTTCAGCGAGCTGAGCGGCCAGGTCGTGCTCTCGCGCTGCTTCGAGCTCACTCCCGGAGGCTTTCAACGCCACGCCAAGAATCAGGTGCGCGGTACCGTCTGCTGGATTCAACCGCACCGCCTGGCGAAGCCAGTAGATAGCAGCGCGCTGGTCGCGAGCGAGCGCGTAGGCGTAGCCGAGATTGAAAAAGTAGTCGGGCTCGGCCGCGTCGGCCTCCGCGGCCTTGTTGAAATGGTACGGAGCGCCTCCGAGGTCGGACGCGGTGCCGCGCCGGATCTGGACCACGCCGAGATTGTTGTAGAGGGCCGCAGCCGGTGCGTCGGCCAGGAGCGCCCGAAGCCCCTTCGACGCTTCCTCGAACTGCTTGAGATGAACCTGGGAGACCGTTGCGAGAAACCGCGCCCGGCGCCACAGTTTCGACCGCGAGGACACGGCCGACGCCGTCGCGAGGGCCCGCTTGTGATCGCCCAGGTCCGTTTGAACGTCCCAGAGCGCCAGCCGCGCATCCCCGTAGTCCGGAGCGAGCTTGAGCGCTCCCTCTAAGAATGCCGCTTGTGTGGCGGGCGCCTCTGCGAGAAGGCCTTTCACGTAGTTCTCGAACGCCGCCAGCGGTGGACGCTCGGGCGACGCCGCAGGCAACACGTCTGACGCGTCGGTCGACAGCCGACCGGCAATCCGATGGAATAGATCGAAGAGGCCGTCGAGCGGTGCGCGATCGACGGATTCGGTCTCAATCTGTCCGGTGTCGAGGTGAATCGCCCGCGTCCGGACCTCGAGCACGTCTCCCGTGAGCGCGATCGTCCCGTAGACGATCGACCCGGCGCCGAGAAGCTGTCCGACCCTGATCACCGTGGCATGACTCAGTGCGGCGATCGGAGGCACCTGCAGCCGCTGGAACGCCTGCAGTCGCTCGGCGCGCGTGATGATGCTGGTTCCCCGGGCTTCGAGGTCGTTCGTCAGGAGAACCGCTGCACCTTCGCGCAGCCAGTACAGTCGATCCTGCTCAGCCACCGGCTCGAACGGAATGACGAGGACCGGCCCGGAAGAGTCGACGCGCTCCTGTGCATGCGCCATGGGCGTGACGGCGAGCGCGACGGCACACCCAACGACCGCGACGGCCGCCCTCATGCGGCCACCCGCGCTGGCTCGCGGCCTGCCCCGAGGACTTCGATGGTGATGAGACAGGCGCCGTGTCCCGCGCCTCGACATTCGCTGACGCGGGCGTCAGCTTCGAGATTGGCCAGCGCAAGCAGGCGGACGAAGGCGGCCGCGTAATACCCGCAGAGCGGCTGGTCCCCCGGCTCCCGGACGCCGCAGAAAATGGATCCGCGGAGATCGACGGTCGCGGTTCCACGACGCACGCGCACGGTCGCCCGGCTGGATGCGCAGGATTCGCGGACGAACCGTCGCATCACGCGCAAGGTCATTCTCACTCGCAACGCCGGCGGCAACGAGCGCACGAGCGCGCGACGCATCGACGCGAGATCGGCAGACGTCCAGTCGGCGGCATACTCACCGGCGCGGGCCATGACATCCTCATACGACGGGCCTTCGAGACGCAGGAAACTCAAGACGGCGGACAGCTGTGCCAGCCCGATGCGGCCATCGCGCAGCCCTTCCGGGTTCAGCCAATTCTCGTAGAATTCCAGTCTGCCCGGCAGGATGTCGGCAATGCCTTGGTGCAGGCTGGCCACGAGCACGCGCCCGATTCCCGATCCGCTCATTTTTCTGGTAAGGTTACGGCCGGATGTGGACGGCCGCCATTCTCGCGGGCGGGCGCGCACGCCGCTTCGACGGGCGTGACAAATCCCGACTCGTCCTCGACGGTCGAACGATTCTCGAGCGGCAGCTGAGCGCGCTCGGTTCGATTCCCGAGCAGGTACTGCTGGTCGTCTCGGAGCCTCCCTCGACGATACCACCAGGCGTGATCGTGACGACCGATCTGCACCCCGGCGCCGGCCCCATGGGAGGGCTCTGGACGGCGCTCAGCGTCGCACGAACCGAACGTCTGCTGGCGCTCGCTGCCGACATGCCATTTTTGACGCCGGCATTCCTTCACTGGCTGATCACTCGCGGCGCGACCGCCGACATCGTCGTACCGCGCACGGACATGGGACTGGAGCCGCTCTGCGCCACCTACAGCCAGGCCTGCACGGGTCTGCTCCGGTCCGCGCTCGATCGCGGGGACTTGAGCCTTCACGGGTTTATCGGGGCGAATCGTGAGACCCTCCAGGTGACCGAGCTGTTCGATGACGATATTCGGACGTTCGATCCGGACGGGCGACTGTTTCTCAATGTCAACACGCCGGCAGACTATGCTCGTGCGTGCGAACTCGCGGGCGGCTCGATCCACGAACCCCGCCCGCAAACGGACCGTCACACCGTGATCGGTTGAGAGGCAGCGCTCAGGCTCGAAAAGCGTACCGCACGATCCAGAGCCAGTCAAACCAACGACATGATTCTCCCCGTTCAGCATGCGCTGCGCGCACGCATCGCGCAGACGCTCGACGATCTCTATCAGCTCCCAGCCGGCTTCCGGCCCGCTATCGCCATCGAGTTCCCACCCGAGCGGCGCTTGGGCGACCTCGCCACGCCGGTGGCCTTCGAGCTGGCGCGAGCACTCCGGCGCGCCCCACGCGCGATCGCCCAGGAAATGGCGGGCCCGCTGGAGGCGGCCACCGGGCTGCGCACGGAAGCGGCCCCGAGCGGTTATGTCAATTTTTTCCTGGATCGTCGAGCGTTTCTGCTCGAGCGACTCCAGCCGCGCGGGCCCGTGGCGGGCGATCGGTCGAAGAAAGCGATCGTCGAGCATACCGCCATCAATCCGAACAAGGCCGCGCATGTGGGACATCTGCGGAACGCCGCCCTGGGCGACACGCTCGTACGCGTGCTGCGTTTTCGGGGCCTTCCGGTGGAAGTGCAGAACTACATCGACGATACGGGCGTGCAGGTGGCCGACGTCGTCGTCGGGTTCCAAGAGCTCGAAGGCAAGGGACTCGACGAAGTGCGCGCGCTCTGCGACCAGCCGCGCTTCGACTACTACTGCTGGGACCTCTACGCGCGCGTAACCGAGTGGTACGACGCCGACCGATCTCGCCTGGCGTACCGCACCGCGGCCCTTCATGCCCTCGAGGAAGGCGACACCGATGCCGCGCGTATGGCGAATCTCATCGCCGACCGCATCGTACGGCGTCACTTGTTGACTATGGCGCGGATGAACGTCGGCTACGACCTTCTGACCTGGGAGAGCCACATTCTGGCGCTCGAGTTCTGGAGCCGCGCCTTCGACATCCTGAAGGCGTCCGGTGCCGTGTTCCTTCAGACGCAGGGCAAACTGGCGGGTTGCTGGGTGATGCGGATCCCGGACGACGAAAACCAGGCGCCACCGGACGGCGAGCCGGCAAGCGCCGAGGGAGAGGGCGACGAGCGAGAAAAGGTGATCGTCCGATCGAACGGCACCGTGACCTACGTCGGCAAAGATATCGCGAACCAACTCTGGAAATTCGACCTGCTCGGCCGGGACTTTCATTACCGCGTGTTCGAGACGCGGCCAGAGGGCCCGATGTGGGCCACGAGCAGCGTCCCGACACCTGAAGAGTCGAAGGCTCCGCCGTTCGGCAGGGCGTCGGCCGTCTACAACGTGATCGACGTGAGGCAGTCGTACCTGCAGAAGCTCCTCAAACAGGCCCTGGCCATGCTCGGCTATCCGGACGCGGCCGAACGATCGACGCACTTCGCGTATGAGATGGTGGCGCTGTCCCCCGCGACGGCCCGGGCGTTGGGATACCTCGATCACCAAGACACCGACGACAAGAAGACCTTCGTCGAAGTGTCGGGACGCCGCGGGCAGGGTGTCAAGGCCGACGACCTGCTGGATCGCCTGGTCGATCGCGCACGGGCCGAGGTCATGGCTCGGAACCCAGAGCTCGATGGCCGGCAATCGGACCGAACGGCCGCGGCGATTGCGGTCGCGGCCGTGCGCTACTTCATGATCAAGTTCTCGCGCACGAAGGTTATCGCGTTCGACATCGACGAAGCCCTGAGCTTCGAGGGCGAGACTGGCCCATACCTGCAGTATGCGGTCGTCCGCGCCAATAACATCTTTCACAAGCTCTTCGAGCGCGACGGTGTCACCGAAGCCGATATTTTCAAGGAGCTGGGCGGGACGCCCGCGAACGAGATCACGGGCGACCAGGCCGGAGGGCACGATCTGTGGGCGCTCGTGCTCGAGGCTTCCCGGCTCGATGAGATCGTCGAACAGGTGGTTCGAACGCTCGAGTTCTCCGTGCTGGCCAAGTACGCGTTCGGCCTCGCGCAGGCCTTCAACGCGTTCTACCATCGCTATTCCATCCTGAACGAGGACAACGTTCCCGCACGCCGCTGGCGCGCGGCCGGTGTGAGTTATGTCCGAAACCAGCTCGCCCTGACGCTGGACCTCATGGGCATCGAGGTTCCTGCGAGGATGTGAGGCGTGCAGCCATGGCGCCCGTGATTGGTATCAGCGCGTGCCGCAAGCTCACCGATTACGTCGAGTCGGTACGTCGAGCCGGAGGAGATCCGCGGGTACTCGATGTCACGGATGCCACGGCTGCCGCCGTCGCTTCGGTCGACGGACTACTGCTCACCGGCGGCGAGGACGTCGATCCCGCGCGCTACGGTCAGCCCCCCCACCCCACAGTTCGGTCGGCCGAGGAAGGACGCGACCAGTTCGAGATTGCCCTCACCACCGAGGCGTTGAAGCGTGACATGCCTGTCCTGGCGATCTGCCGCGGCGTGCAGATCCTCAACGTCGCTCGTGGAGGCACGCTCCTGCAGGACATCCCTTCCCAGGTCAGCGGACCGATCGAGCATGCCGTCCAGTCGCCCCCCTTCGCGATCGCGCACGAGGTCTGGATCTCCACGGGCAGCCGGCTTGCGGAGCTGATGCGTGAGACGCTCTCGGGCAACGACGCATGCCCTGTGAACAGCCGCCACCATCAGGCCGTCGATCAGATCGCGTCAGGCTTCAGGGTGAGCGCCACGGCGCCAGACGGCGTGGTCGAAGCCATTGAATTGCCTGACGCCCGCTTCTGCCTCGGCGTCCAGTGGCACCCGGAGAATTTCTGGCGAACCGGCGAGTTCAGGGCGCTCTTCGAAGGCCTCATCGAAGCCTGCCGCAGGCCCTCCGGGCCCTGAGACGTCAGGCGGCGGAACGTTGCAGCACGGCCAGGATCTCGACATGGGCCGTGTTCGGAAACAGGTCAAACGCCTCGAGGTGCTCGAGCGCGTAGCCTGCCTCGAGCATCACCCGAACGTCACGCGCCAGCGTGGCGGCATCGCAGGACACGTAGAGCAGCCGCCTGGCTCTCGTCGCCGCCAGCGCGGCGCGCGCCTCCCGCGACAGTCCCGTCCGGGGAGGGTCCACGACAAGCGTGGTTTCCGGTGCCGGTGCACGGCGGCGGAGGAAGTCCTCTACGGCAAGGTGCGCCGTCGTCAATCCATCACCGAAGGGCCGGGCGTTCGCCCGAAGGTCCGCGGCGCTGACCGGATCGCCCTCGACAGCGGTGACCGGCCCTCGGCCGGCCGCCGCCAATGCCGTGGCAAACAGACCCACCCCGGCATACAGATCCGCGACGGCCCCTTCGCCCGCCCACTCCACGACGCGACTCGCCAGGGTCGACACCAGGTAGCGATTGCCTTGAAAGAAACTGCGCGGGCTTCGTCTGAGCCTGGCCGTCGCGGAACCAGCTCGCGCCGTCATCACCTCGATTTCGTCGGTCACATATGGCTCACCATGAACGGTGACGATTTCTGCCGCACCGAGACGATTGGCGCTCAGACCCGAAACACCCGGAACGATGAGACGACGGAGGCGGCTGTCGTTCATCTCGCGTGCCTCGATGTGGATGGCGCGTTCGCTGGCCTGGCAGTTCTCGGTCAGCTCGACCGACAAGACACCGTCCCACTGCTGGCTTCGAATCTGCTCGGACAGCCGGTCGATGACACCGATGGTCTCCTCGAGCAGCTGGCCGCTCTCGATCGGATCGCAGATCTCGTGAGTCCCTTCCCGATAAAAGCCGAGTCGCTCTCTGCCGGCGTGCAGACGCGCGCGCATGCGATATCCGTGCTCGGGTGAGGGTAAGACATCGAGCGCCGGCTCCGGCGTCATGCCGCCAATCCTTCTGAGGGCGTCGCGCACCACCTCGCTCTTCAGCTCGAGCTGCCTGGAATAGTCGATATGCGCATAGTCGTTGCCGCCGCACGGCCATCGCCTCGACGGGAACCGGCGGTCGGCGTGCGGGACTGGAACCTCGATCACGTGGGCGTAGGCGACGTCCCGCGTGGCGCGATCGACGTGCACCGTGACGCGCTCGCCTGGTATCGCGCCACTCACCAGCACGACCTGCCCGTCGTGACGGCCGAGCATCCAGCCGCCTGCAACAGCCTTTTCCGGAGTGAGCACGATTTCGGTGCCGGCGCGCAGCATGGCGGGAAACGATCAGTCGAGCGCGAAACGCGGTAGTCCCGCACGCTCGCGAAGCATGCGCTGCACCGATACGTTCACCGCATGGCGGTAGGTGTCGTCGGTCATTCGTGTCCTGAACGAGCCCAGCTCCTGCTCAGCTTCTCGAACGAGCCTAGCCTTCGCTTCGGGAGTGATCGATTCCTGCAGAACGGACACGAGATCCTCGTCGAACGACAACAGTCGATTCAGGATTCGTTCGCGCTCGTGACCACGCGCGCGATTGGCACTTTCGCGCAGCCCGTCCAGCTCTCGCACGACGCGCTCGAGGGCGAGATCAAGAGAGGTATCGATGGCGCTCGACCGCAACGCCGTCGCCGTGGCGATGAGTCGATCGATGTGCGTCCGCAGGCCTGGCCGCCGGCCCACCCGCTCGAGATCCGAGCTCTGTCCATCCGCCGACTCGACGGTCTCTCGCACCCCAACGGCGCGCCGCCATTGGTCGAACAACTCGAAGACGTCGGCTTCGCAGAAGTCGATCTGGACAGGACGTCGGCGTGGACCCTTCGAGTAGTACCGCTCGAAATGGCGATCGATGCCGCGCAGGGTAATCGCGAGCGGAATCCCCCGCTCGGCCCAGCCTCGCACGCGCTCGAACGATGGGCCGACGATGCGGATGAGATGCCCGTCGTTCTTCCGACAGAGATAACGTTCGATCTCGCGGCAGGTACTGATCGGGTTCCATCGGCGGGGTGGACGCGCGGCCCCTGGAAGGCCACTAGAGGCGCTGGCGGTCCCAGATGATGCGCAGCCCGTTCAGCGTCAAGTCAGGTGACACCCTTTGAATCACGGTCGTCTCGGGCGAAATGACCTCGGCCAGACCGCCCGTGGCCACGCACATCGCCGGATCGCCCAGCTCACGGCGGATCCGGCCGACCAGACCTTCCACCATGTCGACATAGCCGAAGAACAACCCTGCCTGCATCGACGCTACCGTGGTGCGGCCGATGACGTTCCGAGGCTTTCTCACCTCGATGCGCGGCAGCCGGGCCGCGCGCTGAAAAAGGGCATCGGCCGAAATCTGGATGCCAGGGCAAATGACTCCGCCCAGATACTCGCCCGCCGCGGAGATCGCGTCGAAGGTCGTCGCCGTCCCGAAGTCGACGACAATCACCGCGCACCCACCCGGGCGGCCGAACTCTTCGAACGCCGCCACGCCGTTCACGATGCGATCGGCGCCCACCTCGGCGGGGTTCTCGTAGCGGATGGGCATGCCCGTGAACACGGTCTGATCCACGACGAGCGGCGCCACGCCGAAGTATCGCTCGGACATCGTGACGAGCGAGGGCGTCAACGGCGGGACGACCGAGGCCACGATCACGGCGTCCACGGCCGACGGGTCGAGTTTCTCCCGCGCGAAGAGCTGCGTCAGGACGATCCCGATCTCATCCGCCGTTCGCTCGCGCAGAGTCGCCAGTCGCCAGCTGTGGACCAGCCGCGGCCCGTCGAAGACGCCGGGCACGATGTTGGTGTTCCCCACGTCTATCGCGAGCAGCACTGATCCCTCACACCCACTCGATGTCTGCCGACGTCACTCGTACGAGCCCTTCACCCGGTCCGCTCACGAGCAGCGCTCCGTCTTCGTCGATCCCGGCCGTACGCCCGTCGCGCCAGCCGGCTTCGGTCCGCGATCGCACGCGCGATCCCATTGCCGAAGGTGACAGCTCCGACCAGCGGCTCAGAATAACATCGTACCGACCGGCGCGCAGGTCACCGAAACGCGCCGCCAGCCCGGCAAGCGCTTCGACGAGCACGACTGCACGGGATACAGGGGTGCCCTGCTCTGCCTCAATCGACGTGACGTGAGACACGAGATCCGCCGGCCACGGCACGGTGCGCAGGTTGATGCCGAATCCGAGAATCACGTAGTCGATGCGCCCCTGCTCGCTGACCGCCTCCGCCAGAATGCCTCCGAGCTTGCGACCGTTCGCCTGCAGATCATTGGGCCACTTGAGCGTCGGCGTGAGACCGCATGCCGAAGCGATGCCCTCCGCCAGCCCCACGCCTGCGGTGATGGTGATGAGACCGGAGGCACGCGACCCGTCGTTCGCCTGATCGAAGCCTCGCAGCACGACTGACGTATACAGGCCGGCACCGGGCGGGGAGAACCAGCTGCGTCCGCGGCGCCCGCGGCCGGCGGTCTGAGTGTCGGCGACGACGATTGTACCGTCCGCCGCGCCACGCGCGGCCAACTCGGATGCGAAATCGTTCGTCGATGCGACGAGCTCCTCGAAATGACAGGTCGAGGCAAAGGATCCCAGACGAGGCCGCGCCCATTCGATCGCTTCGCGCAGCTCCTCGTGCGACCAGGGGCTGGCCGGTCTCATCGACTGGAAACGGGCTCGCCGCCGGCAACCGGATCGACGAGCTGGATTTCAACAATCTCGAACGACTCACCGGACTCGAGGTCGAGAGTTTCGATGGCGCCAGCGGCCCGGACGTCGGCTTCGGCCTTGCGGAGCGCGCTCAGGCGGAACGAATCGCCGCGGACGGCGACCCGCCGAACCTTCGTGTTCAATGGACGCTTCTCCTCGGACTTCCGCTTGCGCACCTCGCCCAGCACCAATGCGGCGGTGTCGAGCGTCATGACGCCCGCCTCATCCTCATTTCCGATCGACCCGCGAATCTCCTGCACCGTTGGCCACGACGCCTTGTGAACGGACCCCGGCTGCCACCACGACCAGACCTCCTCGGTGACGAACGGGAGAAACGGCGCGAGCATGCGCACGACCACGCCGAGCGCAACGACAAGGGCGCCATTCGCCGAACCGGCACCCTCCGCGCCGTGATCTCCGTAGCGCCGGGCTTTGACCAGCTCGAGGTAGTCGTCACAGAGCTGCCAGAAAAAGCCTTCCGTCAGCTCGAGCCCGCGCGCATAGCTGTAGTTCTCCAGCTGGTCCGTCGCGTCCACGATGACGCCAGACAGCCGGGTGAGCATGCCCCTGTCGATCGGCATGGTGACAGGTCCAAGCGGATCCGGCTTGGACAAGATGAACTTGCCGGCATTGAGCAGCTTGATCGCAAGCCGCCGCCCCACCCGCATTTGGCCTGGCTCGAACGCGGTGTCCACACCGGGCCCGCCTCGCGCGGCCCAATACCGCACGCCGTCGGAGCCGTGCTCGTCGAGCAGCGCTTGCGGCGTGACGACGTTGCCCTTCGACTTCGACATCTTCTTGCGATCGGGATCCAGAACCCACCCGGAGATGGCCGCGTGCGTCCACGGCAGGGTGTTCGTCTCGAGGTGCGACCGGAGCACGGTGGAAAAGAGCCACGTGCGAATGATGTCGTGCGCCTGGGGCCGGAGGTTCATCGGAAACGTCCGCGCGAACAGATCGGGGTCGCGCTCCCACCCGCACACAATCTGAGGCGTCACCGACGAGGTCGCCCACGTGTCCATCACATCGGGATCCGCCACGAATCCGCCAGGCCTGCCCCGGTCGGCAGGGGTGAAACCTTCGGGCACATCGGTTGATGGGTCGATGGGCAGAGCGGACTCCGGCGGGACCAGCCGCGCGTCGTAGTTCACGGCCCCGTCCTCACGCACGCGATACCACACGGGAAAAGGGACGCCAAAGAACCTCTGGCGGCTGACACACCAGTCGCCGTTCAGCCCGTTCGTCCAGTTGTCGAAGCGCGCCCGCATGTATTCCGGGTGCCACACCAGCTCTGCGCCGCGATTCAGGAGCTCGTCCCTGAACGCGATGGTTCGGAAGAACCACTGGCGGCTCGTGACAATCTCGAGTGGTCGATCCCCCTTTTCGTAGAACTTGACGTGGTGCGTGATCGGTCGCGGCTCACCGATCAGGTCGCCGCTCTCGCGAAGCAGCTCCACGGCGCGGACACGTGCCTTGACCGCCGAGAGCCCGGCGAGCTGGTCGTAGGCCTGCTGCGCGGCGGCCGGGTCGCGCGACTCCCATCCCCGCGACCCCCAGAGGACAGCCCCCAGCGCGCCGTTGGGTTGAATGACGGCGCGCACCGGCAGGGACAGCTCCCGCCACCACGTCACGTCGGTGATGTCTCCGAACGTGCAAATCATCGCCAGGCCGGTGCCCTTTTCGGGATCGGCCAGCGCATGCGCTCGAACCGGCACGGTGGCCCGGAACAGTGGCGTCACGACCTCACGACCGATGAGCGAGCGGTATCGCTCGTCGTCGGGGTGCGCGACGAGCGCCACGCACGCCGGGACCAGCTCCGGACGCGTGGTCTCGACCTCGACGAATCCATCGTCCTGGCACGCAAAGCGGAGGCGGTGATACGCGCCGGCGAGCTCGCGGTCCTCGAGCTCGGCTTGCGCGACAGCGGTGCGAAAATCTACGTCCCACAGCGTCGGCGCTTCGATCTGATAGGCCAGCTGCCGATTGAGCAACCGCAGAAACATGAGCTGCGACACTCGCTGCGCATCGCGGCCGATGGTCGCGTAGGTCATCGACCAGTCCACCGAAAGCCCGAGATGCCGCCAGAGATCCTCGAACGCTTTCTCGTCCTCGGCGGTCAGCCGGGCACACAGCTCGATGAAGTTCGGCCGCGAGATCGAAATCGGCTTGCCTGGCTTGTCGGGCGGCGCGAATCCGGCATCGTAGGGGAGCGAAGGGTCGCATCGCACGCCGTAGTAGTTCTGCACCCGGCGCTCGGTTGGCAGACCGTTGTCGTCCCAGCCCATCGGATAGAAGACGACTTTCCCGCGCATACGCTGAAAACGCGCGACGATGTCCGTGTGCGTGTACGAGAACACATGGCCGACATGCAGCGATCCGCTGACGGTCGGCGGGGGCGTGTCGATCGAGTACACGTTGCCGCGCGCAGCCGAGCGATCGAAGCGATACGTCCCATCGGCCTCCCAGAACGCTCTCCACTTCGCTTCAAGGCCCTCGAGCGCCGGCTTGTCGGGGACACGGGGCGCAAGGGGAGAAGTACTCGAGCGCGCCTGTGCTGCGCCCGCCGTCTCGCCTGGGCTGGCGCGCTCGCTCAGCCGCTCCAGCACGCGTTCGACAATCCGCTCGATCAGAACGGCGTCGTCCGGCGTGGCCGAACTCAGCGGACTGGCGCCCGCTGCAGCGCGAAGGGCCACCGATGGTGTGGTCGAATGGCCGGCGGTGATTGGCGCCGATGGCGCTTCGAGGCGCGCGAAGGCGGCCTCGAGACGGGCAAACAGCTCCTCAGGCGATTCTCCGCGCGACACCTCCGGTGCGACACGGTCCGCATCGGCGACGGTTTCCGTAATGAGACCGCCGGCGAGCAGTTTCCGGACACGCGCGATCACGACCTGGGGGTCGAGCGGCTTCAGCAGCACGTCGTCGCATCCAAGCGATGCGACACGCGCACGGTCGAGCGATTCGCCCGCACTGGCCAGCAAGACGACAGGAATGTGCCACAGATCGGCGCGCTGCTTGATGAACGCGGCCACCTCGTAGCCGTCCGTTCCCGGCATGCCCACGTCAGCCAGCACGATATCAGGCGCCTCCTGCCGTATCCGCTCAATGGCTGCCGCACCGTCGCTGACGGTGACGACGCGGACAGGCTCTCCAGCGAAGGTCAGTTCTATGACGCGTTGAACAGTGGCACTGTCGTCGGCGAGCAGCAGCGTATGTGGCATCTTGGGGGCGGATGGCGAAGAGATCCCGCAGCAGTCCGGGCTCAGACGCGCTCCGAATGCGAGCGCGCGTTGGCCGCGACGAAATCGACGATGGTCTGCATCGGCGTGCCCGGCAGAAACACAGCCGCCACGCCTGCTTGCTTGAGCTTCGGAATGTCTACATCAGGGATGATCCCTCCGACGACGACCTGCACATCGTCGAGGCCCTTTTCGCGCAGCAGCTCCATGACACGCGGACAGATGTGATTGTGCGCGCCCGAAAGAATCGACAATCCGATGACGTCGGCGTCTTCCTGCAGCGCGGCCGCCACGATCTGCTCAGGTGTCTGGCGAAGCCCGGTGTAGATGACCTCCATGCCCGCGTCGCGAAGCGCGCGAGCGATGACCTTGGCCCCGCGGTCGTGACCGTCGAGACCGGGCTTGGCAATCACCACACGAATGCGCCGCACGGGCGCGGCAGTGTCTTGTCTCATCAACCTATATGAGTGGCGGTTCGATGTATTCCCCCCAGACGTCCCGTAGCGCGTCGCACATTTCGCCCACGGTCGCGTACGCGCGCACGGCCTCGATCAGGGGACCCATCAGATTCGTGGTCGATCCGGCGGCGGCCCGGATCTGGTGGAGCGCCCGTGCGACATGCGCCGAGTCGCGACGCGCACGCAGAGTCTCGAGCCGTTCGAGTTGAATGGCGGCCGCCTGTTCGTCGATATAGAGAATCGAAACCGGCTCCTCATCGGCGGCCACGAACTCGTTGACGCCCACCACAATCTTCTCACGCCGCTCGACGGCCTGCTGGAATCGGTACGAGGCTTCCACGATCTCGCGCTGCGGGTAGCCGTGCTCGATGGCCTCCACCATACCGCCCAGACGGTCGATCGTCGCGAAGTAATCTAGAGTGCCGGCCTCCATATCGTCGGTCAGCCGCTCGACGAAGTACGAGCCGCCGAGCGCATCCACCACCGCCGCCACACCGGTCTCGTACGCGATGACTTGCTGCGTCCGGAGCGCGAGCGTCGCCGCCTCGGCGGTTGGCAGCGCCAGAGCCTCGTCGAGCGAATTGGTATGCAGCGAATTGGCCCCACCGAGCACGGCGGCCAGCGCCTGGATCGCGGTGCGAACGACATTGTTGTACGGTTGCTGCGCCGTCAGGGAGACGCCAGCGGTCTGTGCGTGGAACCGCAGCTTCCACGAACGCTCGTCCTGCGCGTCGAAACGCTCGCGCATCACCCGCGCCCACAGCCGGCGAGCCGCCCGGTATTTCGCGATTTCCTCGAAAAAGTCGCTGTGCGCGTTGAAGAAAAACGACATGCGCGGCACGAACACATCGACGTCGAGTCCCGCATCAACGCCGTACTGCACGTATTCGATGCCGTTTCGGAGCGTGAACGCGAGCTCCTGCAGCGCCGTGGAACCAGCTTCGCGTATATGGTAGCCGCTCACCGAAATGGTGTTCCACCGTGGCACCTCGCGCGCGCAGAACTCGAACACATCGGTGACGAGGCGCATCGACGGCCTCGGCGGATAGATGAATTCCTTCTGGGCAATGAACTCTTTCAGGATGTCGTTCTGAATCGTGCCCGAGATCGTCCGCCAGTTCGCTCCCTGTCGCTCGGCCACCACCAGGTACATCGCCAAGACCATGGCGGCGGGAGAGTTGATGGTCATCGACGTCGTGATGTCGGCCAGGGAGATGCCGTCGAACAGCGTCTCCATGTCAGCGAGCGAGGTGACATTGACGCCGCACTTCCCGACTTCGCCGAGCGACAGCTCGTGATCGGGGTCGCGCCCCATGAGCGTCGGCAGATCGAACGCCACGCTCAAACCGGTGCCGCCCTGTGCCAGCAGCGCCTTGTAGCGCCGGTTGGTTTCCTCTGGCGTACCGAATCCGGCAAACTGCCGCATCGTCCAGAGCTTGCCGCGGTAGCCTGTCGGGTGGATGCCGCGGGTATATGGAAATTCGCCCGGATCGGCAAGATCGCGGCCGTAGTCGAGAGTCGCGACGTCTTCGTCGGTGTACAGCCGCTCGATCCGCTGGCCGGAGATCGTGGTGAATTCGGCGGCCCGCTCCGTGGTCTGTGCCAAGGCGGGCGCCAGCACCTCTCGCTCCCACCGTTCTTTCCTCGGCTTGGGCCGCGCGGCCACCGTGCCTTTCATCGACACCTCAATTATAGGTGGCCGGTTGCCGGCGTGGACCCTGGCTCGCGGGCGGCACGGCCTCCTCGTAAACCACACGTCCGCCGACGATCGTGTAGAGCACTCTGGCTTTGAGCAGCTCGGCCGGGCTCGACTTGCCAATCTCGATGAGATTGCGATCGAAGACGGCGATGTCGGCCAGCAGTCCAGGAGCGATCGCTCCCTTGATGTTCTCTTCGAATGACGCCCAGGCAGGCGCGCGCGTGTAAGCGTCAATGGCCTCCTCGATGGTGAGGCGTTGATCGGGGAACCAGCCGGACTGCGGTTCCCCGTTGAGCGTCTGCCTGGAAACCGCCGCGTAGAGTCCATAGACCGGACTCAAGAAATAGCGCGCCGCGTTCGTGCCCGGACTGTCGCTGCCGAAAATGAGCACGGCACCGGCCTCCTTCAGCCTGCGAAACGCATACGCACCTTTCGAACGCTCCTTGCCGATGCGCTCTTCCATCCAGCGCATGTCATCGGACACGTGATACGGGTTGACCTCCGCCACGAGCTTCAGGCGCCCGAACCGCTCGAAGTCCTCCGGATGGACGACCTGCGCGTGAATGACGCGCCAGCGGTGATCGGTCGATGCCATCTGGTGCTGGTTCAGCACGCGCTCGTAGATGTCGAGGATGATGCGGACACCCTTGTCGCCAATCGCGTGAACGTGTGGAGGCAGGCCGGTGGCGACCGCGGCGTCGATGAGCTTCTCCATATTGCCGGGCGGAAACTGCGTATAGTGCTGCGACTCTTTCATCGAATCCCCGGCGCCGTTCTGGCCTTCCGGAAACATGATGTCGCGCAGCCACCCCTTGTTGGCGAGATCGTGATCGTAGGGGCGGAAGAACATCGCGCTGCTGTTCCCCATAATGCCGTCCACCCACGCCTTGTACCCGATGTACCTGAGCCAGTCGTCTCCGAACCCGCGCGAGATCCCGAGTGCGGCCACGTGCGGGACATTGTCGAGGGTCGGGCGCAGCATGATGCGGGACGTCAGCTCGCCACGGCGCGCCAGCTCCTGATACGCCAGGAGCTGCGGTCCAGACGTCAGGTCCTGCATCGTCGTCACCCCGCCTTCGCGGGCTTCCTTCAACACGGCGCTCACTTGCACGAGCCGTTGTTCGAACGGAACGGGCGGGATGACGCGGCGCACGAGATCGACGGCCGGGCCCTTCAGAATACCAGTCAGACGGCCCGCTCCGTCTTTGACGATTTCCCCGCCGGCAGGACTCACGGTGGTCGCTGTGACACCGGCCAGATCGAGGGCCTGGGTGTTGGCCAGAAACACCGAGCGATCGAACCGATTGAGCAGGACGGGGTGCGCCGGCGTGACGGCATCGATGAGATCGCGCGACGGCGTAAACGGCCCGCCAGTGCTTCCGGCGCCGGTCGGCGACCCCGCCGAGCCCGCCGCCCACTGCTCGTACGCACCCCAGTCACCGCGCGTAATCCAGCTGCCTGCCGGCAGTCGGCCGGCCGCGGCGCGTATGCGGTCGACGAACGCCGTGGGCTCGTGGACATCGAGCAGGTTCACCCCAGTCAGCAGAGCCCCGGTCCCTTCGATGTGCACGTGACTATCGTTGAAACCAGGCAGCGCAAAAGATCCTCTCAGATCGATCACGCGCGTTCCCGGACGGGCGAGGGCGCGGATCTCGGCAGTCGTCCCGACAACCGTTATCCGGTTGCCGGTCACGGCCAGCGCCTCGGCCCAGGGCTTCCCGGGATCCAGCGTGTACACCCGCCCGTTGACGAGCACCAGATCGGGCGGCAGCGTCGACTGGGCTGCCATGAGGGCGGGCATGACAGACGCCGCGGCCAACACCAGCATATGCAGCCTGCGCATCGTCGACGAACCTCCTTGAGCCGAAAGTCGCTGAAAAGTTAGCACAAAATGGTCCTCTGCCACCGCGTCCCGCCTTGACTTCGTCTCTGGGGACACGCTACCCTGCCCTGCCTTTGTCTGGCCTGTGGCTGTCAGCTCCAGTACGTGCACCAGTGATTGACGACCTGACGAACGCCACCCACGAGGACGTGGTGAACTTCTATTCGGGGAAATATTTCTCCGCTGAAGCATCCAGCAACCTCTCGGCCCACGGTCCGCTGTTCGGAGCGATGCTTCGCGAGTTCGACACAGCCGCCCGGATTCTGAACCTCGATCCGGGCATCTGGAAGATTCTCACCCACCCCAAGCGTCAGATCGCCGTGTCGTGTCCGATTCAGATGGATACGGGCGAGATCGAAGTGTTCACGGGCTACCGTGTCCAGTACAACATCACGCTCGGTCCAGCGAAAGGCGGCATTCGCTATCACCCAGACGTCACCCTCGATGAGGTGACGGCCTTGGCCGCGTGGATGACGTGGAAGTGCGCCGTCGCGCACATCCCGTTCGGCGGTGCCAAGGGCGGCGTCATCTGCGATCCGACGCGGCTGTCGCGGCGCGAGCTCGAGGCGCTGACACGGCGGTATATTGCGGAGATCATCGAAGCCATCGGGCCGGAGAAGGACATCCCTGCGCCCGACGTCAACACCAACGAGCAGATCATGGCGTGGATCATGGACACCTACAGCATGCACGTCGGTCAGACGACGACGGCTGTGGTGACGGGCAAGCCGCTGGAGCTCGGCGGATCGCTCGGCCGGCGTGAAGCCACGGGACGTGGCGTCGCGCTCGTGACGCGCGAGGCGGCACGTCACTTGGGCCTCGATCTCCTCGGCGCGAAGGTGGCTGTCCAGGGTTTTGGAAACGTTGGATCGGTCTCAGCCGACCTTCTGGGCAAGGTGGGAGCCACGGTGGTGGCGGTGACGGACTGGAAGGGCGGCGTCTACAACGACAACGGGCTGGACATCAAGAAACTCCTCGAGTACGTCGCCGAGCGCCGCAGCGTGGACGGCTTTGCAGGCGGCGAACCGATCACGAACGAGGAGATGTTCGCCCTCGATGTGGATGTCCTGATTCCCGCAGCGCTCGAGAACCAGATCACCGTCGACAATGCCCCGAACATCAAGGCGAAGATTGTGGTCGAAGGCGCCAACGGTCCGACCACGCCGGATGCACACGCGCATCTTCACAAGCGAGGGGTGTTCGTCGTGCCGGACATTCTGGCGAACAGCGGAGGCGTGACGGCTTCCTATTTCGAGTGGGTGCAGGACCGCTACGGCTACTTCTGGACCGAGAACGAAGTGAACTCCAGGCTGGAGGGCAAGATCTGCGAGGCGTTCGAGGCGGTACTGCAGACCTCACTCAGGTACTCGGTGGACATGCGCACCGCCGCGTACATCGTGGCGATCCACCGCGTGGCCACGGTCACCAGGATGCGCGGCATGTACGCGTAGCGCGCACTTCCCCCGCGCGCCCGTCCAATTGAAACTCCCCGCTCAATCTGCTGCGCCTCGCCCGATGCGAGCGGCCGGCTTGCGCCAGTTGGAACCAAGGATCTGATTCAGATGATGTTGCAGGTGGCCGACGTAGTCGGCCATGAAATAGTCCAGCGTGGCTGCGGTGCCTTCGGGCACGGGCTGCCACGCAATCTGGTGAAGATTGTGCTTCTCGCGCGCCTGCAGGCGGATTGAGTCGGGCACGGCGTCCATGACGCGCGCCAGCTGGCGGTTGAACGCCGCCCAGAGCTCGATGAGCTCGACCCAGGGCGTCTGCTGGTACCGCTGAACGGCGACCCAGCGGTCCTGATCGTAGCCGGCGAAAATCAGGGTGTCCTGAAACTGCGCGCGGACGAAGCGCTGATGGTTGTTCGAAGCCGAGTCAATCAGATGGCCGACAATCTCTCGCGGCGACCACTTGCTTGGCGCGGATGGCGTGCGGCTGTCATCGTCGGCAATCGCCCGCAGGGCGGGAGTTGCCTGGTCGATCGATTCGAGGAGGTCCTTCACGTAGGGCCGCACATCGCCCTCGGCGGTCAGGTGCCGACGCGGACTGGAATAACTTCGGTGGCGGCTCCGTCCCCGTCCTTCGTGCTGATCTCGATGAGATAGTCCCCGGTCGCCAGGCCCGCCAACGGCAGATCCAGCTGATGGGATCCCGGCGCCGGGCTGGTGAGCGGCAGCGGCGACATCGCTTGCCCCGCGCGATTCAACAATCGCGCGGTCGCCGGCGGGCGCGTGTCTCCCGGACCGTAGGTTTCGAAGCGCACCACGAGCCGATCGGTCCGCCGAAAATCGCGCGACGCACTCGGCACGCTGTCCGCGCTCGCGATGAGACTTCGGTATTCGAGAGCATTGCGCGCCCGGAATACCCGCGGTGTGCTCAGCGCGACTTGCGGCGCGGTCAGATCGGGCACGGTGATCTCGGAGGTGGCCGTGTCGAGGACGCGTGCGGTGTTGCCTTCGACCACGAAGTTCAACTGAAGCCGGCCGGGATCGGCGTCAAACGTCACCTGGGACGGACCACGTGTCGGCGAGGTGGCCGCGCTCACCGGCGAGGTCGACGTGGCCATGGCGGCCGACGCGTCGGCCGACGCGTAAGAGACGTCGGGAATCTTGCCGCGGAAGTACGGGCCATCCTGTCCCGCCGCGAGCAGCGACACCCGCACGGCTTCCTCGCGCCGAACGCCCGGCACCGCAGGCGTCGGCTCCCAGACGAACGTGACCCGGGTCTTCCCCTGCTCACCACGGGCCATGCCAATCCACGTACGGACGGCTCGCGCTCCCTGTCCTGGCTCGGCGATCGAGCCGAGAGCGCGCGTCACGGCGGCGGGGGTCTCGCGCTTTGGCGCCACTGCCCGGGCCGTCTCCTCGGCGGTGAATGCCCAGTATCCCTTTCGTGCGCGAACCTGCACGCCGGGCCGTTTGACGCGTACGTCAATCTCGTGGAACTTGCCGTCCGCAGGCGCCTGCACGGAGTTGTAGCCGATCAGATAGTAGGCGCTCGAATCTCTGGCCACCTGCCGCAGGCCCACCTCGAGGTCGTTGCGATCGACGATGGCGCGACCGTCTGTGTTGTCGGCGAGGATCCTGAGTGTGTCGCCCATTTGTCGAAGGGCCGACCGATCCGACTCCATCCCGACGTTCTGATCGATATCGAACTCACCGGCTGCGAGACCCCGCGGGTCTAGCGAGTAGATGGCCGTGTTGTTCCGGTTGGCGGCGTCGAACACGATTCTGAGGTCGCTCAACAGCTCGGTGTTCGCGAAGAAATTTATCGAATCGCCGCGCGGACCGTCGGAGGCGAAGGGATCGTTGTGGCTGGGATTGCCGAAACCAGGCAACGCGGCCACCGGATCCCGCAATTGCGGGGGCAGCACGTTCGAGTAGCCCTCGCTCACGAGGATCAGTGATTTTCGGCCCTCGCGCAGCGACCCGAGACGTGTCACCAAGCCCTTGATCGCCGAGAGGGACACCTCGTTGCGGACGCGCTCGACGACCGAGGCCGGATAGAACGCGTAGCGATTCTCGAAGTCGTTGCGGGGCGTATAGTCGTACTTGCGGCCGGTGAACTGCGAGATGGCGCGCGCGATATTCTCGTGATTGCGCGAGAAGCGCATCTCGAGGAGCGAGGTGAGCGGGTACATGATCGCCACCATGTCGGTCGGCGCCAGCTGCGTCTGAATGAACCTCATCAGCGGGTCGCGCACCGACATGCTGTTGCCGAGCCGCACGTGGTAGTCGTCCAGAAAGATCGCAAACAGCCGTACGTCCTCACGCGCGGCTTCCCGCTCCTCGTCGAAGTCCGACCGGATGGCGCGCACCGGCTCGGCGCCTGGCTCGGGCATCCCGCCGACGCGGATGAACTTGAACGATTCGATAGCTTGCGGCTTCCCATCCTCCGCCACCTGGAAGTCGTTCTGCGTCAGATCGACCACCGGGTTGCCGTCCTTATCCGTGACAATGACGTCCACGCGAACGAAGTTGATACCCGCGCGGAACACGGGCGGCTGCTGCTCCTGGGACGTGGCGTCAGAAGGGCTGGGAGCCGCAGGCGCCTGGGGCGGCGGCGATGGAGGCTGGGACTGGCCCGTCTGCTGCCCGGCGACGAGCGCCGACTGAATGGCGCAGAGAAACAGCGTCGCGACCAGAACCAGAGCGCGTAGTGGCTGGGACATGGACGATCACCTTAATGATAGCATCGCCGGCTGGAGAGATTCGCCGTGACCGAAAACCCTGCCGGCCCAATGCTCCCGCTAACCCAGCTGGCCGACGACGAGATCCTGTTCCGGGACAGCGTGCAGGAGTTCGCCGAGCGCGACATTCGTCCGCTCGTCCGCGACATGGACGAGCAGGCCTACGTGCCGCGCGAGCTCGTCCGCAAGCTGTTCGACCTCGGGGTCATGGGTATCGAAATCCCCGAGACCTATGGGGGCGCCGGGGCGAGCTTCTTTCACGCCGTGCTGGCGGTCGAGATGCTCTCGCGGGTCGATCCATCCATTGGCGTGCTGGTGGACGTCCAGAACACGCTCGTGGTCAATGCGCTCATGCGCTTCGGAAGCGATGATCTCAAGCGTCGCTATCTGCCGCGACTCGCGACAGACACCGTGGGCGCATACGCGCTGTCGGAAGCCGGTTCCGGGAGTGACGCCTTCGCCCTCGCGACCCGCGCAGTCGAAGACACTCACGAGTACAGGCTGAGCGGCCGCAAGCTGTGGATTACGAACGCCAATGAAGCCGACGTGTTCATCGTGTTCGCGACCGTGAGTCCCGAAGCTGGCTACAAAGGCATCACGGCTTTCGTCGTGGAGCGGGAGTTCGAGGGCCTGCACGTCGGCAAGAAGGAAGACAAGCTTGGAATCCGGGCGAGCAGCACCTGTGAGTTGCTGCTCGAAGACTGCCGGGTTCCGACACACAACGTGCTGGGCGAGGTCGGCCGGGGCTATAAAGTCGCGATCGAAACACTGAACGAGGGTCGCATCGGCATCGGCGCACAGATGATCGGGTTGTCGCAGGGAGCGCTCGAGCACGCCATCCGGTACACGAAGGAGCGCCGGCAGTTCGGCAAAGCCATCGCCGATTTTCAGGCCGTACAATTTCAGCTGGCCCGCGCCGCGACCGAGATCGAAGCCGCACGTCTACTCGTCTACAACGCCGCACGCCTGCGCGATCGTGGCCTCCCTTTTCTGACGGCCGCCGCGATGTGCAAGTTGTACTCCTCCGAGGCAGCCGAGCATGTGACATCTCTGGCGGTACAACTCTTCGGCGGCTACGGCTACGTGAAGGACTATCCGGTGGAGAAGCTGTATCGCGACGCGAAGATCGGACAGATCTACGAGGGGACCTCGAACCTTCAGCTCCAGACGATCAGCAAACAGATCCTGGCCTGAGCCGCGTCTGGCGGCGATGGAGCGCCCTGCCCCATTCCTGGCGCTTCACGACAATCGCAGGATCTCGCGCCCGATGGTTCGCCGCTGCGCATAGGTCGACCCGAGCAGCACGTCCACCGCCCGGGCGTCGCGCCACAATCGTTCGATCGCCGCCTGACGCGTGAAGCCGCGGGCGCCGGTCAGCTCCAGCATCCGATCCGTCACCAGACGCGCGGCGTCGCTGGCCGTGACCTTGGCCATCGCCGCGCCCGCATCGGAACCTTCCTGAGGCTCGGTGGTGGCGGCCTTCATGGTGAGCATGCGTGCCGCGTCCAGCTGCACGGCGACGTCAGCAAGGGTAAAGCGGACGGCTTGCGAGTCGTGGACCAGGCCGTCGCGCAGCTCGGCGACCGCCCAGTCGAGCGAGGCACGGCCCACACCCAACGCGACAGCGGCCATGAGCACGCGCCCGCGATTCATGATCCAGGTCGCCAGGTCGGCGCCCTCGGGCAACGACCGCAGTCGATCCGCCTCGGAGACCTGCAACCCATCGAACGCCACATCGGCCCATGCCGCTCCGCGCGCGCCGAGCGGGTCGACGGCCGGTCGCCGCACGATGTCGTCATTGGTGCCGGCCACGAGCGACCCCATGCTCTCCGACGAGCCCGGGTCGGGCCCGTCGGCCGCCACCACGAACACCCCCGCCGATGCCGCACCAGGAACCAAACCGGCTCGTCCCGTCAGCCGCAAACCGTCTCCATCGGGCTCAGCACGGATCGACTGGCCTTCTGCACGCCACACCAGAATGGCCGCGGTCGGCGTGCCGGCGGCTAGCGCTCCGAGCCACTGCTCGCGGTGCACCTGGTTGCCGAAGCGATGTATGGCCGACGCGGCCAGGTTCTCCGTCGCGAGCAGAAGCGCGACACCCGCGCTGTGATACGCAACCGCTTCCACGGCGACGACGGCGCTGACAAAATCGAGGCCCGCACCCCGCCATTCCCGGGGGACCGAAATCGCCAGGAGGTCGCGAGCCCCGGCTTCAGCGATCACTGCCGGGGGACAGAGATTGTCACGATCGATTTGGGTCGCGAGTGGCAGGACGAGATCGCGCCCGAACGCCTGGGCCTGCTCGCGGCAGCCCTCCTGCTCTACCGTCAGATCGAAGTTCATGCGCGATCGAGACGTTCGAAGACCGGGGCCAGGCGCCGCAGGGTGACCGGCAGCTCTTCGGGCACGACGCGCACTTGACCGACCACCGACATGAAGTTGGTGTCGCCCTCCCACCGGGGCACCATGTGCACGTGCAGGTGATCGAGCACGCCCGCGCCGGCGGGTCGGCCAAGGTTGATGCCCACGTTGATGCCCTGCGGCTGATACACCTCCTGTAGCGTGATCTCCGCGCGGCGTGTCAACTCCGCCAGTTCCGCCAGTTCGTCGGGCCTCAGGCCGGCGAGCGTGGCCACATGCCTGACCGGCACGATCATCAGATGCCCGTTGTTGTAGGGATACAGATTGAGGATGACGAAGCAGAGTCGGCCGCGAAAAACGATGAGGGAGTCGGCCGCCTGGCTGGCCTCGGCGTCGCAGAAGATGCACCGGCGGGCGTCGAGGGTGCCCGTCACGTACGCCAATCTCCACGGAGACCAGAGATGTTCCACGAAGCGGGTGGGGGCGTTTCGTCCTCCGGCCGCGCGTCGGACCGGGTGGCGCCTAGAGCTGCGCCGCCGTGGCGCCGGACGAGGGCTCGGCCGAAGCGGGGGCCGTCGCTTCGGGCGTACCGATTGATCAATTCCTTGAGCTCTTTGCCCGGCTTGAAATACGGCACCTTCTTCGGCGGGACGTCCACCTTGTCGCCCGTCTTGGGATTGCGTCCCTTTCGAGGCTCGCGCTGACGCAGGCGGAAGCTGCCGAACCCGCGCAACTCGATCTTTTCGCCCCGGTGCAGCGCCTGGATGATGCTGTGGAACACCGTGTCCACGATGACCTCGGAGTGTTTCTTCGTGAGGTCCGACACCCGCGCTACCTCTTCGACGAGCTCTGCCTTGGTCATGATGTCACCAATCCCGCGTTCCTGCATCGCCTCGCGGGATTCCCAGGCCGCACTCAGCTCCGGCTTCGAAAGTGATCGCCGAGCGTCGCTTCGCCACGCTCCTGGCCCGCCGTGTACTGCTCCCAATCCGCGCGGAATTCTTCCGACTTGAGCGCGCGGATGCTGAGGCCGATCTTCCGCTCGCCGGGGCTCAGCTTGATGATCCGCATCGGGTAGTTCTCGCCGATGTTCAGCTCGATCTTGTCGCCGTGCGTCTCGTCGAACTCGGAGATGTGAATCAGGCCCTCGATCCCTTCATCGAGCTCGACGAAGGCGCCGAAACTGGTGAGCCGAACCACCTTGCCCTCGACCACGGTGCCAACCTGATGTCGCGAGAAGAAGTCGTCCCAAATGTCGGTGGCCAGCTGCTTCAGTCCGAGCGAGAGACGCTGGTTTTCGGCGTCGATGTTGAGCACCATCGCCTCCACCGTGTCGCCCTTCTTGAGCACCTCGGAGGGATGCTTGACGCGCTTGCTCCACGACATGTCCGACACGTGGATGAGGCCGTCGATGTCCTCCTCCACCTCGACGAACGCGCCGAATTCGGTGAGGTTGCGCACCTTGCCCACGATCTTCGAGCCAATCGGATAGCGGCCCGCCAGGTCGTGCCAGGGATTGGCTTCGATCTGTTTGAGGCCGAGCGAGATGCGTCGCGCCGTCGGATCGACACCCAGCACCATCGCTTCGACCGTATCGCCCACGTTCAGAATCTTCGACGGGTGCTTCACCCGCTTGCTCCACGACATCTCCGAGACGTGGATCAGTCCTTCGACGCCCGGCTCGAGCTCGATAAAGGCACCGTAGTCGGTGAGACTGACGACCTTCCCCGACACGCGCGCACCAACCGGGTACCGATCGCTCACGGCCGACCAGGGATCCGAGTTGAGCTGCTTGTGACCCAGCGACACACGCTCGGTCGAGGGGTCGTACTTGAGGACGATGACGTCGATCTCGTCGTTCACCTTGAAGAGCTCGGACGGATGCCCGACGCGTCCCCACGACATGTCGGTAATGTGCAAGAGGCCGTCGATGCCGCCCAGATCGATGAACGCGCCGTAATCGGTGAGATTCTTGACGACACCCCGGAGCACTTTTCCCTCGGCCAGGGTGTGAAGGGTCGTCTTCTTCTTCTCGGCGTTCTCTTCCTCGAGCAGGACCTTGCGGGAGAGCACGATGTTGCCGCGCTTCTTGTTGACCTTGATGACCCGCATGCGCAGCTCCTGGCCGCGCAGCGCGTCGAGATTGCGAACGGGCCGGACGTCGATCTGCGATCCGGGCAGGAATGCGCGCACGCCGATGTCGACCGCCAAGCCACCCTTGATGCGCTCGACGACGCGGCCGATCACGACCTTGCGATCGGAATAGGCGCGCTCGACCTCGTCCCAGATCTTCATCTTCTCGGCCTTCTCGCGCGAGAGCACGATGTAGCCGTCCCGATCCTCGGTGCGCTCGAGCAGCACGTCGACGACGTCGCCGGCCTGCACCGTCAACTCGCCCCGCTCGTCGAGGAACTCCTCGACCGCAATCATGCCCTCCGACTTGTAGCCGACGTCGACGACGACCTCGGAAGGGGTGACCTTCAGCACGGTTCCCTTGACGACTTCGCCTTCCGCAATGTGGCGGAAGCTGCTATCGTAGATGTCCAGAAGGCGGGCGTACTCCTCAGGATTCATCTGATCGTCATCAGTGGCCGGAGCTGATCCCACTCGCGTCAGGTCCGCCTCAGGTCCTGCTGCCGTAGCGTCCCCTCCGCTCAACACGGGGTGCTCTTCGCCTACGTTCGCCATGCGTCGCGTGTCCTCCTCAAGCGTCGATTTGGCCGGCTGCGGGTCGGGGCCGGCGCCCGGTAGTCGGCAGCGTCTACCGCAGCCAACCATTTCACGATAAGCACTAGAATGTACAGCGCTTAGCGGTAACTGTCAAGGTAACGAAAGGATTCTGCCATGGCCCGACGCAAGGCCGCCGCCCGGTCGCGGTCGGCATCTCGGCCGCGCCGCCAGACTCTCAAGTCAACCGCCCGGGCTCATCGCGCGCGACGCAGAGTCCGGAAAACGGTGAGGAAGGCCAGACGACGAGTGGCCGTGCGGACCGCAAAGCGGAAGGTCACCGCCAAGCGCCAAGTCAAGGCGGCAAAGCGCCAGGTCAGGAAGGCAGGGGCCAAGGCCATCCGGAAAGGCCGACCGAGCCAAGCGACAGCGCCGGTGAAAGTCGGGAAAAAAACCGCGGCGGTGATCATCGCAAGCCGCTCGCGTCGGGGTGGTCCGGCCACCCCGTTGCCCGCCATCCTCTCCGCCATACCGCCAGCTGGGCGGCCAAAGCGGACCAAGGCGCCCGCGATCAACCGCCAACGCCGGCTTCTCGAAGAACCCCCGCCGCCCGGAGCGCCCTCCACGCTCACGGTTGATTCGACGAGCTCCGCCGCCCGCTCCGGTCGGGCCGAGCTCATCGAGCGGCTCAATCGCCACACCGAGACAGGCCCCGAGCTGACCAGCGGGGACATCGACGCAAATTGGGAAGCGGCCTACAGCAGCGGCGACGAAGCCCCCGGAGGAGACAACCCGACGCCCGATCAGGACGTCGTCGAGGAGATCGGCCGCGCGCTCGGCGTCGAATACGACGACCACGAAGAGTTGAAGAGCGCCGACAAGATTGCGAGCCGCGATCGTCACCGGTGGGAATTCGACCCCGCGTCCGCCGAGGACTATCACGACCGCTCGAAGGACTGACGCCGATTCACGAAGCCAGGCGGGCACGAACGAGCGTCATCACGGCCGCGACGACCTGATCGACGGTCCTGCCGGTCGTATCGATTCGCCTGGCATCGGCCGCCTCGTAGAGCGGCGACGCAGCACGTGTGCGATCGAGTCGATCGCGTTCGTCCATCGCGGTCGCCACATCTTCCACCTGACCCGGGACGTTGCTGTGCGCGGGATCGGTGGCGCGGCGGCGGGCCCGCTCTGACGGGGATGCGTCGAGGAAGACCTTGACGTCGGCGTCGGGGAACACCACGGTACCGATGTCGCGGCCTTCCACCACCAGCCCGCCCCGAGCGCCTTCCTGCTTCTGCAGCTTCACCAGTACTTCCCGCACCTTCGGCAGCCTGGCCACACGGGCGGCGGCGCCATCGATCTCCGCGTTTCGAATCCTCTGCGCGATGTCGAGGCCGTCGATCGTCACGACGCCGTCGATGGCACAAATCGTCGCGCGACGCGCCAGATCGGCCACCGCTGCTTCGTCGTCGAGTGGAAGCCCCGAATCCAGGGCCTTCCACGCCACCGCGCGGTACATGGCACCAGTGTCCAGATGGCGATAACCGAGCATCGACGCAATCGATCGGGCCACCGTGCCTTTGCCGGCACCTGACGGTCCGTCGATAGCAATGATGAGAGGCTTCACGGGAGGATGGTCAGGCGGAGGCAGAGTGTAACATGGCCATGTGAGCCCGCCGAGCCTCCGGCGGACGGCCGCGGTCGTCGCAATCGGTGCACTGGGCACGATCGGTGTGGCGCTTCCGCCGTACGGTCGTGCCGCGTCGTTCGTCGCACGCGCCGCCGCTCTCACCGGATGGCCAGCCGCTCTCGCCGAGTGGTCCAGCCAACCGGTCGTCATCCACGAACTGACCACTCCGACGCGGTATGGAACGATCCGGGCGCTCCTCTATCGCCCGGCGGCGCCGAGGCGCACGGCCGTGCTCGTCGCCGGCATTCACCCGGCCGGCATCAACGAGCCGCGGCTGGTCGCGCTCGCGGAAGATCTTGCGGCCACGGGCGTCGCGGTGCTGACGCCGGAAATACCGGATATGGCCCGCTTCCGCATCACGCCGCACGCGACTGACGTCATCGAGGATGTGACTGCGTGGCTCGCGGCCCAGGGCGAGCTTGCGCCCGATGGCCGCGTCGGGCTGATGGGGATCAGTTTTTCCGGCGGCTTGTCTGTGGTCGCTGGCGGCCGGCCTGCGGTGAGGAATCGAGTAGCTTATGTCTTTGCGCTCGGCGGGCATGGCGACCTCGAACGGGTGCTGCGCTTTCTGTGCACGGGGATTGAATCGGATGGATCGAAGCGGCGTCCTCACGACTACGGGCTCGCGGTGCTGCTCATGACACTGGCGGAGCGTCTCGTGCCAGACAGCCAGCTGGGCCAGCTGGAGCGCGGTATTCAGACCTTTCTGATGGCATCTGCGCTCGATGCCGCAAACGATCCCGGGGCGAAACAGCGCTTCGACGAAGCGCGAGACATCGCTCGCGAGTTGCCCGAACCGGCGGCCACGCTCCTCAGCCTCGTCAACGATCGGGATGTTGTGCGGCTGGGCCCGCTTCTCCTGCCCGAGATCGCCTCCCTCTCGAGCAGCCCTTCGCTCTCCCCGGAACGCGTGGAGCCGCCAGCGGCGCCGGTCTTCCTGCTCCACGGAACCGACGATAACGTCGTCCCGGCCGCCGAATCCACGCTGCTGGGGAAGCATCTCGAGCAACGAAGCGTGACCACCCGTGTGCTTCTGAGCCCGCTCATCACGCATGCCGAGATCGAACGGGCGCCGGGGCCGGAAGAGACGTGGCAACTCATCGCGTTCTGGAAGGACTTGCTCGTTCAGTGACGAAAGCCTCCCCGGATCGTCGACGCGTCGATGGTATCCGCCTGCAGAAGCTCATGTCGGCGGCCGGTGTCGCCTCGCGGCGGGCCGCCGAGCGCCTCATTCTGGAGGGCCGCGTCAGCGTGAATGGAGCCACGGTCACTGAGCTGGGCACGCGCGCGAATCCAGCTCGTGACGATGTGCGGCTGGACGGCCGGCGGCTTCGGACGGGTGGGCGGCGCCGCTACATTCTGCTGAACAAGCCGCGCGGCTACGTCACCACACGACACGATCCCCAGCAGCGGCCCACCGTGATGGACCTGATCTCCAGCATTCCAGGCTATCTCTATCCGGTCGGCCGGCTCGACTACGACTCGGAGGGACTGCTGCTCCTGACGGACGACGGCGATCTGGCGTCGCGACTGATGCATCCGCGTCACGGGATCGAGCGCGTCTACGAGGCGCGCGTGCGCGGCGTCCCCGACACGCACGATCTGCGACGTCTGGCACAGGGGGTTGCCGTCGACGGGCGCAAGACACGGGCCGCCGAGGTCCGCCTGGCCGCAACCAACCGCGGGCGGGACGCGAACCAGTCCCTGCTCCTCATTACCCTCAAGGAAGGCCGTTCGCGGCAGGTTCGAAACATGTGCGATGCGATTGGCCACCCGGTGATGCGGCTGAGACGCGTGCGCATCGGGCCAATCGCCGATGCGCGCCTGCGGCCGCGCGAGTTCCGCGAGCTCACCGCTCGGGAAGTCGCGCTCCTCAAGGCCGCCGTCCAGGTCCAGGGCTAGACCGTTCAGTGAATCGTTTCTGAGCCTTGTGGCTCTTCCTCGGCCGTGTCGAGCAGCGATTGTTGCTGCAGGTCCGGACCAGCGGCGAGGCCAGCGGGTGCCTCGAAGCCGAGCGCGTCGGCCATCTCCTCGATCTTCGGCAGGTCACCCAGATCGTTGAGGCCGAAGCGCACCAGGAACTCTCTGGTCGTCGCATAGAGAAACGGACGGCCGACGACGCGCTTCCTCCCGGCGATACGAATGAGTCGCCGCTCGAGGAGCGTCGTGAGAACGCCAGCCGTATTCACGCCTCGAATCTCCGTGATTTCCGGCGCGGTGACCGGCTGCTTGTAGGCGATGACGGCCAGAGTCTCGAGCGCCTGCACACTGAGGCGATGGGTTTTCTGTTCGTCGAAGAGCCGACGCACCCAGTCGTGGAGCTCCGGACGCGTGACAATCTGGTGGCCGCCGGCCACCTCCACGAGCTGCAGGCCGCTGGGCCGGTCGTAGTCCTGCTTGAGCGACCGAAGAGCCGCTTCCACGTCTTCTTTCGGCTCGGAGTCGAGCAGCTTGTACAACGCTTTCAGCGTCAACGGCTCCGGAGATGCGAAGATGAGCGCCTCGATGATTGGTTTGAGTTCGTCGGCCATGCCCGTCCTCAAGTTTCATCCGCCGGCTCGGGGATGATCCCGTCCGGATTCTCTCGCGACCGCCGGTCGTCATCCGCTGCGGGGGAATGAGCCGGCGATGAGGGACTGGTGGGTTCAGGTCCCAGCCTTAGGTGAGGCGCATCCGCGGGCCGAGCGCGCTTGTAGACGCGAATCGGCCCGAACGGTTGCGACTGAAACACGCGAATCAGCTTCAGCCGAATCATCTCGAGCAGCGCCAGGAAGGTGACGATGAGCCCGCCGCGCGTCGAGACGTCGCTGAACAGATCCTCGAACCCGCACGCGTCGGTCTCCGACAACCGCGCCAGCAGCTGGTCGATGCGCACTTCAACCGGGATCTCTGGCGCCGGCAGCGGGATGGCCGGACGCTGGCGGGCCCGTTCCAGGACGGCCTTGAATGCCGTCATCAGACTGAAGAGGTCGACCTCCAGCTCGGGCTCGCCCTCCCCACCGTCCAGCCCGGCCACGCGCCCATCGGGCCGGATCCACTGAGCGCTGCGCAGCGTCGCGCGCTCGTAGAGCATCTCGGCGGCCGCCTTGAATCGCTGGTGTTCGAGGAGTCGCCGCACCAGAGCATCGCGCGGATCCTCTTCGGGCTCGTCCTGAGTCGGATCCGGCCGCGGCAGCAGGGTACGCGACTTGATGTGAATGAGCGTGGCCGCCATCACCAGGAACTCGCCCGCGATGTCGAGATCGAGATCCTGCATGAGCGCGATGTAGTCGAGGTACTGCCGCGTGATGTTCGAGATGGGAATGTCATAGATGTTCATCTCATTCTTCTTGATGAGATGAATGAGCAGATCGAGCGGTCCCTCGAAGTTCGAGAGCTTCACCGAATAGGCATCGGCCGACGATTCGAAGTCTGCGCCCGGGTGCTCCATCATGGTGGTACTCAGCGATACGCGATCTTGACCGCGTGTCGCACGCGCTCCATGGTCTCGCCGGCGATGGCGCGCGCTCGCGCAGACCCATCGAAGAGAATCTCCTTCACGTGGTTGGGTCGAGCGAGCACGGCCGCCCGGCGCTCGCGCATGGGCTCGAGCACGGCGTTGATCGCCCGCGCCAGCTTCTCCTTGACCTCGACATCGCCAACCGCACCCGATCGATATCTCGACTTCAGGTCTTCCACCTCGTCCGTGTTGGCGTTGAACGCGTCGTGATACAGGAACACCGGATTCCCTTCCACCGTGCCCGGCACATCGGCACGCACCCGCTTCGGATCCGTGTACATCCGCATCACCTTCTTGCGCACGGTGTCCGCGTCATCGGTGAGATCGATCGTATTGCCGTAGCTCTTGCTCATCTTACGGTTATCGAGCCCGGGGAGCCGCGGAAAGGTGGTGAGCAGAGCCTGGGGTTCGACGAACACGTCCCCGTAGAACCCATTGAAGCGCCGCACCACTTCACGCGTCAGCTCCAGGTGCGGCACCTGGTCCTCACCCACCGGCACGAAGCGCGCGTCGTAGATGATGATATCGGCGCCCTGCAGGAGCGGATATCCGAGAAACCCGATCGTCGACAGGTCCTTCTCGGCGAGCTGCTCCTTCTGCTCCTTGTAGGTGGGGACTCGCTCGAGCCATGGCGAAGGGACCACCATTGACAGCAACAGGTACAGCTCTGCGTGTTCCGGCAGCAGTGACTGGATGAAGAGCGTGCTGCGCTCCGGGTCGATTCCGGCCGCAATCCAGTCGGCCACGTTGTCGTAGGCGTACTTCGTCAGCTCGCTCGTGTCGGCGTACTCGCTCGTCAAGGCGTGCCAGTCCGCGACGAAATAGAAGCAGTCGTAGTCGCGCTGGAGCTGTGCCCAGTTCTGGAGCGCCCCCACCAGGTGCCCCAGGTGCAGCTTCCCCGTCGGCCGCATCCCCGAAACGACGCGCGGCCGGCCGGTCAGAGCAGCCACGTGAGGAGAAGATAGTACGGCGGGATCACGAGGTAGGACAGCGCCCCCGTAAACATGAGGGCGTAGATCAACAGAAACCCGTATGGCCTCAGGCGATCGTCCTGCTGCGCGAGCGGCAAGGGCAGCAGGCCGGCAAGGACGTTCCCCCCGTCGAGCGGCGGAATCGGAATCATGTTGAAGAGGGCGAGGAGCAAATTGATTTGCAGCGCGCCGCGGAGCAGCACCGCAAGCGGTGCGCTGAAGCTGACCTCATCGAGCGTGAACGGTGAGACGGGGAACAGCCGCAGGGCGAGCGATGCCAGTACGGCCAGCAGGAGGTTGCTTGCGGGACCGGCTGCCGCCACGAGCAGGTAGTCGCGCCGGCCGCGCCTGAGCCGGCTCACGTTCACCGGCACGGGCTTCGCCCATCCGATGAGCGGAGCGCCCGTGATTGCCGCCACGAGCGGAAGCACGATGGTCCCCAGCGGATCGACGTGCACCGCTGGATTGAGCGAAATGCGTCCCAGAAGCTTGGCGGTCGGATCGCCGAGACGATAGGCCGTCGCCGCATGCGCCGATTCGTGGACCGTCAGAGAAAACAGCAGGACCAGGAATTCGATGAAGATCAGACCGAAATTAACGTCAGACAACGGCCCAAGAGTAAGGCAAGAGGCCGCGGGAGAGCAAGTTAGCGCGCCGCGGCGAAATAGTTGAGAAGCGAATCCGCGGCTCGCGCACCAACCACAGGCAGCAGTTCTTCGCGCGTGGCTCGACGGACTCCAGCCAGACTGCCGAAGCGAACCAGCAGCGCGCGGCGGCGCCGCGGCCCGATGCCCGGCACGGCGTCGAGCTCGGACGAAGAATCGCGCATGGCACGCGCGCGCCGATGATAGGTGACCGCAAAACGATGCGCCTCGTCGCGAATCCGTCGGATGAGTCTGAGCGACGGATCGTGCGAATCGATCCTGAGGGGGTCCGACTGGTCGCGTGTGAAGATCAGCTCTTCCTTCTTCGGCCAGGCCAATCGCCACGAGGTTGGCGAGCGCCAGTTCTTCAAGCGCTCGATAGGCGGCCGTCAGCTGGCCCTGACCGCCGTCGATGACGATGAGATCCGGAAAAGGCCCGCCCTGTTCCAGCAGGCGGCGGAAGCGCCGCAAGACCACCTCGTGCATCGCGGCGACGTCGTCCGGCGCCGGCGCTTCCTGTGGCGAAGCGAGAGCGGCGCCACTCGACCCCGCCGGCCGCTGGTGAGCGCTGCGAAGACCCCGATTCGATACTTCCGATATTCACCCGGCCTCATGCGTCCGTCCTCGCAGACGACCATCGACGCCACGGTCTCGCTCCCCTGAATGGTGGAAATATCGAAGCATTCGATGCGCCGGGGCACGGACGGAAGCTGCAGGACCACGCGCAGCGTCTCGAGCGCATCGTAGTGGGCCACGGTGTCTTCGTTGAAACGCGTCTCGTAGGCGAGCGCCGCATTCCGCGTGCGCCAGCTCGATCAATCCTCGCTTGTCGCCCCGCTTGGGGACTAGAAGGCGCACCGTGCGCCCGCTCTCGGAACCGAGCCACGCCTCGATCGCTTCGCGGTCCTCCGGCTCGACGGGCAGATGGACTTCCGGCGGTATTGGGTTGAGCTCGTAGAACTGCTGCAAGGCCGCCTGCAGCACGACGGCTTCGCTGTCGGCGGCCGCCTTCCCCGCTTCGGTCACGAGCTCCACTCGCTCGATGACGCGGCCACCGCGCATCACGAAGACCATGATCAGGATGCCTGCGGGGCCAATCCTCACACCAAACGCATCGCGATCCCCGAGCCTGGCGGTCGCCATCTTCTGCTGTCGCTCGTGAAGCGTCGTCACGGTGCGCATGGCATCGCGCAGCTGCGCCGCTTCTTCGTATCGCTGGCTCTCGGCTGCGGCACGCATCCGGTCCTCGAGCTCGCGAGCCAGCTCCTCGCGACGTCCTTCGAGGAACAGCTTCGTGTCGGTGACCGCACGGGCATATCGATCGGCCGTGCACAACGCGTCGACGCACGGAGCAATGCAGCGCTTGATGTCGTTCTCCAGGCAGGGCCGTCCCCGCTTGCCGGTGATGACCTCGTTGCACGATCGCAGCCCGAAGAGCCTGTGCGTCAACGCCATGGTCTTGCGCGCGAAGGTCGCCGGCAGGAAGGGTCCGGCGTAGAAGTGCGCGTCGCGCTCCACCCGCCTCGCCACGAGGATGCGTGGGTATTCCTCGCCGGTGGTGAGCTTCAGGTAGGGATAGTTCTTATCGTCCCGAAGGAGGATGTTGTACTTCGGCGACCGCTGTTTGATGAGATGGTTCTCGAGCGCAAGCGCCTCGACGACGGAGTCGGTGACGATGACCTCGACGCGGTGAACCTCGTCGAGGAGCGCGTCGGTCTTCGGACTGCTGCCGTACGCACCCAGATACGTGCGGACGCGGTCACGAAGCGACCGGGCCTTGCCGACATACACCGTGTCGCCACGCTGATTCAGGTAGAGATAGACACCCGGCTGCTCGGGCAGGCGCGCAACCTGGGCCTTGAGTTCATGAATCGCCATCGGCTACCATGACACGCTTCCACGGCGTGACCGGAAATCTCCAAAGGGCCGGGCGCCGGTCACCGGCTGTCGGCCGGCCCAGCGGCGGCGCTCAAGCACACCACCGTCCCAGGCGTTCGATACCCGTTCTATGACATTCACAGGAACCATCGGCGCCATCTGCATGGTTCCACTCCGGGCGATCATCAGTCTCTGCGTCGCCTGGCGAATCCACCCGAACGTGCTGACATTCTGCGGCATGATGACCAACGTCGCGGCGGCGTGCGCGCTCGGCGTGGGACGGTTCCGCCTGGCCGGCTTCATCATGATCGCCGCCAACATGTTCGACTTCATCGACGGCAAGGTGGCCGCCGAGAGCAATCGCTCGTCCGAGTTCGGCGGGTTCTGGGACTCGGTCATGGACCGCTTTTCGGACATGACGCTGTTCATCGGCCTCATCTATCTGTACTCCCAGCTCCACCGCACCGATTACGTCATTATCACCGCGCTCACGATGATGTTCGCCATCATGACCAGCTACACGCGCGCGCGGGCCGAATCGCTCATCGACAAGTGCAAGGTCGGCTTCATGGAGCGCCCCGAACGCATCGTCCTCATCATGATCGGAGCCTTCACGAATCGCATGGCCGCCGTGCTCTGGGTCATCGGCGTGCTCTCGGTGATTACCGTGGCAGATCGGATCTACTACACGTGGCAGGTGCTGAACGGTCACCGTAACGTCGAGGCTGCTCTGCTTCAGCGGCTCAACAAGAAGGTGTCGTGACGTGAAACGACTCGTGACGCTGCCGCTGCTGGTGCTCTGGAAAGCCTGCTTCTGGACTTACGAGCGCGCCACCTGGCAGTACGATCTGATGGTCATCGCCATCCTGGCGTTCGTGTGGCTGACCCCGCCCGCGTGGCTTGGAGACCCGATGGCCAAGGGTCCGGGACTCGCGGCCAGGCTCTTCGACGCCCTCAGTCGCTGATCCGGAATCTGATCCCGCCAGATCCGGCGCCACCGCGGCGTCCGCTCAGGCTCGTGCGCGCTTCTTGCCTTCCGCCCGCACCGGACGCTTGGGAAGCGCCGCGACCTTGGCCGTCTTCTTCTGTGCCGCGCTCACCGAGTCGAGACTCTTCCTGAGCGCTTCCATTAGATTGACGACCTTCGGAGGCGCTTCGATCTCGGGCGCCACCACCTCTTCGCCCGCTATCTTCGCCTCGATGATCTTCATCAGGCCGTCCCGGTAGTCGTCGTGGTACCGGCTCAGGATCGAGCTTCCCGTCGAAGGTGCCGATGACCTGCTTCGCGAGCTTGATTTCCTCGGGCTTGACCTGCGCCGGAATCGAACCGAGCTCGTCGACGGCATTCATCGATCGAATTTCGGCGGCGTGGTGCAGCGTGTACATGACGAGGCCCCGACCCTGGGGCTTCACCGCGACGAGATACTCCCGCCCGTACAAGGCCAGCTTGCCGATGCCGACCTTGCCCTTCATGCCCTCGCGCATGACGGCAAACGCATCGCCGCCCATGGGACCGTCGGGCGCCAGGTAGTACGCGCGATCGACGTAGATGGGGTCGAGGCTCTCCTCGTCGCTGAATTGCACGAGGTTGATCACCCGCGTCGTGTCGACACGAACCTTCTCGAGGTCTTCGTCGGTCACGACCACGTAGCGCCCTTTCTCGAACTCGTAGCCCTTCGAGAGCTCCGTGTTGGCCACCTCACGCTCGCAGGAGGGACACCAGCGCTTCTGCTGGATGCGCGTCTGGCACACGCTGTGAAGCTGGTTGAAACTCAATGTCGCGCCGGGCTCGGTCGCCGGAAAGACCTTGACCGGGATGTTGACCAGGCTGACCTTGAGAAACCCTTTCCAGGTGGGTCTGAGCGCCATCGGCGTGCTCCTCCTTCGAGTGCTATATCGGGCAGGGGCCTGAGGACTTCATGGCCTCAGACGTCTTCCCGTTCGTCGTGCCCGCCCAGGTCGAGACTCGTTCCCGCGAAATGAATGTCGTGAGCCGAGATCTTGTCGCGGAGCAACCGTCGCGCTGCGCCGTAATGGACGGATGGCACCACCAGACGGCGGGCCAGGCGCCTCATCCGCGAGATGAGGATGAGCGTGATGTCCTCGCCTTCCCGCCAGGCAATGCCACCGATTTGCCAGTAGGGCATGAATCCGCTCTCCGACCAGATGCCGTCTTCGTAGAAGCCGTGCCCGATACGCCGGCTGAGCGGAAGCAGATAGCCATAGTAGGCAAACATCATCAGCTCGCCGAAGGCCTGCTGGGGTGGCCGGCGCTGAAACACGAGCTTGAAGAAGACCAGGCAGCCCAGCGCCACTCCGGTCGCAAGCATGAGCCCATAGTATCTGGGGCGGGGTCCAGGCCACGTCAAGAGCGCCAGACGCCGACGGCGAAGATAGCGGACGAAGTCGGCGGACAGCCGCAGGTTGGCGACCAAGAAACCGCACCCGAGCAGGAGCAGAACGGCCGGGAGCACCCCCACCCCGCCGATTTTAAGCCTGATCGGCTGATGCGGGCGACCCGGCCAGCTCCGGGTCGTAGCAACGGCGACAGCGCGCTTCGTAGGTGCCCTGCGCGCCGAGCAGGTACCGATCGCTGCTGACAATCAGGCGCTGTGTCCGATTGGCAGGCGCGCCGCAGACGACGCAGATGGCCAGCGTCTTGGTGATGTATTCCGCAATGGCCAGCAGTTGGGGCATCGGCTCGAAGGGTCGTCCCAGATAGTCTTTGTCGAGTCCCGCCACAATCACGCGTTTGCCCCGATCGGCCAGCTCGTCGCACACGGTTGGCAGCTCGGTATCGAAGAACTGCCCTTCGTCGATACCGACAACGTCGGTATCGGCGTCGACGCCGGCCAGCAGCGCCCGGGCTGACTCGACAGTCTCCGAAGGAATTCTCATGTCGCTATGCGAGACGATGTGACTCGTCGAATGGCGGCTGTCGAAGACGGGTTTGAAAATCTGAACCTTCTGGCGCGCGATCTGCGCCCGCCGCAGCCGTCGAATCAGCTCTTCGCTCTTGCCGCTGAACATGCTTCCCGTGATGACCTCGATCCACCCGAGACCGCGGCTCCGCCGATCGGCGGAGGGTTCGCCGTTGAGCAACAGGGGCTGTTCCTGCGATTCAGGAGAACGGTTCATACGAACGCATCCGCATTGAAAAATGGCGCCAAAGCGCTGATGACCGCCGTTCGAAACGCGTCACGGCGGGTCACGAGGTCGCGAGTCAAGACGCCCCACGCCCCGCGTGTGTTCCGGACGCCGGTACCCGCCGTGCGATCAACGACATCACCGAGCTCCGTGCCGTTAGCCAGTCCCGCCGCGAGGTGCTCGGGCAGCAGAATAGCGCCTCCGGCTCCGTAGCTCCATCGACGTCCATCGCTGACACAAGCCCAGTTCTTGAGGGCGAGGAGCGACCGGCCGTCAGGCAGCGTCACCGGATCGACTCCGCCTTCCAGACCAATGTAGAAGCAACCCTCGGACCCTGTCGATGGCCCTGCCGCCATCATCGCGCGAACACGACCCTCGGCCGCGGCGACAATGGCCGGCTCGCCCATGGGCATTCGCGGTCCAGCGCCACCCATATCGAGGGTCCGTAGTTCGGTGGGCTCGAAGCGGCGATCGAGTGCGGCGACGGCCACGAGCGCGTCGCGCGCGGCCTCGACCTTGGCTGGGCGGATTGAACCGAGATAGATGATCACGTTCGCTGGCCGGCCGGCGACCGGCCGAGGCTGGCAGGCTCAGACGCGAGACTGATACTCCCCGGTATCCGTGTTCACGCGAACCACGTCGCCTGTGTTGACGAAGGGCGGAACCTGGATGACCAGCCCGGTTTCGAGTCGGGCGGGCTTCACCTGCGCGCTGGCCGTGGCCCCCTTGATGCCCGGGACGGTCTCCTCGACCTTGAGGTCGACGGTCTGCGGCAGCTCCACACCGACGGGCTCCGATCCGTAGAATTCGGCCGTGATCACCGAGTCCGCCACGAGATAGTGCACCGACTCTCCCAGCAGCTCCGCCGACATCTGAAGCTGCTCGAAGTTGGTCGTATCCATGAAGTAGTAGGCGCTGCCGTCGCTGTAGAGATACTGCATGACGCGCTCGTCCAGCGTGGCGCGCTCGACATCCTCTTCCGACCTGAACTTCTGGTCACTCAGTGAGCCGCTGCGAATATTTCGCAGGCGGCACTGCACGAATCCGCGCTTGTTGCCGGGGGTCAGGTGATGGAGGTCGAGGACCCTGAACAAGTCGTTGGCGACTTTGATCAGCATGCCCTTTCTCAACCGCGTAGATTGGATCGACGACACCGACGGACCTCCTCTGCGCGCGACAACTCTAACTGTATATCCTTGCAATCGTAGCACATATTGGCTCGCCTCATCCAATCATGCTACGATTTTGGCATGGCGTTTTCCTGGTGGGATCCGCTGCGCGATCTGCTGGCACTTCAGGATCGGCTCGACCGTTTCGACCCGGATCAGACGCCCGGATGGCTCCCATCGGTCGACGTGTACGAAACGGCTGGGGAGTATGTCCTCACGGTCGAGCTCCCGGGTGTGTCGCGCGAACATATCGACGTGCAGGTGCATCAGGGACGACTCGTCCTGAGCGGCGTCCGGCCGAGCAACAACGTGTCGTGCGAGCAATATCACCGCATCGAACGGGGGTACGGTCCCTTCTCGCGCACATTCCATTTGCCATACGCGACGGCCACCGATCGCATCGGCGCCGACCTGCGGGACGGGGTCCTGACGATCACGGTGCCGAAGGCGCTCGACAGTCAGTCACGCAGGATTTCCGTGGAGTGATCGCCCGGATCAATCCTCGACAGACCGCTTGAGCCGACTCGCTGACTGGTTCGAAGGCCGCCCGATGATGCCACGCGCCCTCACGCTGACCGCCCTGATGATCGGCAGCTTCCTGGCCGGCCTGATCGTGATGGATCGCACGCGCGCAGCAACGCCCGACGTGCCTCCGCCTGTTCAGGCCGCACAAATCGAGCGACCCGCTCTCGTCGCCCCCGTGACACCAGCCGCGTCTCCGGCGGTGGCAGCCTCCGCGCCGCTCGCCGATTTCACGGCGGTCTCCGAGCGGGCCGTCCGGGGGGTCGTCAATGTGTCGGCGGTCCAGGTGGTCCGCGCCTCGCGATCTCCGTTCACGGACGACCCGTTCTTCCGCTATTTTTTCGGCGACGACGCCAACATGTTCGGCTCCCCGAGCCGGCGTGAATCGAGCCTGGGGTCGGGCGTGCTGGTCGGATCCGACGGATACGTCGTGACCAACAATCACGTCGTCGGCGGCGACGTCCGGACCGTCAGCATCTCGCTGGGCGATCGGCGCGAGCTGCGGGCGACGCTCGTCGGCACCGACGCGATGACCGATATCGCGCTCCTGAAGGTGGATGCCACCAGTCTGCCGATCGTGGGCTGGGGCGACTCGTCGAAGCTCAAGGTTGGCGAGTGGGTCCTGGCAATTGGCAGCCCGTTTCAGTTGAGCCAGACCGTAACGCTCGGAATAGTCAGCGCAGTAGGACGCGCCAACGTCGGCTTCACCGACTACGAAGACTTCATCCAGACCGATGCCGCCATCAACCCCGGGAATTCCGGAGGGGCACTGGTGAACGTGCGCGGAGAGCTGGTGGGCATCAATACCGGGATTCTGAGTCGGAGCGGCGGTTATCAAGGCATCGGATTTGCCGTGCCGAGCAACCTTGCCCGGCGCGTGATTGACGATCTCAAGAAATACGGCCAGGTGCGTCGCGGCTCGATCGGCGCGATCGAGATCGCCCCCATCACGACGCAGCTGGCGCGCGATCTCAACCTGGAAAGCACGCGCGGTGCGCTGGTCTGGCGCATGGACCGCAGCTCACAGGCCTATCTCGACGGACTGCGTCCCGGTGACGTGATTGTGCTTTTCGACGGTCAGGCGGTTGCCGATGCGTCACACATGCTGCGCCTCGTGTCCGATGCGACGGTGGGCAGCCGAGTGCGCCTCGGAATCGTTCGTGACGGCCGGAAGACGGACCTCAGCGTGACGGTCGTGCAGGGCTCGCGTCAGAGGTAGGCACCCGCAACACAGAAAAGGCGTCTGACCACGTCCCTCTGTCACTCGTCCCTGTTCGCTTGGCGGACGCGGGCCGTCGCAGCTAGCCTCAACGGTGATATGCCCCGAGTTCTCCTATCGTTGGCCGTCCTTTTGATTGCCGTCCCAGCCGTCGAAGCTCAGCGGCTGCCCGCGACGGTCATCCCCAGCGCCTACACCTTGAAATTCACACCCGACCTCGCGAGCGCTCTCTTTGAGGGCGAGACCGAGATCGCGGTCCATCTGGTGGAGCCCACCTCGCGGATCGTTCTGCACGCCACCGAGCTCGATCTCCACGAGGTGACCGTTACCGCCGGCGGCGTCACCCGACGTCCCATCGTCACATCGGACGAGCCAACCCAAACCGTCACCTTGCAGCTTGCCGATCAGCTTGCCGCCGGCCCTGCGACGCTTCGCTTCACCTACAGCGGTAAGCTCAATGACAAGCTCCGCGGGTTCTACCTGAGCACGGCCAACAACCGGCGCTATGCAGTGACACAGCTTCAGGCCACCGACGCACGCCGCGCTTTCCCCTCCTTCGACGAGCCAGCACTGAAGGCGACGTTCGATATCACCCTCGTGATCGACGCCGGCGACACCGCCATCTCGAACGGGCATGTGCTGTCGGACACGCCAGGTCCTGGCGATCGGAAGCACACAGTGAAGTTTGCACCCACGCCCCGAATGTCCACGTATCTCGTGGCTATGCTCGTCGGGGACTTCGTGTGCCGGAGCGGATCGAGCGACGGCACGCCCATTCGCGTGTGCTCGACTCCGGATAAGCTGCCGTTGACCGGCTTTGCGCTCGAGGCGGCCGAACAGCAGCTCGCCTTCTACAATCGGTACTTCGGTATCAAGTATCCCTTCGGCAAACTGGACGTGATTGGCGTGCCGGATTTCGCCGCAGGCGCCATGGAGAACACCGCCGCCATCACGTTTCGAGAGGAGTACCTGCTCGCCGATCCCGCCACCGCGACGGTCGGCGCAAAAAAGACCATCGCCGGCGTGCTCTCCCACGAGATCGCGCACATGTGGTTTGGCGATCTCGTCACCATGGCGTGGTGGGACGACGTGTGGCTCAACGAAGGGTTCGCGAGCTGGCTCGCCAACAAGCCGCTGGCTGAGTGGAAGCCGGAGTGGAACATCGAGCTGGACAACGCGCGTTCCACCCAGGTCGCCCTGAACCTGGATTCGCTGCAGTCGACCCGGGCGATTCATGCGGCTGTGTCGACACCCGAGCAAATCAACGAGGTCTTCGACGCCATCGCCTACGAGAAGAGCGCCGCGCTGCTGCGGATGCTCGAACGGTACGTGGGCGAGGAGGCTTTTCGCCGCGGCGTACAGTCGTACCTGACGAAGTACAGCTTCAAGAATGCGACATCACACGACTTCGCTTCCGAAATCGGCCGTGCCTCGAGCCAGCCGGTTGGCGACATCCTCACGAGCTTCGTGAACCAGCCAGGTGTTGTGCTCCTGGACGTGAGCGCCGCTTGCACCGGATCGACCAGCGTCGTCACCGTCGCACAGCGCCGATTCTTCATCGATCCTTCGGCCGCCGGGCCTCCCGCCGTGTGGCAGGTGCCGGTGTGCTTCAAGCACGAGGGGTCCAGCGGGACGGCTTGCCATATCGCCGGTAAGCCCATCAGCACGATCGCGCTGGAGGGGTGCTCGACGTGGGTGCTCGCCAACGAGGGCGCCTCCGGCTATTACCGCGTGGCGTACGACGCCCAGGCGGTCGAGCGCCTGCGGTCCGTCGCCGCCTCGCTCTCACCGGTCGAGCAACTCGGTCTCCTCGAGGACGAGTGGGCGCTCGTGCGGACCGGAAGGCGTCCGATTGGCGATTACCTGAACCTCACCACCGCCCTGGCGGGTGATCCAACGTCGGCGCTCATGGAAACGATGGCCTCACGTCTGGCCTACACCGGACGGTATCTGACGTCGGCGGCGACTGGCGAGGCGTACGCGCGGTGGGTGACCACGACGTTCGGACCCCTGGGCGCCCGCCTCGGGTGGACGGGCGCGGCGGGAGACAGTGAGGATCGCCGCATGTCGCGCGCGGCCGTACTCTACCTGCTGGGTCGGAGCGGACGCGACCGAGCCACGCTCGACCAAGCTCGGTCCGTAACCGATCGGTATCTCAAGGATCCGTCAGGCATCGATCCGGACCTGGCTGAAACAGTCATCGAGCTGGCCGCGCTCGGAAACGACTCGACGCTGTACGATCAGTATCGCGACCGCTTGAAGTCCAGTACGGATCCGCAGGAGTACTACCGCTATCTTCAGGCGCTCCCGCGGTTCACGAGCCCCGAGCTCGTCGACCGCACGCTCGCGCTGACGTTGACGCCGGATCTCCGCAGCCAGGACGTGGCCACGCTCATCGCCGGCTTGATGACCGAGCCCGACGCACGTAGCCGCACCTGGCAATTCGTCACCACGCATTGGCCGGCGTTCGAGAACAAGCTGGGCGTCTTTCAGGGGCTTCCTCGGGTAATGGGTGCCGCGGCATCGTTCTGCAGCGTCGAGGATCAGAAAGCCGTCGAGGCCTTCTTCACGGCGCACCCGGTGCCGGCGGCTGAACGGACGCTGCGGCAGGTACTGGAGACCATTGGGAGCTGCTCCGAGATCCGGACGCTTCAGCACGAAAAGCTCGCCGCCTGGCTGAAGACCTCACACTGATCGTCGCTCCCGAGGAATCTTGCGCACGCGGGCGGGTCTCGGCTCAGAGAGCGAACGCGCGAGGCGCGGTCCCGACACCGCAGGATGGTCGATCGCGTAGCATCGCCACGCCCGATCGGTGCCCACGCGGATGCCGATTCGTGTGCTCCAGCCGACAGTCATCGCGTCCAGTCCACGGTCCTCGATATAGAGCCGGCGCCCGCAGAGATCCACGCCGTTCTCGGCAAGCGTGATCCCCATCGCCTTCGTCAGGTTGCCCGGACCACGACAGAGCTCGACGTCCCGAAGCGATCGAGCCCGTCGACGCCTCATCGCAGAAAGGCCTTCGAGGGGCGTCAGTGCACGGATCAGGACGGCAGCCGGCGATCCTGCTGTCTCGGTGACGACGTTCACCAGATGGTGCATGCCGTAGTTCAGATACACGTAGGCATGGCCCGGCGGTCCGTATAACGGCCTGTTCCTTCTGGTGGGCCCCGGCGCCGCATGGCAGGCTGGATCGCTCTCGCCGATGTAGGCCTCGACTTCGACGATGACGCCGGACGATCGGGCGCGGCCCTGATGCACGAGGACCTTGCCGATGAGGGCGGCGGCCACATCGAGAGTGGGACGATCGTAAAAGTCGCGCGGGAGTACTCGAGTTCGGGCCACGCGACGAGATCACCCGCTGGCGTATGCGTGCGAACGTCCCGAAGCCAGGACACTCTGGAGATAGCGTCCGGTGTGCGAGGCGCCGATCGTCGCCACGTGCTCGGGTGTACCCACTGCGACAATCGCGCCGCCGTCGGCACCGCCCTCCGGCCCCAGGTCGATCAGATAGTCGGCCGTCTTGATCACATCGAGATTGTGCTCGATGACAACGAGCGTGTGTCCGGCTTCCAGCAGTTTCCGGAACGCGGTCAGGAGCTTCACGATGTCGTCGAAGTGCAGCCCCGTGGTCGGTTCGTCGAGGATGTAGAGGAGCCGGTCGCCTGAATGGGACGACAGATGCGCCGCGATTTTGATCCGTTGCGCCTCGCCGCCCGATAGCGTCGTAGCCGGCTGACCCAGCCGAAGGTAGCCGAGCCCGATCTCATCGAGCACCTGCAGGCGGCGCAGCACCTTGGGCGAGCTGTTGAAGAAGGCGAGCGCTTCGCGCACGGTCATGTCGAGCACCTGGTGCACGTTGCGTCCGCGGTATCTCACCTCGAGCACCTGCGGCTTGAAGCGCTTGCCGTCACACTGGTCGCACGGGACGAACACATCGGCGAGGAACTGCATTTCGACCCGCACGTCACCTTCGCCCTGACAGGCCTCGCAGCGCCCGCCCGGCACGTTGAAGGAGAAGTGGCTGGCCGTGAGACCACGCGATCGGGCGTCCTTGGTCGACGCGAACAGCTCGCGGATTGGATCGAAGGCCTTGAGATAAGTGACCGGATTGGATCGGGGCGTCCGGCCGATCGGCGTCTGGTCTACGAGCACCGCATCGCTGATGAACTCGCACCCCTCCAGCTTGCGATGGGCACCGACCCGCTTCTCGACCCCGCCTTTGGCCCTTCTGACCGCCGCGTACAGGATGTCGTGCACCAGCGTGGATTTGCCAGACCCGCTGACGCCGGTGACGCATGTCAGCGCGCCGAGCGGGATCTCGACATCGATGTTCTTCAGGTTGTGCTCCGACGCCGACAGCAGCCGGAGCTTCTGCCCCGTGCCGCGCCGGCGCGTGGACGGCACGGGAATCGCCAGCTCCTGGCGCAGGTACTTCGACGTCAACGATCGCGTGTCCCGCAGGAGACCCTCGAGGTCGCCGGCATAGACGACACGTCCGCCCTGCTCTCCGGCGCCGAGCCCAAGATCGACGATATAGTCGGCGACCCGCATCATGTCGGCGTCGTGCTCGACGACGAGCACCGTGTTGCCCTGATCGCGGAGCTGTCGCAGGATGCCGATGAGGCGGAGGTTGTCACGCGGGTGGAGGCCGATGGAAGGCTCGTCGAGCACATAGAGGGTGCCCACCAGCGCCGACCCCAGCGACGTCGCCAGATTGATCCGTTGTGCCTCGCCGCCCGACAGCGTGGATGACAGCCGGTCGAGCGTCAAATAGTCGAGCCCGACGGCATCGAGAAACGACAGGCGCTTCTGAATCTCACCCAGCACCTTGCCAGCAATCGCGACTTCACGATCGCTGAGGGCGAGCGCGCCGAAGAACTCCTGCGCGTCGTCCACGGTCAGCGCAGCCACTGCATCGATGGTTCGTCCCCCGACGAGCACGTCTCGTGCCTCGCGTCTCAACCTCGCTCCACCGCAGTCGGGACACGTGAGATACCCGCGATAGCGGCTGAGGAACACGCGCACGTGCACCTTGTACTTCTTTCGCTCGAGCCAGCGGAAGAACCCGCGGATTCCCTCGTATTCCTCGCCATCTCCCTCGACGACGAATCGCCGCTCGTCGTCGGTCAGCTCGGACCACGCGACGTCGAGACGCAACCCATGCTTGCGCGCCGCCCGCTTCAGCTCGGCGAGCTGCGCCCGGTAGTGCGGCTTGCTCCAGGGCTCGATGGCATTCTGCTGAATCGACTTGCCCGCATCGGGCACCACCAGGCCCATGTCGAGCTCGATGATGTTGCCGAAGCCGTTGCACGTGGCGCATGCGCCGAAGGGGTTGTTGAACGAGAAGAGCCGCGGCTGTGGCGTCTCGTACTGCACGCCGCAGCGGCGACACTCGAAACGCTCGCTGAACAGATGCCAGCTCGGCGCCGACTCGTCGGCACCGAGCTCGATGGCAAACGCTGCGCCCCCTCCCTCGAGGTAGGCGATTTCGATTGAGTCCGTCAGTCTGGCCTGCGAGTCGGCGTCGAGCCGCACACGGTCCACGATGACGCGCAGCACCGGCTCATTTTTCAAGGCTTCGGGTTCGAGTTCATCCAGCGTCACCGCCCGGCCGCCGACCCACAAGCGGTGGAAGCCCTTCTTTCGGAGAGCATCCAGCGTCGCGTTGACCGGATCCGTCTCGAATGAGGGAGTGGCAGCCGGCGCGCCCGGGCCAAGCGGCAGCGCGGCGTCGTCCGAAGGCGGCGCGCCGTCGTCGCCGTGATAGCCCTCGGCCAGCTCGCTCTCACCGTTTCCGGCAGGCGCCGAGACGGTAAGGATGGGCATCTCGAAGCCGATCAGGAGGCGCGTACCTGCGGGCAGTCGCGCCAGCCGCTTCGCTACCACCTCGGCGGTTTCGCACTCCACTTCCTGACCGCACACCCGGCAGAAGGTCCGTCCGATACGCGCGAACAGCAGGCGGACGTAATCGTGAATCTCGGTTGTCGTGCCGACCGTGGAGCGGGGGTTTCTGATGCTGTTCTTCTGGCGAATCGCGATCGCGGGACAGATGCCCTCGATACGGTCGACGGGCGGTTTCTCCATCCGCTCGAGAAACTGCCGCGCATACGCCGAAAGCGATTCCACGTACCGCCGCTGTCCCTCGGCGTAAATCGTGTCGAACGCCAGCGATGACTTGCCGGACCCACTCACGCCGGTCACGATGATCAGCTTGCCGACCGGGAGCGAGACGTCGACGCCCTTCAGGTTGTGCGTCCGTGCGCCTTGAACGACGATCTGGGCGTTGCCGGTGGAGGAAGCTGGGGACATCTGCAAGCTGCGCGGGCAGTCGTGCCCGGACCGCACGGTGAGCGAATTTGCGCCCGTCGTAAACAAACCATGGTAGTCCAACCGGGGCGGAGCAGCAAGCCGTCGGCGGGCGCTGATTCCGCTAGGAGCCCGACCTGGCGGCAATCTCGTCGACGAGCTTCGTGGCGAGTGGCAGGCTGATCTGACAGGTGGGATCGTTGATTCGGCACTGCGCGAGAGTGAGACCGCACCCGCACGTGCATTGATCGGCGTTCAGGCGCTCCAGGGCCTCCTGCCTAGCGCTGCTCGTCAACTTAGAAAGGTCGAGCCCTGGAATGTCAGTGGCTTGAGCCGCGTTCCCCAGGAGCGGGCGCCCACGGTCGTCAACTTCCTCTATGACCGCGTCGGGGTCGAGCCCGGCAAGCGCGCGCACTTCCTGTTCGTAGACGGCCACGTTGATGAGACCGACATGCCGCTTCACGATCCGCCCGTCCCGATCCAGCACGAACGACGTGGGCAGCGCAAATACGCCGGGGAAACTGGCGCTCAGGCCGTCGGTGATCATGACGACCGGGTAGTTGACGCCGTGCTCCGCCATGAACCGGCGCACGTCCTCCTCGGGCCCTTCATCGAGGGAGACGCCAATGATCCGGAGCGAATCGGAGGTACTTCTCCTGCAGGTTGACGAAGTCCGGAATCTCCGCCCGACACGGCGGGCACCACGTCGCCCAGAAATTCACAATCGTGACCTTGCCCCGCCATTCGTCGGTGGAGAGCGCGCGCCCGTCGAGATCGTTCAGCGTCAGAGTGGGAACGACCGGCGCGTTCTTCACGAAGCGCAACCCGGAGCCGGCGGCGCCGCTCGTCAGTCGGCGGGATTCCCGCGCGGCATAGCCCGCCGCCAGCACCAGGCCTCCCAGCACGACCAGACCGATGACGAGGCTGCGGGACGTCTTCAGAGTCATTGCCTGTATCTTCAATAGGTTATAACACCTTGCACCGAATGCCCCTGGTGTGCCATCCGCGCTGCACCACCGTGCCGGACTACATGAGAGGTCTCTGAGGTAAGATGCGGCTCTTGCTCCCCATCGCCAGTTCCGCCCGGGTCTGGCATGCCATGAACTATCGCCTGCTCTGGGCTCGGATTGCCGCGGCTGTTGTCGTTGGCTGGCTGATCGGCGTCGTGCCCGCCGGCGCCGACGTCGCACCCCGCTGGACGATCGCGGCTCTCGCAAACTTCTCAGAAATCGTTCTCACCGGCCGGGTTGTCGATGTCACGACCGCCTGGGACGTCGAGGTCCAGGGCATCTATACCTACGTGACCGTCGACGTCCACGAGGTGCTCAAGGGATTCGTGCCGGAGCGGCGGATCACCTTGAAGCAAGCGGGCGGTCAGGTAGGTGACGTGAGGTTCGAGGTCAGAGGCCAGCCCGCGTTCGTCGCTGGCGAGCAGACCCTCCTTTTTCTCGAAGTGAGGCCGCGCGACAAGACGCTCTATACGACGGCCCTCTGGCAGGGCAAATGGGATGTTGGCCAGGACACCGCTTCGGGCCAGATGAAGGCCCTGCGCGTCACCGCGGATCTGGAGCAGTCCGGCGGCGATCGACACGATCGCCAGTCGCTGTCCGCGTTCCTGAAAGACGTGCGGGCCGCCATCGGCGACCGGAGCTGGCGCCGGCTCGTGCGCGAGGTCCGTGCGCGGCCGGTAGAAGCCCCGTTCGGCTTCCTGGCAACCGTTCAGATGAATGGCTTCACCTTACAGGGACCGGCGCGATGGGAGCAGGTCGATCGAGGCGTGCCCGTTGCCGTTGACGCCCAAGTGGGCGGTCAACCCGGCTTGGCTCAAGGAGGCGTGCCGCAGATATTGAATGCCATCGGCACGTGGAACGGCGCGGGCAGCGGTTTGAGACTGGCGCCAGGCAAGTTCCGAGGCCGGCGCTGCTTCAACTCGTTCGAAGGAGACGGGCGAATCGCTCTGGCGTTTCAGGACCCCTGTGACGAAATCGACGACGACGGGGGGGTCCTGGCGATCGGGGGCGGCTTCTTCACGGATCAGGTGACGCGGACGATCGGCGGTGAACGTTTCCGCAGCTTTCTGCAGGCGGGCGTGGTGTTCAACGATAGTCCGATTGCGCAAACGTACTTGAAGAATCGCGGATGCTTCCAGGATACCGTGACGCACGAACTGGGCCACGCCCTGGGACTCGGCCACACCTCGTCCGCCTCGTCCGTCATGCATCCGTCGATCAGCTCGAGCTGTTTCGCCGGGGCAAAACGGCTTGCCAGCGGAGACGTCGGAGGCGTGCGCTTCATCTACCCGGCGCGGAGTTCGAGTCCCTCAGTCTGTGCCCGGCCAGCCGCCGTTCGTGACCTCACCGTGCTGCGCAGCGGCACCGTCCTCAAGGCGTCGTGGGATGCTCCGGTCACCGGAAGGCCCGCAGGGTATCTCTTGGAGATCGGCACGGTGCCGGGCGGCAGCAACTTCAAGAAGATCGAGCTCGGAGCGGTCACCTCGGCCAGTGGAGCGCTTCCGCGAGGCACCTACTACCTTCGCGTCCGTGCGCGCGTATCCTGCGGCCTCGGCCCTGCCTCGAACCAGGTCAGAATCACTGTGCCCTGACCGCGTGATGCGATAGCATTCCTCCGCGAATGGATGCTCCGGGTCGCCGCAGCCGAATGGCAGCCGTCGCCGGTCTGTTCGCGGCGCTCTACCTCCTCTGGCTGGTCTTCGCTCCTCCTCCATCGTCCTGGCTCGTCATCTGGATCGTCGGCCTGGCGTCGGCCGCTCTCGCTTCGTTCGCAGTGGCCACGCTGCGCTTCCCGGGCGTGGCGTATCGGGATTTTCTCGCTCGCACCAGCGATGTCCACGTGCTCGTCGTGTTCCTGCTGTTCGGCCTGGCGCTGCAACAAGTGGTCAACGAAGGGATCACGAGCGACGGATGTCTCTATTTCGCGCATCTTCGCAGTCTGGTGTTCGACGGCGATCTCGACATCAGCCGCGAGCTCGCCGCGTTGAATCTTCCGCCCCGCCCCCACCACGTCGTGGCAATGGGCGCCGCGATTGTCTGGGCTCCGCTCTATCTGCTCGTCTGGCTGGCTGACACGGTCGGCCTGCTTCGCGTCCCCGAGCTCGAAGGTCTTCAAGGTCTGCGGGGGCCGTACGTGCGCGCGGCCCTTGTGTCGTCATATCTGGTCGCGTCAGCGGGGCTGCTCGTGTTGCACCGGCGACTGCGAGGCGAGTTCGGCGCCGTCGCTGCACTGGCCACCAGCCTGCTGCTTGCGGCCGGCACCTCGCTGGCATGGTACGGGCTCTACGAGCCGGCGATGGCACATGCCGCCTCGTTCGGGCTGGCCGCGTTGTTCGTGGTCGGATGCGATCGCTGGCGAAATCGCGTTCCGCCGGTCAGCGTGGCCGCGGCGACCGGCGTCCTTTTCAGCTTGCTGGTCGCCGTACGTCCTCAGGATGCGCTGTTCGGCATTTTTCTCGCCGCGACGATCGCGTCATCGGTCCGAAATCGGGTATCGCTCTCGGGCCAGGTGAGTCAGCTGCGCTGGGTCGCCGCCGGGGCCGCGCCGCTGCTCCTGGTGCAGGCAACCATGGTCGCTCTGCTGATGCGCGAACAGTCCTTCGTCCTGGCAGGACAGGATGGCTACCTTCATCTCCTGGACTCGCGCTGGCTCGACGTGCTCTTCTCGTCGCGCCATGGCTTCCTTTCGTGGACGCCCGTTGCCTATGTCGCCGTGCTCGGCGCGGTTTTCTACGTTCGGCGAGATCCCGTGTGGTCGCTGAGCGCGCTGGCCGTGCTCGCTGGCATGACGTGGCTGAACGGCAGCACCGACGACTGGTGGGGCGGATGGGCCTTCGGTGGCCGGCGATTCACCAGCACGCTGGCCGCGTTGGCACCAGGACTTGCGCTTGCCGTTCTCTGGGTGCGCGAACGACCGATGGTCGTCGTGACTCCCCTGCTCGCGATGGCGCTCGGCTGGAACTATCTGTTGATGCAGCAGTACCACCATCAACAAATCCCCCGCGATGCCCCGATCGGCTTCGACCGAGTGGCCAGACAACAACTGGACCTGGCGATCGAGCGGATGCCAGGGTACCCGTTCGCGTTTCCGGCGAACATCTGGTTCGCCTGGCGCGAAGGCGTCCCCGTCGATCGATACGATCTGCTCGCGCCCGAGCCGCTCGGCTCGAGTTTCGCGCTCGTGCTCGACGAGCGGAGCCGCCGATTTCTCTTGAACGGATGGGACGAGGTGGATCGCGACGGGTCGGGCTCGTATGTCGCAGCGCGAGACGAGGAGGCCTCTCTCGTGCTGCCGCTCGATCCGCCGCGCGCGCCTCCGCTCACGCTGGAGGTAGAGGCGGGCACGGGACCTTCCGATCGGCCGATTCATGTGCTCATGCGAGTCGAAGTGAATGGTCGCATTGTGGGCGACGCCGCCGTCGAGCCATCGCCGCGCACGTTCACCTTCGCTGGCGATCGTCCCGATCTCGCCCGGAATATCTGGCGGACAGGCTATAATCGCATCACTTTCCGGAAACTCCGCGCCCGCACGATCGCCGAGGACTCGTGGCAGCCCTCCTCGTCGGACCGGGCTCAGCACTGGCCGGTTGCGGTGTACACCGTCCGCGTCAATCCACGGCCCTCGGGACTCGCCCATTGATGATCGCGCCTCGCCCGCTCGTCTCGGTGCTGATTCCGGTCTACAACGGCGCAGCCGTTCTCGGCGAGCTGCATCGCGCTCTGGGCCCCGTGCTGGATCAGATCGAAGGCGGCGCTGAAATCATCTACGTGGACGATGGCAGCGCCGATCGCTCGCTCGAAGTGCTTCAGAACGTGCAACGAGCCGATCGCCGCGTCCGGGTGGTCGAGCTCGTGACGAATTTCGGGCAGCACGCAGCTTTTTCGGCGGCTTTCGCGCACGCCCGCGGCCACTATTTCGTCACCATGGACGCCGACCTGCAGTGCGATCCGCGTGATATTCCGAAGCTGCTGCAACCGCTTGCCGAAGGGTTCGACTTCGTCAGCGGCGTCCGGATCGGCCGCCGCGATCCGTGGCTGCGCCGCGTGATCTCGCGCGTCGTGACGCGCCTCGTGGCCGGCATGGCAGGTGTTCAGCTGAGGGATATCGGGTGTCCGTTCAATGCGTGCACGGCGGAGGTCGGCCAGCAGGTGGCGGCGTTTGGTGAGCTACGGCGGTTTCTCAAACCGCTCGTGGTGCGTTTGGCAAAAAGGGTGACCGAGGTCGAGGTGTCTCATCGGCCACGCGCGGTCCAGCAGCCACGCTCCTCCTACTCCGCCACCGCTCTCATCAGACTGTTCATGGACTTCTTCGTCGGGAGCCTCGGCGACGTCTTTGCCTGGGTCTTCGTCATCGGAACCGGCACGGCGAGCGTTCTGACCCTGGCGACCCTCATCGCGACGACAGGCGCAATGATCGGGCGTTTGTCGTGGCTGGTCGTCATCAGCTCGAGCGCCCTGGCCGTCGGGGCGGGGTTGATCGCCATGCTGGGCTTGATCGGCGACTACGTCCAGAGGATTCACCGCCAGAGCAGCGGCCGACCGTTCTATCTCGTTCGCCGCGTCTACGAGTTCGCCGACTCACCTGGATCGAGCGTGCCGGCAGACGTCGACACAGACGCGCTGGCGCCCCGGCGCGCACCGCCGCGCGGATGTCGGGAGGCCTCGCGAGTGGAGGTTAGCCGCCTCGGCATCGACGACCTCGATGCGCTCGACCCGCTCATCGCCGCATACCCGTTCAAGCCGTATCGCCAGTACCGGATGTTGTCGCGACGTCGTCAGGATCTCGTGCTCCGAGCCGAGACGGAGCGCGTGCTCGAGTCCGGCCAGGCTGGAGTGCTGATGGCGCGAGACGCCAATGGCTGTGCCGCGCTCGCGGTTCGCCCGCTGCCCTGGGACAGCGAGTTCTTTGGCTTGTCCATGGGGCGTGTCGAGTATCTGCTACGCATGGGCGAGGATCCGCGCGACGCCATGCGAGCCGTCGTCGACGAGTGCGCGGACTTCTGCCGGACGCATGGCATCCGACACCTGAGCGCCCGGGTCGATGCCGCGGACATGGACGGCATCGAAACACTGGAACAGCACGGGTACGCGTTGAAAGATGCCCTCCTGAGCTATCTTCACCACCCGAAGCAGCCGCCCATCGCCGAAGTGCGCGAAATGGGTGTGCTCCGGCCATTTCGGGCCGACGATACTGAAGAAGTCATCGACATTGCGCGGGAGGCTTATCGGGACTTTCGGGGCCGCTTTCATTTCGATCGCCACCTGCCGACCGAGCGCTGCAACGAGCTCTACGTCGAGTGGGCGCGACGCTGCTGTTCGGGACAAATGGCGGATCTCTTCTACGTCACCGAGAACAGTGACGGACACCTCATGGGATTTCTCGCGATTCGCCGGCTGGAGCCGGTCTCGACGGTGGGCGAAGTGGCACTCTTCGGCGGGGGCCTTGGCGCCTGCCGTAGGGAAAGTCCGGGAGCCTACGCGGGCCTCATGCGAGCCGTGATCAATTCGGCGAAGGAGCGCGGCGGCGGAGCGGAAGGGCAAACACAGAGCCACAACTTCTCCACCGTGCGATTGTACGAGCTGATCGGTCTCGAGTATGTGCGAGCCGAGTATACGTTCCACGCGTGGCTGGGCGACTGACGAGTCTCAGCAATGACCGACCCAGCCGAACCCTTCATCGTGTTTGGCCGGCCCGCACTCGGGCAGGAGGAGATCGCGGAGGTTGCCGCGACGGTCGAATCGCGCTGGCTCGGGACGGGTCCGCGGGTTGCCCGGTTCGAGCGCGAGTTCGCGGAGTACAAGGGAGCCAGCGAGGCGGCTGCCGTCAACTCGTGCACGGCGGCCATGCATCTCAGCTTGATTGCGGCCGGCTTGACCGCCGGCGACGAGGTCATTACCACGGCGCTCACGTTCTGCAGCACAGTGAACGCCATCATTCACGCGGGCGCGACTCCCGTACTGGCCGATGTCGATCCGGAGACCATGAACATCGACCCTGCGGATGTCGAGCGCCGCATCACCGCGCGCACGCGTGCGGTGCTCGTCGTCCACTTCGCGGGCCGGCCGTGCCAGATGGCACCGCTCGTCGAGCTCGCCAGGCGCCACCGTCTGCGGCTGATCGAGGACTGCGCACACGCCATCGAATCGGAAACGGACCTCGGCAAGGCTGGCACCGTCGGTGACTTCGGCTGCTTCAGCTTTTACGCCACGAAGAACGTGACGACCGGCGAGGGCGGAATGGTTCTGGCCCGCAACCCGGGCGAGCTGGCACGTGTGCGCACGCTCGCGCTGCACGGGCTGAGCAAGGATGCGTGGAAGCGCTTCAGCGACGAAGGCTACAAGCACTACGAGGTGACGGAGCCGGGATTCAAGTACAACATGATGGATTTGCAGGCCGCGCTCGGACTCTGGCAGCTTCGGCGAGTCGAGGAGAACTGGCTGCGGCGCGAGCGGATCTGGAGTAAGGACATGGACGCCTTGAGCGGCCTGTCTGTCGTGCTGCCCGCGCCCTGGGATCGCCGTCGCCGTCATGCGCTGCACTTGTTCACGGTGCTCGTCGACGAACAGACTGCTCCGATCGATCGGGACCGCTTCATCGCTGCGCTCACCCGTCAGGGCATCGGGGTGGGTGTCCACTACAACAGCATCCCCACGCACCCGTACTACCACCGCGCATACGGCTGGCGGCCCGCGGACTATCCGCACAGCCACCGGATCGGGCGTCAAACCGTATCGCTGCCGATCTCGCCTGACCTGGACGATGGCGAGCAGGAACGTGTGATTGCCGCGGTTCGCCACGCGCTCGGGAAGACATGATCGGCCGGACGAAACGCATGGTCTCGAAATCGACCGTTACCGTGGTCGTGGCGCTGACCGCTCTCGCGGTGGTGGCCTCGCTGGCTCTCTGGCGATACGCCTCCCGACCGAATACGCGGCCGAACATCCTCCTCATCACCTATGACACGCTCAGAGCCGATCACTCGTCCGCATATGGCTATGCGCGTCCCACGATGCCGGCGCTCGAACGACTCGCGGCCGACGGCATCAGATTCGAGCACGCCTACGCGGCGATTCCGGCCACGGCGCCGTCACACGCGACGATGTTCACCTCGTTGCTGCCTCGCCTGCACGGCCTCTGGCGCAACGGCGTCGTTCTGCCTGCACGGCACACCACGCTCGCCGAAATTCTCCGTGAGCAGGGCTATCGCACCTCCGCCATCGTCAGCTCGCTGGTGGTGGACCGCAATTCAGGGCTCAACCAGGGGTTCGCGCACTTCGACGACGACTTTACGAACGCGCGCGGGTCGTATCCAAAGGACTTCTACCGCGGGAGCCGGGTGAAGGTCGCCGCCGATCGCCGCGCCGACGAAGCCAAGCAGCGGGCGCTCGCGTGGCTGGCTAATCAGGGCGATCTCGACAGCGGAGGGTCGAGCCAGCCATTCTTTCTGTGGATTCACGTCTTCGATCCCCATACGCCCTACGATCCGCCCGACGACGCCCGCGTCGCCCTGAGGCCATCCGGCAGGCGTCTCGACGATCTGCGGCGTACGATCCTCGACTACGACGCCGAGATCCGGTTCGCTGACGCGGAGGTCGGCGAGATCTTCGAGCGTCTCAGATCGGCCGACCTGTTCGAGGACATGCTGACCATCGTCACGGCCGACCACGGCGAGGGCCTGATGACACATTCGGAGATGTATCACGGCCTGAATTTGTACGAGGAGAATGTTCGAGTACCGCTCGTCGTGCACTGGCCGCGGCCGATTGGCCAAGGGTCGCGTGGTGAGCGAGCCCGTGCAGTTGACGGATCTGATGCCGACGGTTCTCGATCTGCTCGAGCTTCCTGCGCGCCCGGCGTCGGACGGTCATAGCCTGCGCCGGGCGCTGATGGGTGTGGCAACGCCGGGTCCCAACCGCCCGATCTATCTTCAGCGCCGCTGGTACGACGCCACGCTCGTCGAGGGACAGCCGGTGCGAGGCGAGCGCTTCGCCGTGATCGAGCGCCGCATGAAGTACATCGAGTCGCGCGAAGAGAACAAATTCGAGCTCTTCGATCTCGATGCCGACCCGCGCGAGCGCAAAAATCTGTATGCGCCGGATGCCCGCGCCATCCGAGGCCTCGCTCCACGCCTGGCCAGCTGGCTGAACGCGACCGCTGACGTCGCGAAAGCGGAAACCGAGCAGTCCGTGTCGGAAGACGACCGCCGTCGTCTCCAGGCGCTCGGTTACGTTCAGTAAGTCAACCTGGGGGGATCGGCCGCTGCTGCGGCCAGGGTGGAGAGACGCGCGAGAAGCGCCGGCAGCTGGTCGAGCCACGTGAGGACGAGCAGCGCCGCAGCCACCGTTACGATGACGATGCGCAGCGGGGCGGACTGCTTCAGCGCCGAAGGCTCGAGTCCGCGAGCCGCTACGATGGCCAGCAAGGGCACCCAGGGCACATGGTAGCGGCTCTCCCCGAAGCTCACGACGTGCAGGAGCAGCGCTGCCACCAGAGAAGAGACGATGGCAACTCCCGCGCCGCCGCGGAGCGGACCAGGCGCCGCCAGGCCGATCAAGGCGGCCAGAGCCAGCACCGGAAAACTGACCAGCAGCGCGATACCCCAGAACTTCACAGTCGCCGCGGCACGCGGGCCAAAATACTTTTCGCTGTAGAGCCAGGCCCACTCTCGCCCCTCGAGTCCCAGAAGGAACTGGGACTTTCGAACGGCGAGCCCGGCAAATCGAACGGGATTCTGCACGATGAACGCCGCTCCCGCGTCGTAGCCGATCTCGTGCCGCTCGATGTCGGTCCGAGCGTGTCCCCAGTACGTCTCGATGACGACAGGAACCTCGTCGAGCTCGAGACGGCCAGTGGCGCGCGGGTTGTTGCCGAGCAGAAAATTGTAGCCGCTCGCCGTATCGAGCACGACCACGGGCCGTCCGTAAAGCGCGGCGTTCCTCGCGGCCCACGGAAGCATGACCACGGCGCAGCCCGCAGCCAGCAGGGCGAGACTGCGGGTAATCTGCCGGCGCTCCTGGCGATCTGCCATCAGACTGACGGCCACGCCAGCGATTGCGGCCCAACCCACGCTGCGGGTCAAGGTGGCCGTCGCGAGAGCGATTCCCGCGAGAAACGGCGCATGACGCTCGCGTCGCTGCCCGAGCCAGAGTCCCAGGAGCACCAGAGGGACGAAGACATTCTCCGAAAGGACGAGCACCGGCAATAGCACCAGCGCCGGATAGACCGCCACAACCGCCGCAGCGACGAGCGACGTGCGGGCACTGAGAATGCGACGTGCGAGCACGAAGGTGAGCGCCACCGACAGGGCCCCGAGTCCCGCCTGGATCAGTCGAACCGCGAAGAGGTTCACGCCCGCGACGGCATACACGGCCGCAAGAAATACCGGGTAGATGGGTGGCCAGAAGGCGTCTGGATAGAAGGTCCCGTGTCGTAGCAGGTGCAACGCCCGCACCTGATAGTCACGCATATCGGCGAAGAGTCCCGCGTCGCTGCACGCCGCGATCACGGCCAGTCGCAGCAGAAATGCGCCGAGCGCGAGGAGCGTGAGCCGTCGCCTTGCCGCGCGATCTTCGTCGTCTCGCTCGATCTGCTCACCCGTCACATTACGTGTTCTCTCAACGATTGCTCGCGACTCTCCGCTGATAACTCATCGGCGTCGGCACATCATCGTCGAAAGTCACCCTGGTGATCGAGAGACAGCCGGTTCTGGAGGTCGAAGCACCCGGCGTACGGCGCGGGCGCAGGCAGGATCAGCCGCAGGAATTTGCGGGGGCATGCGAACCGATGGCGACGCTGGATCGGCCCTGGAGCCGGGCGCGCCCGCCGTCCGTGGTACAGATCGACGCCTCGCGCGCCTTCCCGCCGGCCGGCGTAGCTCAGTTGGTAGAGCAGCTGATTCGTAATCAGCAGGTCATCGGTTCAAGTCCGATCGCCGGCTCCAATGTTTTCAAGAACTTAAAGGGATCCTAAAAACGTACCGAAAACGGCCTGCTAACACACTGCTAACAGTAGGAGGGTTTCGACGTTCCTGGGGCATCCTGAAGCGTTCTGGCGGTATTTGTTGGTTGCTGCGGTGAACCGTGGCTACCGGCAGAAAACAGGGAGGCGTGGCGATGGTCGTTGTCGTCGGGTGCGTCGCCTTCGCTGTGGCACTCCTGTATTTCGTCACCGGCTTTGATGGCTCAGGACTCCTCGGTCGGGCGGTGGGTACGTTCATCTGGGCGTACTACCGGCACGACGCTCGTCAAACGTGAACCACGAGCCATGGAGTTCACGTGGGCCATGGTCTGGCTTTTTGGTCTCTTGGTCCTCTACGGCAGACTCGTGCCCGCTGCAGCCCTCCTCTGGGTTGCGCTTTTGGCCTTTGCGTTCTACCTTCGCAGCAATCCAACCCTTCTGCGCACGCCAGTAGCTGCCTCGCGCAACGCCACGTCAGCAGACAGCACGAATAATGAGGCCCGCGCGGACGTCGTCGACGCTCGCGATTGGTGGACGGAAATTCAAGGCCTCAAGCAGGCCAGGCAGTACGCGGACCTTGAGCGTGTGCTGCTGGAGTTGTGGATTCGACCGAACGTGAAAGCCAGACTCAGGGTGGTGTCGCGCCCGCCGCGTATCGGGAACTCGCTGTGCTGTATCGGAAGCTTAAGCGCACGTCTGACGAGATTGCGATTCTTGAGCGATTCGAAAAGCAGAAGCATGCGCCTGGTCGGATGCCCCGAAAACTCCTCGAACGTCTCATGAAGCTGACAGGACGAGAAATTCCTTTACCGCCCGAACCGGTGTGGGACCCTGTCCCACGCCCACGCCAACACAACTTTATGAACATCGTCGGCGAGTCCTTTCACCAGGACGTGCTGCGTGCCGCGCTGAAGACTCACGGAAGGGGCGAAAGTGTCGTGGTGGCGACGCTGGAGTGCGAGCCTCAGAATAAGTTCGACCCCAACGCGGTCGTCGTCAAGATTGGGGAGCAGCCCGTGGGGCACCTTTCGCGCGCCGTCGCGAAGAGCTTCCATGTGTGGGTTGTCGCTTCACCCACGCCGGTCATCTGCAAAGGGACGTTGAACGGGGGGACGAGGGACAAGCCCAGTATCGGCCTCGTCTTAGACTTTTCGCCTGTCTACATGCTGAGAGACAGTCAAGTATTCTGAAAAGGACTTCCCGGCTGACGCCGTTGCGCTAGGATGTCCGGCGCAATGCCGGACGCGCCACGCCGGAAACCTGGACGACCACGCGTCGACCCCCGCGACGACTCGGTGCAGTGTTCTCTGACGCTCCCGGCGAAGACGTACGACGAGCTGGACGCACGCGCGCGCGTCGAGCGTGTCACGCTGCCGGAGCTGCTGCGACGCGAGCTGTCGCGCGCGAGACGCGCGCGAACCACAAGCCCTAGCGACCGACGACCTCGGCCAGGCCAGCCTGATCCCAGGCGCGAGTTGAGCTAGAGTGGGGAACCATGCCGATTGACACCCGCCGCGACGACCGACCGGACCCGGAGCCGCCGCAGCCGCCGTCACCGCCCCGCCCGGAGCAACTGCCAGCGGAGCCACCGCCGACCGTGCCGACGTGGCCGGGCGCGCAGCCGGACCACGACCTGCCGGAGCCGCCCCGTCCCCAGCCGAAGGCGAGCTAGAGAACGCGTCGCGAATCTGCAACCTGTACCAGTAGCTCGTCGACGAGCACCTGGTCCCGGTCGCCGACGCTGCCCGTAGCGATCTGGTTACTCGGAAAGTGTCGGCGCGAGGAGCTGCTCGGCGAGGACGAGCGACCACACGGTGACGACCTGATCGACCGTTTTGAGAATCTCGTCCGCCGAGACGCCATCCGCCAGTAGCTCCCGGATCAACTGTTCAGAATCGGCGACGAAGCGCAGGAGCGCGGCGACGGTGCGCGCGCACAAGGCGGGCTCGAGGTCGTCGAGCCAGTCGAGATCAACCTCAGTCACCGCGCCTGCTCAAGCGCCGCTTCCTCGAGGCCGCGCTGGCGTCCTTCGAGATGTGCCAGACGTTCCCGCAGGTCGGCGTTCGCTTGCTGCAGATCGGCGAGCGCCGCTTCGAGCGTCGTGAGACGCGCGTCGAGCGGCGCGTGGACGGTTTTGATCGCGTGAGCGACGCTCTGCGCCAGGACTTCAGGTTTCATGGTGCGCGCTCGTCCCGTTAGGTCAGCGTCAGGTATTTCACCGCGCCTGGCAGCGCCTGCCAGTTGACGAACCGCTCGACGCGATAGCCCGCGAGATTCGCTTGCCACAAACTCGTCGGTACGGCGGCTGCCGTGCCCACAGGCGCATCCGACAACTCGATCACCGCCTCGTGGCTGATGTCGAACGCGATGCCGTTATCGGCCACGAAGACGCCTGCGGGATCGAGCGCCACGACGATCCCGGGCGCGGCAGGCGAGGTGACCACCGAGACGCCGACCGGGACGTCGGCGGTCGTGAGCTGCGCCGCCGTGCCAGGGGCCATCACCAGCGCGGCAGTTTCGGCAGTCGGTCGGCCCGCATACAGGGCACTGAGCAGCGCGCCGATATCTTTCAGGAGATCGCCTGTGCTGGCGAGGGGGGTCACGCCATGCGTTATCGACGGGGGGTGGATATCCGGTACAGCCGCGACAGCCGGGTCGAGGAATTGCTGATCGGTGAAGGCGGTCAAGCCGTTGATGAGCAGATCGCGGAAGAGCCCTTCCAGGCCGGGCGCGCCGAGCTTCGCGAGTTCGTTCGTGACGACGACGATGCCGAGGATCTTCGTCAGCCCCAGCGTGACGCCGTCATCGAAACTGAAGCGCGACGTCGGCTTCAGCGACTGCTCACCGACCCACGCATACGACGCGTCCTGCGTCAGCGTCGGCACCTTCACATGAAACGGAATCTGGCGCAGTCCCGGAATCTTCCCGAGTAGTGACGCGCGCTTCGCGACGTCGTAGAACGCCGCCGCCAGCGCGTCGTTGGTGAGCACGCCTGCCCAGGCCGGATCGAGCGTATTGCCGGAGCTGACCGCCGCCTTTTCATAGCGGCCAATCGTTTTCGTCACCAGGTCCTTCGACAACGAGCGCGGCCAGCGTTCGAGAAACAAGTCCGTGGCCGCCTCTCGTGCTCCCCGGCTTACGTGCAGGCAGGAAAGCCACTTGGCGAAGTCGAGCGAGCGTTGCTGTTCGAACTGGCTGGCGGTGATATCGCTGAGTCGTTCCATGGGAGCCATCATCGCTGGCCGAGAGTCGCCGCGCCAGCGTCAGGCTGTAAGTCGGACGACCCAAATACAGCCATGCTCGTCGCGACCGAGACATTCGAGCCTCAGATCCACGGCGACGGGGTGACGCGCGATGCGCGCCAGACGCCGCCCGAGCGCTTTCGGTGTCATCGATCGAATAGTCGTGGCGAGTTCGGGGTCGAGCCCAGCGTGCTCGATGAGTTCCGGGACGGAGAACACGACGCCAGCGGGCACGACACGCCCGATGGTCAGCAGCAGCTCGGCGTCCTGGCGATCGGCCCGTGCACGTTTCAGCGCGATGAGTTCGAGTTCGAGCCGGGAGATCTCGGCGTCGAGATCGTCGGCGACGATCATGTCGATGGCCGACTGGGATGCGCCAGGACATACAACTCGGCGCGCAGCTCTTTCAGGTGCAGGCGGATGAACTGGCGCGGATACCGCCCCTGCCCGAGTTCGGCGCGCCACAGTGCCAGCAAGCTCACGCGCGCGCGGATCTTGCGCTGGCGCTTGTCGAAGGCGCGCCCGCAGGCGTCCGAGCAGGTTCGGCGCGGTCGTCCGGTCGCAGCCGCTGGCGGTAAGGGCTCGCCGCATTCGGCGCAGAGCCGAACGGGTGAAGAAAATGTCGGAGAACGTCTGGAAGAACGCCTGTCATCGCGCAGACGCGTGACGGTCAGCGGCGGAAAACGCGCGCTGACAGCTGGAACGCCCATTGGGTTGACCCTCGACAACCCCCGGTTTCACGGGGGGAAACAGGCTATCTGGTCAATGCGAACGCGCAATATGTCCAGTGGCTTCCAAACGCGATCGGGCCAAACGTTCATTTTTCGCCAAAATGCGGACTTGCCGGACGCGCGTCGCCCCGGGGCATCCCTCCGCAACATTTTGCCCACCCGGCAGCTCAGCAGTAGACGGCGCAGTGCCCCTGATCGCTGATTCGCCCGACGAGTCGCGATTCGTGACAGCGCGGCCACTCCAGGTTCGAAACGACGGTGGGCGCGCCTCATGCCTGCCTGTCTTGTCAGCAGCTCGCCGCCGATCGTGCGCGTCCAGCCGCCCCGATGGTCGAGCGCGGTCACGGGCGTTCCCCCTAATCGCTCGCCGCGCGTTGCATTAGGGGTGCAATTCCGACCCGACCGGTCGGGTTGATGAGTTGGACGCCTATTTGCTTAGGTGCAGATTCGAGGGGGCGTGATGCTCGCCACGACGCCAAACGAGTGGAGGGACTCGTCGCGCTCCACCGTTGGGTGGAACGGACTAGGCGTTCGAGGAGCACCGCGCCCACCTCACTATCGACGTGTTCGGTCCACTGGTTTAGGTACACGAGCAGACGGTCAGCCGACAACGCGCGAGTACCGACCTGGCGACCTGAACCTGCTGGCTGCAGACGACCGACATAGTATCGAACAGCTGACCGACGACTGCTTAACGGGCCGGACACGGTTATGCACGAGGATTCGATCAGCACGAGTGGCCGACGGCAACCGGCTCAGGTATTCCATCTCCATCGCCTTCAAAACGCTTGGTCCTCACTGGTTCACCTCCTGCTGACTGCGATGTCGGCCCGGTTCACAAACTCGCTCCGGTGTTGGCAGGTTCCCGATCACCTGATCGAGGGTGCAGAGCGCGTCCTCCAGCGCTTTCGTCAGCTGCTCCCGGTCGCAGTCGGTACCGTAGGTCGCGCACTCATCGCGGAGCGTGGCCTGCAGGCTCAGCACGTCGTCCCGCACCGCCACCAGCTCCGCCAGATCGACCATTCGCTGTTGTCCTCGTGTCATGCTGCGACCTCCTTCGGGGCCCGTTTCGAGTGACCTGGATCAACACTCGGTGATTTCATTGTCGGATAACGTAATGGTTGTGGCCGAGCCCAAACGTGGAGGCCCTGACCGTGTCCATCATCTTTGGCGCGCCGGGGCTCGGTCCATGACTGACTGAAGCCACGGGCGCTTAAACAAACATGGGGGGCGGTGGTTCCCCGTCGCGTCCGCCCCGCCGTCCGATTGAGTTGTCGCGTCGGCTCTTTCGGCGGTTTCTCCTACGCGACGGGTTGTAGTCCTGCGCTGACCTCAGCGCCGCGCGGCTGCCTGGCTACTTGGCCTGGACGCGCCAGCAACTCTGAACCACGTTAGAAACGAACCCTTAGTACTGACGACGACCCATACTCCGGTGCTCGTCGCGCTCCTCGTCGGTGCCCTCGGCGGTACCTGTTAGGCCTGCCAAAATCAGTGTCATGAACATGTTTTGCGACCAATGCGGTGTAGCACTTCGCGACGAGTCCAAGTTTTGCCCGCTGTGCGGCGCCCAGCGTCCGACCGACAGCACGCGGGGCTCCCAGCGGCCCAGCTCAGAGTTGGTGCTCACGCGCGCGCGCCAATCCAGCCCGATCCGGCAGACGACGAAAGAGTTCAAGTTCTTTCCTGATACTCCGGCGAAGTTCGTGGGCGCCCTACCGACGGTAGAGCGTGCGCTGATTCCGGACAACGCGGAATCGGCGGAAGCGCCGAAAGACCTTGAGGCTGCACAAACAGACGCTCCTGACATGTCCTTCATGCGGTCGTTACAGCCCGGCCGGTTCGGTGCACTGCGATTGTGGGCCTCTAAGTTAGGCCGCAAGACGCGAATACTACGAAGCACACGATACGCATGACGGAACCAAAGCAACCCGAAGTGACCCACCATTCCTGATCGCGAAATCAAAACGCCTGGTCCTCACTCGGCACGGCGGCGGGTGGAGGTTGTTGCTCAAACGCGCTCACGATCTGGTCATACTCGCGGCTCAGAATGTCCGCCGTGCGCCGGACGTCGAACCGCTCGAACAGCGGCGCCTGCATCTCGGTCTTGCTCCAGCCGTGCGCCGGGCGGTCGCGAACAAGCGTTTTCGTTGCGCGGATGAAATCGTGTCCGTCGGCGGCGTGGCCGCGATCGTCTCGGCCTGGTCGAGTTCTTCTTTCGCATACAGGCCGGCGAGCTGCTGGGGAAAGCCTTTCCGTAACGCGAGCGCTTCGGCACACTTGCCGAGCATGACGAACGGCATCTTCTGCCACATGAAGTCGTTCGTCTCGGGCTTGTATTCGCTCCACCGGGCCGTCGCCGTAAAGGCGCACCGCTGGCCCTGGACGAGGCGATAGACGGTGACCGTCGCCGCGAAGGCGGGCGTCTTCGGCTCGCCGACGAAGACGGCATCGTCGATGCCGCCGCATTCGCCAGTCTGCGCGGCGCGCTGCCGCATGAAGTCGATGCTCGTGATCGGCGTGTATTTCCCGCCGCGCTTCGTGAAGTGGATCAGCTTGTCGAGCGGATGCACGCCCTGGCGGCGACAGTCGTAGAAGAAGAAGAGTTGCAGCTCAGTGTCCGTGGCGTCTTTGGCGATCGTGGTCTTGATCAGCGCGACTTGCTCGGTGGTGACGGGCGGGACGCCGCCGTCTACGATGGCCAGGTTCGTACTCATCGCACTCCTCCTGCTTCGCGTTCAGCCTTCCTGCCGCACGGCGCGGGCTGGCGATCGCGCAGATACCGCGTGACCCAGTGACGAATCATGGTCGGATGCTCGGCACACGGGGCTCGGTCGAGACAGCCCGCCAGTCGCGGATCGTGGGTGGCCTGGCCCTCGAGCTTCGCTCGGGTCGCGGGGCTCAGCTGCTCGTAGGTGATCCCCGGCGGAAGTTCGGGATCGTCCGCCTGATTGTTTTCGTCCTGGTTCTCTTCCTGAGGGGGAGAGATCTGCCGCGCAGCGGCGCGGATCACTGACGGATCAATACGGTTAAGATCCGGATCGGGTGACACTGTGTCGCGGTCGCGTGCAAAATTGTCGCGGTCGGGTGCCACAATGTCATCCCCCAGGGTCACGTTGTCGCAGTCGGAGCTGGTAGCAACTACGACAATTTGTCGCGGTGACTGCGACAATTTGTCGCGGTGGGCCAGCTCTTCGAGGTGGTCGAGCACGAGGCCGTAGCGGATCGACTTGCGCGCCAATTGGCCTTCTTTGACGATGAAGCCCTTCGCCCTCAGGCGGAGCAGGTTGCGTAGAACGGAGCGTCGCGTGAGCGACGTCCGACGGGCGATTCGGTCGAGCGCGGGGAAGGCGTGATGGCCGTCAGGCGAGGCATGGTCGGCCAAGCAGAGCAGGACCAGGCGCTCCGACGGGGTCACCGCCGCCGGAGCCAGGCTCCAGACGAGGCTGCTCACCCTGATCGCCACGGAATCAGGAGACGCGGCGTGACGACGCCGCGCCGGGAAAATTGACGGCGTGGTCGTCGTCGGGTAGGCTGATCATCTCCATCTCAATTCCACAAACGCACAACGCGCCGCCGGTGCAGGGCGGTCGTGTGTCTACCGCGTTGCTGGGAACCTCATCGACAATCCATCGATTTGTCTAAGCGGTGCCCTCGGTTCGTGGGCCGACGCGTCCCGGTCGACTCATTCGTGTGGCTCACAGTTCGACTCGACAGCCAAGCGTTGATGTCCTTGCCGAGGTACAACGGCGTGCGTCCCGCGCGCACGAACTTCGGGCCGAATCCTGAACACCGCCACTTGGCGAGCGTGGCGGTCGAGACCTCATTGCGCAGGCCCACACGGACGGCGTCTGCGTTGTACAGCTCGTTGTCGATAAATGGCATTCGTCCTCCTGCGTTCGCTTGCAGGAGCAACGATAGGCAATGCGGGCCGGGACGGACTACCGGCGTTTTGCCGGTTTTTTACCGGTCCGGCGTTTCTGCGTGGGCTGCGGCGGGACAGTGAGGGTAATTGGACGTCCCAGCACGGGTACTGAATGCACGTTCGTACGCCGTTAAGGAGCCTGGCTTGGGGACACGCAGCCCCTGGACGTTCATGTGACGCTCTATCGTTCGCTTGTTAATTTTGGTCGCGTCGACCATCTGTTCGATGGTCCAGCGTGCTTCCTCTTTGAGTGTCCGCAACTGCTGCGCCATGGGCGGAATATCCGTACGCTCTGCCTCGCGCAACGTCTCCTGAAACGTCGCCCACGAAGGTTGCATCCGCAGCGCCTCGAGAAAGCGCGATCGTTCGAGTCCATACAGCGCCAGCAACTGTTCCTGGTACTGCGTCACGCTCTGCCGACGCTCGGACGCGGTCGACGGCAGGGGGCTGATGACCGCGACAATCGCGCCGAAATGCTCCAGCACGATGGGCTGAACCGGTGTGAAGAAGTGACTAAAGACAAGAGCGCCACTATTCAGTTCCGGGGGGACCGGTTCCGGTTCCCGCCTGGCGTCGATGACCGCAAGCTCCAAATCGGCCAGAATCCGCTCGATGCGTGCGCGCGCAGCCGGTGGAAGCTCGCTCACGCCTTCACGCGCCGTTTCAACTGAGCCGCAATCGTGCCGCCGATTTCGGGCGGCATGCTGCTGGGCGACGGTTTCGCTCAGATGCGCGTAGCGTTGCGTCGTGCTCGCCTGGGTATGCCCGAGCTGCTTGCCGATCTGCGGCAGCGACAACCCGTGCGTGGACGCGGCGACGGACGCGTAGCTATGACGGCTGTCGTACAGCCGCACGTCCGCGAGATCGATCGTCGTGCGCAGGTCCGCCCAGGCATGTGTCAGGGTCGACGGATGCAGGTGTGCGCCCCGTTTCGCGTGGTCGGTGCCGGGAAAGACGTACGGGCTGTGTGCATGACGCGGCCAGCGTTTGAGGATCGTGACCGCAGCTGGCGAGAGGTAGATCGTGCGCGGGCCGGTCTTCGAGTCCGGCAAGCGGAACGCGGCAGCCTTCAGATCGACGAACGCCCATTGCAGGCTCGCGATCTCAACCGGACGGGCGCCGGTCAGCAGCAGCAACTGAATCGCCGTGCGGATACCGGGAGCGAGCGGCGCGGTTCGTAGCGCTTGCCCCACCCTGGCGTACTCGTCCGGCTTCAGGTACCGCGTACGCTTGCGTTCGGGATAGTGCTCGATCCCGAAACACGGATTCGGCCCGAGTGAACGATACGGACGCTCGCCGCGCATGCTCCACGTCAGCAGCGACGACAACGCACGAAGGACGCGGTTCGCTTGCGTCGGCATCGATCGCAGGGACTCGTGCAGCCGAATCGCGTCCGCCTGGCTGATGTCAACCATCGGCACGGTGCCGAGCAGCGGGCGGATGTACGCGTCGAGCGCCTGCTGATAGTTCCGAAGTGTCGAGGGCTTTCGCTTTGCCTTGCCTGTGGCCGGATCGACCTGCTCCAGCTCGGTCATCACAGCTCGCCGACGGCTGCCAGCGTGAGCGCGCGGCGAGCGGCGTCAGTCTGCCGTAGCGGGTCCTGTCGGCTCGCCACGACGCCGATATCGACCTTCGCCAAACGACGCGCCTGTTCGAGCGCAACATTGCCGACACGACCGAACGTCTTCCAGCGCTGGCGACCGCCTGGCGTGCGATAGACGTAGACGAACGTCTTCGTTCCGCCAGCCGACACGCGGACGCCGAACCCGGTGAGGTCTGTGTCCCAGACGACAAACGTCCGGCCAGGTTTCGGGTGAATCTCTTTCAGGGCTCGCTCGGTCAACGCACGACGGGGCATCACGACTCCTTTGGGCCAGGTCCTGCTGACTGCCTGGTCAGCAGGCCTGTTAGCAGACGATTGGTTCGCACCAGCACGAATCAGCAGGTCATTCTGCTAACACATTGCTAACACGCGAACGGAACTGGACGACATCCAGTGCCAACATGGTATCACGTTCAGGCAATGAAATCAGGGGTATCCCAACGAATGGGATTGAACGGAAACGGTCCTGAACTGATTCGTAATCAGCAGGTCACCCGTTCAAGTCGGGTCGCCGGCTCCAAATTCAATAGGGAAATCATTCATCTGGCGAGGCGACCTCCGGCTCGCCTTCGCTGGGTAACATATGGGTAACAAGGCACTCGTTCATGCGACTCTTGAATCGTCATCTGGGTCAACAGAACAGTTTAGGGGCGAGCCGGTTCGGCAGGAGTGACGCCGACGTCGCCCCGTCTTCAGTAGCGGATCTGTCTAGAAGCCATCTCTCAAATGGCCGGCATCGGACTCAACACCCTCGGCGCCATTTGGATAGGTCAACACTGCGCGATTTATGAGGAGTGATCGCCGCGCACAGGCGGGATGCGCGTGGCGACAGACCTCGCCGACGTTATGCAGACCGGCCTAATTCCCTGACGGCTGACGTCCAGGCGCCCAGAAGCCCAATCCGTTCAACACTCTCCGAAGATTCTGGAGCTCCGGCGGCTTCGCGTGATGCTGCGGGCCGCGCAGAGCCGGACGAGATATGCTGGTCGGCCTACTGTTAGTTGGACCGCTCTACCAACTTCCAAAGGAGGCATCACGTGGCAACGGTGACATGGCACCTCAAAGGCGAAGAAGCGAGTGGCTGCAATTGCGCCTGGGGATGTCCCTGCCAGTTCAATGCCCTGCCAACGCACGGGCGTTGCGAAGGGGTGATGACGCTTCGCGTCGCCGAAGGGCACTTCGGAACCGTCCGACTCGACGGAGTCCCGTTTGCGGCGGTCTTTTCCTTCCCGGGTGCGGTTCACGAAGGCAACGGCACGTTCCAAGTGATTCTTGATGAACGCGCGACTCCTGAGCAACGCGAGGCCATCATCACGATAAGCGGCGGCCGGCATGGCGGGACGTTTTTCGAGATTTTTGCGGCCGTGGCGCCACACCGCCCCACGCCTCTTTTGTCAAAGATCGAGATTGAAGCCGATCGTGAACGTAGGACGGCCAGGTTGTCGCTCCCCGGCGTGGTTGAGTATCGGGCGGAGCCCATCAAGAATCCGGTAACTGGAGAAGAGCACCGGGCTCAGATTCGTCTGCCGAACGGGTTTGAATACCGCGAGGCGGAAATGGGCAACACCACATGGCTCAAGGTAGCGGCAGGCCCGATCGCCTTTGAACACCGCGACAGCTATGCGCAGTTCAACGCCTTCGATTGGAGTAACGAACCCGCGTGAACACGCTCCGGTCGGGTGGTTTGCCGGATCGGGCGGAACGTCGGTCTCACCGGCCCAATCTGCTACCTTTCTGCACACGGCTCGATGGCGTTCACTGTGGACGCTCGAACACGCGCTGGAACTGACGGCGCGTTTGAGTGGCGCACGCCGCGGTTCAGCGCGAGCCCTTAGCTGTCGAGTGACGCCGATCTCGCTATCGACGCCGATCCTGCAGGATTCGTCGACCTTTGCCGACTACACGCGACTAAACGGGTGTTACGCAGCGCGCTGGTCTCGCGTTATGCGGGTCGGCCTAATTGCCTCCGCCGAAATTCACAGCTCCCGACAAGTACCCGAGCAGTCAATCGTTTGGGTGATCTCGCAAATACGGGAGGTTTAGCGTTACGTAGCGAGCGCCGTGGGACTCGCGCGATATGCTGGTCGGCTACTATTCGTTAGATTTGCAGACAACGTTCGAGCTCGTGGTACAAGTGAGGACATGTCGTGAGTGAAAGGAAAGTGTGGCTCATCACCGGCGCTGGTCGAGGCTTGGGCGTCGACATCGCCAAGGCCGCTTTGGCCGCCGGCCACGCCGTTGTCGCCACTGGCCGCGATGCTACGAAGGTCGCGGCCTCGGTGGGCGGCCACGACAACCTGCTGGCCATCAAGCTCGACGTCACTCGTCCCGAGGACGCGCAGGTAGTAGTCGAGGCTGCCGTCGCGAAGTTCGGTCGAATCGACGTCGTGGTCAATAACGCGGGCAACTTCTTTGCCGGCTTCTTCGAGGAGCTAAGCCCCGAACAGGTCCGCAATCAGATCGAGACGCTTCTGTTCGGCCCGATGAACGTCACTCGCGCCGTGCTGCCGGTGATGCGCCAGCGGCGTTCCGGCCTAGTGCTCACCATCTCCTCGACCGCTGGCATCGCCGGTCAAATGTTTTGCACAGCGTATGCCGCTGCGAAGTTCGGTATCGAGGGGTGGATGGAGTCTCTCACGCCGGAGATCGCGCCCTTCGGAATCCGCACGATGCTGGTCGAGCCTGGTTTTTTCCGTACCGAGCTGCTCACCAACGACTCGACCACCTACGCCAGGCCCTCCATCGACGACTATGCCGACAAGACGAAGGAAATCGTTGCGGCTTGGAAAAGCATGGATGGAAAGCAAGGCGGCGACCCCGCCAAACTCGCCGACGCCCTCGTGAAGCTTGTCGCGCTCGAGCAGCCGCCCACACGCTTCGCTGCGGGCGCTGACGCCGTGCAGACATTTGAGGTCAAGGCCAACGCGCTCCTTACCCAGGCCGAAGCGCACCGCGGTCTTTCGACCTCTCTCGGGTACGACGACGACTGAGCAATAGTGTTGCGTGATGCCAGCTACAGCAAATCTAACTTGAGCGCGCCGGCGCCGGTTGCAGGATGAAGTCGGCCCGGTTTTCGCCGTTGATAACCCCTCCGGCGCGCGCCTCAAGATACCCGGGCGCGGTCACGGAGAAGTTCGCGCCGCCTTGTGTAAGGCCCTGAAATTCATAGCGACCGATGTCATTCGTCGTCGCGGTTCGGCCCGCATTGGTGCCGTCAAGAATCGTGACTGTGGCACCCTCGATCAGGTGGCCGGAAGGGGCTTCGGACTCAAACACCGTCCCTTCCAACGACACCAGCGGCGAAGGAATGGTGGGGATTTCCCCGATACCCGGGCCAGCACCGCACCCGAACGCCACAACGCCGAAGCAGGCCGACGACGACGAGCGAGCCGATGCGATGCGCCATGAATTGATCTCCTCTCCGCCGAGGAGAACGAATTGACGTGAGTGCAACTGAGGCGTGGACAGGCTACCTCAGCTGTTAGGCGCGGTCAATGACGCTGACGCAGCATCCACCGACGAAGGTCGCAATCTTCTGCAAAGAAAGTTTGATCGCGCGGAAGGCAGGTACCGCGACAATACGAGCCTTTCGTTGCTGTTCGCGCGTCCTCTGTGGACGGATTGGAGCGCGTGCGGGCGCCCTTTCAACGCCGGGTGATCACTGCCTGGGACCCACGCCGCGCGCGTCACTTGCTGTTGACCAACCCGTCGGCCGGAGAGTAGCGTCTCCCGCACGTGAACCCCCGTCTGCAAGGACTCGCTTACGGGAGCCTCCTCGCGATCGCCATCGCGTGGGTGCTGTGGATCGGCCAGGGCGTGTTCGTGCCCATCGCCTTCAGCATCCTCGTGGTCTACGTGATTGTGGGCACGAACCGGCTCGTCTCGCGTCTGCCCGGCATCGGACGACGGATGCCGGTCGGTGCCCAGTATGCCGTCTCGTGTCTGGTCATGTGCCTGACGCTCGCCGCCACTTATTGGCTGGTCGCGACCAATCTGGGCCGGGCGATAGAGCTCGCCCCCTTGTACCAGGCGTCCCTGCTCGCCACCATCCACGACGTGTCGGCCCGCCTGGGGATCGAGGCCCAGCCCACCTGGGCCACCATGCGCGAGTATTTCGTGGCCCAGGGCAGTCCACAGAGGCTGCTCCGCTTCACGGCGCTCCTGCTCACCTCTGTCGCGTCCCTCTTCATCGTGAGCGCAATCTACGTGGTTTTCCTGCTGATCGAGCTGCGCACGATGCCGCGCAAGCTCGCCAACCTCACGGGCGACCCGAAGGCAGCCGCGCAACTGCAGAAAATCATCACGCACGTCAACGAACGCATCGGCACCTACCTGGCGCTCAAGACCTTCGTCAGCGTGATCACGGGATTCGTGAGCTGGGCGATCATGGCCTCGGTGGGTCTGGAGCTGGCCGCGTTCTTCGGCGTGATGATCGTGATCGGCAATTTCATCCCTTACGTCGGGTCGATCCTGGGCGTCGTTGTCCCTGTGACCTTCGGGTTACTGCAGTTCGGCCCGTCCACCACGCTCCTGGTGCTGCTGGTGCTGCTGACCATCGCGCAGTTCTCTCTCGGCAGCGTCCTCGACCCCTATCTGATGGCCAACTCGCTCAATCTCAGCCCGTTCGCCATCCTCGCGTCGCTGGCGGCGTGGACCGCGCTCTGGGGCCTCGCGGGCGCCTTTCTGGCCGTGCCCCTCACCGCCTGCATCGCGATGGTGCTCGCGGAGTTCAAGGGAACGCGTCCCGTGGCGGTGCTGCTCTCGAAGACGGGAAGCGTCGACGAGGAGTGACACTACTTCGGCGCCCACGTTCTGTCAGGGTGATGCCTGCCCTGTCCACGTTCTTCGCAGGGCCGCGCGATCGACCTCCTGCCCTCTGAGATACACGCGCGAGATTCGCCGGCTGTTCGCAATATCGTCGAGCGGATTCCCGTCGAGCACGACGAAATCCGCGCTCTGGGACGTCGCGATCCTTCCGTGCTGAGACAGCTGAAGAATTCCGGCCGAGATGCGAGTGGCGGCCACAATCGCCTGAGCCGGCGTCATGCCGGCCGCGACCATGTCGGCCAGCTCAATGTGTGCGTTCCAGCCCGCACCGTTGGCGTCGGTTCCGAAGCCGATCCGGACTCCGGCAGCATTCAGCTTCGCGAGGTTCCGCGCCTGAATCCCGTACATTCGTTCCAGGTTCTGGACGGCTTCCGGGGTCCGGCTGGCCTGCAGTTCGCTCATGCGCTTCAGCTCACCGGCAGAAACGGTACCACTCAGCCACGTGAAATCCTCCGAGACGCCCCGGTCGGGGAGATTGGGGATGAGGAAAACATTCGGCCGCTCTTTGAAGAGTCTCAGGAACTCATCGTCGATGTCCCGATCGCGAACGCTGTGTGCGAACCCGTCGATTCCGGACCGCAGGAGCTCCTTCGCATCCTCCAGCGCGAAGATGTGCGCCACGACGCGGAGACCATGCGTGTGCGCTTCCTCGATGATGGCACGATAGATCGGCGGCGGCAGCTTCTGCACGGTGCCACCGCGGTCATCGACCCAGATCTTGACGAGATCGGGCTTCTGCGCGGCCAGCTCGCGAACCGCCTGACGAGCCTCGGCTTCGCTCGTGACGCCGTAGGGCGCATCTCGCCGGGCCGCGGCATTGGGCCCGCCCTTCGGCATGGCAATGCCTCTTCCTGCCGTCCGCAGCAGCGCCGCACCGGGAATAGGGTTGGCTCTCACCTCGAAAGGCAGCGTACCGCGATCCACGCCCATGCTCATGACCACGGAGACGCCGTAGTACGCATTGCGCTCGAGGTGATCGACGAGCGTCTCCCGCGTGAAACGCTCCGGCGCGCCGGGGTTCAGCCAATCGGTGTAGCCGAGGTGCGCGTGAGCGTCCACGAGCGCCGGCATGACGGTCTTCCCCGAGAGATCCACGCGCGAGGCGCCTGGTGGCGGCGTGACGGCGCCGCGGGTACCGATTTGCGTGAAGGTCGCCCCGTCAACGACGAACGCCGAGTTCTCGAGAGGTGGACGGCCGTCCCCGAGAATGAGGCGGGCACCTTCAAACACGGTTGGCGGCGCGGTAGACTGTGAGAACAGCGAAGCCGAAACGCCGATGCCGACCGCGACCACAACAGACATTGACGAGCGTTTGATCGAGCGCATCCCTCTCCCCCGAACGGTTAGATGATGACAACCTGAAGTGGCCAGCTCAGAGCGACAGCCAGCCGTCCGGTTCTTCCGGCGCGAGCGGACTCGAGCGGCCGATGCGAGCCAGAATCACCACGGGCACGAGGCCGACACCGACGATGAGCAGGGCGGCCAGGGCGGCGTCCTCGTAAGTGCCGCGGGCGGCTTCGGCATAGAGGTGTGTGGCCAGGGTCTCCACGCCGAGAGGCCGAAGTAGCAGCGTCGCGGGCAGCTCCTTCATGCAATCGACGAACACCAGCAAAGCGGCGGTGATGAGCGCAGGCCGCGTGAGCGGAAGGTGTATGCGCCACAAGCTCTGTCCCGCCGTCTCCCCCAGCGTGCGTGCGGCATCATCGAGCGAACGCGAAATCCGGCTGAGGCCGGCCTCCACGCCTCCGGCGGCCACGGCCAGGAACCTGACGAAGTACGCATAGACGAGCGCGGCACCCGAACCAAGTATCAGTAGTCCCGTCGAGATGCCTGCCAGGCGGATCGACGCGGTGTCGATAAGCCCATCCACGCCAGTGACGACGGGCAACAGGCCAATGGCGAGCACGGTGCCCGGTACAGCGTATCCAATCGAGGCGGTGCGCGCGAACACGGCCGCCCACCGGCTTCGACTGACCCGCACGCCGTAAACGACCAGGACGGCAGATCCCAGCGTCAACGCGGTGGCCAGAAGCGACAGCCAGAGCGTATTGACGGTTTCCGTGACGAGACGTTGCGAGACACCCGCAAAGCCGATGCGTTGCCACGCGGCATGCACGAGATACGCTGCCGGGATCGCGAACCCTATCAGAACCGGAATCGCACCTGCGCTGAACGCGCCTACGCCGGCGAGGCCACCGAGCGCGTGGGGCATCAGCGGCCGTGGATGCTGGGCATCGTTGTTGTAGCGCCGCTCGCGCCGCGCCCAGCGCTCGAACAGCACCAGACCGACAACGAGAGCCAGCATCGCCAGCGCGATCTGCGCCGCCCCGGGCAAATCTGAGCGCGTCACCCAGGTTGTGTAGATGGACACCGTCATCGTTCGAACTCCGAGGAACTCGGAGGCACCGATATCGTTCAGCGCTTCCATCAGAGCCAGGCCCACGCCCACGGCCACCGCGGGACGGGCCAGTGGCAACGCCACCCGGAAGAATACCGAAGCGCGGCCCATGCCGAGCGTGCGGGCCGCATCGATGAGATTGGCTGTCTGCATCAGGAACATCGCACGTGTCGTCAGGTACACGTACGGATAGAGCACGAACCCGAGCAGCACGATACAGCCAGTCATCGACCGGATGTCGGGCAAGCGGAAATCCCGGGGACTGTCGACACCCAGCATCGCGCGCAGAGCCGCCTGCACCGGGCCCACCGGGTGGAGCACGTCCAGATACGCATACGCGACGATGTAGGTTGGAACCGCAAGGGGAAGCAGAAGCGCCCAGTCGAGAATTCCACGACCCGGAAAATCGTAAGCCGTGACGAGCCAGGCGCCGCCTGTGCCGAGAGCGGCGGCCAGAAGCCCGACGCCCAGGAGAAGGATCAGGGTGTCACGCGCTGCTGCGGGCAACACGTAGGCAATCAAGTGCTGCCACAGCTCAGCCGATCCTTGCGACGCGGCAAGCGCGAGCGTCACGATCGGTGCAACAACCAGCAGCGCGACGACGCCGGACACGAGCAGCCACGGGCTCAGCCGCGACCCGGGCTCCCACCCATCCGGCGTCGCGGGTCTCAATTGTCGAAGCCCACCTTGTCGATCAGCTTGCTCGCCGCCGCGCGGTTGCGCGCAATGTCGGTGAGCGCCAGCGAATCCACCTTCGGCGTGCCGAGCGCGCTGATGATGGCGTGCATGCCGGCGCCCGCCTTGACCGGATACTCGAAATTGCCGTCGGCATAGAGCTTCTGGGCCTCGTTGGACACCAGATACTCGAGGAGCTTCACGGCCGCAGCCTTGTTGGGTGCATGCTTGGCCACCGCCGCGCCAGACACGTTCACCTGCGTCCCGCCGCCTTCGAAGGTCGGCAGGATCACTTTGATGGCGGCTCCCCACTTCTCCTGCTCGGGGCCGCCGGCGCCGCTTCGCATCAACCCGACGTAATAGGAGTTGGCGAGCCCGATTTCACAGATGCCGCCCAGGATGTCCTTGGCCACATCGCGATCGCCGCCCGCCGCCTTGCGCGCAAGATTCGCCTTGACGCCCTGCAACCAGGCCTCGGTCTTGGCCTCGCCGTGATGCGCCAAAAAGGCTGCGACGAGCGCCGTGTTGTACGGATGCTGGCCGGAACGCATGCAGACCTTGCCCTTCCACTTCGGATCGGCCAACTGCTCGTAGGTGAACGACGAGAGCGGCAGATCCTTTGCGGCGTATAGGACGCGCGCACGCAAGGAGAGCGTGAACCACTCGCCATTGCTCCCGCGAAGATGCACGGGAACCGCCTGTTCCAGCACCGCAGACTTCACCGGTTGCGTCAGCCCCTTGTCCGCGAGATCGACGAGGTTGCCGATGTCGACCGCCATCAGGACGTCGGCTGGCGATTTCTCGCCTTCGGCAGCCACGCGCTCGGCCAGCCCGTCCTTGACGAAGATGCTGCTGACCTTCGTACCAGTGGCCTTGGTGAACGCGTCGAGTAACGGCTGGATCAGTCCAGGCTCGCGGGTGGTGTAGAGGTTCACTTCCTGAGCGTACCCGGCGCCGGCACAAAGGACGGCAGCCGAGGTGAAAACGAATGCGCGCAGGACACTGCGCAGTGACTGGTTCTTCATATCGTGTGCTCCGTTTGTCGGAGAAATTCGACCGGTATCAACCTTTGTCCTGTTCCAGAACGAACGCGTACTGTGGATCGACGTGCACATGGACTCGGTCCCCTGGGGCCAGCCGCGTGCGCCCGAACGCTCGCACGGCGATTGGAGCGTCTACGCCGGGGACACTCAGCGAAAGATGATCGATCTCTCCGACGAACTCTGTCCTGAGAACGCGTGCGGCCAATCCCGTGGGCCGGGCCGACAGGCTCAGATGCTCCGGCCTGATACAGACCCCCACGGTGGCGCCTTCGCGAATGTCGGTCGCTTCAAAGCTGCCAAAGGCCGTCTCGACGCGACCGCTCCGGCACATTCCTCCGAGCTCGTTGATGTCGCCGAAGAAACGGGCCGCAAAACGCGTGGCAGGACGCGAATACAGCTCTTCCGGGCCACCGCACTGCACCAGCCGCCCGTCTTTGAGCAGCGCAATCCGATCGGCGAGACGCAAGGCTTCGTCCGGATCGTGCGTCACGAAAACCGTCGTGGTGCGCGTCTCGCGCAAAAGCGTCATCGTGTGTTGCCGGACGTCCTCACGCAGGCGGCGATCCAGGCTCGAGAAGGGCTCGTCCATCAGGAGCACCCGCGGAGACGGAGCCAGGGCGCGCGCGAGGGCGACGCGCTGCTGCTCGCCGCCGGACAACATGTGTGGATAGCTCGTCGCGTAGCGTCGGAGACCGAGACGATCGAGCAGCGCGCCGATGGTCGACTCGACGTCGCTCCGCGACTGTCCTCGCAATCCAAAGGCCACATTGGCCGCGACCGTGAGGTGAGGGAAGAGCGCGTAGTCCTGAAACACCATGCCCACTCGCCGGCGCTCCGGCTCGACGAAGGTCCGCGGGCCCGCAACCTCCACCCCGTCGAGTAACACCCGGCCTACCGAGGGACGTTCAATGCCGGCCATGACGCGCAGCAGCGTCGACTTGCCGGAGCCGGACGGACCCAGGAGACAGACGATCTCGCCTTCGGCCACCTCGAGCGAGATCTGATCGATCGCCGTCACCGCGCCATACCGTCGGCTCAGCGCCTCGACCGCAATGCGGGGAGTGCCGGAGTGCGCCGGCGCACCAGAGGGAGTCGTCGTCGAGACCGGGGCCGCCGGGATTCCGGATGGCTGGGCAGGTTCGCGAGCGGGCGTCTGGTGCATGGCCGGTGCTGTTCTTGAGATCGGGTCTCACTATACCCGAATACCCGACTTGACAGGTCGGGTTTCTGCGCATACGATGAGCCGCTTTCGAGATTGAGTCTCACTATTGATTCTCACGCCTGCTGGGGAACGGCGCGGAGACGTCGCCCCCACCAGTCACGGCGCAGGAATCCAAGGAGTTCCTGAATCATGCGCGCCTCCCTACTTCCAACCCTGTTCCTCGCGCTCCTCTTCGGCTTGCTCCCGAGCCCGGCTGTCTCACTCCCGCACGGGCAGGCCAACCCGCCGCAAACGCTCAGCGGAACGGTCGTCGATGCCTCTGGCCTCGCCGCTCCGGGCGCTGTCGTGAGTCTCAATAGCACGGCCGGCGAGCGGCAGACCATCACAGACACAGCCGGGCGGTTCATCTTCGACAATGTGCCGGCCGGCGATGCCAGCATCGGCGTGACCCTCCAAGGTTTTACACCGGCCACGATCCAGGTGACCGGACCCACCACGAACCTCAATATCGTTCTGCAGCCCGTAGGCGTGTCGGAGGAAGTCACCGTCCACGGTTCTGCCCTGATCGTCGCCGAGACGAACACGGGTACCAGGACGCCGACACCGTTACGCGACGTCCCGCAGGCGGTCACCGTCGTGACCAGCGCCCTGATCGCAGAGCAGCGCATGCAGAGCATCGGGGATGTCGTGCGCTATGTGCCGGGCGTCGGCATCGCGCAGGGCGAGGGCAATCGCGACACCCCGATTTTCCGCGGCAATTCGTCGACGTCCGACTTCTTCGTCGACGGCATCCGCGACGACGTGCAGTACTTCCGCGACCTGTACAACGTCGACCGCGTCGAGGTGTTCAGGGGAGCCAACGCCATGATCTTCGGCCGCGGTGGCGTGGGTGGCGTCATCAACCGCGTCGGCAAGCAGGCCGAGTGGATGCCGAGCCGCCAAGCGGACCTCCAGCTGGGCTCGTTCGACAATCGACGGTTCACCGCCGATCTCGGGCAGCCGGTGAACGACACGGTGGCCGTGCGGTTGAACGGGATGTATGAGAACTCCGACTCCTATCGACAGAGCTTCGGTCTCGAGCGGTACGGCGTGAATCCGACAATCGCCTTCGCGCTCAGCCCGGACACGACCCTCCGAGCCAGCTACGAGTATTTCCACGACGAGCGGACGGCCGACCGCGGGATTCCGTCATTCGAAGGCAGCCCCCTTCCGACCGACCCCGGCACCTTCTTCGGCAATCCGGACATCAGCACATCGGATGCGACCGTGAACCTCTTCTCAGCGCTCGTCGAGCACAGGTTCGACAGCCAACTCAATCTGCGCAGCCGGCTGCTCTACGGCGATTACAACAAGTTCTATCAGAACGTGTTCCCTGGCGCAGTGAACGAGCTGGGCACTGAAGTCAGCATCTCCGGCTATAACAACCGCGGTGATCGGACGAATCTGTTCAGCCAAACCGATCTCCTGGCGTCGGCGCGCACAGGCGGCATCGATCACACGCTCCTCGCTGGCGCCGAGCTCGCCCGCCAGGAAACGGACAATCTCCGACTGACCGCGTACTTCACGACGATCAGCCCCACGACGACGTCGGTGAACGTGCCTGTGACGAGTCCGACCACTTCGCTGCCGGTGGAGTTCAGCCCCTCCGCCACCGACAACGACAATCACGGTGTCGCCACCCTCGGCGCCGTCTACGTGCAGGATCAAGTGACCTTCTCAGAGCACGTGCAGGCCGTGGTCGGCTTGCGCTACGACTATTTCAGCGTGGACTTCACGAACAATCGCCTCGCCACGGATCTCGGGAGCACCGACAATCTGCTGTCGCCGCGCCTGGCGCTCATCTACAAGCCCAGCGCGCCTGTTTCGATTTACGGCACCTACAGCGTGTCGTACCTGCCCCGCGCCGGTGAGCAGCTCTCTTCTCTGTCGCTCACCAACGAGGCGCTCGATCCTGAAGAGTTCCAGAACTACGAGGTTGGTGCCAAGTGGGACATCGCGCCTTCGCTGCAGTTCACGGCAGCGATTTATCGGCTGGACCGCGGCAACGTCATCGTCACGGACCCGTTGAACCCGGCTGTGTCCGAGCTCGTCGACGCCCAGCGCACCGAAGGGCTCGAGCTCTCTCTCGCTGGGAACATCAATCCGAAATGGAGCGTGGCTGGCGCCTACGCGTATCAGGACGGCGAGATCACGCGGTCGCTGTCAGCCACCGCCCAGGCTGGGGCCCGTCTCGCCCAGCTGCCGGAGCACTCGTTCTCGCTGTGGAACAAGTACGACTTCACATCGATGTTCGGGGCGGGCCTGGGGATCATCTATCGTGATGACATCTTCACGTCCACGGACAACACGGTGCTTCTGCCGAGTTTCACCCGGCTCGACGCCGCCGTGTTCTTCAACCCGTCCAGCCGGATCCGCCTGCAGCTGAACGTGCAGAATCTCCTGGACGAGGAGTACTATCTGTTCGCGCACAGCAACAACAACATTACGCCAGGGTCCCCGCGTGCGGCCCTGGTGAGCATGACGACCCGCTTCTAGCTCTCTTCCCGGGCGCCGGCGGTCGAAGGGCCGCCGGCGTTCTGGATTGCCCCGCCCGCCCGCCTGCCTCGAAGTCGCCGCGCTACTTCCGCACCACGTACCAATTGTTCAGGATGTCGTGCGCCAGCTGGTGTTTCTCGACAGATGTAAAACCGGCTCGAGCGAGATAGTCGCGGGTCATTTCTTCCCCCCACATCGCGCCCAGACCTTCGCCACCCTGCGCCAGCGACACCGTCATGCAGTGCATCGTCGAGATCGTATAAAGGAACGTCCCAGCCGGATGGCCCACGTTCGCGCGCACCTGGCTCGCGCCCTTGATCTCCTGCATCAGATAGACGCCGTCGGTCTTCAGCGCACGATGAATGCCTTTGAGCAGGTTCAGGGGCCTTGCCTGATCGTGAACGGCATCGAACGTCGTGACGAGATCGAAGGCCTCCACATCGGCGGTCTGGTCGAAGTCGGTCAGGTCGCGCCCAGAGAACGTGACGTTCGACAGAGACTGCCGGACCGCGCCGGCCCGCGCGCTCTCGATCGCAGCCCGTGACAGGTCGAGACCGAGAAACTGGCTGTTCGGGAACAGCGCGGCCAGCCGTGTCAGTGTCTTTCCCGAGCCGCAACCGGCGTCGAGCACACGAATACCCGCATTCAGCCGCTCCGTCAATCCGGGAACGAACGGCAGGATGTGCGATTCGAGCGACAGCGGAATGGATTCGTCCTCGGCCATCACTTCGTGAAACCGCGCGAATTTCTCATAAGGCACGCCGCCACCGTGCCGGAAGCAGTCGACGATGTCGTTCTCGACCGACCCGAGCACGGCGATGTACTCGGCGTAGAGACTCATGTTGTCGCCGCCTGCCTCCCGTGTCAGACACGCCGCATGCTCGTTCGGCAGGAAATAGCGTGTGCTGTCCTCGCTGACCTCGACCACTCCGGACGTGACCATGGCCCCAAGCCACTCGCGCACGTATCGGGCATTGAGACCGGCACGCGAAGCGATCTCCTGGACCGTGGACGCGTGTTGTCCGCGCATGGCGTCGAACAATCCGGTTCGGTGGCCGATGGACGTCATCAGGCACAGCCCGGCATCGTTGAAAGCCTGCAGCATCCGGGCAGCGAACGCTTCAGCCTTGGGGACGTCCAATGAATGTTCTGGGATGGGTTGAGTCATGGAGAATTTCCGGAAATCGAATCGGCTGCGACTCGATTCAGGTGTGACATGTGAGACCGAGGATATAGCGGTGGCGGGCGAGCCGACAGTCCTAGTGACGGGACGCTGGAATCGTCCGTTCGCGGAAGGACGATCCCAGCGTCCACGAGGCTCTTGTCAGTGTCGAGCGGGAATCTTCAGCACCTGACCGGGCTTGATCTTGTCCGGATCGGTCAGCTGATCTTTGTTCAGGTTGAAGATCTCCATGTAGGAGCCGGCATTGCCCAGCAGATTCTTCGCGATGGCGCTCAGCGAGTCGCCGGGCTTCACGGTGTAGGTCGTGGCCCCCGCCGCGGCGCCTGCGGCCGGAGCTGCGGCCTGCGCCGGGGCCGGGCCGGTAGCCTTGATGTCCGCGACCACTTCAGTCTTCCAATCCGGGATGGTCTTGATGGCGTCCCAGATCTTGTTGGCCTGATCCTGCGTCTGCACCGTGCCCTTGAAATACAGTTTCCCGTCGCGTTCGTCGGCCGAGCCATCCATGCCGAAGCCCTTGGCCGTCTCCACCGCGTACTTGTACTTGCCTCGCAGACTCATAACGCCTCCTTCGATCTCGACCGACGTACTGCTCGAACGGCTCAAGTGACACCGATCTGCACCAGCTGAACCGTGCCGCCGATCGACAGTTGCCATCATGGATCGCAACATCGAGCGTCGGCAATTTCGTTGGGTGATGCGGCCGGGCTGGAGTCGGCTGCTCGCGGCTAGTGGACGCGCGTCGGACTGCTGCCAGCCCCGAACGCGAGTCCGGCAAACGCTCCGACCGCACGACAATGCACGAGCAGTGCGATCATCGGCACGCTGAGCATCAAGGAGTCGAGGTGTCGGCGCTTCGACAGTATCGGGACGACCGTACGCAGGAACAGAAGGGGTGGCATGACGGCGCAGGCGGCGAGACGCACCAGTCGTTCGAGGCGGCTGATTTCCTCGAGGCGGAGCCCCGCCACCGATCGGCTGTCATGGAAGTGAATGGCGCACGCCTTGCGAAACGTGTACGGCTGCACGTGATGCACCAGAATTCGATCGTCAGAGATCAGGGTCTCGCCCCGCCGGCGGAGATCACGGTTGAGCATCCACTCGGGCTTGCCCATTTCGGACACGTCGCGCGGCAGGAAGCGTCGCTTGTACGAGACCGACGCCTGCATCGCGATCTGCGCGCGGATGCCGTTGGCTACGGGCGGCATGGACCGGCCGTTCGAGACGAAGAAGTTGGCCCAGGCCACGACCGTGTCGGCCGAGCCGTTCTCCACGACGCCACCGATCGCGGCAGCCTCGGGATGCTCGCGGTGTGCTTCGAGAATACGGCGGCACCAGCCGGGTGCCGGCCGGCAATGATCTTCAGTGATCGCGACGATCTCCCCCCTGGCTCTCAGCATCGCGGCCGTTCGCATCTGGACCGCGGAAGCCTGCGGCATCGACAGTCGCGTCACTTCGGGGTATCGCGCGAGCTCGCTGTCGGGCAACCCTCCACCGTGCCCGTCGACCACCAGCACCTCCGCGCCCTCGGCGACGGCTTGTTCGTGGAGCGAGTCCAGGCAGATGGTGATTTCGGGCCAGGCTTGTGTCGTGGCGACCACAACGCTGAGCGGGATGGACGGCTCTGAGGCCGATTGCACGGCGTCAGTAGTCTACTGCGCTCAGGCCTCGGCACAGCGCCAGCGAGCCCGCGCGACGCAGCCGCAGGAATGCGCATCAACGGGCCACGCGGGAGGTCGCTCGGTTGCGCCAAGTTCGGCGCTTGTGACGCGTGCTACTTGACGACCTCCCCATGAATCGTGTACTAATCCCTGCAGCCGTGAACACCGCCACCTGCACGAAGCGCGCCGCGAACAAGGCTAAGCGAAGCCAGCAGGTCGGTGGTGTGCAGGCTCGGTCTCGACAGTAGCGTCCAAACGAACGAGCTTTCAAACCCGCCGGCCAGAGATGGCCGGCGGGTTTTTTTTTGCCCATGCGCATTCTGTTGATCGGACACGGCCGGATGGGACGCCTCGTCGAATCGCTCGCCGAGGCAAACGGCTTCCAGGTCGCCGGGTATCTGGATAGGTCGAACAACGCCCAGGGCGAGGCGCTCAAGAGCGACCGATTTCTCCCTGTCGACGCGGCCATCGATTTTTCAACGTCCGAGGCGGTGGTAGTCAACCTGCCCTTACTCGCAGCGCGTGGCGTCAACGTCGTCATCGGCACAACGGGGTGGCATGCCGAGGAGGCGCGCCTGCGCCAGATTGCGTCTGAGGCCGGCATCGGCGTGGTCGCTTCCGCGAACTTCTCACCCGGCGTGCAGGTCTTTCAGACGCTCGTTGAGCAGGCTGCTCGCATCATGGCCGGGCGCTCCGAATTCCGGGCATGGCTCTACGAGCTTCATCACGCTCAAAAGAGGGATGCCCCGTCCGGCACGGCACGTCTCCTGCTTAGGAGCATGGAGCAGATGGGGTTGACCGACGTCAACGTCGCCTCGACGCGCGCGGGGTTCATTCCTGGCACGCATACGGTTGGGTTCGATTCGCCCTTCGAAACGATCACGCTCGAACACGTGGCGCGCGACCGCGCCACCTTCGCGGGGGGCGCGCTCGAGGCGGCGAGGTGGGTTCGAGGAAAGCGCGGATGGTTCAGCATTCGCGACGTCATGGGACTCTCCGTTCCCGCTGAACGGAATCTTGCGACTGGAGACCGGCAATGAGAGCACGATTTACAGGCTGCGGTACGGCGCTCGTCACTCCGTTCACGACCAGCGGCGCGCTCGACGAGGCTGCGGTCACACGACTCGCCGCGCGTCAGCTCGACGCCGGCGTCCATTTCCTCGTGCCGTGCGGCACGACGGGAGAAGCTCCCACCCTCTCCCGCCGCGAGCGCCTGCGCGTCGTCGAGCTGGTGCTCGATGTGGTGGGCGGCCGCGTCCCGGTGCTGGCCGGTGCGGGCGGGTACGACACGCGAGAAGTGATCGAACAGGCGCAGGACCTCAAGAGCGCTGGCGTTGATGGCCTGCTGTCGGTGACGCCTTATTACAACAAGCCGACACCCGAGGGTTTGTACCAGCACTTCGGATCGATCGCCGAAAGTGCCGATCTGCCGATGGTCGTCTACAACGTCCCCGGGCGGACCGGATGCAACATCGATCCGGCGACGCTCGTTCGCCTCTCTGGAATCCCACAGATCGTCGGCGTCAAGGAAGCCTCCGGCAACATGACGCAGATCTGTGAAATCTGCCGCGCCGTACCCGACAACTTCATCGTGCTTTCGGGTGATGACGGCTTGACGCTGCCCATCATGGCCGTCGGCGGGAGAGGCGTCATTTCGGTCGCGTCGAACGAGGTGCCGGCCGAAATGGCGACGATGGTCGAGCACGCCGAACGGGGAGACTACGGCACCGCACGGCGCATGCATGCGCGCCTGCTGCCGCTGATGCTCGGCAACTTCATCGAGTCGAACCCGATTCCGGTCAAGAGCGTGATGGCTGACATGGGTCTGCTCGAAGAGGTGTACCGACTGCCGCTCGTCGCGCCGCGCGCCGAATCGCGCGCAAAGCTGCGGGCGCTCGTCGAATCGCTCGATCTGGCGGCGCCGGCCACTCGCCGCGCAAGGCGTAAGATGGCGTCATGAGCCGGGTGTCTGCCACCCTGCAGGGTGATCTCGAGGCCATCGACAGCCGAGGGGCGAACCTCACACGCGCCGAGGCGCTTACGCTGTTCGGGCAATTGCGCGAGGCGCTGAATTCTGGCGATATCCGTGCCGCCGAACCCGATTCCGCCGCGCCGCTGGGTTGGCGCGTAAACGCGTGGGTGAAACGCGGCATCCTGCTGGGCTTCGAGCACGGCGAGCTTATGGACGTGCCCGCCGGTGACGGACCGTTTCATTTCGTCGACAAGTCCACTCTTCCCCTCAAACAGATCGACCGCTCACATGGCATCCGCGTGGCGCCAGGCGGATCATCGATCCGCGCCGGTGCGTATGTAGCGCCGGGGGTCATCTGCATGCCGCCGATGTACATCAACATCGGCGCCTATGTTGGCGAAAAGACCTTGATCGACTCTCACGCGCTCGTGGGATCCTGCGCGCAGATCGGCTGCCGCGTTCACGTCAGCGCCGGCGCACAGATTGGCGGCGTGCTCGAACCCGTCGGCGCGCTCCCGGTGATCGTCGAAGACGACGTGCTCATCGGCGGCAACACGGGCCTCTACGAGGGGGTCATCGTTCGTCGCGGCGCCGTGATCGGCGCGGGCACGATTCTCACCCGCTCCACCCCGATTTACGATCTGGTCACTGGAGACGTGGTGTCGGCTCAGGCAGACTGCCCGCTCGTTGTGCCCGAAGGCGCCGTGGTCGTGCCGGGCGCTCGCGCGGTTGCCGGCGGCCGAGGACCGGAATGGGGTCTCTCCTTGTCAACGCCGGTAATCGTCAAATACAAAGACGGCCGGACTGCCGCACGCACGGCCCTCGAAGACAAGCTTCGCTGATACGATCGCCCGATGACGCGCGCCGAGCTCGAATGGCTCACTCGAAGCCTCGTGGACATCGACTCGACGACCGGACGTGAGGGCGAGGTGTGCGCATGGCTGGCATCCTGGCTGCGGCAAAGACGTTGGCACGTCGATGAGATGCCCGTCGAGGGCGACCGGGTCAATCTGTTGGCATCCAACGGCACACCGGCGCGGCTCGTCTTCTCGACGCATCTGGATTGCGTCCCCCCGCATTTTCCAAGCCGAGCCGAGGGCGACGTCCTTTACGGCCGCGGCGCCTGCGACGCCAAGGGCATCGCCGTCGCGCAAATCGGCGCCGCCGAGCGTTTGAGAACCGAAGGGGCCGAGGTCGGTCTCCTGTTCGTCGTCGGCGAAGAACAGAACAGCGACGGCGCGCGGGTCGCGAACCGCGAGGGACCGGGCGCCCAATTCCTGATCAACGGTGAGCCGACCGAAAATCGTCTCGGCCGCGCGACACGAGGTTCGTTCAAGGTGCGGCTCGTCGCGACAGGACGGGCAGCGCACTCAGCCTATCCCCAACATGGGCACTCCGCGATTGATGCGCTCGTCGAGGCCCTGACCCTGCTGCGCACGCTGCATCTCCCCGAAGCTCCCGGGCTAGGGCGGACGCACTACAACGTCGGATCCATCACCGGCGGCCTAGCCTCCAACATCACGGCGCCGCGAGCCGAGGCTCTCGTGCAGTTTCGAACCGTCGGTCCGATTGAGCCTTTGCGCGCGAGTCTCGCGCCACTCGTCGGACTCGTCGGCCTCGAGGAAGTTTCCGAGATCCCACCCATTGCGCTCACGGTGCTCCCTGGCTTCGACACGGAAGTCTTTTCGTACGTGACAGACATCCCCCACTTGAGTCGATGGGGAGTTCCGTTCCTCATCGGGCCCGGATTTATCGCCGTCGCGCACACCGACGAGGAGCATGTGGCGCTGGACGATTCTCGGCCGGGCAATTGACACCTACACCGATCTGGCCTTACGGCTCCTGTCAAAATCCTAATCAATTAGTTGACAGGACCGCTCGCCCGCTGTACAGTCCGTCCCGCCAATCCTAATGTTTTAGGAAATCATGCCGCGTAAGCGCTCGCCGACACTGACCGACGGAGAAGCCCGGCTCATGAACGTGCTGTGGGACCGCAAGAGCGCAACCGTGGCTGACGTTGTGGCGGCACTTCCCCGCAAGCCGCCGGTCGCCTACAACACGGTGCAGACGTTGCTCCGTATCCTGGAAGACAAGGGATACGTCGAGCACGAAAAAGTCGGACGCGCGTTCACTTACCGCCCACTCATCGATCGTCAGGACGCGCGGCGGAGCGCCATCGGCCACCTGGTGGCCCGCCTGTTCAACGACTCGCCCCGGTTGCTCCTCCTGAACCTGCTCGAAGACGAGCGCATCGACGGTACCGAACTGCGGCAGCTCAAGAGGTTGATCGAGGGAGCCTAGGACGCGCATGGACCTCCTCAACTGGCTGTGGCAGAGTTCTCTGGTCGCGCTCCTCGTCCGGCTCGCGGTCGGACTGCCGCGATCAATCAATGCCGCCACGCGATACGTCATCTGGTGGATCACCCTTGGTGTGGTGCTCGCGATGGCCGCCGTGCCGAGCTCTTGGCGAATGTTCACGGACGTCGGCGAGCCCGTGGCACGCGCCGTGAGCTCTGGAGCCTGGCTGACTCTGCCGCCGCTGCCCGCGTGGCTTGGACCCATGCTGCTGGGCGTCTGGACGATCTGGGTCAGCGTCTGGATCGCACGCGGAGTCCTGGCATGGTTCGAACTGCGCCGCCTGCGGGGCTCGATTCGTGAGGTCGGATCCGGCGTCGAAGAGCGACTGCCTGCCTGGAGCGCTCTCAAAGGAAGCGGCCGAATCGCGCGGCTCACCACCTCCGCTCAGGTTTCTTCAGCCGCGGTCCTGGGCCTCCAATCTCCGGCGATCGTGCTGTCCCCGTGGACCACAGAGCAGCTGGCCGTCGAAGACCTCGATCGAATCGTCATCCACGAATGGGCGCACGTGCAGCGGCGCGACGACTTCGCCGCGTTGGCGCAGCTCCTGATTCGGGCGGTGGCCGGGTTCCATCCGGCCGTGTGGTGGCTTGACCGCGCAATTGCCTTCGAACGGGAGATCGCGTGCGACGACTGGGTCATCGAGCTGACTGGCTCACCCCGTCACTACGCCGCGTGCCTCGCCAGAATGGCCGAGCGGCGCTGCGCCCCGCCAGCTCTTGCCCTGTCGGTCTTGCCTGTCCGGCGAGCACACCTCACCAGGCGGATTGCCCGGCTGCTCGACACCGGGCGCAACGGAAGCGTTCGGCGGTCGCACTTCACGCTTGTGTTGGCGGGGACCGGTGCACTCACGGCCGCACTCGGAGCCTTCGCGATCGACGCGGTGGAGGTGATGACCCGGCCGGGAGGCGCCAGTCTGCCGGCGGCTTCTGCGGCGCTGGTGGCGCCACAGGCCGTCCGCACGAGCTCGGCAGCTTCGCCACAGGCAGTTCCGGCCAGAAAGCCGGCTGTACGCACCGCGCCTGGCTTTAAGCTCATCAGTAACGTATCATCCGCCACCACCGATCGTGCTGGTGAACCGGGGAGTCTCGAATCGAGTGGGCTGCCTGACCCGCCGCGCGACCGGGTCGTGGTGGAACCATCCATTGCGGCAAATCCGCTCGTCGAACATTTCGGTGCGAGTGCGCCTCGTGATCTGACATCGATGCCACCGAGTGCCGGCGAGTCGGCCAGGCCGGAACGGGACATCGTGATGTTGTCGAAGGTATCCGTAGACCTGTCGAAGGACATCGGTCGCGGGTCTCAGAAGGCAGCGGCCTCGACCGCGCGATTCTTTTCGAGGCTGGGCCGATCGGTCGCGTCCCTGGCGACGTCGCGGGGGACCTCTTAGGAGAGGCTGCATGCGCGTACATCTGGTGAACCCCAGCGAGTTGTCGTTCGGCACTGCCGTGATCACGCCGCGCTGGCTGTATGTCCTTGCGGCCGCGACGCCTCGATCCTTCGGCGATCCGGTGATTACGGACGAGACGCTCGAAACGTTCGACTTCGACCAAGTGCAGCCCGACGACGTGGTGGGGATCGGTATCCACACCGCCAACGCGCTCAGAGGATATGCCATCGGTCGCCAGGCCAAACAGCGCGGTGCCACCGTGATCTATGGCGGCATCCACGCGACGCTCTATCCCGATGAAGCTCGCGAGCACGGCGAGGCTCACGCCGTCGTCAAGGGCGACGGCGAACTGATCTGGTCGAAAGTGCTCGAGGACGTGTCGGCTGGCTCAATCCTACCGACCTACGAAGGCGGTCGCGTGGAGCGCAGCTCGTTCATCCAGGCGCGCTGGGATCTGCTGCCCAAGGACCGCTACATGTGGGGATCCGTGCAGACGGTGCGCGGGTGTCCGAAGCACTGCTCGTTCTGCTCGGTCTGGCGGACTGACGGCCAGAAGCCTCGACAGCGCGGCCCGTCTGATGTCGTCAGCGAGATCGTGATGCTGCGACGCATGGGATTCCGGTTTATCCTGCTCGCCGACGACAATTTCTACCCTGTGACGCTCGCCGATCTGGAGATGGCGAAGCGGAAGAGCGACACGCGGGCGCTGCATGAGTTGGAGGAAATTCGCGCAGAACGCTTCGAGTTGATGGCGCTCCTGGAGCAACTGCCGAGCGATCTCAATTTCTACACCCAGATCACGATGGAGGCCGCCGAAGACCCCGAGTTTCTCCGTGCCATGAAACGCGCACGAATTCGCGGCGCCCTGGTTGGCGTGGAATCGGTGACACCGGAAGGACTGAAGGCCGTGTTCAAGGACTTCAACTGCGCTGGCGAGTCGCTGGTCACGCGGCTGCAAGCGTTCAGGGAGCACGGCGTGTATGTCCTGGGATCGTTCATCTTTGGCCTTCCGACCGACAAGCCAGAGACCTTCGAGGCAACCGCCGATCTGGCTCAGCGTGCCGGGGTGGTCTTCGCGCAGTTCGTGATGCTCACGCCGTTTCCCGGCACCATCGATTTCGCCAAGTGGGAGCGCGAGACCCAGGTCGGTGAGGTGGACGGCGTTCCGCTGAACCGGTACTGGCTGATCCCGCCGGGCAAGCGACCAAAGATCTATGCGCCTCACCCCCTGATGTCACCCGACGAGATTCGGCGGCGGACCCAGGCTACGTGGGATCGGTTCTACGGATTCTCGATGATCTGGCATCGTGCCCAGTGCGTCCGTTCGTGGAAGGACCGCCTGGCGTTCGTGCTCCTCTCGAAGCTCTATCGTCAGATGTACGCCAATACCGGCATCGCCACCGACAGCGCTCGCGTCGCCCGGTCGGCCCGCTGGGCCCGCTGGATGGCGCGGACGTGCCGCTTGTTCTTCATCGCGGCACCGATGCCCGACCTCGAAATGCCGCTCGCCAAAGCCGCCGAGCCGGCCTAGGCGACCTTCACCGGCTCCCTCACGGCCTGTCGAGATGTCCTTGACAGAGGCGCCGTCAGGCGCCAGGATCGAACGGTGGTTCGACAATCGAACACTCGTTCGAAAACACCTGCCAGGCGTGTCCGGCGCCTCGAGGCCACCCGCGCGGCCATCCTGCGCGCGGCTGCCGGCGTCTTTCGCCGGCGCGGGTTCGCCCGTGCCGGCATGCGCGAGATCGGCATCGCGGCCGACGTCTCGCCCGCCAATCTCTACTACTATTTCCGCGGCAAGGACGAGCTGCTCTTCTACTGCCAGGATCGCGCGCTCGATCGGCTGCTGAGCGCGCTCGAGTCGGTTCGCCGACTCCCTGCCAGCGCACCCGTTCGGCTGCACGCGCTCGCGCTCGCGCATCTGCGCTGCCTGCTCGACGAAGTGGACGGTTCCACGGCCCACGTGGAAGTCGATGCCCTTCCGCCGACCCTTCGCGCACGCATCGTCCGCAAGAGAGATCGGTACGAGGCCGCCGTCCGGCAGCTGGTGGCGGACGGCGTGAAGTGCGGCGAGCTCCGGGAGTGCGATCCGGCGATCGGCACGCGCGCGTTTCTCGGAACCCTGAACTGGACGGCTCACTGGTTCCGCCCCGATGGCCCGCACTCGATCGACGTGATCACGAGAGAGCTCGCCGACTGCGCCGTAGCCGGGCTGGCAGCGCCGGTGAATGGGGCACGTGGAGTACAAGCGGCTGCCCGGGCGAGGTGACGTGGAATCCTTCCAACCGTCCCACGTGCAAATTGTCTTCGCGCTGAACGGCGAGCGCGCCGAGGTGGCCTTCGCGCCGTACAAGACGCTGCTCGAAGTGCTGCGCGAAGACCTCGCGCTGACCGGCACCAAGCATGGGTGCGAGCTCGGTGAATGCGGCGCGTGCGCCGTTCTGCTCGACGGCCGGCCCGTGCTCTCCTGCCTCGTGCTGGGTCTGGAATGCGCGGGTCGCGCGGTGACGACCGTTGAAGGACTGTCGATCGACGGACGCCTCGACCCGCTGCAACGGACGTTCGCAGATTTAGGCGCCGCGCAGTGCGGCTACTGTACGCCGGCGTTTCTGGTCACGGCCCGTGCGCTGCTCGACCTCAACCCATCGCCGACTGCGGATCAGATCCGTGAAGCGCTTTCCGGAACTCTGTGTCGCTGCACCGGTTACCAGCAGATTGTCGAAGCCGTCGAAGCGGCGTTCTCCCACGTGAAGGAGAACGCGTGAGCCAGGTCATCGGACGCTCGCGCCGGCGTGTGGATGCCCGCGCCAAGGTGACAGGACAGACACGATTCGCCGACGACCTGGCCCTGCCCAGGATGCTGCACTGCAAGATCCTCAGGTCCAGCGTCCCGCACGCCCGCATCCGCGCCATCGATCCCAGCGCGGCACAGAAGCTGACGGGCGTGCATCTCGTTTTGACCGGACGCGATCTGCCGATTCCGTACGGGATCTTGCCGGTCAGCGAGGATGAGCACGCCCTGGCCGTCGACCGCGTGCGGTTCGTCGGCGACCCGGTAGCAGCCGTCGTGGCTGTCGATGAACAGACGGCGGCCGAGGCCGTGGACCTGATCGAGGTGGACTACGAGCCGCTCGCGACCATTTCCGGGATCGAGCAGGCCTTGACCACCGACTCGCCGCGAATTCACGATTACGGCGACGAAGGAAACATCCACAAGCGCGTGTCGCTGCGCTTCGGCGACGTCGAACAGGCATTCGCCGACGCCGATCTCGTCTTCGACGATACCTTCGCCTACGCGGGCAGTACGCACCTGCCGCTCGAACAGCATGCTGCCCTGGCGGCCCTCGATCCCGACGGGAAGCTGGTGCTTTGGTCGAGCACGCAGACGCCTCACTACGTGCACCGCGCGCTCGCGAAGGCGCTCGACATCCCGGTCGCGCATGTGCGCGTGATCGCGACACCCAACGGCGGCGGTTTCGGCGGCAAGAGCGACCCATTCAACCACGAGGTCGTCGTGGCGAAGGCCGCGCTGCTCCTGGATCGCCCGGTCAAGATCTGCCTGACACGCGAGGAGGTCTTCTATTGCCACCGCGGACGCCATCCTGTGGTAATGCGCTTCAGGACGGGCGTGAAACGTGACGGGACGATCACGGGCGTCCACCTGCAGACGGTGCTCGATGGCGGGGCGTACGGATCGGTACGGCGCGGCCAGCACGTTCTATACGGGCGCGCTCCAAACCGTCACGTATCACATCCCCGCTTATCACTTCGAAGGCTGCCGCGTCTTCACGAACAAGCCTCCTTGTGGCCCCAAACGAGGCCACGGAACGCCGCAGAGCCGCTTTGGTCAGGAAGTCCAGCTGGACAAGATTGCCGAGCGCCTCGGACTCGATCCGGCCGATCTGCGACTCAGCATCGTCGAGCAGCCCGGCACGCTGACGGCCAACTACCTCCGAATCGAAACCATCGGTCTCGCCGAGTGCCTGCGACGCGTCGTCGACGCGTCCGGCTGGCGTGGGCGCTCGCGTCAAGGACTACGCGGGCGCGGATTGGGCCTGGCATGTTCGGCCTATCTGTCCGGGGCGGGACTGGCGATCTACTGGAACGACATGCCGCATTCGGGCGTGCAGCTCAAGCTCGATCGCAGCGGCGGCGTCACGGCCTTCTGTGGCGCCACCGAGATCGGTCAGGGCTCCGACGACGTGCTCGCCGCGTGCGTGGCCGAGGTGCTGGGGATCGATCCATTCGATATTCGTCTGGTCACCGGCGACACGGATCTGACGCCTGTCGATCTCGGATCGTACTCGAGCCGGGTGACGCTCATGATGGGCAATGCCGCCATCCAGGCCGCCGAGCGCGCCCGGACGCAAGTGGCTGCGGCGGTCGCCGAAAAGCTGACTGTTCCCTTTGAGCGCCTCGTCTTCGCGGACCGGCACGTCTTCGATGCGGAAAATCCTGAGTGCGGCGTTACCTTCGCCGAAGCTGTCGCGATCGCCGAGGCTCGCTTCGGCACCATCGGCAGCACGGGTTCGTACACGCCGCCTCCCTCAGCTGCCAGGTTCAAGGGCGGCGGCGTGGGTCCTTCGCCCACCTACTCCTATTCAGCCGCGGTGGTCGAGGTCGAAGTCGACGAAGCTCTGGGCTGGATTTCGGTGCCGCGGGTGTGGATCGCGCACGACATAGGCCGCGCGCTCAATCCCCCGCTCGTGCGGGGCCAGATTGAAGGCAGCGTGTATATGGCGATCGGCGAGGCCCTGATGGAAGAGCAGGCATTCAGGCGGCTGCCCTCCCGGCTCTCCGGTGCGCTGGTGCACAAGTTTCCCTCGATGCTCGAGTACAAGAGCCCGACCACGCTCGACATGCCGGAGATTTTTACGGAGCTGGTGGAACATCCCGATGCGCAAGGGCCATTCGGCGCGAAGGAGGTTGGCCAGGGACCGCTCCTGCCCATCATGCCGGCCATCGCCAATGCCGTCTATGCCGCCGTCGGCGTACGTATCGACGAAGTGCCGATTACCCCGGAGAAAGTACTGAAGGCACTCGAGGCGCGCGCCCTTGGAAAGCCCGCGCGGTACGGCCCGGCGTCGTTTCCAGCGGTGGACTGGCCTGCGCCACTCGAAGTGGCTCCGCCATGGGCCGGCGGCGACGGACGTGCGACTGCTCCCGTACGAGCGCTGGAACGCATCGGGGCCGAGGGTCAGCGAGGCCGCTCATGATGCGTTTGCCTCATTTCGAGTACTGCTCGCCACGCACAATCGGCGAGGCTTTGTCGAGACTCGCCGAAGCGCCTTCCGAGTCGATGCTGTTGGCCGGTGGCACAGACTTGCTACCCAACATGAAGCGGCGGCAGCAGACGCCGCGCGTCGTGATCGGTCTGCGCGGGATTCCCGATCTGCTCACCATTCGTTCAGGACCATCGTTGCGGCTGGGTGCGGGCATCACCCTGGCCACACTCGTGGACGATCAACTCGTCAGGCGGGAGCATACGGCGTTGTGGCAGGCGGCGCGGCAGATCGCCACGCCCCATCTGAGAAACATGGGCACACTCGGCGGCAATCTGTGCCTGGACACCCGCTGCACCTATTACGACCAGAACTACGAATGGCGTAAGGCCATCGATTTCTGCCTGAAGAAGGACGGGGACGTTTGCTGGGTCGCACCGGGCAGCCGGGAATGTCTCGCCGTCTCCTCGACCGATACCGCGCCTGCTCTCTGGGCTCTGGGTGCGACGGTTCACCTGGCCTCGGCGCGGGGCGAGCGTCGCATTCGCGTCAGCGATCTCTATCGTCGCGACGGCATCGACTACCTGACGCGTCGGCCCGACGAGATCCTCACCGCCGTTGAGCTGCCGCGCGAAACCGGCTGGCGGAGCACGTACTGGAAGCTGCGGCGACGTGGCTCGTTCGATTTTCCGGTGCTCTCTGTGGCCGCTGCCGTGCGCGCCGACCCGTCGGGTCTGATTTCGGCGGCGCGTATCGTCCTTGGTGCGGTCGCGTCAAGCCCGCTCGAGGCCGTTGCCGCCGGCGCATTCCTCGTGGGCCGCCGGCTCGAAGAGGAAACGATCGAGGAGGCCGGCCGGCTCGCGGCGCAGCCGGCCAAGCCGATGGACAACACGGATTTCGATCTCGACCTGGCGGAAGCGCGCCGCCAAGCGGTTCGTCGAGGCTGCGCTCCGCGAGCTGCGAGGTGACGACATGCGAGCAACCCGCCAGACATTCTCGCGGCTCGTGCTGGCTTGAAGCCCCCGGCTCGATGTCCCCCACAGGCTCCTGGACCGCCAGCAAGGAGACTCGGCTGCTAGAATAGGCCCCGTGGTGCTCAGGCGAGTAACGGTCGGCGCGGTCTTGATCGCAGGACTGTGTCTGGTACTCCTCTCTCCGGCTCGCGCGACCGACCAGCTCCCCAACATCCGGCCGACAAGCTCCACTGTCCCGCTCGCGGACGTGGGCGAGGTCGGCGCGCGGCTCCCTCGCTTGAACAGCATCCTCGTAAGCTGGCAAGGCACCCTGATATTCGAGCGTTATTTCAACCGCTCGAGAGCGGATCGTCTGGCCAACGTCAAATCGGCGTCGAAGAGTATCGTCTCGGCCCTCGTCGGCATTGCAATCGAACGCAAGCTGATTTCGGGCGTCGATGCCAAGCTCGGCTCGTTCTTCCCCGATCTCCTCGCGGCGAAAGCCGACGCCTCCAAGCGCGACATCACCATCGAAGATCTGTTGACGATGCGATCGGGACTGGAGACGACCAGCAATCGCAACTACGGCCGGTGGGTGCAGAGTGGACACTGGGTTCGTTTCGTGCTGCGCCAGCCTCTGGTGAGCACACCCGGTACCACGATGGAATACAGCACAGGCAGCACCCATCTCTTGTCCGCCATTCTGACCAAGGTCACGCGCAAGACGACGCTGGCGTTCGCCAGAGAGGCGCTGGCCCAACCGCTCGGATTCGCGCTGGCGCCCTGGCAGCAGGATCCCCAGGGCATCTACTTCGGCGGAAACGAGATGCAGCTCACGCCAAAACAGATGCTGGCGTTCGGCGAGCTCTATCTGAATCGCGGCCGCGCTGCGGACGGCGGCCAGGTTGTGCCAGAAAGCTGGGTGGACGCGTCGTTGACGCGCCGCACCGTGTCCCGGCGGCGAAGCGATCGCTTCTACGGGTACGGGTGGTGGAGCCGCGACCTTGGCGGCCACCCGGTCTACTATGCCTGGGGCTACGGGGGCCAGTTCATCTTCGTCGTGCCCTCGCTCGAGCTCGTGATGGTCACGACGTCCTCTACCCAGGCCGGTACCGAGAGACGTGAGCACCTCGACGCCATCTACGACATGGTCGCGCTACTGGTGATACCCAGAATCGACGGGGCGTCGCGCGCCGCCGCCGCGCACGCGGTTCCGCCCTCCGACGCCGGGCCGGTGCAAGAGTAGACACGGAGGTCGCGAACGTGGCGCGTCAGAATCTGGTCGGCCAGGATTACACGACACCCGATTCTTGTCGCCAAGGTCACGGGCAAAGCGAAGTACGCGGAAGATTTTCGCGCCGAGGGCATGCTGTTCTGCAAGCTGCTGCTGAGCCCCATGCCCCACGGTCGTGTCGTCAGACTCGACACGAGCGCGGCCCTGGCCATGCCGGGTGTCAAAGGCATTCTCACGGCGGATGACTTACCGGAAATCGAGGGCGAGCGGGCGCTCACCAACGAGCCGCTCTACCAGGGCGAGCCAATTCTCGCCGTCGCCGCCGTAGATGAGTACACGGCCGCGGAGGCCGTCGAACGGATCGACATCGATCTCGAACCGCTCCCGTTTGTCGTCGATCCCATCGAGGCGCTTCGACCAGGCGGACCGAATGCACGCCAGGAGGGAAACGTCTGGACGGCGCCCACCCAGGGGACCAATGCCGCCCAGCCCCCTCGACCACAAATCGACACGTTGAAATGGTCGAACCAGGACTTCGGGGAAGAGGGCGACGGCCGGCTGCCGATGGGCAAGGCGCCCGAGGAATGGGCGTACGGCGATCTGGAGGCCGGCTTCAAGGACGCCGCGCTCGTCGTGGATGAAAGCTTCGTCGTGCAGTCGACGAGCCATCAGCCGCTCGAAACGCGTACGGCGATGGCGTACTGGCAGAACGGCAAGCTGCACCTGTTCGGATCGACGCAAAGCATCGTCCGCACGGTCGACCCGCTCGCCCAATGGGTTGCAGTGGACCCGTCCGACGTGGTGCTCGTCAGCGAGTACACGGGCGGAGGCTTCGGCAGTAAAGGTGCCGGCGCTGTGCAAATGGCCATTCCGGCACTCTTGTCCAGGAAGGTCCAGGCGCCGGTGATGATGCGGATCAGCCGTGAAGAGGAACATTACATCGGACGAGCGCGGGCTGGTCTGCAGGGCCGTGTGAAGATCGGATTCCGCAAGGACGGCCGCATCACGGCGATGGACCTCTTCGTGATCATGGACAACGGACCTTACGGCCCGTTGGGTGATCACCGCTCCGCAGGCAATGCGGCATCACTCGTCTATCAGCCGATGGCCATGCGGTGGCGCGGTGTGAGCGTGCTGACCAATACGCCGCCCCGCCGCCAGCAGCGCTCGCCGGGTCCCATGCAGGCCAATGGCATCGTCGAGCCCGCACTGACCAAAGCCGGGCGCCAGCTGGGACTCGACCAGGTGGCGATCCGCCGGATCAACTCACCTGCGGGCAAGGCCTTGTACGGGCCGCCCGGACCAAAGGGCGAGCGCCGCCATATCACGAGCGCGTTCGTGCCGGAGGCGCTCGATCGCGGTGCCGAGCTCTTCAAGTGGGACGAGCGCAAGGCCCGAGCCGGACAGCGCCGCGGATCGAAGGTGCGCGGCGTCGGCGTGGCGGTCGGACCTCACGGCGCGGGTTCCATCGGCTTCGACGGCTTGATGACCATCCGGCCCGACGGCAAGCTGTATGTGCAGTCGGGCATCGGCAATCTCGGGACCCACTCGGTGATCGACGTCGCGCGCGTCGCCGCCGACGTGCTCCAGATGAGTTGGGATCAAGTGGAAGTGATCTGGGGCGACACGAGCAAAGGCCTGCCGTGGACCTGCATGTCCGTCGGGAGTCAGACGATCCATGCGATGACGCGCGCCAATCACGCCGGCGCGATGGACGCGCGACGGAAACTACAGGAAATTGCCGCCCGGGATCTGGGTGGCACGCCAGACGACTACGTCGTGGCGGACCAGGGCGTGTACCGCGCAGCCAACCGGTCGCGCGGACTCACCTTCGCCCGGGCCGCTGAGCGAGCCATCGAGATTGGTGGCCGATTCGACGGCCACGAACTTCCGGAGGACATTCACGCCTTCACGAAACGCTCGGCAGCCGGCCTCGTCGGTCTCGGATTGATGGGCGTCGCGAAGGACACCTACCCGCGCGACGGCGACACCTACTCCTTCGTGGCGGGTTTCGCCGAGGTGGAGGTTGACATCGAAACGGGCAGGACGGAGCTCATCGAGTTCGTCACCGTCGGAGATGTTGGTAGCGTCGTCCATCCGCGCAGCCTCAAGGGCCAGCTTCTCGGCGGCGTCTGCCTGGGCATCGGACATGCGCTTTGCCAGAAGTGGGTGTACGACCAGCACTACGGCGTGGCTCTCGCGCGCCGCTTCCATCACAACAAGCCGTTGACGATTCTCGACATTCCGCCAAGCATGCACGCAACGGCGCTCGATCTCGCCGATCCGGAAACTCCGATTGGCGCTCGCGGGGTCGGCGAGCCACCTGTCGGCGCCGGGTTCGGCGCCGTGCTGAATGCCATCGCCAGCGCGGTGGGCGACGAAGTGTTCCGCCGGGCGCCGGTCACGCCTGACATCATTCTCATGTCGCTCGAGCACGGCCGCCGGATGCACGCTCCCCTCACGGCGCATCTCTGAGATTGGCGCTGGCGTTCCTGGATCTGCACTCGTCCGGATCCTTCCGCAGCCTGAAGCGTCAAATATCTGGCGGGCCACGCCTCATGAGTGCTTCATCTGTTCCGTCTTAAGATGTCTCATTGTGTCAATTTCTGGTGACCTGCCTTGACCACCGGTATCTGTCGCAATACACTCGATTTGCAGGCGATTGTGCGGCCCGCAAGGGCATGAAATCCTTTCTCGGCGTGTCCGACTCGGCTGGCTGTTTATGGACTCTTCAGGTTCCCCCCGTTTCCGGATTCTTCTGGCACATCTGCGAGTTTTCGCTCTCCTCGCCCCATTGACCGCGGGGCTGGCGGGTTGCGGCGGGTCGGCAGCGCCGGCTGCCAGTGGCAAGAACTCGACCGACGGCAAGGGTGACGCCGGGCGCGAAGTGAAGACCGTGATCGCGGTTGAAGATCAGCTCGTACGCCGGGTGGGCGTCACGGGAACCCTCGCGGCGGAAGAACAGGTCACCCTCAGTCTCAAAGTGACTGGGCGACTCGACAGCCTGACGGTGGACCTGGGCAGCCCGGTACGCCAGGGACAAGTGGTGGCCCGGCTGCTGCCCAATGACTTCGTATCGAGAGTCAGTCAGGCGACTGCCGGTCTACAGCAGGCCCGCGCGCGGCTTGGCCTTCCGGTGGATAGTGAGGACGGGACGGTGGATCCCGAACGCACCGCCATCGTTCGGCAGGCCAGAGCCGTTCTCGAAGAGGCTCGTCTGATTCGTGAGCGCTCCGAAACCTTCTTCAAGCGCGGCATCGGTTCCAAGGCCGATCTCGACGCCTCGACCGCGGCGCTGGAAGTGGCGGAGGGCCGTTACCAGGATTCGCTCGAGGAAGTGCGTAACCGGCAGGCCGTCCTCGAACAACGCCGGTCCGAGCTCGAACTGGCGGAACAGGCGCTCGACGACTCGCGACTGACCGCGCCGTTCGACGGCATGGTGCGCGAGCGCCAGGCGACGGTTGGCCAGTACCTCGCGGCCGGCTCTCCTGTGGTGACGATCGTCCGCATGCATCCGCTTCGCCTGCGCCTCGCACTTCCGGAGCGCGAGGCGGCGCTCATCCGGGAAGGCCTCGAGGTGCAGGTGACCGCCGAGGGCGATCAGAAGACGTATACGGGTCGTATCGTGCGTATCAGCCCCGCGATCGACGAGACGAGCCGGACGTTGATGATTGAGGCCGAAGTGCCGAACCCGCGAGCGGAGCTCCGGCCTGGATCGTATGCCAATGCGAACGTCATCACGGCGTCGCGCGACAAGGCCGTGCTCATCCCGACGGCGGCCCTGGTCACCTTCGCCGGCGTGAACAAGGTGCTCGTGGTCGAACAGGGACGCGCGGCCGAGAAGCCCGTCGAGACGGGTCGCCGTGAAGGGGACCGCGTGGAAATCCTGGAAGGTCTCGCCGCTGGCGCGGTGGTCATCGTCGACCCCGGCAACCTCGTGCAGGGTGATCCTGTCCGCGTCGCCGGCGCACCGAGCCCGCAGAAGCCAACTTCGACCCCGTAGGAGTCGATCCGCTCATGAAACACCTCGCGGCCCTTTGCATTAAGCGTCCCGTGTTCGCGGCCATGCTCGTGCTGTGCCTCGTCGTGATTGGCAGCACCAGCTATTTCGGTCTGGGCGTCGACCGCTTTCCATCGGTCGACCTGCCCACCGTTAACATTCGCACGCAGCTTCCCGGCGCATCGCCCGAGGAGATGGAAATTCTGGTCTCCCAGCGCATCGAAGAAGCGGTGAACACGGTCGAGGGCATCGACGAGCTGCGCTCGGTGTCCGGATCCGGTGTCTCGCAGGTCATCGCCACCTTCTCGCTCGACCGGCCCATCGAGAGCGCGACACAGGACGTTCGCGACCGGGTGGCGGCGACCATCAATCAGTTGCCGCGAGACGCACGGGCGCCGGTCGTCACGAAGTTCGACAGCGATTCGCAGCCGGTCATCACCATCGCCGTCGCAGCCAATCGTCCGCTACGCGAGCTCACCGAGATCGCCGACAAGCTCATCAAGCCGCTGCTCGAGCGTTCGGCCGGCGTCGGCGAGGTGAACATCACCGGTGGCCTCGAACGCGCGATCAGCGTGTGGGTCGATGCCGACCGCCTCGCCGCGTACCAGCTGCCGATCACGGCGGTGCGGGACGCGCTCGCCCGACAGAATGCCGACCTGCCGGGTGGCAACGTCACGAGCGCCGTGCGCGAGCAGACGCTCCGGACGATGGGACGCGTGACGACGCCTGAGGGCTTCAACGACATCGTCATCGCGACTCGTAACGGGTTCCCCATCCACGTCCGCGACATCGGGTACGCGGAGGACGGCACGCGCGAGCAGCGCTCGATAGCAAGGCTCAACGGCGTTCCCACGGTCACCCTGCAGGTCCGCCGGCAGTCGGGCGCCAATACGGTCGCCGTGATCGAGGCCGTCAAGGCGAACATGGCGCGCGTCCAGGAACAGATCCCGCGCGACGTCCGCATGGAGATCATTCGCGATCAGTCGAACTACATCTACGCGGCGCTCCACGAGATCGACGTCCACCTCATCCTCGGCAGCATCCTGGCGTGCCTCGTCGTGTTCCTGTTCATGCGAAATCTGCGCGCGACGTTCATCGCCGCGCTGGCCATCCCCTCGTCGGTCATCGCGACCTTCGGCATGATGGCTGCCCTCGACTTCACGCTCAACAGCGTCACGATGCTCGCCCTCGTGCTCATGGTCGGCATCGTCATCGACGATGCCATCGTGGTGCTCGAGAACATCTTCCGATTCGTCGAAGAGAAGCGTCTGACCTCGTTCGAGGCCGCGAAAGCGGCGACGGCCGAAATCGCGCTGCCCGTCATGGCTACGACGCTGAGCCTCGTGGTCATCTTCGTACCGGTCTCGTTCATGTCGAGCATCTCGGGACGGTTTCTCTACCAGTTCGGCATCACCGCGGCTGTGGCGATTCTCGTCAGCCTGCTCGTGTCCTTCACCCTGACTCCGATGCTGAGCGCCCGGTTGTTCCGCGGCACGGCCGAATCGCTGCACGGCACCGAACATGGGCATGCCAGCTCACGCACCGGCTTCTACCGTCACATCGACGCGTTCTACCAGGGTGCACTCGCGTGGTCGATGCGGCACCGTTGGGCGATCGCGGGTCTGAGCCTCGCCGTCGCCTTGAGCTCCATTCCGCTCTATTCGTTGGTCCAGCAGGAATTCGTGCCGAGCGGCGTGGATGAGGGCGAGTTCGACGTCATGCTCACGGCCGAGGAGGGCCTGAGCCTGCCCGTGATGGACTCGCTGACACAGGCGGCCGTTCGCGAGATTGAAGCCGTACGGGGCGTGGACCTGGTACTGGCAACCATCGGTGGCGGGTTTCTGAGCACGACCAACATCAGCACGATCTACATCCGCCTGACGCCGCACGAGGAGCGCGTCTTCTCATGGTCCCGGCTGATCGGCGGGCTCGTGCGGCTCAATCCCGGCGCCGCGTTCCAGGGCAATCAGCCACAGCGGGCCGCGATGCAGGAAGTCCGGCGACGGCTCGCGCGCTTCAAGGAAGTCCGTGTCCAGGTGCGTAACCTGCCCTCGATCAACATCGGCGGCGGCCGGACGGATCTCGATCTCGTGCTCCGAGGTCCCGACCTGAAGGCGATCGCCGACTACACGGACCAACTGCGTCTCAAGGCACCGGACATCGGCATCGTCGATGCCGACACGTCCATCCGGCTGAACAAGCCCGAGCTTCAGGTCCAGATCGATCGCGGACGCGCCGCGGACCTCGGCGTCGATACCCAGGACATCGCCGCCGCTCTTCGGGTGATGGTGGGAGGCGACGACGAAGTGACGCGGTTCCGTGATCCCAGCATCAACGACGACTACAACGTCCAGCTTCGACTGACCGAAGGTGATCGCAACAATCCCCAAACGCTCGGACAGCTCTACGTGCCGCGTGGCAACGGCGAGCTCGTCCGGCTGGACAACGTCGTCAAGATTGTCGAAACCGTGAGCGCCTCACGGATCGACCGGCTCGATCGCCAGCGGTCGGCGTTCGTTCGCGGCAACGTGGCGCCGGGATACGGCCAGGCAGACCGGCTGCAGGCGTTCCGCCAGGCCGCCCTCGATCTCAACATGCCACCGGCCTACTCCGTCGCGATCGCCGGCCGCGGCCGCGAACTCGAGCGCACGTTCACAGAGTTCCTCTGGGCGTTCCTGCTCTCGGTCGTGTTCATGTATATGATTCTGGCCTCACAGTTCGAGAGCCTCGTGCACCCGCTGACGATCCTGCTCTCGCTGCCGGTCGCCGTGCCCTTCGCGCTGTTCTCGTTGTGGGCCACGGGCCAGACACTGAACCTGTATTCTGCATTGGGCCTGCTCGTGCTCTTCGGCGTCGTCAAGAAGAACGCAATTCTTCAGATCGACCACATGAACAACATGAGAGCGAAGGGCAAGGAGCGACTGACCGCGATCATGGAGGCCAATCGCGACCGGTTGCGGCCGATCTTGATGACCACCATGGCGCTCGTCGGCGGCATGCTGCCCCTCGCGCTCGGCACAGGCCCCGGCGCCGAAGAACGTCGCAGCATTGCCATCGTCGTCATCGGCGGCCAGACGATGGCGCTGCTCCTGACGCTGCTGTTGACTCCGGTGGCCTACTCGCTGTTCGACGACATGTCGACCAGTCCCGCCTGGTCGCGCCTGTTCTTCTGGAAACGGGATTCGATGCGGGTGCAACCCGAATCGGTGCTGCAACAGGCTGACGCCGGCGGTTCACTCGACGCCTAGCTGCCGCCGTCGGGCAGGGACTCGATCGACGATCGCGGCGGCTCGATTGAACGCCGCTACTTCCGGACCGTGCGCCGAAGGCAGGGGCCTTCCCGGGCTGCCGCCCGGCTCAATGAATCGCTTTTTCGCCTGACAACTGCTTGACGAGATCGCCGATCACGGCCTTCGCGTCGCCGAAGAGCATGAGCGTGTTGTCGGCGTAGTAGAGCGCGTTGTCGATTCCGGCGAATCCCGGGTTCATGCTGCGCTTGATCGCCAGCACCGTGCGGGCCTTGTCGGCGTCGATAATCGGCATGCCATAGATCGGGCTCTTCTCGTCGCGCCGGGCCGCCGGGTTGACCACGTCGTTGGCGCCAATCACGAGGGCAACGTCCACCTGCCCCATCTCAGGGTTGATCTCTTCCATTTCCACCAACCGATCGTAGGGGATGTCGGCCTCCGCCAGAAGCACGTTCATGTGTCCCGGCATGCGGCCAGCCACGGGATGAATGGCAAACCGCACGTCCACGCCACGCTTGCCCAACTGCTCGTAGAGATCGCGCACGCGGTGCTGGGCCTGTGCGACCGCCATTCCGTAGCCGGGAATGATCACCACCGAGTTCGAGCCCTGAAGGATGTAGGCCGCGTCTTCCGCCGTCGCACTCTTCACCGTCCGCTGCTCGGCGGTCGCGGCAGTGACCTCTATCGACCCGAACGCGCCGAACAGCACGTTGGTGAAGGAGCGGTTCATCGCCTGACACATGATGATCGACAGCACGAGGCCTGACGAACCGTCGAGAGCGCCGGCCGTGATGAGCAGCTTGTTGTCGAGCACGAAACCCATGGCCACGGCGGCCAGGCCGGCGTACGAGTTCAGCAGAGAGATCACCGTCGGCATGTCGGCGCCGCCGATCGGCAGGACGAGCATCACGCCGAAGAGGAGGGCGAGGGCGATGATGATCGGGAATGCCCACGACAGGTCGGGACGGAAGACCATGGCCACGGCCAGGGCCGCCGCCAGGACCAGGAGTCCGATGTTCACGACGTTCTGGAAGCGGTAGGTAATGGGTCGCGTGGGAATCACTTCCTGGAGCTTGCCTGCCGCCATGAGGCTGCCGGTGCAGGTCAGGAACCCCAGAATCACCTCGGCGGCGATGGCCACCATGCGAAACCGTGTGAGACCGCCGTCGCCCAGCCACATGTAGTACTTCGCGATGCCGACCAGTCCGACCGCGAGTCCCCCGAACGCGTGTGAAAGCGCCGTCCGCTGCGGCACGGCCGTGAGCGGCACCCACGAGAGCGGCACGCCGACGAGGCAGCCTGCTGCCACGCCAATCGCAATCCATCGGTACGTGACGATTTCAGGGCTGAGCAAGGTGCCACCCACCGCGAGCACCATGGCGGCCACGCCGGCCGCTACGCCTCTACGGGCGGTCTCCGGCGTGCTCATCCATCTGAGCGAGAGGACGAAGAGCCCAGCCGAGACCAGATAGGCGAGGTCGGTCGCCGGGCTCATGCGCTCTCCCGATCCCGGCGCTTGAACATCCGCAGCATGCGATCGGTGATGAGGAACCCGCTCACGATATTCGTGGTGGAGGCGAAGACCGCGATCACGCCAAGCCAGGTGCTGAGTGCATCGTGCTCCTCGCCGGCGAGAATGAGCGCGCCCACGATCGCGATGGCCGATATCGCGTTGGTCAGCGACATCAGCGGCGTGTGCAACAGTCTCGACACGCGCCGGATGACGTCGAGGCCGACGAAGGTGGCCAGCATGAACACGAACAGTGATGTGATGAGATCAATCTCCATGGCCACTCACCTCGGGAGGCGCACGAACCGCAGGTCGCGTAAGACGGGGGATCAGGTGGGCTGACGAGGCCCGACAAGGCGCCGACGGTTCCCGTCGCGGCCGAACCGCTTCCCCGCTCCGGCCGTCCGGGACCGACGATCGGACTGACGCGCACACTCTAGCGGCATGTCCCCGGTCGAGTCAACGAACGACCGGGGACGCATCCCATAGAATAGACGGCACATGGAAACGCTGCTCGACCTGGTCCTTCACCTGGATCGTCACCTGGCCGAACTGACCGCTCAGTACGGACCGTTCGTCTACGCCATTCTCTTCCTCGTGATCTTCGCCGAGACCGGCTTGGTGGTCACGCCGTTCCTTCCTGGCGATTCGCTGCTGTTCGCGGCGGGCGCGCTCGGTGCGCTCGGCGTGCTCGACGTCCGCCTCACCGCTGTCCTGCTCGTCGCCGCAGCCATCCTGGGCGACGGCGTCAACTACGCGGTTGGCCGGTTCGTCGGCACCCGTCTCTTCGATGCGGCCGACCACTCACCGTTCTGGCGCCGGTTCTTCAACCGCGATCACCTCAACCGGACGCACGAGTTCTTCGAGCGGTACGGCGGCAAGGCGATCGTCCTCGGCCGGTTCGCGCCAATCATCCGAACGTTCGTACCGTTCGTCGCGGGGGTTGCCACGATGAACTATGCCAAGTTCACGACGTACAACGTCGCGGGCGCCCTGCTTTGGGTGGGAGTCTGTCTGGGGGGCGGCTACGCGTTCGGGAACATTCCGATCGTGAAGCAGAATTTCACCCTCGTGACGCTGGGCATCATCGCCGTGTCTTTGCTGCCGATTGTGCTCGAAATCCTGAAGGCCCGCCGCGCGGGGGTCGGCACCAGCGGATAATTCAGCCCCTGGGTGAGCGGCGCGCTCACCTCCGCTGCCGCTCGACGCCGTGCTCAGGAAAGAAAAGCGCCAGAGTCGCCGGCGACATGTCGATGCGGGGTGAGCGCTGCAGCATCGGAACAATCGCTGCGAGCAGCCCGGGCACCACCGGATGCACATCGAGCACCCAGGGCGCGTGCTGACGTGACCACGCACCGAACACGAGATGCAGCATGGTCCAGGCGAAGCCCACGACCGAGCCCATGACTGACGACCACGTGGCTGCGCGCGCGGTGATGTGGGGCGAGCTCATCCCCAGCAGCATCGGGAAGAAGAACGCCACGCCCACGAGAGCCACGGCATACGACACGATGTTCAGCACGAGGTCTGGCGTGCTCAGCGCTCCGAGGAATGACACGACTCCGACCATCACCACCGTAGTCCGTGCAATGCGCAGATAGAACCGCTCGCTCCGCACCACGCCGCGCGGCTCGAAGTAGCACTTGCGGAGCAAATCGTGCGCCACCGCGGCTCCGCTCATCAGCAGAAGCGAGTCAGCGGTCGCGATGGCTGCGCTGACGACGCCAGTCAGCGCGATGGCCCCGAGCCAGCTGACGCCCGACATGCGTGACACCGCCGTGACGAGCGCCGGGAACGCGCCGTCCGGATTGCCCGACACCTCGGGCCATACCAGCACACGCGCGGCGGCGCCGAGGTAGAGGTTTCCGTACAGCAGGAACACCATGAAGAGCGCGTCGGTGATTGGGAGCGAGATGCGCGCGGCGCGCGTGTCCTTGGCAGCAAACACTTTGGTGATCATGGTGATGCGCGTCGAATACCCCACGACCCACACGATCCACCACGAGATCAGATACGTCCACGACCAGGTCGTCCCGCGGACGCTGGTCCAGCCGGGAGCCAGCGTATCGACGTGAGTCAGCACCGTCGAGAATCCGCCGACGGCGGCGTGCACGGCCGGAAGAATGGCCACGAGTCCGGCCCACATGAGCAGGAACAGAAAAATGTCCGTCCATACGACGGCGAGCAAGCCGCCCAGCGAGACGAACGCGATGAAAATGCCGGTGCCGAGGGCCATGCCAGCGACGAACGGGATGCCAAGCAGCCGCTCGAGCAGGAATCCCATCACACGGATCTGCGCAATCATGTAGAGCACGCTCGAGACGCCCACGACGACCGCGCTGAATCCCTGCAGGAAACGGCTCTCGAATCGGGCGCCCATGTAGTCGGGCAGCGTAAAACCAGCCATCGTCCGCAGCTTTTTGGCGAAGAAGCGCACGATGATGAGCGAGGCGACGGCGAAGCTGATGAACGGCAGCACGGCCACCCCGCCGTTCTTGGCGGCCAGTGCCACGCCGCCCTGGATCGAACCTCCGTGCAGCAGCGAGGCCATCTCGGCAACCACCAGGAGCCCCACGCCGAATCGACGTCCGGCGACCCAGAAATCCTCCGACGTTCGCTGATGTCGTGCGGCCGCGAGTCCTATGGCGACGAGCATCAGCATGTAGAGCGCGAAGACGATGAGGCCGACGCCACCAATCGCCACTGAGGCCCCTCAATCGCGCCGGCCGGTGTAGACCTGCCAGCAGTAGTAGAACTGATACGCCACGATCACCCCGGGAACGACAATCAGCACGAGGAAGCTGTCGACCGGCAGTCCAAGAATCCGCATCACACTCTCGCTTTCCCTGAGCGATGGAGCACTAGCGCGCCCATGGTACCGAGGTCGGCTCTCTGGCGAAAGCGCCGGGTGAGGCAAGCCGGGAGCCAGTCATGAGGCGCTACAGACCTGCAAGTTTTCGGCGGACGGCCGTTCAGAGCAGGTGAACGCCTGATTCTGAACTCCCGCCATGGAGGCCTGTATGCGTCTGAACATGTCGTCGATCCTCGTCTGCCTGCTCTTCGCCTCGACACTCAATGCCGGCCGGCCGCCCCTCGGTGATCTTTCCGGAACGGTTCGTGACGCTGCCGGCGTCCCGGTGCGGGACGTCCTGGTAAGCCTCAGCTCCGCGCACATCGCTCGAAGAACAGCGACAACTGACCGGCGTGGCGAGTTCACGTTTCGCGACGTCGCCACCGGCAGCTACGAGCTTTCGGTCCAGGCATCAGGATTCGCACCCGCCACGCGAACGGTGCGGGTGAATACCGGCTCGAATGCCCGACTGACGATAGTGCTTCGGACGGAAGCGGCACCTCAGAACGGCAACGGCCGGGTTGAGCATGCTCAGACTGGAGCGGAAACAGGACGCGTCGATGGCGGGGTGGCTGGACGCGTCACCGACGCGCCGCCGTCACGCGGCATGCCTGTCGCCGCGGCCCCCTCGGCACACAAGATGAGCGGGCTGCCGCCGTTCAACACCGAAGCGTACGACCGCATCCACGAGAATGGCTTTCGCCGGGTCACCGACCAGCCGCTTTCGACGTTCTCCGTAGACGTGGACACGGCGTCGTACAGCAACGTTCGCCGATTCCTGCACCAGGGGCAGGTGCCTCCCGCCGATGCGGTCCGAACCGAGGAACTGCTCAACTATTTTCGGTTCGACTACCCGCAACCGGATGATGGCCGACCCTTCTCGGTCACAACGGAAATCGCTCCTTGCCCCTGGAGTCCCGGACATCGCCTCGCCCTCATCGGGCTTCAGGGACGGCGGGTCCCGGACGCGAAGGTACCGCCGCGCAATCTCGTGTTTCTACTCGATGTCTCGGGTTCGATGATGCCAGCCAACAAGCTCCCGCTCGTCAAGAAGGCGATGCGGATGCTGGTCGATACTCTCGGCGACCGCGACCGGGTTGCCATCGTCGTGTATGCGGGCGCGAGTGGCATCGTGCTTCCGACCACTGGAGGAGCCGAGAGACCAGCAATCCAGCAGGCGCTCGAGTCGCTGAGCGCCGGCGGCTCGACGAACGGAGCGGCGGGCATTCACGCCGCCTACGACCTTGCGTCCTCGAGCTTCATCACAGGCGGGATCAACCGGGTCATTCTTGCCACCGACGGCGATTTCAATGTCGGTGTCACGAGTCAGGGTGAGCTGCTGCGGTTGATCGAAGAGAAGCGTGCTACCGGCATCTTTCTCTCGGTGCTCGGAGTGGGAGATGGGAATCTGAAGGATTCGACCATGGAAAAGCTGGCCGATTCCGGGAACGGCAACTATGCCTATCTCGATTCTCTGAGTGAAGCACGGCGGGTGCTCATCGAAGAAGCCGGCGGCACCCTTATGACCATCGCCAAGGATGTGAAGCTCCAGATCGAGTTCAACCCGAAGGCTGCGTCCGCCTATCGCCTGATCGGCTACGAGAACCGCATCCTCGAGAACGAAGACTTCAACAACGACCGCAAAGACGCCGGCGATATCGGAGCGGGACACACCGTCACCGCACTTTACGAAATTGTGCCTCCCGGCGTGAGTCTCGATGCCGGCGGCACGGTCGATCCGCTCAAGTACCAGCAGCGGCCCGAAGCGTCCGGTGCGGCGGGCAGCGGCGAGCTCATGACCGTGAAGCTGCGCTACAAGGAGCCTGACGGAGACGCCAGTCGGCTCATGACCATCTCCGTGAGCAACCGCGAAACTCGGACGCCGCGCCATGTGGGATTTGCAGCCGCCGTCGCCGAGTTTGGAATGCTGCTCGGCCGATCCGAGCACCGCGGCCACGCCAACTACTCTCAAACAATCAAGATGGCCCGCGACAATCGCGGTACTGACCACAGAGGCTACCGGGCAGAGTTCATTCGTCTCGTCGAACTCGCGTCGGCGCTCGATGGTGACGTGCCGAAGCTCGAGCTTCCGACGCCCCTCAGTCGCTAGCCGCGGGGAAACCGTACGGTCGCGGCCGTGACGACCGCGGCCGTACGGTCTCCTCGAATGTCACCGCTTGCTGTCAGCCAGGGAACATGTGAAATCAGCGATCCTCCCGGTGATAGTTGCCCGGGTGACCGGGATTCGCTAACCTGCTACGTGTCAGATGTCGCGGTTCCGACCGTGCCTGCGTCGGCTCGCGCAGAGCGCCATGTGAAACCGTAGACAGGGCACCACCATGCGAAATCAAGTGCTCGTCGGATGCGGGCTCTCGGTACTCACCGTAAGTCTGCTCGCCACACCCTCCGCTGACGTTCGCGATCTGGGTGTCACGGGCCGAAACAACGAAGCGCCGTGGATCGCTGCTGCAGGTCAGTTCGTGGCTGTTGCCTGGACCGCAGCGGAACCGGGCGATAACCCCGATGTGTATGTGGCAGTCAGCCGCAACGGCGGCGACAGCTTCGACGCGCCGGTGCGCGTGAATCGCGAACCGGCTGAAGTGTACGTCAGCGGCGAGCTCCCACCGCGGGTGGCGCTCGCCCCGTCAACCGCCGGCGGCGATCCCGATGTCGTTGTCGCGTGGACCGCGAAGGTGCTGGACACCGACATTCGTCTCGCGCGCTCCCGAGACGGCGGCCGAACGTTCGGCACTCCCGAGACGTTGCAGCGCCCCGGTGCGGCCGGGGATCGCGGCTGGCACGCCCTCGCCATCGACAGCAGCGGACGCGCTCATGTCATCTGGCTCGATCATCGCGGGCTGGCCGAAGATGGCGAAGCGGGTCATGCGCACGCAGGCGCGCAGTCAGGAGCACCGGCGCGCATGGATCCGCTCGCCGAAAGCGTCGCGATGGCGCAGCGCTCGGGTCTCTACTACAACACCGAGGGGACCGATGGTGCCCGCGAACGTGAACTGTCGAAGGGCGTGTGCTACTGCTGCAAGACCGCACTGGCGACTGGACCGCAGGGCGCAGTCTACGCAGCCTGGCGTCATGTCTATGCCGGCAGCATCCGCGACATCGCATTTCTCAGCTCCAGCGACGGCGGACGAACGTTCAACCGGCCGGGGCGCGTCAGCGACGACGGCTGGCAACTCGACGGATGTCCTGACGATGGGCCCGCGATGTCCGTAGACCGCATGGGTCGCGTTCACGTGGTCTGGCCAACGGTGCTGGACGGAGCGGAGCCGGAAGGCGCGATCTTCTACGCCGCGTCGAGCGACGGACGAACCTTCGGCCCGCGGGTACGTGTTCCCACGCTCGGGAGCCCCAAACCCGGGCATCCACAAATCGTGGTCGACGGTGAAGGGCGAATCGCGGTCGCCTGGGACGAGCTCCAGGGTGGTGTCAGAAAGATTGCGTTCCGATCATTCACCCTGGACAACGCCGGCAGAGGTACATTCACGCCGATTCTGACGCTGAATACCGGAGCCTCCGGCTCGTATCCCGTCCTGGCGTCGTCGGGGCGTGGAATCCTTGCGGTCTGGACCGCAGGCACAGCGCCAGAAGGGCGGATCGCGTTCCGGCGCATCGACTGAGCAGCGCCGTTCGGCGCGACGTTCTGCACACTGATCGCTACCGCTGCGTTCTGGCCGTCGACGGCGGCACCACGCCTTTCAATCGAAGGTAGGTGACGATGTTGCCGTAGTGCTCGTTGTCGTGCGCGACATTGAGGGTCAGGAAGCCAGCCACCGACGATTGCCCACCCATGAATGCCGGTGCCTTGCGCATTTCCGCCAGTTTCGCGTCGGTCATCGATTGAAACACGCCGTCGCAATAGGCGAACGAATCGGTGAGGCCCTTCACGAGATCGTCCTTCGAGGTCTTCGTTTTTTCGAACTGGGCCTGGTTGGGGTTGGGCTCACCCTTCGCGGACGAGCAGAAGAAGTACTGAGCGTCGGCCACGTGTCCGATGAGTTGAGCGTAGCTGCGCACGTCGGGCGTCGGCTTGAATGCATAGATTTCTGGCGATGCCTGCTGAGCCGATTCGACCAGGTTCTGCTTGATGGCGCCGTACAGGGTGTTGAGTGACTGGCTGATCGGATTCGCCGGCGCGGCTGTCTGCGCGGCGGCCAGAGCGGGCGCGATTGAGATGGCGAGGACCAGGATGATGAGACGGCAGCGATCGGTCATGGAGCACTCCTTGTGCACTTCGGTACGAGACTCGTCCGTCCAGTATGCGCCTCGCGTTTGACACCGCGCAACGTCCGGCGCTCGCCCCCGGAACGTAGAGCTCCGTCACGCCAGCCCGCTGTTCACGGACGGGGCGATGTCGCCTTGCGCATGATGGGCCGCAACGGCGAGCGACGAGCAACTTCGACGAATCCCGCGTGACGAAACGCCGCTGCCAGCCCGGTGAACGCAAAGGTGTCGGGGTAGTCGCCGCGCGGCTCAATCGGATATCCCTCGAGGATGCGCCCGCCGTGCCTTCTCACGTGCTCAACGGCGGCGCGAAGAAGCGCGGCCGTGACCCCACGGCGACGAAAATCCCGCGCGACGAAGAAGCAGACAACCGACCACACCGGGCGCTCATCGACCGGACCGAGCACACGGGAGCGCGAGAGCGCGGAGAAACGCTCACGTGGCGCGACCGCACACCATCCAACCACCTGCGTACCCGCGTACGCCAGGAGGCCAGGCGTCTCGCCTGCGCGAACGAGGCGGCCGAGCGCGCGGCGGTTTCCTGCGCCTTTTCGGCGCTCGAACTCGCTTCGCGTCAGGCGCCAGTACATGCACCAGCACCCGGCGCAGGCGCCGCGCGATCCGAACAACCGCACGACGTCAGTCCAGCGATCAGGCGTGGCCGGTTTGCAGGTGACCTTGACCGGGCCCGTCCGCGCCCGAGGCTTCGAGGGCTTCGTCGAGCTCGCTGAAGAACGGCGATGAGTCGTACGCAGCGTCCGTCCTCAGGCGGCCGTGCTCATGTACTTGGTCGCGTTTTCCGAAACATGCCGGATGCTGGCCAGCAGGCGATCTACGTCCTCGGGCATGTTGTAGATGTGGGTGGCCGCGCGACAAGCGTTCAGGCGGCCCGTTGCCATCGTCCGGATGTAGATGCGGTCGCGCTGCATGATGGCCTTCTGGACGTTCTCCATTGGCAGATCGCGCACCGAAAACAGCGTGAGCGCCGCGGCCAGCGCAGGATCGGCCGACGTCCAGATCTTGACGCCCGGGATCTCCTTCAGCCCTGTACGGAACCGGACGCTGAGTGCGCGATCTCTGGCCTCGATGTTCGTCTTGCCAATCACGTTCTGAAACTCGATCGCGGCAGCCATGCCGAGCGCTGACGGAACGTCACGCTGACCGAACGACTCGTATTTCTTGGCGCCTTCCTTCGGTTCGCCCGGGTCGCCCATGAGCGGCCAGATGCGATCGATCACGTCACGCTTCACATAGCACACACCGGTGCCCGTGCCGCTCAGCAGCCACTTCTGCCCCGCCGCGGCATAGTGGTCGCAGCCGAGCTCGTGCAGGTTCAGGTCCAGCATTCCAAGCGGATGCGCCCCGTCCACCGAAATGAGCACTCCACGGCGATGTGCCAGGTCCGTGAGCTCCTTGACTGGCGTCATCAGCCCGGTGACATACGTGATGTGGCTGACCATGATGGCGCGCGTGCGCGGCGTGATGGCCTTTTCGAAGATGCTGACGATCTGATCGAGGCTCTCCGGGGGCGCAGGGATGTCGACGATCACGATCTTCACGCCGTTGCGCTTCTCGAGCGTCTTGTAGGGACCGATGCCGCCGCCGTGCTCGTGGGAGCAGTACAGCACCTCGTCGCCCGGCCGCCAGTCCAGACCGTGCGCGAAAATGTTCATCCCTTCCGTGGTGCTGCGAGTCAAGGCAATCTCATCGGCGGCGGCGCCCACGAAGCTGGCCACCTGTCCGCGCACCACGTCAACTTCTTCGCGGCGATATCCGTTGCTCGGGTCCTCGGCAATCTCCCTGAAGTAGCGTTCGTTGGCTTCGGTGACTACGCGTGGCACCGGGCCAAGCGTCCCATTGTTCAGGAAGGTCAGGCCGTCCATCATGTTGAACTGACTGCGGACCTTCCACCAGTACGCCTCGTCGAGGGGGCCCGTTGGACGTAGTTTCTCCAGGGACATGGCCACCGACGGACCCGCCGGGCCCGCCTGAGCCCTGACACGGCTGTCGAACATCTCGCCCGCGGCGAGAGTGCCGATCCCGACTGCCGAACTGCCAAGAAAGCTGCGGCGCGAGATTCCGTGGGTGTCTCTGCTCATCGGACTCCTCCACTCTACCGAAGTCGCGAGCACGCTACGCCCGCGCGCGCTGCTTGTCAATGCGCGCGGACAAACAATTACAGAACGAGAGGCGTCAAGACGCCAGGGGTGTGCGGGGGTGGCCTACCGTCAGTGCGATTGCGCGAACCGCCGAAAGAAGCTCGTGTCACGCCAGGAGGGCCGGGTCGGCCGGTTGGCCACCGCTTCGGTCAGGGCGTGTATCACGTCCGTGAACCGAACGGCCGCGGATCGATCGATCGGCTGCGAGAGATCGTCGCTCGGCGCGTGATACCGCTCGGTGAGCCACGTCGAGACAAGCTCCGCTTCGGGCGTATTGAGCCGAAAGCCAAGCTTCAGCGACAGCGCCGGCACGCCCCGCCGGATGAAGCTGTACTGGTCGCTCCGAATGAAGACATTCCGTTCCGGCTGCGGATCGTCCAGGATTTCCACGCCAAGGCTCTGCGCGACCTTCTTCATATCGTCGCCGAGATCAGACTCGTCGAGCCCGTACACGATGACGGATCGCATCGGAAAGAGCGGCAGAAACATGTCGGTGTTGATATTGGCGACAATCGGGCCCGTCGTCACCGACGGGCGATTGGCAAAGTACTTCGATCCTAGCAAACCTTTCTCTTCGGCCGTCACGGCGAGCAATACCACGGAGCGCTTGAACGATTGCTTCGACGTGCGGATGCGGGTGGCGAGATCGAGCAATGTGGCAATCCCCGATGCGTTGTCCATCGCACCGTTGTAGATCGTGTCGCCGTCGATGCCCTTGCCGACGCCCACGTGATCCAGGTGCGCCGAAATCACGACGTGCTCACGCGACAAGACGGGATCCGTCCCCTTCAAGATACCGACGACGTTCTGCGACTCGACCGCCGAGGCGTCATACCCGATCGTGGCCTTGACCGACGCCGTCAACGGAAACCGCGGCAGCACCTTACGCTCGTCAGCCAGCGCGAGCAACGCCTCGACGGTGTGACCCGATCCGCGGAACCAGGGTTCGGCACGAGCAGGGTTGATGGTCAAGGCGAGCTGCTGGCCAACCGTATCGTCAAGCGCGGAATCCGCCAGAACCATCGCCGGCAGGAAGCGACTGAGCTTCGAGCGATCCCACGGAATATCCATGCTGCGCGGATTGGGAACACTGATCGCGCCTATGGCGCCCGCGCGCTTCAGCGTCTGCCATCGCTCCCCGGCCGAGCTCGCGTGCGCGAGCAGCGCGCCGGGAATAGCAGAGGGTCCGCCGCTGATGTACATCGCGACTTTTCCGCGGAGATCGAGGCCGGCGAGATCGTCGTGCCCGGACTCGGGAAGGCTCACGCCATAGCCCACGAACACGACGGGAGCCTCCACGCGCGGAGCATGCTCGATCCGCATGCTGAAAATGGCATCGTCGCCGAGCGTCAGGGCTTCGTCGCGGCCCTCGCGCACGAGCGCCAGACTCGAGTGTTCTTCCACATAGCGACGCACGCGGAACGATACCGGCTGCATGTAGCCCGCGGTTCCCGCAGGTGACACGCCCTCGCGCTTGAAGTGCGCCGCCACATACTCGGCGGCGCGCAGATGACCAGCACTTCCGGTCTCGCGGCCGGACAGGGCATCGTCAGCCAGATACACGACGTGCGCCCACCACCGCTCGCCGGCGTCTGTCTGCGCCCGCAGGACACCGATCGTGAGCGCAGGAATGACGAAGAGCGCCGCCGTGGCTATGCGTCCCATGGAAACCTCACATCGCATGGAAATCAGATTTCGCGGGTACCGCAAAACCGGACGGCCGCCTCGACCAGCACCTGGGCACACACGACGACGGAATCGAGATCGACCCACTCCACCGCTTCATGTGCACCCGCGCCGGAAGTGCCGAAGTTCACGGTCGGAATGCCCGCCGCCGCAAAGATTGCGGCGTCCATCCAGTATGCCACGCCGGTTTCCTCGGGGCGATGGCCTGTGACGGATGCGATCGATTCCCGCACGCAGCTGGCGATCGCCGAGGCCGGATCCACCGTCAGGGGGGGCCTGTCGAAGAAGCGGGTCACGGTTGCTTCTTCTCCGGCCTCCCGAATGACCTCTCGAAGCTCCAGCTCGACCTGTTCTGGCGTCTCGCCGGGGATGGTGCGGCGCTCGACCTTCAGGTGGCAAGTCGGCGAATAGGTGGAAAGCCCGGAACCGCCCTGAATGAGCGCGCAGTGCATCGACGGGGGTCCAACGAGCGGATGCACGCGTCTTCGGAGCTCTGTACGGTCGAACTCTTCGAGTGCGGCCACGATTCGTCCCATCTTGCCGATGGCGCTAATCCCCAGGTCCCAGCGGCTGCCGTGAGCGGCCTTGCCGCTCGTCACAATCTCAACCCAGACGAAGCCTTTGTGTCCAAGGATGAGCTGGCCCTCGCTGGGCTCCGTCACGATGCACCCGTCGGCGCGATGGCGTCGAACGAAGTCGATCGCGCCCAGGCTGGCGTATTCCTCATCCGCGACCAGGGCGAGCAGCACCCGGCCGCGGAGCCGCATGGTCGACAATCTGGCGGCCGCAGACATGATGGCCGCGGCACTGCCCTTCATGTCGTAGCTGCCGCGGCCGAAGACGCGCCCATCACGGAAGATTGGGTCGAACGGCGGAATGGTCATTCCGTCGGTCCCTACTGTGTCGAGATGCGCGCACATCACCAGAGTGGGCCCGTCGACGTCACCGACTTCTCCCACGGCGTTGGGACGTCCGGACGCGGCGTCCTCTGTCCACGCTCGAACGCCGTGCTCCTCGAGCCAGTCACAGACCGCTTGAGCGATCTGCGATTCACCATGCGGCTCGCCGGGCGCCAGCGATGGATTGACCGACGGCACACGGACGAGGCGTTGCAGTGTGTCCAGGAGGGCGGCGCGCGATAAGACGTCGCTGTTCATGTCTGCCGCTTCATTCATGGGTACAACCGTTGCATGAACGTGTAGCGGATGTCGGTGGCTATGTCAACGCAATGGGGGCGAACGCCACGGTGAATGGGCGCGGAGGTGGGTATCGACCCACGAAGGGCCAGCCTGCGTGCAATAATGACGAGCTGGGCGTACCTGCTATGACTCATTCGGAGGACAGATGATGGTCAGATTGAAACGCGTGCTGACTGGATCGTTAATCGCGGTTGCCCTGACCGCGGCTTCCCTCGGCGCGCAGGCAACGGTGTCGACCGGCGATCTCGACCGGCTCACGGAGAGTCTCTCGCAGGTGGAATCAGACATCACGGCGGTCAAGTCGCGCGACACCGCCAGGGCCCGCCAGTTTACGACCGAGCTCGATACGCTGCGCGAAGACGTCACGTACCTCAAAGTCAAGCTGCGGCGAGACGGAGCCGTCACCCGGACCGAGTACGCCGAGGTTCGGGATCGCATCGACAATCTCCAATCGCGTGTCCGTGGGGAGCCACTGACGACGGAGGCGCCCACCCCAACCGCGCAGACGAGCAGCACGAACGAGGTGCCGGTTGGCACCGAGCTCGATGTCCGGCTGCAGTCGTCGCTCAGCTCTGACACGGCTCAGGTCGAGGACCGGTTCGAGGCGACGACGATGGTCGACGTCCGCAACGACGCTCGCGTGTTGATCCCGGCCGGTTCCACCATGCGAGGTGTCGTAAGCGGGGTTGAACGGGCGGGCCGGCTGGATCGCTCTGCCAGTCTGACGCTGACCTTCGACCAGGTGACCATCGCCGGCCGTGCCTACCCGCTGCGGGCAACCTTGACCAGCGCGCTCGAAGCCGGCGGCTACAAGCAGGACGCCGGCAAGATTGGCATCGGCGCTGCCATAGGTGCGATCATCGGCGGCATCATCGGTGGAGGCCAGGGCGCGCTGACGGGCATCCTCGTCGGCGGTGGCGGCGTCGTGGCAGCAACCGAAGGCAAGGATGTCGAACTGCCGGCGGGCACGGTGCTTCGCGTCCGCCTCGATGGCCCCCTGACCATCCGCTGACATAGCCTCGGCACTCTGGACACCCCTGACGCGGCTCGTGCCTACCCACGGGCCGAGCCGCGTCAAATGCCAACTCCCTCATCATCATTTCGTTCGAGCTCGCCGACACCCTTGCGTCGGTCCGGGCCCTGGCCAATACTCTGCCGACCTCCGGCCGGCTCGACCGCGCCGGTGCTCGATCGGAGCGCGCTGTGAGCCAGCTTCCCGAGGTACGGACGATCACGCTGCGGCGTCAGCTCGGCCTGACGGCCGTGATCGCCGTGATTGTCGGGGACATGCTCGGTTCGGGAATTTTCTTCACGCCGGGCGAGCTGGCCGCCGTGGCTCAGCGCGAGTGGCAGGTCTATCTGTTCTGGGCACTCTGCGGTGCGATCACGCTTTGTGGCGCCCTCACGCTGGCGGAGCTCACGTCGATATTTCCGCGGGCGGGTGCCAGCTATCACATCATTCGTGAAGGCTTCGGCCCATTCTGGGCATTCCTGAAAATCTGGATGGAAATGTGGGTCAGCGGACCCGGATCGGTGGCGGGGATCGCGATCGTGTTCGGTGAGTTCGTGATCAGGCTCTTCGGCGCCGGCTCCATCGGTACGGCGCAGTCGTGGGGGGTCGCCGCCATCATCTTCTTCGCAGGGATCAACTTGTGCGGAATCCGCTGGGGCGGGCGGACACAGATCCTGCTGACCGCCGTGAAGGTAGCCGGGCTGCTGGGGCTGGTCGCCGGCAGCCTTCTGTTTACGGGCACGCACGCGTCACCCTCGCCGACGATCGCAGTCGATTCCAGCGCGCTCTCGTTCATTCGACTCGTCGGTTTGGGCGTCGCTGCGGTGATGTTCACCTATGACGGCTGGATCGACGTCAGTCACGTGGCGGGCGAGGTCGAGTCCCCTCGACGCAACCTGCCGCTCGGCCTGGGCCTCGGAGTCACGGCCGTCACGGCCATTTATCTGCTGGTCAACTACGCCTATCTGCAGAACGTCCCGCTGACAGCGATGCGCGAGTCGCCAACCACCGTGGCGGCATCGGTCGCCGAAGCCGCCTTCGGGCCGACCGGGGGGCTGGTGTTGAACGCGCTTCTCGTGATCTCGATCTTCGGCGCGCTCGGCGGTCTCGTGATGACCGAGCCGCGCCTCTTCTACGCCGCCGCTTCCGGTTATCGGCAGTCGGGACTCTGGTTCTTCCAGGCTCTCTCCACGCTCTCGCGGACGGCCGTGCCCGTCGGTTCCATCATCTTCTGCGCAGCCATGGCGATTGCCGCGCTGCTCTTCTTCGGATCGTTTTCACGCATCGTCAACTCATTCTTCGTGCCGCTGCAGCTGGCGAACGTGCTGATGGTGCTGGCGGTGTTCCGCGTGCGCAAGAAGGGTCTGGGTGGCCCGGACACCTACCGGACACCCGGATACCCCGTCGTGCCGCTCGTCTATGCTGCCGCGATCGGCTTGTTTCTGATCAGTGCCATCGTCTACCGTCCGTTCGAAACGCTTACCGGGGTGGTGCTGACCGCCACCGGCATTCCCGTGTATCTCTGGCTGTCGAAGAGGGCCGAACCATGCGCGCCTGGGGAAGACGAACCGCTTACGGCGATCTCGTAACCGTCATCATGCACCGGCCGGGTCGTGAGCTCGGCGCGGTCACCGATCGAACCCTCGAGGACTTCAACTTCAAAAGGCCGGTGGCCGTCGACAAGTTCCGGTCAGAGTACGACGGCATGCTGGAGGCTTTTCATCGGGACGGCACCGAGACGCTGCTGCTCAGGGACATCCTCGAAGATGACGCGGATGCCCAGGGCTACATGGATCACCGCCCGAACATGACTTATACGCGCGACCTCGCGGCCGTGTTCGGGAGCGGCGCCGTCCTCATGGGACCATATCTCCGAGGCCGTTGGGGCGACCAGGAAATGCTCGGGCGGGCGTTCAAACGGCTGGGCGTTCCCATCCTGGGCGCCATCGAGCCGCCGGGATTTCTCGAAGGGGGCGGCGTCACGATCATCGGCGACGACACGGTCGTCGCATCCATCTGCGACCGGGCGAACGAGGCGGGAACGAGGATGCTGAGAGAGCTCGTGCTCGGCGCGGACGCCCGGTTCTTCCTCGAAGTTCCGCTCCCGCGAGGTCACATTCACATCGACGGCCTGTTCATGGTGCTCGACGAAAAGCTCTGCATCGTCCACGAACCATCGCTGAGCGTTTTTCCATGCCGACTGTACGAAGCGGGTCGTCCCGGATTCCGCCATGTGATGTTTCTGGAGTATTTGGATTCGCGCGACATCCGCCGCATCGCCATCAACGACGAAGAGCATCGGGCCGGCAGCCTGAACATGGTCGTCACCCGCCGAGCCAGACGAGCCATCGGCTATGAGCATACTCGCACGCTCGAACCATCGCTCGCGCGACATGGGTGGGACCTGACCACGTTCGTCGCCGCCGAGATGAGGGCCGGCAACGGCGGGGCGCACTGCATGACGTGCCCGCTCTACTATCGATAGCCGGCGTGTCCGTCAGGGACAGAGCCCCCTCTTACCAGGCGGGGCGACGGGCGCGCGTCAAAAGGCACCGAAGCGCTGGACGGACCAGGCGGCCTCTCGATTCCCGCACTCGAGCGCCTGGCCGACATCGCGCGAACGAGAGTATTCGGCGAGAAAAGCGGCCGCGAACGTGTCGCCTGCGCCAGTTGTATCGACAACCTGTTCCACCGGACATGCCGGCCGGGCGATCCGCTCAAACGATCCGAGCGCCAGACTGCCGACGGCGCCCAGCGTTACCGCGAACACCTTGTGATGCCGTGCCGCAAGACGCTCGAGTCCATCGATCAGCGGCTCGTCCGCGGGCGTCAAACCGAAGAAGCCGATGTGGAACGATTCGATCCACCGATCGACGATGTCGACGGAGGATCCGAAGTCCGCCATGTCGGAAAAGTCGACCGCTCGCAGTCCAGGCGACGGCGACGCCATGACCGAGTCGAACAGATCGACGTTCTGGGCAAATACCGGAGCCATCAGGACATCGGCCGTGTGAAGGACGGCACGCTCGGCCGATCCCATCCGGTAGGTGGCGAGCACGCCCTCGTCGTAGCCGACGAAGCGGCGCTCCCCGGAGGGGAGCCGTTCGATTTGCTGGACCGGCGTTCGGCCGGGGCATCGGGTCACCGCGCCCTCGATTCCGAAATGCTCGATGACTCCAAGCACCGTCGCCGATTCCACATCGTCGCCAAGGGCAGTCAGCACGATCACGCGATCGTCGGGGCGGAAGAGGCGTCTGGCGTTGACCGCGAAGTTGAGGACGATGCCCCCGGGGCGATCGAGGCCGAGATTGACGTACCGATCGATACCGCAGTCGCCCACGCACACGACGTTCATCGGGTGGCGGGATCAAGGGCCCGGATGATGCCGACGAGCTCCGCCACTCGGGAGCGATCGGCGAACTCGCCCTCCTTGAGGCTGCTGCCGACAATCGCGCCGTCGGTCAAGGGCCACAGCCGGGGCGCATTGGCAGCCGTCAGACCACTACCAATGAGAATGGGGGATGCCAGGGCGCCCTTTCTGACGCGTGTCAAGTCTTCGGGCGACGGTGCCATGCCGGTCGCGTCACCGGTTATCACGATCGCGTCCGCCAGGTGCTGGCGAGCCAGCGCCGCAGATTCTTCGATGGGTCTCGGCTCGATCATCCGCGCGTACTTCACCTGAACGTCGGCAAAGATCCGCACCTCGTCGGCTCCTATGCGACGACGGAGAGTCATGAGCGCTTCGGGATCGATGCGCATCTCGCCTCCGTACTCCGGCCGCGTCATTCGGTCGACGAAGTAGTCGGTCCGAATGAACCGTGCGCCCGCCATGGCCGCTGCAGCCAGCGACGCCCCTGGATCGTTCAACAGGATCTCGACGCCCACCGTCACGTGTTGAGCCGCCATCACCACGTCTCTGGCCACGCGCGTCATCGCGGCGAGCGTGGCGCGACTGGCCTCCACTTCGTGCGGGCGATCGTGCTCGTTCTCCACGAGGACACCGTCCACTCCGCCCTGCTCGAGCGCGTGAAGATCCGCGAGCGCCTTCTCGATGACGCCAGCCAGCCCGGGCGAGCCCCGGAAGCCCGGCAGCGGCGGCAGGTGAATGACGCCGATGACCGGCTTGGCCGAGCGAAAGAGCTTTCCAAAGTGCGACATGACGTAGTCGGCGTCGAGGGTATTCTATGCGGCCGATGCCATTGGTCGACATCGCCGACGTCCGTCTTGAATACGAGTGGATCGGTCCGGCGCCCGGCACCGAGCCGACGCTGGTCTTCCTGCACGAGGGACTCGGCTCGGTCTCTCTCTGGCGGGATTTTCCGAGAGTGCTCGCGACCCGCACGGGCTGTGGGGCTCTCGTCTACTCGCGTCTCGGGCACGGACGATCGGACCCTCTCCCTTCAGGGCGGACCCCGCGTTTCATGCACGACGAAGCGCTGACCACACTGCCACGCCTGCTGCGCCGGTTCTCAATCGAAAACCCGGTCCTGGTCGGTCACAGCGACGGCGGATCGATTGCCATCATCTACGCAGGATCGGGACTGGGCCCCGTGCGCGCGTTGCTGCTGGAAGCCCCGCACGTCTTCGTCGAGGACGTGTCTGTCGCAAGCATCGAGCGCGTCCGCGGGCTGTACGAATCCTCGGATCTTCGGACGCGTCTCGCCCGCCACCACGGAGCGAACACGGAGGCGATGTTTCGCGGCTGGAACGATGTCTGGCTGCTTCCCGAGTTCCGGGATTGGAACATCGAGGAGTATCTTCCGCGGATTCTGGCGCCCATTCTGCTCATCCAGGGGGAAAGCGACGAGTACGGCACACGGCGCCAAGTGGAAGCCATCGCTGACAACGCCGGCGGCTCGGTCTCTACACTGCTGATGGCAGACTGCGGTCACACACCGCACGTGGACCGTTCGAATGAGGTACTCGAGGCAATGGCGGCGTTTATCGATGAGCTGACGGACCGCGGCCCCCGGTAAATCCCAGATAGGCCAGCGCCTCTCTCAACTCAGGTCGTCCGGGATCGGCATGCGTCCAACGCGCGAGAAGCAGGCGATAGGCGTCCGTCGCGAGCGCCTCGTCCCCGCTTCGTGCCGCCGCACGGGCAAGTCCGATCAGCGAGCGTGCCCTCTCTGGACGGCGTGCGAGCGCGGCAGTGTATGCACGCTTAGCGTCCAGTTCGCGGTCGACGGACAACCACAAGTCACCGGCCAGCTCCCGCATGGGAATGGCGGGCTCCGGCAGTTCACCCGTACCCGCGCCGGCCTCGAGGCCGATGCCGTGTTCGAGCAGCAGCGCCAGCTCGTCGCGCTCCTCCTGTGCGGCCGCGATGGCCGCACGCACGGACACCCGTTCGAGCTCGATCGAGCCGCGGGGACCCGCGCCTGACCGGGCCGCGGCATCCTCGAGCCGCGCTGCCGCGACATGGGCCAGCGCCAGCGCTGCGGGTTCGCCATTCGGGCCGCCATGTCGCGCGGCCACGAGACCGACCGCGTACCAGAGCCGATGTGGCAGTGCGCCGCCGCACTCCTTGGCCATGTCGCGCGCCCGGCCCCAGTCCTGGACCTCGAGCACGAACCGCGCGCGCAGCGATACGAGCCGCTCGCAATCGGCTCCCGCTGCGGTGCGGGCCGCTACTCCATCGACCAGCGATCGGGCATCGTGATACCGGCCCGCTTGGAGCAGGTCGTAGAGCATCCGCTCGGCCCGATCGACATCGAGATCAGCCTGCCTCCAACCGAAGCACGGTACGCCCGTCGCCAGCAGCACGGCGAGGGCGAACGAGATCACGGCAATTCGCCTGGTCGTGAGCACATGCGCCCGCAATTCGGCCATGTTATTCTGCTTTTGTTCCTGCTGCGTCACTCCGCCGCCTCTCGAGGCGCAGTCGCGACATGCTTCTCGACAGTCTCGACACCTTCACTCAGCAGTTCGGCCCGCTGCTGACTCGCTTGTATCGCACGGCCGGGGCCGACCGCTGGCGGCTTGATCCCGGTCGCTTCTCCACCGCGCTCTTCGAAAGCGCCCGACACAGCCTGAGGTCCTCGCACACGAGCGACGACATCACCCGGCATCTCGAGTCGCTTCAGGTCGCCGATCTGGCCCTCGCGTGTGCCTGCGCGGAAGGCATCGAGACGGCCTGGGATCATTTCGTCGCCGAGTTCAGGCCCCGTCTCTATGCAGCCGCCACGGCGATGGCCGGAGACGCGGGCCGAGAGCTTGCGGATTCCCTGTACGCCGAGCTCTTCGGGCTGGAAACACGGGACGGTCGGCGACGGTCGCTCTTCGAATATTTTCACGGTCGCAGCTCGCTCATCACGTGGCTGCGTGCGGTACTGGGGCAGCGCCACGTGGATCGCGTCCGCACCGTCACCAGGTTTCGGCCTCTCGAGGAGGCCGGCGATCTCCCCGGTGCAGGCGATGTCACCGAGGATGCCGATCGCACCCGCTATGTCGGCCTCCTTCAGCAGGCTTTGACCAACGCTCTTGGCGCGCTGGCGGCGCGCGATAGGCTGCGTCTGTCCAGCTACTACCTTCAGCAGCTCCGCATGGCCGAAATCGGACGTCTCCTCGGTGAATCGGAGGCGACAGTTTCACGTAAGCTGGAGCGGACCCGCACGCACCTTCGTCGTGACGTCGAGCACCGCTTGCGCCACGACCAACGTCTGACCGATCCGCAAGTCCGCCTCTGCTTTGAATACGCCGTCGAGCACTGGCCGTTCGACATGACGGCCGCACTGGCTGGTCAGGACTCATGAGGGGCGCCGTGTGCAAGAGCATCGACCGCCGTCGTTCTCAAGGAAGGAGACTCAGGTGAGCGACGAGCGCCACAGAGGAGACGCGTTTTCGGGCCCGTTGCGCGCCGCGCTCGAGCGCTCGATGAGCTCGGCGGCAGACGACTGTCCCGGCGCCGAAGGTCTCGCAGCCTATTACGATCGCGCGCTGCCGACCGCCGAACGAACGGCCGTCGAGGCACACGTCAGCACGTGCAGCCGATGTCAGGGACTTCTCGCTGCGGTGTCGCGCGCCGACAGTGCGAGCATTGCCAAGCCGTCACCTGGATGGCTGAAGTCCGCACGCTGGCTCGTGCCCATCACCGCTGCAGGCACGGCCCTTGCCGTGTGGCTGGTGGTCGGTCCGCCAGACAATAAGCAGCCGAACTGAGGAAATCGGCAGCACTGGCAACGCCCGCTCCGAAGAGACTCGCGGACCGCTTGAAACAAAGCCGGCAGTTACGCCGAATCCGGAGATTCAAGCGATGGCCGAGCCTCCTCGGACCATGAACGAAGTGATGCCGAAGACCACCGAGCCGCCAGCGGCGCCAGACGATACGGTCGCGCGACGAAACGAACAGGCCGATGCTGCCACGGCAGGCGATGCCACCTCGCTGGAGCGCCGCGAACGGGTCGACGAAGCTCAAACGCTTGCGACGCTGCCCGATCGGGCCGCAACTTCCCCGCCCTCGCCGGTGCCCGTGGCTGAACAGGCCGCAGCGCCAGTCGCCACCCACCACCACCCAGTCCCAACCCGCAAGTGCACCGCCGTCGGCGGCACCGCGGAACGCCGCGGGCGCCGCACCTCAGGCCTATTCCCTCGAGTCGCGCAAACGGGACTCTGCGGCGGCATCAAGGATGGAGGCCGACCAGCTCACCGTCGCGGAGGCGACCATCGAGATTCAGTCCCCTGATCCTCGCGTTCGCTGGCGGGTTGGACCGATGCTCATCCGGCACTCGAACGACGCTGGCGCCTCGTGGAGCGACCTGGAATTCGTTCCCCGGATGACGCCGACCGCTGGTTCGTCGCCTTCTCGCCTCGCCTGCTGGGTGGTGGGGGCAAACGGCGCGGTACTTCGAACGATCGACGGCACCAGGTGGGAACGGTTACCGGCTCCGGTGCCCGACGATCTGATGGCCATCGAAGCCACCTCCGCGAACAGCGCCGTCGTCACGGCCAGGGACGGCCGCCAGTTCGTCACGAGCGACGGCGGCCGCGTCTGGCGCCCGCGCTGAGTGTCATCACCCTGCAAGAATCCGCGCCGCCACCGTTCCAGGAAATAGCGAGGTCTTCCGGTTGCAGCCAGCGCGCGACCGGCGAGCTCGGGAACGGGGATCATGATGCTCCGACCATCCAGGTTCTTGCCGGTACTTTCGGCGGCCGCCATTGGCGTCGTATTGCTCCAAGGTTCCTCGGCCACGCCCACAGCCACCGCCAGCCTCAGCGCCGCGCAGACTGCCGGCTCCAGCCGGCCCACGAGCACGCTCGACGATCAAACAGATCTGGGCCTCACCGTCTACAACTCAGGTCTTGCGCTCGTGCGCGACGTCCGCAATGTCACGCTTCCGGGCGGCCGCGCCGAGCTGGAGTTCGCCGACATCTCGGCCACCATCAAGCCGGCCACCGTACACCTGCGCTCGCTCAGCGAGCCGGGGCGGCTGAGCGTGCTCGAACAGAACTACCAATACGATCTCCTCGAGCCGGAGAAGCTGCTCCGGAAGTACGTCGGCCGCACAGTGACGTTGGTGCGCAACCGTGAGGGGCGTGAGGAGGCGGTTGCCGCAACCCTCCTGGCCTACAACAGCGGACCGGTCTGGAAAATCGGCGACGAGATCGTCACGGGCTTCCAGGCCGATCATTTACGATTCCTCCAGGTGCCCGAGAACCTGCACAGCAGCCCGACGCTCATCTGGTCGCTCGACAATCAGGGCGACCTCCGGCATCGAGTGGAGGCATCGTATCTGGCCGATCGGCTCGAATGGAGCGCTGACTACGTACTGACGGTGGCGCGCGACGATCGGACGGGCTCGCTGGGGGGATGGGTGACGCTCGTCAACCAGAGCGGGACATCGTTCCGGAACGCACGGCTGCAGCTGGTGGCCGGCGACCTGAATCGCGTCAAGGACGGGCGCGAACGGCGGGAGGAGATAGATGCCATGGCGGTCCAAGCAGCAGCGGAAAACTCCGCATTCGCCCGCGAAAGCTTCTCGGAGTATCACCTCTATTCGCTGGATCGGAGAACCACCATTACCAACAGCGAGACCAAGCAGATCTCGCTCTTCGAAGCCTCAGGGCTTCCCGTTGAGAAGGCGTTCGTCGTCGAGGGACAGCAGTTCTACTATCACAACCGGCAGCATCCGGGCGCACCCTTGAAGGATCCGGTGCGCGTGTATTACCGGTTCCGCAACGAGGAACAAGCGGGGCTGGGGCTGCCGCTACCCGCGGGCACAGTGCGCGTCTATCAAGCCGACTCGCAGGGCGGCCTGCAGTTCGCAGGCGAAGATCGCATCGCGCATACGCCGTCGGACGAGGTGGTCAACCTGCACGTGGGCAACGCCTTCGACGTGGTGTGCGAGCGGAAGCAGACCGACTTCGAGGCGATTGGCGGCTCCATCTACGAGTTCGAGTTCGAAATCACACTGCGTAATCACAAGGCCACCGACGTCGCCATCGAAGTGAACGAACCCATCGGTGGCAGCTGGGAGTTGCTGAAATCGACGCATCCCGCCACGAAGACATCGGCCTGGAGTGCCGCCTTCAAGGTGCCGGTGGCTGCCAACAGTCAGGCCCAGCTGACGTATCGCGTCCGGGCGCGCTGGTAGCGTTGGTCGTCTTGGCCGGTTGCCAGTGGGACCGGTGCGCAGATTGCGGTCGCGCTGGTCGCACGATTTAGCTGACGTCTCGGGCCCAGTCGTCCGCGATTCGAGCGAGCGCTGCAAGGCCCGAAGCCGGAACGCTTTTGAGGTGCACCCGCACGACCCGCCGACGCCGTTCGAGAAGCACGGCGAGATCGCCGGCGGCTTGTGCCGCCTTGACCACGCCGAACGAGTATCGCCGCCCCGGCACCGGGACGTCTTCGAGGTCGTCGCATGTCACCTGCAGGAACAGCCCGGTTGGTGGCCCTCCCTTGTACGCCTGTCCGGTCGAATGGAGGAACCGCGGACCGAACTCCACCGCCGTCGCCACCCGTCGTCCACGACGGACCGCGTGGCGGAGACGCTGGAGCTCTGCACGGTGAGCGTCATTCATCTCCACATACGCGAGCACGGCCAGGAAGTCGCCCGGCTCGAGACGGTCGAGATGGGCACGAAGGTAGTGCGGCGGCGAAGCGGAGGCGCCTGCAGCCGCCTCCAATGCCGTGCGGTTGTCTTCATCGGTGAACAATGCAAACTCCCGGTCCTCGGCGAAGGGTTGTGCAGCGGGCAGCGCCCCCGTCGTCTCGTATGCCTCGGTCAGGCGACGGGTTCGAACCTTGCTTGCTTCGACGTCCGGCTGATCGAAGGGATTGACCTCGAGAATCGAGCCCGCCACGGCGGTGGCGACTTGCCATTTGAAGAACTCCTGGGCCAGATTCCGCCGATCGGACAAACCGATACGCACGACGGGATGCTCGCGCCTGCCGAGCAGGTCGAGAGCCGCATCGATGGTCGACACGTCCGGATCGGAGTCCAGCGCGAGCCCGACGAAGACCCGATCTCGCCCGTACTCATCGAGCGAGCCCGTCTCTTCACCGTCGACCGGAATGAGGCCCCTGCCGAGCTTACCCGTCGATTCGGCCAGCAGTTGTTCCACCCACCCGCCGAAGCTCGCCAGCGTGCGGGAACTGACGAGGGTCACTTTGTCATGCCCAGCCGTGGCCATGCAGCCCAGAATGGCCCCGAGCTCGATGCCGGGATTCTCTGAGGGTGGAACGACGGCTGCGCAATTGACGACCATCGATTGCGCCCGGCGGAGAAAATCTGCGACATCGAGGCCCATCAGCGCCGCGGGCACCACACCAAATGCCGAGAGCGCGGAGTAGCGCCCGCCAATGCTCGGGACGCCGAAGAACACGTCCCGGAATTCCAGCTCGCGCGCCACTTTCTCCAGGTGCGATCCAGGATCGGTCACCGCCAGAAACCTGGCACCGGCCCCGGAACCGACGATGTCGCGAACACGCGCGAAGAAATACTCCAGCAGAATATTTGGCTCGAGCGTCGTTCCGGATTTGCTGGAGACCAGGAAGAGGGTCCGCTGCAGATCGACCCGACGCTCGAAGGAAAGAATTTGCGCCGGATCGGTCGAATCGAGCACGTGCAACGTCGGAAAGCCCTCCTGGGGGCCGAAAGTCGACGCCAGCACTTCCGGGCACAGGCTGGAGCCTCCCATTCCGAGCAGCAGGACGTCGGTGAATCCCTCACGCCGCACGGCGTCGGTGAGGCGATCGAGCCTCTCGAGCAACCGGTGGGAGTCGTTGACGGCGTCGAGCCATCCGAGCCAGTGCGATTCGTCGGCACCTGTCCAGAGTGACGCGTCGCCGGCCCAGAGCCGCCGGCCCTTGTCATTCAGCCGCCAATCCTCGAGGGCAGCCTCAACCGCGGATGCGGCAACTTCCGGAAGCTGCGCGCGCTGAAGGTTGACCGGGGGCCGGGCGGTGTCGCGAGAGGTCGAGTCCATCGTGTGCTCCTCATTCTGCCTCGGCCGTCGTTCGTCACGCCAATCCCACGCCGCTTCCCTATCGTGTAATGTGAAGAGCCGGAGGTTCTGTGGCGCTGCTCGTCGCCGAGTCGGTCTCGAAGAGTTATCCCGGGGAGACGATCGTGCACGCCGTTCGCGACTGCACGTTCACGATTGATCCGGGACAGTTCGTGGTTGTCGTCGGTCCGTCCGGCTGCGGCAAATCCACGTTGCTCCATCTCTGTGGTGCCATGGACCGTCCGACGGGCGGGCGGCTCATGTTCGAAGATCGGCCGCTTCACGAACTAGACGAAGATGCCCTGACCCTCATCCGGAGGCGTCGAGTTGGCGTCGTGTTTCAATCGTTCAACCTGCTCCCCACGCTGACGGTCTTCGAGAACATTGCCCTTCCGCTGCTGCTGGCCGGCGGAGACGATCGCGTAGCCGAGCTCCATGCCACCGAATTGATCGACCGGATGGGCCTCGCTCACCGGCGTCAGCACTTTCCACAGCAATTGTCGGGTGGAGAGCAGCAACGGGCGGCCATCGCACGAGCCGTCGTGCACGCGCCCGCGCTGGTGATCGCCGACGAGCCGACGGGCAACCTCGACTCGGAAAACGGCGCACGGGTGCTCGAGCTGATGATCGAGCTCAACAGACAATCGGGAGCCACCATTCTCCTGGCGACGCACGATCCCCAGATCGCCGCCGCAGGCAGCCGCGTGTTGCACATGCGTGACGGCACCATCGAGCGGATCGACGAGCGTGGCGGGTCCTTGTGGCGGCCACCCGACGAGGCCCGGCGACGTGCGACTGTTTAGACACTTCGTCATCAGGCATCTGGTCACCCAACGGCTGCGTGCCGCCGCAACGGTCTTCGGAATTGCGGTAGGTGTCGCGGTCATCGTCGCGATCCGCATGGCCAATGCGAGCTCGGTTCGCGGCTTCGAGGACGCCCTCGACGCGATCTCGGGCACAGCCGCGCTCGAGATCGAGTCCCCGGGCGTCGGGATCGACGAGACGCGCCTGTTCGAGCTGGGCTGGCTGCGCGAGTTCGGCGCGGTCGCCCCCATCATTGAGGGCGACGCCGTCTTTCGTTGGACTGAGGAGGGCTTCGAGAGCCTCACCGTCCTCGGCATCGATATCCTCAGGGACCGGCCGTTCCGCCATTATCGTGTCGAGGAATTCGAACGCCGCAGCCGGGCACCACGAAACGAGGACTGGCTGGCGCTGCTCACCGATCCGGATGCGATCGTCCTGACTCGCCAGTTCGCCGAACGCCATGGCCTGAAAGTGGGCGAGGCCATCGAGCTCGTCGTCGGCGATCGTGTGCTCCGCCTGCGGGTCCGGGGTCTCCTCCAGGGCGAGGGTCCGGCTCAGGCGCTCGGCGGAAACATTGCCGTGATGGACATCGCCGCAGCCCAGGCCATGTTCGCGAGATCGGGCCGGATCGATCGCCTCGAGATCCGGCTGAACGACGCCGGATCGATCGATCGGGCCGAGGCCGTCATCGCGTCGCGCCTGCCGGTGGGACTCTCTGTGCAGCGGCCAGAACGCCGAGGGCGGCACGTGGAGACGATGCTCGCCGCGTTTCAGTTCAACCTGAGCGCGTTGTCACACATCGCGCTGCTCGTCGGCCTCTTCCTCGTGTACAACACGGTGGCCATTTCCGTCATCGCGCGGCGAAGCGAAATCGGCATGCTTCGCGCCCTCGGCGTGGGGCGCCGGCTGATCCTGGGACTCTTCCTGGGCGAGGCGGCCGCCCTGGCCATCGTCGGATGCGCGGCGGGGCTGGCGCTCGGTCCCGTGCTCGCGCGCGCCGCTCTGGCGTTGACCGGCAGAACGGTGAGGGTGCTGTACGTCGGTGGCGCTTCCGCAACCCCGGTACTCGAATGGCAGCAGGCTGCGCTGGCCGTGGCAGTGGCGTTGCCTCTCTCGTTGCTCGCCGCAATCGTCCCCGCCATCGAGGCATCACGCGTCCCACCAACCGCCGTCATTCGCGGCAGCGACCTCGTCGAGTCGCGATATCGATTGAGACCCCGGCAGTTGCTCCTTCCCGTTGCCAGCCTTGCGGCGGCGTGGATGCTATCCCGGCTCGGTCCCGTAGGCGGGTTGCCTGTATTTGGGTTCGCGGCCGCGCTCGCGATCGTCATTGGCGCCGCCGCGCTGGTACCGGCCGCCCTGGTGGCCTTGACGAGCCTGGGACGAGCGTTGCCGGCGCGCGTCTTCCGCATCGAGGGCCGGCTCGCCAGAGCCAGTGTGGAGGGCGGCATTTCCCGTATCTCTATCTCGGTGGCTGCGCTGGCCGTGAGTCTCTCGATGATGGTGGCTGTGGCCGTCATGGTCGGCAGCTTTCGCGAAACCGTGAATTATTGGGTCGGCCAGACGCTCAAAGCCGACCTCTATATCGCCCCGTCACGGGGCAGCCGCGCCAGCCGGGTCACGATTTCTCCGGAGGTCGAGGAGACGATCGGCCACCACCCCGCGGTGGCAGCCGTTGATGGCTTTGCGTCGTTCGATATCGAGTACGGCGGGCGGCTGGTGATGCTCGGCGCCGGCCACTTTGCCACGCTGCTCGAGCACGCGACGCTTCTCTTCAAGACGCCCGCGGACGGCCGTCGCGCGCTCGCCGACGCGATCGGACGGGACGCCGTGGTCGTATCGGAAAGCTTCGCGGTGCGGGAGAAGATCACGGCAGGCGATTCCATCACGCTCGCGACTGAACGCGGTCCTGTATCGTTCGATGTGAAGGCCGTGTACTACGACTACTCCGACGATCGCGGCGTCATCGTGATGGACCACGCGACGCTTGCGCGTCATTTCGGCGCCATCCGACCAACCAGCCTCTCCGTGTACCTGGTGCCCGACGCTGATCCGGTCGCCGTCCGTGATGCGCTGATTGCCAGCCTCGGCCCCAACCGCCGAGTGTTCGTACGGACGAATGGATCGCTCAGGCGACAGGTCCTGCGAATTTTCGATCGGACCTTTGCGATCACGTATGCGCTCGAAGCGATTGCAATTTTCGTCGCCATTCTGGGCGTTGCGGGCACGATGCTCACCCTCGTCCTCGAGCGCCGTCGGGAGTTCGGCATGCTGCGGCTGGTGGGTGCCAGCCGCAGCCAGTTGCGACGGATGGTACTCATCGAAGCGGGTTTCATCGGCCTTGTCGGACAGACGGTGGGCACGGCGTGCGGTCTGCTGTTGTCGATGGTGCTGATCTACGTGATCAACGTCCAGAGCTTCGGCTGGTCCATCCAGTTTCACCTGCCGACAGCCTTCCTCATCCAGTCTTCGGCTCTGGTGCTTCTGGCCACTGCACTTTCGGGGTTGTGGCCGGCGCGCCTGGCGACGACGCTCGACCCCGCCCGGCAGGTCGCGGAGACGTGAAAACCCTGGTCACTGCCGTCGTGGCCCTGCTCTCAGTCCTTGGGCTCGCGGGCCAGGCTCCGACCACACAGGACCGCGAGACTTCTATCGCCGACCACTGGAAGCGTGCGCAGGCTGGCTATCTGTTTCAGTTTCCTCGTGATCATGCCAGCCATCCGCCATTCAAGATCGAGTGGTGGTATTACACGGGCAACGTCGCCACCCGCGATGGTCGGCGCTACGGATATCAGTTGACGTTCTTCCGCGTTGGCATGGTCTTCGAGCCCGCAATTGATTCTCCCTGGGCCGTGCGTGACCTCTACATGGCGCACCTGGCAACGACGGACATCGGCGAGGGCCGGTTCCGCTTCGCCGATCGGGTCAATCGCGGCGCCCCCTGGTATGCCGGATCAGCCACCGATCGCTATCGCGTGTGGAACGAAGATTGGGAGGTCTGGCTGGATTCGGACGGTACTCATCGGTTGCGAGCCGTGGATGCTGCGATCGCGCTGGATTTGAGGCTCGCTCCAGGCAAGCCCGCGGTCTTCCACGGGGAGCGCGGCGTCAGCGTGAAAGGCGCGCGCGCGGGCAACGCGACGCATTACTACTCGCTGACCCGCATGCCGACCAGCGGTACCCTCACGATTGATGGCCGTACGCTCGACGTCGAAGGCTCGAGCTGGATGGACCACGAGTTCGGGACGAGTCTGCTGGAACCCGAGCAGATGGGTTGGGACTGGTTTTCACTGCAGCTCGACGACGGCTCGGACCTGATGCTGTTTCAGCTCAGGAGGCGTGACGGTTCCCGCGATGTCCATTCGTCGGGCACACTGGTCGATCGAACTGGCCGGGCCACACCGATCAGATTTGCCGATTTCACGCTCCAGCCAGGGCGCGCGTGGAAGTCACCCGCAACCGGCGCGGCCTACCCTGTCAACTGGACCATTCGACTGCCTGGACGCCCCCTAGAGCTCGAGGTCAGTGCGGCGGTGCCGACGCAGGAGCTCGTCACGCGGCAATCCACGGGTATCGCCTACTGGGAGGGTGCCGTCAGCGCGACGGGCATCAAGAGCGGCCAGCGGGTGACGGGTCGCGGCTACCTCGAGATGACGGGTTACACAGGCACCGGGCTTGGTTCGATCCTCCAATAGCCGTTACCGCCGTCCCACCGGCTCATCATCTCTCCTCGCTTGACCATACCGCCTGCGACCGTTAAAATAGGACCTATTCGGTCGGCATTTTGTCCGACCCGAGTGGTCGGGCTTGAGTTCCACATGCTAAAGCTCTCGAAGAAGGCCGATTACGCGCTGATGGCCATGACGCATCTGGCTGCCCGGCCCGAGCGCCCTTCCGTCAGTGCACGCGAGATTGCGGAACGTTACAGCATTCCCGTGGAGTTGCTCGCCAAAGTGCTGCAGCGACTCGCCCAAGCCGGACTCGTGGGTTCTCACCACGGCATCCGCGGCGGCTATCGACTGTCGCGCGCCGCGGCGACCATCTCGGTGGTCCACGTGATCGAGGCGATCGAGGGCCCGCTGACGCTCACATCGTGCTCCGCCAGCGACGATCAGTGCGACCAGTACGCCACGTGCAACGTGCGCGATCCGCTCTGGAAAGTGAAAGACCGCGTCATTGCGGCGCTCGCTACATGCACGATCGCGGAGCTGGCCAATGACGCGCACCTCGGCGGCGATCCGGCGCCCGTGGTTCTGCGATCGACCCGCGAACGGTCGCGGCCGCCTGGCGTTGAGCGCGTGGATGACGGAGTGGAAGTCTCATGATTGCGATCAGCGAAAACGCCGCGCGCCAGATTCAGAAGATGCTGGTGAAGAACAACCTGGAAGGCGGGGTCCTGCGCGTGGGGGTCAAGGCCGGTGGGTGTTCAGGGTTCGAGTACACCTTTGGCTGGGAAGCTGAACCCCGGCCCGATGACGAGGTGTTCGAGGGCCCTGGAGGCGCGCGGGTGTGCGTCGATCAACGGAGCTATCGCCTGCTCTCCGGCACCATGCTCGACTACGACACGAGCCTGATCAGTCGTGGATTCACATTCGAAAACCCAAACGCCAAGAGCACGTGCGGATGCGGCGTCTCGTTCAGCACGTAGCACTCTCGGAGCTCTCGGCTTCAGCATTCTGACACGGTCATCAACGACATGAGCACAGCAACCAATACGATCGAGGAACTCGCCAATCGCGAGTACAAGTACGGCTTCGTCACGGACGTCGAGGCAGACACGCTGCCCAAGGGGCTGAGCGAAGACGTCGTCCGTGCGATTTCTGAAAAGAAGGAAGAGCCGGCCTGGCTGCTCGAGTGGCGCCTCAAGGCGTATCGCACGTGGCTCACCATGAAGGAACCCACGTGGCAGAACGTCACCTACGCGCCGATTGACTATCAGGCGGTGAGCTACTACTCCGCGCCCAGGAAGCGCCCGACCCTGAACAGCCTCGACGAGGTCGACCCCGAGATTCGTCGCACGTTCGAGAAGCTGGGTATTCCGCTCGAGGAGCAGAAGCTGTTCTCCGGCGTGGCCGTTGACGCCGTCTTCGACAGCGTCTCGGTGGCCACGACATTTCGGCACAAGCTCGCGGAGCTCGGCATCATCTTCTGCTCGTTCTCCGAGGCCGTTCGCGAGCACCCCGAGCTGGTCAGGAAGTACCTCGGCACGGTCGTGCCGTACTCCGACAACTTCTTCGCGACGCTCAATTCGGCCGTCTTCAGCGACGGATCGTTCGCTTACATCCCGAAGGGCGTGCGCTGCCCCATGGAGCTCTCGACCTACTTTCGGATCAACGCGGCGAGCACCGGGCAGTTCGAGCGCACGCTCATCGTCGCCGACCAGGGGTCGTATGTGAGCTATCTCGAGGGCTGTACGGCGCCGATGCGCGACGAGAATCAGCTGCATGCGGCGGTCGTCGAGCTCGTGGCGCTCGACGACGCCACGATTAAATATTCCACGATCCAGAACTGGTATCCGGGCGACGTCGAGGGCAAGGGCGGCATCTACAACTTCGTGACCAAGCGTGGCCGGTGCGCGGGCGTGAGCTCCAAGATCACGTGGACGCAGGTCGAGACCGGATCGGCCATCACCTGGAAGTACCCGAGCTGCATCCTGCAGGGCGACAACTCGGTTGGTGAGTTCTACTCGGTTGCCGTCACCAACAATCGTCAGCAGGCGGACACCGGCACGAAGATGATTCACGTCGGCAAGAACACCCGCAGCACCATCGTGTCGAAGGGCATTTCTGCTGGTCTGGGCCAGAACACCTATCGAGGGGCCGTGAAGGTGGCGCGCAGCGCCTCGGGGGCGCGCAACTACTCGCAGTGCGACTCGCTGCTCATCGGCGACCGCTGCGGCGCGCACACGTTCCCGTATCTGGAAATCAAGAACACCACTGCGCGCGTCGAGCACGAAGCGTCGACGTCGAAGATCGACGAGGCGCAGATTTTCTACTGTCGGCAGCGTGGAATCTCGACGGAGGACGCCGTCAACATGATCGTGAGCGGCTTCTGCAAGGAGGTCTTTCGCGAGCTGCCCATGGAATTCGCCGTGGAAGCCCAGAAGCTGCTGAGCGTCAGTCTCGAAGGGAGTGTCGGATAGCAATGCTCGAGATCACCAACCTGCGCGTGCGCGTCGGCACGCGAGAAATTCTGAAGGGCTTGAACCTGACGGTCCACGCAGGCGAGGTTCACGCCGTCATGGGACCGAACGGATCGGGCAAGAGCACGCTCGCCCGTGTCCTCTCGGGTCACCCTGACTATCACGTGGTCGACGGCGAAGTGCTCTATGACGGCCGGAACCTGCTGGAGATGGAGCCCGAGGAACGCGCGCGTGAAGGATTTTTCATGGCATTTCAGTACCCGGTCGAGATCCCCGGGGTCAACAATGCCTATTTCCTGAAGGCGGCGCTCAATGCCACCCGCAAGCACCGAGGCGAGGACGAGCTGGACGCCATGGACTTCATGTCGCTCGTGCAGGAACGGATGAAGCTGCTCGACATGGATACAGGTCTGCTCAAGCGCGGCGTCAACGAGGGCTTCTCGGGCGGCGAGAAGAAGCGCAATGAGATTTTCCAGATGGCAGTCCTGCAGCCGAAGCTTGCCATTCTGGACGAGACCGACTCGGGACTCGACATCGACGCGCTCAAGGTGGTCGCCCGCGGCGTGAACGCGATGCGCAGCCCCGAGCGCGCCATGATCGTCGTGACGCACTACCAGCGACTCTTGACCTACATCGTGCCGGATTTCGTACACGTGCTGAGTGATGGCCTCATCGTTCGCTCAGGCGGCAAGGAGCTGGCGCTGGAGCTGGAAGACAAGGGCTACACCTGGCTCGAGAAGGAGCCGGTGGGCGCCTCGGCCGAGCGGGGACAGTCATGAGTGGAGTCGCCACGGCCAAACGGCCGGGCCACCAGGCGGCGACCGAGCGCATTGTCGAGGCCTTCGAGCGCAGCATCTCGGCCGCGGCCGCCGAGCCGTCGTGGCTCGCCGAGACGCGGCGGCGAGCCATGGCCCGTTTCGTCGAGCGTGGCTTCCCGACGACTCGCGACGAAGAGTGGAAGTTTACGAGCGTTGCGCCGATTGCCGAGACCAGCTTCACCCTGGCGCCCGGACCGGTCGATGTCGCGTCCGCGCGCCTCGCCCCGTTCTCGGTCGGCGAAGCCTCGGTCGAGCTCGTGTTCGTGAACGGGCATTTCGCCCCCCGGCTGTCTCGCGTCGCTACGCTTCAGCCCGGTTTGCAGGTCGACACGCTCGCGAATGCCCTTTCAGAGTCAGGACAGGATCTGGAAGCTCATCTCGGTCAGCCTGGGTTCGAAGAAAACGCCGCCTTCACGGCGCTCAACGCGGCGTTCGCCCGTGACGGCGCCCTCGTGCGCGTCGCTCCGCACGTCGTGGTGGAATCGCCGATTCACGTGCTCTTCTTGACCACCGGTGGATCAGAGCCCTTCGCGATCTCTCCGCGAGTGGTCGTTGTGATTGGCGAAGACAGTCACACGCGCCTCATCGAAACCTACGCCAGCCTGGACGAGTCGGTGTCGTTCACCAACGCCGTCACCGAGTTCGTGGTAGGCCGACATGCCGTGATCGATCACTACAAGGTGCAACAGGAGGCGTTTCACGCCTATCACATCGGCACGCAACACGTGCGCGCGGCACGAGACAGCACGTTCTCGTCGCATTCGCTGACGTTTGGCGGCGCCATCGTCCGCAACGAAGTGGTCGCCGTGCTCGAGGGCGAGGGCGTCGACTGCACGCTCAACGGACTCTACCTGGCCGGCGGCAATCAGCTGATCGATAATCACACGACCATCGATCACGCCACACCGCACTGCGGCAGTCACGAGCTCTACAAGGGGATCCTGAGCGAGCGGGCCCGCGGCGTCTTCAACGGGAAGATTATCGTTCGTCCCGATGCGCAGAAGACCGACGCGAAACAGACGAATCGCGCGCTTCTGCTGTCGGACGATGCGCAGATCAATTCGAAGCCGCAGCTGGAGATCTTCGCCAACGACGTGAAGTGCACCCACGGTGCCACTATCGGCCAGCTCGACGACGACGCCGTCTTTTATCTCCGGGCGCGAGGTCTGGACCTGGGCCAGGCACGCAGCCTGCTGATCCATGCATTTGCTCGCGAGGTCCTCGACCGTGTGCGCGTTGACTCGCTCCGCGCGCGGCTCGAGCGCACGCTCGAGAGCCAGCTCGAAATCGAGCAGAGCTGAGAGCGCCATGAGCACAGGGATCGCCTCTTCGGTGGAGCCAGGGCGGGCGTACGATGTGGCACGCCTTCGGCAGGACTTTCCCATCCTGCGCCAGACGGTGCACGGCAAGCCGCTGGTCTATCTCGACAATGCGGCCACCACTCAGAAACCGCGAGCCGTCATCGAGGCCCTGACCCGGTACTACGAAGAGCAGAATTCGAACGTCCATCGCGGCGTCCATACCCTCAGCGAGCGGGCCACGGAAGCCTACGAACGCTCGCGCGGCACGGCGCGGCAGTTTCTGAACGCCGCACACACGCAGGAGATCGTCTTCACGCGCAACACGACCGAAGGCATCAACCTCGTCGCGCAAACCTACGGGCGGCGCCACGTCCACGACGGTGACGAGGTGCTCATTTCGGCCATGGAGCACCATTCGAACATCGTGCCGTGGCAGCTCCTGTGCGAAGAGAAGAATGCGCGCCTGCGCGTGGCGCCGATCGACGACCGGGGCGAGCTGATACTCGATGGTTTCGAACAGCTGCTCGGCCCTCGCACGAAGATCGTGGCGATCACGCACCTCTCCAACGCCCTTGGCACGATCACGCCGATTGGTCGAATCGTCGAATTGGCCCACGCGCGCGGCATCCCGGTCCTCGTCGACGGCTCGCAGGCCGCATACCACATGCCGGTCGACGTCCAGGCCCTGGATTGCGATTTCTACGTGGTGACAGGACACAAACTGTACGGGCCGACCGGAATCGGCGTGCTCTACGGCAAGACGGCTCTGCTCGATGCCATGCCGCCGTACCAGGGTGGCGGCGACATGATCAGCTCGGTCACCTTCGAGAAAACCGTCTACAACGTGCTTCCGTACAAGTTCGAGGCCGGCACGCCGAATATCGCCGGTGCGGTCGGTCTGGGTGCAGCCCTCGACTACATCACCGCCATCGGCATGGAGCGCATTGCCGCCCATGAACGCGACCTGCTCGCGTACGGCACGGCCTGTCTGGCCGAGGTGCCGGGGCTCCGTTTGGTGGGCACCGCCCGCCAGAAGGCCAGCATCCTGTCGTTCGTGATCGAGGGGGTCCACCCTCACGATATCGGAACAATCGTGGACAACGAGGGCGTGGCCATCCGCACGGGGCATCATTGCGCGCAGCCGGTCATGCACCGGTTCGGGGTACCGGCCACCGCCCGTGCGTCACTGGCGCTCTACAACACTCGCGAGGAGATCGACCAATTGGTGCGGAGCTTGCTGAAGGTCAACGAGGTGTTCGGCTGATGTCAGATCTCCGCGACCTCTACCAGGAAGTCATCCTCGATCACAACCGGCGTCCGAGGAACTTCCGCGCGCTCGACACAGCGAATCACACCGCGGAGGGTTACAACCCGCTCTGCGGCGACAGGCTTACCGTGTATCTGCGCGTCCACGACGATGTGATCGAGGAGGTCAGCTTCGTGGGCTCGGGGTGCGCGATCTCGAAAGCCTCGGCGTCGCTGATGACGGAGACGCTCAAGGGCAAGAGCCTCCCGGAGGCGGACGACCTCTTTCATCGCTTTCACCATCTCGTGACGTCCTCGACCGATGCTCCGGCGGATGTCGAGAACCTCGGCAAGCTGGCGGTGTTCGCGGGCGTGCGCGAGTACCCGGTGCGCGTGAAGTGCGCCAGCCTCGCCTGGCACACGATGCGAGCGGCATTCGAAGCGGCGCCACACGTCGTCAGCACGGAATAGTCGTGAGTTCGGGGGCTCAGTCATGAGTGATCTGTCTGGCGTTCCACAGTCCGAGCAGGAAACGCGTCAGCCGTCCGGAGCGGTCGCGAGCGATCTCACACCTGATCCACTCAAGATGCTGGTCATCAAGCCGGCCGTCATCGAGGTTCTGCAGACGATTTTCGACCCCGAGATTCCCGTCAACATCTACGAGCTCGGCCTGATCTACGACATCATCGTCGACGCCTCGGCCGTCGTCGCCATCAAGATGACGCTCACCGCGCCGGCGTGTCCGGCCGCGCAGACGCTTCCGGTCGAAGTGGAGCAGCGCGTCCGCGGGGTCGACGGGGTGAGCGACGTTCGCGTCGAGATCGTCTGGGATCCGCCGTGGGACAAAGACCGCATGTCGGACGTCGCCAAGCTCGCCCTCGGCATCTTCTGATCGACGTCGGCGCCGCGGCGCCCTCTCATTCACATCACGCCCGCCTGGTCGGGCGGGAGGCTTTCATGAGGCTTCGGGCTGTGCTGGGCATCGCTTTGGCCGCGATGAACGTCGGGTCCCTGGCGGCGGCCCAGGGTCGACCGGTTCGCGTGCTGATTGCCGTGCACTCCGATACCGGTCAAACGGCGCGGCTGGGAGAGGCCGTGCGGGACGGCGCCGCCCGCGTGGACGACGTGGTTGTCGTGCTCCGATCCGCGACGGACGTGACCGACGATGAAATTCGTCAGGCCGATGGCATCGTGCTGGGAACGCCGGTGCAGTGGGCTGGTCCCTCAGCCGACGCCAAGAGATTTCTCGACCGCATGGGGACCGTGCTGGGACCAGCATTCGGCGAAGGCCGCACAGGAGCCGCCTTCTGCACCGGAGGTGCGGTGTCATCGGGCAAGGAACTCGCGCGGCTGTCGATACTGGCCGCATTCCTCAACATGCGGTTCGTCCTGATCGGTGGTGTCGAATCCGACGGATTCGGTACCCTCGGCGCTCAAGCCACGACCGGGCCCGAGAGCCCGGGCCTCAGCGAGAGTGAGCTGGATGAGGGACGCCGCTTCGGCGAGCGGTACGCGCGACTCACGGCCCAGATCAGTCGGGTCCTTCGGCCATAGCAGGCCCGAACCCGCGCGCCAGCCATTCCCTGGCAACCTCGATGTCCTCACGCGTCAGCGCGTGGCCGCCAGACATCCAGCGCAGTTCGACGTTGGCACGGCACGCCTGAAGGAGCGACGCAAGGGAGTTGGTGTCGCTCGTCCGAACGATGGGATCGGCCCGGCCACCCGCAATCAACACCCCCGTGCCGGTGAGATCTGGCAGGGTCTCCGGCTCGAACGGCACCATCGGTCGAAAGAGCACCGCCCCCCGCAACAGGCCCGGGCGTCTCAGGAGCAGGCTGGCCGCGATATTCGCGCCGTTCGAGAAGCCGACCGCCACCAGCTGCGACAGCTCCAGGCCGTACGCTTCGGCGGATTGAACGACGAATTCAGCCATCTCTTCCGTCCGCTCCCGAAGGTCTTCGAGATCGAACACGCCCTCCGCCAGCCGTTTGAAGAAACGGGGCATGCCGTGCTCGAGCGTGTTGCCTCGCGGGCTGAGCAGCGCGGCTCCCGGCGCCAGCATCCGCCCGAGCGGTAACAGGTCGTCCTCATTGCCTCCGGTCCCATGCAGCATCAGCAGCGCGGACGGCGTCGAGCCCTCCGGCGGCAGATACCGATGAATCAATTTGGATCCGCTGAATCCCTGCATGGGCAGCACCACTGACGATCTGTCGCCGAAGCGTGAACTATACCGAAAAACGTCCATGGCGCTTCTTGACTCCCGTCCCTGCCGGGACGGATACTGCCGCCAGGTGGCCTTCGAAGCGCTCATCGATCGGCTCGATCGCGCCGTCCAGGCCGGCGAGGTACATGAGATCACCTCACAGCTCAAGCGCGAGCTGGAGGAGCTGACCCGTCACGGCGACCTTCAGCTGCCCGCGCGGTTCAGGGCGGTCAAACCTGAGGGCTACGCCCGTCGCCTGCTCCACCGCGACACGGCGCTCGGTTACAGCGCCATCGTGATGGCGTGGGGCCCGGGCCAGCGCACCGCGCTTCACGATCATGCCGGCATCTGGTGCGTCGAGGGGGTTGTCGAAGGCCAGATGGAAGTCACCCGCTACGATCTGGTCCGAGAGTCGGACGGCATCTACGAGTTCGACGCGATGGGGCGCGTCGTCGCTGCCGTGGGGTCTGCGGGAAGCTTGATTCCGCCCTTCGAGTATCACGTGCTCGGCAACGCCCTTGACGACCGGCCGTCGATCACGCTTCACGTGTACGGCGGTGAGATGACCTCGTGCCATGTGTTCGAGCCGCGAGATGATGGGCGCTACGAGCGGAAGACGCGCACACTCGGATACGACGACTGATCGCGCCCGGATCGCCCCTGCCCGGACTCAATCGCCACGCTGCAAAGGAGAGACCGTGAGGCGCGCTATCACGCTGCTCGTGCCGATCGCACTGCTCACGGTCGTGGTGCGGAGCCAGGAGGTGGTGGACCATCAGGTCATCGCCCGCATCAAGCTCGAAGGCTTTCAGCGCTCGGCCGTGATGGACACGCTCGGGATGCTCACCGAAGTGCACGGGCCGAGATTGTCCGGTTCCCCGCAACTCCGAACCGCGCAGAACTGGTGCCGGGATCAGTTCGCGAAGTGGGGGCTCGCCAACGTCGCGCTGGAGTCTGTACGGCAAATTCGGCCGAGGATGGTCGTTCGACCGCTTCTCGGTGGAGATGACCGCGCCAAGCTACGTGCGCGTGATTGCGTTCCCCTTCGCATGGTCACCACCCATCTCCGGCACACTGGCCGGAGCGCCGATCGCGGTGGAGATTGCCAGCAAGGCCGACGCCGAGAAGTACCGCGGGAAGCTCAAGGGCGCCATCGTGTTGAATGGGCGTCCCCGCCGCGCCGATCAGGGGTTTGAACCGGAAGCTACCCGCTTCTCAGAAGACGAGTTGAGAAAGCAGGCCGAACAGCTGAACCCGGCGGCCAGCGGCTTCGATGCCCCCAAGTCGTACTGGGACGAGGACCGTGACTGGCGCAAGCTGTCGGAACGGAACGATGAAATCCTCGCGTTCTTTCGGGCTGAGGGTATCGCTGCGCTTCTGGTGCCGAGCGAGCTCGGTCAAGGCGTGCTGCACGTGACGGGCTTCTACGAACAAGCCAACCCGGCGTCGACGTATCCCGCATTCGTCGTCGCCCAGGAGCACTACGGCCGGATGTGGCGCCTGATCGAGCGACGGATGCCGGTGAGGCTCGAGATGAGCCTGCACTCCCAGTTCGACGAGGCCAACACGGATGGCTTCAATGTGATCGCCGAACTACCCGGAACGGATTCCACGCTGAAAGACGAGCTCGTCATGCTCGGGGCGCACCTCGACTCTTGGCATTCGGGGACGGGCGCCACGGATAATGCCGCCGGCTCGGCGGTCGTGATGGAGGCGATGCGTCTGCTCGCGATGACCGGCGTGAAGCCGCGCCGCACGATTCGCGCCGCGCTCTGGTCTGGCGAGGAGCAGGGATATTTCGGGTCGATCGGCTACGTCCAGAAGCATTTCGGGGACCTCAACACGCTGGAGCTCAAGCCCGCACACGCCCTGCTCGCGGCGTACTTCAACATGGACAATGGCGGGGGCCGCATTCGCGGCATCAATCTGCAGGGCAACGAGCTCGCGCGGCCCATCCTGGAGGCATGGCTCGCCCCCTTCAACTACCTCGGTGCGACCACGCTGACGACGTTGAACACGGGTGGCACCGATCACATGCCCTTCGATGCGCTGTCCCTCCCTGGATTCCAGTTCATCCAGGATCCGCTGGCGTACATGTCTCGCACGCATCACACGCACCTGGATACCTACGAAACCATCATCGAAGAAGATCTGCAGCAGAGCGCCGTGATCATGGCCAGCCTCGTGTACCACGCAGCGATGCGGGACGAGAAGGTGCCACGCAAGCCGCTGGCGAAGCCGCCTGGCGCCGCACAGCCCTGACGATTGGCGCCGCCTACACCACGATCCGCGGTAACAGCGGATTGAGGTGCATGGTGAGGTCGTACACCGACGCGCCGCACGACTCGCCGAGGTCTTCCGGCCGCGATCCCGCCTGCCAGTCGAACACCGCTGCCGTATCGCCAATCTGCACGCGCGGTTCCGCTCCTATTTCCACGATGGTGTGGCTCGCTGAGATCGACGCGACAATCGGATACAGGGCGTCGCCGATACGAACCTTCCCGCCCTTTGCCGCCGTGCGCGGCAGTCCGTCGGTATGGCCTACGGGCAGCGTGGCCACCCACACCGGTGCCTTCGCCACATACGCCCGGTTGTAGCCGGCACTGTCTCCTGCCGGCAATTGCTTCACATAGGCAACCCTAACCTTCAGGCTCACGGCCGGTCTCAGATCGAGCGTATCGAGCCGCCGGAAATCCGGTTCCGAGTACACGCCGTAGATGGCCATGCCGGGTCGAACCATGTCGAGGAAGGCCTCCGGGTGCTGAAACAGTCCAAAGCTCGAGACGGTGTGCTTGCGACCGAGCGCGATCCCTTCAGCTTCGAGGGACCGGCACAGCGTGCTGAACCGCATCAGCTGTTCCGGATCGAACACGGGATCTTCGGCGAACGTCATCATGATCCCCGCAATGCGAACCGACGATCGATTGGCCAGGTCGCGAATCAGCGCCGGCGCCTGACGGAACGGCACACCCACCCGTCCAATCCCGGTATCCACACAGATGTGAACAGGCACGCTCCGCTGGCGTCTCGCCGCGATGCGGTCCAGTTCCGGACCAATGGGCGTGTAGACCATGGGCATCACATCGCGCGCCACGGCCTCTTCGAGGTTTTTCTCATCGAACGGGCCCATCAACAGGACGGGCTTCCTGAGGCCCGCGTCCCGGAGCGCCAGCGCCTCCTGCAGCTTCACGACCGCGAGTCCGTCGACAGCCGCCTCCGTTTCGAGCAACCGGCCGACATTGACGACGCCGAGGCCATAGCCGTTGTTCTTGATCACCGCGAGAATCGGCCGCCCGTCTGCTCGACGGCGAATCTCGGCGACGTTGTGTTGAAGGTTGCTGGCGTGCACCTCGACCCACGGATCGAACGACGATGCCGAGGGCGGCTTCGTTTGTTTCCCTGCGGCAGCCGCCATCCTGGGCAACCCGAGGGCCGTGCCCAGAGCGGACGTCACGGCCGCCGCCTCGAGGAACCCTCGTCGAGATGTCTTCATAGTGTTCTCTCTTCCGCCTCGCGGCACGCTCGGGCATAATCCGGATTTGAGGCCCGCTCGATGCGCACGACTCGCCGCGCCTTCCTCGGCAGCATGCTGGCGGGCTCTGTCGTTCGCAGCATACAACCTGCCGGCGCCGACGGAGCCGAGATCGATCTCGGATTCCCCCAGCCGACACGCCTCATGCGGGGCGATTCGTCAGTGGGCGCCGCGCTCCGGTCGGGCAATCGCATCGATCTGGGGGACCGACGGCCCCCACGGCAGTCGCCCAACCTCGCTGTCCGGCATACCATCCTGCGGCGGGAGTTCGGTGACCTGCGCCGGCACTTTATCTTCGAGTACTACCCTTGGTACTCGACCAACCCTTATCAGCACTGGGACGAGTCGCACCGCATCCCTCCGTACGACATCGCGAGCAACTACATGCCGGCCCTCGGCCCCTACGACTCGCGCTCGCGTCGGGTCGTGGAACAGCATGCCCGCTGGATCGCCGACTCTGGCGTCGGCGCGGTGAATCTCTCCTGGTGGGGCCAGAGCAGCTTTCCCGACCGTGCCGTGCACGGCGTGATGGACGTGATGCGGGATCACGACATCCACGTCACGTTTCATCTGGAGCCGTACTCCCGAAACCGCTCCGTGCGCTACGTGTCGGACCTGCTGTATCTACTCACGGAGTACGGCGAACGTCGTCGCTGGGACTGCTTCCTTCTGCTCGAGAACGCCGACGGCTCGTCGGGCCCGGTGTTCAAGTCGTTCGGAACGATTCTGCCGAAGGAATCGCAAGACTGTCACGGGGTGACGCACCAGGTTGGCGGGTTCACTCCGGATGACGGGTGGCTTCGTCAGACGGACCGGGCGAGGGAGACGCTGCGCCGGGACTTCGATCATGTGACCCTCCTGGCCGACTCACTCAACTTCACCCGCACACGCGGCTGCGGCTTCGACGGCATCGCCCTCTATGACAACTTCGTGCGCCCCGACGCCTGGGCCGACATTGCGCGCCGGGCCAACGACGACGATCTGCTGTTCTCGTTCAACGTCAATCCGGGCTTCGATGCGATCGCGCGCCGGCAGGTCAGCCCTGGATCCTGCTACCGCCCACCCCGTTTCGAGCCTGGCGGCGCGCAACCGGACTGGCGACTCGCCGCCGGACGAGAGCAGGCGCGCACGCTGAGCCTGCAGCGTATCGACGAGACGTTGTCGGAGACCGTTGCGCTACAGGGCGATACCTCGCTGACGAACGCCAGACGCGGATTCTTCCTGGTCTACGTCAACTCGTTCAACGAGTGGCACGAGGGGCACCAGTTCGAGCCCATGCGGAACTTCGATGATCTCCTCGCCAGCGAGCGGCCGTTCGGCTACCACAACGCGGCGGACGGCGATTACCGGATCCAGCATCTCCGCTCGCGTCTCGGCGACGTTCTGTCTGGACCGTAGCAGGCGCCGGATGTCCGGCAGCGCGGCGTCGTTGCTGTCCCCGCTGGGCTCTCGATCGAACGGGCGCAGCCGGCGGATCAGCCGGGAGACGTCCACTCGCCAAGAGGCACTGAGAGCAGCCGATAGCGGCGTCGCACGCCGATGACGTGCGCGGCGAGCTCCGAGCGGGCCAGCTCGCCTCTGAGCACGCGGTCTCGCAGCCGCTGCAGCTCGAACCGATAGAGATCGTTCAGGAAGGCTCGAATCAGCTCGGGCGACGTGTCTAGTTTGGGCGCCACGCCGTGGTGTGCGAGCTCGCTGAGCACTTCGTCGCGAAGACTCGCCACGAGCGCATCAGCCCTCGGTGGACAGCTGCAGGAGCTCGGGAATGCTCGCCAGACCACCCCAGGTGTCCGGGTCCTGGCCCAGGAGCGTACCGAGATAGAGCGCCACGTCCTGTGCCGGAAACTCCGACGCCAGTCCGCGGGCGGCGGCTTGAAGGGCCGAGGCGTCCGGAACTTTTGGAGACTCATCGGTGATGAGGCCGTTGTCGTGCAGAATCCCCAGTCGATCGAGAAACGCTCCCATCATCGGACGCTGGGCCGCCAGGTGATACGCGATGAGGATTCGACCCGCGAGCATGTCGGGCAGCTCCTTCTGCGCGGCCAGGTGACGCGCTCTCCTGTCGAGCGGCAGCGTCGCGACCGATCGCGGACGAAACTTGATCTGCTTGGCGATGAGGCCGACCGCCTGCGCGTGGTCGGCGATGAGATCCTCATCGCGCCAGAATGCATCCGCCGCGGCACGACGACGATCGACGTCCATCTGGCGCCATAGACGAGATAGCCTGATATCGCTGACACCGCTGCTCACACTCACGCCTCGACTCCCCGCGTTCTATTGCGTCCACTCAGGTGAGACATCCGCCCGGTACGCTCTGACCGCTGCATTGTACTGGTTCCCGAGATCCGGAGAGCGGCGGCTTGTTTGCCGGCAACGTTCATCTCTGATAGGGTCTCGGCGATGACCCTGATCGCGCTGCTGCTCATGGCCTCAACCTACGCGCATCCCGACATGCTCGTCGAAACCGCGTGGCTGGAGGCGCACCTCGCGGACGCCGATGTGCGAGTCGTGGATATGCGCATGCGCGGGTATGAAGACGGGCGCGTTCCAGGCGCAGTGCTCCTTCGAAACGACGAGATCCGCGACGCCCTGAATCCACCGACGTTCCTGCCCTCGCCCGCCCGGTTCGAGGCGCTGATGGGACGTCTGGGCATCTCGAACACGACGCACGTCGTGGCCTACGACGATCGCGGCGGCATCTACGCGGCGCGTCTCTGGTGGATCCTGAACTACTACGGCCACACCCGTGTGTCGCTGCTGAACGGCGGCTGGACGAAATGGACCCTCGAGACGCGCGCCGTCTCAGCTGACGCGCCCGGAGTTCGCGCGGCGGCCTTCGTATCCAACCCCGATCCTCGCTGGCTCGCCACGGCCTCGGACGTCCAGGCGGCCATCAACCGCGCTGATACCCGCATCGTCGATGCGAGGACACAGGCTGAGATCGAAGGCCGGGACTTGCGCGGAATTCGTCGCGGCGGGTTCGTTCCATCCGCTGTGCCCGTGTACTGGGAAGATGCGCTCGATCCGGTCACGAAGGCTTTCCGGCCGGCCGACGAACTGATCCTGCTGTTTCGCGGCAAAGGCGTTCTGCCGGAGCACCACGTGATTGCGTATTGCCAGGTCGGCATGCGCGCCTCTCACGATCTGTTCGCGATGCGCCTCGTCGGTTATGAGCGGCTGCGCAACTACTACGGATCGTGGGAAGAATGGGGCAACCGCGACGACCTGCCGATTGCGACGGCTGAACCCCGGTGAGACGCTGGGACGCCTGGCAGGCTCAGGCGGGCAGTTCGTTGAGCGACGCTTCGAGCAAGCCCACCCGGCGGTCCATCATCTCCACCACCGCTCGAATCGTCTCCGTTCGGTTGAGATCCACCCCCGCCCGCTGCAGGAGCGCCATCGGGTGGTCGCTGCCGCCTGACTTGAGCAGGTCGAGGTACCTCCCCACCGCTGCGCGGCGGTCGTCGTCCGGGCCTTCGGTGATCTGGCGCATCAGGAGGGCCGTGGACGCGTAGCACGTGGCGTACTGGTAGACGTAGTACGGCGTGCCGTAGAAGTGTGGAATCCGGGCCCACGTCACACGGGCGAGATCGTCGTGGTCGACGCTCTCACCGTGATAGTCACGGAGCAGATCCCCGTAGAGGCTGCTGAGGACTTCAGCCGTGATCGGCTGGCCCGTCTCGACGAGGCGATGCGCCCTGAGCTCGAAATCGGCAAACATCACCTGCGTGTAGAACGTCCCCATGACATCGTCAATCGCGTGCTGGAGCAGCACGATGCGCTCGCGGGGATCGTCGGTGCGTGCCAGCAGATACTCGAGAAAGAGGGCCTCGCTCAGCGTCGAAGGCACCTCGGCGACGAAGATCGCGTAGCCGGCGTAGATGAAGGGCTGGTGCTGGTGCGCCAGCACGGTGTGCATCGAGTGCCCCATTTCGTGCGCCACGGTGAAGACGGCGTCGAGCGTCTCGTTGTGGTTGAGCAGGACGTAGGGGTGGACACCGTACACCGGCGCCGAGTACGCGCCGCTGCGCTTGCCAGGGGTCTCGTAGACGTCGATCCACCGGCTCGCAAAGGCGCCCCGCAGCGTGTCGAGGTATTCCTGCCCGAGCGGCGCGGCCGACTCGATGACCCACCCGATGGTCTGGTCGTAAGGATAGGCCCGATCGTGGTCGACCAGCGGAATCATGGCGTCGTAGAGATGGTAGGACTCGAGGCCCAGCACGCGCCGGCGAAGGGCGTGATAGCGTCGAAGGGGTCCGGTACCCTGGCGACCGGTCTCAATGAGCGTTTCCACGACCGATTGGGGCACGTTGTGGCCGTGGAGCGCCGCTTCGAGCGTGGTGCGATAGCCGCGTGCCTGTGCATGAAACCAGTCACGCTGCAGCACGGCGTTGTACATCGAGGCATACGTGTTCTCGCTCGCCTTGTACGCTTCGTGAAAAGTCTCGAACGCCAGCCGCCGGTCGGATTGCTGACGTCTGGTCGCCAGAATGCTCCGATACGTTCCGTACGTCAGCGTCAGCGATTCGCCGTCGGAGAGCGTGATCGTTGGATGCCTGGCATCCGCCGTCGACAGAGCCGCGTAGGAATCCGACGGCGTCGCGTCGAAGCGCGTCGCCAACGACATCAGGTGCTCGCCGGCATCGTCCAGCACGTGCTCCTGCTGACGGTAGAGGTCCTCGATCGCAAACCGGTAGAGGACCAGATCCGGCAGCTCGTCCATCCACGCGTGTACGGTGGCGAGAGGTATGCGAAGCAGCTCCGGGCTGAACCAGGCACTGGCTTGCGCCCACTCGGCCAGGACACTCTGCACTTGCTGGCGGCGGGCGTTGAGCGAGTTGTCGCGCTGATCCTGGTCGTAGCCCAGGGCCGCGTAATACCACACGCGATAGAGCGCCTGGCCAATCTCATCGGCCAGCCGGTACGCGGCGAGCAACGAGCCAGCGCCTTCACCAAGTGTTCCCTTGAGCGCGGCGTATCGTCGCACCTTCGACTGGATCTCATCGAGTGCTACCTGCCAGTCGTCCCACGCCTGAAAGATGTCATCGAGCGACCATCGATACGTGTCGGAGATCTCCTGCCGATCGCGCAGTCGCGACGGGCTGACGCTCATGTGTGCCTCTCGCGCGTGTTGTCAGGTCGATGCCTGGCCGTGATGGCCGGAATCAGATAGCGGTCGAACGCGGCGTGCAGATCGAGGGTCGGCCGGAAACCCCAGTCGCGACGCGCCGCGGTGTCGTCGATGTCGGCTGGCCACGAATCGAGGATTCGCTGGCGTTTGACATCGACCTCGAACGAGATCTCGGCGTCCGGAAACGCTCGCAGGACGAGGGCCTGAATCTCCGCGGCCGAGGGATTGAACGCGCGGACGTTGTAAGCCGTGCGAGTCAGGCCCCCGCGGGGAGCACCCGCCAGTGTGATCAGGGCGTCCACTCCGTCCGGCATCGCCATGAACGGGATGCGCGTGTCGGGACGAACGAAGCACGCATAGCGCTCGCCTCTGGCTGCGGCGTGAATCATCTCGGGCGCGTAGTCGGAAGTCCCGCCAGCCGGCATGGTGTCCGCAGAGATCAATCCGGGGAACCGCACCGCCCGAAAGTCCACGTTGCCGGCACGACCGGCGGCCAGTTGCTTGTAGTGGCGCGCGTAGTACTGCCCGAGCAGCTCGCAGTACAGCTTGTTGCACCCGTACATCGTGCACGGCGTGGCGAACTCGTCTTCACGGACACTGCCGGCCCGGAGTTTCGTGTCCAGATCCGGCAGGCCATACGCAGCAATCGACGAGGGATAGACGAACAGCACGGGCCGGCCGTGCGATTCGCCTTGGCGCTCGGCGAACTCGAGCAATCGCAGCGTGCCATCGACGTTGACCTGATGCGCCGTGACGGGAGTGTACTCCGAGCGCGTTGACAGCAACGCGGCCAGGTGGAACACCGTATCCACCTCGTACTCGGCCAGAATCCGTTCGAGGAGGGCCGAGTCGAGAATCGATCCGGTCAGCTCACGCTGCGCCAACCCGGCGAGCGCGGGCTCGAGAGGATTGAGATCGAGCGTCACAATCGGCTGGCGACCCTGTCGCGTCAGCCGCGTGAGCAGCCCATGACCGATTTCACCTCCCGCTCCGGTGATCAGAATGGCCGGTTTTCGCATCGCGCCGATCGCCGCTCCGCCGAACGCTTCATGATACTCGCAGGTATACTGAGCGGCCCATGCCCGCCCGCGAGAGCGTCTTCACGTCGCGCTTTCTCTTAATGTGCGCGTTCACCTTCACCGTTTTCCTCTCGGCGTTCCAGTTGCTCCCCGTCGCACCTTTTCGCGTGCTCGCGCTTGGCGGCTCAACATTCGCCGCCGGTTTGTTTCTGGGCCTGCTCACATATGCCGCCGCATTCTGTGCGCCCTTCACCGGCGCGCTCAGCGACCGTGTCGGGCAGCGGCGCGTGCTCATTGTCTGCAGCATCGCGGTGGCCGTGTTCAACGCCGCCTACGCGGTGATTCTCGACTACCGCATGATGCTGGCGCTGGTCGTGCTCCATGGCGCGTTCTGGTCAGGTCTCATGTCGAGCTCTGGCGCGTATATGACGTCGCTTCTGCCCGTTGAAAGACGAGCTGAGGGCATCAGCTATTGGGGGCTCGCGACCGTGGCGGCGATTGCCGTTGCACCGTCGATCGGTTTCTGGCTCTTCCAGATCGACTGGTCTTGGGTCTGCGCCGTCGCATGCGTCCTCAACCTCGGTATGGCCGTCATCGCATGGCGGCTCGAGGATTCGACGCGGGAGCTGCCGACCCGGCCAACCGTCCGGCAACCGGGATTGCTCGAATGGCGGGTGCTGGGCGTCTCGTTTTCACTGTTCCTGTATTCGTTCGGCTACGGGGGCATCACGAGTTTCACGGGGATTTACGCCGACTGGCTCGCGATCCGCCCGACAGGCCTCTACTTGACGACGCTGGCGGTGACCATACTGGTGACCCGACCATTTTCCGGAACGCTCGGGGATCGGCTGGGTTACGCACGCGTGTTCATACCGTGCCTGTCCCTGATTTCGATAGGTCTTGCGACTCATGGCATTCGTGGACACCCGGCTCGGGTTCGTCGTGTCCGCGGTGACGTTCGGCGCGGGGTTCGGCACGGTGTACCCGGTGTTCGCGGCCTATGTGATGACCAACGTCACGGCCGGATCGACGGGGCGCCGCGTACGGCGCGATGCTGGCGGCGTTCGACACCGGGATTGGCACCGGCTCGACCTCCATGGGCTGGTTGATTCAGCACTACGGTTTTCAAGTGGCGTTTGCCGTGGCTGCCGGCCTCTCGGCGCTCGCGCTGCCCTACTTCGTGGTCGCCGATCGACGCATCATGCAGCCCCCGGCGGAGCCGGCGGCTGGATGAGTCGCGCCTCGGCTGCACCTTCGACTTTCACCGGGGCCGACGGCACTCCCAATTCCTCCCGTCCGTAGGTCCACAAGGCCGGCGTGCGTCCGGCAATCAGCCCCGTCGCCAGAATGCAGCCCGCTCCGCCGAGCATGACCGACAGAGGCGCCCCAACCCAGTGGGCCATGAGGCCCGCCTCGAGCTCACCGAGCTGCGGGCCTCCATTGAAGAACACCATGTTGACGCCCACCATGCGGCCGCGGAGGTGATCGGGCGTCCGAAGGTATCGAATCAGGTTTCGCAGGATCGTGCTGATGGTGTCGGCGGCCCCCGTGATGGCCAGACAGCAAAAGGTGACCCAGAACGTTCGAGACCACCCGAATCCAATGGTCGCCAGACCGTACACGACAACGCTCACGACCAACACCAGTCCGCGCCGCTCGATCCAGTTCACCGCGCGAACCATCAGCGCGCTGGTCGTGACCGCTCCTACCGCCGGCGCTGCGTAAAGCCACCCGTAGCCGCGTGGACCGACCTGCAGGATGTCCTGAGCAAAAATCGGCAGAAGCGCGGTGGCGGAGGAAAAGAACGTCGCGCAGAAATCCAGCAGCATGGTCGACCGGATCAGGGGCTCGCGGAAGACGAAGCGCAGGCCTTCGAGTCCGGCGGCCAGGCTCAATTCCCCGCGGTCCTCAGGAGCCACGGCGGGGACATTGCGCATCGCCAGCAGCGCGGCAATGACGACGAGAAATGACACAGCATTGACGACGTAGACCCACCCGACACCCTGCCACGCAATCAGAATTCCGGCTATCGACGGCCCGGAGACGGCTGCCAGCTGGAACACGATGGTGTTGAGGCCGATGGCATTCGGCAGATGTTCGCGCGGCACGAGCGTCGGGATGAGCGACTGGCGGGCCGGAGTGTCGAACGACATCGCGGCCGAGCTGGCCGCCGCCAGCGCGTAGACAGGCCACGGTGCCGAAAGACCATTGAACGTCGCCCACGCGAGGACACTCGCGATCACAGACATCGACATCTGCGTCACGAGCATCAGGCGCCGGCGATCGAGGGCGTCGGCGACGACCCCGGCCATCGTGGAAAAGAAGGCGATCGGGATGACCCGAACCAGCCCCACGAGACCGAGCGCCAGCCCGCGCTCGTGAGCGGGAACCAGCAGCGAGACGTGCCAGAGGATCGCCGCCGTCTGCATCTGCGATCCGGCGTGCGAAACCAGCTGTCCGGCCCAGAGGAGCCGGAAGTTGCGATGCCGGAGGGCGACGAATGACGACTCAGACAACTCTTGGGTTGGGTGCGGCTTCGAGCGTCCGGGCGAGCGATCCCGGTCAACTCGCCGGGCCGAAAATGGTAGCACAGGCGACTGCGGCGCCTGAAAGCGGTCACTGGCTGGCGGGAAAATGATCGATGGCGGAACTCTCTGGTGGCTAGAAGCGCACGCGGATGCCTGCGCAGGTCGCTGGCGTTGCCGCGCGGGCCGAGCGCGATAGCTCCGCAATCCATGTCACCGGCTGACGTTCGACGTCGATGCAGCCACGAAATCGTCATCGGATGACAAATCTGCGCCGAGCCGCCGAGCGGGTGGGATAGAGTGAGATCGCGACCGTACCGCTGCGACAGATGCAGGATCACGGCGCTTGGTTCGATGTGATTCGCGGCTGGTTGCTGCTGCTCGCCCTGCTCCTGACGGTGTGGGAGCCGTTGAGCCTCGGGCTCGTCGCCTCCGCCGTGCTCCCGCGGATTACGGATCGCCCGGCGGCCCTGCTCGTGCTGGGCGTGCGGCTTCTGGCGACGGCCGTCGGATTGGCAGCCGGGATCGCGTTGCTCAGACACCGACCGGACGCGATCCGGCTGACCAGATTGGCCTTGATCCTGTCGGCCTCGACGGCGCTTTTGATGATGACGAGGTGGTTTCCGGACAACCGCCCACCGGGAATCCGGCTTCCTCTGATCCTGCTCGTGCCTGTCTACAATGCGGCGTGGCTCGTCTACCTGCGGCAATCGAAACAGGTGCGCGAAACATTCGGAGCCGGCGGGTAAATCGCCGGCCGCGCCTCAGGGCTTACGCGGTGCTGGCTTGTGCTTCGACGGCTATCTGCTGTTCGTGCCGGGCAGATCGCAGCATCATCACGGCGGTGTAGACCACGACGCAGACGACGAGCCAGCGCACGGCGCCGAGCGGTAGCGAGCGAACGATGAACGCCGCGAGAAGCACCGCCGGTATTCCACCGACCGCGAGGCCGATGGCGCCCGGCAGGCTGTAACTGCCCTTCCGGATGAAGCGCACGCTGGCAACCGGCATGAGGAAGGCGCAGGACCCCATCATGATGGGAAACGCCGTGGTGGGATTCATTCCGAGCAGGCTCACGAGAATCATGCACGGAGCGTAAAGGCCGATGCCGAGCGTCATCAGGGCGCCCAGCATGAAGTTGCCGGCAAGCCCCAGGACGAGCCTCGCGCCGCTCAGGCTGTAGGTGTCGCCACCGGGCGGAAACAGGCTGAGCTGCGTCATCAACATGAGTGACGCTGCGACGAGCAGCGCGACGCCCATCCCCACCTGAATCCTGAGCCGCGGCCAGCCGGCCACGATCCCCGCGCCCAGCCAGGCCCCGGCCACCGATGCGGCAATCATCAGCCAGAGCGTCTGCATGTCCACCTCGACGATCGTGACGTAGATCAGCGCCTGAACGGTGGTGGGCAACGTGATGCCGACGTTGAGCGTCCCGGGAATCAGCTCGTCGCGCACGAGGCGCATGAGCTTGTAGTACGACGTCGTGGTGGCAAACGATCCGATGCCCAGCGTGTCGAAAAACGTCGCCACGAAGCCGATGAAGAAGTGGGAAGGGGTGGGCCGTCCGCGCTCGAGGCGGCGAGGGTCGGTCGCCAGGCGTCCGGTGAGAGCCAGAACCCACGTGACCAGGAAGACGAGAACGAACACTCCGAGCAGGAAAAACAGCGCAGCTTTGGCGGTCGGCATGGAATTGGCTGGTAGTATGCTATACTTTCGCCCCGGTTCGGGACGGATCCAGAGCCAGAATGTCAGTTCGTCTGTTCGTCGGCAACCTGCCCTACGAAACATCCGAGGCAGAACTTCGCGAGCACTTTTTGTCGGTTGGCCCGCTCCGGCAGGTGTTTTTGCCTGTCGATCGGGACACGGGCCGACCGCGCGGCTTCGCCTTCGTTGAGTTCGACGACCCCGCTCACGCCCAGGCGGCGATCGATCGACTCAATCAACAACCATTCAAGGGCCGGACGCTGGCCATCAACGAGGCGCGTGCCCGTGAGAGCCGGCCGGCCGGCTCGGATCCGGCGCCGTTTCGTCCCCGTACGTTCGGCGGCCCGCCCCCGGGCGGCGGCGGTGGCGGCGGTGGAGGCTTCAGGAGCGGCGGCGGCGCGCCGGACACCCTGTCCAAACGGGAGGGCCGTCCACCCCGTCGCCGCACGGCTGACCGTCGGGCGCAGAATTACGACAAACCCAAGGGGCCGATCCGCGAGCGACTGACCGGCCAGCTTTTCACCACCGACGACAACGAGGACGCGGTGAGCCCCGAGCCCGAGATCGACAACTTCGCCACCCGCGCGGAAGACGAAGACGGTGCGGTCCTCGACGACGGCGGCGACGAGTAGGCTGCTCGACGCCCTCAGCGCGTCAACTTTCGATACTTGATCCGGTGGGGCTGTTCGGCCAGCGCACCCAGGCGCCGGCGGCGGTCCGTCTCGTAGTCCTGGTAATTCCCCTCGAACCAGACCGCCCGGCTGTCGCTCTCGAATGCCAGGATGTGCGTGGCAATGCGATCGAGAAACCAGCGGTCGTGCGAAATCACGGCGACAGACCCGGCAAAATTCAGGATCGCTTCCTCCAGCGCCCGCAGGGTGTCCACGTCGAGGTCGTTCGTGGGCTCGTCCAGCAGCAACAGGTTGCCCCCCGACTTGAGCAGCTTTGCCAGGTGCAGGCGATTGCGCTCGCCACCCGACAGCGATCCGACGAGGCGCTGTTGATCGCGGCCGCGAAAATTGAACCAGGACGCGTACGCCCGCGAGGCCACCTTGCGCGTGCCAAGTTCGATCTCATCGTCGCCGCCGGAGATTTCTTCCCAGACCGTCTTGTTCGCCGTCAGCGTGTCGCGTGACTGATCGACATAGCCGATGCGAACCGAGTCGCCCAGTCGTAACGACCCGGCGTCAGGCGTCTCCTGGCCGACGATCATCCGGAACAGCGTGGTCTTGCCCGCGCCATTCGGGCCAATCACGCCGACGATGCCGCTCCGCGGAAGCGTGAAGGCAAGGTCATCGAAGAGGAGACGGTCGCCGTAGGCTTTTCTGAGGCCTCGGGCTTCGACGACCACATCGCCCAGCCGCGGACCTGGCGGCACGTAGATTTCCACCGCGTCCAGCTTCTGCGGTGTGTCCTCTGCCAGAAGCTTTTCGTACGCCGTCAGGCGGGCACGTCCCTTCGCCTGACGCGCACGTGGAGACATGCGAACCCATTCCAGCTCGCGCTCGAGTGTCCGCTGCCGCTTGCTCTCCTGTTTTTCCTCCACCTGGAGGCGCTTTTTCTTCTGGTCGAGCCAGGATGAATAGTTCCCTTCCCAGGGGATGCCGGATCCTCGATCGAGCTCGAGAATCCAGCCGGCGACGTTGTCCAGGAAGTAGCGGTCGTGGGTAACCGCGACGACCGTGCCCTTGTAGTCCTTGAGAAAACGCTCGAGCCAGGCCACCGATTCCGCGTCGAGGTGATTCGTGGGCTCGTCGAGCAGCAGCAGATCAGGCGAGCGCAGCAGCAGGCGGCACAGTGCCACCCGCCGCCGTTCCCCGCCGGACAGCGTCGTGACGTCGGCGTCCGGTGGTGGGACGCGGAGTGCTTCCATGGCCAGTTCGAGACGCGAGTCGATTTCCCAGGCGTTGGTGGCATCGATCTGATCCTGGACACGACCCTGCTGTTCCAGCACTTTCTCCATGTCCTCGGGTGAGAGATCCTCGGCGAACCGGGCATTGATCGCGTCGTAACGATCGAGCAAGGCCCGCACTTCCGAGAGTCCCTCCTCGACGTTGCCGAGCACGGTCTTCGATGCATCAAGCCGAGGCTCCTGCGACAGGAGCCCGACGCTCAACCCTTCGGAAGGAAATGCCTCGCCCACGAAGTCGTGGTCTTCGCCGGCCATGATGCGCAGCAACGTGCTCTTGCCGGCTCCATTGCCACCCAGCACACCAATCTTCGCCCCGGGCAGGAACGACAGCCAGATGTCCTTGAGCACCTGGACATCCGGTGGATAGATTTTGCCGAGCCCCTTCATCGTGTAAACGAACTGTGGCATCCCGCCATAGTACACTTCCCAGCCGCGCCACCCAATCCCGGCCGTCTCATGCGACGCATCGTGCACATCGACATGGACGCGTTCTACGCGTCCGTTGAGCAACGCGACGATCTATCGCTGCGCGGCCGACCCGTCGTGGTCGGCGGCGATCCCGCACGGCGTGGTGTCGTGGCCGCCGCCAGCTATGAGGCACGCGCGTTCGGGATCCACTCCGCCATGGCCATGGCCCGGGCTGTCCGCCTCTGCTCCGATCTGGTCATCGTCACGCCCGACTTCACGAAGTACCGAGACGTGTCACGGGAAGTCTTCGCGATCTTCAGGTCGGTCACACCACTGGTCGAGCCGCTGTCGCTCGACGAGGCCTATCTCGACGTCACCGAGAACGCGTGGCAGGAACCGCTCGCCACGCCAACCGCACGCCGGCTCAAGGTCGAGATTCGCGAGCGGACTGGCTTGACTGCGTCGGCCGGCGTGGCCCCAAACAAGTTTCTCGCCAAGATCGCGTCGGGGTGGCAGAAGCCAGACGGCCTGACGGTGATCGCTCCCGATCGGATCGAGTCGTTCCTGCAGAAGTTGCCCGTGGACGCGTTGTGGGGCGTGGGCCCGGTGACGGCTCGCAAGCTGCGCCAGCACGGCGTCAACCGGCTGCTCGATTTGCGGCAGGTCGAGCCGGCTCTGCTCCGATCGCTCGTCGGCAGCCACGCCGACGCGCTCGTGCGGATGTCACACGGAATTGATGACCGACAAGTCACACCAGACCGGCCCTTCAAGTCGAGCGGCAGCGAGAACACCTACCCGGTCGATCTTGTGGAGGGTTCGGAAATCCGCAGCGAAGTCGACGCGATGGCTCGCCGCGCCGCACGGTGGCTCGAACGTCACGGGCTGTTTGCCCGAACCCTCACTCTCAAAGTGCGGTATGGCGACTTCACGACCATCACACGCAGCCGAGAGCCACCCGGTCCCGACACGGGACAGCGACGCGCTGGCGGGACGGGCCGTGAAGCTGCTCGAACGGACCGAAAGCGGTCGCCGCCCGGTACGGCTGCTCGGCGTGAGCGTGCACAATCTCTCTGATTCCGCTGAGCCGCTGACGGCGGACAGCTCGCGCCGGCAACTGCCCTTCTTCATCGATGAATCGGGGGACTTGTGAGGATCTACCTGGCGTGCACGGTGCGTGGAAACAGAAGCGCGCTGGGGGCGGCACGCGCGATCGCACACGCCCTGCGCGCGTCGGGGCACGACATCATCACGGCGCATCTCCTGGACGACGACGTGGACACGCGGGAGGCGCGCCTGACCGAACGCGAGGTGTTTCAGCGTGACCTCGGCTGGCTCGACAGCTGTGACGTCCTGGTGGCCGAAGCTTCAGGATCGAGCTTCGGTGTCGGATTCGAGGTCGGCTACGTGCTCGGACGAAGCCATACGACGAAGCAACGGGTGGTGCTCGTGTACGAGGCTTCGCGAGCGTCCGCGGTGTCGCGGCTGATAGCGGGCGCGACGCACCCGAAATGCGCGACCTTGGCGTACCGCAATGAGGCAGAGTTGCTGGCCTTCGTGGCCGAGCGTGTCGAGGGTCTGGAAGGGTCTGAGCGGTCGGGCTAACGACGCTCGACACGCACGCGCGTCAGCTCTACCCGCGAGATCGGCGCCTCGCCCTGGCGAGGCACCTGCTCGATGGCCTCGACGACGGACATCCCCTCGATCACCTGCCCGAACGCGGTGTACCGTCCATCCAGGGCGGGCGCCGTCGCCGTGCAGATGAAGAACGACGTGCTGGCGCTCGCCGGATCGTCGCCGTGCGCCATCGACACGGTGCCCTTCACGTGAGCCGTGTCGTTGAACTCGGGCGGAAGGCTCCGTACGTACCGTGCCTGGGCCTGCGTCAGCTGACTCGATCGAGTCGGCATGAATCCCGTCTGAATGACGAACCCTGGCGCCACTCGATGGAAGGCCGTCCCGTCGAAGGCGCCCGCCTGAGCCAACCGTAGAAAGTTCCTGACATGTTCAGGCGCCTTCTGCGGAAAGAGCTCCAGCGTAATTGTGCCCAGACTGGTTTCGAGCACCGCGCGGTACGCGATCAGGTCGGCAGCCGACTCGGCCGTGAACGGTTCGGCCGGGCGCTCGCGGATCGTGACGCCGCGTATTTCGACACGATCGACGATCCTGCCGGTCTCGTCCACGGTGGCTTCCGAGACGGCCGCAACGACTTCGATGCCCTCGCTGACCCGTCCGAAGACCGTGTATTTACCCTGCAGCCCGGGTTGATCCGCGACATTGACGAAGAACTGGGCACCCGCGCTGTCAGGCTCGCCGGGAATCTGAATGGCCGACACGGCTCCGCGGGTCTGCTGTTCCCGATTGATCTCCGTTTTGAGGAGGCGCAGCCCGCCGGTGCCGTACTGATGACGCCGAGCCGGGTCCTTCGAGATCGGATCGCCTCCCTGGATCATGCCGAGCTTCACGGCACGATGAAACGCCGTGCCGTTGTAGACGCCTTCGCGCGCATGCTTGACGAAGAGACCTACATGATTCGGCGCCGCGTCCGGCAACAGATCGATGACAAAGGTCCCGAGACTGGTCTCGATCACCGCCTGCAATCCCCGCGACTCTTCGGCCGTGAGAGGGCTCGTGAAGAACTGAGGACGCGGCGGCGCCTCTTTGATGGCTGGCGCGGCGATCGCGGCGAGCAGTAGAACGAGCGATGCGAACGCGTGCATGGCCGGCATTCTATCCCGGCTCATTCGTGCGATCATTCACGAAGGTCCGCCACGTGGCCCGCACGGGCCGGACGTCGGCGAACTCGCGCCACCGCGGTCTTACGCGGGCGCCAGGCGGGTCGCCGCCGAGTACAATGGGCGCAGGAGGCCTATGTCCACCACGTCCGAGGAACTGATGAACGTGGCCCGCGAGGCGGCCGACAAGATCGAGCTCTCTCCGCACAGCCGCGCCTATCCGAGCTTTGGGGACATCGAAGAGCAGTGCGAGGCGGAATTCGACGAGCTGCTGACGATGCTGCATGAAGACGAGGTGTTCGAGCCGGTCAGCGTCGACCGGCAGGACGAGCTCGTGCAGCAGCTTCAGAACGAGCTGCCTGAGGAGCGGCGCGCGGCGCTCGATGAGCTGGTCGACAATCACGCCCGGCATGTCTGGCTCAACCAGGAAGCGGCCTTTCATCTGGGAATGGCCATCGGCATCCGCATCGCGCAGGGGCGGACTCACTGAGCAAGGCTGGCGGCGAGCGGCTCACGCCGCCCGGCACGTCCGTTTCTGAAGTGGGCGGGCGGCAAGCGGCAGCTTCTGCCCTCGCTCCGCCGGTACTATCCCGCCGAATTCGACCGCTACTCTGAGCCCTTTCTCGGAAGTGGCGCGGTGTTTTTCGATCTGTTCCGCGCGGGGCGTCTCGACGGCGCCACGGCCACGCTCTCCGACAGCAATCGCGACCTCATCGGGTGTTATCAGGCGCTGCGCGACGAGTTCGACGACGTGGTGCGATCGCTGACGCGTCTCGAGCGCGCGCATCGGCAAAAGGGCGCCGACCACTACTACGATATCCGCGACAATCATTTCAATCCGGCGCGGCTCGCGCGCGTGCCGCACGCGCCGGCGCCGGCCCGGTATCCCCCAGAGCTCGCGGCCATGCTGATCTACTTGAACCGCACGGGTTACAACGGGCTCTTTCGTGTGAATGCCCGCGGCGAGTTCAACGTTCCGGTGGGACGCTACGAGAATCCGCGCATCTGCGATCACGACAACCTGGCGCGCGTGTCCGCAATCCTGCGCCAGCCGGGCGTCCGTCTGCAGGTGCGCACGTTCGACGCGCTCACGCCGCACTCAGGCCCGGCAGACTTCTACTACTTCGATCCTCCTTACGCGCCGCTCACCATGACGTCGCGGTTCACAGCCTATACCGCGGGAGGATTCACGGGCGACGATCAGCGGCGCCTGCAGGCGCTGATAGTCGCACTCGCGTGCGGCGGCGCGCGGATTGTCGTCAGCAACTCGACCGCGCCCGAGGTGCTCGCACTCTACACGTCTAGCGAGGCCCGGCAGGCGGGACTGCACGTCATCGAGATCCCCGCCCGCCGGGCGATCAACGCGCGGGCGTCGCTGCGCGGGCCAGTCCGCGAGTGCGTCATCACGAACGCGCCTCTGCCCTGCTGAATCGCGCAGCTCTGCCGGTCGGTCCCGAGGCCATGCACAACGGCGCGCTCAGTGGTGCAACGGTTCGGTTGGGACTACAATCCTGGAATGCCTCTCTACGAGTTCGAGTGTGGCGACTGCCAGCACCGCTTCGAGCACTTGACCCGGGCGAGCGAGCGTCCCTCATGCCCATCCTGCGGGGGCGACAAACTGTCGCGCCTGCTCTCCGTGTTCGCCGTGGGTTCCGGTCAATCCGCCTCGACCCGCGTGTCCTCGCCCATGCCGTGCGGCGCGTGCGGCGATCCGCGAGGCCCCGGCTCCTGCTCGATGAACTGAGCGCGCTCGGGCCAGCTCGTCCTCGGGTCAGGCCCCGCACAGCGCGACGATCGCCGGCATTCGCATCGACGTCCACAGCACATCACCTCCTGGCACACGTGGGATCGCGCCCGTTCACGGCTCGACTTTCATGGTTGTCGGCCTTGCCGGCACCGTATAGTCTCAAACGATGCGGGTGAGCTGGCTGCTGGCCGTGTGCACTCTCGCACTTCCGGCACTGGCCGACGAGCCATCGACCGAGTACGTCACCTACCTTCGACAGCAGCTGGGATTCTCCCCGGGTGAGATCGACGCCGTCGAGCGCGGCAGGGTGACGGTGAGAATGCTGTCTACCTCGGATCGGCGCGAGTTCGCCGTCGTCGGTGTGGTCAAGGTGGGAGCGCCGGCAGGCTTCATCGTCGATCGGTTTCGCGATATCGTCGATTTCAAACAGAGCGACCTGGTCCTGCAAGTCGGGCGTCTTGGTTCCCCGCCTCGCGCCGAGGATCTGGCTTCCATTCAGGTGGACCCCGAGGACATCGCCGACCTTCGTGAGTGCCGTCCGGGCGTGTGCGGTGTTCGACTGACTGGCAGCCAGATCGAGCGTTTCAACAGGGACATCGACTGGACTTCGCTGGCGGCCGATCAGCAGGCCAGCCACCTGCTTCGTCGGGTTCTCCTGGAAGAGGCCACTGCGTACATGACCGGCGGAGCGCCGGGCCTCGGCGCCTACCTCGATAAGCGGGTGCCGCTCCCGCGAGACGCCGCCGTCCGCGGCCTTCTTCAAAAGTCGCCGTCACTCGTGGAGCGATACCCCGAGTTTCACCAGTACCTGGTGAAATTTCCACAGGTGCCGCGCGCAGAGGTCGAGAGCTTCCTGTACTGGTCCCGTGAGAAATTCGGGTTTCGGCCCGTGATCAGCCTGACGCACGTGGCGATTTACCGCCCCCCCGGCAGCGCCTCCGGCGCGGTCATTGCTTCCAAGCAGGTCTATGCCAGCCACTACTTCGACGCGTCCTTCGCAGTCACCTCGCTGGTCGAGGACGGGACACGAAGCAGCTACATGATGTATTTGAATCGTACACAGGCGAGCATTCCGGGAGGGCTGTTCAGCGGCCTGGCGCGCGCGCTTGCCCGGAGCAAGACGCGCAGTGGCCTGGAGGAACAGCTCGGCCAGACGCGGCAGCGAATCGAGGCCCGCTACCGCGAAGCCGGGTAGCATCGGCTGGCAAGGCCAGGAGGTCGGCCCATGAAGGATGAACTCACCGCGGACGCGATGGCGCCCCCGGGCGGAAGTAGTTCTGCATCTTTCTTGGATCGGTGGGCGGTGTCGCTCATTCAGCGGCAGCTGGGATCCGCTCCCGTACGGCTGATGTTGTGGGACGGTTCGAGCGCCCCCGCAAGGGCCGACGACCCGATCGGGCGGATCCTGATCAAGGACCGCATCACGCTGCTACGTATCCTGCGCGATCCGCATCTGTATTTCGGCGAGGCATACATGGCATCCCGGGCCGAGGTGCAGGGCGACCTCGTCGCGGTGCTGGAAGCCGTGGATCGCGGCCTGCGCGAGACGAGTCGGCCCGAACCTGCCAAGACGTCACCAGATCCGCATCCTTCCCGTACCCGATCGCTTCGTGCGTGCAGGGAAAACATCCATCGCCACTACGACATCGGCAACGAGTTCTACCGGTTGTGGCTCGACCGCGAGCTGGTCTACACGTGCGCGTATTTCCCATCACCGGACATGACGCTCGAAGACGCCCAGCTCGCCAAGATGGAGCTCGTGTGCCGAAAGCTTCAGCTGAGACGGGGCGACCGTGTGGTTGAAGCCGGCTGCGGCTGGGGCTCCCTGGCTCTCTACATGGCTCGCCATTACGGCGCCCGCGTGAAGGCCTTCAACATTTCACGCGAGCAGATTGATCACGCGAGAGATCGCGCGGCGCGCGAGCGTCTGACCCATCTCGTGGAATTCATCGACGATGACTACCGCTCGATCGCGGGTCGGTTCGACGCGTTCGTGTCGGTAGGCATGCTGGAACATGTGGGCCGCGAGTACTACAAGGAACTGGGCGCAATCATCGATCGATCCCTCGACGCTCAGCATGGACGCGGCCTGCTCCACTTCATCGGACGCAGCCAGCCGCTGCCCCTCAACGCGTGGATCCGCCGCCGGATTTTTCCTGGCGCGTACGCGCCGGTGCTGCGCGAGGCGATTGGCGAGGTGCTCGAGCCGTGGGGTTTGACAGTGCTCGACGTCGAGAATCTCCGCCTGCACTACGCGCGGACCCTGGAACACTGGCTGAATCGCTACAACGCGGCGGCCGATCAAGTGGCTGCCATGTTCGACCGCGAGTTCGTCCGAGCCTGGCGGTTGTATCTGGCCGGGTCGCAGGCCACCTTTCAGGCGGGTTGGCTGCAGCTCTTCCAGGTGACGTTCGCTCGCGACGTCTCGAACGACGTTCCCTGGACACGCCGGGAATTCTTCTGGTCCTGAGCAGCCTGCATGCCCGCCCACGACGCGATCATCGTCGGCGGCGGTCCTGCAGGCTCGAGTTGCGCGCGTGAGCTGGTCGCCGCCGGGCTCGACGTCGTCGTGATCGATCGCGCCGAGTTCCCGCGCGACAAGGTCTGCGCAGGATGGGTGACACCCCAGCTCGTCGAGACGATCGGGCTGGACCTCGCCGACTACCGCGCCCACCGCACCTGCCAGCCGATTACGAGCTTCTCGACGGGCGTCCTGGGCGGCCGTCAGCTGATCACCCGCTACGACCGAGCCATCAGCTACGGGATCCTGCGAAGCGAGTTCGACTGGTATCTTCTCGAGCGATCGGGCGCCAGGCTGGAAACGAACACACCAATCGCGAGTCTTGAGCGCAAGGCCGATGCCTGGATCGTCAACGAACGCCATCGCGCGCCGCTGCTCGTCGGAGCGGGCGGGCACTTTTGCCCGGTCGCGAGACGGCTCGATCGCCCGCGGAGGCCTTCAGCGCCGATCGTGGCCGCCCAGGAGGTGGAGTTTCCGCTCGACGGCTCAGTCGAGACGGGATTCCCCATTGCTCCGGAAACGCCTGAGCTCTTTTTCTGGCCCGACCTGCAGGGCTACTGCTGGTGTTTCCGGAAGGGACGTCACCTGAATATCGGCGTCGGACGGATCGGTGGAAAACGCCTCGGCGACCATGTCGGCCGCTTCATCGCGTTTCTCCGCCAGTCGGGCAAGATCCCCCCGGGTCTGCCAGCCCGCTGGAAGGGCCATGCCTATGCCCTCTACGGAAGCGCGACAAGACCTCTGGTGGCGGACGGCACCATACTGGTCGGCGATGCGGCAGGTCTCGCCTACCCGCAGAGCGGCGAAGGGATTCGCACTGCAGTGGAGTCGGGTGTGCTCGCGGCAAGGGCCGCCATCGCGGCCGCGGGCCGTGTGTCGGCCGAAGCTCTCGAGCCGTATCATCTGATGATTCGCGAACGCTTCGGTGATCCTCCACATGAACCATCGAGTGCCCCCTGGCTGCCGGCTTCATTGCTGAGCGCGGTCGGAACACGGCTCCTCGCCACGCGCTGGTTCAGCCGGCACGTCGTCCTGGATCGCTGGTTCCTGCACACCTCCCAACCCGCGCTCGCGGCGACGTCGCTCGGCGACTGACCAGGGATCCGACGAACTCCATCTGATTGCTATTTCGAGAGCAGCGCGACGAACGCGTCGGCGCTGCGCGTGTTCGCAATGTCTTCCGCGGTGCACCATCCTCTGCGCGCCTGGTCCACGCCGTACCGCATCCAGGCGAGCTCTTCGACACGATGCGCGTCGGTGGAGATCACGAGCTTGACGCCCGCCGCCCGCGCCGCCTGGATCGCCACGTCGTTCAGGTCGAGCCGGTCGGTCTGTGCATTGATTTCGAGCATCACATCGTGGTCACGCGCGGCGGTGATCACCTGATCCAGGTCGAGCGCGTACGGTTCGCGCCGGTTGAGGAGCCGCCCGGTGGGATGGCCAAGGACGTGGACGCGCCGGTGCGCGAGCGCGCGAACGATGCGGCGCGTCATGGCTGCTTTCGGCATGGCGAATCGCGAATGGACCGACGCCACGACGAAATCCAGTTCGGCAAGCGTTCCCTCGTCCAGATCGAGCGAGCCGTCGTCGAGAATATCCACCTCCGCCGCCTTCAGGATCAGCGGACGGTCGAACCTGTTTCGCAAGGCGTCGATCTCGCGAAACTGCTTGAGAAACCCGTCGCGGCCGAGCCCCCTCGCGACACGCAGCGCACTAGTGTGATCGGTCACCGCCATGTACCCGTAGCCCAGCAGCCGGCAGCCCTCGACCATGGCTTCGAGCGTGTGCCGGCCGTCGGTGTAGGTGGTGTGCATCTGCAGGTCGCCGCGAATGTCGTCGGCCGTCACGAGCTGGGACAGCCTGCCCTCCCGCGCCGCCTCGATTTCTCCGCGGTTCTCCCGGAGCTCCGGCGGAATCCAGGGAAGTCCCACGGCCTTGAACACGTCACTTTCAATGGCGCCCCCGATCTGCCTCGCGCCGCGAAAGACGCCGTACTCGCTGATCTTCAATCGACGCTTGACCCCGAGCGTCCGCACGGCGATGTTGTGCGCCTTCGAGCCGGTAAAGTAGTGCAGCGCCGCGCCGTACGATTTTGCCGGCACGATTCGCAGGTCGACCTGCAACTCCGCCTTCAACACAATCGAGCACTTTGTTTGGCCGTGTGCAAGCACGCGGGCTGCCTCCGGAGCTCGAACGAAGGCGTCGGCGATGGGTGCGGCCCGCCTGGCCGAGACGAGAATATCGATGTCTCCCACCGTTTCCGACCGCCGGCGATAGCTGCCGCAGACCTCGAGCGCCTCGACCTGGGGCAGCGCGCGCAGCCGATCGACGATCGGGCGGATGTGCACATCCGCATCGGCGATTAGGAAGCGCCCCTGCCGAGACTGGTCCAGCGCCACGCCGCGAATGACCGTCTGCTCGATCGAGGCACCAATGCCCTTGATGGTGCGCAGACGCCCTTCCCGCGCGGCTGCGGCAAGATCCTCCAGCGTCTGCACGCCCAGCGCGTCGTGAATTTGACGGGCGCGTTTTGGGCCGAGGCCGGGAATGCGCAGCAGGGCGATGAGCGTCTCAGGCGTGGTGCGGGTGAGCTCACGAAGGAGCGTCAGCTCGCCCGTCGTGACGACTTCACGGATCTTGGCGGCCAGGTCGCGGCCGATGCCTGGCAGATCTTCGAGCGCGCGCTCGGACCCGGACACGAGCGACGCCACCGAAGTTGGAAGGCTCTCGATCGTCCGGGCGGCGTTGCGATAGGCCCGAATTCGGAACGGATTGGCGCCCTGGATCTCGAGGAGATCGGCAATCCCCGAGAACACCCGCGCGATGTCGATGTTCTCCATCAGGGCGAGCCATCAGCGGCTGCCGCCTTCGTCAGCGGCCTGAGCGCCGCGACGAGACAGGCATGCCAGTAAGCCGGGAGTGGCACGGCGCGGTGGACAATGGGTACCATCGAAGGCGCCGTGAACGCCGCGCGAACGAAACCTCGCGTGAGCACGCCGACCACGGCCCCCGTTGTCCAGATCGGCGAGGAGCGTCGTGACGACCTCACCCACACCGCAAGCCTCCTCTCAGGCTACACCGGCTCCCGTCAAAGCGGCCGAATGGCGCGAGCCCGATCGGCTCATGCTCGAGGGTCCGCACTCCAGGCTGAGCGAACTGGGCACACTTCTTAGAGTTGTCCGCGATCTGCTCGTCGGGTTTCGTAAGCTGCATTTCGTCGGTCCATGCGTCACGGTCTTTGGATCGGCACGCTACACCGAATCGCACCGCTACTATGAACTCGCCCGCGAAGTGGGGCACAGCCTCGCCGGGCTGGGATTCACCGTGATGACCGGTGGGGGTCCTGGCCTGATGGAAGCGGCCAACCGGGGCGCGCAAGAGGCGGGCGGGACCTCGGTGGGCATCAACATCGAGCTGCCGCTCGAGCAGACACCGAACCGCTACCTGGATCGATGGGTCACGTGCCGCTATTTCTTCATCCGCAAGGTCCTGCTCTTCAAGTACTGGTACGCGTTCGTCGCCCTGCCAGGCGGGCTCGGCACGCTCGACGAGCTCTTCGAGGCCCTGACGCTCATCCAGACGAAGAAGATCAAGAGCTTTCCGGTCGTGCTGATCGGCGTGGCGTATTGGGAGCCTCTTCGGGCGCTCCTGCACAACATGAGCGTGGAAGGCAGCATCGACGTGCAGGACACGAAGCTCCTGCTCATCACCGATAGTCTGGCGGAGGCTATCGCGTACCTCAACGAGCACGCGATTGACGCCTTTCAGCTGCGGCGCCAGCAGCCGAAACCGTCGGTGCTCCTGGGCGAGTCCGGCAAGAACGGCGCCCCAGTTCCGAACCGGGAGGCTGTCTAGACGCTTTGCGCGGGGTGCGTCCAGCAGCGCAACCCTCGCGCCAACAATCGCTCACCGATCAACCGCGCGGAGCGCTTCTCATCACCCGTGTCGAACCGGCGCGGCCGCCGAGACAACGAAGAAAGACAGCATCGTGCTGACGATGCTGATGACGAGCCCGCCGAGAAATGCCGCCCAGAAGCCGTCGACATGAAACCCGAGTCCAAGGGCATTCGACGCGCTGCCTGTCAGCCACAGCATGAACGCATTCAGCACGAGGGTGAACAGCCCGAGCGTCAAAATCAGCAAGGGCAACGTCAGCAACGCCAGAAGGGGGCGCACGCACGCGTTCAGCACCCCGAAGACGAGCGCGACGACCAGCAACGGCCCCCAGGTGCCCTCGAAGGAGATACCCGGAACGATCTCGATGGCGACCCAAAGCGCAGCGGCGTTGATGAGTAGTCTGATGAACAGCAGTATCATGCGGGTTCTCCTCGGTCTGCGGACGTTCGCTCGCCTTCTCTGACCGTTAGCACCGGACACGGAGCCTTTCGAACCACCCGCTCGGCGACGCTGCCGAGCAGCATGTGCGCCACGCCCCCCCGGCCGTGCGTGCCCATGACGATCAAGTCGATGTGGTGTTCATCGGCGTACCGCACGATCTCGCCGTACGGGCTGCCTGTGCGCAACTCGACATGCGCCTTGAAGGCGGCCTTCTGACTTTCAGTCAGCACCTGGGTCATCCTGCGGCGCGCATTTTCTTCGATGGTTCGAAAATAATCGACCGGAGGCTCGATGAGGCCCTCAGCTTCCCAAGCGGCAAGCGCGTTGTCGAGCACGTGCAGGAGGTGCAGCCGGGCACCGAACGCCTCCGCCAGCGCCAGCGCGTACTTCATCGCACCGGCCGAGGCGTCACTGAAGTCGGTGGGCACCAGAATACTCTTCAAGGCAATCATCGCGACCTCCCACGAAGGCCCTTCTTCATCGGCCGACGACGTCGGCCAGCAAAGTGCGGGCGGTGACGAACCTCGGCTCGATATCGACGGGCACGTCGTGAAGCCGATCGAGAACGGCCTTGACCTCCGGCCGGACCACGGCCAGGCGCTGCAAGATGGCCGATGCCTTGGCGTAGCTGCCCTCCGCCTGGAGCGTCATCAGCTCGCCGGTCAGAGCGACCACGCTCTTGCGCATCTTCTCGTGATCGACGCCGAATCTGCCGTCGGCTCCGGCAATCACAGCTCCGGAGTCGAGGAAATAGTTCAGCTGCAGCGCAATCCCCCGCCCGTGTGCCTCACCAATTCCGAAGCGAATCGACCGGAACGCAGACGCCAGAAACGTCGTATACATCGACTCCTGCATGGTTCTGTCGATGACACCCCGGTCGACCAGCCGCTGGAGCGCGTAGAGACCCGACACATCGGCCTTGGCCTCCTCGATAGCGCTGTTGGTCTCCTTCAGCTCCTGTCGCACCGTCGTGGCCCGGCCTCCCACCGTAATGGTTCGCGGCCCGAGCCCGTGCATGAGCTCGTGCATCAAGATGTGCGTGAAGAAGGCGTCGAACGAGACGCTGGCCTGATCGGCCGGCGCCAACGCCACCGCGGAGATCGGTTTGAGCACGCGATCGAACTTGGCTTGCTGCACGTTCTTCAACATCACCCGCTTGGCGCCCTTCTCCCGGATGATGCGCTCGTCGTTCGGGAGATTGTAGGCCGCGGTTTGAACGCCGCGATTCGCGTCGCCGGCCGTGAACACGACATTGACCACCCGGATCGGCGCCATCGCACCGAGTTTCGGATTCCGGTACTTCGGATCGATGGGCAGGTGGTCTTCGAGATCCTGAAGCTCGTGAGCGAACCGCGCGAGTTTTCGCGTCTCTTCATCGTCTTTGAGCGTGATGAACGCCTCGAAGGCGGCTTTCAGATTGAACCACTCGTCTTCGTACACTTCGTACGGCCCGATCGTGGGCTCGATCGACGCATCCAGCTCCATCCACGCGATGTCGCTCTCGTAGTAGTCGTTGGAAATGAACGCGGATGCACGCAACTCGAGGAACCGCTTGAGCGTCGGCTGACTGGTCGCCGCTGCTGCCTGCCGCAGCAGGTCGGCCGCGAGCGCGAGCTCTCCCTGATACTCGAGGCTGTAGGGCACGATGGTAAACGGGCCGGTCGACTTGGATTCCGCTGGCGCGCGTCGAATCGTCGTGAAAAACCCCTCCGCGCGCGGCCGCTCAGCGGCCGGCAACGCGTCCATCCAGGCTCGCACCTCCGTCTTGGTCGCCCCGGCTGGATAGAAGTTGGCTGACGCCGGCTTGGCCGGCGCGCCAGGCACGAAGATCTCGTGATGGTCGAGCCGCGACCACGGTCCTTTGTTGATCAGGAAATAGTGGAGACGGGCGCGGCCGAGGGGCGTGTCGTCCGCATGAAGATCGAGCAGCAGGCTCTGGTTTCCTGCCCACACCTGCTGCAGGAATATCGCGTCCATCAACTGCGCCGCTTGAAGGAGGTGGACGAGCACAGTGCGCTCGCCCGGCGCGAGCGAGGCGAGATCCGTGCCGATATCGACTGGGGCAAACCGTGCGGTCATGGCCCGGAGGCGCTCCAGATCGGGCGTCGCCGTCGGAGGCTGGACGGCACCGAGGGCCACGGCCGCCAGAAGCATGGGCATGACCAACAGGAGCGGGATGTATGTCTTCAGCATGATGACTTTGCCTTGCGCGCCGCGGCTTCTGCGGCCGCCCACTGCACGTGTTCCGCCACCATCGGATCGTCGACCGACCGACGATCGACGGTGGTTCCACATTCAATGTCGCGTGGATCCAGTCCGGCGTTGCCCAGCGCCACCGCCAGGTTCCGCCGCAGGCCGCGAAGCCTGGCCCGCTCGAGCGCGCTGCCGTGTATCACACGGCCGAGCTCTTCGTCCGACAACCGCCACAGATCGATCAGACGCGGACGATCCAGCGCCGCGCGCGGCTGCCACTCCGGGCGTCCGGTACGCAGCGGCCTGAGATTGTAAGGGCAGACTTCCTGGCAGATGTCACAACCGAAGACGTGCGCGCCCATGTCCGCTCGTCGCTCGACCGGTATCGCGCCTTTGAGCTCAATCGTCAGGTACGACAGGCAGCGCCGCGCATCGAGCACCCCCGGCTCGATCAGCGCCTCGGTCGGGCACGACTCGAGGCACAGTTGGCACTCGCCGCACTGATCCTCGGCCGGCGCATCCGGCTCGAGCCGTAGGCTCGTCAGAATCTCGGAAAGCAGCAGCCACGAACCCAGGGTCGGGTTGATGACGCACGTGTTCTTGCCGATCCACCCGATTCCCGCATGGCGGGCGTACACGCGCTCCTGCACGGGTCCCGTATCCACATACACACGCGCCTCGAACGGCTCAGAGCTTCGGGCCCTCATCCAGTCGAGCAGCGACTGCAGCTTCTCCTCCAGGACGGCGTGGTAGTCCTCGCCCCATGCATATCGGGCCACGCGCGCCTGGGTGGGATCGTCCAGCTCCGTCGAATAGGGGCGGTCGACATGATAGAGCGCGGCGGCCACAATCACCGATTGCGCCGACGGCAGCACGCGACGCACGTCCTTGCGGCGACGCGCGGTGCGGCGCATGTATTCCATATCGCCGGCGTACCCGCGGTCGAGCCACTCGGCGAGAAACGACAGCTCTCCAAGGTCTGTGGCGGGCGCGATGCCGCACAGATCGAATCCAAGCTCGAGCGCCCTCTGCTTAACGGCAACGGCATCGAGACGGATGCGGTCATCTTCGGCTGCGGGGGCGTTCATAGTATCGACGAGGCCGAACAACAGAGCCGGCCCGCCGATTATAGTCCGCGCAAGTTGTGTATAGTCGTGCTGGAGGCCCGCCATCGATCCGTTGTCGCTATTCCGTCAGATCTTCGACCAGGCCAGGCAGGCGTGTCACGACGATCCGACCGCCATGGTGTTGTCGACGGTGAGCGCCGCTGGACGGCCATCCGCTCGCTTCGTCCTCCTGCGAGGATTCGACGAGCGAGGCTTCGTGTTCTATACGAACCTCGGCAGCCGCAAGGCGCGCGAGCTTCAAGCCAGACCGTACGCCTCACTCACCGTCCACTGGGCACCGCTCGGCCGCCAGGTGCGCATCGAAGGAACGGTCGAGCGCGTGTCCGACCTCGAGGCCGACGAATACTTCGCCACGCGTCCACGCGAAAGTCAGATCGGCGCCTGGGCGTCACGTCAAAGTGAGCCGCTCACGAACCGTGACGAGCTCGAGCAACGGGCGGCGAGCTACGAGCAGCAGTTCGCCGGGCAGGCGGTACCGCGACCGGCCTTCTGGTCGGGATTTCGCGTCGTGCCGGACAGCATCGAGTTCTGGACGAGCCGCGTGGGTCGTCTGCACGACCGCGAGCTCTATCGGCGGGTCGACAGCGGCTGGGAGCGCGTTCTGCTCTATCCCTAGTGGCCTGTCCTCGCCTAAACGACGTTGCCTTCGCCGGAAGCGATCCCCGCCTGGAAGCGCTCGAAGGAGAACGGTTCCAGATCGAGTCCGGGATCCCGGCCCACGATGAGGTCGGCCAGAATTCTGCCGGCGGCTGGCGAATGCTGGAAGCCGTGCCCGCTGAAGCCATTGATGAAGTACAGCCCGCGGGGCTCTGGTGCCGGAGCGATGATCGGCATCGCATCGGGCGTCATCTCGTAGAGGCCCGCCCACGCGTGCGAGACCTCCGCGTCGGCCAGCGCCGGCAGCCGACCCAGAGCGACCCGCGTCACCTCATCGAGAAAATCCCACCGCACGGTCATATCGAAGCCTGACGGCTCGGCCGGATCGCCCATGCCGAACAACAGATTGGCGCCTTCGCGATGAAAGTAGAAGGTCGTCTCGAAATCGATGACCAGCACTCGCGTCGCAGGCACACGAGCCACCCCGTCCGACGGCCGATCCCAATCCACGCCAGGAGGCGGCTTGGCGATGAAAATGTGGCGCCGGTACGGCAGGACCGGGAGCTCGACGCCGGCAAGACGGGCCACCAACCCCGCCTGCGGACCGGCGGCATTGACGACCACGCGGCTCGACACGCGTCCACGCGTCGTCGTGACGCCGGTAATGCGTCCGCTTGCCGATTCTATTCCCGTCACTTCCGTCCCACGCCAGATCTCGGCGCCCGCGGCCTCGGCCGCCTTGGCGAAGCCCATCGTGACGCCGTTGGGATCGGCGATGCCATCGCGCGCGCAAAAGGTGGCGCCGAGAAGTCCGTCCGTCGTGATGCCGGGTGCAACCGCCGCGGCCTCGGCGGGATCGAGCCACGCCACGTCCACGCCCATGCGTCGCTGCAGCGCCACATTGGTTTGGAATGCCGCGACGCTGGCGGCACTGCCCAACAGGAAGAGATATCCGTGCTGATGAACGTCGGCGGCATAACCCACCTCGTCCTCGAAACGCTCCAGCAGCCGTATCGATTCGATCGAGAGCGAGATATTCGCCGCATTCGAGAACTGGTGGCGGAAACCTCCGGCATTGCGACCGGTGGAGCCGGTGGCCAGCATCGCCTCGCGCTCGATCAGGACAATGTCGGTGAGCCCTCGGCGGGTCAGGTGGTACGCCACGCTGGCGCCCATGCAGCCACCACCCACGATGACCACTTCAGCACTCGTTCGCATTCGGTCGCCTCGCCGCCGAAGCCTGACGGCGCTATTTCATCAACCGGCTGACGCGACGCTGCGCTTCGCTGAAGTTCTCGGAGCTCTGCGGCACCTGCTGATAGGCGCGGAGGGCGGCTGCCCGATCGTTCAGACGGCGTTCGTAGAGCTCGCCGGCCTTGAACCAGGCATCCAATTGATTGGTTGGAAAATTTGTCCCCAGGTCCGCGAACGCGCGCGCCGCGAGATCGTATCGCCTCAAATCGTCGTACATGTCTGCCAGCTTGACGAAGGCCGGCTGGGCGGCCGCATGCGACGGGAAGCTCTCGACGAGCGTGCGGTAGGTCATCAGGGAGGCCGGCACGGTCGCAACCAGCACCGGATCCCGCTCGCGCAGGTTGAGCCGCTCCTCGACCGACGCCTTCAAGGTGAGCGCTCCGACCGTCCAGAGCCCGGTTGGGTAACGCGCGATCAGCTCGCCCAGCGTCTTTCTTGCCTCGAGGTCCTGTCCTCGGGATTGCAGCATCAGCTGCGCCGCGCGATAGAGCGAGGCCGCCGCGCGAGGGTCTGATCGGTAGGCGTCGGCCACCTGATGAAAGCCACGCACCGCATCGGCGGGCCGGCCCTGCTTGTCATGCAGGTCGGCTGTCATCATCGCGGCTTCGAGCGCGTACGAGTCCTTCGGATGCTTGGCGAGGAACGCGGCCAACGCTGCCGATGCTTCGTCGTAGCGGCGCGCGGCCACCAGTTGCCGCGCCTCGTCGATCTCGAGCGCCGCCGTCGTGGACGGCGCGCTCGGCGGCGTCGGCGACCCCGTGGCGGGCCGAGCCGCAGATGCCGGCGCCGCCGACGGAGAGCCCGTTCCAGGCGGTGCCGAAGGCGCGGCCTTCGATGACGCCGGCGGCGGAAGCGCCGGCTGCTCTACCGGAGCAGGAACAGCGTCTGTCGACTCAGTCGGTGTTGACGAACCGTCTGTCGCGTCGGTGTCGATTCGGCCTGGACCGGCGGTTGAGGTGTCCGTCGCGGGGTCCGGCGGCAATGCCGCGGGAGTCTCGGCTGGTCCGGGCGCCGCAGAGGCTGCCGGCGGCTGCTGGGCACGGTTCCCAAGAGACGACCATGCGAGGTAGCCGCCGACAAGTGCCGCGGCAGCCACGCCGGCGGCAATCAGCGCGTTTCGCGCGCGCCGCGACGTCGCGTGGTGAGCGATGCGCGACGTGGTCTTCGAAACCGTCTTCAGCTCGTCGAGCAAGGCGATTCCGGCCGCCTTCTCCAAGCTTGTCCACATCCGCCAGAAAATCCTTGGCGCCGGCATATCGCTTTGCGCGGTCGGTGGCGAGGCACTTGAGGAGCAGCGCGTCCACCTGAGACGAAAGCTCCGGGTTGACCTCGCTCGGCAGCTGGAACTGACCCACCGGCACCTGCCCGGTGAGCATCTCGTAGCAGATCACGCCGAGCGAATAGATGTCGCTTCGCTGGTCGACCTTGCTCGGGTCGCGCGCCTGCTCGGGCGAATAGTAGTAGAGAGTGCCAAGACTCGTATGGGCACTGGTGAGCGGTCCGGCGGCCTGTGAGAGCACCTCGACGCGGCTGATGCCGAAGTCCACCAGCTTGACCATCGACAGATCGCGCGACACGAGCACGTTGCGAGGCTTCAGATCGCGATGAATGATGCCGCTGGCGTGGGCTCCCGCCAGCCCCTTGGCAATTTCTTTCGCCACGTGCAGCGACTCGACCAGGGTGAGCCGGCGTTCGCGGAGCAATGTGTCGAGCGACACGCCGTCCACGAACTCCATCACGAAATAGAGCGTCTTCCCTTCCGAGCCTTTGTCGATGATCTGGACGATGTTGGGATGGCTGAGAATGGCAATGGCCTGCGCCTCGCGGTGAAAGCGCTCGACGCGCTCGGGATCGGATTGAAACTCCGGAGGCAACACCTTGATGGCGACCAGGCGGCTCAGCGAATGCTGGAACCCCTTGTAGACGACACCCATGCCGCCTTTGCCGATGACACCGAGGATGTCGTACGGTCCGACCTGGCTGGGAGTGTCAGATGCCATCGGTTTCGAAGACCAGCGTTGTGGCGCCGATGCCCAGGCGATCCATGTTGCGCAGGATGGCTCGCGCCGACTTCTCACCGTTCACGATCGTCCCCAGCGTGCTCGACAAATCGCTCACGACATACCCATCGCCGGTCCATTCGATCCGGCAGTGCTCCTTGCTGGCCTGTGCGTCGTTCAATGACACCCCGCAGATGTGCGACCGACCCACGATGAGCGGACTGCCGTCCAGTGGGATGACACGGCCCCGGTCCTCGCCTTCGGCGATGAACAGCCGGGCCTGAGGGGCCTCACCGGATTCGAGCGCGCGGCCGGCTCGGACGCGCGGCAGGATCTCGAGCGTTCGAACGGGGAACGGAATATTGATCTCGCTGCGCTTGAATTCCTCCCACACCCGTTCGCGCACGTCACTCACAATGCGCTCTCTCTCGGCCACATCGTCGATCCAGAACTCCAAATCGTAGTCTATCGCGCTCTCGCCGAAGTTCAGCACATGAACCTCTGGCGATGGTTTCTCGAGCACGCCCGGGATCCGGCGGGCGGAATCCAGCAGGGCGCGGCGCACGCGGTACGGCGGGACCTTGTAGTCGGCGCCGACGATGATCTTTTCGACATGGAGCGGATGGGGATAGTAGTAGTTGATCAGCGTCTCTTCCGAGATCTTCCCGTTCGGCAGGATCACGTCGTCGTTGTCACGGGTCCGCACGCGGGTCGTGCGCCAGGTGACGCCAACGACACGGCCCTCGACGCCGCCCACCTTGATCCAGTCGTTCATCCGGAACGGGCGCTCCAGGCTGATCACGACGCCGGCGAACAGGTTCACGAGAAAGGGTTGCAGAGCGAGGCCGATGACGAGCGACCCGACCGCGCTCGTCGCGATGAGCGGGGCGACGTCGATGTTGGGGAAGATCGCCTTGAGCGTCAGGAAGGCCGCGACGGCATAGGCGACACCCATTGCGACGGGTGGCAAGACCGGCGGCAGGCGGATCCCGCGCTGCGCCCGGATGTGATACTCGAAGAGGAAGAGGCCCGCAATGCGAAGCGCGACAATCGCCGGCAGCAGCAGCAGGATCCAGGAGAGGACGTCACCGAAGTCCGACTGGGATACCTGGAACAGCGAAAAAACTTTCAGTCCTGTCGCAATCGCTGCGATGACGAGCGGAAACGCCAGTTGGCGGGCGAGCAGGAACCGGCGGCTGAGCGACACGACGACCGCCAAGCCCAGTGTCGCAACACCCACGCCGGCAACGAGAGCGACGAAAAGTCTCAAGGAATCGGGTCCGGGGAGGGGATTATACCCCCTGACAGATTTCGGCTGGTCAGCGACGGCCCAGCAGTTGCCGCAGCACGTACGGAAGGATTCCCCCGTGCCGGAACGCTTCGAGCTCCTCGGGCGTGTCGATCCGCGCGAGGGCCTCGACGGTCTTCACCGAGCCGTCCCCCGCCCGTGCCGCCAGGCTAATCGTGCCGGCCGGCCTGACCGTGCGCACACCCGCCAGGTCGTAGATCTCGCGACCAGTCAGACCCAGACTTGCGGCCGTCTCGCCTGTGCGGAACTGAAGCGGCAGCACCCCCATGTTCACGAGATTGCTGCGGTGAATGCGCTCAAAACTCTCCGCGAGGACCGCGACGACGCCCAGGAGGAATGTGCCCTTGGCGGCCCAGTCGCGTGATGAGCCCGAGCCGTATTCCTTGCCAGCTATGACCATCAGCGGTACGCCAGCCTCCTTGTAGCGGACCGAGGCGTCGTAGATGGTCATGACGTCGCCGCCCGGCTGATACTCGGTCCAGCCGCCTTCCGTCCCCGGCGCCAGCTGGTTCCGAAGGCGGATGTTGGCGAACGTGCCGCGCATCATCACTTCGTGATTGCCGCGCCGGGCGCCGTAGGAATTGAAGTCGCGATCGCTGACACCATGGGCGACCAGGTATTTGCCGGCCGGGCTGTCAGCGGGAATGGAACCAGCGGGCGAAATGTGATCGGTCGTCACGCTGTCACCGAGCAGCGCCAGCACCCGCAGACCCGTGAGCTCCGTCAGCGGCTTGGGCTCGAGCGCCACGCCGTCGAAGAACGGGGGATTGCGGATATAAGTCGAGCTCTCGTCCCATTGAAACCGGTCGCCCGTGGGCACCGCGAGCGACTGCCAGCGCGCATCACCGTCGAAGACACCCGCGTACTGCTCCTTGAACATCTCGGTGCGCACAGAAGCGAGCATGGCCTGCTGAATCTCACGCTCGGTCGGCCAGATATCCCGCAGATACACCTGGCGCCCGTCCCGATCGATCCCCAGGGGCTCGCTCGTGAGGTCGATGTTCATCTGCCCCGCGATTGCGTAGGCCACGACGAGCGGCGGCGAAGCCAGATAGTTCGCTCTCACCTGCGACTGGATTCGACCCTCAAAATTGCGATTGCCGCTCAGGACGGAGCAGACCACGAGGTTGCGGTCCTTGATCGCGGCGCTGACCTCGTCGGGGAGCGGCCCGCTGTTCCCGATACAGGTGGTGCAGCCGTAGCCGACGAGATTGAAGCCCAATTGGTCGAGATAGGGTGTGAGGCCGGCCCGGTTGAGGTATTCAGTGACGACCTTTGAGCCAGGAGCCAGGCTCGTTTTCACCCAGGGTTTCGCGGTCAACCCACGCTCAACCGCCTTCTTTGCCAGCAAACCCGCCCCGATCATGACCGTCGGGTTCGACGTGTTGGTGCAGCTGGTAATGGCTGCGACCACGACGGCCCCGTGATCGAGTGCCTCCATGGTTGTAACGGGAGCCTCGGCGACCGCGGCGCCCCCGCCGCCTGAGGGCGCGGATGACGCCGGCGAAGCGCCCTTGCGGCTCACCATCAGCGCCGGAAGTGCGGCCTTGAAGCCATCCTTCGCGTGGCGGAGCGACACGCGATCCTGCGGCCGCCGCGGACCCGCCAGACTTGGCTCGACCAGACCCAGATCGAGTTCGATCACCTCTGAGTATCGGGGATCGGGCGAACCCGGCGTCCTGAAGAGGCCCTGCTCGCGCGCGTATCGCTCGACGAGCTCGACCCGGTGCGCGTCGCGGCCCGTGAGCCGCAGATAGTCGAGCGTCATCTCGTCGATCGGGAATATGGCCACCGTCGCGCCGTACTCCGGGCACATGTTCCCGAGCGTGGCCCGGTCGGCAATCGTCAGATGCTCGAGCCCCTGACCGAAGAACTCGACGAACTTGCCGACAACGCCCTGCTTGCGGAGTCGCTCGGTAATCGTCAGTACGAGATCGGTGGCCGTCACACCTTCCCGCATCGTGCCGATCAGGCGGAAGCCGAGCACCGGCGGGATCAGCATCGAGATGGACTGACCCAGCATCGCGGCCTCAGCCTCGATGCCACCGACCCCCCAGCCGAGCACGCCCAGACCATTCACCATGGTCGTATGCGAGTCGGTACCCACGAGCGTGTCGGGGTACGCGCGTACCACGCCGTCGACCTGGTCCTGGCACACGACACGCGCGAGGTACTCCAGATTCACCTGGTGCACGATGCCGGTGTCCGGCGGGACGACGCGGAAATTGCGAAAGCCGTTCTGTCCCCATCGGAGAAACGCGTAGCGCTCTTTGTTCCGGGCGAACTCGAGCTCGGCATTGAGCCGGAAGGCGTCAGGCCGGCCGAAGTAATCGACTTGCACGGAATGGTCGATGACGAGTTCGACGGGTTGCAGCGGGTTGACGCGGTTGGGATCCCCGCCGAGGCGAGCCATGCCGTCGCGCATGGCGGCCAGATCGACCACCGCCGGCACGCCGGTGAAATCCTGGAGCAGCACCCGCGCCGGGCTGAACGCGATCTCGTTCGGAAGGTCGCAGGAAAGGTCCCAGCCCGCGAGCACCTCGATATCGTTGCGATCGACCGCGCGGCCGTCTTCGAGCCGCAGCAGGTTTTCGAGCAGGATCTTGATCGAGTACGGCAGGCGGCTGACGCCGGGAAATCCAGCTCGCTCGAGGGCAGGGAGACTGTAGATTTCGATCGGCTCGCCGGCAACCCGAATCGTCGTACGCGTTCCAAAAATATCTCGGTTCGTCATGGCCATCGGTGTGTGCGTCTGCAGTCCGCTGTCATGTTAACACTTGAGATTGGTCTATCGCACGGAAGAGAGAAACTCGCGGACCACCGCCGCGACGTCGCGCCGCTCGACATCGACGGCCAGATTCATGGCCTGCATGTCGCGCGCGGAGACCCGGCCCGAGAGGCGGTCCAACGCCTCACCAAGCGCCGGAAGCCTGAGCAGCGTCTGACTGCGGACGACGGGCGCGGCATCGTAAGGGGGAAAATAGCGGCGGTCGTCCTCGAGCACGCGCAGGTCCAGCGCCTGAATCAGTCCGCTGGTTCGGTCGCCGGCGATGACGTCGACCTGCCCCTCGGCCAGCGCCCGGTAGCTGAGCGTCAGGTCCATCACGCGGGGCGGCGCAGGAAACCGCAAGTCGTACGCCTGGACGAGCCCCCGGTATCCGTCGGCGCGCTCGATGAACTCGTAGCCGAAGCCGGCGCGCCACTCGGGCGCGTAAGGCGCCAGGTCGCCGATTGTGGTGAGGCCAAGCCGATCGGCGTCGCGGGCGCGCACGAGCACGGCAAACGTATTGTCGAATCCCAGCGGATCCAGCAGGGCCCGACCCGTCCGCGCATACGCGAGGCGCGTGGCTTCGAGAACGGCCTCCGGATCGCGCATGACCGGCTGATGGAAGATTGCCGTGAGCGCAGTGCCTGTGTACTCGACATAGACGTCGATCTCCCCGGCCAGCAGGGCACGGTCGCAGAGAAAGGTCCCGCCGAGGTTCAATCGGCGGTCCACTTTCAGACCGGCCTGCTCGATGGTCTGCGCCAGCAGCTCGCCGAGAATCACCTGCTCCGTGAAATTCTTCGATCCAACGACCACTCCACCGCGACCCGAGCCGGAAACCGCCGCTGAGCCCGCGGCCAGCGCGAGCAGGATGACGCCTGCAGCCGCGGCATGGCGCAGCGTCGAGCGCGCCGCACGATGGCGCGCCGACAGGCGGCGCTCCAGCCACGTGAGCGATCCGTCCGCTACGAGCGCCAGCATCGCTGCCGGAACCGCCCCGGCGAGAATCACGACGGGATCGGCCATCGAAAGGCCGCGAAAAATGAACTCGCCAAGGCCGCCGGCACCAATGGCCGCCGCAATCGTGGCGGTGCCCACTCCCACGACCGTCGCAACGCGTACCCCCGCAATGATTGACGGCAGGGCGAGTGGCAACTCCACCTGCAACAGCAGCTGCCGCGGGGTCATCCCCATCGCCAGCCCGGACTCGATGACGGCGCCGTCAATGCTCTTGAGGCCGGCCACCGTTGTTCGAATCACCGGCAGCAGTCCATACAGGACGAGCACGACGAGCGCCGCCCGAGCGCCGACGCCACCGATGAACGGGATCGGAATCAGGAAGCCGAACATCGCGAGGCTCGGAATCGTCTGGACCACGTTGGCAGCGGCAATGAGGGGGCGGCCGATCCGGGGACGCCGGCGTGACAGGATGCCAAGTGGCACGCCGATCAGGACGGCAGCCAGCGTCGAGCACGCGACGAGGACGATGTGCTGGCCCAGCATGGCGGCCAGCTCACCTCGGTGGTCGAGCCAGAATGTGACCAGTCGCATCAGGTCGAGGGCCGGCGCGAGGCGCCGAAACTATCCGCGGACGGGAGCGCCGGCGCGAATGGGCGGCGTGGCCACCGCGTCGAGAAACACTCGCACCCCAGGCTCGAGCGAGGCGGCCATGCGCGCGGGCGTGTCGCACGCGATCAGTCTTCCGCCTTCGAGCACGCCGAGCCGGTTGCCGAGCGCAAAGGCTTCACCCATGTCGTGCGTCACGATGATGACGCTCTTCCGGACCCGCGCCTGAATCCGCCGGAACTCCCGGTGCATCTCCGCCCGCGTCACCGGATCGAGCGCACCGAAGGGCTCGTCCATCAACAGGATTGGAGGGTCGACGGCGAGGGCCCGCGCAACGCCGACACGCTGGCGCTGACCGCCCGAGAGCTCATCGGGCCAGCGATCGGCGTAGACATGCGGGGGCAGTCCAACCAGATCGAGCAGCTCGGCAACGCGCCGCTCGATCCGGGAGTCTGGCCATTGCTCGAGCCTCGGCACGATGCCGATGTTCTCGCGGATAGTCATGTGCGGGAAAAGGCCGACATCCTGCAGCACGTAGCCGACACGACGCCGCAAGGCGATGGGATTCCAGTCGCGCGTGCTGCGGCCCTCGACCCGGATGTCGCCCGACTGTGGGTCGAGCAGGCGGTTCGTGAGCTTGAGGACCGTGGTCTTGCCGGCGCCGCTGCGGCCGACGAGCACCAGCACCTCGCCACTCGCGACCGTCAAGGTGAGATCGCTCAGAATCGCGCCGTCAGCCGCACGGGAAAAATGGACGTTCTGGAACTCGATGGCCGTCATGCGCGTCTGAACTCTCAGGCATCAGCTGAAACGCCAGAATGTTGAATGTACCTCAAGGCACGGGACCGAAACCACTTCGAATCGGCCACCTCTCGGATCTCCACCTGAAGAGTAGCGGCGATCTTCTCCGTTTCGAAAGCCAGCTCGACAGATTGGTGTCCCAGGGCGTCGACCACCTCGCCGTGACCGGCGATCTGCTCGACGCGTGGAACCCCCATCTCCTGACGCGTGCAATTCAGGCGCTCGGGCATGCGGGCTTCGATTCGCCGAAGCGGCTCACGATCATCCACGGTAACCACGACCTGGCCTCGGTTGGTGGGCCCCGGACGGGTCGCGACGTGATGTCCCAGGCTCGCCGTCTCCTCGATCTTCCGACGGTCGCTGCCCGGCGCCGCCATCGTTTCTATGGAGCCTTGGCGGCCCTGCATGACGGCCTCGGGCAACGTCCACCGTTCGTCAAGCATCTCGGGGGCGGCATCGAACTGCTCACGCTCGACTCCGTGCCCCTGCCGAAAGCGCCGGTCCGTGTGACTGCGAATCGCGTCATCGTGACGCACGCCGTCGGCACGATCCGCAACCGCGACCTCGACTGGCTTGCGGCGCTCCCGCCGCTGCCCCCTGACGGTTCCCGCATCCTTCTCCTGCATCACTATCCGCTCGACACACCGCCGCTCTACTGGTGGGGAGGGCTCGTCGAGGTCCCGATGGCCATCGAACCTGGACCTCGCCACCGGTTGTGGAAGGCCATCCGCTCGGCGAACATCGGTCTCGTGCTGTGCGGACACGTGCATCGTGCACGCAAGGAACAGGTCGGCGGGGTTCAGGTTGGATTGCAGGGCACGAGCGGAGGCGCCTGGGCAGGCTACGGCTCGAGTGTGTACGACGTGACCCGCGGCGAGGCGCTAGAACGCCGCGACGAGACCAGCCCCGACGTTCAGCGACGCGCGGCTGCCATCGTCTAGACTGAATCCGCCATTACGTATCAGCAGACGTCCCTGCAGCCGGAGCTCGACGCTCTTCAGCCGCCGCGCGGGAGTCGCGCGGAGCCGATACTTCACGCCGCCGCCTCCGTAGAAGACATGGCCCGACTCGATCACCGTTCCCCCGTCGTGGACCTGTCGCAAGTAGCCGCCGCCTCCCGAGACAAACGGCCGCCACTTCCACGTATTTGGGATGTTGCCGAGATTGATGACGACACCGCCATCGAACAGATACTCCGTCAGGCGACCTTCGGAGGTCGTCTCTCCCTCTTGCTCGACATCGTCGGTCGTGGTGAGCTCGATGCCCGGCCGGCTAACCGTGAATCCACCCTGGATCGTAACTCGCCTCGCCAATCGCCATCCGAGGATTGCCCCGAGTCCAACGGCCGGGTTCTGCTGGCCGTTCGTCGTGAACAAGGGAAATGTGGTGGATCCCTCGGCCGGGTTCCCTACCAGAGTGGGGGTTCGATCACCCAGGTCTGAGGGCCCGAACCACTCGACCGTCGCGCCGAGCTCCAGGCGTCCGGGCGACTGGGCCAGCACGGTCGATTGAGAGCCCGCAACCAGCATCGAGAGCACGATCCCGATTGCGATGCGGCGGGCGTCACGCCGGCGGACATGACTCACCTCGGCGACACCTCGATCTGCACCGAGGTCGAGCCGCCTCGAGGAATCACGACCATTCGCTCGTGGAAGGTCACGCCGAAGCCGGTTTCGATGGGAGCGCCTTCCTGGAAGATGTCGCCCTCGTCGACATCATCGAGCGGCTCGATGCGCAGCAGGTGGGCACCGGGCTGCAGGCCGGCTATCGAGAACTGACCCTGACTGTTCACTGAGAAGCCCGCGACCAGCTGCCCCGTTTCGAGATGGGACGCAATGACGTGCGCACCGAAGACGCCACGGCCATCGAGGGTGACCCGGCCGGTCAGCGATCCGGTGGCGTCCTCGAAATTGCCGTCAGGATACAAATCCGACGCACCCGCCTCGTCATCCGCATGAAGCGCGCGCCCGATGGTCGTGCCTGGCGCGAAGGCGATGGGGAACATCACAGCGCCGGCTGCCAGGACGCGGCGATGCCCATCGAACGTCAGCTCGGTTTCTCCCAGAGCGGAGTGCCCAAGTCCAAGGAGATGGCCAATCTCATGGACGGCGATCGACTCGAGATCGAATCGGCCGGGGACGCCTGCCGAGGTCACCGACCAGGAAAAAGTTGAGTTGAAGAAGATGTCGGCTTCGAGAATCTCTCCTGTCGAATCGTCGATAAGGAAGCTGGTGGCCCCAAGCGTGCGGTCGAGATCTGGCTGGTCGTCGAATCCGATCGTCGAAACGCCGTCCTCGTCCAGTGGTCCCCGACCGGTAAAGCCCACGAACTGGAACGAGACGCCCGCAGTCGCCACGTTCTGCCACGACAGAGCGGCGCGTTCAACCGCCGCCTGCAACTGACTCGCGTTGACCGAGGGAGCATCGCGATCGGTGACGAAATAGCGGATGGGCAGCTGCGCCCAGCGAACGAGACCACCGTCAAGGCCGGGAATCCCGAACTTGAGGTACGCCGAGACGCCCGAGCTCGTCAGCGCCACGATTGTCACGATCGCCAGAAGGCGGGACTTGGTCATCGAACAGGCCTCGATGCCAGTCGGCGGACGACCGATCTGAATTCTGTGAGCGACATCGGCGTGCGGGCGCGATCGCCCCGTCGCACGCGTTCGGGGGCTGTGCCGGTCGCCATGAGCGGCCTGGGAGTGACGATTTCCTGTCCCGTTGCTGAATCAGACACGACGCGGAAGAGTCCCTGGGAGAATCCAATCAGATATGGGACTTCCCGCTGGCGCTGGCCCAGAAACACCACGACCCTCTCGCCCACCGCGAAATGCGGCGCGCCGACGAAGACGCTGCGGTAGCGGCCCATACGGCCTCCCGGCACGACGAGCGTGACCTCGGAGCCAAGCTGTCCCTTGTAGTACTCGGACACGACGATCGACACGCGCGTCTGCACGCGCCGGCGACCGGGCGCCCACTCCGATCGCACGTCAACCACCTGGCCCCGCGCGATCGCGTCGGCACTGCCCGATAGCTGAGCCAAATCCAACCCTACCATCGTGGTTGCGTGCGACGGCGTGGTGCAGAACCAGAGGACGAGCAGCAAGAGGGCCGTCAGGAATGCGAGGGGGTTCGGAGCGCGCATGGCTAGACTCGCTGACCGTGATGTTCTGGCGCGCCGACCCGGAGTACAGCCGCGGCGGCTCGCCGGCTCGCGCCAGGGCTACCGAGCCGATCGCGCACGACCGCCAGGTCGCGCCTGACCTGGTCGGCCCGGCCTCGGTCCGTCAGAAGCGAAATGAGCTCTGAGGCCACGGCCTCGGGGGTACAGCGGTCCTGAATCAGTTCTGGCACGATCGTCCGCCCCGCGACGAGATTCACCATGCCATACGTCGTCACGTGTACGAACGGCCGGCCGACACGGTAGGTCATTGGAGAGAGTTTGTACAGGATAACCATGGGCCTGTCGTGCAGCGCCGCCTGCACCGTCGCGGTTCCCGAGGCTGTCGCCACGACGTCGGAGGCGGCCAGGACATCGTCCGTTCTCGAGGTGAGCAGGCTGGTTCGAGCATCACTGCCCGAGAGAGCGTCCACAAAGAGCCGATCGTCGAGTCCTGGAGCCCTCGCGATGACGAACTGTGCCGTTGGAACTTTCGCTCGAATGAGGGAACGCGCCTGAAGGAGCACCGGCAGCAGGCGGCTCACCTCGTTGGGCCGGCTGCCAGGCAGGAGCGCGACGGTGGGGGCCGAGGGGTCGAGACCCAGTCCCGTCAGTAGATTGCCGCGCGAGGTGCCGGCACGCGCGAGATCGACCAGCGGATGGCCGACGAACTCCACGGGCACGCCTTTACGCTCGTAGACGTCGACTTCGAAGGGAAAAATCACGAGCACGCGTGCGACCACCCGCTTCATGGTGCGAATGCGTCCCGCGCGCCACGCCCAGAGCTGGGGGCTCACGTAGTACACCACTGGAATTCCAAGCCCCCTGATCGCCGACGCGAGCCGGAAGTTGAAGTCCGGAAAATCGATCGGCACGAACACGTCGGGCTGCTCGTCTCGTGCGGCTGCCACCAGCCGCCGAATGGTAGCGAGCGACCGCGGCAGCACTCGCAGCGCTTCGGTCAGACCGGTCACCGTGAGTCCGCGATAGTCGGCAACCAGCCGTCCGCCAGCCTCGCTGAACTGCGCACCACCGAGCCCGAACACGCGAGCACCGGGGTCGAGGCTGCGAATCTCGGAGATCAACGCGGCGGCGTACAAATCTCCGGACGGTTCTCCGCACGACACCATCACCTTCATGGATGGCAATCGAGCAGGCGCTGGACGGGCACTGGATCAGAACTGACCCTGAGCGCCGGCCGTGGCTGGTTCGGACGCCGGCGTGCGCGCCCCCGCCCTTCCGGCTGCCCGCCGGAAGTCCGCCCGTGTCAGATCGAGGTCGGAGAGGTCGATGACTTCGAACTTGTCGAAGCCGACGCCGGCGAGCTCGTCGACGAATGCCGAGGCATTCCCCACCAGCACCACCGACAGCCGGTCCGGCTTCAGATATGCCCGCGCGACCCGCTGGATGTCATCGGGGGTGACCGCGGTCACGCGCTGACGGTAACGTCTCGAGTTCTTCGAGGGGAAGCTCGTAGAAGATCGCGTTCAGCACCTGCATCGCGATCGCGTCCGGCGTCTCAATCGTCAACGGGAAGCTGCCGGCGAGATACGCCTGCGCATCGGCCAGCTCGCGGGAGTTCACGCGCTCCCGCTGGAGGCGCGCGTACTCTTCCACAATCAGGCGCAGCGCCTCCGAGGTGGTCTCCGAACGCGTGTCGGTGTCGGCCACGAAGTCGCCGGTTTCCTTGAGCGTGACCATGTCCGCCTCGGCTCCGTATGTCAGTCCTCGATCCGTACGAAGCACGCGGTGCAACCGGTTGGCGCCTTCACCGCCGAGAATCTTGATGGCCAGGTTGAGCGCCATGTAGTCGGGATGCTTCCGAGGCACGCCGAGATGGCCCACACGGATCTCCGTCTGCACCGCATCAGGCTTGTTGACGACGATGACCCGCCGCGTGGGCGCGGGCGGCTCCGGAAACGGCGGAGACGCCACCTCTCCCCTGGGCCAGTCGGCAAAGACTTTGCCTGCCGTCTTGAAGGCCTCCTCCGCGGTCACATCGCCGACGATCGCGAGGATGCTGTTATTGGGCAGAAAATAGCGGCGGTGGAACTCGAGGAGATCCGCCTGGGTGATGGCGCGGAGCGATTCCGGCGTGCCCCCGCTCGGCAGGCCATACGGGTGAAATCCGTAGACCAGCCGGTCGAACACCGTGCCGGCGACATAGTCCGGGTCCTCGTAGCGCACGCGCATGCCCGAGAGTCCCTGCTGACGTTGACGCTCGATCTCGTCGGCGGCGAATGCCGGATTCCGCGCCACATCCGACAGGAGCTCCATGGCCAGCTCCAGACTGTCCTTCATGACGACGGCGTTGATGAACGTCAGGTCGTTGCCGGCGCCTGCACCGAGCCCGCCGCCGATCGAGTCGATCGTGTCGGCGATGGTCTCCGCGCTTCTCGTGCGGGTTCCCTGGTCGAGCAGCGACGCGGCAAGCGTCGCCAGCCCGGCCTTCTCCGGTGGATCGTAGGCGGCGCCCGCCCGGATCAGCAGTCGCGCGCTGACGGCCGGTTGCTCGTGGTGCATGACCACGACGACCCGCAGACCGTTCGGGAGATCGCGCGTTTCGTAGGGCGGAAACTGGATGTCCCGCGCCGGGAGCGGCGAGGGCGGCGCGTCCGACGGCCACGTGTTCGACTGCGCCAGAACCGACACCAGGCCCAGAACACCCACGGCCAGCGGCAGCAACGCCACGAGGAACGACCTGATCGCGGAGCGGCGCTCGAGTGTCATGACGTTACGGCCTGCCGCCCTGGCCGGGCGTCTTCGGAAGTACCGTCAGCACCATGCGGTTCTGTTCGGTGAAGTAGGTGCGCGCGACGCGCTGCACGTCCTCGGCCGTAATCTTCATGAAAATGTCGAACTCGCCGTCGGCGGTCTTGACGTCGTCGTGGATCACCACAGCGTGCGCCAGGTGCGACGCCTTTTCCTGGTTCGTCTCACGGCCGAGAATGTAGTCGCGCGCGAACTGATTCTTCGCGCGCTGGAGCTCGTGCTCGCTGATCAGCTCGTTCTTCAGCCGATCGAGCTCACCGATGAGCGCCTGCTGCGCCTGCTCCGGCGTGTGGCCCGGCTGGACGATGGCCACGGCGAAGAACAGATTCGGATGCTCCACGATGTTGCCGCCGCCGAAGGCCGTGAGCGCCAGGCCCTCTTCGTAGACGAGCTTGCGGTAGATTCGCGAGCTCTGGCCGTCGGAGAGGATCTTCGACGCGATGTGCAGCGGATAGGAATCGGGGTGGCCATCGAAAGTAATGTGATGCGACACGACCACGGCGGGCAACGGCCAGGCCTCTTCGACCGTCACGCGGCGCTCCTCCGTCTGCACCGGCTCCACGGGCAGGTCGCGCGGCACCTGCCGCGACGACTTCGGAACGCGACCCACCGACCGCAGCACGAGTTGCATGGCCTGCGTCGCGTCGAAGTCGCCGACCAGCACGAGGGTGGCGTTCGAGGGCACGTAGTAGGTCCTGTAGAAATCCCGCACATCCTCGATTGAGGCCGCCTGAAGGTCTTCCATGCTGCCGATCGTCGGATGCCTGTAGGGATGCACCGTGAACGCGTGCCGGTAGATGATCTCCGACAGCCGGCCGTACGGCTGGTTTTCCACCCGCATCCGACGTTCCTCTTTCACGACCTCGCGCTCGGTCTCGAACGTGCCACGGTCGATGCGGAGGCTCGCCATTCGATCGGCTTCGAGCCAGAGCACGAGCGGGAGATACTGCGCGGGCGCGGTCTCCCAGAACACCGTGGTGTCGTCATTCGTATAAGCGTTGCTCTGCCCGCCGACCGACGAAATCATCGAGGTGTGCTGCTCGGGCGCGACGTTTCTGGACCCCTTGAACATCATGTGTTCGAAGAGGTGCGCGAAACCGGTGCGACCCGGGCGCTCGTCCTTCGACCCGACGTGGTACCAGAGCTGCAGGTGCACGATGGGCGTGGAGTGATCCTCGAGCAAGACGACGGTCAGACCGTTCTCGAGCGTCGAGATCTCGTAGTTCAACTTTGGCGGACGCACAGCCGCAGCGACCGGGGTGAGGCCGGGTCCGGCAAGCGACGAAACGAGCAGGAAGAGGGCGACGAGGCGGGCAGCCTGAGCGGGAAAGCGAGGCATTTTCCTGATTATGTCACGGCTGTCGGATCCGGGCGAGTTCCGCCGGGCTCTTACTCTTTGAGCGCCTTCAGCAGCCGCTCCACTTCCGGACGCTGCGGAGCAGCCGCGGGAAGTCGATTGAGGAGGACTTCCGCCTCGACCAGGGCCTCGGCGCGCCGCCCGGCTCGCGCGTAGGCACGCGCAAGATTGAACCTGGCCTGGTGCAAATCGGCATCGATCGCAAGCGCCTCCCGCAGTCGGGCCGTCGCCACGTCGAGACTCCCGCGCTCGAGCGCGATGACGCCGAGATTTGCCGTGACGACCGGGTTGCCACGCTCGATCTCCCCGGCCGCCTCCAACGTGCGTTCGGCCGAGATCGAGACGCCCCTCGGTCATTTGACACGAGGCGAGACCAAGGAAGGGATCGGCCGAAACGGCATTGTTGATCGCCGCTTCGAAATGGGCGCGCGCACGGTCGCATCGCCCCTGCTCGGCGAGCACGTACCCGAGCCTCAGATGTGCCTGTGGATTTCCGGGATCCTCGGCAAGGATTCTCTCGAGCGCTTGCTCGAGGACCGGGCCGCTCAGCTCGCCCGACGCGACACGGCCGATATGGGCCGCCAGCTCACGTCGATCCTTCGGGTCGGCTCGGTTCGCAGCGGCGCCCGTGTATGAGCCGGACGCGTAACCGAGGGCCCGTAGACGCGCAACAACTTCCGGGTCACCGGCGACTGGGCTCGTCGAATCGGGCGTCCACGCTGGCGAGCCATACCGCGAGAGCCGTTCATGGAGACCCGCCGCGACCACGGTCTGTTCCTGGACGATGTCGCGGGTCTCGCCGGGATCGTCAGTGACCTGATAGAGCTCGGCCCGCGGCGCCTCGATGAACTTCCATGGCCCCGTCCGCAGCGCACGAAGCGGGCTCCATCCGAAGTCCACCAGCGGGGCGAACGACTCCGCATAGAGCTCACGTGCGGCAAGAGTCGCGCCGCGCATGGCACCACTGAGGTCGGCGCCATCGGCATCGAGACCCCGCAGGCCTGCGAGTTTGAGCACGGTCGGGGCGACATCCGCCAGCGTGACCGGGGCCGCCACGATGAAGGGACCGAATCCGGGCGCGCGAATCAGGAGCGGCACGCGAAGCGTCGTGTCGTAGACGAACACGCTGTGCCCGATCTCTCCGTGCTCTCCGAACGCTTCACCATGGTCGCCGGCCACCACGACAACGATTCGGCGCTCGGAGCCGAGACGATCCAGGAGACGGCCCAGCTCCCGGTCGGCGACCGCGACCTCGTCGTCGTAACGATCAAGAACCGGTGCCGTCGGGGCGCCTGTGCTGTCCTCCGGAACATAAGGGGCGTGCGGCTCGAAGAGATGGACCCAGAGGAAGAAGCGCTGCGCGCGCGGACGCCCATCGATCCACTGCACCGCCTGATCCACCGTGGCCCGTGCGGTGCGCTCGTTCGAGATGCGCCCATCGGCGGCACGCGGCATGCGATCGTCGTAGACGTCGAAGCCGGCGGCCAGCCCGAAGCGCCGGTCGAGCGGAAACGCACTGACGAAAGCCGCCGTCTCAAAGCCGGCCGCGCGAAGTACGGTGGTCAGCGTCGGCACACCCTCTGTCATGCGGATCCCGTTGTGTCGCGACCCGTGACCCGGCGGATAGCGGCCCGTCAGCAGACTGGCGTGCGAAGTCAACGTGATGGGCGCGACGGCGAACGCCCGATCGAAGCGAACGCCTTCACGGGCCAGGCGATCGAGTGTGGGAGTCCGCGCGGAGACAGCGCCGTAGGCGCCGACCCGGTCGGCCCGCAGCGTGTCGATCGTGACCAGCAGGATGCCCGCGGTCGCCTCAGGCACAGACGCCGGCCGACGGGCTCGTTGCCACCAGACGAGCGTCGCGACAGCCACGAGGATCACGACGGCCGCCAGAGCCGCGAGCCGCCGTGTCGACATCGATCTCACCGGCTCATCAGACGAAATCCCGCGAGTGCCCACTGCGCCGTCCCCCGCGAGAGCGGATATGGGTCGATGCGCCGCTCGAGCGCCACGAACAGCTCGAGCGCCGCGGCCGATCCTTCGAGGCGCAACCCGATGTGACCAATGGCGCCGGTCACATGCGAACGGCCGGCCACGTCTTCATCAGTCAGCGCCAGGGTGGCGCTTCCTCCGGCCACCGTCGAGACACGTCGGTCGGTCGGGTAGCGAATGGCGACGTCCCCCTCCAGCATGAACTCGTAGTCGACGAAATCGCTCTTGTAGATGTACTCGAGCTGCCCGCGCGTGGACATCTCGAGCCGCCCGCGATCAGAGCTGGAGGTGACACGCGTGCCCAGCGCGTTCCAATCCACGCCGAACAGTTTCGGCCGATCGCCTAGATGCCGCGACACATGGTGCAAATAGAGGAAAAGCTCCGCTCGGCTGAGTCGATACGAGCTCGAGAGGTCGAACGTGTAGTCGGCCTGGTTCGGATCGAAGAGCTGCAGTTCGTTGCCCAGAACGATGTGATAGTTCGCCAGGAAGGTGAGGCGACCGCGCCCATAGTCGATGAGGTCGACGTCGCCCCCGATGCTCGCGTCCCACTCGAAGCGTGGATCCTCATCGGCCAGCACGGCCGCAGTAATGTGAAAGCGGTAGGCGCTCAGAAAATCCGGAGCATCCCCACGAGCCGGGCTCGTTTGTGCGTGGGCGGCCGTGACCGAGCCCCATGCCGCCAGGAGGAGCCACACTCCCAGCCGGACGCCGTCCTTCATGTACGCGGCGAACCGCCATCCTGCCCGACCGCCGCCAGTTGCGCCTCGAGCTCGGCAATGCGTCGCTCGAGCGCCGAGATGGCGCGGCGAAGCTCTGGGAGCCGCCGGAACACGGCAGACGCCCTGAGCCATTCTCGGTTGTCGATGGCCGGGTAGCCGGAAATGAACGAGCCGGCCTCGATCGAATTCGGGATTCCACTCTGCGCCGTCGCCACCGTGCCCTTGCCGATCGTCAGGTGCCCCGCCACCCCGACCTGTCCGGCCAGCGTGACGTCGTCTTCGATGGCGCTGCTGCCGGCGATGCCGACCTGCGCCGCAAGGAGAACGTTACGGCCGATGGTGACGCCGTGGGCGATCTGCACGAGATTGTCGATCTTCGCCCCACTCTTGATGCGCGTCTCACCGACGGCGGGCCGGTCGATGGCCGTGTTCGCCCCAATCTCCACGTCGTCTTCGATGACGACCGTGGCGACCTGCGGGATCTTCTCGTGCGCCCCGTCGGGGCGCTTCACGAAGCCGTAGCCGTCGCTGCCGATCACGGCCCCGTTCTGCACGATCACGCGATTGCCGAGGCTGACCCGCTCACGGAGCGACACGTTCGAGTGCAGCACGCAGTCGGTACCGATCGTCGCGCCGTCACCGATTGTGACGTTGGGGTGGATGACGGTGCGGTCGCCGATCCGGGCACCGCGGCCGATCGCGACGAACGGCCCGATGGAGACGTCCTGGCCCAGATCGACGTCGGCCGCCACCAGGCTGTGCGGATCCACACCGACTGGAGGAGCGACGGAGGTGGCGAAGAGCCGCACCGCATTCGCGAATGTCAGGTACGGGTTGTCGCTCCGCAGCACCGCGCACGGCGCGCGGTCGTCGCCCGCGTGCATGATGATGGCCGAGGCGCGCGTGCGCGCAAGCATCGCCGCGTACCGAGGATGTGCAAGGAAGGTCAGGTCGCCGGGCTGCGCCTGCTCGATGCCGGCTACACGCCGAATCTCGATGTCTCCGTCGCCTTCGAGGCGGCAGGCCAATCGTTCGGCGAGGTCGCGCAGCTTCACGCGGAGTGGGCTTTCGGCGCCGAGTATGACATCACGCCCCCGGCGTGACTGTCCGTTCGAAGAATGTGGCGAGCCGCTCGAGTCGGAGCGCGGACGCGATGTCCGATACCCGCCGCTCGCGTTGAACCGGTTCGAGCGAGATAACGCGACGGAGCTCGGTCAACGGCTCGCTCGGCACGGTGCGCCATTGAAGGAGCAGACCCTGCCGCGCGCCCTGTCTCGAGAAGTAGTGACCCACCGTTCGAAAGGCGAAGTACGCGGCGGGAAGGTTGGCCACGCCGGGCACCAGCAGGAACAGGGGCCCCAGAAGGACAAACGTCAGCAGGAACAGGATGCCGTCAATGAGAATCCACTTCCCGTGCCGCGCGGCGTCGAGTCTCAGGAACAATCGCAGCAGGCGCATCGCGTCCTCTTCCGACAGATCGGCCGGGTAGAACAGCGACGCCTCGGTGCAGCGGCGCAATTGCCACAAGAGCCGCTGTTCGGCGATCCGTTCGGCCATCCAGCGAAGCGACTTGTCGCTCATGCGGCGCCGCCACGATTGCGGCTCGGCCGCGGGCGAGCCGTGGTGCAGCTCCCACTCGGCTTGTCGCAATCGCTCGCGAAACTTCATGAACCTGGTGCGCAAGTAGCCGTCGCGGCGCGGTGAGCTGTTCTCCGCCCCGGAGTCGTCGCCGGCGACCGCGTCGCCCTCTACGGGGCACTCCGCGCCGCGGACGACGTCAACCTCGCAGTAAAGCTCGTAGCGACCGGGGCCGACCGGGATCAGGAAGACATCCACCAATCTGACGATAGCACAGCGATGGACGCCCGGGCGCGCTCAACGTCCGGCGGAGATGGTCGGGCTGCCCGCCGCTGCCCACGCGCTCTGCCAGACCGACGCCGTGGCCGTGATGGCGGTTGCCAGCCGCCGTTCGAGCAGCGGTCGAACCGCAACCAGGAACTGGCGGTAGTAGCGGGGTGTCGTAGTCACCCGCAGCGGCCCGCGCGTCGCGATCGGCGTTCAGGACCGGTTCGGCCTGCCCGAAGCTTTCGACCAGCGTATCGAAGATGAATGGCGCGACCTCACCGATGGCCCTGGGCGCGGCAGGCGTGATGCGCAGTTGCTGGCGGAAGCGCGCGAAGAGGTCGGTCTCGAACCGCGCGTGAATGCCCTGCTGGCCGGTCAATTGCCCGTCGTGGTTGAGCACGGCGTGGAACGGGACGTGCGCGTCGGCCACATAGTGCGCGACCACGGCCGAAAAGAACTGGATGTCATCGAGCGAGCGGCGGGTGCGGCGCTGCTCTTCGAACGCCCGTCGCAGCCGAGCGTGCATCTCCGCGGTGCGCCAGGGCAGCAACCCATGCCGCTGGAACATCTCGGCCCCAAACCGCTTGACCGCCTCATCGTAGTCTCGCGGGAGATCCTTGAACGGATACTTTCCGAACGCATCGAGATTCAGAAAATGGTGAGGCCGTTCCTGATCGAAGCCCGCCAGACGCCAGAGATCCGGATCGATCGTGTGTTCGACCACGAAACGCCGGTTCGTGTCGTAGAAGGGACGGAGCGCGTGCGGCAGGAGCTCGATGGCACGCTCGGCGATGAAGCGATGAACGTCGAATCCCCACGCCGCCGCCGCATTGGGGAAGGCGACCACGAACACGAGCATCAGGACGGTCGCGCGCACCGGGCTATAGTAAAGCACTTGGACAACGTCACTCATACGCTCTTCGCGCTGACACTGGCTCGAACGCGCACGGCGCGCGCCGTGCCCGGTTCCACCGCCACGCTGCTGATCGCCTCGAACGCTCCCGACATCGACATCGTCACCGCGCTGACGGGTGGCGCCGTGTCCTATCTGGCGTCGCATCGAGGTGCCACGCACGGTCCGCTTGGCATCGCGTCGCTGGCGGTCACCGCAAGTCTGCTGGTGTGGGCTTCCCTGGCCCGGCGGGGTCGTCGAGGTCCAGGCGGCTTCCAGCTGTTCACGCAGTTGTTTCTGGTGGCGATCGTGGGTACGGCCCTCCACGTGTTGATGGATATCCCGACCGTCTACGGCACGCGCGTCCTCAGCCCGTTCTCCGATCGCTGGTTCTCGTTCGACTGGCTGCCCATCATTGACATCCATCTGTGGACGGCGCTCGTGACCGGACTCGTCATGACCAGAATCCGTCCGGCGGCGACGTCGCGCATCATCACGGCCGTGCTCGTGGTGATGGCCGCAAACTATCTGTTGCGGGCGACGGCACACGATCGGGCACTGACGCTGGCGGCGCATCCCTCATCCGTCTTCCGTCCCGCCTCCTGGCCGGGCGACGCACGTCACAAGCTCGATCCCTGCCGCGGGCGCCTGGTGGATCGGCAGACCGGCTGTCACGCCATTGCCGTGCCGACCTTCTTCTCTCCCTTCCAGTGGCGTCTGATCCGCGCCCACGGCGATTTCTATGAGCTCGGCGACATCAATCTGCTGAATCCGGTTGAAGCGGGCCCCAGCGCCCGGTTCGCCATCGACTCCGGCACGTGGACAGACCGCGCAGCCACGGGACCGACGGCGCAGACATTTCTGGGATTCGCGCGCGCGCCGTCCGCGCGGGTCAGCGAATTGCCGGACGGCGGCGCCACGGTCACGTTTCGAGACCTGCGCTTCGTGCGGGGCCCCCTCGATACCGGCGACGAGGGTGGAGCCGGATTGTTCACGGTCACGTCCGTCATCGACCCGGACGGTCGCATCCTGACCGAGCAGCTACGCGACTAGCTCGCGAAGACCTCGGCCTCGAATCTGAAGACCTCCGCGCCTTCGCGCCACGCCGTGGTCGGCAACCCGGCTTTCACCGACGCCTGTCCCAGGAATGTTTCGCGATCCCAGCCCCACTCGACCGCCACCTGCGGAAGGAGCAAGCCACGTCGTCCCTCACGCTCGACGAAGAGACCGTGGCGGCCGATTTCGATGTCGAGCGGATCTGCCAGAGCCTCGAGCGGCCCCAGCACTGACAGCTCGATGTGCAGGTGCTGCAGCTCGTGGGCCTGGATTGGGCGAAACCGCCTGTCGCGGACGCATGCGCCCTCGGCGCATCGCACGACCACGGCTCCGAGCGGTTGGTCGGCGTGCGGGTAACCGATGCAGCCGCGCAATTGAGAATCCAGGGTCACGGTCACGAACGCGCCCAGCTCACGCTGGAAGATTGACGTCGCGGGGATCGGCGGCGGCGGCTGGCCGCGCACGGCAGACTCGATGGCGTCGCGCGCCAGCAGGAGCAGCTCGAGCCGCTCGGTTCCGGTCAACATCGTGTCACGCAGCCAGGCGGTCGAATGTTCCGAGTGCGGCCGCCATGTACCCCACGACGGCGCTCTTGTCTCCTGACACGTCCCCCGAGTCCGCGTACCGAAGCACGACGGCCTCGCGGGCCCCCATGGCACGGGCCGCCATCATGACGGCCACGGTGGGTCCTCCGCCGCATGCGTGATCGGGATTGTGTTCGAGCGCGGCGAGCAGTCCCTCCGGGCTGAATGCCGCCACGCGCTCGATCACCTGTCGGTCGAGCGCCGCCGCGATGCGTGCATCGTGGTAGTGCGACAGGTCGGTGCTGGCAATCAGCAGCGCCCTCGTGTGTGCGACGACGCGTGCAATCGCGGCCCCCAAGGCTTCGACGGTGCTGCGCGTCTGGCGGCCTACGACGAGCGGCACGATCGGGAGATCCGGCATGAGCCGGGCAAGAAACGGCAGCTGCATTTCGAGCGAGTGCTCGCGGCGGTGCGCGTCGGGGCGATCGTGAATCAGCGGTGACTCCGCGGCAAGAGCCGCGGCCACGTCCTCGGCAATCTGCACCGTCCCGAACGGTGTGTCGAAGCCTCCGCGGCTCCACACCGACACGCCGTCGAACCCGACATGGTGTGACGGGCCTACGAGGACGGCGACATCGAATGCACGTCCCTCGAGCGCGCGATACGCGTGCGCGGCGACCGGGCCCGAATACATCAAGCCCGCATGCGGTGCGATGAGGGCCGTCAAATCTCCGTTGGGGGCCGCCGGCGCAAGCGCGAGATAGCGGTCGACCTCGCGCGCAAGCGCTTCTGCACTGGCCGGATACCACGTTCCGGCCACTGCGGCGGGCCGCACGAATTGCGACGGCATCCGGCCGGATGTTAGCATCTGGAATGCCCGCGCGCCTGACAAAACGGGATGTGCACTACATCGCCGAGCTCGCCCATCTCGAGTTGACCGGCGACGAAGAAGATCTCTTCACGCGCCAGCTGGCCGATATCCTCGAATACGCCGAACGGATCGCGTCGGTGGACACGACCGACGTGTCGCCGACGTCGCATGTCCTTGCCAGGCCCGGGGCGGGCCGGCCCGACGAGGTGACTCCGAGCCTGCCGCGCCCCGACGCGCTGGCGAATGCCCCCGACGCCGCGAAGGAGGCCGGGCTCTTCAAAGTTCCACGGGTCATCGGTTGATGTCCACCCCGGCGACCGCTCGGACGATCCGTCAGGACATCCTCGGCCGCCAGCGCTCTGTCGTCGAGATCTGCCGCGAATATCTCGCACGCATCGACACGCTTCAGGATTCGCTGAACGCGTTCCGGCTCGTGGACGCTGACGGTGCGCTCGCCGACGCCGCGAGGCTGGACCGCGCCTCCGCGGACGACCGAGCCCGGATGCCGCTCTTCGGCGTTCCGGTGGCCATCAAGGACAACATCAATACCCGCGGCTTGCGCACCACCGCATCGTCACGAATCCTCGAGACGTTCGTACCGCCCTACGACGCGACCGCCGTGACGCGACTCAAGGCCGCTGGCGCCATCGTGCTCGGCAAGACGAACTGCGACGAGTTCGCCATGGGATCGTCGACAGAGAACTCCGCCTTCGGCGCTTCCCGCAATCCATGGGCGATCGATCGGACGCCTGGCGGATCGAGCGGAGGCTCCGCCACAGCCGTCGCGGCCGGGCTCGCACCCGTGGCGCTGGGCTCCGACACCGGGGGCTCGATTCGCCAGCCGGCCGCGCTCTGCGGGGTCGTCGGCTGCAAACCCACCTATGGGCGCGTCTCGCGCTACGGTCTGCTGGCATTTGCCTCGTCGCTCGATCAGATTGGTCCCATCACGCGCACGGTGAGCGACGCGGCGCTTCTGCTGAACGCCATCTCGGGGCTGGACGCGAGCGATTCAACGAGCTCCTCGGAAACGGTGCCCGACTTTACAGCCGCCTTGACGGGTGATGTGCGCGGCTGCCGCATCGGCGTGCCGCGCGCCCTCCTCGACGACGGCGTCGACGAAGCGGTCGCTTCCACCGTTGAGCGCGCACTCGCCCAGCTGCGCGATCGGGGCGCTGTGCTCGTGACAATCGATCTGCCGCACGCCAGCCACGCCATCCCCGTCTACTATCTGATCGCGACCGCCGAGGCGAGCTCCAACCTGGCGCGCTATGACGGTGTCCGCTTCGGATTCCGCGCCAGCACCGCAGAGCAGGCAGGCCTTCGCGCGCTTTACAACACGACGCGCGATCACGGTTTCGGCGCCGAGGTGAAGCGACGGATCATGCTGGGCACTTATGTGCTGAGCGCCGGCTACTACGATGCCTACTATTTGAAGGCTCAGCGCGTGAGAACGCTCATCCGTCGCGACTACGAGCAGGCGTTCGAACAGGTGGATGCCGTGGCGATGCCGACGAGCCCGACGCCGGCATTCCGGCTCGGCGAGCGCGTGGACGATCCGCTGCAGATGTATCTGGCCGACGTCTTCACCGTCAGCGCAAACCTGGCTGGGCTGCCAGCGCTGAGCATTCCGTGCGGGTTCACCACGGCGTGCCTGCCCGTCGGTCTTCAGTTGACCGGTCGAATGTTCGATGAGGCGACGCTGCTGCGTATTGCGGACGCCTACGAGCGCGACACCGACTGGTGGTCGAGGATGCCGAACCTCGGCTAGGCCACTAAGCGGGACCCACTGCCGCGCGCTTCTGCTCTGCCCGTCGGTGCGCGGTCACCGCAGCGATGACATGGCAGACCCAGCCAAGCAGGCCGCCTGACCCGATCCACAGGCCCGGCGTGACGATGAGCCAGAAGATTCCGCGCCAGAAATCGCCGTTGTAGAACTGTCCCACTCCGGGAATGACCAGGCTGAGAACAGCGGCGGTGCCAGGATTGGGCATGGCCCGGGGGGACATCTACGAGACGACCGGGAGGTTCCGGTGGGACATTCCGCGGACGAGCGCCCAGACAATCAGCCCGACGGCCGCGAACGGAAGCAGAGGAACGAGCGCGAGCAGCACACCAGCGAGAGCCAGGGCCCCGAAACCGAGCACACCCCCGAGCATGGCGACTGGCAGCAGGACGACGGCGGCCAGCAGGCGGAGGATGAACTTGACTATCGCCAGCGGCACGGCGAACAACAGAAACAGAAGATGGAACGGCAGCAGGATTGTCCAGAGCACGAGCTTCAGCAGGAGAACAACGGCGAGCGCCCCCGCCACCGCGACCCCGCCGAGCAAGAGGCCCGAGAGTATCAGCGCCTCGATCATCGCCCCTCCTGTCAGTACGTCTTACGAGGGGCGCTCTCCAGAAGTTCCGGCGTGTTCAGCACGTCCAGCGTACCGCGCGGCGCGGACGGCGGGAGAAAGCGCGCGTGATGCTCCTTGCCGACGAGCTCCTCGAGGCTTCTGTTCACCATCGAGCCTGCCGACGTGCGCCTCAGCTTCGTGAAGCCGGCAACCACACAGAACCCGATGAACGCGGCGAGGAGAAAAAGTGTCGACGCTCCCAGCGCCCCTAGCGTTCCGAAGAGAATTTGCTGCATCTCGGACGGGCTCATGCGGTTTCCTCGTCGCGAGCGACCTTGTTTCCCGGAACGTCGTACTGAACGAAGCCGCGCCGGACTTCTTCCATGGCCACGCGCTCGGGTTTGTGCGCGACGGCGGACGGATTCTCGATGCGGGCCGTCGCTCCACGCCGCAATTGCTTGGCTCGAAGCGCCGCGATATCGACAAACAGAAATCGGTTGGTGACCTGTGAAGCCTGCGGCACCTGCGTCTGGTCGTCAGGTTCAGGGTTCAGCTCGTCGGTGTTCATGCGCACAGCCTACCAAGGCCCGTGCGAATCGGGCAAGCCGAAGTCGCAGGGCCGGAAGACAGGAACGGGGCGGCCGGTGCCAGTCGCTCCGGCTGCCCCGCGACGAATCGGCGGTCGTCGGCCAGTTACGCCGCGACGTCCACCTTGATTTGCTTCGGCTTGGCCTCATCTCTGAGCGGCAGCCGAATGGTCAGCACGCCGTCTTTGTAGTCTGCGCTCACCCGCGCCACATCCACCGTGGGTGGCAGCGCGAAGGTTCGGCTGAACGTGCCGTAAGTCCGCTCGATGCGGTGATACTGCTCATCCTTGACATCCTCGGCGTGCTTCTTCTCACCGTGCACCGTCAACGTGTTGTTCTCGATCGTGAGCGCGATCCCCTCTCGGTCGAGCCCCGGCAGCTCGGCCTTGATGACCAGCTCGTGCTTGCCGTTCTCGTAGATGTCTACCGCCGGCAGCCACGCCCCGCGCGACATCACGTCGTCGCTGGCGCGGTGCACGTCGCCCAAAATCCGGTTGAGCCGCTCCTGAGCGAGACTCAGCTCACGAAATGGATCCCATCGTGTGATCGCCATGTGCATTCTCCCTTTCTGATGTGTCAATCCGGACTGCCGACCGTTTCGCCTTCCACGACCTCGCCATCGCGGACGTCGTTCGCGGGATCGGTGGCACTCCGGCGCTTGCTATACAGCTCCTCGGCCATTTGATGCGACTGACGCTCGAGCTCGCGGGTCGCGCTGCGAATCGCCGCGACATCGTCTGTCTTCGCAGCCTCCCGTACGGCGAGGATCGCGCGCTCGATGCGCTCCTTGTCGTCGCTTCGCAGACGATCGACGCTCTCGGCCACGGCGCGCTCCGTCGCGTAAACGAGCGCATCAGCCTGGTTCCGCGCATCGATCATCTCCTGCCGGGCCCGATCGTCTGTGGCGTGCTGCTCTGCCTCCGCCACCATGCGCTTGACATCCTCCTGCGACAGCCCCGACGAGCCCGTGATCGTGATCTTTTGTTCCGTCCCGGTGCTCGTATCGCGGGCCGAGACGTTGACGATGCCGTTGGCGTCGATGTCGAAGGTGACCTCGACTTGAGGAACTCCGCGGGGTGCCGGCGAGAGTCCCACCAGGTTGAACCGGCCAAGCGTCCGGTTGTCGCGAGCCAGCGGGCGCTCGCCCTGAAGAACGTGCACCTCGACGCTGACCTGATTGTCAGTTGCGGTCGAGAACATCTCGCTCTTCCGGCTCGGAATCGTGGTGTTGCGGGGAATGAGCACCGTCGTGACCCCGCCCAGTGTTTCCACACCCAATGAGAGCGGCGTGACATCGAGCAGCAGGACGTCCTTGACGTCTCCAGTCAGGACGCCGCCCTGCACCGCCGCGCCGACGGCCACGACCTCGTCGGGATTGACCCCCTTGTGCGGCTCGCGCCCGAAGAATTCGCGCACCAGCTGCTGCACGCGAGGCATGCGGGTCGACCCTCCGACGAGCACCACCTCGTCGACCTCCGAGGGCTCGATCCCGGCATCGGCCAGGGCCTGCGTGACCGGGTCCATCGTCCGTCGCAGGAGATCGTCGACCAGTTGCTCCAGCTTCGCACGCGAGATCTTCATCGCGAGGTGCTTCGGTCCTGACTGATCCGCCGTGATGAAGGGAAGGCTGATGTCCGTCTCGAGAACCGTCGAGAGCTCAATCTTCGCCTTTTCCGCGGCCTCCTTCAGGCGCTGGATCGCCAGGCGGTCTTTGGCGAGATCGATCCCGTCGCTCTTCTTGAATTCCGCGATCAGCCAGTCGATGACGCGTTGATCGAGATCGTCGCCACCCAGACGGCTGTCGCCATGAGTCGACTGGACCTCCACAACACCCTCACCCACCTCGAGCACGGAAATGTCGAACGTGCCGCCGCCGAAGTCGAAGACCACCACGGTCTCGTCCTGCTTCTTGTCGAGACCGTAGGCGAGCGCCGCGGCGGTGGGCTCGTTGATGATGCGGAGCACGTTCAGCCCGGCGATTCGCCCGGCGTCTTTGGTGGCCTGACGCTGCGCGTCGTTGAAGTAGGCCGGCACCGTGATGACGGCGTCAGTGACCGTTTCACCCAGGTAGTCTTCCGCCGCCTGTCGAAGCTTCTGCAGAACGATGGCGGAGATTTCGGGCGGCGACTGGTGCGCGCCGCGGACGTCGATGCGGGCATCGCCGTTCGAGGCAGCTGACACCTTGTAGGGGACGCGAGCCGTTTCCGCCTGTACCTCGGAGAGCTTGCGGCCCATGAACCGCTTGATCGAGAACACCGTGTTCTCGGGATTCGTGACGGCCTGCCGCTTCGCGACCTGACCGACGAGTCGCTCCCCATCCTTCGTAAACGCCACCACCGACGGCGTGAGCCGAGATCCCTCCTGATTGACGATGACCGTCGGCTGACTGCCGTCCATGACCGCCACCACCGAGTTGGTGGTGCCCAAGTCGATCCCAATGACCCGTCCTGGCATTCAGTGCTCCTCTCCGCCGCTAACTTTCGCCTGGAAGAGAAAGTATAGAGCACAATATTAGTCCGTGTCAAGCAATATATCTTAGTGTCTACTACTCATATTTACCTGCGGCCTCCGCCAACCCCGTCCGTTACCTGGAAATTACGCTCCAAAGTGGTCCGGCGTCGCCGACTATGCCATCATGTTCAGCCAACGCCGGTTCCCGTCGCTCGAGACCCCGGCGAACAGCGTGGCTCCGCTAATGCACAGAATCGACACCCTTTTTCCTGTCATCGCCGTTGCCGACACGGTCTCCGATGTTCGCCGGCTGCTCGAAGAGGTGGATTTCGGCACGTGGGGGCTCGAGCCCGGCGAATGCGTGCCTCCCATCGACGTCATCGAAACCGACGAGGCGCTGCACGTGGTCGTCGATCTGCCCGGTGTCGTCGAAGACTCGATCCACGTGTTGCTCAAAGGCGGGCTGCTCATCGTCGCCGGCGTCAAGGAGCAGCCGCGCGGCACGCGCGATACCACTTTCCATCTCGTCGAACGCACGTTCGGCCGCTTCGCCCGCGGCGTGCCGATAGCCGCGGCGTTCGATGGCGGTCGTGCGACGGCCCGCCTCGCCCATGGCGAGCTGCTGATCACGCTGCCCAAGATCGTGGAGCGGCGCGGCCGCCGCATTCCGGTTCGCACCGTGACCGAATGATCACGCTGCTCTTCATTGGTGATGTCTTTGGCCGGCCGGGCCGCGATTTGGTGCGGCGCGGTCTCGACACGTTGATCGAACGTCACGACATCGACCTCGTCGTCGCCAACGTGGAAAACTCGGCGGGCGGATTCGGCGTCACGCGCGAGGTCGGCGATGCCCTGCTCGAGGCAGGCGTCGATGTCATGACCTCCGGCAATCACATCTGGGACAAGAAGGAAGCCATCGACTACATCGGCGCCGAGAGCCGGTTGCTGAGGCCCGCCAACTATCCCGCAGGCACACCTGGACGTGGCTCCTATGTGGCGCGTACCGCGGATGGCCGTCCGGTAGGCGTCCTCAATCTGATGGGCCGTGTCTTCATGCCTCTCACCGACGACCCGTTCGCGGTCGCGGCGCGCGAGCTCGAGGTACTGCGCACACAGGCTCGCGTCATACTGGTGGACTTCCATGCCGAAGCGACGTCCGAGAAGCAGGCCATGGGATGGCACCTCGACAGCCAGGTGACGCTGCTCGTGGGCACTCACACGCACGTGCAGACGGCCGATGAGCGTGTGCTGCCGCGCGGGACCGCGTATATCTCCGACGCCGGCATGACGGGACCGCACGATTCGATCATCGGCATGGATCGCGACCTCGCCCTCGACCGGTTTCTGACCGGCATGCCCACGCGCATGGAGCCCGGCTCCGGGAACCCTCGGCTCAATGCGGTGGTCGTCACCGCAGACGAGCGGACAGGTCATGCCACAGGAATCACCCGGCTGAATCTGTCGGCACAGGATCTCGAAGAGCTGGCTGCGGACGCGATCGCCTGTGGCCGACGGTGGCAGCACGGCAACATCGTGACTTCGCTGCTCGATCTCCCGTTCGAGGAACCTGAGCCCGAACCGGAAGCCGAGCCGGTTCGGACAACAGCGCGCGACCGCGTGCGCACGGTGCTGTCCGTAACCGAGCTGACGGTGCGGGTCCGCGACCTGCTGGAGTCGCACTTCTTCGAGGTGTGGGTCGAGGGCGAGCTCTCGAACGCCAAGGTGTGGAACACAGGGCATCTCTACTTCACGCTGAAGGACGCCCACTCGCAGGTTCGCGCTCTCATGTACCGTTCGTCGCTGCGATATCTGCGCTTCAAGCCGGAGGACGGCCTGCGCGTCGTCGCGCGGGGGCGAATTGGGGTGTATGAGCCGAAGGGCGAGTATCAGTTCGTCTGCGAGCACATGGAGCCGCAGGGACTCGGCGCCCGGCAACTGGCTTTCGAGCAGCTCAAGAAGCGTTTGGAAGCCGAAGGCCTGTTCGACCGAAACCGCAAGCGGATGTTGCCATCCCTCCCGAGAAAGATTGGCATCGTGACCTCGACGGACGGAGCGGCCGTTCGCGACATTCTGAAGGTGCTCCGCCGCCGTTACCCGAATGCGCACGTCGTCATCAAGCCGTCGCGCGTCCAGGGCGAGGGCGCTGGTCTCGAGATTGCGCGCGGCATGCGTGCGATTTCGCGGGTCGCCGGCGTCGATGTCGTGATTGTCGCGCGCGGTGGCGGGTCCATCGAGGATCTCTGGACCTTCAATGAGGAAGTCGTGGCACGCGCGATTGCCGCCTGCCCGGTACCGGTCATTTCGGCGGTCGGCCATGAAGTGGATGTGACGATTGCTGATTTCGTCGCGGACCTCAGGGCTCCCACACCGTCGGCCGCGGCCGAACTGGTCATCGCCCGCCGCGATGATTTCCGCCAGTCGATTGACCGGCTCGGCGAGCGGGCGCTCGCGCTCGTCCGCCAGGACCTGACACGCCGCCGAACGCGTCTCCTGCAGCTCGAGCGCCGTCCGGGTTTCGGTGGGTGGCCGGCCCGTGTCGCTCTCCGAGCCCGACACGCGGCGGAGCTCTCGCACCAGTTGCGGCAACTACTCCATTCGTCCACCGCGCAGCGCGTGCGCCGCTTTCAGATCATGCGGTTGCAGCTCGAGAGCTGGGATCTGCGCCGCCGCCTGGGTCGCATCCGCACGCGGCTCGTCGAAGCCGAAGGCCGTCTGACTGCCGGGATTGCGCGCCGGTCGCACCTCGGACAGCGCCGGCTCGCTGCGCTTGCCGGGCAGCTCGACGCCTTGAGTCCGCTGGCGGTGCTGGCGCGTGGCTACGCCGTGTGCTGGACAGGCGACCGGTCGCAGATCGTCCGCGATGCGTCGCTGGTGGCCGAGGGCGACCGCGTGAGCATCACGCTCAATCGCGGCGAGCTCGAGTGCCGTGTCGAAACGGCGAAATCCGGCGACCCGGGCTCACCCACGACGCGCTCGAGCCCACAAGGCGGCTAGATCATGGCTGACGCAACCGATCCGACCATCAAGGACTTCGAGGCGGCAATCTCGGAGCTCGAAGGCATCGTGCGGAAGCTCGAAGACGGTGACTTGACGCTCGAGAGCTCGCTGCAGCTTTACGAGCGCGGGGTGCAGCTCTCACGCTTCTGTCACGCCCGCCTCGAGGAGGCCGAGCATCGCATCGAAATTCTCAACGACCGCGGTGACGTGCGCCCTGCCCCGCCGTCCTTCGGCATGAGCGACGACGAACCGCCGGTGCGCCCTCCCGCCTCGAGGAACGAGCGCGAAAGAAGCCGGTGACCGTCTCGCCGCCCTTTGCCGCTTACGTCGAGCACCAGCGGGCGCGCGTCGATCGAGCGCTCGAGGGCTGCCTGCCCCGACCGCCAGCGTGCCCGCCGCTCATCGCCGAGGCCATGCGTTACAGCGTGATGGCGGGCGGCAAGCGGCTTCGTCCCGTGTTGACGCTCGCGTCCGCAGAAGCCATTGCCTGGGCCGGCGGCGGCGACGAGGCTGACCTTGCCCGCGTCGCCGGATACTCGATACCTGCGGCCTGTGCCATCGAGCTCATTCACACCTATTCCCTCATCCACGACGATCTCCCGTCGATGGACAACGACACCTTGCGGCGTGGTCGGCCCACGCTGCACGTCGTGCACGGCGAAGGCATTGCCATCCTGGCTGGCGACGGCCTCCTGGCTGACGCGTTTTCGCTGATGGCCCGTGAGCCGGCCGACGAGGGCGATGCCGACGTCACCTCGCGCAAGCTGCGCGTCATCCAGCTCGTCGCGGATGCCGCAGGCAGCCAGGGCATGGTGGGCGGGCAGGCCGTCGACCTCCAGGCAGCCGGCCGCCGGGGCTCGCTCGACGGGGACGCGTTGAAGGCGATGCATGCCAGGAAAACCGGCGCGCTGATACGCGCCGCCAGCGCCGCCGGGGCCATCATGGCCGGCGCCTCTGACGAGCAGGTCGACGCCATCGATCGCTATGCGCGGTCGCTGGGCCTGGCGTTCCAGATTGTCGACGACATTCTCGACGTCGAGGGCGCCGCGGATCAGATTGGCAAGACTGCCGGCAAGGACGCCGCCTCGGGCAAGCCGTCCTATCCCGCGCTCTTTGGGCTCGAGGAGTCGCGCCGACGGGCTCACGAGTCGATCGACACGGCCCGACGCGCCCTGACCGACGCCGCCCTCGCGTATCCGCCGCTGCTGGATCTCGCCGAGTGGGTGGAGAGCCGCCGGAGCTGACGACGTCCGCGCGATGCCGAAAACTCGCCTCGACAAGCTCCTGGTCGACCGCGGGCTGGCCCCGACGCGCGAGCGCGCGCGCGCCCTCGTGCTGGCGGGCCAGGTCCGGGTCGCCGACCGCCCCGCGCAAAAGGCAGGTGATAGCGTACCCGCCGATGCCGTCGTCACGCTGACGGAGCCTGACCATCCGTTTGTCGGCCGGGGCGGCGTCAAGCTCGATCGAGCCCTCGAAACTTTCGCCATCGACGTCACGGGACGTGACGCGCTCGACATCGGCGCGTCGACGGGCGGTTTCACCGACGTCCTGCTCAGGCGCGGGGCGGGGCGGGTCATCGCCCTGGACGTGGGCCGCGGTCAGCTCGATTGGCGCCTCCGATCGGATCCTCGCGTTGTCGTCATCGAAGGTGTCAACGCGCGCGGGCTCTCGCCCGACATGCTGCCCTTCCCCGTCGATCTGATCGTCATCGACGTGTCGTTCATTTCGCTCTCGAAAATCCTCCCGGTCGTGCCGGCGCTTCTTGCGGGCCCGGGCGACCTCGTCGTGCTGGTGAAACCTCAGTTCGAGGCGGGTCGCGCCGAGGTCGGCAGGAAGGGGATTGTCCGCGACCCGGCCGTGCACGAGCGCGTCATCGACGAGGTCACGCGGACCGCTGCCGGTCTCGATCTCCATCGTGTCGGGATGGCGGCTTCGGAGCTGCCGGGTGCCACCGGCAACCAGGAGTTTTTTCTGCACCTCGAGAGGCGCTAAGCTGGTGCAGCTCCTATGACACGCGTCGGAATCGTCGCTAAGAGCCGGTTGACGGAAGCCGCCGGCCACCTCGCGGACATTGCCCGCTGGCTGGAGAGCCGTGGCATCGAGGCCGTCTTCGAGAGCGCCACGGCCATGCTGGTCAGCGATACACCCAACCTCCGATCACTCGACCGTGACGAGCTGCCGAAGCAGGTCGATCTGATCGTCGTGCTCGGGGGCGATGGCACGCTGCTCGGCACGGCGGATCGGATTGCCCAGGCCGGCGCCGACATTCCCATTCTCGGCGTCAACTTCGGCGGTCTGGGTTTTCTCACCGAGATCACGCTTCCCGAGCTCTACCCTTCTCTCGACGCGGTGCTCACGGGACGGGCCGCCATCGATCAGCGGATGATGCTCCGATCGATCACGCGGCGCTCAGGGGCGGTCTTCGATGATCGCGTCGTGCTGAACGACATTGTCGTCACCAAGGGCGCGCTGTCGCGAATCATCGAAATGGCGGTGTGGATCGGCGACTCGTTCGTGACACGGTTCCGCTCCGACGGTCTCATCGTGGCGAGCCCCACAGGCTCGACGGCCTACAACCTGGCCGCGGGAGGACCGATCATCCATCCTTCCGTCGAGGCGTTGGTGGTGACGCCCATCGCACCGCACACGCTGACGAATCGGCCCATCGTCGTCCCTGCCGATGTCGAGGTACGGATGCGGCCGCATGAGAACGGCACCGACAACGAAATCCATGTGAGCTTCGATGGGCAGTTCAATTTCCCGCTCGAGGCCGATGACGAGGTGACGGTCAGGCGGGCCGAGCGGCCGCTCCGCCTCGTCCGGGCGTCCACCCGGACCTACTTCGAGGTGCTGCGCGAGAAGTTGAAGTGGGGCGAGCGCTAGCGTTCGAGCGCTTCCCGGCGGCGCTTGTCCCTGAAATACTGAATCTGATAGCGATCCACGTTGCGGTTGTGCTCGTCGAGCGTCCGTGCGAACTCGTGCGAACCGTCGTTGCGGCTGACGAAGTATAGATAGTCCACTGGCGCGGGCGCGAGCGCCGCCTCGATCGCCGCGCGGCCCGGCGAGGCGATTGGACCGGGCGGCAAGCCGGAGTGCAGATACGTGTTATAGGGCGTGTCGAACGCCAGATCCGCGCGCGTGATGTTTCCCTTGTAGCGACCCGCGCGCTGAAGCCCATAAATGACGGTCGGGTCGCCCTGCAGCGGCATGCCGCGCGCGAGCCGGTTGGCATAGACGCCGGCAACGATCGCACGCTCGTCGGGACGGGCGGTCTCCTCCTCCACCAGCGAGGCCAGCGTCATGACCTCGCGCACCGATCGACCTTGCGCGGCGCTCGCCCGTCGCGCCTCCTCGGGAAACGCCTGCTCGAACCCCTCGACCATCATCGCGATCAGCCTTGCCGGCCCTGCATTGCGTGCCAGGGCGTAGGTTTCAGGGAACAGATAGCCTTCGAGATCGGGCGCCTGCGGGTCGATGGCCTTGATGAGCGACGGGTCTCGCGCAGCGGCCAGAAAGCCTTCGGCAGTTCCCAGGCCGCGCTGCTCGAAGAGCTGCGCGGTTTCCTCTATCGTGAGGCCCTCGGGAAAGGTGACGAGCACCTCGTACACGTCGCCGCGCGCCAGCGTGTCAATCACCTCCAGCGCCGTGAGAGGCTCGCTGAAGCGGTACTCGCCGGCCTTCAATTGACGCTCGGCGCCCGACAGCCACAGGGCGGCCTGGAACGTGAGGGAGTCGCGCACGACACCCGCTTCTATCAGGCGGCGTTCGATGGCTCGCGCGCCGCTTCCATTCGGAATCTCGACGAACTGCTCGGAGCCCTCATACCCTCGGAAGGGCTGCTCGAGACGCCGGCGGACCGCCAATCCCGACACGATCAACGCGATCAGCGCAACGAGCGCGGCCGCGGCCAACAGCCGTCCGCGCGTCACAGGGGACCACCGACGCCGCGGCTGTCGAGATAATCCTGAAGAATCACCGCCGCCGCCGCCGCGTCGAGGCGCTTCTTGCGTTTGCGCCAGTCGCGCTCCCGAACGGCGAGCCGGCTCTCGGCCTCGCGGCTGCTCAGGCGCTCGTCCTGGAACACCACCGACACGCCGGCGCGCTGTTCGAGCGCTGCCGCAACTTGTCTGGCGCGGCTCGTCGCGTCGTTCGGCGTGCCGTCGAGGCGCAACGGCAGCCCGACCACGATCGCCGTGATCGGCTCGTCGGCCGAGAGTCGACGGATCTCGTCTGCGATCCGATCGATGAGCTCGCCAAGCGATCCGCGATGCTCGATCGTCACATGAGGCGTCGCCAGCGTTCCTGATGGATCGCTCACGGCCAGCCCCACGCGCCGCCCGCCGACATCGATCCCGAGTGCGCGCATGACTGAATCCTAGCTGTGCGGACGGCAGAGCAACAAGAAGCTGCTATACTTCGGGTGTCCCCAACCATCACGTGCGTCACGTTCGACCGCTTCAGCTCCTACTGATGGCATTGCTCGCCCTTCCCATGGCGTGCGAGCAGGCCCCACCAGCGAGCCGTTATTCGCAGAAGCTCGTCATCCTCGGCTTCGACGGGATGGATCCGGATCTGGCGAAGCGATGGATGGACGAGGGCCGGCTACCCGAATTTGAAGAAGCTCGCCGATCGCGGCGGCTTCTACCGTCTCGAAACGACGCATTCCCCCGAATCGCCCACGGCGTGGGCCTCGTTTGCCACCGGCGTGAACGCCGGCAAGCACAATATCTACGACTTTCTGGTCCGTGACACTCGAACGTATCTCCCGGATCTCGGCATGGTTCAACGCGAACCGCCGCGCTTCCTGTTGAACTACGTGCCGATCTCGCGGCCGAAGATTACCAGCACCCGCGGCGGCACGTCCTTCTGGGTCACCGCCGGCCGCGCCGGTGTCCGCTCGAGCATCCTCACCGTGCCGGTGACCTTTCCGCCCGAAGACGTGCCAAACGGCGAGCTGCTCTCGGGTCTGCCGCTTCCGGACATCCGCGGGACCATGGGCACCTTCTACTACTACGCCACCGATTTGAGTCGCTACGAGGAAGGCAACACCGAGTTTGGCGGCATCCTCAAGCGCCTGGTCTTCGACGGCAACGTGGCGCAGGGCGAACTGGTCGGCCCTCCCAATCCCATCGTTCGGCAGCAGCAACGCGAGATTCGCGCCATGGGTGACGCGATGAGCGACGCCGACCGCGAGCGGCTGGCGGAATTGACCGCCGCTGAGGACGTCCGCGTGCCGTTCACCGTGAACTGGGATCGCGGATCTCGACGCGCCCGGGTCGAGATTCAGGGCACGTCAGTCGATTTGGGTGAACGGGAATGGAGCGCGTGGTTTCCCATCGAGTTCCGCATCAACCTGCTCGTCCGCGTGCACGGCTTCGCCCAGATGCTCCTGATCCGTGCGGATCGCGATCTGCAGCTCTATATCTCGCCGGTCAACTGGAGCGCCGAACGTCCACCGAGCCCGATGTCGTTCCCCGCCTCGTTCGCCGGCTCGCTTCAGGAACGCCTCGGACAATTTCCGGACGCTCGGCTGGGCGGAAGCGACCTGGCCCCTGAACGAAGACCGCATCGACGAACAGACCTTCATGGACGATCTCTATCGCGCGTTCGACGACCGCGCGCACGTCATCATGGACCGTCTGACCTCGCGGCAATGGGACCTCCTGGTCGGCGTGATCGAATCGACCGACCGGGTCCAGCACATGATGTGGCGCCTGACGGATCCCCTTCACCCGATGTACGACGCCGCTCTGGCCGCCCGCTTCGGTGATTCCATCGAACGCGTCTACGAACGGGCCGATCGCTTCGTCGGCGAAGTCGTCGAGCAGCTCGAGCCGGACACCCCGGTGATGGTCGTCTCGGACCACGGATTTCACTCGTTTCGCCAGTCGGTCAATCTGAACACCTGGCTCGTCGAGAACGGGTACATGGTGCTGCACGGACAATCGCCCGGTGAGAAAAAGCTGGACGATCTCTTCGGCGGCGGCCAGTTCTGGGAGAACGTGGACTGGTCGAGAACACGCGCGTACGCGATGGGGCTCGGCCAGATCTATCTCAACCTCCGCGGGCGTGAAGCCAAAGGCATCGTCAATCCCGGCGACGAGGCACGGCAGACAGTCGACAAGCTGAGCGCCGACCTGCTGACGATGCTGGATCCGACCAACGGCGCGCGCATCGTCCGCGCCGTTTACAAGCGCGATGACATCTATGCCGGTCCGTACTTCGACAACGCGGCGGAGCTGCAGGTGGGCATGGAGGACGGGTACCGCGTGTCATGGCAGACCACGCTCGGCGGCTCACCCCCGGGCATCGTCTACCCCAACATGAAGAAGTGGAGCGGCGACCACGGAGCGTTCGACTATCAGATCACCGAAGGGGTCCTGATCACGAACCGCCCGGCCGTATCGGAGTCCACCCGCATCATCGACGTGGCACCCACCGTCTTGAAGTTCTTCGGTCTCCCGATTCCGGCGGACATCGACGGCGTACCGCTCTTTTGACACCCACCTCGGGCGTGAGCGAGAGGCACGGCGGTCCGCCCGGTCGCGGCACGGCTCGAATCGACGGTGGACGGGTCGATCCCTTACAATGGGAAAAAGGGTCGACAACGCCCGTCAACCTCGAGGAGTCAGCACAGCCGATGAGCTCCAGGACGCGTCTCTGGCTCGTAGTCGTCTCGGCGCCGGTCATCGCCTTCGTCGTCATCGGTGGGTTTCTCGGGAAGGCCGTCGCACGAGACGATGCGTATCAGCACCTTCGAGTGTTCGAAGATGTGGTGTCGCTGATTGTCAACAACTACGTCGAAGATGTCGACGTCGATCGCGTGATGCACGGCGCGATGCGGGGGCTCGCCGAGGGTCTCGACGCCGACAGCGCTTATCTGACTCCCGAGGAGGTGCGGCAGATTCGAGCGCGGCGAACAGCCCGGCCCCGCCGATATCGGGCTGCAGCTGACGCGGCAGTACTACCTGCGCGTCATCGCCGCCCGGGACGGCTCGCCTTCCGCGGCCGCGGGGCTGCGCCCCGGCGATTACGTGCGGACCATCAACGGACGCTCGACGCGTGACATGTCCGTTCTGGAGGGACAGCGCCTGCTGCGCGGCGCTCCCGGCACCACCGTTCAGCTCAGCGTCATTCGCGGGAGCGCGGCAGACCCACACGACCTCTCAATCACCCGCTCCGTTGCCGCGGCACCGGATATCACCGGCCGGGTGCTGCGAGAGGGACCCGGATATATCCGGATCGCGAGCTTCGGACCCGGTGTCGTCGAGCAATTGACAGCGAAGATTGGCGAGCTCACGAAGTCGGGCGCCTCGACGTTCGTGATCGACCTTCGAGGCGCGGCCGAAGGCGATCTCGACCAGGGCGTGATGGCTGCGCGGCTGTTCGTTCCGTCGGGCGATCTCGTCATTCGTGCCGCGCGCGGCGCGGAGCGTCAGACCTTGAGCGCAACCCCGGGAGATGGACGGATCACGCAGCCGGTGGCTGTGCTCGTCGATGCGGGCACGGCAGGCGCCGCCGAGCTCTTTGCCGCGTCGCTCGCGAGCGCAAGGCGGGCCGATTTGATCGGCGAGAAGACGCTGGGCCGGGCCGCGGTGCAGAAGCTCGTCAAGCTATCGGACGGAAGCGGTCTCTGGTTGTCCGGCGTGCAGTATCTGACCGCGTCTGGCGCGCCCATTCAGGGCAAGGGACTCGAGCCCACGATCGAAGTCGAAGGTCTGGACGTCGAGTTCGGTGCCGCCCCGTCGCCGGGTGATCCGGTACTCGAGCGAGCCATCACGCACCTCACAGTCCGACAAGCGGCTTGACTGGTTCCGGTACTTCACGCTGGCGCTGGTGGGCGCGCGGCACGCGACTTCACGTCCTGACACGCCGCTTCACGCCTTGACACACCTCACCCGGTCGCGTATAACCGCAACGCGTTTGATTTCAGCGCTTGCGCGGCGCGAAATGCTGGAGATGACATGAACAAGCAGGATCTGGTCAACAAGATTGCCAAGGACGTGGGAGTCAGCAAGGCCAATGCCTCAGCGGCCGTCGAGTCGCTGTTCGAAGGCATCACCAAGTCGCTCAAGAAAGGTCAGCCGATTACGTTCGTGGGTTTCGGCACGTTCAAGACCTCCCAGCGGAAGGCACGAACGGCTCGCAATCCTCAGACTGGCGAACCCATCGCGATTCCGAAGCGGCGCGTCGTGCGATTCACCGCCGGCAAGGCCCTCAAGACCGCGGTGCGCTGACCACGTCGCGGTCGGTATCCCCCACGCCCGCACTGATTTCTCGACAACCCGTGCAGCGTTCAGCCTCGTCCGGTCGGCTGGGCGTTGCACCGTTGTCACCCCGCCGCGTTGACGACCCGGCGAAGCGGCTGCTATACTCTCCGTTCTCGTAAGGCCTGAGTTTTCAGTATGTAGGCGCGTAGCTCAGTGGTTAGAGCGCCTGCTTGACACGCAGGAGGTCGGCGGTTCGAGTCCGCCCGTGCCTACCACCACCGCCGCAACCATCGAGTCTCACTTCGGCGAACGTCCCCGCATGTCCCACGTGACGATTACGCTGCCGGACGGGTCTACTCGAAGCTTGCCAACCGGCGCCACCGTTCGCGAGCTGGCCGAGTCGATCTCGCCGCGGCTGGCTTCGGCGGCGTTGGCCGGCGTGGTCGACGACCGTTTCGTCGACCTCACCGCGGGGCTCGAGCGCGATGCGCGGGTCAGGGTTGTCACGAACAGCAGTCCGGGCGCGCTGGGGCTCTATCGTCACAGCACCGCGCACCTGATGGCCGCGGCCGTGACAAGCCTGTTTCCGGGCGCCCAGTGCGGTATCGGGCCCGCCACCGACGAAGGCTTCTTCTACGACTTCGTCGTGGATCGGCCCTTCGTGCCCGAGGATCTCGAGGCCATCGAGCGGAAGATGAAGGAGTTGGCGGCCCAGGACCTGATCTACGAGCGCCAGATGTGGCCGAAGGCGGAGGCCAGGGCGTTCTTCGAGAGCCGTGGAGAACCGTTGAAGGTGCAGCTGATCGACGAGAAGGCCGCCGCCCAGGACGAGGTGTCCTGCTACACGATCAAGGACAAGGAGACGTTCATCGACTTCTGCGTGGGTCCTCACGTGCCGTCGACGGGCAAGCTCAAGGCGTTCAAACTGCTGCACACGTCGAATGCGTACTGGAAGGGCGATGCCCGCAACCAGCCGATGCAACGCATCTACGGCACGGCGTTCTTCAGCGACCAGGAGCTGCAGGCGTACCTGAAGCAGCTCGAGGAAGCGAAGAAGCGCGACCATCGAAAGCTCGGACGCGAGCTCGGGCTCTTCACGTTTCATCCGTGGGCGCCCGGGTCGACGTTCTGGCTCGATGCCGGCACTCGTCTCTACAACACGCTCGCGAACTACATGCGGGACGTGCTGTTCCCCGCCGGGTACATGGAAGTCAAGACGCCACTCGTCTTCAATCAGAACCTGTGGGAGACCTCGGGCCACTGGCAGCACTATCGCGAGAACATGATGCTCATCGAGTCGGAAGGCGTCGCCATGAGCCTGAAGCCGATGAATTGCCCGGGGCACTTCCTGCTCTATGCGAGCCAGGCCCGGAGCTATCGCGACCTGCCGCTCCGCTTTCACGAGCAGACGCCGCTGCATCGCAACGAAGCGTCCGGCGTGCTCTCGGGCCTCGTCCGCGTCCGCCAGTTCTCCCAGGACGATGCCCACTGCTTCGTGACCGAAGATCAGATCGCGGACGAAATCGAGCGGCTGCTGCGGCTCGTGCAGCGCGTCTATGCCGATTTCGGCCTCGAGTACACGGCCAAGCTGTCGACGCGGCCCGAGGAATTCCTCGGCGAGATTGCTACCTGGGATCACGCCGAGTCGCAGCTCAAGACCGCGCTCGAACGCGCCGGGCAGGAGTACACGATCAACGAGGGCGACGGCGCGTTCTATGGCCCGAAGATCGATTTCGACATCACCGACGCCATCGGCCGCAAATGGCAGTGCGCCACCATTCAGCTCGATTACGAGCAGCCTCAGCGCTTCGATCTGAAGTACATCGGCGCCGACAACACCGAGCATCGCCCGGTCGTCGTCCACAGAGCCATCTTCGGCAGCCTCGAGCGCTTCATCGCGCTGCTCATCGAGCACTATGCCGGCGCCCTTCCGATGTGGCTGGCGCCGGTGCAGGCGATTGTGCTTCCCATCTCCGACCGGCACCTCGACTACGGACGCGACGTACGGAACGGCCTGGCCGCGGCCGGCCTGCACGCGGAGCTCGATGAACGTCAGGAGAAGATCGGGTATAAGATCCGGGAGGCGCAGTTGCGGAAGATTCCGTACATGCTCGTGGTCGGCGACAAGGAAGCCGAGAGCGCGACCGTGGCGGTGCGCAGCCGGGTGGGCGGCGATCAGGGTCCGCGCCGGCTCGAGGAGTTCCTCGAAGCCGCGCTCGCGGAAGTCAGGCTGAAGGGACGCTAGTCCCTCTTCGAAGGAGATGACCTATCGCATTTGAACGCTCCGGCCCGCGACGCGACGATCGTGTTCGCGTGAATGAACGAATTCGGGTCCGTGAAATTCGCGTCATCGACGACACCGGCCAGCAACTCGGCATCATGGCTCCGGCTCAGGCGATCGCCATCGCACGGCAGAAGGCTCTGGATCTTGTCGAGATCTCGCCGACGGCGAATCCGCCCGTTTGCCGGATCATGGACTATGGCAAGTATCAGTACCAGGAGCAGAAGCGGGCACGGGAAGCGAGGCGTCACCAGAAGGTCATCGAGGTCAAGGAGATCAAGTTCCGGCCGAAGGTCGACGAGCACGACTACCAGTTCAAGAAGAAGCACATCGAGCGCTTCCTGGGCGACGGCGACAAGGTCAAGGCCACGATCTTCTTCCGGGGGCGCGAGATGGCGCACCCCGAGATCGGCCGGCGCATTCTGGAGCGCCTGTTGAACGAGCTGGCCGACGTGGCGGTGGCCGAGACGGCGCCGCGCATGGAAGGCAATCAGATGCACACGATTCTGAGCCGCAAGACGGTCGGCAAGAGTCAGGCGGTTCGCCCATCGGCGCCACAGAAGTAATAGCGCCGCATCAGATCGACGAGTGAGAAGGCCGCGGAAACCGGTAACACAGGGAATCGAGTCATGCCGAAAATCAAGACACATCGAGGGGCGGCCAAGCGCTTCAAGCGCACCGCCACGGGAAAGTTCATGCGGCACAAGGCATTCAAGCGCCACATCCTGACGAGCAAGGACTCGGGCCGTAAGCGCGGCTTGCGCAAGGCCGTCGTCGTCTCGCCGGGCGATGCGCCGAAGCTCGCGCGGATGCTGCCTTACAAATAGATCGATCCTGACGACAGGAAGAACAGAGGACGGAACATGGCCAGGGTGAAACGCGGAGCGGTCCGGCGGCGGAAGCGCAAGAAGCTGCTGGCCCGCGCGAAGGGATACTACGCCAACAAGAGCAAGCTGTATCGTGCGGCCAAGGAATCGGTCGATACCGCGCTGAAGTATGCGTTCGTCGGCCGCCGGCGCAAGAAGCGCGATTTCCGCCGGCTCTGGGTCGTGCGCATCAATGCGGCCGCGCGCCAGCACGGATTGAACTACGGGCAGTTCATGAGCGGCCTCAAGTCCGCCGGCGTCACGCTCGATCGCAAGATGCTGGCCGACCTCGCTGTTCGCGAACCGGCGGCTTTTGCCAAGATCGCCGCCGAAGTCAAGGGCGCCCGCCCAGACCGGCGGGCCTGACGGCACACCTCCGACACGGCGTCCGCCTTCGCAGGGCGCAGCAGCCACGGACGCGGGACGCCGCTCCTCGATGATGGACGCGCAGTCGATCGATCGCCTTCGCGAGGCGTTCATCGCCGATCTCGCGACGACCCGAACCGAGCGCGATCTGCAGGCCGTTCGCGACCGCTATGTCGGCCGCCGCAGCGGAGCAGTCACGGCGCTGCTCAAGAGCGTCGCGACCGCGTCACCCGCCGATCGTCCCGCGCTCGGCCGCCTGGTCAACGAGCTCAAGACGCTGGTCGAGACCGAGCTCGAGGCCCGGCGCACCACCCTCGAAGAAACGCGTCCGCCCGCCGACAGCGTGGATATCACGCTGCCGGGCCGCGCCGTCACGCTGGGACACCGCCATCCGCTCACGGTAATCCGGGAGGAGATGGAGGACATCTTCACCAGCATGGGATTTGCCATTGTGGAGGGACCTGAGGTCGAGGACGAGTTCCATTGCTTCGACGCCCTCAACATGCCGGCGAGCCACCCTGCCCGCGACATGCAGGACACGCTCTACCTTGGCCGGCCGCTCGCCGGCGAGGCCTGGACGCCGACGACGCCCCGATCGCCCGAGGAGCGGCAACGCGATCTGCGCACCCTGCTCAGGACGCACACCTCCTCCATCCAGATTCGCTACATGCAGAACCACCAGCCGCCGGTGCGCATCGTCGCGCCCGGCAAGGTGTTTCGCCGCGACAACCTGGACCTGACGCACACGCCGATGTTCCATCAGGTCGAGGGCCTCGTCGTCGGCGAGGCGATCTCGCTGGCCGATCTCAAGGGCACGTTGACCATCTTTCTGCAGCGGCTGTTCGGTTCCGATCTGCCCGTGCGATTCCGTCCGAGCTTTTTCCCGTACACGGAACCGAGCGCCGAAGTGGACGTGGCCTGTCTGCTCTGCCGCGGCAAAGGCTGCGCGGTCTGCAAACAGAGCGGCTGGATCGAGATTCTCGGCAGCGGTATGGTGCATCCCGCTGTCTTCGAGGCCGTCGGATACGATCCTGAGCGATATACCGGGTTCGCCTGGGGCATGGGTATCGAGCGGGTGGCGCTCGTACGCTATCAAGTGGACGACATCCGGATGTTTTACGAGAACGACCTGCGCTTCCTGGAGCAGTTCCCCTTTTGAAGGTCCTCCTGTCGTGGCTGGCTGATTTCGTGGACGTGCCCGTCCGCCCCACCGAGCTGGCAGACCGGCTGGTGATGCTCGGGCTCGAGGTCGCTTCCGTCGTCGAAGTGGCGCAAGGTCCTCTGCCGCCCGGGGTCGAGCGCGACGCTACGGATGCCGTGATCGATCTCGAAATCACCGCAAACCGGCCGGACTGCCTCGGCCTCATCGGGATCGCGCGCGAGGTGTCGGCGGCGTTCAACGTCCCGCTTCGCCTTCCAGGCGGCGGGCACGCCGGCGCGATACTCGAAGGCGAGAGGCTCGAGCCGGGTGAGGATTCGGCCCTGGACGTGGTGCTGGAGGAGCCCGGGCTCTGTCCCCGCTACAGCGCGGCAATCGCGGACGTCCAGATGGGGGCGTCGCCTGCCTGGCTGGCCCGGCGCCTCGAGCTGTCGGACATTCGTCCGATCAGCAATGTCGTCGACGTCACCAACTACGTGCTGATGGAAATCGGACAGCCGATGCACGCTTTCGATCTGTCGCGGCTCGACGGCGGCCAGCTGCGGATCCGACGTGCCAGGGCTGGCGAATCGATCACGGCTCTCGACGGTTTGCATCGGCAGCTCGACGCCGGAATGCTCGTCATCGCCGACCGCTCGCGGCCGCAGGCCATCGCCGGTGTGATGGGCGGCCGCGCCTCGGAGGTCGGATCAGCCACGCGCGTCATCGTGCTCGAGAGCGCGTGCTTCGAGCCCACCTCGGTGCGGCGTACCAGCAAGAAGCTGGCGCTGAAGACCGAGGCCTCGGCCCGATTCGAGCGCGGCGCCGACATCCGAACGCCGGTCCTTGGTCTTCGTCGCGCCGCCGCGCTGCTGCGTCTCATCGGCGCTGGCCGGGCGCGCGGTACGGCCATCGATCGCTATCCGGACATCCGTGAGGAACGGGTGCTGCCTCTTCGCCGCGAGCGCATCGCGCGTCTGCTCGGACAGGTTGTGGCCGATGGCGAGGTGGAGCGCATGCTGCCCGGCCTCGGCTTCGAGCTGGCGCCCTCCGCGGACGGCTGGCGCGTGAAGGTACCGACGGCGCGAGTGGATGTGCTGCGCGAAGCGGATCTCATCGAGGAGGTCGGCCGCCATTACGGGTTCGATCGTCTGCCTCCGACTTTCCCTCCGCTCGACGAGGCGCCGGCGCCGCCCGATGTCCGGATCGGGCGCGATCAGCTGGTGCGGCGAGTGCTCACGGCTGGCGGATTCTCCGAGGCCATTACGTTCGCGTTCACGGAACAGGCCGCGGCCGAGGCTTTTGCCCCGGGCGAGGAGGCCTCGGATCTCGTGCCGATCGACAATCCGCTGTCAGCCAAGTTTGCGGTGCTTCGCCGGTCGCTCCTCCCCGGCCTCATCGATTCCCTGGTTCACAATCGCAACCGCGAGCGCCGCGACGTGCGTCTCTTCGAGATCGGGCATTGCTTCTCGGCCACGCACGGTGAAGTGCGCAAGGTCGGATTCGTCTGGACGGGCGCGGCCGCGCCGCCGCATTGGAGCGGAACCGGTCGCGAGGTCGACTTCTTCGACGCGCGTGGGGTGATCGAACGTCTCTCCAGGGCGCTCGGTGTGAGGATCCGCTTCGAGCGGGCGACGTGCCCGTACCTGGTGCCCGGCCAGTCAGCCGTGGTGCGGATGGTCGAGAACGGCTCGGAGACGTCCGACATCGGATTACTCGGCCGCCTGACGGGTGTGACGGCGCGAGCTTCGTGGCCTGGCGCGGTCGGAGCGCGTGTTCGCAGCCGAGCTGGATCTGGATGCGACATGGTACGCACGGGTGCGCGAGACCGGCGGAACCCGTCAAGAGGGACTGAAGCCGCTGCCGCGTTTCCCGTCAATCGTGCGCGATCTGTCGATTCTCGTCGTTGACACCTTGCCTGCCGAAAAACTTCGTGGCACTATGCGTGCAACCGCGCCGGACACGCTGGAGGACGTTCACGAGTTCGATCGTTACACCGGACAGGGCGTACCGCAGGGGCGGGTCAGCGTGTCCTATCGTTTGACGTTTCGCGCGGCCGATCGAACGCTCACCGATGGCGAGGTGCAGCGCGCGGTCGACGAGATTGTCGCCGCCCTCGTGGCCGGTCACGGAGCGGTTCAGCGTTAGCAGCCCGGATCGCGAAACCACCGGGTTGCCCAGAGAAATCCGCCGCAGCGGCGCCCGACGCCTGCGGCCTTGAGATCGAGCGGAGCATCCATGCCGAAAGCCGCCCACACGGTCGATCTGGAGCCGATTGATCGACTCGAAGACAAGGTGAAGCGTCTCGTGGCCATGGTCGAGCGTCTGCGCAGCGAGCATGCCAGGACGGTCGAAGACAATCAGCGGCTGCGCTCCGAGCTCGACGCGGCACGGGCGCGCGCGGCGGAAGCCGACGGGCGCTCGCACGAGGTGACCGCGCTCATCGAGGAGCGGAACCTCATCCGGAGCCGCGTCGCCGACATGCTCGATCAGCTCGAAGCGCTCAATCTCTAGTCGTACTCGTCGCCGGGTGCGGCGTGACGCGGTGGTCCAACCTCATCACGGGGGAGCGTGCACGTGAACGACCCGTCGTATCGCGTGGTCCGCGTCGCCATTCAGAGCCAGCAGTATCCCATTCGCAGTCAGCTCGATGCCGCGTATGTGGCACAGCTGGCGAGCTATGTGGACGAGAAGATGCAGGCCGTCGCCGAAACTTCTCCCACGGGCGATTCGCTGCGCCTCGCGGTGGTGGCGGCCATCAACATTGCCGACGAGTTCTTCCGCTGCCGGGACGCTCAACGCTCGCATGGCGGGCGTCTCGCCGAACGGACCGAAGCGCTCGAGGCGCTGGTCGATCGGCTGCTGCTCGACGTCACCCCGACGGCCGACGAACGCGGGCTTTAGGCGGGCCCTTCGTTCGCGCGAATCCGGCCGGGCGTCCTTGACCCTCACCTGGGCCCGGATTAAGATCCCAGCGGAGTTCGAGTTCCCTGCTTTGCGCGTGATGGTTCGGAGGCTCGCTTGAGCCAACGTCACACAGAAGTGAGCCGCGACGCAGCGCGGTGTGCATGCCTCCGAGGCGAGGAAGCCTGAAGCGCTGCTTATCTGAGTGGTTCCACCTGCTACTCGCAGGTTCATCCGACCTCCCCACACGGCAAAGCGGGGATTTCTCTCGGTCCTGCCTGCGCCTCCGTTGACCGCGGGTCCCTCAGCGGGAGCCCGACGCGGAGTCCCCGGCTTCCGGTCCGTTCGGTTTCGGAAGAGGGATCCGGCATGCGCGCCTTCGACCTGGCTTTTTACCTCATCAACCTCGCGGTCACCGCCGTGGCGGCGGCGGCAGTTGTCGCCTACTGGATCGCGAATCGCAAGCGCATCGCGGCTGAAACCGTCGGCCGCGCCGAGGAGCAGGCCCTGCGCGTCATCAGGGAGGCGGAGCGCGACGCCGAAAGCCGGAAGAAAGAGGCCATCCTCGAGGCCAAGGAAAAGGCGCACGAATTCCGCGCGCAGGGCGAGCGAGAGGTTCAGGACCGCCAGCAGAAGGTGTCGGCGCTCGAAATCGAGCTGGCGACGCGGGAAGCGCGGCTCGGCGACAGGCTGGCTGCCGCCGCGTCGCTCGAGAAAACCGCTGCCGGGCGTCAGCAGCTGCTCGACGAACGGGAGCGCGCGACACAGCAGACGGCCGCTCACTACGAGCGCCTCGTACACCAGCAGCAAGCGGAGCTCGAGCGCGTCGCCGGCCTGACGGCCGACGAAGCCAAGGACCTCCTCGTACGGCAGCTCGAGTCGGACGCGCGCCGCGACGCGGCCAATCTGGTGAAACGCCTCGAAGCCGAGGCGCGTGAAACGGCAGCCCTGCGGGCCCGTCACATCGTGACCGAAGCGATTCAACGGAGCGCCGCCGAGCATGCCATCGAGACCACGGTGTCGGTCGTGGACCTGCCCAGCGACGATCTGAAGGGGCGCATCATCGGCCGCGAGGGCCGCAACATCCGGGCGCTCGAGCAGGCCACCGGTGTCGATCTGATCGTCGACGATACGCCGGGCGCCATCATCCTGTCAGGCTTCGATCCTTACCGGCGCGAGATCGCGCGCCAGGCGATCGAGCGCCTGATTGCCGATGGCCGCATCCACCCGGCGCGCATCGAGGAGGTTGTCGAAAAAGTCAAAGCGGAAATGGATGTCTCGCTGATCAAGGACGGAGAGGCCGCGGCGTTCGAGCTCGGTCTTCACGACGTCCACCCCGACATCCTGCGTCTCATGGGACGGCTGAAGTTCCGAACGAGCTACGGACAGAACGTGCTCAACCATTCCAAGGAAGTCGCCTTTCTCGCCGGGACCATGGCGCGCGAAGTGGGCCTCGACGCCCAGGTGGCGGTGCGCGCCGCGTTCCTGCACGATATCGGCAAGGCGATCGACCGCGAGATGCAGGGGACACATCTCGAGATCGGCATCGAGTTCCTCCGCAAGCACGGCGAAAGCGAGCCCGTGATCGGCGCGATTGCCGCGCATCACATGGACATCGACTGGCCGTCGCTCGAAGCCATGATTGTGCAGTCGGCCGACGCCATCTCCGCGGCGCGCCCTGGCGCGCGTCGCGACATCCTCGAGTCGTACGTCAAGCGGCTCGAAAAGCTCGAGGGCATCGCAGACTCTTTCAAGGGCGTGTCCAAGGCCTTTGCGCTGCAGGCCGGCCGTGAGATCCGCATCCTCGTCGAAAGTGAGAGCGTCACCGACGAAGAGGCGATCTGGTTGTCCAAGGACATCGCCAAGCGGATCGAGAACGAGCTCGAGTATCCAGGCCAGATCAAGGTCACGGTGATTCGCGAGACCCGCGCGGTGGAATACGCCAAGTAGCTAGCGGTCTCCATCCCTCGAACCGGAGGGACGCGGAGGCCGGAGACCGACCTCATGGACATCCGCGCGCCCTCCGGGGTCATCGAGCAGCGGCCGACTGTCGCCGAGACGGGTGAACGCGCGCTCATCGAGCGGATTCGCGCGCGCGTACCTCCATCAGATCCCTCCGTCATCGTCGGAATCGGCGACGATGCGGCGGTCGTCAAACCCGAGCGCAATACGCTCGAAGTCGTGACGACGGATGGGCTCGTGGAGGGCGTCCATTTCGAGCAGCATCTGCTCGAGCCCTCGGACATCGGCTACAAGGCGCTCGCGGTCAACTTGAGCGATCTCGCGGCCATGGGCGCCTCCCCCTCGGTCGCGCTGCTGACGCTGGCTCTCCCCGACTCGCTGCCCGTGGACACCGTCGACGGCGTGCTGGACGGCCTGCTGGAGCTGGCCGCCCGTCACCGGGTGGCGCTGGTCGGCGGCAACATCACCAGGTCCCCGGGGCCGCTGATGATCGACGTCACGCTCATCGGCCGGGTGCGGCCGCGCCGGCTACTGCTACGCAGCACGGCACGCGCCGGCGACGATCTCTATGTGAGCGGGTCGATCGGAAAGGGAGCCGCCGGCCTGTGGATCCTGCGAGATGGAAGCACGGGCGATTCAGACAACGAATGCGTCGCTCACTATCGCCGACCGGAACCGCGTGTCCGGCTGGGACTGTTGCTCGGAAGGAACCGCGCGGCGCGCGCGGCCGTCGATCTCAGTGACGGCCTGGCCGACGGTGTGCGACAGATTGCGGGAGCCTCCAACCTCGGTGCGGTGGTCGATGCCGAAGCCCTGCCCATTGCCGAGTGCGCCCGCCGGTGGTTTTCGGCGCGTGGGCTCGATCCCATCCACTCGGCTCTCGCCGGCGGAGACGACTACGAGCTGTTGGTGACGGCGCCGCCAAAAGCGCGGCGCGCGATGGCCTCGATTGCGCGCACCGCTCACGTGCCGCTCACGCGGATTGGCCGCCTCACCGCGGACCTCGCGATCATCCTGACAGGGCGCTCGGGCGACGGCGAGCTGCCGACCGGATTCGCGCACTTCGGATGATACGATTTACCCGGGTCGCCATCCGCCGCTGGCTTCGCGCGTTGCTGAGAAGCGACGACACGCCCGAGCGGACGGCGGCGGCGTATGCGGTCGGCGTCTTCTTCGCGTTCTCGCCGTTCCTCGGGCTTCACACGGTGCTCGGGCTGGCGTTCGCGTTCGCACTGGGACTGAACCGCATCGCCGTGCTCATCGGGGTCTATTCGAACCTGCCATGGATCATCGGTCCCTGGTATGTAGGCACGACCGCCTTGGGAGCCGCACTCCTCCGCACCGATCTGCCGCCGCGCTTCGCCGATGAGCTGCGCAGCCTCCTGCAGCTGTCGCTGTTCGGCGGGCAGTTCTGGCGTCAACTCACGGTGCTGATGGAGCCTCTGTTCTGGCCCTTCGTCGTGGGCTCCACTCTGGGTGCGATCGCCCTGGCTGGGGTCGGGTACCGGTTGTCGCTGAGCTTCGTGCATGCGCGACGCGAGCACGCCCGGCGCCGGAAGGAGGCCCGGCAGGCTCGAGCTAAAGTCGCCGCCGATCCGGACCGAGGAATCAGCAATCGGCATCCTTCATGATGAGGGTCTCACAGTCCATCTCGCGCAAGTTGACGATCACGGTCGTGGCGATCGCGGGATTCCTGCTGCTCTATGAGGCCACCGTGTCCGACTCGCGCTCCTCCGCCACGCAGGCGGCGCTCAGAGAAACCACGGCAACTCCCTCGCCCGGCGCACGCCTGCAGTTCAGCGCGACCGCCTATTGCAAAGGAACGACGACCGCCTCAGGCGTGGCAGTGAAGAGTGGAGTCGCCGCTGCCGACCCCGACTTGCTTCCCGGCGGAACGGTCATCCACATCGATTCGTTGCCGGGACGCTACAACGGCGTCTATACGATCCTCGACACCGGGCCCGAGGTCCAGGGCCGCCACATCGATCTCTACATGTGGAGCTGCCACGAAGCGCTGGCGTTCGGCCGGCGGACGATCCGGCTCACGGTCTTGAGGCTGGGCTGGAATCCCCGAGCGAGCACGTCCTCGCTCATCGACATCCTCTTCCGTCGCCGTGAGCGCGCGCAACAGCAAGCGGAGCCCGAGCCGTTGCCCTCACGTCCGCTGTCACGGCCCGACCCGACGCTTCCACACTAGCGGCACGTCGCCGAGTGAGAGATCAGAGCGCGGCCGGCGCTTCCTCCTCGCCGAGGCTGCGCTCCACGGCATGGATCGCCCGATCGCTGTACTGGAGCTGATAGAGCTTGTAGTAGATACCTCGCCGCGCCAGGAGCTCCTGGTGCGTGCCGATCTCGCGCAGCTGACCTTTGTGCAGCACGAGGATGCGATCCATGTGCTGAATGGTCGAGAGGCGGTGGGCGATCGCCAGACTGGTCCGTCCGGCCATCAGCACTCGGAGGGCGTCTCGAATCAGCAGCTCGGTCTCGGTATCGATGCTGGAGGTCGCCTCGTCGAGAATCAGGATGCGAGGCTCGAACGCGAGCGCCCGCGCGAACGAGAGCAGCTGCTTCTGGCCGACCGACAGCGTGGCGCCCCGCTCCGCCACCGGTTCGTCGAAGCGTCCCGGCAGGCGCTCGATGAACTCGCCGGCGTGGACGGCGGCCGCCGCCTGCCGAACCTGCTGGTCCGTGATCGCCTCGTTGCCGAGTCTGATATTGCCGGCAACGGTCCCCGAGAACAGGTGCACGTCCTGCAGCACGAGGCTGAAGAGCGAGCGCAGCTCGGCGAGGTCGAGATCGCGAACGTCCACACCGTCCACCAGAATGCGTCCCCGGCTGACGTCGTAAAAGCGCAGCAGCAGGTTGACGATGGTGCTCTTCCCTGCTCCGGTCGCTCCGACGATGCCTACTTTCTGTCCGGGCTCGATCTCGAACGACACGTCCTTCAGCACGTAGTCGTCGCCGTTGTAGGCGAACCACACGTGCTCGAACTCGATGTGCCCGGCCGCCCCGGCGAGTCTCAGCATCGGCGTCACTGGCTGGCCGACCTCCACGGGCGTGTCGATCAGCTTGAAGACCCGCTCGGAGGCGGCCATGGCTGCCTGCAGAATGTTGAACTTCTCCGACATGTCGCTGATGGGCCTGAAGAATCGCGTGGCGTATTGGAGAAACGCCACGAGCGAGCCCAGCGTCAGCGTGTCCGCGATCACGCGCACTCCCCCGAACCAGATGATCAGAGAGGCAGCCAGCGCGCCCACGATTTCGATCGCCGGGTAGAACACCGCGTAGTAGAAGATCGAATCGACGTTCGCGTCGCGGTGGCGACGATTGATGTCGTTGAACCGCTCGCCGTTGACCCGCTCGCGGAGAAAGATCTGCACCGTTGACATACCGGTGATGTTCTCCTGCAGGAACGCGTTGATGCGCGCAATCCACGTGCGCACGGTCCGGTACGACTCGCGCACGTTCCGCCTGAACCATTGCGTGATCAGGACGATGAGCGGCAGGACGGAGAAGGCGACGAGCGCGAGCCGCCAGTCCATCACGAGCAGCACCACCATGATGCCGATCAGTGTGAACAGGTCGCCGAAGCCCGCGACCACTCCCGAGGTGAACAGATCGTTCAGCGCATCGACGTCGGTGGTGACCCGCGTCATCATGCGCCCCACGGGATTGCGATCGTAGAAGCGCAGATCGAGCCGCTGCAGATGGCGGTAGATCTCCATGCGCAGGTCGTACATGATGCGCTGCCCGGTGAGCTGCATCGTGTAGGTCTGGACGAACTCCAGGACGAATCCCGCAATGAGCACGCCGACGAACAGCAGGCCCAGAGTATTCAGCCCCTCCAGGTCTCCCACCGCAATGTGGCGATCGATGGCGATTTTCAGGAGGTAGGGCTGAGTCAGCTGAACGAGCGCGCTGGTAATGATGGCCGCGAGCGCCACCGTCACCTGCACCCAGTAAGGGCGCAGATAGCCCAGCAGGCGACGCATGAGCCGCGCGTCGTACGCCTTGCCGAGCACTTCTTCTTCGTGAAATCCGGACATGGTCAGGATGCCGCCAGCTCCTCTTCGAGCAGCTGCTTGCGGTAGAGCACCGCGTAGAGACCATCGTGCGCCACGAGCTCGTCGTGGCGGCCACGCTCGACGATTCGGCCTCGATCGAGCACGAGGATTTGATCGGCGTCACGAACGGTGGAAATGCGGTGCGAGACGATGAGCGACGTCCGTGCCTCCATCACCTCGCGGAGCCGGCCGAGAATCTCTTCTTCCGTATAGGTGTCCACGGCTGAAAAGGCATCGTCCAGAATGAGGATGCTCGGATCGATGATGACGGCGCGAGCGATGGCCGTGCGCTGTTTCTGCCCGCCCGAGAGCGTAATGCCCCGCTCCCCGACAATGGTGTCGTAACCCTTGGGAAAATCGGGAAGGTCCTTGTCGAGGCGCGCGACTGAGCCGGCCGCCTCGATCGCCGCACGCTCGGCGGCTTCCCCACCGGGCGCGGCGGAGCCGCGCGCGCGCAACCCGAAGGCGATGTTCTCGGCAATCGTGTCCGAGAAGAGAAACGGCTCCTGGGGCACGAAGCCGATGGCGCCCCGGAGCGAGGCCAGCGAGACCTCGCGGACATCCCGGCCGCCGACGAACACCGTATTCGCTGGCGGATCGTGCAGCCGGGCCAGCAGATTGAGCAGCGTGGACTTGCCGGACCCGGTCGGCCCGACAATGGCGACCGTCTGACCGGGCTCGATCCGGGCGGAGACGCCGTCGAGCACCACGCGCCCGCCGTAGGCAAAGGTGAGGTTCCTGAACTCGATGGCGCCCTGCGCGGCTCCGGTTCCCAGGGCCAGGGGTACGAGCGGGTCCTGAATCGAGGGAATCGCGTCGAACACCTCCAGCATCCGCTTCCACGAAGCCAGCCCGCGCTGGAGAAGATTGGTGACCCAGCCAAACGCAATCATCGGCCAGGCCAGCATCGCCAGATAGGCGTTGAACGCCACCATCTCGCCGATCGTGATGCGTCCCTGGATAACGGCGCGGCTCCCCATCCAGAGCACCAGCATGGCACTCAGTCCCAGAAGGAGCGTCATGCTCGGAGAGAACATGCCCTGCAGCCGGATGAGGCCCCGGTTGCGTACCACGTACTCACGATTGGCGCGTTCGAAGCGGTCGATCTCCGAAGGTTCCTGACGGTACGCACGCACCACCCGAACACCGGCCAGCGCTTCCTGCACGACAGCGCTCATCTCTGACAGCTGCGCCTGGATACGTTCGAATCGGCGGTGAATGGCGCTGCCGAAGTACTTGACCGAGAAGGTGACGAAGGGCAGCGGCACGAGCGAGATCAGCGTGAGTTGGCCGTCAATGGACGCCATCAGCCCGATCGCGACCACGAAGATCAACAGCGTGCTCGCCGTGTACATGACCGCCGGACCAACCATCATGCGAACGGCGTTCAAGTCGTTAGTCGCCCGCGACATCAAATCGCCCGTGCGGTGCTGCTGAAAGTACGCCAGGGGCAGGCGCTGGAGATGACCGAAGAAATCGCTGCGAAGGTCGAACTCGATCTCGCGGGAGGCACCGATGATGATGCGCCGCATCAGGAAGCGGAATACGCCACCCAGGCAGGCAATGGCCAGGAGGAGCCCGGCATAGGCGCCGATCTTCGCTCGGGTGACGCCTTCCGTGAGGTCGTCGATGGCGAGTTTGAGCACCCACGGCGCCAGCAGCGACACCGCCGTCGTGATCAGGACACAGCCGAGCCCCAGGAGGAACGCGCGCTGGTACCGCGCCATGTAAGGCAGCAGCCGGCGCACCGCGGATCGCATTCCCCGCCAGTATAGCGCCGGGCGCCGCGCCATCCGGCCGGGCACACCACCAGGACGCGAGTGCCCCGCCCCCCCGCCGCGCCAGGACCGGGTGCCAGCGCCCTGAAGTTTTTCCGTGAGCTGCCGAGAAATGACGTGAATGCCTATGCAGAGCTTGCTCTTTCGCTGCGCCTCGCCCATCGCCAGGCTCGCCATGGTCTCCGCGCTCGCCCTTCCTTCGCCGGCCGCCGCCCAGTACAGCGCGCAGCCGATCGAGAGCCGGGCCATCGGCGAGACCTACCATGTGGAAATCAGCGCCGGGCTCTGGAACCCGACGCCCGAGATCTTCGTCTCGAGCCGGGCGCTCGACATCGTCGGCACCGACATCGACGCCGTCAACGACCTCGGCGTCATCCAAAGGAAGTTCGGAGAGTTCAGCCTGACGCTCAGGCCCTGGAAGCAACACAAGTTCCGGTTCCATTACCTCCCGATGCGCTACGAGGCCAGCTCGACGATTTCGCGCGACCTCGTGTTCAACGGCACGACGTATCAGCTGGGACTGCCGGTGAGCTCGGTGCTCGACTGGAAGTCGTATCAGTTCGCCTATGAGTACGACTTCATTTATCGCGATCGGGGGTTCGTCGGCGTCGTGCTCCAGACGAAGTACACCGACGTGCAGGTGCAGCTGGACAGCGCCGTGGGGTCGGAGTTCACGCGCGCGCGGGGCCCACTACCGTCCGTCGGCGGCATCGGCCGCGGCTACGTCACCTCGAACGTGTCCATCACAGGTGAGGCCACGCTGTTCCGCCTGCCGGCGGGTATCCATGAGGGCTACCAGGGCGAGTATCTGGATTACAACGTCTACGGAACCGTGAATATCACCGATCATTTCGGCACCCAGGTGGGATACCGTTCGGTCGACGTCAACTATCAGGTGGATCGCGACACGGGGAGCCTGCAGATGCGCGGACTGTACTTTTCGGGCGTGGTGCGCTTCTAGGGGATACTCGAGCGGCGGTCCAATTCGGCGCGCCGACCAGGCCTGCCCGGTCTAGCCCACCGATCTTGTCCCTCTGAACTTCTCGATGGCTTCAGGCAGCCTCTCGAGCCGCTCGTCGGCCGCCTGCATGGTCTCGTCTTTCTTGCAGAAGCAGAATCGCAGCTTGGTCCGGCCGCTCCGGGGATCGCGGTAGAAGCTGCTGCCCGGCACGGCAGCGACACCGACGTCCGTCACCAGGAAGCGCGCGAACTCCACATCGTCGAGAAAGCCGAACCCTCCGATGTCGGTCATGATGTAGTACGCGCCGTGCGGCGCGTAACACATGAATCGATGACGATCGAGCACGGCGAGCAGCAGGTTGCGCCGACGCAGATAGCTGGCCGCCAGGTCGGCATAGTACTCGTCGGGTAACGCCAGAGCCGCCGCGCCGGCTTCCTGCAGGGGGGCAGGGGCGCCCACCGTGAGAAAGTCGTGGACCTTGCGGATCGACGAGGTGAGCGACGGCGGCGAGATGGTCCAGCCGACGCGCCAGCCCGTGACGCTGAACGTCTTCGACAGGCTGTTGATCGTCACCGTCCGATCCGCCATGCCGGGAATGGTCGCGATGGGCACGTGGCGGTGGCCATCGAAGACGATGTGCTCGTAGATTTCGTCGCTGATCGCCAGCACATCCCATTTCTGGCAGAGTCCCCCGATGAACTCCAGCTCGGCGCGGGTGAACACCTTGCCGGTCGGGTTGTTGGGCGTGTTGATGATGATGGCCCGTGTTCGATTGTTGAAGGCGGCCGCCAGCTCGTCGTGATCGAACGCCCAGTCGGGCTCGCGAAGCGGCACGTAGCGCGGCAGGGCGCCCGAGAGAATCGCGTCGGGCGCGTAGTTCTCGTAGAACGGCTCGAAGACGATCACCTCGTCGCCAGGATCGACGACAGCCATCATCGTGGCAATCATGGCCTCGGTCGAGCCGCAGCAGACGGTGACTTGTTCGTCGGCGACGATCGGCAGGCCGTAGCGCCCCGAGAAGGACGCCGCGATCGCTTCACGCAGCGGGCGCGCGCCCCATGTGACCGCGTACTGATTGACGTCGGCGCGAACGGCGGTCACGGCAGCTTCCTTGATGGCCGCGGGTGCTGGAAAATCCGGAAATCCTTGAGAGAGATTGACCGCCTGGTACTGGTGGGACAATCGGGTCATCTCCCGGATGACCGATTCGGTGAACTGCGTCGCCTTCTTCGAACCGCGAGGTTTCATCGAATCTTCGACGCCAGGCTCGCCTCTGTCGCGCCAGACGGCTGGGACAGCGCGCCCCGATTCGGGCTGCCCGTTCCGCCGTACAGCCGCCGATAGTCCTCGGCCATCCCGAGAATTCTCTTCACGTAGTTCTGCGTCTCCGGGAACGGGATGTCGTCGATGAACTCGTCCCGGTCCAGGCCCGGCCGTTCGGCAATCCACCGGACGACGCGATGCTCTCCGGCATTGTAGCTGGCCAGGGCCAGGTGGTCGTCGCCGAAGCGGCGAACGAGATCAGAGTAGTACGCCGTGCCGAGCTGAACGTTCGTCTCGGGCCGCTGCAGCATTGACGGCGAAAACGGCCGGATTCCCAGAACCCGCGCATAGCGCCGGCCCGTGGACGGCACGATCTGCATGAGGCCGATGGCGTTGGCCGACGACCGGATGTCGGGAACGAACGTCGATTCCTGCGCCACTAGCGCTGCCATCAGATAGGGATCCAGGCGGCGCCGCTCGGCATGCGGCCGGATGAGCGACCAGAAGTCGAGCGGGTAGACAACGCGGAGCATGTCGGGCGGCAGCGTCTCGCCACCGGCCGTCAAATAGTGCGGATAGGCACGTTTCATGAGCAGCGTGCCACGCCGGTACTCGGATTGGCGATTGTAGACCCACGCGAGCGTCGCCTGAACCACCGACGAGTCTCCGGAGACGCGCTGCGCGTGCAACAACTCGTTCTCGGCGTCGTCGAGCAAGCCGGCCGCGAGAAGCTGACGAATCGCCGGAGCATTCGGCGGCAGCTGGGGCTGAGCGGAGGCCGCGCCGCTCTCGGCCGCAGAAGCCGCGGGTGCCGCGACAACCCGTACTCCTCGGGCGCGGCTGTCCTTGCGCTTCGACAGTTCGTTCGACGCCAGACGGCCGTAATACGAGAAGAGATAGTCGGTGGTCACGAGGGCGTACCGGTCGTTGGCCGTCGAGCGGTTCTGCAGCCGATCGTGAGCGCGTGCCGCCCAATACAGGTACGCAGGCCGTTGGTCCGACCGCGGAAAGCCTGCCGCAGCCGCTTCAAAGACCCTCGCCGCGTCATCGAAGCGCCCGTTCTTGTACGACCACCAGCCGATCTTCCACGCCGCGCGCTCGGTGTGGCGGCTCTGGGGGAAGCGCGCCGCCAGCTCCCGAAACGCGGCGTCCGCCTGCGCGTCATCGTTGTCACGGATGTAGTGGCTGGCCAGGTTGTTGAGCACTTCCTCGGACCACGAGCTGTCGGGAAACGCTGTGACGAACTCGTGCGAGAGCCGCACGTAGTAATCGTGATTGCCCAGCTCGCGAACCGACGTCAAATAGAAGAATCGTGCTTCGGCCACGCGCGCACCATCTTTCAGATACGGCGCGAGCGCGTCCGCAGCCGCGCGATGACGGCGCAGGTAGTGATCGCACTCGGCGAGCCGGAGTCCCACGAGCTCGCGGTCGTCGTCTTTTGCATGGGGCTGCAGCGCGTCGTAAATGCGGCGCGCGTCCGCGTAGCGACGCGTCGCGTAGAGGCGCTCGGCGCGCCCGAGCTCCAGCTTGAATCGATCCGCGGACACGCCGCCGCCGAGCGCCGCGCCCAGTCGGCGCAGCTCGCTCTCGGCGATCGGCGCCTGATTGGTCAGCGCGAACTCGTACATCACGCGCTGCAGCGTGTTGATGGCGAGATCGCGGTCGCCGGCCGCCTCGGCGCTTCGCGCCAGGCGCATGCTCACCACTTCGGGCGTGAGCGTCCGACGAGTCACGAGCTGCTCGTAGATCTCGACGGCTGCACGGTAGTCGGCCTGCGCCTCCGCCGCTTCGGCCTCGCCGATGAGCGCCCTCTCCGAGAGATAGCCAGAAATCGGCTTCGCCCGCAGCGACTGGAAGAGTCGCCGCGCCTCGGCGGGTTGCGCAAGCCCGAGGCGGGTCGCCGCGGCGTAGTAGGTGGCATACGGGGCGAGGGCGGAGCTGGCAAGCGACGACGACGAGACCAGCGGCAGCGCTGTCGAGTAGTTGCCGGCCGTGAACTCGTCGACACCTTTCACGAACCCGGCGACGCCTGGCACGCGCACCGCCTCCGCCCGCGCGCTCTCTGACGGCACGAGCCACATGTCGGCGATGCTTCGTGGCAGGGTGGGATGAATCGTGGGCGACAGGCTGCCGGCCTGGCTCAGGTGAATGTCGGCCGTGCGGCCGACGCGTTCCTGGGCGGAGTACGGGCCAAGCGGCAGGAGCGCCAACGCGAGGGCAAGACCAGCCGACCGGAGGAATGGCTTGGAGAACAGCGACTGCGAGGCGTGAGCGTGGATCATGGCTCTGCCGTCAACCACGCCGACAGGGAGCCGGCAGGTTCTTCATGCGTGTCGGCCGCTGGCGTATCAGGCATTATGCGAGCGCCTCCGGAGGGAGTCAAGTCGTTTGGAGCGCTTAACTCCTGATTTTTGAACAACTTGACAGGAACATCCTTGATTCTTAGAATGGAGTGTTGCCGTTCGACGCGTGTGGGCTCGGCTCGGTTGAGCCCGCGCTGGTCGGAAGGGCCACGGTGACCCACCTTGTGGGGGCGATACGGTTTCGACGGAGGTAACGGATCCAAGGACGCATGCCGAGCCCCATCGACTCGTTAATCCGGTGGAAAACAACGATAACTGCGGACACGCAGCTCGCACTCGCTGCTTAACTGACAGCGACGTTCACCTGGCCCTCGCCTGTGGGGTTGGGCTGAACGCCATTTAGCAGGCTGGTCACTCCCGCGCGGTTCCGACGCGGGGGCGGCGAGACAATTCGGAGCTAGCCGCGGCCGGTTTTGGCCGCTTTTCACGACCGCGGCGAACCTTCAAATGCGGACACGCATGTAGTGTCCTTCGACGAGATACTTTCGGACGCGGGTTCGACTCCCGCCGCCTCCACCATCATTCCATGCTTGATTTCATTGAAGCCATTTGTGTCAGGCATCTCCGTGTACCTATTACGTACCAACTTTGCGCTAAATGGGGTCATGCCCCTCGCGATTTATCGCCGTCACTTGGTCACGTGCAAGCACGCTGGTAAGCCGCGGCGTGACGCTTGGAGCCAGAAGTGCTCTTGCCCCATCTGGGTCCAGGGCTCCCTCGGCGGGGAGTATCTGCGCCGGAGTGTGGATTTAGTCTCCTGGGAAGCCGCGCAAGACCGCGTCCGCGGTTGGGAAGCCTCCGGCGAAGTCGGTATTGTCAAAGCGGATATCCCCAATATCCTTGCCGCAATTGATCGGTTCTTCGACGACATGAAGAGTCGGGGTTTGTCCGACGCGACGATTGGCAAACAGAACGTCCTGCTGCGAAAGCAATTTCTGCCCTGGTGCAAGACGCGCGGGTTCCACGCGCTGAAACAGATTGGCGTGGACGAAGTGACACAGTTCCGCGCGAGCTGGACTGACAGTCCGATTTCCAAATACAAGAAGCAAGAGCGGCTGAAAGGCTTCTTTCACTTCTGCATCGCGCGCGAGTGGATGCGGACGAATCCCGTCGCCGCACTCAAGGCAATCAAGGTACCGCCGGTGCCGACACTGCCATTCGACGAGGACGAAGTAGCCGCCGTCCTCGACGCCTGCGATCGCTACCCCTCAATGGCATCTATGGAGCACACAACCGCACGCGGCTAAGGGCCCTGACATTACTGATGCGATACTCCGGCCTGCGGATCGGCGATGCCGTGCCGCTTCCGCATCGAGGCGGCAAGAGACGATCATCGGGCCGCGCGAAGTCGAGGCAACTTGGCAGATTTCGGCCCGGCGCCTCAATCGAGCTTGACCACTAAGCACACTCTGCGAGGGACAGAATCGTCGGGCGCGTCTCGTAGGGCTCGGTGATGTTTGGGGCCTTGCGTGCTGCGCAGATTCCCTCTCCAGCCCAGCCTTTTGAAGTGCGTACGCGGCGGCCCGGAACCCTCGTCGTTTGGTTGATATCTCGGCGAGGACACCGTGACGGCTGGAACGCCTATTCGGGTACCATTTCCGCACGCTGAGCTGCCGATGTCACCGTCAAATCGTGTCGGGTGTCTCGATGGTGGCGATCTGACGCAAGACCCTGCCGTCCCAGCCGATACCCCCGGACCGCCAGCCGTCGCCGATCGGAATCAGTGAACTGCAGCCGCTCCTGACCCAGCTGCCGTCGACGGACCCGATTCTCTTCCATCAAATACGCGAGGGCCTGCCGCTTCCTGACGATCTCACCAGACGGTTGGAACGGCGAGCACCATCTGGAAAGCCGACGCGTCGATTCACCACCGGAGTCTATCTCAACGGGCCATATGGTGTGGCCGTCTTCGTCGATCAAGTCATGGGACTTCACGGCGCACAGTCCATGCGTCACCGCTAGCGCCGTCCTGTCAATGAACAAACACCACGTGAACGTTTGCCGATGGAGCACTCGTCGCGGGCGGGTCAAGATATCATTTGTCCTGCAACTAATAATTGCACCACAATAGATCGCAGACAGGTCATCGCCATCGGCGACGGGCGACTGGTTGGAAACGACAGGCTTCGCGCCATTCGCTGCACGGGCGCGCGCCAACCGCTTCCTCGGTTGGAGAGCAGAGTTCGCCACCTGACCTCCGTGGCGGCTCACCGATGAGCCCGTCCGCGTGCTCACAATCACAAACTGTGACGTACCTGTTCAGCCGACCCAATCACGATCTGCTTGAGATGTTCGCGTGGTCGAATGTCCTGCTGGCGTTCGACTACGACGGCACGCTCGCACCGCTGGTCAACGCGCCGGCACACGCCACCATGCGTGCGTCCACGCGACGATTGCTCAGGCGTGCGAGCAAGCTCTATCCCGTGCGTCGTGATCACCGGTCGAGCAAAGGCCGATGCCCTCGGCCGGCTTCGTAACATCGAGGTGTGTCGGGTCGTGGGCAATCATGGGGCGGAACCATCGCCACACGGGGAAGCCATGCGGCGTCGCGTACAGCAGTGGCTCCCTGTCTTGAAGGCGCGCCTGTCCCGGCGTCAAGGCGTGGTCATTGAGGACAAGGGATTCTCAGTGGCGGTTCATTATCGGCAGGCCCGGGAGAGGAACTCGACACGACGGGCTGTTCTGTCGGCTGCACGATCGCTCAAGGACGTGCGACTCGTTGGCGGGAAGCTGGTCGTCAACTTCCTCGTGCCGGACGCCCCGCACAAGGGCCTGGCGCTGGAGCGCGAGCGCTCACACTTCGCGTGCGACACGGTCATCTACGTGGGAGATGACGAAACCGACGAGGACGTGTTCCAGATCGATCGACCGGGTCAACTGCTGTCAATCCGAGTTGGACGAAAGCGAACATCGGCGGCGCCGTACTACATCCGCAATCAAGCGGAAATCGACAGGCTCCTTGAAACACTCGTCGCCGTGCGTGGAGGCCACCGTGACTGACGTGTCGAGCGGGTCCGGTCTCACGCCATCCGGGCTGCCGGTCGGTGACGCCATCGACTTCCTGCGTCTGATTTGGGCCGTCGACCACGCGCTTCAGCGCCGGTCCAAGTCCATGGCGGCGACGCTTGGCATCACGGGCCCTCAGCGCCTGGTGATTCGGATCATCGGCCGTTTTCCGAGTATCCACGCGAGGCAACTGGCTGACATTCTGCATCTGCACCCCAGTTCGCTCACCGCACTCTTGAAGCGACTTGAGCGTCGCGATCTGGTCCGCCGATGGCCCGACGAACGCGATCGGCGTCGATGGCTCCTGGGATTGACACGGCAGGGACAGACGTTGAATCGCGAAACGCCCGGAACCATCGAAGCGGCTGTGCAGCGAGTGCTCAAAACGACCACCAGGGACGACCTCGATGTCACGCGGGCTGTCCTGAGCAAGTTGGCCCGCGAGCTTGACGGCGGCGGTCGATCTCGAGTCAGTGGTATGAGACGCTGAGCCGTGGATTCTGGTTACTGCAACCGTGCTGTTGAACGGATGGCGCTGATTGACGCGTTGACGTCGGCCCACGCGATCAATCCCTGGAGAGGATCCGTCCATGGAGACCAGTAGTCCCTATCGTCCTCGCGTGTCACGCGAGACACGGTTGCTGCTCACCGCGGGAGTGATGGCCGTCGCCGCATTGTGGCTCCTGGCGCGCATCAGATTCCCGGAGCGTCCCGTCACCCCCAATCCAGTCCCGTCGGTCCTCAGTCAGCTTGCCAGTGGTCCGAAGTACGACGACCTCGCCGGAGAGATCGCGCAGCTCCACGCGCGTCTGCAACCGTCGCTCCTCGCGCTCGACGTTCCGTCAGCTGTTCTTGGCTCTCTGCAGACCTCACCCCGGACGGCGGCCATCAGACTTCGCGACGACCTGGCCGTGACGTTGGTTCCGCCTGGGTCGAACCGAGAGCGGTGGAACGATGCGACCATCGTCGCCCGCGATGCGGCTTCCGGCCTGGCAGTCGTCCGTGTACCGATTCCGGTATCCACCTCTCCTCCGGTGCCGTGGACGCCACGCCAACCGCAGCAACCACGCTACCTCGTCGCCAGTGACGTCTCACCGGAGGGCGTGTCGCTGCGCCCAGTATTTGTGGGTTCGCTCGATCCCGTCGATAGCCCGTTGTGGTCCGAACCGCTGTGGGCTGTGCCGGGGCGCACCGATCTGGCCCCTGGATCGTTCCTGTTCACCAGTAGCGCGGAATTGGCGGGTCTGGTGATCACCTACCGTGGGGGGCTGGCGATCGTGCCGGGTGGAACCGTTCTCGCGGAAGCGGAGCGTTTGCTGGCCACGCCGCCGGGCCCCGCAGGGGCGATTGGCATTGAGGTGCAGGACCTGACACCACCGGTCGCGTCAGTGACCGGCGCTTCCGTGGGTGTGGTCGTGACCTGGGTTGACGCGGATGGCGCCGGGAGGGAGCAATTGATGGCTGGCGACGTCATCGAAGCGGTTGACGGTCGAGCGCTCGCCACTCGGCAACATTGGGACGTGCGCGTGGCTCGTCTCTCAGTGGGCGAGACACTCAGCCTTCGCGTGCGCCGCCGCGGCGAAATCCGCGAGGTCGCGTTGGTAGCGAACGCCCCTGCGGCGCAGCCCGCGAGTCGGTCGCTTGGTCTCACCTTACGAGCGCGGACGAAGATCGGTGCCGAAGTGGTGCGTATCGAGCGGGGGTCCGCAGCGGATCGCGCCGGACTCGGCCCTCGGAGACGTCATCACGCTCGTCGCCGATGTCTCCGCGCCGACGCCAGCGCAGGTCATGCGTTCATACACCTCCATGGGTCAGGGTGAGCGCGTGATGGTGGCCGTCACGCGGGGCGACACCCACTTTGTGACGACCTTGGAACGATGACCGCGCATCCGACCGGCGATCCGCTCGGCCTTCTTGAGCCGTCTCTCGACGTTCCGGCGACGACGGGCTCGGACCGTTGCCGGGTACAGATGGGCGCCGGTCACGACGATGGCGCGGGCTGTTGGTGTGGTCGGCCACCTCGGCTCCGGTGGCTCTCCTCCTCACGGCAGGAATTGCATTCGGCCCCCAGGGCATCAACCTTCTGTCTCCAGCGACGCTGACCTTGCTCGATCCAGTGGTGCCCGTTGCGCTGGCGGCTTTCGGCGTGCTCGTCGGCTTGAGCGTGAGTGACCGTCGAACGGATGACCCTCGCACGCTCGGGGCCGCCTGTCTCGCCGCGGCAGTAACGGTGCTCGTCGTCTCGGCTGGGTTCGGAGTGGTGGCGCTCACCGCGATGTCATCGATCGCCCAACCGTTCTGGATCCTGATCCTGACCGGCGGCATCTGCGCGGCCACTTCTCTCACGCTGCCGTCCGGCGATTCCCTGGAGCCGCGGTCGGCGGCCACGCGTGTCATCGAACTCGGCGTCCTGCTTCCGATCGTGGCGGGTGGGCTGATGCTGGCGTGGCTCCGTGCGGGTTCTTCCGTGGGCGCTGGTGTCCTTGTGGCGCAAGCGTGCGGCGTCACCCTTGCTCTGGCCGCCGCTGCATGGCTGCTATTGACGCGGGCCTCTTCCGAAACCGAAGAACGCGTATTTGCCGTGTCAGCACTGCTCCTCGTCGGCGGCGTCGCGGCCGCCCTTTCGCTGTCCGCACTATTCGGAGGACTGGTCGCTGGCGTGTTCTGGCGATATGCGGGACGACACCCGCGCGAGACGATCAGTCGGGATGTGCTGTTCGTGCAGCACCCCCTCCTGGTGCTCGTGCTGCTGGTGGCTGGGGCTCGCGCCGATCTCTCGCCTGCGACGCTCGCACTTGGGGTGGGCTACGTCGTGCTGCGTGTCGCCGGGCAGCTGGCTGCCGGCACCGTCGCGAGACGTGTCGTCGGTGTGAACGCGCCTCGCGATCTCGGGCTTCACCTCCTGCCGCCAGGCGTGTTCGGCGTGGGGTTCGCGCTGAACGGGGTCAGCGTGGTCGGCGCCGACGCGTCGATGCTGCTCGCGGTCGTGGTGGCGGGCACCATCGGCTCCGAGCTCGTCGCAGTTCTCTTGCCTCCTCGGAGCGTGGGCGAGTGAGACGGCTGCTGGCGCTCGCGTTGGCGGTCGGCGCGATGGCCTCAGTGCGCGGGTCGACGACCGGTTCAGCCGCCACCGCGCTCGCACTCGGGTTCGCGCTCATGGGCGCCTCGGTCACGGGTGACGCCCTGCGACGGTTCCATCTCCCGCGCGTGACGGGGTATCTCCTCTTCGGGGTGGTCGTCGGGCCGTCCCTTGGCAATCTGATCACCGAATCGATGAGTGCTCAACTTCAGGTGGTCACGGGAATCGCCACGACGCTGATCGCACTGATCGCTGGCCTGACGTTGAGCATGGAACGTCTCGGATCCCGATTTGCGGCGATCGTACGCATGACCGCCGCGACGCTGGCCGTGGCCATCGTCGGTCTGTCGGCGGTGGCATGGATGGTATGGCCGTGGCTGCCGATTGCGCCCGACGCCGTCGGACTTCAACGGCTTGCCATGCTGGCGTTGGTGGTCGTGATTGTCGTCTCCTTCTCCCCCACGATGACCGCGGCGGTGGTCGCCGATTCCGGGGCACGTGGGCGACTCAGCGACACGGTACTGGCGGTCGTCGTGCTCGCCGACCTCGCGATCCTGGTGCTGTTCTCCGTGTCGATGCTGCTGGCGCGCGTCGTGTTCGACACGGGAGAAGGCGGAGGCACAGAGATTCTTGCCCGACTCGCGTGGGAAATCGGGGGGGCCGTCGCCTTTGGTGTGCTCATCGGCGTGTTGTTCGCACTGTACCTGCGCTACATCGGCCGTGAAATCACACTGGTGCTGCTGGCGGTGTGCGCCGTGCTGAGTCAGGTGGGCACGACGCAACAGCTCCAACCGCTGCTGGCCGCCCTCGCCGCTGGCGTGGTCATCGAGAACCTGGCGGTCGCGCAGGGGGACACGCTGCGGGCCGCCGTCCGCCGTGGCGCGCCGCCGGTGCTGGTGGTCTTCTTCGTGGCGGTCGGTGCCTCCCTTCGGCTCGACGCGGTGGCGGCCATCGGGATCAGCGCGGTCGCCTTGTCCGCGGTCCGACTCGGATTCATCAGGCTGGGCGTCGCGGCAGGAGTCAAGTCGTCTGGGCTTCCGGAGCCGATCGGCAAGTATGCGTGGACCGGGCTGGTGTCTCAGGCCGGGATTACCCTCGGATTTGCCTCCGTCGTCGCCACCGAATTTCCGGGGTGGGGCAACCAGGTGCAGTTGTTGCTGGTCGCGTCGATTGCGATTCACGAGCTCGTGGGACCGATTCTGTTTCGCCGCGGGTTGGCTCGGGCAGGCGAACTCGATGCGCACGCGGCTCGCCCGCTCATGGTCGTGTCCAACCGCGAGCCGTACCTCCACAGCCGCGATGCGGATGGCCGGATTGCGGTGAAAGCCGCAACAGGTGGTGTCGCCGTGGCGTTGGACGCCCTGATGCGCGAACGAGGCGGTGTGTGGATCGCGCATGGCGCTGGTCCGGCGGACCGGCTCGTCGTCGATGCGGCCGACAAAGTGTTGGTCCCTCCCGACAGTCCGTCGTACGCGCTTCGGCGTCTGTGGCTCGAAGAGCCGACGTTCTCCGCCTACTACGGAGGCTTTGCGAACGAGGGCCTGTGGCCACTGTGCCATGTGGTCGACGTCCGTCCGCAGTTTCGAAGCGACGATTGGGCGGCCTACCAGGACATCAACGCGCGGTTCGCCGCGGCGATTCACGCGGAGATCGGAGCGTCCGATGCGCCGGTCTTCATCCAGGACTATCACCTGGCCCTCGTGGCGCCGGCATTGCGGGCACTGCGGCCCAACACCCGCACCGCCCTCTTCTGGCACATCCCCTGGCCCTACCCGGATCGACTTCGCATCTGTCCGTGGCGGCGCGAGCTGGTCGCGGGGCTGCTCGCCAACGATCTGATCGCCTTTCAGCTGGAGCGCGACCGTCGAAATTTCCTGATGGCGGCTGAAGAAGAGTTGCACGCCGAGGTGGAGCTCGAGTCGTCGCGGGTTCGATTCCGCGGGCGCTCGACCACGGTGGTCTCGGTGCCGATCGGTGTCGACTACGACCGAATCCAGCAATTCGCCGCTGACCCGGCGCTCCTGCAGGAACAGCAGCGCCTGCGGGACCTGCTCGACCTGCGGGCTGACATCATCGGGCTCGGCGTCGATCGTCTGGACTATACCAAGGGCATCCCAGAGCGCCTCGACGCGCTCGACGCGCTCATGGCCCAGCGGCCGGATCTGCGGGGGAGGTTGACATTCGTGCAGATTGGCGTCCCGTCTCGGTCTGATCTCAAGAGCTATGCGGCGATCGAAGCGGAGATCGGCGAGCGGATCGCCGCGATCAATGCGCGCTACGCGGTTCCGGACGGCTCACCTGTCGTGTCGTACTACACCACACCGCTGAGCGCGTTCAGCCTCGTCGCCCTCTATCGTCTCGCCCACTTCTGCATCGTCAGTTCCCTGCACGACGGAATGAATCTGGTGGCGAAGGAGTTCGTGGCGGCTCGGGACGATGAGCACGGCGTGCTCGTGCTCAGCGCTCTGGCCGGCGCCGCACAGGAGCTCGAGGACGCGGTGATCATCAATCCCTACGACATCGACTGTGTTCGCGACAGCCCTCGCAAGAGCCATAAACATGACGAGCGAGGAGCAGATGACGCGCATGCGGGCCATGCGGAAGGTGGTCGCAGGACGAAACGTCTTCAACTGGGCCTCCGATATTCTCGAGGGTCTCGAGAGTCTCTGGACCAAGCCGCTGCTCTATTCGGTCCGAGGGTGGGAAGAGACGTCGGTGTGAGTATCTCTCGCGCTCGGCATCAATGCAGCCAAGATGCCACGTGAGCTGGAGCTGTTGGCAACCCGCAACGCACGTGAGGTGGACTGTAGCAGCTCAGCGCCCAGCGAAATGCACGACCCTGGGCCGACGTACGCACAGATCCGGGGAGCAACGCTGAAGCGACAGTTCGAGCGCCCGTGTATACTCAACGCAGGGAAAGATCGAAGGGTGCAGTGGGGGTTTCCCGCTGCAGGCAACTGGATGGTCGGGCCGCCATCCTCATGGTCGTTGCGAGACCAGGAGGATGCGAGTTGGCAGACTCGGTTTGTGGCTCGTCCGCGCCTTGGCCCTTCACATGTCTCGAAGTAATCCGACCTGTCCCTCGTAAAGAGGCAGGCGGAGCACGCCTCGAGGGTCGCGCGAATCTCGTCGCGCCCGACGTTTGCTCTCGCTCCCATCCTGTCGGCAGTCAGGACTGCCGGGCATCTCGCCACGTCCTTCATTCCGCAGCTGACCGATGGTCTCTCGGAGCTGGCTGCGTTCCGGAGGCGACATGCTGTTGAAGATGGCGTTCGTTCTGCTCATCGCCTGGCTGCTCGGCGTCCTCGGGCTGTACAGAATCGGAGATCTCGTGCACATGCTCCTCCTGGCCGGCCTGATGCTCTTGCTACTGTGGGCGCTCAAGGCTCGCGACGCTGCTGCCGCTCGGGGAAAGGATGTCGGCCCAGGCAAGCCATGAGCACTCGGTCCACGTCCGTTAGCTCCCGCAGGTCCGTGCCCCGATGAGCGACGACACCACCGCCGTCACTGCGATTCCGAGGGCGCTGGAGAGTTACCCGTCCGGCGCCGATCAGACGCTCGCAGCCAATCTCATCATGCGGGTGCAGATGGAGCCGTTCAACGCCATCGCGACGGGCGTATTCTTCGTGGCGATTCTCCACACGTTTGCGGCGGCCCGCTTCGCCCGTCTCGCGCACCGCATACAGCACCGCCACGATGAGGAGGCCCGGGTGCACGGCATGCTGGCGTCGCCGAGTCTGCGCGCTGAGGCGCTGCACTTCCTCGGAGAAGTCGAAGTGGTCTTTGGCCTGTGGGCGGTAGTGCTTGTCGTCGCAATCACGGCGTACGCCGGGTGGGAGGCGGCTAAGCACTACGTCAGCGATACCGTCAACTACACGGAACCCCTGTTCGTTGTCGTCATCATGGCACTCGCGTCGACGCGGCCGGTCATTGGGTTCGCTGAGCATGCCCTGCGGCGTGTGGCGGCTGCTGGTGGCGCCACACCTGCCGCGTGGTGGGCGGCGATTCTGACGATAGGCCCGGTGCTGGGCTCGTTCATCACCGAACCGGCGGCGATGACGATTTGCGCGCTGCTGCTCGCACGACAGTTCTTCGACTTGCAGCCCTCGACACGACTGAAATACGCAACGCTGGGAGTATTGTTCGTCAACGTCTCGATCGGCGGGACACTGACGCCGTTCGCGGCACCGCCGGTGCTGATGGTGGCGCGCTCTTGGGGGTGGGACATCCCGTTCATGGTCGCGAATTTCGGGTGGCGTGCCGTCACCGCCATTGGTGCTTCGACAGCGGCCTACTTCATCCTGTTCCGCAGGGAATTGGTAAGTCTCGCAGCCCGAGCGTCGGTTTCTGACGTCGAACAACCCGAGGACGACGCGACTGGGGCCTCGCTGCTGCCAGTGCCGCCATGGGTGGTCGTGGTACACCTCGCGTTCATGGCATGGACCGTCTTCAACGCGCACGATCCAGCGCTGTTCATTGGAGGCTTTCTGTTCTTTCTGGGCTTTGCTCGCGCCACTGCGCCGTATCAGAGCCGGATCAAATTGAAGACGCCGCTCCTCGTGGGTTTTTTCCTCGCCGGGTTGGTCATCCATGGGGGCCTGCAGGGGTGGTGGATTGCGCTGGTGCTCAGCAGGCTTCCCGAGAGTCCATTGTTCCTCGGGGCCACGGCGCTGACGGCCGTCAACGACAATGCGCTCATCACCTATCTGGCAACACTGGTGCCGAATCTGGACAACGAGCTGAAGCTTGCGGTCGTTCAAGGAGCTGTGGTTGGCGGAGGGTTGACGGTGATTGCAAATGCGCCGAACCCAGCCGGCCAGGCGCTGCTGGGTCGCTTCTTTGATGGGGCGATTTTGCCGATCGGATTGCTGGCCGGAGCGCTCCTGCCGACCGTCATTGCCGCGATCGTGTTTCGTCTGCTGTGACCATGTTGCGCGAAGGAACATGTCCGGCGCTCACTGAACATGCATGAGCGGCAACTGACACCGCCAGCATGCGGAGCGCCAGCCGATGAGTTGGCGCACGTCAAGGCGAAGTGGGATCCCGGAGACCTGTTGGCACTGTCAAGTTAATACTGATCGCGGCGCACGTTGAGTGCTGTCGCGCCGAACGCGTCAGGCCGCCGGTGTCACGGGAGCAGGGCCTTCGGGGGACCGACGGCGCGGCGAGCGGTGTGCCCGTCCGGCGCGACCCAGTGTGGCCTTTGCGGCTCGAACGGAAGTGCGATCATCTTCGGCAGCGTCACATCTGCGGGATCCTGAAACGCCGGCACGCCGATCGTGATGGCGCGCTGCGGCACGTTCAGTCTCAGCGTCCCGTGTAGCCAGTCCCACAACGTGAGACCGCTCGACCAGTTGGAATCGGTCTCGTCCCGCACCTGTGAGTGGTGGATGCCGTGCATGCGGGGCGTGACGAACACGCGCCCGATGCGACGCTCCACGCCGATCGACAGCTGGACGTTCGAGTGGTGGAAGAGGATCGACATCAGCAGGCCGGTCTGCCAGATCGACAGGGTTAGGGGCGACGCGCCAATCAGCAGCACTTGCGCCACGCGCCAGGGAGTGGACATAGTGAGCTCCCCGAAGTGAAAGCGGACGGCCGTCGACGCGTCCAGGTCGAGATCGATGTGGTGCACGGCATGAAATCGCCACAGCACCGGCACGCGATGGGTGAGGACGTGCCACACGTAGAGCGTGTAGTCGAGCAACAGTAGGGCGACCGGACCCTCGAGCCACACTGGCAGCCTCAGACGTTTTACGAGCCCCCAGCGACGCTGCTCCACGGCGCGCGCCGCGCGTGACGCGAGCGGCATCTCGGCCACTTGAACAGCGACGGCGCCGAGCGCCGCGATGGCGAGGTTGCGTCCGGTGCGCGGCAGCCCGGGCTCGACCGCGCGGCGCAACGGACGGCGCCGTTCGAACAATGCGAGCGCGAGAAAGGTGCCGGCCACGAGGCCCGCGGTGAGCCAGAGCGGCAGCGGACGGTCCCCGCCTGATGGTTCGTCGGTGCCGCGGGGCGTCGATCGCATAAGTTGCTAGACTACCAGCAGATCTCGATGCCCGACAGAAACACCCTCACGTGGTTCCTGCATTGGGTACAGGGCATCGGATTCTGGGGAGCGGTGCTGTTCGCCGCTGCGTACGTGCCCGCGGCAGTGCTGTTCGTGCCGGGTTCGCTGCTGACGCTCAGCGCCGGCTTCGTGTTCGGCGTTGTGAAGGGGACGCTGGTCGTCTCGGCCGGCAGCACCGCCGGCGCAGCCGCTGCGTTCCTCGTCGCACGCACGGTGGCACGCGACTGGGTGTCGCGGCGCATCGCGGGGCGGCCCAAGCTGGCCGCCATCGGACGCGCCGTTGCGAAAGAAGACTTCAAGTTGGTTCTCCTGACGCGCCTCTCGCCGGTGCTCCCCTTCAATGTGCTCAACTACGCGTTCGGGCTGACCAGCGCGCGGTTCGGAAAATACCTGCTCGCGTCGTGGATCGGCATGCTCCCGGGCACGCTCATGTACGTCTATCTCGGGTCGGCCGCCAAGAGCGTCGCCAGCCTGCTATCGCATGAGACACCGCGCTCGACCGGCCAGCAGGCGTTGTTCGTGTTGGGGCTGGCTGCGACCGTGGCCGCCGTGGTCGTCATCACACGCGCTGCACGCCGCGCGCTCGACGAGATAGTCGCCGAGCCGTAGGCACTACTTCTCGCCCCAGAGCTCGGCCAGCCGGCGTGCGCGCCCGCAGCTGAACTTGTAGAAGTTGAAGCGGATCGGATTCTTTTTGTAGTAGTCCTGGTGATACTCCTCCGCCCTGTAGAACGGTCCGGCCGGATGGATTTCCGTCACGATCGGCTTATCGAAGCGGCCCGAGCTCTCGATCGTCCGCTTCGATTTCTCGGCGAGCCGCTTCTGTTCGTCACCGTGATAGAAGATCGCCGACCGGTACTGTGATCCGACGTCGCAGAACTGCCGATTCGGCGTGATCGGATCGATGTTCTTCCAGAACACATCCAGGAGCTGCTCGTAGCTGATCCTGGCGGGGTCGTAGACGACTTCCACCGCCTCGGCGTGGCCGGTGTGGCCCGCCGACACTTCCTCGTACGTCGGGTTTTTCGTATGGCCGCCGATGTAGCCGGAGATCGTCGAGATTACGCCGGGCAGCTCGTCGAACGGCGGTTCCATGCACCAGAAGCAGCCGCCGGCGAACGTCGCTGTCAGGTTTCCCGCGCCGGACGTCTGCTGCAGCGACGCGCGAAGCCCGGCCGGGGCGGCGAGCAGGGCCCACGCGACTGCGCCGATCAGAAGCCGTCTCATGATTCTCTCCTCGGCTCAGGTCCTGAGCGCCGGCAGCGACTCGCCCTTCGGGACGAACTTCAGCGCGAGCCCGTTGTTGCACCACCGTTGTCCCGTAGGCGGAGGGCCATCGTTGAACACGTGCCCCTGGTGCCCGTCGCAGCGGATGCAGTGATACTCGATGCGCGGCACGACCAGCCAGTAGTCGCGTTTGGTTCCGACGCTCTTCTCAATCGGCTTGTAAAAGCTCGGCCAGCCCGTGCCGCTGTCAAACTTCGTGTCCGACGTGAATAGCGGCAGGTAGCACGCGGCGCACACGAACGTGCCCGGCCGCTTCTCCTTGTCGAGCGGGCTCGAAAATGCGCGTTCGGTCCGTTCCTCGAACAGCACCCCGTAGGCGTCGCGCGCAAGGATCGTCTTCCACTCGGACTTCGGCTTCTGGAGCTTTTCGAGCTTGCCGCTGGTCGCCGGCGGCGGTTGCGCCATGTTGCTCTCCCTTCCGGCTACTCGCCCTTTCTGGAGCACCTCCACATAATCGCGAATACGCTTCGCATTGGTACCCGCGTCACCTCCTCCGACGCGCGAGAGCGACCGGACGTCTACGCGGCTCCCTCCGCCATTCGGGGTCACGCGAATCACGATGTCGTCCGTGAACCCGAACCAGAACGTGGTATCGCTGGCCTCGATCCGCCCGTCGTCGGGACTGGCCTCCACGAGCTCCCACTCCATCTCACGCACCGCCGCCAGCGCGCGCTCGAACGCCCGCGCCGGAGGGTCCGACAACGCAAGTGGTTGGATGTCCGGATAGGCGCGCCGCTGCTGTGCCGCGATCTTCTCGCCGCCGTACTCCATCGTGTTGGGCGCGTTCGCACGCAGCGGGAGCACCGCGACGTACTCGGGCGGATTCTGCGTATCGGTCGTGATGTCGTGAATCGGTGGCGCGGGCGAGCCGATGCGGAAGCGTCCCGGGATCGCGATCAGCGCCAGCGCGGCGACGATGCTGACGACGGCCAGCGCGGCGCCGGGGCGCCCCGCTTTGGAGCGTATGAGGGTGATCAGGAGCCCGGCCACGGACACCACGCCACCGGCAATCGCCACGTAGGCGCCCCAGCGGAGCACGGTGAGCAGCGCGAATCGGAGTGAGAGGAAGCCGAGGCGGTATCCGACCGGCGCCAGCAGCAGCAGGAAGGCAGAGAGCGCCACCAGACCGGCGCCCAGCAGCACGACGCGCGACGTCGAGGGTGTGCTGTTTGTCACCTCACCCCTTTTCGTGCATTCTCGCACCATCCACGCGCGCCCGCACCTCAGGCGTCGCAGCCGCGACCCACGCGAGCGTGTGCCTCGCTGGTCCGCCCGAGCGGCCGGCGTCTGCCACAGCGTGCCGCAGATCAGCGGATACATCGATGTCGTACCACGGTGGGATCAGCTCCACGGCGAGTCCCAGACCAGCCGCCGCCTCGGCTGTCCGCTCCAGTACACTGGCCGTTCCCCACGGGATTCGGGTGAAGAGCGCCGAAGGCAGCTCCCGCCCGCCGATCAGGTAGTAGCCACCATCTGCGGCGGGGCCGAGCACCAGCACATGGCGGCGCTGCACTGCATGAAGTGCGGCGCTCACGTGCGCGGACGGTAGCGTCGGGAGATCGGAGCCGATCAGGATGACGGCATCGAAACCCAACCGCGCCACGTCCCACGCGCCGTTGTGCATCCGCTCGCCGAGAGTGTCGCCCCGCTGAGCCACGCGCGCGACTGGAAACGGTGCGAGCGCCGCCACTTCGGCCTCGCAGTCCTTCGGCGTATAGAGGATGGTTTTCTCTGCGTCGAGCACCGACACGACGTCGAAGGTGTCCTGCAGGAGCGCACGCCGCAGCCCCTCGCCGTCGGGCGTGCCGAGATCGCGGATCAGCCTCGACTTCCCGGGGGCGCTCGGTGCACGCGTCATGAGGGCCACAGCGGGTCTCACTTCCGGGCAACCCTCTGCGCGGCGCCCGCGTGCACGCCGCGCCGCCGATAATAGCGGTCCGCCAGGCGTTCGGCCGGGAGCCCCGCAAAAAACAGGAGCGTGAGCATCACGTTTTCTACCGATCTCCGCACCCAGCCGTCCTGCTCCCAACGTCTCGCCGACGTGAGCGCCACAACGGCGACGCGTGCGAGGCGGCCGCGCCGCCGCAGTCGGCGGACGAAGTCCACGTCCTCCATCAGCGGTACCTCCCGAAATCCGCCCAGTGCGTTGAAGTCGCCGCGTGTCGCGAACAGCGCCTGGTCGCCATACGGCAGATCGAACAGGCGAACGCGCGCCTCAACGCCGCGCTCGATCCACCGGGCCCACGGCGATCGCGAATCCAGCGCAAATCGAAAGCTCCCGCCCGCCACACCGGGCTCTCCCTCGAGCCGGCGAAGCTCGTCGAGCCAGCCCGCTCCGAGGCGCGTGTCGGCGTGCAGGAACAGCAGCCAGCGGCCGCGCGCCTGTCGCGCGCCGTGGTTCATCTGCGCGCCTCTCCCGCCGACGGAATGCAGCCACGTCACATCGGCGTGCCGAGCGCGCAACGGTTCGAGCGCCGGGTCGGCGGCCTCTCCGCCGTCAACCACGACGATCTCGACAGCCGGCTGGCCCCTGTACGGCTGCAGATCATCGAGAAGGTCCGTCAGCGCCGGGGCGTCATTCAAGACCGGGATGACAATGGTGACGAGCGGTGAGCTCGGTACGGCTACCATCGGGTGAGCTCGAAGTAGCGCTCGAGCGCGCGCCGGACCGCGCGCGTCAGACGCGTGCGGCGATACGCGTCCCCGACCTTTCGCAGTCCGTCGATCTGCGTCGGATAGGGGAAAACCGTGGACGACAGATCGTTCAGCGTGCCTCCGCGCGCCATCGCATAGCTCACCAGACCAATGAGCTCCCCCGCGTGCGCCGCCACGACCGTGCAGCCGAGCAGCCGGCCGCGCCGATGATGAACCCTGATGAAGCCGTCGGTCTCGTCGTCCAGCACAGCCCGATCCACATCCGTCAGCGGGACGGAGATCGTCTGCGCGTCGCACTCCGCTGCAGCTTCCGCCGCGGTCAGGCCAACATGCGCCACCTCGGGATCCGTATACGTGCACCAGGGAATCGTCAGAGCGCTCGCCTTCCTGCGGCCGAAGAACAGCGCATTCTGGACGACGATGCGCGCCGTCGCATCGGCGACGTGCGTGAACTGCAGGCGGGAGCACACGTCGCCGGCGGCGTATACGCGCCGATTGCTCGTACGCAGCCTCTCGTCGACGACGATGCCGCGCGGTCCGGCATCGATCCCCGCACGCGTCACGTCGAGGCCTTCCACGTTCGCCGTGCGGCCAGCGGCCACCAGAAGGAGGTCGCCCGTCGCCTCCTGCGGCGGTCTGTCCGCCGCCCGGCGGAATTCGACCGCGACGCCGCTATTCCACCCCGTTACGCGCGTGATTGTCACGCCCAGCTCGAATAGCACGCCGTCGCCGCCGAGTGCGCGCTTCACGATTGCCGCTGCGTCGGGGTCATCGTTCGACAGCGGTCGGCTCGCCTGATCGAGGACCGTGACGCGGCTCCCGAGCCGCGCAAACGCCTGCGCCAGCTCGCACCCGACAGCGCCCGCGCCGATCACCAGCAGACGGGCGGGCCGCTCGGTGAGGCTGAAAATTGTCTCGTTCGTGTGATGCGGCGTTTCAGGCAATCCCTGAATCCGCGGGATGGCCGGGCGGCTACCCGTGGCGATCACCGCGCGGGTGAACCGCAGTGTCTGCGACCCGACCGCGACCTCGCGTCGTCCGGCGAACGCCGCGTGTCCAAAGAACACGTCCACACCCAGGCTGGCGAGCCGCTGTGCCGAATCGTTCGCGGCCAGCTGAACCCGCCGCAGCCGCATCCGTCTCATCGCTGCCTCGAAATCGACACCGCTGGCCGTCGCGCGCACCCCGAGCGCCGACGCGCGCCGGAGCTCGCCCACGGCGCGAGCGGTTCGCAGGAGCGCTTTGGACGGGACGCAGCCGGTGTTCAGGCAGTCTCCCCCGAGCCGATCCTGCTCCACGATGGCGACGCGCGCGCCGAGGCCCGCCGCGCCCGCAGCGCAGACGAGGCCCGCCGTCCCGCCGCCGATGACAACGAGGTCGTAGGTGCCGTCCGCCCGCGGGTTCCGCCAGGCGGCGGGGCCCACAATTGTGTCCAGCACCTCATCGGCGTGCGCTTGAGTTCCTGCGGCGGTCATGACAGGCTGAGCATTCACATCATCCGGAGTGGAGGACATGGCAGATCATTACTACGATCGCGACGACCTGGCCCGTTTTTCCGAGATGGGCAGGAACGTCCCGGATCTGGCGGCGAAGTTCTTCGAGTGGTACGGCGCGGTGTTCGTCGACGGGGCCCTGTCGGCACGCGAGAAGTCGATCATCGCCCTCGCCGTGGCGCACGCGGTGCAATGTCCCTACTGTATCGACGCGTACAGCCGCGATGCGCTCGAGAAGGGAGCGGACCTCGACCAGATGACGGAAGCCGTGCACGTCGCTGCGGCGATTCGCGGCGGCGCCTCGCTGGTCCACGGTGTGCAGATGCGCGGGCATGCGGCGAAGATCGCAATGTAACGGATGCTCCCAATGGCTTCTCTAGCATCACGCCACCTGCCGCTCGCCTCCGCCGGCGTCCAGGCGGCATGCCTCGGAGCGCTGCCGCTCGCCTGCGAGTTCGACGAGGCCATCGCGCGCGCCGGCGAGGGACCGCTGCTCGCCGGTGCCATCGAGATCCTGCAGATCAATGTTGGGAAGCTGTGCAACCAGACCTGCCGCCATTGTCACGTGGACGCCGGGCCGGATCGCCGCGAAATGATGACGCGCGACACGATGAAGCTGTGTCTCGACGCGCTCGACAGGTCGGCCATTCCCATCGTGGACATCACCGGCGGCGCGCCCGAGCTGAACCCTCATTTCCGATGGCTCGTGGAGGAATGCCGCGCGCGCGGCCGGCACGTGATCGACCGCTGCAACTTGACCGTGCTCGAGCTGGGGTCGCAGCGCGACCTGGTGTCGTTCCTGGCCGATCACCAGGTAGAGGTCGTGTGTTCGCTGCCGCATTACCGAGCGCCGAACACGGATCGGCAGCGGGGCGAAGGCGTGTACCAGAAGTCGATTGCCGCGTTGCGGCGGCTGAACGCCGCAGGGTACGGCGACGGGCGTTCGGGGCTGCGGCTGGTGCTCGTCACCAACCCCGTCGGCGCGTATCTGCCCGGATCGCAGGCGTCGCTCGAAGCCGAGTGGAAGCGTGAGCTGTGGCGGCTGCACGGCATCCGGTTCGATGCGCTCTACTGCCTGGCGAACATGCCGATCAGCCGCTTCCTCGAATGGCTGATCGAGTCGGGCAACCTCCAGCCGTACATGGACCGCCTTGTCGCGGCGTTCAATCCGGGCGCCGTGCGCGGCCTGATGTGCCGCAACACGCTGTCGGTGGGATGGGACGGCCGGCTATACGACTGCGACTTCAACCAGATGCTGGAGATCGAGGTGGCCGGCGCGCCCCGCCACCTCGCCACGTTCGACCCGGCAGGCCTCGACGGACGCCCGATCGTCGTCGGTCGCCACTGTTTCGGGTGCACTGCCGGCGCCGGCTCGAGCTGCGGCGGGGCGACCGTCGCCACCGGATCCAACGCAGCACGCTGAAACGCCGCTCGTTCGCGCCTTCGTCGGCCATTTCGGCTTTCGCCCGAATGCCACCGTGTGGGGCGTTGACCGCCGGCTCCTCTTCCTCCCCCTTCTCATGGGCGCCGCCACCTTCAATCTCTTTTGCCCCTTCCTGGCTGGCTTGCTGATGTTCATCGGGCTCAATCTGTTCGCGCTATGGACGACGACGTGCGGCGATGGGCGGCATATCCATGCGTTACCCGCATCAGTACCACCATCTCGCAGCGGTTGTGGCGACAGCGTGAGTCGCTGAGTCGAGAAGGTTGGGGGGCCAGACTGGGGGCCAAGCCCTCAGGGGAAGCTTGGCCCCCTCCAGCACCTGCGACTTCGGTAACGGTGACGGCCTGCCTGTCTCACCGGCGCGAGGTAGCGCGCCGCGCCATCTGGTTGTCGCGGCAGGACTTCGCGCCGAAGGCCGGGCCGGCGCTCAACCCGAGGGCGGCGGTCTTTGCCGCCCCTGACTGCGCGCGCAAGAACAGCACAGCGGGCAGGAGCGACCCCCACGCCGGCGCTGCGTTGCAGCCCCGGCTCAGACCCCATCGGGGGTCGCTCCTGCCCGCTCTGCCTGTATCGGCACCGCCGGTGCTCGCAAGAAATGCCTGCGACTGTTCGTTTGCAGTTCCGGCGCGCTTTGCGCGCCGGAACCCTCACTCGAATTCGACTCATAGGAGGATCAAATGCCAGCGATCAAACCACGCACCACTCAAAAGCATGTCGTGCGGCACAGTACACGTCTGTATCGTGAGAACAACGAGACGCCGCTTGCGTCCTCGCAGTTCATCGGTGAGCCGACCGAGTACGTGCTGAATCAGCTCGTCGAAAGTGTTCTCGCGAGGGACAGAGATTTCCAGACGTGGCGTACCGAGCATCCGGGCTCACACGTTCCAAAGCCGGGAAGCCGACCCAACGGCCGGAACCGTCCCGACACGCACTTCTAGCCATCGGCAGCCACAAGCAGTGCCGGTTGCCGCCGGTTCGGAGCGTGATCGCGAGGTGTTGCGATGCGCCGTGCTCTCGAGTTCCGCGCGCCGATCAATCTCGCTCTGGCAGCCGCCGTTGGCCTGGTCGGTCTTCACAACTGGCCGTTCCCGGCAGACGAGTTCTTCCTAACTGTGATCGACGCGCGGAAACCGTGGCTCTTCGAGGGCATCGCGTATCTCCACGCGACGCTGTGCTTTGGCCGCTGGCCTTCAGGCCACCTTGGACAAACGCATTACGACACGCTGAAAGACCGGTTCCGGGATGCGCACGGTCCGGTACACGCGCTTTCCTTTGCGAGGAAAGCAGATCACGACTACGCCAGGTTCGTTGAGAAATAGGCGACGGACCGTGTCTTCGTTGACTTTCAGTCGTTCGGCCACCTCAGCGAGTGTCAGAAAAGCATCCGTTGCGTTCGCGCTGTCGGAGTTGTGCGCGAGGGGATGTTCGATCGTGGCAGCGGACGACATAGAGCACCTCGCGGAACCACAGCGTTCAAAACGCTACAGTCGCCAGAAGGCACAGGATGTGCCACGGCCGGGAATTTTGCTGCTGGCTAGTGGCGCGTCGCGTGAACAGCGCTGATAACGCCTGAGTAGAATTCGTCGAACGTGAATCCGCGGGGCTGCTAGTTCTCTACTGGTCAAAACGATGCGGATGGCTCAAAATGAGCGAGCGCATCGGCGAGGTCGACCCCGTAATATCCCAGAACTCGGCCGAGTCGAGGACAGGACCCGTCACGCCGCGCGGTAATAGTGGGTAAATAAGCCGCCGAGTCCATAATGTCCGAAAACTCCATCGACGCCGCTTTGGCGTAGACTCCCTGCGTGCTTCCGCTGCCTTTGATCATCGCCACGTTGGTCGGGCTGGATCGAACGGGAACAGCGCGATCTCATTGAATTCCTGCGGGAAGAGAACCCCGTACTCAAGGCGCAGCTGCACGGCCGGCGCATGCGCTGAACGACGACGAACGTCGCCGGCTCGCCGTCATCGGGCAACGTCTCGGCCGACGGATCCTCGCGCACGTCGCGACGGTCGTCACGCCGGACACGATCCTGCGGTGGCACCGCGAGCTGATTGCCCGAAAGAGGACTACGTGCGGTCGCGGCCTGGCCGACCCGGCGTGCAGGCCGAAATCCGCCGTCTCGCCATCCGGATGGCCACCGACAATCCGAGCTGGGGCTACACGCGGATCCAGGGAGCGCTCAAGAACGTGGGCCATCGCGTAGCCCGATCGACGATCGCAAAGATTCTGAAGGAACAAGGTATCCCGCCGAGTCGTGAGCGGCCGATGACATGGCACACGTTTCTGCGCGCCGATTAGCAGGCCCTGGTCGCTGCGGATTTCTTCACGACCGAGGTCTGGACCGTGCGCGGCTTGGTCATCTACTACACGGTGTTGTGATCGAACTCCACTCACGTCGTGTCTATGTGCTCGGCTCAACGACGCAGCCGGACGAGGCGTTCGTCATCCAAACGATGCGCCACCTGACCGACGATGTCGCTGGGGTTCTTCGCGGGAATCACCCTGCTGATCTGCGATCGTGATCGGAAGTGGAGCGCCGCAGTCGAGCGCTTCCTCGCAACAGGAGGCGTCCGGTTGGCACTGTCAAGTTGGCGAGGATGGTCCGTCGACCGTCCTTCGATGTCGGTTCCGCCCATATTTCAGCAGACGCCCGTGACGTCGTTCCACACAAGGAAGGAGCGGGTTGTCAACAGCCGGTGATGAACGGCCCGCAAGAGGTGACGCCGCACGCGAAAGAGATTTCGAACAAGTCCATGCACGCACAAGAATCGTTGTGCATGCGCGACGGATTTGAATCGCCGCATCTGCCGTTCGCGTTGGCGTGTCGATTGATGAGAGACCTCGGCTCGATTGTTTTCGTACGGCTGCGTGCTGTGCACGACAGACGGCATCACGACGCTGTTGGCTGCCGAGTAACTGCGAAGCTTGTCCGTGATTAGCCGCCTCGGCGTGCGGCCCTGTCCTTTCAACAGCTTGAGGAAGAAACGTTCGGCCGCCCGCCGATCGCGCCGTTGCTGGACCAAAATGTCGATGACGTCACCGTCTTCGTCAACGGCCCGCCAGCGATACCGCTGCCGACCTTGAATGTTCACGAAGAGTTCGTCCAGGTACCAGGTGTCCCCCAGCCGTCCCTGTCGGCGCTGGAGCCTACGGGCGTACGCCGAACCGAACGTCCGACACCACTGTCGGATCGTCTCGTAGGACACGGTGATGCCCCGTGGGCGAGGAGATCTTCGGTATCTCGGAAGCTCAAACAGAACCGGTAATAGAGCCAGACCGCCTGACTGATGATCTCCGGTGGGAATCGGTAGCCGTGGTAGCTGACGGCGGGGTCGGTCATCCGCCTACTCTGTCAGCCACCCGTTCAACTTGACAATGCCCGCGACGCGCTTATGTGGCATCTCGAGCCGCGCGGCGACCGCTCATCCTGTCGATGCCGATACGAAAGACCACCGGCTCGCTGTGTTCCTCTGCTCGCGTGAGCTTTCCGGCGCCCGGCAGCCACCAGTCAGCGTGGCGCTGGAAGAGCTCCTCAGCGCGGCGGCGCACGGCGGTCTGGTCTCCGAGGTTGCTGATCTCCTCGTAGCGGCCGAACAGCAGGACCGTCGTCCAGTGGAACTGATCGGAGATGTCGTCGACTTCGACGCAGACCTGCGGATTGTGCCGCATCCAGTCGATCTTCTGACCGACGGTCGAAAAACTGTACAGGCAGTCCTCGGCGGAATCGAAGTAGACGAAGACCGGGACGATATAGGGCTGGTTGTCGCGTGCGCACGCGAGCCGGCCGAGCGTCGTGTGGGCTAACACCTCATGACATTCGGCAAGCGTCAGTTGGTGGATGAGCATGGCGATGCCTCAGCATTGATAGTCGCGTACAGCCGTTACTTTGCCACAATACCAGGACCGAGTCGCGCTCGTTGAACGTCACTCGAGGGCCGGCGTCCCGCAATCGATCGGCACCAACTGCGCGCGCCCCTGACGACGCGAACCGACCCACATCGCCAGGAGAAGCACGATGACTCCGATCAGAACGGCAACGTGAACTGTCGTGGCCTGCTACCAGAACTTTCTGAGTTCCCTTCCGAGCCTGACGTTCAGCTTCGTCCTTGACGAGGCCAAGAACGGCCCAATGAATCACGATGATGCCGGGCGAAAGAAAGGACCAATACCGTCGGAATCTGGCTCGAGACATTCGGTCGGTTGCAATGACACGCGTTTCCGTCCGAAAGATTGATTCAGTCGCGCCGACCGGGTCTGCACGGATCGTCCAGACAATCTTCACGTAGCCGGGTTCATCGAACGTGACGAATTGATCCGGCGGTATCGCACGAAAGCGCCCCAGGGCTTTGTGATCGCACCGACGACGACCTCCGTTCAGGAACCTCGGCCAGCACGCCTGCATTTCAGCTAACAGCCCCCCTGAATGCGGCCGATCGCTAGGCGTTGCACCCAACAACAACTCGCGTGCTCGGATGATCACGCGGACAAGACCCGAGGCCTGAAGATCCATGTCCCGCGCGGTGGCAATCGTGACGGCTGCCGGCGTGGCGATGCGGATGGAGTTGCGCTCCATAACTTCATACGCAGGCATGAACCGATCGAGATAGGGATCCCGCGCCTCGGGAGTCGGCGGTGACGGATCCCCGTAGCGATTCCACGTCATGCCGATATTCGTGCCGTAGGCGGCAGTGACGACTCCTGTGGCCGCACCCAACCATGTCGTCGCTCGCACGCGTTTCTTGGAGTTCATTCCAGAACCCTGCCCGCCCTAGTGCGTCTTACTCACGGTGACTCTGGCATCGCCGCTGGCTGATGCGTTCTCACCCGGGGGCCCCTCGAGCATCGAACGCCGAAGCTGCAAGTGATCGTTTGGCTCCGGCGTTCAATCCGAATCGGATCCGAGTTCGTACCGCGTTCTGGACTGCATCGGCAATGGCTTGGCGCTCACCACGCCAGTCGTTTGATGCTGAGCTTCGATGCTCCGCATCCGTTCCATCAGCCGTTCGTTGCCGAACACCTCGCCGATTCAATGAGAAAGGTCATGGCGACGGGATCTCCATCGAGCGCGCCCGTTGTCTGTGACGCGATGAGCGCCACGAACGCGCCCAGCGTCGGTGCGCATACGCCTGTCGGCCGTCCGCTTCTCGTGAAGATAAACGCGCGTACCGCGGCCACCGGCACATCCAGGTATTTTACGCGGTGTCGAACATGTAGCGTGAGGCGGAGGGCTCTGTCGGCCGTTGCACAGCGGTCGAACAGCGCGACACTATGCGGGATCAGGTTGGGCGGCGCGCCGCCCCGTCACCCCGTCGATACGAATGCGATACATCACGGGAGTCTGGTGTTCCTCGCCGGCGGCGAGTTGTCCTGTACCGGGCAGCCACCACGCGTGATGCCGCTGCCAGAGCTCATGGGCTCGGCGCCGCGCCTCCGTCTCTCCAGGCGAATCATCGATCTCTTCGTACCGGCCGAACACGACGACGGTCGTCCACTGGAACTGATCGACGATCTGCTCGAACTCGACACACACCTTCGGATTCCCACGCATCCAGTCGATCTTCTGGCCGACGGTCGAGAAGCTGTAGAGGCAGTGCTTCTCCCGATCGAAATAGAAGAACGCCGGCACGACATAGGGTTGATCGGCTCGCGCGCACGCGAGTCTCCCGAGATGCGCGGCGGCGAGGATGGCCAGGCACTGTGCTGAGTCGAGGTCGTGAATGATCATGTTATCAGCTGCCCAGTATACGACCGTTGGCTGACAGAGTATGGCAGTCTTGGAGCGGTCTTGACCTTGGCGACAACACCTGACAGCCATTCGACATTGGTTCGGCACGGCGTCGCTTCCATAGAATTGGATCCGCTTTGACGCTGGTCTTTGCGATCGTTCTCCTCGTGCACGGCTTGATTCACCTGCTCGGCTTTGCGAAGGCGTTCGGATTCGCCGAGCTGCCGCAATTGCAGCCAATCTCGCCGTTTCTCGGCGTGCTGTGGCTGATCGCCGCTGTCCTTTTTCTCGCCGCTGCGGGGTCGCTGTTCGTGTGGCCGCGCTGGTGGCGGCCTCTCGTTGCGCGTGGTCCTGATCATCGGCGTCGCGAATCTGTTCGCCGATGGGTGTCGATGGCGGTCGGCGATCACTTGTCCATCCGGTCTCATGAGAGCGTCCTTGAGACGCAGGAAACGAAGAAGAGGCGTTTCCCTTTCGTCATGCTGGCGCGACGGTCCTGGCATTCGTGGCTGCCGGCGCGGTGCCGCTGGTGCCGTATATGATTTCCGTGTTTCCGGTAGACCGACTCGCCTCATCCATCGGCCTCACGTTTCCTTGCGATGTTTGTCGTCGGTGCGTTGCGTGCACTGATTGCAAACGTCCGATGGTGGAGAGCGGGTTCTGAGATGTTGGGGCTTGGCGCGGTCGTCGCGGCGCTTGCCTACGGCAGTGGCGCGATCGTAGCAGCGATAGTGGACCGCGCGACACAGTAGCCGCCGCCTCCCTGTGATACATCTGGGTCGTGCCGTGCGAAAGGCGAATCCGAGCTGGAAAAGAGGACTCATGAACACAATGAAGGCCGTCGCTTTTTGTGGTGTCAACGACATCCGTGTAGATGAGGTACCCAAGCCAAGACCGAAAGCTGGCGAAGCCGTCATCCGCATCACGGCCACGACGATTTGCGGGACAGACGTCCATATCGTCAAGGGTGAATATCCGGTTCGGCCGGGGCTGATTCTCGGCCATGAGCCGGTCGGCGTCATCGAGGAACTTGGCGAGGGTCTCGACGCCGAGTACGCCGTCGGCCAACGGGTCATCGTCGGCGCAATCACGCCGTGCGGCCAGTGTTTCTACTGCCTCAACGGCGCGCATTCGCAGTGTCATGGTCCGCTCGGCGGCTGGAGGTTCGGGAACACTATTAACGGTGCGTGGGCCGAGTACTTGCTCGTGCCCGATGCGCGCGCGAACCTCGCGCTCGTGCCGGATCAGCTGACCGACGAGCAGGTGTTGATGTTGCCGGATATCGCCTCGACAGGCATCTCCGGGGCGGAAAGCGGAAACGTGAAGACGGGCGATAGCGTGGCGGTGTTCGCGCAGGGTCCGATCGGGCTATGCGCGACGGTCGGAGCCCGGCTTCGTGGTGCCAGCCTCATCATCGGCGTCGACCCGGTGGCGGAGCGGCGCGAGATGGCGCGGCAATTCGGCGCGGGTGTCGTCCTCGACCCGTCTGCGGGTGATGTCGTGGCGGAGATCAAGCGACTGACCGAGGGCCGCGGTGTAGATGTGGCCATCGAGGCATTGGGGCGTCAGGAGACGTTCGAGGCGGCGTTGCGATCGGTGCGACCCGGCGGCGTGATGTCGAGCCTCGGGGTGTATTCGGGGAAGCTCGTAGCCCCGTACGATGCGATATACGCCGGCCTGGGTGACCAGCGGATCGTCACGACACTCTGTCCGGGTGGAAAAGAGCGCATGCGCCGCCTCATGTCCCTCGTCGCGCACGGCCGCATCGACTTGACGCCGCTGGTGACGCACAAGTTCAGTCTCGAGCAGCTCCCAGAGGCGTTTGATCTATTCAGCCATCAGGCAGATCGGGTCATGAAAGTGGCGATTTACCCCATGGGGATGGCGCATGGTCAGAAGCCGGCCAAGGAAACCGCCGACGTCCAGACCTGATCAAGAAGATCCTCGTACCGACGGACTTCAGCGAAGCGCCCCGTCAGGCGCTCCGCTACGCTTGCACCCTCGCCGACGCGCTCAATGCCTCCTTGTGCATTTTCCATGCGAGTGAGTATGCGTACTTCCCGGCAGGCTACTGGACTCCTACATCCGCCGACGGAGTATTCGAGCAGCTCGAGCGCGAGGCCCGCAGCAAGCGTGACGCCTCGCTCAGTGTGGAGGACAAAAAAGAGGTACTGCGCCACGCTGGTGCTCTGCACAGGACCGGCTGCGCACGAGATCCTGAACTACCTGCGCGAGCAAGGTGACATCGATCTCGTTGTGATGGCGCAACGCATGGCCGCGGCGGCTAATGATGTGAAGTGTGGCCGATCAGGTCGTGCGTGCGGCGCCGTGCCCCGTCCTGACGATTCATGCCACTGAGGAGTCGGCCGGCCACGCAAACCGTGCCGCGTAGAAACGGCGGCGTGGCCCGCGCCTCAGTACTCGACGCGCCGTCCGCGGCGCGGTGGGCGCCCCGCCTCGATCCGCAGTCGCACGTCCGCCACGCGCGCGCCGGAGGAGAGGACCATCACCGGGTTCAGATCGAGCTCCTGAATCTCGGGAGCCGTTGCTACCAGCTCTGAGACTACGCAGCAACACGTTATGCAGGGCGGTTTCATCGGCGGGCGGCGCACCGCGGTAGCCTCGAAGCAGCCGTGCGCCTCTCAGCTCGTCGATCATGTCCCGGGCATCCGAAGCGGTCAATGGATGCAGTCGAAATGCGGTGTCCGCCAGCACGTCGACGAGCACGCCACCGGTTCCGCACGCGATCAGCGGGCCGAACAGCGGATCCTGGACGGCGCCGACAATCATCTCCACGCCCTGCGGCACCATTCGCTGTACGAGCACGGCCGTCATCTCGCGCCGAAGCGGGTGGCGAAGTCCGCGTAGGCGCCCGCGGACTCCCGTGGCGTCTGCCAGATTCAGATAGACGGCACGTCGCTCGGTCTTGTGCAGCAGCGTCGGTCCCAGGGCCTTGAGCGCCACGGGATATCCAATGGCGGACGCAGTCGTCAGCGCATCTTCCACGTTTGTCGCAACGCCTGACGCAGCGGTCTCGATCCCGGCAGCCGAGAGCACGGCGACGGCTTCATTGGACGTCGCCCAACCGCCACCGCGTGCGAGCACCTTTTCGACAATCCGGCGGATGTGGTCGCGATCGAATCGATCAATCACCGGCGGCGCGTCGAGCGGGCTTCGCACGCCATTGCCCGTAGGTGGTGACCCGCGCCAGCGCTAGCGCAGCCGATTCCGGAAACGCGTACGAAGGAATAGGCGCCAGGGTCGCCGGCGCGCCCTCCGCCCGCATGAACACGCCGAGCACTGGCTTTCCTTGGACCGCTCGCGCGCCCTCCGCAATGGCGGACGCGACCGCGGTCGGCTCCGTCACGAGCGGAGGAATGAAGATCGCAATGACGCTGTCAACCTGGTCGTCCTGCAGGATCGTCGCGAGCGCACGGCGGTAGTGATCGGCCGGCGCAGAGGCCAGCATGTCCACCGGATTGCCGACGCTCGCCGCCGCCGGGCAGAAATGAGCGCAGCTCAGCGCGCGTGGCCTCGCTGAGCGACGGAAGCTCGAGCCCGTTCGCCTCGCACGCATCGGCGCCGAGGATCCCCGGACCACCTGCGTTGGTGAGAATCGCGACCCGGGCGCCACGCGGAACCGGTTGATGCGACAGCAGCGCCGCGACATCGAAGAGTTCCTCGAGCCGTTCGAGTCGCGGATGACGCCAGCCTGCCGGAACAGCGCATCGACCACCGTGTCGCTGGAGGCCAGTGCGCCCGTATGTGACGCGGCGGCACGCGATCCGGCGGTCGAACGTCCCGCCTTGACCGCCACAATCGGTTTCGTTCGCGCGACCCGGCGCGCGATCTCGCTGAACTTCTTCGGATTCCCGAAGCTCTCCAGATAGAGCAGGATGACCGAACGTGCTGGGGTCATCCGCCCAGTACTGGATGAGATCGTTTCCCGAGACGTCTGGCTTGTTGCCGACCGAGACGAAACTCGAGATGCCGATGTCGAGGCGTCTCGCGTAGTCGAGGATGGCCAGCCCCAGCGCTCCGCTCTGCGTGGACATCGCGACGCCGCCGGCAGGTGGATACACCGGGGAGAACGTCGCGTTCAAACGCACACCCGGGTTGGTGTTGAGCAGGCCCATGCAGTTCGGCCCAATCAGTCGGCAGCCCGCTTGCCGAATCCGGTCGACCAGGGTCGCTTCGCGTGCGCGTCCTTCGGCGTCGCATTCGCTGAAGCCGGCACTGATGACGCAGATTGCGCGGACGCTCTTGGTGATGCAGTCGTCAACGGCTTGGAGCACGTGTGTCGCCGGCACGACGACCACGGCGAGATCGACGGTCCGGGGATGTCGATCACGCGCGGGTAGGCCGTCAGCCCTTCTATCTCCGGGGCGGCGGGATGCACGGGCACGATGGTGCCGGTAAAACCGGCCGCCACGAGGTTGTGGAGGATTTCGGAGCCAATCTTGCCGCGTTCACGATTCGCCCCGATCACCGCCACCACACGAGGCTCGAAGAAAGGCTTCATCGACGCCGTCGCGGCGGTCCGCGATCGTGCGGCGGCCTTTTCTGCGAAGCGCTCGGTGACCGAAAGCGAGAGGACTACATGATAGACGCCGCACTCGACCTCCGTGGTGACCGCGAACCCCGAGTCGCGAATCACGCGGAGCATCCGGCGGTTGTCGCCCAGCACATACGCGTCGAACGCATTGATGCCCCGGTCCCGGGCAATATTTGCAAGGCGTTCGAGCAGGCGGGTGCCGATGCCGTGACCCTGCACGGCATCAGAGACGGCAACGGCCACCTCGGCGCGATCTGGCGATGCCGGATATCGGTAGAACCCCGCGAGGCGACGATCCGACCCCCGGCTTCCGCGACGAGCGAGGTCGCGCCGTCCGCGGATGATTAGCGTGCGGACCCATGACGCGTTCAGAAACGGCCGGCCGAAGAAACGGAAGTTCAGACTTTCAGGGGAGAGACCACCAAGAAACTGCCGCAACGCCTCGACATCGCGGTTCTCCGCCAATCGCACACAGACAGTTGACCCGTCTCGCACCACCACATCGGTCGTGGCCACGTTATTCGTCATCGGAGCTCCGGGCGCGAGCGGACGTGAGCAGGCCAGGAGGCGGTTGTCAGGCCGAATTTCTCGATGCGGTACCGGATCTCTCTGGTCACGATTTAACCCTAGCAGGTTCCCAGCCGCCGAGACACCAGGGCATCAACGCGAACACGCAGAGACTCAGGTAGTACCCCGTCCCGGACACCGGGTCGCGACCTAAGAACACGCCCTTCGGTGTGAGGCCAGCAACATCACCCCGAGAATCAGTTCTGACAGGAGGAGAAGCACGAGCGCCGTGACGCCGACGATGAATCGTGAGAATTGATCGCACTCCGCCAGGAAGCGGCGATTGACCCAACGTGCCCCGAAGAAGATCACGGCGAGCATCAACGGCAGTTCCGTGAGCTCTGCGACCCTGACGCCGACCGTCGGCACCAACCACACCACCCTGACAGTCCCGAACACGAAGCCCGCACCAAAGACGATCGCAAAGTACACCGCAGACGAGACGAGCACCTTCATGAAAGAGTTCGAGTCACCCGGCGCGGCGTGAAAGGCTGACCGTTCATGACCCCTGGCGGTCCGCGCGGACCCGGTCGTTGCGCACCAGATATCGGCCACCGAGACGTATGGGCACCGGCTCGCCACTCAAGGGCGCGATGGTCGAGCCGGCCCGTTGCGCGTGGACATGCAGGTGCGGCTCTCCCGTATTGCCGCTGTTACCGACGAGACCGAGCACGTGTCCGAGTTCCGTGACTTGTCCTACGTGCACGGCGACACTGCCCCGTTGCAGGTGCCCCAGGACAATCCACACCGATCCGCATTCGAGAATGACGTGATTGCCGGCCATGTGCGCACGATCGGCCTGCGGCGGGGGCATGTCAGCCGCGCCATCCTCCGCGAACACGACTCGCCCTCGACACGGCGCCAGGACCGCATCGCCATAGATAAAATACGCCGCGGGATCTGCCGGAAGAAGCCCTGAGACGCGAAGGCCGACGCGGTTGATACGCACGAGGTCCACGCCATAGCTCTGGCCACGGTATGGCGCGAATCGCTCTCCTTCGAGCGTGCCCAGATGCGCGTTGATCAGCGCTTGGCTGCCTCCGTTCACCACGAGGTACGTGCCGCTTCCAAGGGGAAACGCCAAGTCGATCGGCTCGCTGGGGGGCCGCCGGCCCGCAAGTGCCAGACCGACGATGCCCACGAGCAGCATAGTGAACGCGCCAATCAACACCGTTACCACGAGCCCCGATACGTCCCGCGGCCGTTGCGTCCTGACATCACGGCCACGTAACCGACGCGCGATGGTCCACACCACCACCGCTCCGTAGACGAAGGGGAGCCACCAGGGCAGCACCAGCCAGAGACCGGCGATCCCGATGGCCAGGACGTACATCGCCACGAGCGCGGCGACCGCGATAGAGCGCGCGCCTCAGGTGACGACCGAAGGCCAGCCATGCCAACAGTGACACCGGAACAACGAACTGCGATACGAGCGGCAGCCATAGGGAGAACCATGCCATCGTGAGCCCTCCAACGCCGCGAACCGGCTTCGCCGCTAGTTGAGCACTGCTTCGGTCCTCACGCTCGCGGCCGCTATAGCGCGACGCTCGGCTTCCCGCTTGAGTGGTCCTAGCGACATCCCGAATCAAAATGATACCGGGGGAGAGGAATGACCAATAGCGCCTGAAACAGCCGCGCGAACTCGGATCGGTGGCCACGGCACGCGTTTCGGTGCGGAAGATCGATGTCGTCTCAGAAGTGGATCGGCGCGCAGCGTCCAGGCGATCTTCACGTAACCTGGCTCGCTGAATGACGCAAACGTTTCGGGTGGCATGCCCGGAATGTGACGTTCGGCTCCCATGGTTTCGTGACGGCACCGAGCACGATCTCGCGCTCAGGTACTTCCGCAAGCACGCCCCATCCGAGGGAGAGCACTTCCGCCAGCAGTCCATGTGGACGCGGTGTGCCGTCCGGGGTTGCGCCGAGGATCAGTTCACGTCCCTTGAAGACCACGCGCACCACCGAAGATTGGAACAGATCTTGTTCTTTTGCTGCGGCGAGGGTTATCGCCGCCGGCGCTCCGACGTGTACGTCATGGCGTTCGACGACCTCATAGGAGGGTATGAACACTTCGAGCAGTTGATCCTCTTCTTCGGGCCCGCGCTCCGGTGTCACGTGGCCGTAGCGAAACCATGTCAAGCCGACGTAGGCGGCATACGCCCCTGCGGCAATCCCGACGCCGGCCGCCAGTAACCGTCCGGCCGATCGAAACAATGATTCCCCTGCATGACGACCTCCAATTCTGCACATGCCCCCGGACTGATCGGGCGTCCACGCTTCACCGAGTGGCCTGGAGTCATCGCTCTGGTTATCAAAACTCACACGAATCCGAAAATCTCACCCGGCTCGACCGAGAAGGCGACGTCGCGAACTTGCCGGCCGCTGGGCGCCCAGATTCGTAAAACCGAACGAGTGAACGTCGATGACGGCCACCTGAGGTGGACTGTAGCAGCTTTGGCGCGCAGCGAAATCCTAGACCGGCGACAAACAGATCCGAGGCGCAACGCTAATTGGCGACAGTTCGCGTGCACGGCTTGAACCGCATATACTGGACGCAGCTGAAAGATCGAAGGGTGCAGCGGGCTTCCGCTGCAGGCAACGGGATGGTCGGGCCGCCATCCTCAGGGTCGCTGCGAGACCAGGAGGATGCGAGTTGGCAGGCTCGGTTCGCGGATCGTCCGCACGTTGGCCCTTCACTCCTCTCGAAGCAATCCCACCTGTCGTCGTCACAGGGCAGCCCGAAAACGTCTCAAAGGGTCGCGCGAATCTCGTGACGCCCAACGCTTGCTCTCGCTCCTATCTTGCCGGCAATGACGATTGCCGGGCATCTCGCCACGCTCCTTCATTCCGCAGCTGACCGATGGTCTCTCGGAGCTGGCTGCGTCCCGGAGGCGAGATGTTGTTGAAGATTGCGGTTCGTTCTGCTCATCGCGTGGCTGGCTCAGCGTTCTCGGGCTATACCAGAATCGGAGATCTCGTGCACGTACTCCTCCTGGTCGGCCTGATGCTCTTTCTACGGGGGGCGCTCACGGCTCGCGACGCTGCCGCCGCTCGTGGAAGGGATGTCGGCTCAGGCAAACCATGACCACTCGATCCACGTTTATCAGCTTCCGCAGATCCGTGCCCCGATGAGCCATGACACCACCGCGATCACCGCGTTTCCGAGGGCGCTGGAGAGTTACCCGTCCGGTGCCGATCAGACGCTCGCCGCCAATCTCGCCATGCGTGTGCAGATCGAGCCGTTCAACGCCATCGCGACGGGCGTGTTCTTCCTGGCGGTTCTCCACACGTTCGCAGCGGCCCGCCTCGCGCACCGGGTGCAGCGCCGTCACGATGAAGAGGCACGGGCACACGGCAGACCGGCCTTGCCGAGTCTGCGGGCTGAGGCACTGCACTTCCTCGGAGACGAAGTGGTCTTTGGCTTATGGGGAAGACGCCGCTCCTCGTGGGCTTCTTCCTCGCCGGGTTAGTGATCCATGGGGGCCTGCAGGGGTGGTGGATTGCGCTGGTGCTCAGCAGGCTTCCCGAGAGTCCATTGTTCCTCGGGGCCACGGCGCTGACGGCCGTCAACGACAATGCGCTCATCACCTATCTGGCGACACTCCTGCCGAATCTGGGCCACGAGCTGGCTCGCGGTGGTTCAAGGAGCTGTGGTGGGCGGAGGGTTGACGGTGATTCGAATGCGCTGAACCCAGCCGGCCAAGCGCTGCTGGGTCGCTTCTTTGATGGGGCGATTTTGCCGATCGGATTGCTGGCCGGAGCGCTCCTGCCGACCGTCATTGCCGCGATCGTGTTTCGTCTGCTGTGACCATCCTTCGGCAGCCTAGTGGGCGATACTAGCGACCGCCGACTCGATCAAAGACGCGGCTTAGGCCGCGCGTTCGCGTATTTGCCGTAAGTTGCTGATTTATGATGGCGGAGAGGGTGGGAGTCGAACGCTTCTATAGCACGCGAGTCACCAACCGACGCGTGCTGCCATGCTGCCGACTCCGTCTCCAAAATGTCTCCAAAACTCCGAAGAGAATCTCGAGCACTGACGGGGACAGCCGCGGACGACGAGAAGCCGGTAAGTGGTTGGAGTTAAAACCCTTGTCACCAGAAGTCGCGCGCCATCACCAAGTTAGAAAACGCGTCACTAGGGTTCGACTCCTCGCCTCCAAAACCGCTAGAAGCACTGACAATCGCTACTTCCGCGAAGAAGCTGGCAGCTTTAGCGTCCCAGATTTGTACCCAGCAGCCTAGCTTGTTGCTAGCGCCTGCGCCTGGTCCCTTTTCGAGACAGTCGGCGCTAGAGAAACGCGGCTTCTGCGGGCCGGGATCGCTGACGTTGCTGCGCATACTCGTTCGATGTCAGATGCCCGAGCGAGCAGTGTGGACGGCGCTGATTGTAAGCGACGCGCCAGGCGTCGATCTTGGCTTTGGCGCCATCGACGTGATTGATGGATGTTCAGGCACTCATCCGAAGCCGAACCGTTAAACGACTCGATCACGGATTTTCCACAGGCTTGCCAGGTCGAATGAAATCGAGCTGCACTCCTCGCTAATACGCCCAAATTTCTAACGCGCGCCACATGAATTCGGTCCCATGATCCACGATCTTCTCCAGCTAGGGACTGGCGCCAACATTGCGAGAACGTCGGCGCAAGCAAGATTGGCCCGCTGATAGAGGTGACGAGTGTGTATCGCTCCTCGACGAGCGTGCCGTCACTCACGTCTCACCACGCGAGCGCGCTTATCGTCGCGGAGTCCGATGAATCGACTGTGTCCTGGATGCTGATCCGACGTCCACTCCACGAACTCGAACGGCGCGACCAGTCCCATACCCCGCGCTGACGCTCTTGTGATCGGCAAGCGTGCCGAGCGCCTACCGGCGGACTGTCCCAAACGGACCAACGCCATCAGTCTTTCCGACTGCGTCATGTCCATCCATGCACGTCCTGCCGCGTCGGTTGAGAGTGATTCTCATTTTCAACATCGAGCGCCGGAGGTGACATCTCGCGGAAGGTCGCTCGTCGCGCGCAAGACAGTGCTAGGGTAAGTGTGCACCATCGATTGTCGTGTCCCGCGATTTCATGTCCCGCACTCACACCGGCGCCGCAGCGGACCGGGAGAGGCTTTCCAGGCTCCGGCGCTTCCTGCTCATCACCCTCATGGTGGGCATCGCCGGCATGGGCTTCGAGCTGCTGTTCATCGGGCACGTCGAGGATTGGCTGCAGTGCATCCCCGTTGTGCTGCTCACCGTCGGACTGATTGCGCTCGCCTGGCACGCGATGCGCCCGAGCCGTGCGACCGCGCGAGGCGTGCAGTTGCTGATGGCGTTGTTTGTCGCGAGCGGACTGATTGGCGTCGGCCTGCACTACCGCGGCAACCACGAGTTCGAGCGCGAGATGTACCCCTCGATGACCGGCATGGAGTTCGTGCGAGCGACGCTGACGGGGGCGACACCAGTGCTCGCGCCGGGCTCGATGGCGCTGCTCGGGCTTGTTGGGCTCGCCGCCGTCCATGGACTCTCGACCGGGCAGCAGGACGGCCCGGGCATCACCGAGGAGGATGTGTCATGACCCTTTTCCGTTCTCTCATCGCAGGCCTTGTCGCCGCATCGCTCTTCGCTCTGGTGCCGCCTCCGGCAGCGGCGCAGGTCGGTAGGTCCGTGACGATCGTGGACGCCAATGCCGCCACTGAGCCGCAGCTCTCGGCCATCCCGCAGCTGACGCCGGCGCTCGTCAAGAGCATCCTTGCGCGCCGGCCGTTCCCGTCGATCACCGAGCTCGACGCCCTGCTCGGCCAGTCGCTCTCCCCGGAGCAGCGTACGACCATCTATGGCCGTTTGTTCGTTCACCTCAACCTGAACACGGCCACGCGCGAGCAGATCCTGCTGATCCCGAACGCCGGGCCGCGGATGGTCCGCGAGTTCCAGGAGTACCGCCCCTACAAGGCGCTGGCACAGTTCCATCGCGAGATCGGCAAGTACGTCGACGACACGGAGCTCGCGCGCCTCGAGCAGTACGTGTTCGTGCCGATCGACCTCAACACGGCGAGCGATGCCGACATCCAGACGATTCCCGGCGTCGGCGCGCGGATGCTCCGCGAGTTCAAGGAATACCGCCCGTACAAGGCGATGGAGCAGTTCCGCCGCGAGATCGGCAAGTACGTCGACGACAAGGAAGTGGCGCGGTTGGAGCGCTACGTGACGATCAATTGACGCAGCGACGGCGGGGTATGACTCTGGAAATCGATCGTGTCAGCTCCGGCAGCAGCCGGCATCGTGCTCGTCCTCCTTCTCGTCGGCGGCCGGGTCCGCCAGCGCGCAGACGACGGCGACGCTCGACTCGGGTGAGTCGGTGTACCGTGCCGCGTGCGCCGCCTGTCATGGCCCGGACGGGCGCGGCGCGCCGCAGCTCACGGTCGGGTTCGACGTGCCCCTGCCGGACTTCACCGACTGCAGCTTCAACTCCCGCGAGCCGGCCGCCGACTGGTTCGCGATCAGCCATGACGGCGGTCCCGTCCGCGCATTCGATCGCGCGGATGCCGGCCTTCGGACAGGCGCTGACGGCTGCCCAGATCGAGATGGCCGTCGCACACATCAAACGGTTCTGCGACGACCCGTCCTGGCCGGCCGGCGAGCTCAACCTGCCTCGCGCCCTCGTGACCGAGAAGGCGTTTCCCGAAGACGAGGCCGTGCTGTCGACGACCATCGCCTCGGGAACGTTCGTGAACGAGTTCCTCTACGAGCGACGCATCGGCGCGAGAACGCAGTACGAGGTGAAGGTGCCCGTCGCCGTGCAGGAGGGCGACACCGGCTGGCGCCATGGGCTTGGCGATGTCGCGGCCGCCCTCAAGCACGCGTTCCACCACAGCCTCGAGCGCGGGCGCATCTTCGCCGCGGCAGCCGAGATCATCCTCCCGACCGGCAAGGAGAATGAAGGCTTGGGAGGGGGTGTCACCGTGTTCGAGCCGTTCGCCGCCTTCGGGCAGATGTTGCCGGCCGACAGCTTCATCCAGGCGCAGACCGGGTTCGAGATCCCATTCGCCGAGGACCACGCCAATGAGTTTTTCTGGCGAGGGCTCGTGGGCAAGAGCTTCGTGCAGGGCCAGTTCGGGCGCACGTGGTCGCCGATGATCGAGAGTACTCGGCGCAAAGGAGCTGGCCGACGGGGAGCCGTGCTCTGGGACGTCGTGCCGCAGATGCAGGTGACCTTGAGCAAACGGCAGCACATCATGATCAACGTCGGCGTCAGGGTGCCGGTGAACGAGCGCGACTCGCGCCGGACACAGGTGCTCACCTATTTCCTGTGGGACTGGTTCGACGGAGGGCTGTTCGATGGCTGGCGCTAGCCGTCCGGGGACGCGGCCTCTTCCTGTCCTTGTGCCTCCTGTGCACCGGGGCGCTGCTCTGGCCGGCGGGCCGCGGGGCCGCGCGCGCCCAGGCCGATCCGCACCGCCCGGCGGGGCCGGTCTCGTTCCAGACCGGCGCCGAGTGCATGGCCTGCCACAACGGCCTCACCACCCCAGCCGGCGAGGACGTCTCGATTGGGGTGAGCTGGCGCGCCTCGATGATGGCGCACTCTTCGCGCGACCCGTACTGGCAGGGCGCCGTCCGCCGCGAAGCGATCGATCATCCGGAGCAGGCCGCGGCGATCGAGGACGAGTGCTCCATCTGCCACATGCCGATGACGACCTATCCGGCCCGCGCCGCCGGGAGTCTCGGCAAGGTGTTCGCGCACCTTCCCATCGGCCACCGCGGGACGGATCCGCTGGCAGCCGACGGCGTGTCGTGCACGGTGTGCCATCAGATCACGAAGGAGCGGCTCGGATCGCCCGAGAGCTTCACCGGCGGCTACGTCCTGAACGTCGCAACCCCGGGCCGCCCGCAGCCGATGTTCGGGCCGTTCGAGATCGACGAGGGCCGGACGAACGTAATGCGATCGGCAACAGGGCTGACCCCCACCGAATCGCTCCACGTCCGGCAGTCCGAGCTGTGCGCCACGTGCCACACGCTGTTCACCCGGCGCTCGACGCCGATGGCCGCGCGGTCGGCCGGCTTCCCGAGCAGGTGCCGTTTCTCGAGTGGCAGCACAGCGCGTACAACACGGAACGGAGCTGTCAGGATTGCCACATGCCGCCGGTCGCCGAGCCGACGCCAATTGCCTCGGTCCTCGGCGAGCCGCGCGAGGGCCTGAGCCGGCACACGTTCCTCGGCGGCAACTTCTTCATGCTGCGGATGCTGAACCGCTACCGGACCGATTTGGGCGTCACGGCGCCGCCTCACGAGCTCGAGGCCGCGGCGACGGCGACCGAGCGGCAGCTGCGGACCGACACCGCCATCGTCCGCATCGCCGATGCCGGCCGCACCGGATCGAACGCGACCTTCACCGTCATCGTCGAGAACCTGACCGGCCACAAACTGCCGACCGGATACCCGTCGCGCCGCGCCTGGCTGCACGTCACCGCCCGTGATGCCAAGGGGCAGCTGCTGTTCGAGTCGGGCGCAGTGGCGCCGACGGGCGCCATCACGGGCAACGCCAACGACGAGGACCCGTCTCGCTACGAACCGCATTACGAGGAGATCCGCTCGGCGGACCAGGTGCAGATCTACGAGTCGATGATGGTCGACCTCCAGGGCACGCCGACGACCGGTCTGCTGCAGGGCGTTCGCTACGTGAAGGACAACCGACTGCTGCCGCGCGGGTTCGAAAAAGCCACGGCCTCCGCCGACGTGGCGGTGCACGGCGCCGCCACCGGCGACGCCGACTTCCAGTCCGGAGGCGATCGGGTGCGCTACGCGATCGACGTGTCGAAGGCTCAGGGACCGATCACGCTGGAAGCCGAGCTCAGGTTTCAGACCATCTCCTTCCGGTGGGCGCACAACCTCGGGACCTACGCCGCAACCGAGACGAAGCGCTTCGCCTCCTACTACGACTCCATGGCGCAGGCGTCGTCGCTCGCGATCGCCCGCGCAGCGGCGACAATCGACTGACCGCGGCAGCGCGAGCCGAGTGAGATCATAGTGTCGGGTCAAGTCTGGGTACGTAGGCTCCCCAGTCATCCGAAGTCTTGTACGTCTCCGAGAGACCCTACAAAGTAGATTGGTCAGCCGATTCCCTGCCGATTTCGTGTACCTGTTATGTACCTCTATCCGCCGCTTCGAGCGGATCGGTCGGCCTTGAGCGAGATGAATTGGGCCTAAGTGTTGACAGTGAGAGGGTCTTCGCAGTTCGACTCCCGCCGCCTCCACCACTTCTCACCACGTTCGAATTGGTGTCGGCGCCGGTGTCAGGCAGGCGGGCGTCGGCCTGCGGCCTCGCCCAACCGGCTCGACTCCCGACCTATCACAAGTCGCATTCGCCTTGGCGCCGGTGTCACAGGCGAGCGTCGGCCTGCGGCCTCGCCAACCGGCTCGACTCCCGCCGCCCACAAAACCGCCAGAAGAGCTGAAATCAGCTGCTTCTGCGAGAAGCTGGCGGTTTTTAGCGTCCCGGATGTGTACCTGCCAGTGAATCCTTCGCAGTACGATCTCGCTGCCTCGCGTCCGCAGCGCCGGGAGTTCCGATGCGCAGCACCTGGCTCGCACCGTAACGGTTAGCTTGCTGCTGGCTTCAACGTTGCAATCACAGGCACGCGACACAAACTCTCAGCTTCCAATACTGTGCTGAGCGATGTATGGAGTGATGCACCGGGAAACCGTCCGCGCTACTTCGCGGGAAACCGCGGATCCGCCTTGATCTCACGAATCTGGAGGATATGCCGCTGCTCGTGCGTCGAGATGAGCAGCACCCACTGATAGGTGTCTGAACCTTGTCGCTCCACGAAGTGGCCGCGCAGATCATCCTCGGTGGTCCTGACATACTGAAGCAGGCGCGCATGCTGGTTGCGGTATGCATCCAGGCCGGCCTGCAGATCGCGCAGTCCGTTCGGCACTTCGGATGGGATCGCCTTCTCGCGATTGGTCCGATCGATGCCGTACCAGAGGATGTTCGCATCGGTCGTCGTCGTTTTGCGGCCGACAGGCGCCTTGAGCGCGTTCTGCAGGTCTTGCCAGTAGATCGGCCCGACGACGACAAGGTGATCGATGACTTCGAGGATGGTCCACGACTCTGGCGTAGGACGGAACGCGATCTGAGCTGGTGAGAGCCGCGACACTTCGTCAACAAACCAGCTTGCGGTCATTTCAAGATGCGCGACGAGCTGTTGACGCTCCAGCGCGGTCATCGGTGCCGCCACGGAAGTGCCAGCGCCGAGCGACCACGCCAACGTCAGGCCTGCGATCGCTTTTCTCATAGGTGCCGTTGCCTTCTTAGCTCTCGAGCGTCGTTCGTCGCCCGTTGTCAACACAAGACGGCTTATCGGGAGTGACGCTGCAATCATACGATGTTCGACCGGAGCACGACCTCTGGTGAGATCGAGCGGCCCTTGGTCTCCACTACGTAACGGTCACCGGTCCGCGCTTCGCGCTCGATTCCCATACCGAGCGCTGCGACGTGAACGCGATCGCCGGGTCGAACGTGATGGCGCGCCCATCATGGGGTATCCTCGCGAGGACGATCAACGAACACGAACTCGGCTCAGTCGGCCGGGGTCAGGATGAGAGGGCTCATGCCAGGACGCAAGGCGGGACAGAAAAAGCGATCAGGTCGTGCCAGCAAGGGAAAGCCAGTAGTTGACCCGACACAAACCGCGCCGAAGGCCGCCCGTCCTTCGCGGGGACCGGTCGACGCTCCAGGGAAACACCATCGGAAACCGCCGCCGCAGGAACGGGTCGACCGGATGATGGGCGAACCGAAAGGCAAGAAGATGGGCCAGAAGTCCTTCATGGCGGGCAATCCTCGCGCCCGCGGCTGACGCGATGGCTTCGCCCGGCAGTGCGGACGTGACTGACTCGTACCGATGGCGCGACACGCCATCCGCCCGCACTCCGACGCCGACCGACGCGGGTCACGCTCGGCCCGCGGCAGTCACTCCCCATGCCGCTTGTGGCCACGGAGAGTGAACGGATCCAGTTTGACGGGTGTCGGCTTTCGTCTGCCACGCTGGGCTGACAAGAACCGAGGATTCGCTGCGATTCGCAAGGCGGTTCGGCGTTGCGCTTCTCGTCAGTGTCACGCTTGGCGGCCTGGCTGCGTCGCAGGAATCAGCCCCGGCTTCCGGTGTCGCCCAAGCCGTCGCTGAAGTGTTGGCGTTGGAGCGTCAGATTGAAGCGGCGCTCGTGCACGGGGATGTGGCATTTCTTGAGCGTGCGTGGGCTGACGATTTCCAGTTTACACACGGCGATAGCTGGACCTCTGGCGGCGAACCCCTTGCCGTCAATAGCAAAGCCGCCGAAATTGCGGCCGTCGGTCCTGGCCAATTCATCGCGCGCACTCTCAGTTCACAACACGTGGAGTGGCACGGGGATGTTGCAGTCACGACAGGCCAGGTAAATGTACAGAGCCGAGACGACGAGCCGAGGCATCGACAGTACAGCGTGTGGTATCTGCGCGTGTACGGTCGGCGTACGGGACACTGGCAGCTGTTGTCTCACCGAACCGTACGCGGTCCTGTGTACAAGGAATAACTCACAGGAGACACGTGCGGCTGAAGGTCTGAAGACCGAGCCGGACTGCCGCGCTCGGCGCTACGCCATCGAGCCGTCGAGGACGCCGATCGCCGTGAATCCATTGCCCCACACCCGCGATGCGCGCCAGCCGTTTGACATCGAGATGCACCAAGTGGCCAGGACGCGGCCATTCGTACCGCGTGCAGTTGGATTCGACTGATGCGGGAGTCGAACTGCGACGCCGCCTCCAAAACCGCTCGAAGCGCCGAAACCGCTGCTTCCGCGAGAACCTGGCGGTCCTTGGCGCCCCGGATTTGTACCTGCCAGCTGTTGTTAGCCCGTGCGCCCCACAAGCCTGGCGATGACGGACGTCAGATCGTCCGGATCGACGGGTTTGGGCACGTGGACTTGAAACCCGGCCAACAGCGCCAAGCGCGCGTCGTCCTTCTGGACGAACGCCGTGAGCGCGACGGCGGGCAGATTCCTTGCGTCATGCCCTTGAGCACGTACCTGCCGGATCAGGTCGAAGCCGTCCTGCTCCGGCATCCCGAGGTCGCTGACCAGCACGTCTGGGCGCTCCTCGGCGAGCCCTTCGATCGCTTCACGCGCGCTGCCCGCCGCGGTGACGATGGCGCCGACTTGTTCCAGCACCATGACCAGCACTTGCCGGGCGTCCGCTTCGTCGTCGACGACGAGCACGCGCAGACCATCCAGACGGGGGCGCGCGGCACGGGCGACGACGGGGGCGGTTTCCCCGCGCCAGCTCTCGCGAGCCTGGCTTGCCCTCTCCTCCTCTGCCTCGTCTTCTGCGATATGCACGGCGCGGACGGGAAGGCGGACGGTGGAACGTCGCACCTTTCCCTTCACCCTCGCTCTCGCTCTGAGCTTGGACCGTCCCGCCATGCGCTTTCCTGAGGTACTTGACGATGGAAAGGCCGAGCCCTAGCCCGCCGTAGGTGCGCCGCGTGCTGCTATCGGCTTGGTAGAAACGCTCGAAGATGTGTGGCAACCGTTCGGCACTGATTCCTTGGCCGTTGTCGGTGACCTGAATCTGAATCGTGGATTGGTAGCGACTGAGGGTGATGCCGACTCGTCCGCCCTTTGGAGTGAACTTCACGGCGTTCGAGACCAAGTTCCAGACGACTTGCTGAATGCGCACGGCATCGCAGAAAGCGTGACTGGCTGACGGATCGAGTCGCGTGTCCAGTGTGATACCGCGCGCCTCTGCCGCTGCGCGTAACGGCGTTCACGCCGGCATTGATGACGTCGGTCAATTCGCAAGGGGCGCTTGCCACGCGCAGTTTGCCGGCCATAATGCGCGACACGTCCAGCACGTCATCGATGAGTTGTATCTGGGCCTTGGTGTTGCGCTCGATGCCGTCAGTCCCTCCTGTAGATGCTGCTTGTCGACCTCTTCGTGACGCAAGATGCTCAGCCATCCGACGATCGCGTTGAGGGGTGTGCGCATCTCGTGGCTGAGAGTGGCCAGGAACACGTCTTTGGCACGGTTGGCCGCTTCGGCGTCCCTCCGCGATGCGTGTTCGTTGGCCAGCAGCACCTCGCGCTGGCGCTCGACCTGATCCGCATAACTGCGAACGGCGTGGGTCAGCGATTGGTCAATCGACTCGTTGAACCGGGTCAGGTCATCCACGTCGAGCAGGTCGGGGGCCGGATCGCTTGCGCGTCACAGCCGGAGCACGCTCGCCCGCAGGGCGCGGTATTCCGCGATCACGGCCCAGAGATCGAAGCCTGATGCCAGCCGTCCACTTCCGTGGGATGACGATGCCCGCGCTAAGCTCCCCCCCCGCGTTCCACGTGTGGCCTGCGCCTTTCGACTTGTCTTCCTGCTGGGCGCTGGTCTGATGGGACCGCATGTCAACCGCCGTGGCGCGGAGGATGTCTTCGGCTTCGTTGCGCACCGTGGCCGGCTCGGCCGTCGCGCCACTGGGCCAGATGGTGCGTGCGAACGCTTCCCACTCGGCGAGAATCGGTTCCACATTCGCCAGAATGAAATCCGCCAGTCGCATAAGCCATTGACTATATCAGCATGATTACATGGCCCTATGCGGTCGCAATCCTTCGCCGCAGATCGAAGCCCGGTTGCGGCGGGCCTGCGGGCTCAGTCCCCCACTTGCAGCGACGGATCCTCGCCGAAGCTCCGGCGCGGACAGAGTGCAGCCGTCGCTCAATTCTTGGCGACTCTACGGGACCGACCAGAAAGTTGGCGCGCGAGGCCGGGGTGGCTCTGCGGAACGCGGTGTTATGCAGGTCGGTCTTATCCAGCAAGGGATTGTGCCCTGAAGTCTGGAACGATCGTTCGTACAACGATGTGCGAGTCTTTCGACGCGGAGTCGATTCCGCGTTATGCTGCGGGCCTCTCGAGAATCGCCGATTTAGACTGGTCAGCCTGCTATTAGTTGGGTGTCAGTCACAGTCGTGACGACGGAGGTTACCGATGCGTATCATTGCGGCGCTCCTGACTCTCGCTCTGGACGTAACACTTGTTGCTTGTGAGAAGCGCGAAACGCACGGTTACGTTCACATCGGTCCCGACCAGCGACCGACCGAGAGCTATGTCCGTCCACCAAAGGTTCCGCGTAGCGGCTCTGACTACGTGGTAAAGCTCGAGAACATGAACAGCTTCTATGACGTGCCTGGAGAGGCGGGGTATTCCATGGACGGTGCTGACCATGGCTTCGAGTCACTATCATTCATCCTGACGGAAACACACCCGCATGGAGGCCCGCCTTTGCACACTCATGAGACTGAAGAAGCGCACGTGATTTACCACGGACGCATGGCCTATGTTGTTGGTGATCGTCGCTTCGATGCGGTGGGCCCCTATATCGTGCGGATTCCTGCCGGTGTTGAGCACACGTTCATCAACACGGGCGATCGGCCACTAAACCTCACTGCCGTGTTTCCCAGCAGCCGCCTCTCGTATAAGCCGATCGGACCCAACCCTCTCGTCGAGAAGTAGTACTGACGCCTTGCAACGTGTTGGAGCGCACGCGGGACAAATAAAGTGCCGGCATCCACTACACATCAGCGCGTCGCTCAACGCGGACGTTAGACGTCACTCCTTACGCACTGTCCGCAATTGTGTGCTGCTGACTGCGATACGGAGAAAGTCATGTGGACAAGCGCTCTTGCTCGCCTCCCCTTCATTGCTCTTCTGGCTGCCGGGGCCTGCATAGCGCGTCCACTCCCGGACCGCGTCGGAGATCCATCGCCAGCCATCGCCAGCCCTTCCGCAGAACGCCGAGACGGAGGAGATAGCCTTCAGCGAGTCCGCGCAAATGGCGTAGAACTCCATTACATGGTCCGTGGGGAGGGACAGCCGATCGTGTTCCTCTCTGGTGGGTTGGCCGACTACCGAGAGTGGGGGCCGGTCATCGACCAGCTTTCCAAAGAGCATCGCACGATCGCATACAGCAGGCGCTACAGTTATCCCAATGCGAATGCCTTCATTCCGGCGAATCATTCGGCGAAGGTCGATGCTGAAGATCTGGCCGCGCTGATCCATGAACTGAAACTTGGTCCGGTCCATCTCACAGGACTGTCCTATGGAGCACTGACGGCGCTCTCGCTGGCTTTGGAGCATCCAGAGCTTGTGCGTACGCTCATTCTCGCCGAGCCTCCGCTGGTGCGCTGGCTGCCGGCTCTACCGGGGGGAACCGCGATCTACGACGAGTTCATGAGCAAGCTCTGGCAGCCAGCGGGGCGCGCGTTCCGGGCGGGGGAAAGGGAGCAGGCGCTACGCGTCACCCTGGATTACTTCATGGGACCCGGCGCCCTCGACCAGATCCCGCCAGAGTTCCGCAGCGTCGTGCTCGACAACATCCGCGAATGGGAGGCACTGACCACCTCCAGCGACGCATTCCCTCTCATACGCCACGAGGATGTCAGGCGACTCATCGTACCCACTCTGATGCTCAGTGGAGAACACTCCTATCCCTTGGGGAAACTCATCGATGCGGAGCTGGAGCGTGTGCTTCCCAACGAGCAGCGCGTCATCGTTCCCAAGGCGACGCATGAGACGTGTAACGAGGAGCCGGCGTTCTGTGTCGAAGCGATCCGCGCCTTTCTGGCGAAGCAGCGCCGCAGTGAAGGGCGATGCGGCGCAGTCCCAGGTTCTGTTGGTGGCGAATGCGGCGGTCGGTCGTGAGCAATGGGACCTCACGCTTACGGATGCCAGTCCTACTGTCCCGGGTTCACGCGGCGTCGCGGAGCCCTTCAAGACGCCGCAGCCAACCGGCGATCTGGTTCCAACTGACGAACGTTTGGCTCATCACTCGACTCAGCTCGACTCTTCATGGCGCCGCGGGCCCGATCTGAGGTAAACTCAGTGTCTCCTGCGCTGCGTCCTCGGTTTTTCAGGACTACCCCCCTTCGGTACTGGTAGCTCAGGTCCACGCGCCAATCCGGCGCGGTTTCGTCAGTCATCATCAGCCTGCTGTGTGCGGTGAGGGAACGCTCAGGCATTTTGGAGTGTTTCGCATGCCGTTCGTCACTCTCGGGCTCTCCCCTTCGCTCTCGCATCCGCTCGCCAAGCTGGGCTACACCACCCCTACGCCGGTCCAGCTCGCGTCGATCCCCATCGTCCTCAGCGGCCGCGACCTGCTGGCGCGAGCGCAAACCGGCACCGGCAAGACCGCCGCGTTCGGCCTGCCGATGATCGATCGCCTGCTCGTCCGCGGCGGTAGTCCGGCGGGGGTGCGCAAGCCGCGCGGCCTGGTGCTCGTGCCGACACGCGAGCTCGCGCTCCAGGTTCACAGGTCGCTGGCCACCTACGGTGTGCCCGCCAACCTGCGCGTCACCGCCATCTTCGGCGGCGTCTCGATCGTCCCGCAGAAGAAGGAACTCCAGCGCGGCACCGACATCATCGTCGCCACGCCAGGTCGCCTGCTCGATCACCTGCAACAGCGCACGGTCAATCTCTCGGGCGTGCAGATCCTCACGCTGGACGAGGCTGACCGGATGCTCGACATGGGCTTCCTGCCGCCGCTGCGCCGGATCCTCGCGGTTCTGCCGCGGGAGCGCCAGACGCTGCTGTTCTCAGCGACCATGTCCGAAGACGTGGTCCAGCTGTCGGCCGACTTCACACGCGACCCGCAACGCGTGGACGTGTCGGAAGGACAGGTGATGGCGCCGACGGTGACGCACCGAGCGTATCCCGTATCAGATCAGCGGAAGGGCGATCTCCTGAATCACATCCTGTCACAGGCGCCGATCGGGCAGGCTCTGGTGTTCTGCCGCACCAAGCACCGCTCGAACCGCGTGGGCCAATCCCTCGAACGCGCCGGCGTCAAGACGGCGGTGATTCACGGCAACAAGAGCCAGGGCGCGCGCATCAGGGCGCTGGGCGACTTCAAGGCGGGTCGTGTCAACGTGCTGGTGGCCACCGACATCGCGGCGCGCGGTCTCGACATTGTCCAATTGCCGCTGGTCGTCAACTTCGACCTGCCGCTGGTGGCTGAAGACTACATCCACCGCGCCGGCCGCACCGGCCGGGCCGGGCTCGCCGGACGCGCGGTGTCGCTGGTGTCACCGGGCGATCGCGATCTGCTGCGCGACATCCAGCGCCTGCTGCCGTCGCCGGTCGAGCATGTCGTGACGGAGGGCTTCTCGGTGACGTCCGCGTCACAGGAAGCGCTGCCGGCAGCGGAACGTCGTGGTCAGGGTCGCCGGAACAGCCATTGGCCGAGCGCGCCCCGCCCGGGGGCGCGTCACGGGTCTGGTGGATCCGGACGCCGTCCGGCAGCGCGGCCGGGATCGAGCGGCGGTCGTCCGTCGCCGCGCGGCTCTGCGGCGCGCCACCGGTGAGCGGTGCCAGCCCGAGGTTCCTGCCAGAAACGCGGTTCTTGTTGGAACCGTTGCAGTTGCAGCCAACGATAAGTAGAAGCATCCGCGCAAGATACCAAGTGGCGTTCGCACGGCTGATGGAGTTATTGGCGCTTCCACTGGAACGCGCGATACATGGCGCCTCGATCCGCACCACGCCACGGAGGATCAACGAGAAGCTCGATACAGTACGGGTCGGTGCCCTGTGCACGCGGCGCCAGCGGCTGCTTTAGCGTCAGCCACGAATCGCCGACAAGCTCGCGACGCGCCGCGACTTCACCATCGATGCGGATTGTGAGCGTCTTCGCAAACGTGGCGCTCGGCGGCGTCCGGACCTCGAACTCGAAGACACGAGCGTCGGACGGAACGTAGGTGACGACGTGCGCGCCACCCCAGCGGAATGGTCCCTCTGTTCCCTGCTCCACGGCCGAAAGCCCGACCTGATGTTGTTCGAGCTGCTCCTCCAGATCGTTGCTAGGCGCGAAGATGGCTCTCTGGAACTTCCAGGCCGACGGCTCGAGGACGGGTCCATCAACGGAAAACAGACGCAACACATCGAAGTACGGAAGACGCCAGCCGGCATTGGACCAGGTATGGTGCGCGAACACGCGCGATCGGCGTCCCCGTTCGTCGATGCGGAAGACCGGTTGGCCGGGGAAGGCATCGTTCGGTAGTCCAAGCAGGTCGAGAACGGTTGCCGGGATATCCGTGATCGCGGTCGGCGCACGGGAGATGCGCAATGGGCCGGTCGCGTCCGCTGGTTTGACGGCGAGAAGCGGCATCGCTTCATTTGCCACGAACTCCAAATTGCCGGCAGGACTTGTCACGCCACGAAGCGGGTGATTCCCTCGCGGCACTTGCCAACCGTGATCGGCGGTCAGCACAATCACGCTTCGGTCGTAGACATCGAGTGCCCGAAGCCGGGCCAGCAAACGTTGAATCACCGCCACGCCGCAGCGCGCCTGCGCCGTATAGACCGCCCGACTCGTCCCCTTCCGGCCGGTGAACGAACAGTCCGCACCGAGGGCGAAGGGTGGGTGTGGAACTGCGACGTGAATGAATGCATAGACGGGTCGACCGGCAGTCACGGTCAACCGTCCCGTGAGCTCGTCAAAGAACGCCACATGGTTGCTGGAGCGAAAGCGGCGCGCTCGGTCGCGCTCGGCGTAGCGGCTTTGCAGCAGCCACGTGTCGTGGTTGTAAACGTCCGCCTTGAACGCGTGCGGCACATGCCGGAACAGGGCGAGATCGAGAAGCTGTGCCGCTGCGAATTCGACGTACTCGTCGTAGCTGCCGTAGGGCGTCGGCACGGAGTACCGAACGACGTCACCGCCAGGAAGTGCCGGAGGAGGGTGCTCGCGGTGATGGAACGTGATCGAATGAACCCGAAATCCGTTTCGCGCCAGCACGGTGAAGAGCGATCGCTCTTCAATGGTTTTCTGCTGGAACTCCCTGAACGGCAGTTTGTTGCGATAGGCGACGCCAGACAGCATCGCTGGCATGCTGCCCCGCGTCGTTGGAAAGGCGCCGAGGTGATCAGCGAAATAGACGAATCCCGAGAAATCGCGCTCGATGACCGCACGCTCTTTCTCGAGAAACTCGCCGAAGATTTCCGAGAGAAAGCCGTCCAGCACGACATGGATGACGTTGCGATCGCGAGACAACTGATAGATCTTCTCGGGCGGTGGACTCCATGCTCGATCGTCGAACCGTGGCTCGGCGTCGGATTGCCGACCTGGCAGGACAAGCGACACCGCAAGAAGCACCAGCTGCAACACGACGAACAGCTTGCTTGCCGCCGGCGCAATCGCTGAAATCCGGCGAGCGAACAACGCGGCGAGCCCCAGCGAACCTCCCCAGAGCCATAGCTCGTAGGGTTCGCGGCCCGCATAGCGAGTCAAGTCGAGCTCTTCACCAGTCAGCAGGCCATAGTCGCCAACCAGCAAATTTCCCTGCACCCATGCCAGCACGCCTATGGCGAAGAGTAGTGCCGCGTACGCTCGAGCGAATCGTGCGGAGACCAGCGCGAAGACGCACCCGATCGCAACGAGCACTGCCCAGCTGGCTACCGTCAGCGCAAGCAACCGCGGAAACGCAATCGCCGCGAACGTGGCACCAAACTCCGCTCGGTTCCCTGCGTAGACGGTATGAGGACCGACCAGGAAGAGAACAATGGGACCGAGAAGCGCTGGAAACACGACGAGAGCGACGCGATGCCTGAATTCGGTTGTCGTGCGAGGGAAGTCGAGGGCCAGCCATCGGCTCAGTCGAGGCTGCCTGTGCCACCAACGCGCAAGATAGGGTACTTTTGACGCGATGGATTCCCGTTTCACGAGTTCCTTGTCGTCGTCTCGGTGTGGAGTCCGAAGCCGGCTATTTGCGAGATGGAGCCCGGTCTTCCGAACGCTCGAGCACACCGTGAGGATCGTCGCGTTCCCCTTACGGTGATTTGATCATCGTGCTGACATCGACCCTGAACTTCCGGAAATTCGAATAGGTCGCGTGTCCTTCGACCATCTCTCCGCGAGCCAGACGATACTGCTCTTCCATCGACACGGGCATCCACAAATCGACCGTGGGCTGCGGCGCGTACCTCACCGTGACCGTGACGCTCGCGCCGCCGGACTCGAAGACGAGCTCGCTCTGCACGACCCGGCCCGAATCGGGTTCGATCCAGAAACGCCCCTTGGTGGGCGCGTCGTCCCGTGACTTGATGATTCTCGGCCTGGCCTGCTCCTCATAGCGAAGCACCACTGACGGCCGATTGACTGCCGCCTTCCCGCCCTCCGTCGTGAACGCGAATCGGCGCTGGCTCTCCCGTCGCAGGAACACGAGCGCGACCGTCGGAAGATTGATCGGTACGCGTCAGCGGCTCGTTCTCTGTACCGAGGTTGAAACGCGCGCTCTCGTCGGCGATTCGCTTCGCCTGCACGAGCGCGTCAGGAGCGGGCTCGAGGAACAACTTGAAGAGACGCTCGTCGCGATCGCGCACGGGCTGCCCGTCGACTTCAAAGACGTCGCGATAGCCGATCCATCCCGCGGCTCCGGCGTTGATGAGCAGAACATCGGACCTCAAGAGGCGGACCGCGGTCTCGCGGACCGACCGCGCCCGTCCGTCCAGGTCTTCCGTTGGACGTGTCGCCACCTGCTCATAGCGTTCCTCGGAAACCACCGCCGAGAACTCACGCTCGTACTGCGCAACATAGCTGGCCGAGGACCGGAGCAGTTCGGCAAGGGTCACCGGCTCTTGAGCGTGGCCGATGACCGAGAGAGACGCGAGCAGTACCGCGAGTGTGAGAGCCACGCGATCCCCCAGGTACACCATGACCAACGACGACCTTAACACGGCCTCCCGACAGCCGCATCGACCACCAGGGGCACACCGGTTCTTCCTGGGCTGTGGCGATCCCTGGCTCACCGCCCATCCGGTCCCAGGCGAAGGTTGTGGCGCGCCCGCATTTCATCCGCATTCAGGGCGGCGCGGATCAGGTAACCTGACCCCTGAAGGCCGACCATGCGTTTCGAAGCCACACATCGACGCCGCCCCACGGGGAGCGCACGGCTCCGGATCGACGCCAGGCGTATCGTTCTCACCGACGAACCCCTCTCGTTTCGCCTCGTCGTCTCCGCTCTCGAATCCAACAGATACGGAGCCGTGGTGCTCGAAGAACTGCGGCCGGCTGGCTGGCAAGGCGGGGATACGCTCTGGTCGACCGGGCAGAAGCTCGACACGACCGGCGAGGTCACGCTGACCGAGGGTGTGACGGCGATTCGGTGTCGTCTCGATCCTCGTGTTGGCAAAGCCGCGCAGTTCACCGACCCGCTCTTCGTCGACGTGCGAAGTGCGCCGCCAATCCTGACGCTCTTTTCCATGGGCGGTGCGTGGACCGGAGCGCCCGATCCGCCGGACGGACCGCCGAATGCGCAAGCGGACCTGGAGCCGCACGGCATTCGCGTGGACGAGGATCTCTGCCGTCTCCATGCCATACCTCCCGGTTTGATCCGCGCGCTGACGACCAATCGCAACGTCCAGTGCAATGACCTGTGCGATGAGACGTGCGTCAATTTTTTCGAGCACCTGGCGCTGCGACTCATGAACGACGAAGGGCTGGCCGACGAACTGAGGAGCATCCGGGGATTCGGCTTCTGTCACAGCCGTAACAATGACAAGGGTCTCAGGAACCGGATCATCCTCGGCAAATGGGAGAACTCCGAACTCGAGCCGATCCGGCCGGACGGGAGGACGTGGGAACAGATCCTCGACACGTACCGATCGCTCGACGGTCGATACGTGATCCTTGTGGGACAGAGCCACGGCGGCGCGAAATTCGCCGGCATGGTCCGCGATCACTGGCGATGGGCCAGCGACCTCAAGATCGTGCTCTTCGTCTCGTGGGACAGCGCCGATCTCGGCGGAGGCGTGTCGAGCGTCGGCGACCGGCCCGAGACGGTGCTCGGCTTTTTTCAGAGGGCCGATCTGGCGAACTGGCAGAACGGCAAGCACATCGAACAGGCCACCGAAGAGCACGACCTCACCGATCACTTCAGCCATAACGCCATCGCGCGCAGCGAGTTCGTCCACGACAAGACGGCGACGTTCATCCGCGATGCGATCTCGTCGATTCGCGGCCGCTCGCGCGGCGGCAACGCCGCGACGTTCCGCATGGAGGCCGACGGCTCGCTGGGTGAGGAGATCGAGGTGCGCCGGCTGCATCCCACCTTCTCGCTGGCGCGGGCCTTTCGACTTGGCGCCGCCGATTGCCTGTGCCTGCTCGGCACGTCCGACGGCCACGTCCAAATCAGGCGCCTCACCGACCACGGCCTGGTGGGCGGGGTCGTCGGCGACAGCGGCGTCTCGTCCGGCTTCACGGCCGGCGCGATCTACACCGTCGGCGACGGCACGTTCATCCTGCTCGTAAACGATGCGAACGAAGAGGCAATCGTCCGGGAGATTCGGCCTGACGGCTCGCTCGGGGCGCAGCGCTACCCGAGCTCGCCCCAGCAGCGTGTCACAGGACCGCTCAAGGGCCCGTGGGACCATGCCGACGCGTTTCGCATCGGGAACGAACAGTTTCTCTGCGTGGCGAAGACGAACGGAGAGACTCGCGTCGTGCGCGTGGACGCGGACGGACGGCCCACGACGATCGTGCAGACTCCTCCCTCGGGGCCTTTCCTTCCGAATCCGACGCCAAGCTCAATCCTGTCGATGACGGTGTTTGCGCTTGGGGCCGTCGTGTATCTCTTCACCACGGGCGATGGACTGTCGACGTTTCGCATCAACGCCGATGGCTCGATCGGCGCGCGTGTCTTCCACGAATCGACGCCGTTCGGGCAGCTCGCGTTCTCGACGACGGCTCATCTCGGCGTCGGCGCCGATCACTCGATGCTGCTGCTCGATGCAGTCGGCAGGATGCAGGTCCGTCGCGTCAACGCGAACGGCTCGCTGGGGCAGACGCTGTCGGCGCGACAGACCGGGCGGACGGGCAGGAACTCGCTGGCGACGTTCGAACGCGACGGCCGCGGGCATGCATTCCTGCTGCGGCGTCCGTTGTGAACCTGCTCGAGCGCAGTCGGTAGATCCCGATGGATCCGTCCGCAGCTTGCTTCAGCGCCCGACCCGCCGTCATTTCCGTGGACGCATTCGCTCGATCGAGTCCTCGATCTTGCGCCAGTCTGTCTCGAGCCGCGCGCGATTGATCGCCGGTCGCGCGCCCACTGCAGCCGTCCTGGCCTCCGCCGTCACGTTCTGCAGCGTCTTCCCGGCCGGCTCCTCGCCCCGCCGCAGCGCCTGAAGAAGTTGCTCGACACGCGGCCTGATCTCTTCCGGCAGCAGTTCGCTCGCCCGACGGACTGGTTCCGCGTCCGGTCCGGGACTCTGGGGCACATCCTTCCGACGTCCCGCCTTGCCCGACCCTTTCCCCAGATGCGGGTGCAGGTAGCGTCCCTTCTCGTCGCCGGTTTTTTCAGTCTCGACCGGGATCCGGTTGGCGACGGCCCACGGGTCCTTCCGGACGCCGGTGACCTGCCAGGAGACTTTGACCCGCGGCTTGTCGCTCTTGATCGTGAAGCGGTTGTCTCGGATCTCGTCCGCCACGATCGCCTGAGCCAACTGGCCGATCACCGTCAACTGGTAGCAGAAGTCTTGATTGAGCGCCTCGAAATAGTCCGGCAAGGTCACCACCGCCTTACCGCTGGCGTTGGTCGTGACATTGCCGTTGTAGACGTTCAGCATGTCCGGTGATTCGACGAACGAGTGGCTCAGGTACTTGTTCTGGGGATCGAGCGGGTGATCGATTTCGAAGCCGCCGCCGCCTTTGAAGAGCGTGCCGGTCACCCGGACCTTGCCAAGAAAGAGGCCCGCGAGCCCGCTCAGGTTTTCGCCGACGACGGCGGCGAAATGCGGGTCGGGTGACGAGGAAATCCCCTGAACACCGACGGTCCGCCCTTCGCCCCGCACACCGATCTCGCTGAAGCTGAAGCCTTCCACGCCGGTCTTCAGGACACTGACACCGGAAACACCCGCACCGGGTTCGCGCGAGAAGTGGAGGCCGCTGACCCCATCACCTCTGCCGAAGGTGACCCCGACCGTACCGTGGTTGGCCGTGCTCACGCCGCGCACACCGAAGCCACTCTCACTACTGCCGAAGACGCCCGATCCGACCTCGCGCCCCCTGCCGCCGCCGACGCCGCGGACGCCGTTCCCCGCGAGGCTGAATCCGTTGACACCGTCGTCATCGCCGCTGGTCCCGCGCACGCCGATTCCTCGTACGCTGCTTCCCACGACACCGGAGGCGCTGCCGACGAAACCGGTGACACCGTTGCCGCCGGCAACGCTCGAACCGAACACCCCGGCGGCGCTCGGCGGCTCGCCTGGTACTTCCGGCGCGAACGTGACGCCCAGCACGCCGTTGCCGGTCGAGCTCCGGCCGAGCATGCCGAGACCTTGCAGGCTTTCGCCCGACACGCCGGCATCCTCGACGCTACGGCCGACCACGCCCGGGTTCTGGAGGCTGTGGCCTTCCACGCCGGCAATGGAAGTCGGAATGTTGTCGGCGCCCGACGGAAGAGCGCCGTTTGTGCCGAACACGCCCACCCCAGTGGTGGAGTCGCCCCAGACCCCGACGGCGACTGGATCGCCATTGACGTCGATTGGCTGCTGCCCACTATGAGCTGGCTCGAATCCTTCCACACGTGCCATGGCGTCCTCCATTTGTGCCCGAAACATGCCTCCGCCGCCGCCGTGGCGGCGCGCCTCGAGGGGCGAGGGCGAGCGGTTACCTAACGTGCGCCGGCCAACTCCGCATTATCCTGCCGGGCCGAGTCAACATCGCGACGAGATTCCTTACGTTCAGTCGGCGCGAAGACGGACGCCGGGCGCCCGCCGCCGCGAGTCAGGCTCGGCAGGCAGGCGCCGCGGTTCCGGCTCGAGCGGCCGGATTTGAGCGTCCAACGCTGCAGGGCTCCCTTCGTGAGGCTCGGCGCGCGCGGGCTCGGTCCGTCGGGTGGGGTTCCTGTGGACACGCGCCTGAACAGGCGGCCTCTCTTGAACGGATGCAGGGGTGATTCGCGTTCGGGCGCTCGCTCCCAGACTCCGCCGATGGTTCCTGCGTCAGAACTGATGTTGGGCAATGAGAAGCGCTATTCGTCCTCAGCGAGCAGAATCCGTGGAGGGGTCAAGCCTCTAGTACCCACGGGATACCGTGGGTTCTCCCGCCCTTTCGGAGGCGAACCGGAATTCAAGATTCACGGACGCCATCAAACCCCCTGTGCGATAAGGATTAAGCCCGCAGTTCGGTTTGGGTAGCTTCGGCATACAGCCTGCAAACACCGCTGGCGGCGCTCGTACGCGCTGCACCAATCGCATCCCGCGTTTGGAGACCTGGAGTGATGTGATGAGTAACTTCAGTTGTAAGGGTCCGTCGTTGGCACGCGCTTCTGGTCGCAATCCTCGCTATTTCCGTGACCTCGGCCTGCGGGTCCCAGGAGGCTCCACCCTCCGCGACCCAAACCACCCCGGCGGCCACCACGGCCACCCCGGTGGCCACCGCGCAACCGGCCGCACCCACCGGGGCCACCCGCATGGAACGGGACCTCCTGGGCGAGAAGGCGGTGCCCGCCGACGCCTACTACGGCGTGCAGACGGCGCGGGCGCTCGAGAACTTCCAGATCTCGGGGATCCCCATCAACCACTATCCGGGATTCGTTGAAGCGTGGGCGATCGTGAAGCTCGCAGCCGCGCGGGGCAACACTGACGTGGGCGCGATGAAGAAGGAAACGCTGGCGGCGATCGAGTTGGCCGCGGACGCCTTGATGAAGGGCAAGTATCACGACCAGTTCACTGTCGACTGGTACCAGGGCGGCGCCGGCACCTCCACCAACATGAACGCCAATGAGGTGATGGCCAACATCGCGCTGGAGCTGAGCGGGCACAAGAAGGGTGAGTACGAGATCGTCGAGCCGCACGATCACCTCAACATGTCGCAGTCGACGAACGATTCGTATCCGACGGCGATCAAGATTGCCCTGATCCTCCGCAACGACAGGCTGGTCGAGGAGCTCGAGAACCTCGCCGCGTCGTTCCGGGCGAAGGGCCATGAATACCTCAAGGTCGTCAAGATGGGCCGCACCGAGTTGCAGGACGCCGTGCCGATGACCGTCGGCCAGGAGTTCCATGCCTGGGCGTCGGCGCTCGAGGCCGAGATCGCGCTGCTGCGGGAAGCGGAGAGGCACCTCTATACCGTCAACATGGGCGCCACGGCGATCGGCACGGGCCTCAATGCGCCCGAGGGGTACGCCGAGAAGACCGCCGCGCACCTCGCGAAGATCACGGGCAAGCCCATCGTGGCCGCGAAGGACATGCTGGCCGCCACGTGGGAACAGCAGGGGTTCGTCGTCTACTCCTCCGCGCTCAAGAGCGTCGCGATCAAGCTGTCGAAGATCGCCGGCGACCTGATCCTGCTTGACGTCGGGCCCGCGCGCGGGCCTGGCCGAGATCAACCTGCCGGCGCTGCAGCCGGGCTCGTCGATCATGCCCGGCAAGGTCAACCCGGTCATTCCCGAGCTCGTCAATGTCGTGGCCTTCCGCGTGATGGCGAACGACTACGCCGTCACCCTGGCCGCGCACTCGGGCCAGCTCCAGTTGAACGCCTACGAGCCGATCGAAGGCCTGTCGATGATGGAGTCGCAGCACCTGCTGTTCACGACGTCGCGGACGTTCCGCACGTCGTGCATCGACGGCATCACCCTCAACGAGAAGGTGCTGGCGCGCAACATGGAAACGACCGTCGGCATCGTGACGGCGCTCAACCCGGTGCTCGGCTACGAGAAGGCGACCGAGCTCGCCAACGAGGCGTACAAGAGCGGCAAGGGCATCATCGAGATCATCCGCGAAAAGAAGCTGCTCACCGACGCGCAGATCGCGGACCTGCTCGATCCGGCGAAGCTGACGAATCTGGACCGATTGACGTATCCCCCAACCAAGAAATAACTGGCCCGATTGCACATTCGAAGAGGAGCAACAGTATGAAGCAATTACGGAGCACATCGGTCGGCATGGCAATCGTGGCTCTCGCTGTCGACCGCCCAGCTTGCGCATGCGCAGGCCAAGAAGCCGAACGTCGTCATCCTGGCGACCGGCGGAACGATCGCCGGTGCCGCAGCGACGGGCACGCAGTCAGGTTACACCTCGGGTGCCGTCGGTATCGACACGATGGTTGCGGGCGTCCCGGGCATCACAGATCTCGCGACTATCAAAGGAGAACAGATCTCGAACGTCGGCTCGCAGGACATGAGCTTCAATATCCTGCTGACCGTGGCCAAGCGCATCAACGAGCTGGCGAAGGACCCTAACATCAGCGGCTTCGTGATCACCCACGGCACCGACACGCTCGAAGAGTCGGCCTTCTTCCTGAACCTGGTCATCAAGACGGACAAGCCGGTGGTCATGGTGGGCTCGATGCGTCCGTCGACGGCCGTCAGCGCCGACGGTCCGTTGAACCTGTACAACGCCGTCGGCGTTGCGGTCGATCCCAATGCCAAAGGGCGCGGGGTGCTGGTCGTGATGAACGACTGGATTCACGCCGCCCACTCGCTGACCAAGACCAGCACAACCGCAGTCCAGACGTTCATGTCGCCGGTTCGCGGCCTGGTCGGCGTGGCCAGCTATGGCAAGAACGACTGGTACACGTCGCCATCATGGAAGCACACCACGCAGACCGAGTTCGACATCGCGCAGGTGACCCAGATCCCACGTGTCGAGATCATCTTCGCCTCTCTTGATATGTCCGGGCAGATGATCGATGCAGCGGTGGCGAGCGGCGCACAGGGCATCGTGATCGCCGGGGTTGGCAACGGCAACATGACCAAGGCGGCGGTCGACGCGGCCGCCAACGCCGCGAAGAAGGGCGTTCTCGTGGTACGGAGCTCCCGCGTGGCGACCGGACTCGTGGGACGGAATGTGGAGCTCGACGACGACAAGATGGGCTTCGTCGCCTCGGATGAGCTGAACCCGCAGAAGGCGCGGATTCTCCTCTCGCTGGCACTGCTGAAGAAGCCCACCGCCGCGCAGGTGCAGACGATGTTCCGCACATACTAGAAGCCCAGTCAGCGACGCCGGTCGCGTGGCCCATCCCGGAAACGGGATGGGCACGCCATCGGTGGCAACCGCATCATCCGATCACAGAACAGAGACCCGTCGCGGCGGTATGGAGACCATTGTGAGACGAGTGATTGCGGTCGGAAACCTGGTAGCGCTCGTCCTCCTGGCCGGCGCGCCACTGGCCGAGGCACAACAGCCCGCCGCGCCGCAACCGGCGGCGCCCACCGAACCTTCCGCCATCGACGACACTCTCGAGGCTGGGGAGTCCGAGGTCGAGACCCCGCGCCGACGGCTGGTGCATTTCAACGAATACGAAGGGCCGATCGGCACGATCCGCATCGGAGCCGGCTTTCTGTACGACTACGTGGCCTACGATCAGGATGCCAATAGCGAGGAACAGTTCGATCTCTCGTCGGAATGGAAAGTGCGGGACTCCCGGATCCTGTTGCATGGACGATTCAAGACCAAGCGGCCCATCAGCTGGAGCGCCGGGATCATGTACGACTGGAACGCCGAGAAGTGGGTGATGCGCCAGACCCAGGTGATGGTGTCGGTCCCGGAAATCTGGGGCGACATCTCCGTTGGCCGCACCAAGGAAGGGTTCTCGCTCAACAAGGTGATGATCGGGTACGGGGGCTGGACCATGGAACGCCAGCCAATCAACGACGCCACGCTTCCCATCCTCGCCGACGGCGTCAAATGGCTTGGCTACCTCCAGAAGAGGAAGATTATCTGGAACCTGGGCTTCTACGGGGACGCGGTATCGGAAGGGCAGACCTTCTCGACGTACGAGAACCAGATCTCGGGGCGGTTTGCGTATCTGCCGATTCTGTCGCCGAGCGGCGGCAACCTGTTGCACATCGGCATCAGCCATCGCTACGGCAAGGCCAAGGACGGCAAGCTGAAGCTGCGGGCCCGCCCTGGCGCGTGGGCCGCGCCTTACTTCGTCGACACCGGCGATATCGCCGCGAGCCATTCGCGCATGACCTCGATCGAGACTTACTGGCGGCCGCATTCGGTCACGATCGGCGGCGAGTACTTCTTCCAGAACCTCGATGCGCCGGAAGCGGGCGACCCGTTCTTCCACGGGGGCGAAGCCTTCATCACATGGCTCATCACCGGCGAGACGCGCACCTACAATACCAAGGGCGGCTACTTCAACCAGGTCTCGCCATCACGATCGATCTATTCCGGCGGTCCTGGAGCGTTTGAGATTGTGCTGCATGGCAGTCACATCGATCTCAACGACGAGGCGATCACGGGCGGCAAGATGTGGCGGGTGACGCCGATGCTGAATTGGTACCTGTCGGATCAGGTGCGCCTCGAGTTCGCGTACGGCTACAGCTCGCTGAATCGGTTCGGCATCATCGGCAAGACGCATTTCTTCCAGACCCGCATCCAGCTCCAGCTCTAGACCGACGCTTCCCTTCTCAACCCATTCGTGCGATCGTCGTCGCCATGTCGTACGTCTACATCCTTCGCTGCGGCGACGGATCGCTCTATTGCGGGTGGACGAGTGATCTCGAGTCTCGCCTCGCAAAGCACGCGGACGGGACGGCCTCGAAGTACACCCGATCTCGACGGCCGGTGATGCTCGTGTACTCGGAACGCCACGACTCGAAGCTCGAGGCCATCCGGCGCGAGCGTCAAATCAAGCAGTGGACGCGCGCCGAGAAGGAAGCGCTCGTCGTCGGTGACCTCGCCGCGCCCACGCGCGCGTCGGATTCCGGGCGAGAAAGGATGACTCGTCTTTGATCCCCGCAGAAGAAGCACTCGAGCGCCTGCTCGAGGGAAACCGCCGATTCGTGTCCAACGTTCAGAGCCCAGAAGCCCTCGTGAGCCAGGCGCGCCGCCGCGGGTTGCCGGTGGATCAGGAACCGTTTGCCATCATTCTCGGATGTTCCGATTCACGCGTGCCGGCCGAGATCGTCTTCGATCAGGGTCTGGGCGACCTTTTCGTCATCCGAGTCGCCGGAAATATCGTCGCCTCGTCTCAGGTTGGCAGCGTCGAGTTCGGCGCGGCGCGGTTCGACACCCGACTGGTGGTCGTGCTCGGGCATTCGGATTGCGGGGCTGTCACAGCGACCCTCGAGGAACTTCAGCGCCCCACCGACAGTCAGTCGCGGAACCTGCGTTCGATCGTCGACCGCGTTCGGCCCTCGGTGGAAGCGCTGCTGGCGACCGACCTCAAGAACGATCGAACGGCTCTCGTGCGGGAAGCCGTTCGGGCGAATATCCGTGCATCGGCGAACCACCTGCGGCACGGATCGGAGGTCCTCGAACAGCTGATCCGGAGCAACGGACTCGTGGTCGTCGGGGCCGAGTATTGCCTCGAGACCGGCGTCGTCAGTTTCTTCGACGGGGTGCCGGGCACTGCCTGAATCGTCGTGTGTCGAAAACGGGTTGAACACTGCGCAGCCAGTCCATTTCCGTATTACACTGGCACCTCCATAACGGCTGAGTAGGTTGAGCACTCACTCGCAATCGCTGCCGGGGTCTTGGAAACGGTTCAGCTAGCAGGAGCAGGCCATGAATGTCACCTCCAGGAAGGCGTTTCTCCTTGCCGTTCTCGGTGTTCTTCTCACGGCGGCGCCCGGCTTTGCCGAGCTGACCCGCGTCGAGATTGCGACACGCGCCGACGTGCTGAACGGCAAGTCGTTCGGCAACGTCGGCCCCTATGAAAAACTGTGGGGAACGGCGCACTTCGCGGTCGACCCGTCGAATCCCCGCAATCGGGTTATCGCCGACATCGACCTGGCCCCGCGCAATCGCGAGGGAAAGATCGAGTTCTCGGCCGACCTCTTCATCCTCAGGCCGAAGGATCCCAAGCGCGGCAACGGCGTCGTGTTCTTCGACGTCATCAACCGCGGGCGATTCCGGCTGCTCAGCACATTCAGCGACGCTGAAGCGGCCGACGATCCGACAACGGAGGCGCACTTCGGCGATCAGTCGTTGCTGCTGCAGGGCTACACGCTGGTCGCCGTGGGATGGCAGTTCGATGTCGAAGACGAGCTAATCGGATTCAAGGCGCCGATCGCGACCCAGAACGGACAGCCGATCCGCGGCTGGCTGCGGCAGTGGTTCCTGCCGACCAAGCCGAGTGATTCGTTCGAATGGACGGGCGGCAACTCGACGAAGGGATACGTACCGGTCGACCTGAACTCAGCCGAGTACCGTCTCACGGCTCGCGTCGGCCACTTCGCGGCGCGGCGCCTCATTCCACGTGCGGACTGGCAGTTCGGCCGGCTCGTCGATGGTCGGCACGTGGCCGATCCCGACTACGTCACGCTGAAGGGTGGATTCCAACCGGGTATCACCTACGAAATCGCGTACGAGTCCCAGAATCCCCCCATCGTTGGACTCGGCCTCGCCGCGGTGAGAGACATGGCATCGGCCATGAAGTACGACCCCGCCATCGTCGCGCCCGGCCGATACGCCTACATGTATGGGTCGTCTCAGACGGGGCGCACGTTGCGCACTCTCGTCCACGGCGGCTTCACGATCGACGAGCGCGAGCGCAAGGTGTTCGACGCGGCGTTCATCAAGACCGGCGGCGGCAGCATCGGCCGGTTCAACGAGCGGTTCGCGCTCGTCAATTCGCTCGGCGTCTTCACCGAAACCCAGTTCCCCTTCCAGTATCAGGTCACCACGGATCCGGTGACTGGCAAGCGTGATGGGCTCGGCCTCCGCATTCCTGCCGGCCTCGAGCCGAAGATTTTCACGTTCGACAGCGGCTCCGAGTACTGGGACAAGGGTCGTCTCGGCGGCCTGCGGCACGCGTCGATCGACGGCACCGAAGATTCGTCCGATGCCCCCAACGTGCGGATGTACTACATTGCCGGATCGCGACACGGCTCGGGAACGGTGCCGGCGACCGACAGCGGCGGTCAGCTGAAGAACAACACCCTCGACTACGACTGGGCCCAGCGCGGCTTGATGGCGGCACTCGATTCGTGGGTGCGCGAAGGCAAGGAGCCGCCGCCCAGCCAGCACCCGAAATTCTCGGACGGCACGATGGTCCAGCACCACCAGCTCAGGTTCCCGGCGGTTCCGGGAGTGAAGTGGCCGACCAGCGTGCCGGGCGGCTATCGATGGGATGTCGAGGATGCAGCCGTGTCCACCGTGCCGTTCCTTCTGTCTCAAGTAGACGCCGACGGCAACGAAACCGGTGGCCTTCGCCTGCCCGAGCAGGCCGTGCCCCTGGCGACCACAACCGGCTGGCAGTTCCGGAGTCCAAACATCGGGTCGCCCGACACGCTCATCGTCAACTCCGGCGGGTACATTCCGTTCCCCGCCACCCGCGCCGAGCGCGAGAAGAGCGGCGATCCACGGCTGTCCATCGCGGAGCGTTACACCAGCCGCGCCGACTACCTGGCGAAAATCACCGCGGTCGCGAATCGCCTGGCTCAGGAGCGCTACGTTCTGAAGGGTGACGTGCAGGCCATCATCGACGCGGCGGGCAAGCACTGGGACTGGCGGATGGGGGCCACGCAGTCCACGGCCTCGCGCGATTGAGGCCTGAGGATCATTGGCGTCGGTGAGCTCCGGAGCGTGTGCCTGCGGCCGCTCCGGGACTCACCGGCTCGTTATTTTCGCTCGACACCGCGCACCAGCTGAGCCCCCCTGAACGTCGCCGAAACCACTTCGGGCAGCGAACCACCCACGGGTACAGGAGAACTCGCCCACGCAGCGATCTTGCACTACTCGCTCGAGCGGAACGTTCGGGAACGAAGCAGGCGCTCTTCGAGCCTGATGGCGCGCGGGAACAGAATGTTGTTCTCCAGGTGCACGTGACGATGCAGATCGCGCTCGAACTCCTCTAGCTCCTTGAAACAAACGCGATAGGCGGTCGCGGCATGATCGGGTACCGCGTAGCCTCTCGTCGCCTCACGAATGAGTCGCCACCGCTCGCCGGCCTCCTCATGTTCGGCCTCCATCTTCAGAATGCGGTCGTGGACCGTGCCGAAGACGGTCGGAGCCTTTACGTGGTTCGCGCGGTCCGTTTCGGCGAGCGACCGGATGTGGGGAAAGAGAGTCTGCTCTTCCTGCATCATGTGCACCCTGCTCGTGCACGCGATCTCGCCGAGGATTCGGGCGACCTCAGCCAGTTCAGGGTTCTGCTCCGCATGGGCGGCGGCAATCCTGGTGGTGTGCGCCGTGAGGATGGGGACGAAGGTTTTCACATACGCGTGGTGACGCGACACGATGTGCTCCATGAGCGTATCGAGCGGCCAGGCGTTGGCCAATGCGTCGAGGCAGCAGCGCTCGTCCGCTGGCAGCTGGTGAAGCTCGTGCACCAACGCCTCGACGTCGACGCCTCGCTCCTGGCAGGCGTCGCGGAGCGTTCTCGAACCTTCATCCCAGAAGTCGAGGCCGAGCCGCTCGAACACGGCGGCGGCCCGATAGTCGGCTGCCGCGATTTCGTCGAGGGTCTGGTACCCGTGGGCGTGCATGTCGTCCTTCCGTCGCCGGATTCTAGCTCCGGTACGATCTGCCCACGATACCAGCACCAGGCGACCGCCTGGTATGACTGAGGTCATGCTTCCGGTATGATCGGCGTCCGACTCGCCAGTTTCCAGTTTCCGCAAAGGAGCTCGTCGAATGCGTCACCGTCCTCTCGACCGCGTGTTCTGGTCCGGTTCTCTCATCGCCTCGATCGCACTGGCTGCGGCGCTCGTCTCCGCGCAGGCTTCGAAGGTTTCGGGCACCATCACCGTCGATGCCAAGAAGATTCCGGCACAGTCCGTGGCGGCCGTCGGCTACAAGGCGCCGAACGGGCAGCTCGTCAGCGTGCTCGTCTCCGACAAGCCCGCGAACCAAAAGGAGTTTCTCGAACTGACCCGCGTCGGCGCGGGCGAGCCGCTGGTGGCGGGCATCTTCGAGGGCGCATGGAAGAGCATGCACTTCGAGAACGCGCTGTCCGGCTTCGTCTTTACCGTCACCGCCGACCGGAAGCTGATGACGAACGAGTTCCTGGTGGGCGGGAACGGCAACACGTTCTCGATCCCCAACGACGATCTCGTCCTGGAGCTCACGTCAACCACGCCGCGGCTCACCGGCCGGATTCGCACGACACAGCCAGACCTGGAAATGGCGGGCCAGAAGATGGGCCTCGACGTGACGTTCGACGTGGCGGTCGGAGCGCCCGGGAAATAGCGGACGCCCGATGACAGTGTCACGTCCCGGCATCGTCTTTTGCCTCGTCGCGAGTGTCTTGGCGGCGTCGTACGGTCTCGTGGCCCAGGCGAACCCAGCCTGGACACAATGGGGCGGTCCCACGCGCGACTTCATGTCCCCCTCGACCGGGCTCGCGTCGAGCTGGCCGAAGGACGGTCCACGGCGTCTCTGGACACGGCCGCTCGGCGAGGGTCACTCCTCCATCCTCAGCGAAGGCGGCCGGCTCTACACCATGTACCGGCCCTCGTCTGCCTCGCCTGGACGCCTGAGCCAGGAAGAAGTGGTCGTCGCCCTCGACGCGGCGACCGGCAAGACGTTGTGGGAGCATCGTTATCCGTCGCCGACCGCCGGCATGAACCTGTCGGAAGGCGCTGGACCGCACTCGACGCCTCTCATCGTCGGAGACCGCCTGTTCGTCGCCGGGTCGAGGCGCGAGTTTCTTGCGCTCGACAAGGCGTCGGGCAAGGTGCTGTGGACCCACGATTTCGTGAGCGAGTACGGCGCACCCGTGGTCGATCGCGGCTTCGCCGCGAGCCCGCTGTTCGTCAACGGGACGATTGTCGTCACCATCGGGGGGCGCGGACAGGCGCTGGGTGCGTTCGACCCCTCAACCGGCGCCCTCGTCTGGAAGGCCGGGGACGTGGAAATCTCTCCGGCCTCTCCCCTGCTCATCGACGTGGACGGGCAAGCCCAACTGGTGATCTTCGGCGGTGACCGGATTGCGGGAATGGACCCCTCCAGCGGTCGAACCCATTGGAGCCACCCGCATCGGACGGACTGGGGACTCAATATCAGCAACCCGGTCTGGTCACCCACGGACCATCTGCTGCTCATTTCGTCCGCGTACGGCACGGGCAGTCGCGCGATCGAGCTTCGGCAGTCGGGCGGTAAGACGACAGTCACCGAACGATGGGCCGTGTCGCGCGTGCGCGTCCACTTCGGCAGCATCATCAGGATAGGCGACTACGCGTACATGTCGAGCGGCGACTTCGGTCCCGCATTTCTCTCGTGCATGAACGTCCGCACAGGAGACGTGGCGTGGCAGGATCGCGCGTTCGCACGGGCGCAGCTGCTCTACGCCGATGGAAAACTGATCATTCTGGACGAAGACGGCACGCTGGGACTGGCCACCGTCTCTCCCGAGGGGATGAAGGTCATAGCACGGGCCGAGCTGCTCGAACACCGTGCCTGGACGCCGCCCACGCTGGTGGGCCGGACACTGTATATACGCGACCGCAGGACGCTCGGGGCATTCGATATCGGCGAATAACCAGCCTTCCTTCCTGAAGAGCACGCCGTGTCACAGAAACGCGCAACCGTCATCGTCTACAGGAGCGACCGGGCGCTCTGGGCCGACGGGCCCCTGAAGTGCCGGGTCATCGATCTGTTCGGCAGCTCCGGGCCGCGGGTGCTGCTCGCGCGGTCCATCCCGTCGACCGTCGAGCTCGATCTGGATCTGCCGTTCGATGCGATGCAGGCGTACGGCATCAGCGTCGATGCGCCAGGGCACCGCTCCGGATGGCACGTGCTGACGCGTCGATCGTTCCTCCGCCAGGAGGCTTCGGGTCAGCGCGAGATCGACAGCACGATCGTCCGTCCGATGCTCGTGCCCACGGACGCCGAGCCGTCGAACCTCGCGACGGCGTTCAAAAGCGTGGAGAGTCAGGGATCGTCCTTCGCGATATTTGGCGCGCAGCGCTTCGACGATCTGCGGCAGGTCGCGCGGAAGCTTGCTTTCCTCAATCTCGAAGCGAAACTGCGCGAGACACGGATCGGGACGCGATCGCTGCTCTCGTTCGTCCGGGACGTGCGCGAAGTGGGCGTCGACCGGGTGTTCCTGTTCGTGGCTGCCGAGCTCCGATCGCTCATCGAAGGCTCCCCAGAATTCTCGGGGGCGCCCGGCCATGACGCGCCGCCAGATTTTCAGGGCCTGCCAGAACATCCCGACAGCTGGAAGCACACGAAATTCGACTTCGGCAACCTCCAGCTCTCGTTTTCGAGGACGGCGACCCCGCACCGCGGACCGGGGAACGCATCGGAGCCGTGCTTTTCGGTGGACTGCGACATCGATCTCGAGCGCGATCTCGGGCACGCGTTCGAGTTCGTTCACAACCAGGTGTTCAAGAGGAAAACCGATCAGAGCCTCGTCTACCGGATGCTCTGGGATCAAGGCATCGTCCCGGCATATCAGCTGGGTGCATTCACCGGCGGCGCATTGGGCGCGCGCGTCAGCGTGCGCATGGTGGCGAGCGCACCGGCTGCCGCGTCCGCCCGCGCGGCAGCGGGCTCTCCGCTTCGGCGGCGTGGTAGACGCAAACTCTCGCGGCCCGTTCGAAGAACGAAGCGGCTGGCGCGATCGAAGAGCCTCGCCGGGCGGCCTGCACGGCCGCGTGTCAAGTCACGCGCGCGACCGAAAGTCGCGCGCTCGGCTGGAAGCCGGAAGCGCCGCCGATAAGGAGACTCACGATGAATCGCCAGATTTCCGACGCGGCGTGGCATGCCCTTTCCATGCGGCTCGGCGTCGACGAGCCCACGCTCAGGGCCGTCGCCGAAGTGGAGTCTTCCGGCGGCGGCTTCCTGCCGCTGCCATCCGAAGAGCCGAAGGTGCTGTTCGAAGGGCATGCCTTCCACAGGCTCACTCAGGGCCGCTTCAAGGATGACCACCCGGACATCAGCTACCCAAACTGGACGAGGGCCCACTATGCCGGGAGCCTGGCCGGCGAGTGGAAGCGCCTGGCGCGCGCACGGGCTCTCGATCGCGACGCGGCCAACCAGTCGGCGAGCTGGGGCACGTTTCAGATCATGGGGTTCAACTACGGCCTGTGCGGGTTCTCGAATGTCGAGGCCTTCGTGGCGGCGCATCGCGCCGGGGCCGACGATCAGCTAGACGCGTTCTCGCAATTCATCGCGCGCAGCTCGTTCCTGATTCCCCTGCAAGAGCACGACTGGGCCGCCTTTGCGGCGAGATACAACGGTCCTTCCTACGCCAGGAACCGCTACGACCAGAAGCTCGCCGCGGCGTACGCCAGGTATGCAGGAACCAGAACCGTCGCAGGCACGCGGCGGACGAGCCGGGTGGCGACGCGCCTGCTGGGGCGGCCGGAGTTTGCCACGCCCCCGGCGGAAGCTCGCACGTCGGCGCTTCGCCGTCCGGTCAAGCCCGACGCCGTGGACCTGCGGGACTGGCTCTATCGCCCGACGATTGCCGCGGCCCCGCCGCTCGAGCTCTGGCCTCACAATCCGCGACCCACCAGCGATCAGTCCGACACGAGCGCGTGCACCGGATTTTCGCTGGCGCTGGTCATCGAGTACCTGCTCGAGCGCGCCAGACGGCCCGTCGAGCCGATCTCCGGGCACATGCTGTACAGCATGGCCCGACGCTACGACGAATGGAGCGAGAACGACGAGAAGGACGAAGGCTCGTCGCTGCGCGGCGGGTTGAAAGGCTGGTCCCGTCACGGGGCCAGCGCCGCCCGGCTCTGGGCCACGCTCGACGCGCCAAAAGCGACGAACGATGAAGACGACTGGTGGCTCGACAGCGTCAAGCGCCCGATGGGCGCCTATTACCGGCTGACGCTCGATGCGTTCACCGACATTCAGATCGCGCTGATGGAATCGGGTGCGGTGTACGCGAGCGCGTTGACGCACGGCGGATGGGACGAGCTCTTCGAGAAGAAGGCGCTGCCCCCGCCCACCTCCGCCGACGAGATCCCGATCATCGAGTCCCGCAAGGGCCTCGAAGACGCCGGCCACGCCTTCGCCATCGTCGGCTACACCGACAAGGGATTCGTGGTGCAGAACTCCTGGGGAAGGCCGTGGGGACGGGGCGGGTTCGGCATTCTCACCTACGCGGACTGGCGGCAGAACGCCATGGACGCCTGGGTCGTCCAGCTGGGGGTCGTCACCAGGGAGCATGAGGAGGTGGCCAAGGCGTCGAGCCTACGCCTCACCGATCGGCGATCCGGCCGGGTGGTCATGTCGAGCAGTCCGACACTGTCGGCGCATGAAATCTCGCCCTTCGTCGTCAACGTCCAGAACGAGGGGCGGCTCAGCGAGCGCGGCCAGTTCAGGACCTACGACAGCGATCTCGCCTTCCTGCTGGATCACCATCTCAACAAGGAAGCCCGCGAGCGGTGGAATCTGACGAAGACCGACACGGTGGACGTCGCCGTGTACGCGCACGGCGGGCTCATCGGTGAAGCGAGCGCCGCCGATTCGGCACGTCGATGGGTGCCTCTGCTCTACTCCAATGGCATTTTCCCCGTGTATCTGATGTGGGAGACCGATCTCCTCAGCACGGTCTTCAACGTCGCCGAAGACGCGATTTCGCGCGACGAGGCGCGGATGGGCGCCGACTGGTGGAGCCGTTTCCGGACGCGCGTCGTCGACTGGAAGGACGAGCGGATCGAGGGGCTCACGCGTGCACCGGGCGGGCTGCTCTGGCGGGAGATGAAAGAGAACGCCCAGGAGATTTCCCGGAACCGCATCTCAGGCGTCGTCAAGCTTTTCGAGTTCTTCAAGGCCAGACGCCGCACGCTGCCCCGCGTCCGGCTTCACCTGATCGGCCATTCGGCCGGAGCCATCGTGCACGCGTTTCTCGGCGACCGCGCGCTGGCCCACAATTTCGAGGTGGGATCCATCAACCTGATCGCCCCGGCGGTACGCACTGACACGTTCGACGAGCACCTCGGAAAACACATCGCGCGGTTGGGCATCTCCACGCTTCTCGTGCATCTCACCGACGACGCCGAGCGCGGGGATACGTCCTGCACGCCGTACGGGCGATCGCTGCTCTATCTGGTGTCACGGGCGTTCGAGGAGGTCGCCGAAACGCCCGTGCTCGGCATGGAGAAGCATCTCGTGCCCGCGCTCGTCAGCCACGCCTGGGGCACGAACATCAAGCGGCTCGCCTCGCCCGGCGCCGCCTATCGGCCCGGCGATCGCCTCACGGTGAGCACCACCCACGGTGGACTCGACGATGATTTCGCGGTGCAGGAGGCCATCATCCGGCACATCAAGGGTCCCGCCTTCGAGGGGAGAGTCCAGCGGCCGACGGAAGTCGCGCCGCGCAGTTCGGATGCGGATGGCGAGGGGGATGAACGCGAGCACGCCGAACAGAAGGTGATCGAGCGGATTGTGCAGACCGGACGCCGAAGCCGGGCCTGATGCGTCCTTACTGCCTTACTGCGGACAGCATCAGACCCGGCGCAGGCGCTAGCTAGTTCGAAGTCGCGCTGACGCGGAGCGTGTCGTTGACTCGCTTCACGCCGTCGGTCGCCCTCGCGATTTCGGTCGCCCGGGCCTTGCCGGCCGCCGTGCGGACCGTACCGTTGAGCGTCACGACACCGCCCTCGACATCGATGTCGATCTCGCTGTCGTCCAGCGCATCCTCGGTGATGTACTGCGCATAGATCTTCGACTTGAGCCATCCGTCCGTCACCGCCACGGCGGCCGACTTGGCCGCGTTTCCGGTATCGCGGGCCGCTTCTTGCGCTGCGCTCCCGGCCTGCTCGGCCAGTCCTTCAGCCGTGCCGATCCGCAATTTGTCGTTGACCGCCTTCACGCCGTCGGTCGCTTTCGCAATCGCGACCGCGCGCTGACGTCCAGCCTCGGTTTTCACCGTGCCTGTCAGCGTCACCGTGCCACCAGTCGTATCCACATCGATGTCGCTACCCTCGAGCGCATTCTCCGGCACGAACTGCGAATGCACCTTCATCGTGATCCACCCGTCGGTCACGGTGTTGCCGGAATCGGAACGGGGGCTCTGAGCGGTCGTCTGAGCGGGTGTGCCCTGATCGGCACGAGCTTCGACGTGCACCAGGAAGACACCCGAGCTCAGCGCGAAAACAGCCGCTCCTAGCGCTGCGGTCGCTGTGTTGATCTTCATGTTCATTCTCCCTTTGATGTTCGCCACGGTTCGGTCACCTTCGTGTGACGCGCCGCAACCAGCGCGACGGTTCGAACCGCATGTCACGTTTTGCAGAAGTAGTGCCAATAGCCGCAGGAAAGGCCGTCTGGCGCAAACCTCGCCGCAACCTGGCGGGCCATACGCGGCGAAGCCCGGCGCTCCCTGGACGAGGTTGCGAGCCGTTCAGGCCGGCAGTGAACCCGTGCTGTCAGAGTGCTGACAGCTCAGCAATCGTCGCCCGCGCCTCATCCGTTCGCGGTTGCGCAGTCGAGCTTCTATCTGGACGGTGTTACGTAGAATGACGACGAGAGATACATATGACACACACATATCGACACCCGATGCGCGTCGCGTCCAGGATCGTCGCTGTGGTTGCCTTGGGTGCGCTGCCGGCACGGGCACAGCAACCCGATGCCGACATCCGGAGCGAGCTCGCCGCGCTCAAAGCCGAAGTGCAGCAGCTGCGCGTCGAAGTCGCCGCGCTCAAGACGGGAGCCGATCTCCAGACAGCCACGCCAGCGTCACCACCGACGACACCGAACCTCGAGTTGCTCGAGACCCAGGTTGCCGAGCTCGCGCAGGTGAAAGTTGAGAGCACGTCGCGCATGCCGGTCAAAGTCTTCGGAACGGTTCACATGAACGCATTCGGCAACTCCGGCGAGGCCAACTGGCTCGACAACCCGAATCTCGTGAGTCCCGATCCGGCGGACGGGCACACCGGCACGTTCAGCGCGTCGTTGAGGCAGACGCGCGTCGGCCTCACGATGGATGGTCCAACGCTCGGCACGGTGCGCACGAGCGCCGTCGCATCCCTGGATTTTTTTGGCGGGATCCCCGGCTTCCAGACCGGCCAGGTGATGGGGTTGCCCCGGCTCCTCGTCGCCTTCGCGCGTTTCGATGGCGAGCGTGCGGCGCTCGAAGCCGGCCAAGACCATATGCTGCTCGCCCCGCGCGACCCGACGTCGCTCGCAGCATTCGCGTTCCCGGCGCTCTTCCGATCGGGCAATCTCTATCTCCGCACCCCGCAGGTGCGTGTCGAGTACGCGCTCACTCAACACCTCCGCGCAGCGGGCGGCATCGTCGCACCCATCGCGGGGGACCTCGTCGGCGAGGATTACCGGTTCGTGCCGCCAGCGCTCTCGGGAGAGCGGTCGAGGCGTCCGGGACTCCAGGCGCGCGTGGCGTTTTCGAGCGACGAGCCAGATGCGCGGCGACTCGTGGACGTCGGCGTGTCGGGCCATTACGGTTGGGAACGCCGCGCCGGCGAGCTGGATTCGAGCTGGGCGGGCGCGCTGGAGATCGGCCTCAGGCGCGACTGGGTGGGCGTTTCCGGCGAGGCGTTCGTCGGTGACAACATCGACGCCTTCGGTGGAGCTCTGGGCCTCGACAGGCGCGCGTCCGGAGGATGGGGCGAGCTTCGGCTCTTTCCCTCCGATCGGCTCTCGATAAACCTCGGCGCCGGCCTCGACGACATCCGGCGCGCCGACCGCGCGCTCGCGCCACGCACCCGCAACCGCTCCGCGTATGGCAATGTCATGTTCTCGCTCACACCCGAGATTCAAACGTCGATGGAATACCGGTGGCTGGAGACGACGCCGGGTGGCGGATCAGAGCGGGAGAATCATCACTTGGACTGGGTGCTCGCGTATCATTTCTAATGGCGGTCTGAGTGAAGCTCATGACAACGATCACGCGCACCAGTCTGGCGGGCGGCGCGCTCCTGATGTTGGCGGCATCGGCAGTGCAGGCGGGCCCCGTGTCCGGCGTGATCCGCACAATCACGCGAGCCGATGACCCGCCGGCCACGGCTGTGGTGTACGCGGAACCGATCGAGATGCGGGCGCCGCGCCAGCCGGGAAGCTTCCGCCTGACGCAGAAAAACAAGACGTTTCAGCCTCACGTGCTCGCGATTCCCGCAGGATCGACGGTGGAGTTCCCCAACCTCGACACCATCTTCCACAACGTGTTCTCGCTGTCGGGCGCCGATCCGTTCGATCTCGGGCTCTATCGCGCCGGGCGCATCGGAAGCACGCACGTTCAACCACGCCGGCACGTACCGGATCTTCTGCAACATCCATCCCCAGATGACGGCGCTCGTCGTGTCGGTCCCGACGCCCTACGTCACGACCGCAGAACCGGACGGACGCTACGTGCTGGACCTGCCGCCTGGACGTTACCGGCTGACGGCGCTTTCGGAGCGCTCGTCGCCGGTGTCGATCGAAGTCGTCAGCACGGCTGGCGCGACGGTCGCACCCGAACTGACGCTCGACGAATCTGCCTGGGTTGCGACGCAACACAAGAACAAGTTCGGGAAGGACTACCCGGCCGCCAGCTACCAGCGTTGAGATCGCCTGTGGGCGCGAGGCCGCTACGACGCCTTGCGGCCGGGTGAGGAGAGCGCGGACGTGATCGCTCGCGGAAGTCGATAGCTGGCCAGGACGGCTAGCACGGCCGCCAGGAGGGCGAGCACGAGCAGGCCGCGCTCGATGCGTCGATAGGGCACCATGGCCTCGTCACGCGACTTGACGACCACAGCGGCGAGCGGCGGGCTCTCGACCAGCGTCACCTGACGTGCGGCGAACCGCTGGGTGCCGATCCGGACATCGATCGACTGATCGGTGCGCCCTCCTTGATCGCGCCAGGCCTGCAGCGAACGCCACGGCGTTTGTCCCGCCCGCAGGGTGGACGCGAGCACCCCCGACTGCGAGAGCAGCACCACATCGTCCTGTGTGGCTTCGCTCAGCGCCTGCGCGAACTGAGCGTCCACCGGCGCGGCTGCAAAGATGTAGCCGAAGATGTTGCCTCCGGCTTCGGCGGCCGCACCCGCGACGTGAAAGGGACGATCGCCAATGGTGGCGATCATCGGCGCTTTCGTTGCTGGACTGTCCGCCAGCCATTCGTCGCCGGTGGTGGCGGCCGGCTGAACTTCGTCCGTTCGCGCCACCACGTTGCCGGTTGGCCCAAGCACGATCAGGAGCGGCGTGCCGGGATTGCGTTGCTGGTAGGACAGCAGGAAATCCCGGACCGTCGCCGTGTCGGTCTCCAGAAGCGCCTTCAACTCCGGAAACGATGCGATGAGCCGCGCCGTCAGGCTCAATCGCGTCAGACGGTCTTCCTGCGCCCGCCCCACCAGCCGGCCGGCACGGGCGAGATCGGTCGCGATCGTCTCGCTCGCGGCGCGATTCGCCATGGTCCGCGCATAACCCCAGGCCGCCAGCGAAATCAGCAGGACGAGACCCAAGGCTGTCAGAAGCATCCGCGTGCGGAGCCGCCGAAGGCCCGCCGCAAGGGCGTCGGCCGTGGTCGTGAACGCGCCGCTCTCGGTGGCGCTCCCCAGCATGTCCAGATAGAACGCCAGGTCGCGGGTGGACTCGGGACGGTCGGCGGGCTGCTTCTCCAGACACCGCGTGAGGAGACGTCCTACGCTCGATGGCAGCGCAGGTACCGCGCGATTGATCGGAGGCGGATCCTCGCGCAGCACGGCAGTGTGGGTTTCGACGACGGTGGCACGCTTGAACGGGTGCGTGGCCGTCAGCATCTCGTACAACACGACGCCGAAGGCGAAGATGTCCGATTGCGGCGTGGCCGGCTGCCCAAGAAGCTGTTCCGGCGCCATGTAACCGACCGTGCCGAGGATAACGCCGCCGCTCGGGGACGGGCCCGTCACCTCGGTCGCGCTGTCGGCGTGTGAAACATCCTGGCCGGAAAGACCGAAATCCAGAATCTTGACCCGTCCATCGCGCGTGACGAAGACGTTCTCGGGCTTGACGTCGCGATGCACGATGCCCCGCTCGTGCGCGGCGGACAGGCCTCGGGCGATCTGGGTGGCGTAGTCGAGGGCCTTGCGCGGCGGAAGCGGACCCGCGGCTTCGATCCGCGCCCGCAGCGTCTCGCCTTCGAGCAATTCGGTGACGGCGTACGCGACCGCGTTCTCTGCGCCGACGTCGTGAAGCGCGAGGATGTTCGGGTGGTTCAGGGCGGCAACGGCCCTCGCTTCGAGCTCGAAGCGCGCCAGCGCCTCTGCGTTGTCAGAGACGCCGCCGGGAAGCACCTTCACGGCGACATCGCGGCCGAGCCGCGTATCGCGCGCGCGGTAGACTTCGCCCATTCCACCGGCCCCGATCTGACTGGCTATTTCATAGGGCCCGAGGCGCGTTCCCGCAGCAATCGTCATGAAAGATGTGAGTATAGCTGCTCTGTTGCGCGCCCCAGATCGAACCCTTGACGCAAGCTGAACAGCGTCGTACACAGCAAACCCCCACCGCACGGCGCGCGCGATGGGGGTTTCCAGTGGGCCGCAGCGGGACGCTACGAGCGGGCGTCCGCCCCGAGCTGCTTCATCATCCAGTCCTGCAGCGTCGCCGGGCGCTCGGCGCGCGGGCCGCCGGCCTTGGCCGCGTGATGCGGATGGCCCAGGCCGGCCATCATGTCGCGCTTCGAGTTCACGGCAGCCTGGTACAGCCGGTAGGCGCCCTGCGGATCCATGATGCGATCGTCTGAGCCGTAGCCGATCACCATGGCTGCCTGAATCTTCTGCGCCACGCCTTCGGTCGTGTAGTCGCGTAGCTTCCGTTTGGCGTCGGCGAGATCCTTGGCGCCGATGATCCAGCGCACACGCTCCTGGATCGGGGGGTAGTACTCGAAGAGATCCTGGCCGATGTTGTACGAGCCGCTCGCCATCACGACGGCCTTGATGCGCGGCTCACCGCTCGCGGCGCGCGGCGCGCTCCACCCACCCATGCTGATGCCCTGCATGCCGATGCGCGACGCGTCCACGTCGGGGCGCGACTCCACGTAATCGCAGAGCACCTTGGCGATGCGCTCGGTGTCGGGCGGCAGCGCCAGGCCCTGGAGCCGCATCGCTTCACCTTGTCCCGGCACGTCGATCACGAGATACGCCATCCCTCGGCCGACGAACGAACCCGCACCGCCCATGATGGTGTTCTCGGCCATCGAGTCGGCGCCCTGAAAGCCAATCACCGTCGGCCATCGCGTGCCTGGCGCGCCGCCGCCAGGCTTCCGGAAATAGCCGTTGAGCTTGTGCCCCTCGAAGGTGACGCTGACACGCTCGAATGGCGGGCGCTGCATCTGCCACGCTTTGTCGAACATCTCGCGGTACTTCTTGTAGAGCGGCAGCTGCTTCGGATGGGTCTCGGCCGCATACAACGTGGCGTTCGAATAGAAGTCCTGGGCGCGGCGGTAGAACTCGTGGGCCGTCACCTTCAGGCCTGCTGCCGCGTAACCGTCGGCGAGCTCTTCGTTCCGCTCCGCCACCCGCGACCACTCGGCGATCCACGACTCCATGTCGTAGGGCTTCATCCGGACGGCCACTTCGAGCTCGTCACCGTCGGCCGTGTGAATCGACTGCACCATGCGGATCTCGGTCTGCGCGCCGCCGGGCATGTCGGGCCCCGGGAAGAGCGCTTTCTCATCGCGGCCGCCGACCACGCCGAGCAGCCCCGAGCTGGGTCCGAAGTCCTGGCCGAACGCAGGCGAGCCGAAGAGCTTTGACAGCACCGGAACACCCGCAGAAGCGAGTCCCCACGTCATCATCTTTCTACGGCTCAATGACAGCGGCATTGGTTCCTCCCATGTGTGAAGTATCGCCGTCGGGCCACACGGCCGGGCCGAGGGGCAAATCCGGCGGCAGATGTCGCGCGAGATGAATGCGGCCGAAAACTAGCCTGCCGCTCGAAATCTGTCAACGGGATTGTGCGGCTCGGCGAACCTCCACGCCGACAGCGATATGCTTACGGGCTGAGGTCCATGCTTCGAGCGATCGTTCTCGGCGCGGTCACGCTCCTCGCCGGTGCCGGCGCCGTTGCTGCGCCCGCGCAGACCACGACGCCCGCACGCCGCACGATCTGGGACGGCGTGTACACCGCCGAGCAGGCGGATCGCGGGCTGCTGGCCATCGGCGGGAAGTGCGCAGCGTGCCACACGATGGCGGAGTGGACTGCCGACGTCTTCCTCGAACGATGGGCAGGACGTCCGCTGCTCGTGCTCTACGACACGACGCGGCTGACCATGCCGGTCGAAGCCCCGGGAACGCTCACGAGGCAGGAGTACGCGGACATCGTCGCCGCCATTCTCAGGCTGAACAAGGCAGCAGCCGGAAAAACGCCGCTGCCCAGCGATATCGACGGGCTCAAGCAGATAGACGTCACGCCCAGGCCGGATCGCCAGCGTCCCTCGAGCGCTCAGCGTGATGCGGGCGTGATCTTGAGAATGCGATCGTCACCCGGCATTGGCGGGCGCCGCGTGTCCTGATTGCTCGTCCCTACGTAGAGGGCGCCGTCGGGACCGACCGTCATCCCCCGCAGCCGGCCGTACTCGGAGGCCACCTGTTCGCCGGTCCGCCACATCCTGGTATTGAACCAGCGTTCGATGGCCGTGACCCGGTCGGGATTTGCCGGATCCTGAAAGCGGATCCGGATCAGTGCCTCGCCCCAGAGGCTGCTCAGGAAAAGATCACCCATGAGCTCTGGCATCAGGCTGGCGTTGTAGAACGTGAGATCGCCGGGAGGCACGGACGGGATCCACGCGAGGATCGGATCGACGAACCCCGGCTTGCCGGGGGCGCCGATGATGAGCGGCCATCCGTAGTTCTCGCCCTTTCGGACGATGTTGAGCTCGTCGTACGCGGCAATTCTGGGGTCGCGCCATTCGCCGGTCGGACCGTGGTCAGCGGCAAACAGCGCGCCGTCGCCCGGCCTGAACGCGAGGCCCTGCGGATTGCGCAGCCCGTAGGCCCAGACGGCGTTGCCCGGCCACGGATTGTCGGCCGGCACCTTGCCGTCAGGGGTGATTCTGAGCACCTTGCCCCCGCGGATGCTCAAATTCTGCGCGCGCGTGCGATCTCCCGCTTCGCCTGCGCCGATGTAGAGCATGCCGTCGGGCCCGAAGCGAATCCGGCCGCCGTTGTGGTTTCCCGCTGACGGCAGATCGTCGACCAGCACTTCCTCACCTGTGCCCCGGCCGCCAACTTCGCGAAAGCGGCTCACCCGGTTGACCGCGGTCTCGCCCTTCTGCGCCGTGTACATCACATAGACCCAGGGCTCCGAGGGGAATTTCGGGTGGAGCGCGACGCCAAAGAGCCCTCGCTCGCGCGTCTCGGCATTGACGTTTGCGACTGTGGCCCACGGGGTGGGATCGAGCTTGCCGTCAGCAGAGACGATGCGGATCCGCCCAGGCTTCTCCGTGAGAAAGAGTCGACCATCGGGCGCGAACTGCAGTCCCCAGACGACCTCGAGGCCATCGAGGATGGTCTCCACCTTCACCCCGGGCGGCTTCGGAAGATAGTTCTCCACCGGCATGGGCGGCAGGTTGCTGAGCGCTGGCCGGTCGTCTGCCGCCGGCGTGGATTGCGCGACGAGGCTCGTGGCCACGATGGCCGCAGGCAGCGCCGCTGATAGAAACGTCACTGAGAGTCGGATGATCGACATCATTCCCGGGAATTCTATGCCGCCCGGGCGGCCACAGTCCTGTAATTTCGGGTTCCGTTGCGTCGGGGCCGTGGCGTGCGCCAACGTCCTGATCGTCGCGGACTCGAAGTCGGACACCACGCCCGACGATCGCTTCAAGGTGAACAAGCTGAGCGTGTGTAAGGAGTCGAGGCTCGAGACTCAAGAAACGAGGCGGGGTTGGTGACCCCGCCTCGCTGCAATCGAACTACGCGGCGACGTTGATCTTGATCTGCTTGGCCTTGGCTTCCGCGCGCAGCGGCAGCCGGATCGTCAGCACGCCGGCCTTGTACTCGGCGTTGACCTTGCCAGCGTCGACCGTCGGCGGCAACGTGAACGTCCGTGCGAACGCGCCATAGGCGCGCTCGATGCGATGGAACTGATCCTCGGGAACGTCCGTGTGGAGCTTCTTCTCGCCACGCAATATGAGCGTGTTGTCTTCGACCGTCAGTTCGATCTCTTCTTCCTTCATGTCAGGCAGCTCGGCCTTCAGCACCAGTTCGTGCTGTCCGTTGGTGTAGATGTCGACCGCGGGCACCCATGCGCCGCCGGTGAGATCCTCCTGTGGACGGCCGTAGAAACCATCGAGCATCCGGCCCATCCGCTCCTGACGAGCCGCCATGTCACGAAACGAGTCCCAGCGTACGATATTCATGATGAGTCTCCTCTGCTGATAGCGGACTGTCTTGACTCGACGTTCCTCCGCTCGCGCGGAGCCGGGATGTCGACACGCCGGAGCTAGACGCCTGCTACAGGAAAGCTTCGGTGAGGGCTGTTGCTCAGGGTCGGGGCGGTTCCCCCGGCGAGGTGCGGCAGTGCTCAGGAAGGCGAAGCGATCGCAGTATACGCCCTTCCCGAGTCGCAAGCAAGGAGACGATGAGAGGCACGGATCACGAGCGCGGCGGGCTCCCTTCGTCGGAGCCCACCGGATCGAACCGCACGATCACCAGGGTCGTGTTGTCGGGAGCCCCGCCATCATTCGCCTGCGCGAGCAGCTTCTTCGCGGCAACCTCTGGGGAGGGCTCCGCGTCGAGCGTGGCAGCGATGGCATCGTGTGTCACGACCTCCGTCAATCCGTCCGAACAGAGCAACAAACGATCGCCCCCCTGAACTTCGAGTGCGTGCGCGTCGACGGTGACTCCGAGCTCAGGGCCGCCGACAACGTTCGTGATCACGTGTCGGAAACGGTGCCCGGCGGCCTGGTCTGGCCGGAGGACCCCGCTGCGCACCATGTCGCCTGTCAGCGTGTGGTCCTGGGTGAGCTGCTGCAACTGGCCATCTCGATGTAGGTACGCGCGGCTGTCTCCCACGTGCACCACGCACAGCTGTGCACCCAGATGGAACGCCATTGTCACCGTCGTTCCCATCCCACTCTGCTCCGGATGCTCCGCCGCCTCTTCGCGAATGCTGGCGTCGACTTGACTGAGCGCCGACTGAAACTGCGCGAGAACCTTCTGCGCTTCCGTGCTATTCGCGCCAAAGAACCACTTGAACGAATTGAGCGTGAACTGCTCGATCGCGACCACGGCCAGGGCGCTCGCCCGCTCGCCTGCCTGATGCCCCCCCATGCCGTCGGCCACGAGAAAGAGATGTGCGCGTTCCTCGCCGACCTGCACCTTTGGTTCCGGCAGGCTCGTTTGCAAGACTCGCATCGCTTTCGAGAGCTCGGCGATCAGGAATTGATCTTCATTGGTCGGGCGTACCTTTCCCTTGTCGGTGATCCCAAAGGCCTTCATCGTCAGCGCGTGCGGTGGCACGGGCGTGCCGGACTCTTCGGTCATTGCCATCTCCCTGTCCGGGCGCACTCTACCTTCGCTCTAAGACCTCGTCAAACTCACGTGAGGGCGGCACTGGAGGCTTCCGCTGCACCCCGGGTTCTACCCATCGCCACGAATGTTGGGGAACCTTGAATGTCACCGCACGTCGTCTCGAGGCAGGCGCACGGGGAGTTCCGCAGCAGGAGGCGATGGTGACAGACCGCCCAGGTGGTGTCTGTTCCCTAGCGCACACGGACTTCGCTGAGTTCTCAGACGAAGACAATACGAATCTGGAAGCAGCGCGGCGGCCATACGCGTCCACGCTGCCTCGCCGTCGAGAATCAGGTTTCGGAGGTTGTCAGTTCATCCAGCGGTATCGTAGCCCGCGACTTTCACCACCGGTTGCTACGGCTGTCCCGCCGCTGGCAGCTTGAACTGTCCCCGCCCGACCATCGGGCCGATGATCTTGTCGGGATCGGCGTTCGGCTTCGGGCGGAACTTCTGCGAGCGATCGTTGGCCACCTCGGTGACGTAGAGGTTGCGCTCCTGGTCGACGCTGATCTGGTGGACGCCGTCGAACTGCCCGGGCTGCGCGCCCGTGCCCGCCGATGTCGAGGATGTAGCGGCCGTTCAGGTCGTACTTGACCAGCCGATCGGTCGTCCAGTCGGCCACCCAGATGAAGTCGTCCTCGGTGACGATGTGGGCCAGCACCGCCGAGTCGTGGCCGGTCGGCCACATCTCGAGGAACTTGCCGTTCTCGTCGAAGACCTGCATGCGGTGATGCTCGCGGTCGGCGACGAAGAGCCGGCGGTCGCGGCTGATGCCGATGCTGTGCACCGACCAGAACTCGTTCGGGCCCGGCTTGTTCGGATCGTCCGGCGGCTGGCCCCAGTCCATCAGGAACTTGCCGTTGCGATCGAACTTGGCCACGCGCGTGCCGGCGTAGCCGTCGGCGACGAAGAACGTGCCGTCGGGCAGCCAGGCGATGTCGGTCGGGCCGGTTGAAGTTGTTCGGGCCGCGTCCGGGCACGCCGCGCTCGCCCATCGTCTGCACCAGCTTGCCGTCGTTGGTGAAGATGTTGATCACGTGCATGTCGTCGTCGACGATCCAGATGTGCTTCTCGCGGATCGTACGGGTTGATCAGCAGCTTGTGCGGACCGCGGCCGACCTCGCCGAGTCCCGAGCCGCGCGGCGGCGCCAGATAGTTGTCGTGCTGCAGCCACTCCTCGATCGTGTTGCCGTTGCGATCGACCGCGAACACCAGGTGGTGCCGCCGCATCTCGTAGGGGTAGCTCCTTGCCCGAGTACGGCCGGCGGCCCGTGTTGGTGCGCCGCGGCGTCGAGCAGGCACGGGCAGATCCACGGCGTGGCGCCGGGCGGCAGCTGGATCTCGCCGCGCTGCGCCACCCAGACCTTGTCGGGACTCTCGGCCCAGACGCCGGCGCCCGAGCCCCACGTCCAGCCGTCGTGCGAGAGATCGCTGTCGGGCAGCGGCTGCGGCCAGGGCACGACCGCCTCGTAGTCGCCCATGTCGACTTTCTCGACGTTTGCCGCCATCTGGGCCGAAAGGTGCGGCCAGCCGATAACGGCCATCGTGACCAGCGTCCCGCCGGCCATCAGGGCTACGAGCAGCGTTTTCCTCGCGCGCATGTGGAAACTCCGTGGGTAAAGGGGACGTGCTGGTGTGAGGATTGTTCGTCGCGGGCGTGTCTGTCAATGGGGGAATGCGGGGCCGGAGTGAAAATGTGCCGGTGGCGCGGAAGGCTCTTGACACGAGGAACCGATCGTTGTTGACTGTCGGACCATGCAGACTCCACGCGCATTCCGTTTCCGTCTCTCGACGACCTTGGCGTTCGCCTTCCTGCTTCCGATCGCGGCATCGATGCAGACGGCCGCGCCCACGTCCACGGAGCGCGCGCGCGTTCCCACCAGTCACGCCAACGTGCACATGAGTTCCGGCTCGGGCTCGGAAATTCTGATTCTCGTCCCGAACGGCACGGTGCTCACCGTCATCGGCCGAAGCGGCGAGTGGGTGCAGGTACAACTCTCGCCGGAGCTGCGCAAGACCGGCATGGTGATGCGCTGGTACAAGAACGAGACATCCGGCTGGATGCACGACTCCACCGTGGAGATCACCAAGGCAGGGACTCAATAGTCGTCCCGCAACGGCCGATATCTGTTCCGTAACGGAATAGGTAACACTCCCGTCACCCAGCTCAAGTAGACTGGGTTGGCTACGGGTGCGACATTAATCGCCCCAAGGCTGAACGGAGTTCGCTCAGTGCAATTTTGCGAACTTCAATGAAGTTTGAGCTGGAACGACCTTTGCACTCGCAGGGACCCTTGCGGTCCTTCAGCGGAAGGAGACAGATGTTCACTCGGCGAGTTCGCACGGCCTCATTTGTCGCGGTTTTGATTTTCGCGCTCGCAGTTTTCTCAGCGGGACCGGCTGACGCCAGCCCGGTGACTTTCACGTTCAAGACGATCAATCCGATTCACATTGTCCCAGATACCGGACTCGAACCGATCGATCCTTGGGGCGAAGGATTCTTTTCGTTTGACGACACGTTGATTGTGCTTCCCGTCACAACGATTGTCCTGGCCGACCTCACCGCTTTCTCGTACACGGACCCCGTCGTGGATCCCTTGGACACAACTCCGCTTCTCCTGGCGGATCTGTCAGTTTTCAGTTTTACCTTTGGGACGAATAACCTGCTCGATTTGTCCGCCGTCAACCCAACGACTCTCGCGTCGTTCGCGGCTACGTCAATTGTCGATATCGTGTCTTACAGTGGGGTTTCAACCACCCCAGACCTCTTCACCGTCTCGCAGGTGATATTCCCGGTTCAGTCGACCGAACCGACGCCGATTCCCGAGCCGACGTCGCTGCTGCTGTTCGGTACCGGTCTCGTCACGGTCGCGCGCCGTGTCCGTCGCCGCCAGCAGTAGCTGGTTCCGAAAAATTCGAGTTCGCTCCCCTTCCTGGCACTGGTCGCATTACGCGGCCAGTGCCAGTGCCGTTCTTGGACGCCAATTGCCTCGGTCAATCTAGCTCGACCGTTCACGGCCACCGCAATTCGTAACCGTCAGCCTCTTCGCGTCAGAAACCCGGCGTCGTAGCCGGCCAGTCTGTGTATCCTGTCACCGGGCACGGACGTGAACGTTCTCCTGCTCTCGATGCCCGACTCGTTCGAGCACATGCCGGCTCTCGCGATCCGGATGCCGAACGGTGCGCTCGCCTCGCTCGCCGGTAACGTCGACAGCCATCATCAGGTCGCGATCGCGGATCTCATCCTGGCGCAAGCCTCGGTCGGCCCGACGGTCGAGCGGTTGGTCCGCCAGCACGCTCCCGACGTGGTGGGCCTGTCGATCATGACCTTTCAGCGGCGCACGGCCCTGCGGATGGTGTCCCTCGTCCGCGCGCTCCGGCCCAATGTCCACGTCGTGGTCGGCGGCTACGACCCCAGCCTCGCCCCCGAGGCGTATTGCCGCGCCGACTCCGGCGTGGACTTCATCGTCCGGGGAGAGGGCGACATCACGTTCCGCGAGCTGCTGCGTGCTCTCGAACGCGGTGCCGGAGTGGAGGCGGTCGCGGGTCTGTCCTATCGAACACCAGCCGGCTTCGCGCACCACCCGCCAAGATCCGTCAGCCATCGCCTCGACGACGACATCAAGCTGCCGAAGCGGGCGGCGCGCGTGCTGAACGGATACACCATGCTCGGGCGCCCCGTGGACGTGGTCGAGACCTCGCGCGGCTGCACGTTCGACTGCAGCTTCTGCTCCATCATCGAGATGCGCGGTCGAAACTTTCACACCTATTCCACCGACCGCGTGCTGGCCGACATCCGCGACGCCAGAGACCGCGGCGCGCGCACGATCTTCATCGTCGACGACAACATCACGTTGAACGTGGCCCGCTTCGAAATGTTCTGCCGGGCCATCGTCGAGGCACGCCTGAACGACGTGGACTACATCGTCCAGGCCATGACCTCGTCGATTGCGAACTCCGGCGAATCGGTCGCGCCGCTGATGCGCGAGGCCGGGTTCCGATACGTGTTCCTGGGGATCGAGAACATCCTGCAGGACGATCTGGCATTTCTGCGCGCGGGCGCCAAGAACGCCAGGCGCGATAAGGGCAAGGCGGCGGGCAACGCGACGATCGAGGCCATCGACGTGCTGCACCGACACGGCATGTATGTGGTCGGCGGCCTGATTGTTGGCAATCCCGACGATACGCCGGAAGCCATCGAGGCCAATCTGACGTTCGCCCGCAGGTTCGTCGACTGGCCGTATATCCAGCATCCGACGCCGTATCCCGGCACGCCGATGACGAAGGACTTCGTCGAGCGCAACTTGATCGTCAACGATCGGCTCGAGGAGTACGACGGGACGACGGCCGTGGTGCGAAGCCGGCACCTGTCGGCGGATGACATCGAGTTCATGCGGTGGCGCGCCGACCGCTGGATGAAAGTGCGGCACATCGCGGCGGTGGCGCGTCACGACCCGGGATTCGTACTGCGGAACGCCGGCCGCATGCTGCGCCATACGTTCCGGGGCACCACCTGGCGCACGTGGGTCGGTGTTGAGGACGCGCGCGCGGCCTTCGAGCGCTACCGGAAGATTCGGCGGGAGGAGCGCGAGTATCTGCCCGAGACAGTCAGCAGATCGACGTGGCCCAACTCAGAGCGATCGATCCCAGACGCTGCACGCCAGGCCTCGTAGAGATGCGAGACCGTCCCGGAAGGCCCCTGAGTTATCGTTCTATGGCCTCCGCGGAGTCGGCGCTCGAACCCGAGCCTCCGTCCGCGCAGATTTCACACCGACGCCCATCGCGCGAGTCCGATGCGGCCAGGCTCAGGACAGGCCGCCGGACGTCGCGCTCGAAATCCGCGCTACCTCCGGCTCGGCTTCGAACTGACGCTCATCGCGCCGCTCCGAGTCGGCCATTGCCCCCTAACTCAGGGCCCTTCCGGGACCGGGATCGCCCTACGGAACGCCCGGACTGTTCACGTCGTGATAGTGACCGTGCTCGGGTGACCACACCTGTCCGCCCGTCGGGCTCGGCTCGCGGTTGAACGAGATGATGGCGGTGGCCAGCGCCGCGGCCAGCACACCGCCCACGGCCACGATCAGAATCCGTGAGCTGCGCCGGCCCGCCAGCTGTTTGGGCTCGCAGCACTTCTTGAACTTCCGCCCGCTTCCGCAGGGGCACAAGTCGTTGCGTCCGGGCTTCGCCATCTCCCTCCTCCGCATGGAGAATCTATCGCAACACGCGGGCCTCGACAATTCCCCGCGGCTTTCTTTCGTGACCGTCTTCGAGTCGACGCGCCGCTGCCTAGTAAGCGGTCAAGCAGTCAGGCCGGTCCCCCGCTGGCACGGCTGTCGTCGGCCGCATCGAGATGCAGCGGCGAGGCCTTCCGTCCGCCGCGGGCGGTGTGGTCCAGGCCCGCACCCTGACCGTTCAACAGGCTCGCCATCTCCACGGCACGCACGACGAGCTGGCGCGCGCCGTCTCGCAGGTCGTCGCTCTGCTCGACGTACTCGACGTTGCGCTCCATGTCCTCGGCCGACCATCCGCGGCTGTGGGCAATAAACGGAAACTGCGGGAAGTGAAAGCCCACCTCCGCGAAGAACATCAGCATCTGTCCTGCCACCGCCTGGATGTTGTCCTGGCCGCCGGTGATGATGAACGAGGCCACCTTGTTCCGGATCAGCACGCGGTTGTTGAGGGTGATCTGATTCTGGATGCAGTTCATCCGCTCGGCCATCTTGAAGAACAACGAGCTCGCGCTGCCCCATCGAATCGGTGTCGCCACCAGCACGACGTCGGCCCAGAAGACGAGTGCCTCGTACACCTGCTGCATCTCGTCAGAGTCGTCGGTCTGCGTGATCGTGCAGGGCCAGGTGCACGCCTGCGCGCTCTTCGAGTAGTAGCCCTCGCATGTCCTGAAGCGAAGCTCGTTGAGCTTCAAGAGCCGCGTCTCGGCGGCCAGACCCGTCCTCGCATGGTCGAGGGCAATCGTCAGCAGTCGCTCCGATGTGGACGTTCTTGGATTCTGAAGGTTCATCGCCGTCGTCGAAATGCCAGCCACGCGGATGGGGCCGGGCGCGCGTTCGATCGGCCGCTCCAGGGGATGCGAGCCTGAGGTCGCATTCGCGGATGCGACAGGGATAGCCAGCGCCGGAGCCGCAAACACGTGGCCGTCGCGCACTTCGATGTCATATGGCGGCACGCCAACCGCCTTTCCTGGCACGATGCCCGTCAGCCGATCGAACTTCCAATGGTGCCAGGGACAGACAATGCACCCGTCGGCAAGCGTGCCCTCATGAAGGGGCCCGCCGCGATGGATGCAGGTGGCGGACACGGCGCCAAACACCCCGCGCTCGAACGAGACGCAGATCTTCGCGCCGTTCGCGTGCACAAGTGACAGTGGCCGGCTGCTCAGCGCGCTAACGGCCCCGAGATCGATCCAGGTGCGGTCTGCCAACATCTGCCCCTCCAGAAGGAGGTCGCCATCATACGTCCATCGCGAGGCACCACGCCGCATCGGCGGCGCTCAAACCGATAAGATGATGACCGTGTCCTCTTCTGCATCGATGCCGGCAGTCTCCGTGATCATCGTGTCGGACTATGCATCCGGCGGGCACGAGGGATTGAAGGACGTCCGGCAGCTCTTGACGACGCTATCCCAGCAGGATTTTCCCGAGGCCATCGAGTTTCTGCTATGCGAGAGCGAGCGCTACCGCGACGACGTGCCTTCGAACCTGGCATCGATTCTTCCCACGCTCCAGGTGCGCTTCTTTCCTGAACACGACTCGTACGGTGTGAAGAACCAGGGCGTGCGCGCGGCACGCGCCGAGTTCGTCGCGGTGCTCGACGCAGACTGCATGCCCGACCGCACGTGGGTCAGACGCCTGGTGACTGCCTTGCGCACCCATTCCGGCGCCGCCGTCGTCAGCGGGCGGACGCTCTATCCGGGCGCCTCGCTCGCCGCCCGCATGTGCGCGCTGCTCGGCCGCTCGCATGTCGACCCTGGCCGCTTCGGGCGAACCCGGTTCATCGCTCCAAACAACTGTGCATTCAGGCGTGCCGCGTATCTCGCGCACCCGTTGCCGGAGGGTCTCGGGCCGTTTGCGTCACGGATTCAGAGCGAAGCATTCAGACGCGCTGGCTGGCAGCTGCTATTCGATCCGGAGATGCTCGTCGTCCACGACTTCGAGGGCTGGTCGATGGAGGCCGACATCCGCCGCAACAGTGGCTACGGCACCATCCGCACCAGGCTGGACGACCCCGGGATGCCTTACGCCCGGCTGGCACGACTCGGTCGCGGCGCTATCGTGCCGATTCTGGCGGGGAAAGTGCTCACAAGCTGGAGTGACTGCATCCGCTGCGGAGCTCACTACGGCCTGCGATTTGTCGAGTTGCCCATCGCGATGGCCACCTCGGTCGGTCTCCATGCCTTGGAGATCCCCGGGATGCTCTGTGCCTATCGAGGCACCAAGTTGGACGGCTCGCACTTTCGTTGATGGCGTCGCCCGTCGACCGCCGCGGCGTCTATCAGGCCAACTGCGCGCCGGTGGCCGCTTCCAGCAGATCCCAGGTGCGCTGCCCGACAATCGGCTTCCAGCGCGTGTAGAGCGGCCCCAGTTTCGCGCGGAAGGATCCGGTCTCGGCTTCGTTGAAGATCATGCCGCGCGCCGTCAGGTCCGTGCGGAGCCGCTCGTTCAGCGCCTGATTCGCCTGCCGCTGCCGCTCGACAAAGGTGGGCACCGTGCGCTCGATGATGTTCCTCATCTCGGAGGGCAGACTCTCCCATCGCTTCATGTTGGCGAACAAGTTGAAGCCGCTCCACATGTGATTCGTCAGGCTCACGTACTTCTGAACTTCGTAGAGCTTGAACAGCTCGATGAAGGCGAGTGGATCGGTCTGAGCGTCGGCCGCGCCGGACTTCATCGTCTCGTAGAGCCTGTCGAGCGTGGTAGGCACGGCAACGGCCCCGAGCGTGTTGAACAGCTCGATGTAGAGCGGAACGTTGGGCGTGCGAACCTTGACTCCCTGCAGGTCGGCGACGGTCCGAATGGGTTTGGTGGCACAGGTGAGCTGCTGGAAGCCGTTGTCGAAGCAGCCACCGGGAACGGCGTACAGTCCCTTGACCCCGGCCTCCGAACGGAGATGCGCGCCGAGGTCACCGTCCATCGCCTTGAACACGTGGCCCAGGGTCGGAAACGCAAACGGGATGCCCTGCACGCTGAAGGCGGGCACCTGCGAGCCCATCAATCCGCCGTTCGCCGTGAAGAAATCGAGACGGCCGTCGGCAATCATGGCGACGGCCGTCAGATCGCCTCCGGAGATCCCGTCGTTCTCCGGAAACACGCGAACGGCAAGCTTACCGCCGGTCTGTTGTCCAACCGACGCCCATAGATCGACCAGCGCGGCGTGGAGCGGGCTGCTGACCGGCTGGTTGTGAAACTGCCGCAACTCCAGCGTGCCCGACGACTGTGGCTGCTTTGCGAGCACGGACCCGCCAGCAGCCACAAGGCCTAGCGTGAAATGGCGACGTGAAATGGCGCGAAACATCTCGTTACGACTTCGCCGTCAGCTCCTCGTACGCCATGGTCAGCGTTCCGGTGGGCACACCCTCGTGCTGCGGGAAGCCTGGCACTTCGGTGACCTTCACGATTTCCTCCATCGACTTCCCGGCCGCAATGCCCTTCTGCACGTAGTCGAGCACGCCCGTCAGATAGTCGCGGAACGCGAGCAGGTCGGCGCGCGTCCCGGTGACCGGCATCCCCACCTTCGCATGGCCGAAGATGAACGTGGTGTCGGCGTCGTGGTCCTTGGTCGTGCCTTCGAGCAGCGCGATCCAGTTGCGGATGAGAGCGCCGCCGGGACGATCCACTCTCGGATGCCGATGATTGAACATCAGGTCGCCCATGTGGACGATATTCGCGCGCTCGAAGACGATGGTACTGTCGCCGTTCGTGTGTCCCGGACCGTAGTACTTGGTGGACATCACCTCGCTGCCAAGGTCGGCCTTCCATGTCGTCGTGTAGGTTTCGTCGGCGTACGCCTGGGCGTCCTCGGTCTTGTTGGCCGCTGCCTGCTTCCGCTGCAGCTCCGGCACGTTGGCATGCGCCACGATCTTCACGACGTTCGGGCGAAGGGTCTTGTTGCCCCCGGTGTGGTCGCCGTGATGGTGCGAGTTGATCAGGAGATCGATCTTGCGCTGGGTGCGAGGCTTCAGCCCGTCGAGGAACATCTGCGACGTGTCGGCGAACTGGCTGTCCACGACGACCACGGCGTCCGGCGTGATGAGCCATCCCATCGTGCCGCCGCGGGCGGTGAAGATGCCGACGTTACCGCGCAGCGCGTTGAATGTCGGCACCACGGGGGCTGCCGGCTGAGCTGGCGGCGCAGCCGGGGTCTGACTGAAAAGCGACCGGGGCAGCGAGCTGGCAATGGCCGCCAGCGACGAGGCCGTGACGAACTGCCGTCGATTCCATTTCATACGGGACTCCTCTCGAGGCTTCCTGAACGGCCCGGGGCCGTGTTGGACCATTCGGACGTCGGCGGCAGTATATCGGCTTGGCGCGCTCTCTGGTAAGCCTGCGAGCGTTCGCTAGATGGCCGGGCTCGGCAGGAGGATGCCGCCGAACACCAGCCACGCCAGGAGAAGCGTCCAGACGATGTTGAACGCTTGGGCCAGGAGAAAGCTCGCGAGCGGACGCCCGCCACCGAGCGTGAAGAGCTCCGTGACGTTGGTCTCGAGTCCGATCGAGACGAAGGCGAGCGCAAACCAGAGGGTACGTCCCGACGCGATGACACCCTTGGTGTCGGCGACGAGGGCAGGCGAGAGAAAAAAGGAAAACACCACGGAAGCCGCCGCAAAACCGAGCACGAACTTGGGGAATCGCTCCCAGATCACCGAGGGGCTGGGGCGATCTTCCCTGCTCTTGCTCTGTCTCATGGCCCACCACACTGAGAGAAGAAATGCGGCGACCCCGATCAGGACGTTCTGCGAAAACTTGACGATGGTGCCGACTTTCATGGCCGTCTCGCTCACGAGCGCGCCGGCCGCGACGACCGAGCCGGTCGTGTCGAGCGTGCCTCCCATCCAGGCGCCGGCGACAACATCGGGAATGCCGGCGATGCGAACGAACCACGGTGCGAGCACGATCATGGGCATGGCCACGATCAAGACGATCGAGGTGACATAGCTCAGCTTGCGGCGATCCCCCTGAATGGCGCCGCAGGCGGCAATGGCGGCCGACACGCCGCAGATGGAAACCGCCGAGGCGAGCAGCACGGAAAATTCGTCGTCCAGGCGGAACTTCTTGCAGATCCGGTAAGCCACATACCAGACGACGGTGACGACCCCGACGGCCTGGACGAGACCGAGCACGCCTGCCTGGAGGACCTCCGCGAAGAGAATGGTGGCGCCCATCAGCACGAGGCCGGTCTTGATGAAGAACTCGGTGCGCGCGGCGTCACGAAGCCAGCGCGGCGTGCCGATGACGTTGCTGATCAGAAGTCCGAGCGCGAGCGCGAAGATGACGTACTCGATGCCCCAGGCATTGGCCTCCGAGTTCCCGGCAAGGACGAGCGACGCCCACGCCAGGGCGAAGACCACGGGAAATCCCAGGGCGTAGCGCTGGAGATTGCCGCCTTGGAGAGCCACGCCGACCGCCGAAAGCAGTCCGACCGCAAGGCCGGTGACAAGCCAGGGGCCGGACACGGCCGGAGACAGGAGCGATGCGGCAGATGACACGTCGCGCCATCGGAGGGAAGGGAGAGACAGGCGAGCGCCGCACAGGATCAGCAGGAGGACGATGGCCCCGAGCCACACGGCGAGCCAGTCTTCCTTCCTCCACCAGGACGAAGGCGTCACCTCAACCGGATGCTCTGATTGACTCGCCTGTCGCGACATGCTGTTCTGGGTGTGAAGTGTCTGGCACGATCAGGCAGCACGACGAACCGAGCTGCACCGATCCTGCTCAATCAAGAGGCGCAGTATAGTCGACTTGCTTCGACCCCCGGGATGTCTCCTCGAGGGGTACAGGCTGGAGGGATTCGGCACCCATGTCGAGAACGCCGACGCTGCTGAAATTGATTGCCGCCGTGTTCCTGGGATGTTCGGCGCCGTCGGCCGCCAACGACATCCGCGTGCTGAGCGCCGGCGCAATCGAGCCAGGCATCGCTGCGGCTGCCTCGGCGTTTCAGCGCGAGACGGGCCACACGGTTCTAATCACGTTCGACACGGCTCCCCGTATTCGCGCACGCGTGAACGCCGGCGAGCAATGGGACGCTGTTGTCGCATCAGCGGCGGTTGCCGACGAGCTTACTCGGGCTGGCAAACTGCTCGATCAGCGTGTCGGGTCGGACAGGTCGGGCTCGGCGTCGCGATTCGCGCGGACGCGCCGATACCCGACATCTCGACGAAGGAAGCCCTCACGCAATCGATCCTGAATGCCGAGTCCATCGTGTTCAATCGCGCCTCGACGGGCCTCTATTTCGAGAGCCTCCTCGAGAAACTGGCGATCGCCGAACAAGTGGCAGCCAGGAGCACGCGATACCCTGACGGCGCCGCGGTGATGGAGCACCTGCTGGCGGGCAAGGGCCGCGAGATGGGCGTCGGTGCGATCACGGAGATCAGGCTGTTTGGCGACAGAGGCCTGCGTCTGGTGGGACCGCTCCCTCCGGACGTTCAGAACTACACCGCCTACGCCGGCGCGCCGGTGGTCGGCGGGCCGCAGATGGAGACGGCCACCGCGTTCGTGCGGTACCTCGGCTCTCCCGCCGGCAGCGCGCTGTTCCAGGCAGCGGGCATCGAGCCCGCTCGCTAGGGGCCCGACCACAAGATGTTCGCCGGCCTCCCGCCGCTGCACCAGATGTCCGGTCGCTGACACCCCGTTCGGCCCGGAACAGGCGTCACGTCGCGACCCGCAGGGCAAATTCGCTCCAGTTTCCTACCTCATCGACTCGAAGCCCATCATTCGAGAACTGGCACAAGCTGTGCTCCTGATGTCGGCAGCGGACCCGCGCAGAGCTTGGTCCGGGGAGAGAACGCGCATGACGAATTTCTCCGTGTACATGATCGGCATGGTGCTCGTCGCCTGCGCCCTCGCATACGGTGCGCACTTGATCGGGGTCGACACGCGCTGGATCGGCATCGGCGTCACCGTCCTGCTCGGCCTCGGAGTCATGGCCGCCATTGTCAAGACGCGCCGGCCGGAATCTTCATGAGAGACCTTTCCTGTCAGCCTCCGGAGGTGTCATGACATCGCGAGCGCGATCTCTGTCTCTGCTCACGGCCCTGTTCGCGACCTTGGCGTGCGCACCCGACGCGAGTGATCTGTCGGATGAGCCGGAACGCCGCGCGGTCGTGGCCGAAAGCCGTCCTGTCGTCGCCGAGAGCAACGTGTCCGGACAAACGCAACCGGCGGCTCCCGACGCGGCCGTGTTCACGGAGTTCACGGACCGTGTCCGGCAATACGTCAAGCTGCGCAAGATGCTGGAGGAGAATCTTCCCGAGCTGAAGAAGACCACGGACACCGCCAATATTGCGGAGCATCAAAAGGCGCTGGCCGTGCTCGTCCAGGGCGCGCGCCAGGACGCAAAGCCGGGCGACATTTTCACGCCGCCGTCGGCCAAGCAGTTTCGGCGCATCGTCAGCGCAGATCTGAACAAACGCAGTGACGCGGACGCCGATGCGGTGGTTGAAGAAATCCCCGACAAGCTCCGCCTCCGCGTCAACGAGGCATACCCTGACGGCGCGCCGCTGGCGACGATGCCTCCCAAGCTGTTGCTGCGTCTTCCACTTTTGCCAGAGGAGGTCGAGTACCGGTTTCTCGGCCGGCACCTGATCCTCAGAGACGTCGGCGCCAACGTGATCGTGGACTTCATCTATAACGTGCTTCCACCGGACAAGACCTAAGGGATTCCCATGCGTCCTCTGTCTCTTCTCGTCGTCGGTTGTGCCCTGTCGGTTGCCTGTTCGTCGGCGGCCCCATCGCAGTCACCAGCCCGGACGACTCCGCCGCCGGCCCAGGCGGCGTCGCCGTCCCAGGCTGCACCGCCCGCGCAGGCGCCACGCGCGCCGGCCGGCGAGACTGCGCTTCCCCGAAAAGACGGCTCGGTGAAGTTTGCCGTGATCGGCGACAACGGTACGGGCGGATCGTCGCAATTCCAGGTGGCCGAGCGTATGACGACCGCGCACGCGACGTTTCCGTTCGAGTTCGTCCTGATGAACGGCGACAACATCTACGGCGACGAGGAGGCGGGCGATTTTCAGCAGAAATTCGAGCGGCCGTACAAGGCCCTGCTCGCCGCGGGCGTGAAATTCTACGCATCGCTGGGCAACCACGACGACCCGAACCAGCGGTTCTACAAGCTCTTCAACATGAACGAGCAGCAGTACTACACCTTCACGCAGGGCAATGCGCGCTTCTTTGCCCTCAACTCGAATCTGGTGGATCCCAAGCAGCTCGAATGGCTCGAGAAGGAACTGGCGGGCTCGAAGTCGGAGTGGAAGATCTGTTTCTTCCATCACCCGCTCTACTCCTCGGGCGAGCGTCACGGGTCCGAGCTGGATCTACGCTCGGTGCTCGAGCCGTTGTTCATCAAGCACGGGGTCAGCGTGGTCTTCTCCGGCCACGAGCACTTCTACGAACGGATCAAGCCGCAGAAGGGCATCTACTATTTCATCTCCGGCGCAGCCGGCAAGCTCAGGTCCGGCAACATCGCGGCACGCTCGACGCTCACGGCCAAGGGATTCGACACGGACCTTCACTTCATGCTGGTCGAGATTGCGGGCGACGAGATGTATTTTCAGACGATATCGAGAACCGGGAAGGTCGTGGACTCCGGTGTGATTCGACGGACCAATATGTCCTGACGGTCGGACTGGCCGTCAATCTCCTGGCGGCACCGCAATGTACTTCTCGTGGCACGCGACGCACGTCTGGTAGATCTGATCGCCAGCGGCGAGGATTGCGTTGGGGTCCTTCGCCACGGCAGCCTTCGCCGCGACCTCTCCGCCGTCGATCATCGCGCGCGACATAGCCATCCACTCGTTCGTTGTCCCGCGCACGCGTGGGCATCATCAGCAGGTTGCCAGCTTCCGCAACGGTGAGCGCGGCATTCCGCACCCGCGCCCATTCCTCCTCGGTGCGCGGCATCCGTTCCTCGGTGCCGGCCGCTGTCACGATAGCGCCCACCGAGTCCCAAATCACATCGGACGAGGGATCGATGATGTCGACCATCAGGGTGCGAACATCAGCGACAGGTTTGAACGGCGGCGGTGCGGGCGCAGGCGGCCCGCTGCATCCGGCAATGAGAACGGCACCGAATGACACCGCGAGAACGGCCACACGCATGGCGAATCTCCTGATTCCCACTCTCATGGTGCGAGGCGTCACCAGAATCCGATGCTTCGCCCCATCAACCCGACGCCGCTCCAGAGCATCACCGACGTCGCCCCAACCAGCTTGCTCAGCACCGGCATTCCATCGGCGCGACCGGAGAGCGCAAATCTTTGACGGACGGTGAAGGTGAAGACGATGGCCAGGAACAGGAAGATCATCTTGAGATGGAAGGGCAGGTTCTCGTAGCACTTGAGCGCTTCGGACAGAAATAACAGAAACCCAGTCAGCAGCATCACGGCCAGGCTCCCGACCAGCCACGGCTGCAGGTCTTTGGCGAGCTGCGGCACCGCCTGCCCTCGAAGTCCCAGGCCGAGCAGCCTCAGATCCACGAGGAGCGTCGCGCCGCCCAGGACCGCGAGGCCCAGCAGGTGAACCGACTCGATCACCGGGAAGAGCCAGAGCGAATCCCGAATGGCCACGCTGATGACCGTGTTGTCGCACCACTCGAAGAACGGCAGGAGAGACACGGTGCCCTCTACTCGAACCAGTTGTTCGGCTTGAACCAGTTGTACGCAATCATGCGCCCGCTGACGACGATACCCGCCCACAGGAACAGAGAAATGCAGGCCGCCACCTTGGCTCTCGCCGGAGTGCCGTCCTGGCGCTCCCAGGCGGCGCGGTTTCTGTATGACGCCGAGCGGTGGAACAGCCCGGCATTCAGGCCGGCGAAAGCCAGCATGAAGACCTTAATCTGAAAAAAGATGTTGCCGGCGAATCGAATGGGATCGGAGTAGAACAGCAGCACGCCGCTCACGACCATGATCACGAAGCCTGCCCACATCCAGGGCACGAGCCGCGCGGTCGCTTCCGACACGGTGACCCGGCGGATGGTCCAGCCGAGGAGACGCAGGTCGAGCACGAGCGTCAGCCCCAGAAAGAGGCACAGGCCGAGCACGTGCACCGTCTCGACGATGGGATAGGCCCAGATGGATTCGCGAAGGGCGATGCTCGACGGGCGCTCTTCCAGCCACCTCAGAACAGCCAGCACGTTCATCGTGGGGGGACGCCTCCTGGGGGGCGGCGCACGGGGCGGGTCCGCATCACGCCCGCTGACACGTCGGTTCCGCCCCTCCGGTCCCCCGGCGCAGGAAGGGGAACGGTGTGGCCGCTGTCGGACTCAGAGTCTACTTGTACCTGGGCGCGCCTGGATCCTGACTGGGCGGAGCGCCGGTGCCGGACGAGCCGGCGAACAGCGTCTTGCCGTCCGGCAGCTTGACGTCGGTCGCGTTGACCGTGCGCGAGCCGTCCTTGGCCAGATAGCCCTGAATGGTCACCAACGCACCCACGGGCAGGTCGTCGCGTCGCCACCCGCGCCGGTAGAGCGCGTTCGGGCTCCCGAACTCGATGTTCCACGGCACGACCGTGCCATCGGGACTTTTCACGTCGATGTACAACCACGAGTGCGGGTTCACCCATGCCATCTTGGTGATCGTGCCGACCAGCGTGATCGGTTTCTTGTCGTCGAATTCAGCGGCAAATGAGTGATGCGCGCGGACCGGTGCGGACGTCAGGATCAATCCAACCACGCCCGCCATGACGCCCGCGCCGAACAGTGCTGCCTTGGCTGCCTTCATCGTCCTGACCTCTCGTAGGCTTCCTTGAGCTCTTTGGCCTGCTTGACGTTGATGCCCGGGTAGATACCCAGTCCGATGCTGTAAAGGTGTTTCATCGTCGCTTCACCCTCGTGGCAGGACTCTTCCCACAGCTCGAACTCGGTCGAAAGATTCCGCCGGAGCGCAAAGGCGATGGTGAAGGGGCGTGTGTAGACGTTCGCGTCCTCGAGCGTGGCCTCGTAGAGCACGGTGTTCGCGTCGGCGTAGGTGAAGCGCTCGGTGACCTTGGCATCCTCCGTGTAGAAGGTGGCGCGCTGATCCAGCCACGGTCTGCCGTTCTGATTGGTCGTCTCGACCACCAGGGTGTTGCCCTCCCAGCGCCCCCGTGAGTCGCCCTGCCAGAGCAGGATGCCCTTGCCGATGTGCGGGCGCTCGTTCAGGGCGACCACGCGATACGCGTGCGCCTCCTCGGAAAGCAGCACCAGATCGGACGGTGTCTGAAGAAACTGGTAGTTCCCGGTCATGTACAGGTGCCGGGGCACGCCGGACACCAGACAGGCCGTGTTGTGATCCGCGTACTTGACGAAGCTCTTCTTGCGCTCGGCGTCGGCCCACGCCTGAATGGGGACCTTGCCGTCCGGCGGGTCCACCACGACGCTGGGGCCGCCGGAATCGTCGAACGTCTTCGGATGCGCCTCGAGACTCTCGTGCGCGGCGGCGCGTCGACGCCACAGGCCGCCGAAATCCGGCTTGCCGTCAGGCGTGCGCGGCGGAGTTGAACGTCTTGGCCTGCTCGAGCACGCACGGCCGAAACACGGCCGGGTCGTCTGAAGGACAGGTCGTTGGCACGGCTGGTGCCTGGCCCTGTCCCGCGACGAGCGCCGGACCGAGCATGGCGACGACGAACGCCACACGGGCGGCCGTCACGGCGGGGAACCGATTCCTCACCTGGAGATCTCCTTTCGGGGACACGTCGCTTCTGGCCCGTTCTAGCATATTTCTCGGCGCCACGGTAGTGCGCTAGGATGTCGGCCGCGCGCGGCCGCTGCTCGACGCTAGTGTACACCATCGACCGCGAAGAACGAAGGCCGGGAGCGCTGCAGTTGAGCCTGCACGATGTATCATCGCCGGCACTTGGAGCCTTCGAAGCGCAGGGGCGAGACACGGGTGAAAGGAGATCCCAGGTGAGGATTCGACTGGTCGGGGCCACGGGTGCCGCGGCGCTCGCCGCCATCGTGTTGATGACATCGTTGAGCGGCGCCGCGCAGAGCCAGGGTTCCGCGCCGTACGCGCCGCCACGAACCGCCGATGGCCGGCCCGACTTGGGCGGCATCTGGCAGGCGCTGAACACCGCCGTCTGGGACATTCAGGATCATCACGCCCGCTACGGCGTGCCGGCCGGGCAAGGCGTGGTCGAGGGGAACGAGATCCCCTACCAGCCGTGGGCGCTCACCAAGCGGCAGGAGAACTTCAAGAACCGGATGACGGCCGATCCGGAGGCGATGTGCCGAATGGTCGGCGTGCCGCGAATCATGTACATGCCGTACCCGCTGCAGATCGTGCAGACGCCCAAGCAGATCTCGATTCTCTCTGAATACGTCCACACGGTGCGGAACATCTACCTCGGCAGCCAGCATCCCCGTGGGCCGATCGAGTGGTGGATGGGCGATTCGCGAGGGCGCTGGGAGGGCGACACGCTCGTGGTCGATACCGTGCACTTCACCGACCAGACGTGGTTCGATCGGTCCGGCAACTTTCACAGCGGCGAGCTGCACGTGGTGGAGCGTTTCACGCGCACGGGCCCCGACCATCTGCTCTATGAAGCCACGATCGAGGACCCGAAGGTGTTCACGCGGCCGTGGAAAATGAGCATGCCGCTCTACCGGCGGGTCGAACCGAACGCCCAGCTGCTGGAATACGAGTGCTACGACTACGCCCAGCAGGAGGGCATCAAGCTTCCCGGAACCGACTTACACCAGCCCTAGAGAGCGGTGGTGCTGCGCACGGGCACGGCCACCGTGCTCGGACGCGTCACGAGCGACACGACCACCAGGACGACGAACGCGAGCGGAATGGTCACGAGCGCCGGCTGGCTGAACGGAACCGGCGAATCAGCCGCCGGCCAGCCATACACCTTCGAGTAGGTGTCGCCGCTCAGCAGAATCCAGGCCAGCGACGACAGGAGTCCCACGGTGATCGATGCCGTGATGCCCTGCTTCGTCGTGCCCTTCCAGAAGAGCAGCATGATGAGCGCCGGCAAGTTCGCCGACGCCGCGATGTTGAACGCCCATCCCACCAGGAACGTGACGTTCAGGTTGCGGAACAGAATTCCTAGAACCATCGCGATGACCCCGACGACCACGGCCGTCACCTTGCCCGCCCTCACCTTCTCGTGGTCGGTCAGCGGCATCCGGAGGACGTTGGCCATCAGATCGTGCGCGACGGCGCCGCTGGCCGCGATGATGAGCCCGCTCACCGTGCCCAGCACGGTCGTGAACGCAATGGCGGAGATCAACGCGAACGGCAGCTCGCCGAAGCTCCGCGCCAGCACGGGCGTCGTCATGTTCGAGTCGGTGGGATCGAGCGCCCCGCTGGTCATGCCTCCGATGCCCAGATACAGCAGGATGATGTAGAACGAGCCGATGCTGGCGATTCCCACGACGGTGCTCTTGCGGACGGCCACCTGATCCTTCACGGTGTAGTAGCGGATCATGATGTGCGGCAGCGCGGCGGTGCCGCAGAAGAGCGCGAGCATCAGCGACAGGAAGTCCACCTTCGCCCAGGTGAACCCGCCCGCGCGCAGGCCCTGGAACGTGGGGCTGAGGCCCGGCGTCAGGATGTCGCTGCCGGCCGTCGGTTTCTGGTAGAAAACCGTGGTGGGCGAACCCTCGGCTTCGGGGACCTGCTCGGTGCCCCACAGGATGAACTCGCTGTCCTGCACCACCCCGAAGATCTCGAAGAGCCCCAGCGGGCCGGTTGACTTCTGGCCATTTGGCAGTTTGCTGGCATGGCCCACGGGGAAGAAATCGGTCTGACCCTCTCCCCTGCCCTGCGGGAGACCATTCACGAAGCGAACGCCGTTCACCACCCGCGACGTCTGAGATTCCGCGAGCAATTCTTGGCCACCGTCCGTGGGCTTCAGCACACGCCACACCTTGACGATGTCCGACCCGGCACTGCGCGTCCGGACATAGGGCTTCCCCACCCATCCGCCGTCGGGCGGCACCGTCTCCACGCCAGCCGCATTCACCACCTCGCTCGCCGGCAGGATCTGGAAGGGGTGGAAGGGCGCTCCGGGACGGCTGGGATCGGTCGAGAGCCCACGCATCAGGATGGCCACCACGAGGCCCGAGCAGAAGATCACGAGCATCGAGCCCTTGATGAACTGCACCCAGGTCGTCGAAACCATGCCCGCCGTCACGACGATGGTGGTGACGACGATGCCGACGATGATGACGCCCATGTAGTGCGGCAGCCCGAGAAGCGGCTGGATCAGGACGCCCGCACCAACCATCTGCGGTATCAGATAGAACAGGCTGATGACGAGGGTGCTGAGGGCCGCGGCCATCTTGATCCCACGGGAGTTGTACCGGCTGTCGAGGGCATCGGCGAAGGTGTAGCGGCCCATCCGCTTCATCGGTTCGGCGACCACGAAGAGGGCGACGATCCACCCCGCCATGTAGCCGATCGCGTAAAGGAATCCGTCGAAGCCGTAGAAGGCGATCATCCCCGCCGTTCCGAGGAATGACGCCGCAGAGAGGTAATCGCCGGCGAATGCGACACCGTTGACGAACCAGGGAATCTGACCGTGCGCGGCGTAATAGCCCGCCGCGGACTTCGCGCGGGAGCCCAGGAACATGCTCAGCGCGAGCGTGATACCGACGAACACGACGAAGATGACGATGGCGACGGTGGAGCCTTCGTAGATCAACGCCGTCCTCCGGGCTCCGCGCCCGCCAGCCGCGTGTAAATGACGGCCAAAACGAAAGCGGCACCAATGAGCAGGAAGCCATAGGTAATCGCGATGTTCAGGGGACCCACGCGCCGGCTCATCGAGAAGGGGTCCATGACGTTGAGCGCCATGAAGCCCGCATACAGCAGGAAGTACGGGACGAAGAGGATGAGACCGATCCGCGATGCCCGCTTGTCCGCGGACGTGAGTGCGGGTCCGGCCTCGTGGTTCTCGCCTCGGCCACCAGTGTCACCATGGGTCATGTGCGCGAAGCCTCCAAGCCGCAAAGTATAAGCGGAGACGCTCGGTCCGGAAACCGCAATCGCAGGCCCTGCCGACGCTTGCGCTACTATCCGGATCGTGCCGAACCTCGCGTAACACGGGGGCCAGCTATACTTCCTGATGTTACTGTCCCGGCGCCACGGGTTCGGCCCGCCGGGTCACACGGGTCCATCGGGCCCACCCAATCGGAGCATCCATGACTTTCTCGACCTCCGTCACTTCTCGTTCGCTCGCCGGGCTCGTGCTGGCGTGCAGCACCCTGATGGCCTCCTGCGGAGGCAGTTCGGAGACGGGCGTGGTTCCATCCAATCTGGCATTTTCTCAGACCGATCTGCGCGCAGGCACGGGCACCGAAGCGGTGTCGGGCCGCCGTGTCACGGTGAACTACACGGGCTGGCTCTACGAGCAGGGAAAAACCGACAACAAGGGCACCCAGTTCGACAGTTCCGTCGGCCGCGAGCCCTTCACGTTCGTCCTTGGTACTGGGCAGGTGATCCCGGGCTGGGACCGCGGCGTAGCCGGCATGAAAATCGGAGGACAACGCAGGCTCGTCATTCCTCCGGACCTCGCCTACGGCGCCGCCGGAGCAGGCGGCGTGATCCCGCCCAACGCCACGCTCGTCTTCGATGTCGAGCTACTCGACGTGCAGGGTTGAGGGGTTCCCACGGCTTGACAGGGCGCATGATCCGGGCGGTATGCTCCGAGAGAGGACCGATGCTCAAGAGAAGTTGCCTTCTGGCCGCAGCGCTCGTCGTGCTCGGCACCTCGCTGAGCGGCCAGGGGCCCCGACGTGTGTCGCTCGGCGACTGGCCCGAGATGCGCGGACCCAAGCGCGACGGAACGTCCGCCGAGACCGGGCTGCTCGAGAAGTGGGCCCTCAACGGAGACAATTTCCTCTGGCGCGTGCCCTACGGCGGACGATCTACGCCCATCGTCATGGGCAACCGCGTGTACGTGCAGAACCCATCCGGACGCGGCGCCGCGCTCCAGGAGCGGGTGATGTGCCTCGACGCCAACACCGGCAAGGTGCTCTGGGAACACAAGTTCAGCATCTTCCAGAGTGATGCGCCGCCCCACCGCGTGGGATGGGCATCGCCGGCCGCGGATCCCGAAACCGGCAACATCTACGCGCTGGGCGTCGGCGCGCTGCTCGTCGCGCTGGACAAGGACGGGAAGCTCGTGTGGCAGCGGTCGATTGGCGAGGAGTTCGGCGCCTTCACCACGCACGGCGGCCGGACAATGTCCCCGCTGGTCGACGGCGATCTGGTCATCGTGAGCGCGGCCGTCTCCACGTGGGGCCGCGACGCCAACCGGTCGCATCGCTTCATCGCGCTCGACAAGCGCACAGGCGACATCGTCTACGTGGCCAATCCCGGCGGACGGCCGTACGACACGGCGTACGCCGCGCCCTACATCGGCACCATCAATGGCGTCAGGCTGCTCATCGCCGGTCTCGGCGACGGGGCGATTCATGCCATCAAGCCGCAAACGGGCCAGAAGGTCTGGAGCTTCGTGGCTGCCAAGCGCGCCATCAACACGGGCGTGGTCGTGAGCGCGCCAAGAGTGTTCGTCTCGCACGGCGACGAGAACCTCGATTCGAACGAGCTGGGCATGGTGGCCGCCATCGACGGATCGCAGACGGGCGACATCAAGACGACCGAGTGGGCCAACAAGGGCATGGAATTTCCGTTCTCGTCGCCACTCCTCGATGGGACGAGGCTCTACCAGATCGACGGCGGGTCCACGCTCAAGGCCTTCGATACCGCGACCGGCAAGCTGCTCTGGGAGCAACCGCTCGGCCGGCTGCAGAAAGCGCCTCCGGTGCTCGCCGACGGGAAGATCTATGTCGGCACCGAGAACGGCCACTTCTTCATCGTGCGGCCGCACGCCGACCGCGCGGAAGTGCTGAGCGACGTCCAGTTGCCGCTCAGCACCGACAGCTTCGGTGGATCGGAAGGCACGCCGGAACAGATCCAGGCCGGAGCGGCAATCTCCCGCGGCCGCGTGTTCTTCGTCTCGAGCGATGCCGTGTATGCGATTGGCCCGAAAGCGCCGCAAGACGCCGACAGGCGTCGCCGTCGACGAACCCGCGGTCAAGGGTGAAGGGGCTCCCGCCTACGTTCAGGTGACGCCCACCGAAATGGTGCTCGCACCGGGACAGACGGTGAAAATGCGCGCCCGGCTCTTCGACGACAAGGGACGCTTCATCCGCGACGAGCCCGCGGCAAGCTGGACGCTGGAGGGATTGAAAGGCACGATCAACGGGGGCACGCTCGTCGTTTCCTCCGATCCGGCGGGTCAGGCGGGTCTGGTGAAGGCGACGGTTGGCGGTGTGTCGGGCGAGGCGCGGGCGCGCGTCGCTCCTCCGCTGCCCTGGCGCGAAGGCTTCGATTCCTTCGAGGAAAAGGCCGTGCCGCCAGGCTGGGTGAACGCCGAGGCCGGACGATTGTCGGTCGTCACGCTGGACGGAGAGAAGGTGCTGCAGAAGGCACCGTTGAACACCATCTTCAAGCGCATCCGGGCGTTCATCGGTCCCGTGGAGTGGTCGAACTATTCCTTCGAGGCCAGCGTCCGTGCGGCCACGAGCCGCCGCCAGATCGGCGACGTGGGCATCACGGCGCAGCGATACAGCCTGGTGCTCTACGGCACGACGCAGCGGCTCAAGATCGAGCCGTGGGAGCCCGAAACCCAGCGGACGGTGACGATGCCGTTTGCGTGGAAACCCGACACTTGGTACCGCCTGAAGCTGAGGGTCGAGAACCTCGCCGGGGGGCAGGTCCGGGCGCAGGGCAAGGCCTGGCCGGTCGGCGAGCCCGAGCCGGCGGCCTGGACGATCGAGATGCTCGATGCGATTGGCAACCGTCAGGGTGCGCCGGGATTCTTCATCGACGCGGAGTTCGGCGCGCACATCGACAACCTGGTACTGACTGCTAACCAATAAATCCGGATTCCCTGGACTTCAGTTCATGCGCATGCACCTCCATCGTTTGTCACCGGGCACGACCGTGCGGATTGTCGCGATACTCGCGTTCGGCCTCTGGGCCACGCTCGACACGCCGCGGCTGGCGGCCTCGGATCCCTCCACCGGCGACTGGCCGATGTGGGGCGGCACACCCGATCGCAACATGATCTCGGCGATGAAGGGCCTGCCGCTGGAGTGGGACGTCAAGACCAAGAAAAACGTGAAGTGGGTGGCAGAGCTGGGGTCGCAGACCTACGGGAATCCCGTCGTAGCCGGAGACATGGTGTTCGTCGGCACCAACAACGAGCTCGTGCGCGATCCCAAGCAGGGCGGCGATCGCGGTGTGCTGATGGCCTTCCGCGAGGCCGACGGCGAGTTCCTCTGGCAGCAGACGCACGCCAAGCTCGAGTCGGGGCGCGCGAACGACTGGCCCTATCAGGGCGTGGCCTCCTCGCCGCTCGTCGAGGGCACGCACGTCTTCTACGTGAGCAACCGCGGCGTCGTCTGGTGCCTCGACATCAACGGGTTCCGCGACGGGAAGAACGATGGTCCCATCACGAACGAAACGCTGACCGGCCCGAACGACGCCGACGCGATCTGGTCGTTCGACATGATGGAAGAGGTGGGCGCGTACCCGCACAATCTGGCGAACTCGTCGCCCGTCATCTGGAAGGACCGGTTGTTCGTGAGCACCTCGAACGGTCAGGACGAGAGCCACGTCAATATTCCGTCGCCGCGCGCGCCGGCCGTGATCGCGCTCGACAAGTCCACCGGCAAGCTGGTCTGGGAAGACAACTCCGTCGAGGACCGTATCCTCCACGGACAGTGGTCCACACCCGCGGTCGGCGAGGTCGCGGGCGTCGCGCAGATGGTTTCAGCGCAGGGTGACGGATGGGTTCGCGGCTACGACGCGGACACGGGCGCGAAGCTCTGGGAGTTCGACACGAATCCATCCAGCTCGGTCTGGCCCAAGACGCGGAACGAGGTGATCAGCACACCCGTCATCGTGAACAACCGCGTGTACATCGCGAACGGCCAGGATCCTGAGCACGGTGAGGGCACCGGTCATTTCTACGCAATCGACGCCACCAAGCGCGGCAACATCACGGAGAGCGGACGGATTTTCCACTACGACAAGATCCGGCGCTCCATCTCGACGGCAGCCGTCGTCGACGGGCTCGTTTACATCGCCGACTTCAGCGGCTTCCTTCATTGCCTCGACGCCGACACGGGCGCGCCCTACTGGACCTACGACATGTTCGCGGCCGTCTGGGGCTCGCCGTTCGTCGCGGAAGGCCGCGTCTATCTGGGCGACGAAGACGGCGACGTCGTCGTGATGCAGCACGGCAAGGAGAAGAAGGTGCTGGCCGAGATGAACATGGGCAGCGCCGTCTACGCCACACCGGTGCCGGCGAACGGCGCGCTCATCCTGAACAATCGGAATCAGCTGTTCTCGCTGGCGCTGAATGCTTCGACGCAGTAGCGGTTCGTGCGCGTCGCGCCGGCTTCCCCGTCTCTTCCTGGCGGGATCCGTCCTCGCACTCCTCGCAACCGGGCCGGCCGTTCGTCTCGTCACGTCCGCGCAGGCCGGCTGGCTGCAGTTCCGTGGCAATCCGCTGCTCACAGGGGTCGCAGGCGGGCCGCCCGCCAAGGCGCTCACCCTCCGCTGGACCTACGAAGCCGGCGAACCCATCGACTCGTCTGCGGCTATCGCCGATGGGGCGGTCTATGTCGGCGTCGGCTCCGGCGATCTCGTCGCAGTGGATCTGGCATCGGGCAAGCTGCGCTGGAAGTACTCCACCGGCAACCTCATCGGCGAGTCTTCGCCGGCGATCGCGATGGGTGTCGTGTACATCGGCGATCTCGGCGGCCTGCTGCACGCCGTGAACGCGAGCGATGGGGCCCGGCGATGGACGTTCAAGACAGGCGGCGAGATCAAGTCGTCGCCGACACTTGCCGGCGACCTCGTGTTGATCGGCTCTTATGACGGCAGCCTGTACGGGCTGGAGGTGGCGACGGGCAAGCTGCGCTGGAAGTTCGACACCGAGAGCTACGTCCACGCCACGCCCGCCGTCAGCGACGGCATCGCCTACTTCGGCGGGTGCGACGAAAAGTTCCGCGCCGTCAGGGTTTCCGACGGCACCGAGGTGTTCTCGATCGACTCCGACGCCTATACGGCTGCCTCACCCGCTCTCGATGCGAACCGGGCGTTCTACGGCACCTTCAACAACGAGGTCCTTGCGCTCGACCTGAAAGGCCGTCAGGTGCTCTGGCGCTACAGCACGGATCGCAGCTTTCCGTTCTACTCGTCGGCCGCGGTGGCCGACGGGCGTGTCTTCGTCGGCGGGCGAGACAAAGTGGTGCACGCCCTGGATGCGGCAACCGGCGCCAGCCTCTGGAACTTCGCGACGCGGGCGCGTGTAGACTCTTCGCCGGCAGTGGGAGCGGGCCGCGTCTTCGTCGGATCGAGCGACGGGCGGCTGTATGTGCTGGACGCAGACAGTGGGTCGAAGGCGTGGGAGTTCGACACCGGCGCCGCCATCACCGCATCCCCGGCCGTGGCCGACGGGCGCGTCGTGGTCGGCTCGCAGGACGGCCGGCTGTACTGTTTCGGCTGACGCGCCATGACCTCAGGCCAACAAGGAGCGAGGCGACGTATGGGCTGGATCCTCTTCGTGGCAGGCGCCGTGCTGTCGTGGGGCGCGTACGGGGCACTGCTTCACATGGGCCAGATGCAGCTCGGCAGCCCCTTGAAGGCGCTGCTCTGCGTCGGCATCGCCTACTTCCTGATTGGCGTCCTGGTGCCGGTCGCGAGCCTCGCGGCCCAAGGCAACCTGTCGAATTTCAGCAGCATCGGACTCCTCACTGCCACCGGCGCGGGCGCGCTGGGCGCCATCGGCGCGGCGTGCATCATCTGGGCCTTCAGGTCGGGCGGCCTGCCCATTTACGTGATGCCGCTCGTCTTCGCCGGCGCGCCGCTCGTCAATGTCATCGTGACGGCTACGCTGCACCCTCCCAAGAGCGCGATCAGCCCGTGGCTGTATGTCGGGTTTCTGCTGGCCTCGATCGGCGCCGCAATGGTGCTCTACTTCCGACCGACGTCGTAGTCGGCGATCCGTCGCGTCGCTCAGCGCTTCCGCTCTCCGATCGCCCAGAGGTGCGCGGCCGTCCGGATGAAGATCTGCCCGTCTGAGATGGCCGGCGTGCTGAGTGTGTAGTCGGCGAAGTCGTTCTCGGCCAGCACCTCGAACTCCGGCCCGGCCTTCACCACGCTCGTCAGGCCGTCTTCGTTGGTCACGTAGATCTTGCCATCGGCCAGAGTCGGCGACCCGCTGTAGGTGCCCGGCCGCAAACGCTGCCGGCCGTACACCTCGCTGCCCGTCTTGGCGTCGAGGCAGAACATGATGCCGCGATCGTCCACGACATACACGTAGGTGCCGTCGGTGACGGGCGTCGGCACGTCAGGGCCGCTCTGGAACGACCAGAGAATGTGCGAGCCCGCCACGTCACCGCGGCCCCCGGGCTTCATCGCCACCATCGGGCGCTGACGCGACGGCGCGATGATCAGCTCCCCGTTCACCACCGGCGAGGCGACGATGCGGTAGTCGAGCTCGCCGTCGGGATTGAGGCTCGTCGCGCGCCAGAGCTCTTTCCCGGTGGCCGGATCGTGGCCGGTGACGGCGTCGCCGCCCGTCACCACGATCTCGGTGCTTTTGCCATAGCGCAGAAGCGCCGGCGTCGTGTAGGCATCGGGCGACTCGCGCTGCGCCTGGGTGGGACGTTCGACCTTCCAGACGGTCTTCCCCGTCGCCTTGTCGATGCGCAGCAGGTAGGACGGGTCGTCCGTCTTCATGCCGTGCAGCACCTGCACGTACAGCGAATCCTCGTGCAAGCAGCGGCGACGAACCGTAGCCCCAGTTGAGGCCGAAGGCGCCGTAGTCCTGCGGAATGTCGCGGGCCCAGATCTCCTTGCCGGAGAAATCGAACGATTTCAGGATGCCCGTGCCGGTCATCACCCACACCCGCTGGCCGTCGGTAACCGGCGAGGGTGTGGACATGTTCTGCTTCCGTTGTTTCCTGTCGCCGTCGCTCAGGTGTTTCTTCCAGAGCGCCTCGCCCTTGGTGCGATCGACGGCCCAGAGGAACAGGCTGCCGCCTTCGGCCACGTTCAAGAAGATGTGCTCCTCCCAGATCACGGGGGTCGAGCCCGACCAGGCCGGCAGCGGCAGCTTCCATGTGATGTTCTCAGCGGTCGTCCACGTGACGGGCAGGTTCTTCTCGCCGCTCACGCCGTTCCTGTTGGGGCCGCGCCAGTTCGGCCAGTTCTCGGCGTGCGGCGCCTGAACGGCGCCGACGATCAATCCCAGTGTCAGAAGCGTCCGGATCGACATGCCAACCACCTTGTCCCTGGATGAAGCTGGGCCCCTTTACTGCTCCGACCGCAGCGCTTCGACGAGCGGCGCCCGTGTGGCCGCACGCGCCGCCAGAATCGACGACACGATGCCGAGCGCGAATACCGACAACACCAGGAGCGCTGCGCCGGCGCTCAGCGGTGATCGTCCGCCGCGTTCGGCCGCGGCTGGCGCGATGGCCAGAAGCGCCGATAGTGTGCCCGCCAGAAGTCCCGAGGCGAGAAGCGTCCCGTTCTCGGCGACGAGCATGAGGATGTAGTGGACATTACGATACCCCACGGCCCCGAGCAGCGCCAATTCCCGCCGGCGCTCCAGCACGTTTCTGAGCAGCACGGCCGTGAGGCCGACGGTGCCGAGCAGCAGGCCCAGTCCCCCGAGCGTCTGGAACGTCGACAGGTACGTATTCTCGACCCGGTGAAATTCCGCCAGCCGTTCTCCGGTCGCTTTTGCATCGGCGCCGAAGTCGGCCAGCCGGTCTTCGAGGGCCGCGGCAACCTCCGTCGAGCGCGACGCCGGCGTCTCGACCAGCAGCAGGCCGTACCCTTCCTGCCGGGGGAACAGCTTCAGGAAATTGGCCTCCGACATCAACAGCTCGCTCTGAAAGATGCTGTCGTCGAGCGCGGCCACCAGTCGCAGTTGCACGTTTCGCGGGCCTCGGGCGAGCGTCAGCTCGTCGCCCACATCCTTGTGCAGCACGTAGGTCATCGAGTTGGCGTCGCCGATGACGGGAATCACATCCTCTCCGAGATCCCGTTGGAGGAGGAGCCACGGATTCTGCCGCTCGGCCTCAGTCGAGGCCAGCGAGCGGCGAAAGGCAAAGCGTCCCTTGGCGATGAAGCTGGTCTTCGGGGCCAGAATTCGAGGATTCGTGGGCTCGTACAGGTTCAAACAACTGGCATCGTCGCCAGCCATCACGCGGAATGGCTCGATGGCGACTTCCGGACCGGACAAACCGAGACGTTCGCGGCCCTCAGGGCTGTTGGGATCGTGGGCAATAGGCAGCAGCGAGTCGACGATCAGCGTGTAGCCGCCGACGCCGGAATGCGGGTCGAGGAGAGGATCACGGCCATCCCGCCGGAAGGCATCGACCGAGATCAGAATGAAGCTCGCTGCCGCCATCACCGCCGCAACGAGGACGCTTCGGCCCGGACGATTGGTCACGTAGCGCGCACCCAGGCGCGCGACCGGCCACCACCCACGCCCCGCGACGCCCGTCCGGGGCGGCCGGCGCCAGCGCCACGCGAGCAGGCAGAGAAACGCCACCAGCATGGCGGCGCCCGCGCCGAAGAACGCCCCGGTCCGGAGCTCCGTGCTGCGTGAAGCCGCAATCGTGAGCAGCAGAGCAACAGCGAACAGGACACCCGCGGCAACGCCCAGTGACGCTCGTCCGCTGCGCGATCGACTCGCTTCCTCCTCGCTGACGATCGTCCCCGCAAGGAGACTCCGCTCGGAAACGCGTCCCAGCGCCCTCAGCGTCCACCAGATGCACGCCACGGCTGCCGTCATCACGGCGGCCGCACCCGCCGCCAGCCACGCCGGCGACACGAACAACCTGAGGGCCGTCGTCCCGACGGCGTCCACCCACCACGTTCTGAGGCCCATCATCAGCAGGCGCCCGTAGAGCACGGCTCCGGCCATACCGACGATGCTTCCGATGAACGCGAGCAGGAGGCCTTCGCTCATGAACAACCGCCGCACCTGGGATGAGCCATATCCGACGGCTCGCAGGAGACCCACCTCGCGCGCGCGCTGCTCGATGCCCAGCTTGAAGAAGAGCGTCGCCAGGAGCAGCGCCGAGACGACGAGGAAGAAGCTGAAGTAGGTGAAGTATTCGCCGAAGTCGGTGGCGCCGCGCGCAGCGCCGAGACTTTCGGCCCTCACGTCTCTCACCGTGAGACCCGACGCCAGCGGATCGAGCGCCGCGCGAAGGCGCTCATCGATGCGGCTGCGAGCCTCCGCGAGCGGTGTGTCTACAGTCGGCCTGATGCGGATTGATGACAGCGCGCCGTATCTCGATCGCCACAGCGTCTGACCCACCTCCAGAGGTACGAACGCCTTGGGCGTCGTCCGGTACTGATGCCAGTAGTCCTCGTCGACGCGCCTGACGCGGGAGAGGTCGATCGGAAACGGCGGGTCCCAGTCGCCCACGTTGAGGGCCTCGGTGATGCCGGGATAGACCGGCGCGAGATCGCGATCGGCCGCGGCACCCGCAATCGGGACGATAGCCGCAAGGCGAAACTGTGCCGTCCGCGTGACGAGGGTGCCTGGCTCTTCCCACACGTAGTACTCGAGCGTCAGCGTGTCGCCGGACGCGGCGCGGAGCTCTCTCGCGGTCCAGTCGTTGAGCACGATGGGCGGCAAATCCGAAGCCGCGGGCTCGATTTCGACAGGGGTCACGATTCTGCTCAAGTCGGTGGCCGTGACGAGCGAGTACGGCACCTCGCCCGTGGCGCTCCGGATGCTGTTGGCCAGGTAGGTGAGAACCGGCTGGAGCTCCGAGTCCACCGCCAGGGCCTGTTCGGACGCGAGCGCGCGCTGGTCGTCGATGAGGCCCGCGCCGCTCTGAAGCGCGAGCACGCCCTGCGACTCGATGACGTCGAGCGAGAGCCCGAGGTCCTCGAGCGTGGCGTGTCGCCTGACGAGCGACTCCAGCCTGGCGCTGCGATCCATGCCGCTGGCGCCATTCCCAGCCACGAGGAGCAGGTTGACGCGGTTCGGAACCCCGAGATCCTCCTGCAGACGCTCGAGCGGCACGAAGAGGGCGCGCACCGCGCCCTGCTGCGGCCGGAGCGAGAACTCTCCCAGGTCGTCGGCGTTGAGGACGCCGCGAACGGTCACGCGAACCGTTTCGCCGAGATCGTCCTTCCGGCCATGCAGCGACTCCAGCGGTACGTCCGACCGGCGCTGCACCCGTGCGAGCACTGTGGACCCCTGCGCCGCGCCAATCTCCTCCGCGAGCGCCTCGCTGAGCAGGCCATCCCGTGCCGACAAGCTCACGCCGTCCACGCCGTGGAACTTCCAGAATCGCTCGTCCACCCCGTACACGAGCACGCGCGAGGCGCGACGACCACTGGCCTGGTCGCTCACCAGACCCTGAACCGCGATCAACGGCGCGACGGCGTCGAACGACTTCGCGAACTCCGCGTCGCTGGCGAGATCCTCCCCGAGGGCCTCGCGAAAGAAGTCGGAGCCGATTACGGCCAGGTCGGTCCGTCCAAGGCGCTCGAGGACCAGGCTGCGGAGGCTCTCGCGTACCGACGAGCCCACGAGCAGGGCCCCGGAGAGCACGGCGACCGATGTGGCCACGCCCAGCACGACGGCCGTGTTGGTGCGCCAGTAATATGTCAGCCCGCGAAGCACGAGGTGCATCGGCTTCATTGAGCTTTCACTGCTGCCGGGAGAGCCGGCCGTCGACGAGGTCGTACCGGGCCTCGAAGCGCGCGGCCATCTGCACGCTGTGGGTCACGACGACGAGCACCGTGTTCCAGCGTTTGTGCAGGTCGAGCAAGAGCGATGTCACAGTCTCGGCCGTTGTCCGGTCGAGATTGCCGGTGGGCTCGTCGCACAGCAGAAGCCGGGGACGCCGGATGAGCGCGCGCGCCAGGGCGACACGCTGCTTTTCGCCGCCTGACAGCTCGCCCGGCCGGTGATCCACGCGGTGCGCCAGCCCGACCTGCTCGATGAGGGCTTGGGCATGATCGGCGTCGCTCCCGCCAGACGTCCCACTGCCGTCGTCCGGAGACGAGGCGACGAGCGTGGGCACCAGCACGTTCTCCATCACGGTGCACTGCGGCAGGAGACAGTGGTCCTGAAACACGAAGCCCACCGACTGGTTGCGGAACACGGCGAGCTCGGCGGGCGCCAGTGCAAAGGGGTCGCGGCCATCGAGCGAGACGTTGCCGCTGGTAGGCCGTTCGAGGGCGCCGAGGATGTAGAGAAGCGAGCTCTTGCCGCTGCCCGACGGCCCCATGATGGCGGCCGATTCACCCGGCGCGACGCGGAACGACACGTCGGAAAGGACCGTCAGCGCTCCGCGGGGCGTGGCGTACTGCTTTCCGAGGCCGGTGACCTGCAGCAAAGGACTCAGACCACCGGGACGAAGCGCCGCACGTCGCTGGCGTCGTAGTCGAGATTCGCCCGCCGCCCGACGACGTCGGTGTACACGTCGAGCAGTCGATCGGCGGCGGCCTGGGCGCTGTAATGGAGGCGAACGTTTTCGTACCCGCGGCGGCCGAGCGTGTCGACCAGTTCACGATTCACCCAGAGAGAGTACAGCGCGTCGGCCAGGCTGGCGGGATCGTCGGGCTCCACCAGCAGACCGCCGCCGGTCTTTTCGATCACCTCGGTGAACGCTCCTCGCCGCGGCTGCACGGCGGGCACGCCGCTGGCCATGGCTTCGAGCAGGAACAACCCTTTCGGCTCGTCATAGGTCGCCGGCACCGACAGCACGTCGAGCCCGCGCAGGAACCTCAGTTTGGCCTCACGATCGAGCGTGCCGCGATACGTGTACTCGTTCGAAAGACCAGCCTTGTCGAGAAGCGCGCGCACGCTGTCGAGGTACGGCTGATGGACGGGCGACAAGCCGCCGGCGATTTCGAGCCTGATACGGGCATCGGCAGTTCGGCGCCTGAGCTGCACGTACGCCTCGGCCAGTACCTTCAAGCCTTTCTCGGGCGCGATGCGTGCAAAGTAGCCAATCCGGAACGTTTCCGGATCCGGGCGACGCATCTCGTACCCCTCCATGTTGATGCCGAGAGGCACGACCGAGGCCAGCTCCCGCTTGAAGCCCAGATAGCCCGACATGAAACCGGCGCAGTACTCGCTGACAGCGATGAAGCGGTCGACCCGGTCGATCTGCTCGTGAATCAGCTGACGTGCGCGGCCACGATACGGCTCGACGAGTCCGTCCAGAAACAGCTCTTCGCCTTGGAGCGTGCAACAGATCGGCGCGCCCGTTGCGCGGCGCAGGGGCGCCGCCATGCCGATCAGCAGCGAGTTCGGAATGTTCACCACGTCGGGCGGCGGCTCTTCACCGAGCCAGCTCGTGAGCTTCTCGAACTCCTTCCGCAGCACGCCGTGCTCGCCCTCCAACATCGACACCGTCAGCTCGCCGAGCAACCGCGGATCGTTCGAAACGATGCGGCCGGTGAAGGCGTTGATGACCGAGGGCGCGTCCCAGATGCGATCGAGAAATCTGGGCGTCTTGCGGAAGATGGGCGCGTATTGCTGCAGGTAGACGCTGATGCCGCCGAAGAACACCCGGCCCCCGCTGACGTTCTGCTCGTCGGTGTGGGTCGGTGTGTAGACGGGCAGCAACGTCACATCGTGGCCGCGGCGCAGCAGCTCGGCCGCCAGCGCGTTGTCGCGATAGCAGCTGCCGCAGTACATCCCCGCGGCGCCTGCCGTGATGGAGAGGATCTTCATCGCGCCATCCGGCGCGGCGCGTCACAGTTCGGCGGTCTGAAACGCGCGCGCCCGGTACAGGAAATCAACGATGTTGCCCTCGTGCGGCTGAAGCCAGTTGAGCTGAATCGTCGGCACCGGACCGAGATTGAGGCGATCGATGTGCACCGCGTCGGTGAGCGCGCGTCGAAATGCCTTGTTGCAGGTAATCGCGCTGCACACGAGCGTGGGGCCGATCGCGTCGAGCATCCGCGCTTCCGGGCACTCGACCACCGTCACGAACGGGAACATGTACTCTTTGTGCGCAATCGCCGCCTCTGGCGACTCGCAGTGCACGACGGTGGGCAGCAGGTAGTCGGCGCGGCCGTCCTTCACGACACGCGGACCTTCACGGTGGCGGGCGGTGACGTCGGTCACGCCAGGCTCTGTGAGATCGGCATCGATGGCCTGGGACACCGCGTCGGCAACGCCTCTCACCGTGAACGCCGCGAGGCTCGCCTCCGGATGGTCGGGCGGCAGCGGCGCGACCGCCGCGAGTCGCGCCGACAGTGCTTCCGCGATCTCGCGCGTGTGCCGGCTCGCCCAGATACCCGAGCAGTTGATGCAGCCTCGACCGCTGTTGAGGAACACGCTGTCCAGCATCACGTCGAGGTACCGCTCCCAGTGGTCGACCTGGTCGTCGCCCAGGAGAATCTTCGAGAACCCGGGTCCGTGCGCCTGTACGCGCGGATTGCCGCGATATCGATCCACGGTGGCCGTGCCCCCGAAAATCAGGCTGCGCGCGCACGCGTCGAGGACGGCGGCGCCCACGTCGCCCTCGCCCGGATACACCGAGATGGCTTCGCGCGGGATGCCGGCCTGGAAGAAGGCCTCCGCCATGCGGTAAGGCGTCCACGGCTCCTGCGGGCCCGGCTTCAGCACCAGTCCCACCTGCATCGGAATGATCGGCAGCCACAGCGTGTGCACGCCCGGGGAGTTCGACGGCAGCACCAGCCCGAGCACCGGCGTCTGGGCCTGATAGCTCACCAGCACGCCCCGCTCTTCGCCGTAGCCGTTCGAGAGCACGTTCAGATCGAGGCCGCGCGTGAGCGACGTGAGAATGCGCGACATCTCGTTCAGCACGAACGCGTTCTTCTTCATGTTCGCGCGGCACATGCGCTCGGGCAGGCCGGTCGTCGCCGATTGCGCGCGGACGAACTCGTCCGGCGTCTGCGAGCCGCTGCCCATCGGCAGCGTGCCATTCATGTAGAGCTCGCCCGCCTTGCCGGAGCGGGCAATCAGATCCGCGATGGGAATCTCCAGCAGCTTCTCGCGCGCACGGGCCGCCTTGCGCATGTCGCGCTGAACCAGGCCGCCATTCGCCCGGCTGACCCTGGCGATCGGCTCGCCCGTCGCGAAGTGGACGACCTCGTCGACGTCGATGCTGGTATAGGGCTCGCCCCACCGGAGTACGGGAATCTGCAGCATGCCGATGATCAGTAGACGCCGACCGTCGTGCTGGCGGCTGTCCCGTGAAATGGACGCACCCCGCTGATGCCGTCCCACGCGTAGCGCCCCGCGGGCGGCTCGCGCTCGCCTTCATCGCGCTCGATGAAGCCAGGCACGAAGAATTCCTTCGTCAGCGTCGTCAGCTTCACGCGTCCGGTCTGGCCGTAGTCGACGAGCTTCGTCGGGTCGTCGAAGTTGACCACCTGGATGACCGCCCGCGGCTGCGGGGCGTAGTAGGCGATCTTGTAGTTGTTGTGAGGTCCGCTGGGCGCGCTGCCGGCCAGGCCCATCAGCGTATTGCCGTAGGTGGGCGTCATGAACGCGCCGTCGAGCAGCTCTTCATGCGCAAAGCGGTTCCACTGCGGCGTAAACTCGGTGCCTCCCGAAAAGATCCCGGTGATACCCGCCCGGCGGATGGTCGTCCCCTTCGACTCCAGCCGGAGCGCCAGCGACTCGAGCAGCTTCGGCGTCGCGAACAGGCACCGAATGTCGTGATTGGCACTGAGGATGGTGACGGCCTGATCGATGACGTGATCCTTGTAGGCCTGCAGATGATCGGCCCACCCTTTTTTAATCAGCTTGATGACCCAGCGCGGGTCGAGATCCACGCAGAAGCAGATACCGCCGCGAAACTGAGCGAGGTGCTCGACCGACAGGCGAAGCCTTCGGGGGCCAGACGGACCGAGCATCAGCCAGTTCGACCCCTTCGGGAAGTGCTCGTCGGGAAGGGTCTCGCTGAAGAGCTCGTAATCGGTCCTGAAGTCCTCACACGCGATGCGCGTCTTGGGAATGCCGGTCGTGCCTCCGGTTTCGAAAACGTAGACAGGCTTCCCTGCCAGGCCTTTGGGCACCCAGCGCTGGACGGGTCCGCCGCGCAGCCACTCGTCCTCGAAGGGCCCGAAGCGCCACAGATCGTCGAAGCCCTGAATCTCGCGCCGTGGATCCCATCCGAGGTTCTTCGCGTAATCCAGCCAGAACTGGCACCCGGTGGCAGGATCGAAATGCCAGGCCACCGTCTCGCGGACGTGACGGTCGAGGGCCTCACGCGCGCCCGCCACGCGCGCCGCGGCAACCGAGGCGTCTTCCTGAACGATGCTCATGGGCGTTCTAGTATAGCGGACGGCCTTTCTCAGCCGGCCGCGATGCAGTACAGGAACTTGTATCCCCGCATGTACATCTGATTGTCCACGAGCGCCGGCGAGGCGTCGAATCCGTCATCCAGCTCGTTGGTCGCCAGCACCTCGTATTTCGCGCCGTGGCGGATCACGAGGGTGGTGCCGCCCCGGCTCGTGACGTACACGCGATCTCGCGAGGCCACCGGCGATGAGTAGACCTCGTCCACGCCGTCCAGCCGCTGCACGGAGTAGAGAGGCTTTCCGCTCTTCGCGTCCAGCGCAGTGAGGATGCCCGAGTTGCTCTTCAGGAAATACAACACACCCTTGTACAGCAGCGGCGAAGGCACATACGGCGTATCGCGATCGAGCTGCCACGCGATGGCGCCCGAGCTCGTGAGGTCGCCGTTCGCTTCGGCCAGCTTGATCGCCTTCAGGTTGCTGCCGCGGAATCCGCTCGTCACGAAGACCATGCCGTCGGCCGCCACTGGGGAAGGGATCGCGTTCATCGTGGTCCCCGGGCTGTGCCACAGGAGCTTGCCGGTTTCCAGATCGTAGCTGCGCACCTGCTTCATACCGCCGGTAACGACCTGCGCGCGCCCGCCGTGCTCGACCACGAGCGGTGTGGCCCAGGTATCGATCTCGTCGCGCGTCACGCGCCACAGCTCTTTGCCCGTCCGCTTGTCGAGTGCCACGATGAACGACTCGCCCTGGTGATCCCAGACGATGACGAGCCGATCGCCGTGGAGAACAGGCGTCGATCCCTCGCCGAACTCGTTCCGCATGTTCTTGTCGCCGAGGTCCTTCTGCCAGATCTGCTTGCCGTTCAGGTCGTACGCGTAGAGCCCTCGCGACTCGAACGATGCAATCAGGTGCTCCCCATCGGTCACCGCCGAGCTCGACGCCCACGTGCCGTTGTCCTGATGAGCGCCTTCGTGCGGCTCCTCTTCGCGCGCGACGTGCCGCCACGCGAGCTTCCCGTCGCTGCGGTTCACGGCCATGACGATGTACTGATGCACGCCGCGGGCGCTGCCTCGCGGCTGCGTGCGTGGCATCGCCGGTGACCCCTACGGGCACGGCCGTCAAGAGGAAGATGCGATCGCCCCACACCACCGGCGATCCCACGCCGCGGCCCGGAATCTCGACCTTCCATTTGACGTTCTTCGTCTCGCTCCACTCGAGCGGCGGATCGGCAACGTCCGACGCCCCCGTGGCGTACGGCCCGCGCCACTGCGCCCAGTACTTGGTGGCAGCTGGATCGATCGCCGTCACCGACGTTGTCCAGACGAGGAAAGCGCCGAGTCCGAGCGCGCCTGCGACTATCCGAGAGCTTCCTGTCACGATCATGGGTCCCATACCTATCTGCTGCTAGAAACTGATCCTCACCCCAAACTGACAACGCCGCGGACTGTCGGCCGACACGATCCGGCCGAAAGTCGGCGAGCCCACGAACGCATCCGGCAGGTCGAAGTTCGCGCTGTTGAACAGATTGAACGCTTCGGCGCGAAGCTCCAGGCGGCTCCCTCCGAGCGTCACGAACTTGAGAAATGCGAGATTCACGTTCGTGTAGCCCGGACCATCGAGGATGTTGCGTCCCGCGTTCCCGAAGCTGCCGAAGGGCGGCACCGTGAACGCCGACGTGTCGAACCACCGATCGGCGGTGGGATTGTCGAGCGACGCGTCGCCCGTGACGTTCGGACGGTCGTTGGCGCCGAACCCCAGCGTCGAGCGACCGGTGTTGCTGTTGTCGACTTCGGGCAGGAGCGCCACTGTGAACGGGCGGCTGCTCTGCAGCGTGACGATCCCCTGCAGCTCCATGTCGCTGAAGATGGCCGAGACCACGCCGTCGTCGGTCAGCCAGCGGCGGCCCTCGCCGAACGGCAGATGCCAGGCGAAGCTCGTCGAGAAGCGGTGCCTGACGTCGAAGCTCGATCGGCCGAACTCGGCCTCCGGGTTGCGGCTGTCCTGCGGGAAGTTCGGATCGCCCGTGCTCGCAAAGAACGCCGAGGCATCGTCTTCGGACTTGCCGAGCGTGTAGGTGGCGAAGAACGAGAGACCGCGATCGAGCCGCTGCTGAAACTTCAGCTGGAGCGCGTGGTAGTTGGACGAGCCCCGCGACTCGATGAACGTGATGTCGTCGAAGAAGGGATTCGGCCTCAGGTTCGGGACCTGCGGGCTCGGCGCCGGCTGATTGAGGTCGCGCGCGGCGATCAGGTCGTGGCCGCGCGAGCCCACATACGCCACCTCGATGGCGCGGCTCCCGCCCAGCTGACGCTGCACGTTCACGTTCCAGTGCTCGAGCCATCCCGTCTGGAGGTCGCGCTGATAGGCTGTGGCCGAAACCGGGAGCTCAATCGGATAGTTCGCGGGAAACGGATTCTGCAGCGTCACCGGAGGCACGCCGGGAAACGGCACAAACAGGTTGAAATCGAAGTACGGCGCATTGAAGTACAGACCCTCGCCCGTCGCCAGCGCGCCCTGGTTGTAATAGAGCCCGTAGCCACCTCGGACGACCATCTGCCCCGCCTGATCGGGCGTCCAGGCAAAACCAACCCGAGGCGCGAGGTTGTTGCGATCCGGTTCATACCCGCCGCGGGGCATGCCGTTGGTCCCGACCTGCACGAGCTGCCCGGTGGCTTCGTCGTAGAGGTTCGCACGGTCGTCGGCGTCCACCGCCGGCGCGATGTACTCGTAGCGCAGGCCGGCCGACAGCGTGAGATTCGGCCGCACCCGCCAGGCATCCTGCACGAAGGCGCTCCATGCCGGCGCGCGGAGCTCCTGCGGGTTGTCGAGGATGGCGCCGCCCGTCACGACGGGGAATCCGAGCAGCAGATCCGCCAGCGCGTTGCCCGTGACGTAGACGTCGGCAAAGTTCAGGAACCCCCGCGACTGCACGTCGCGGTACCCGCTCTGCTGGACGTAGCGGATGTCGATGCCGCCCTTCACGAGATGTGCGCCACGGCTCCACGTCACCGTGTCGAGCACCTGGATCATGTCGGTGGCGCTCTCCTGCGGCGTCGTGAACTCGTCGCCGAGCGGCGAGAAACCCGAGATGCTGATCTGGCTCAGCCCGAAATCCCTCGGGTTCGACGAGAGCTCCGGCAGCCCCACCTCCTGATTGATGCTGGTGCCCTGGTTCTCCTGGAAGACGCCGATGGCCACCCGGCTGTATCCGACACGCGCCTCGTTGATGAGCGTCCCGCCGAAGGGCTGCGTGAGTCCGACACCCAGATTCTGCGCCCGGCGCGGCACATCGGTGCCGTACCCGGGAACGCTGACGAGCGATGGGAACGGCTCGTAGAGGCGCCGGTCGCTCAGGCTGTACCTCGCCGTCAGCATCGACCCACCGGCGAACGAGTGGTCCACCCTGGCATCGAACTGGTCGATGTCGTCACTCTGCGTGGGCGACGACACGAAATTGGCGGACGGCGTGGAGCGGTTCGGCTCGGGATAGAGCGCCGCGATGGATCGGCCAACCGGGTTGATGAAGAAATCCGGCAGACGGTTGCCCGGAAATGGCTGACCCGTGAAGGGATTGATGGGCGGAACCCTCAGGCTGTTCGAGAAATCGCCGTTTCGCTCGGCGAGCGTGGGCACGTTCGAGATCCGCGTGATCCCCTCACGCAGGCGCGTGTGCTCGTAGTCGGCGAAGAAGAACGTCCGGTCGCGGACGATCGGGCCGCCTACCGAGCCGCCGAACTGCTGACGGCTGTACTCGGGCGCCTCTTCGTTCTCGGGCGCGAAGTAGTTGCGCGCGTCGAGCGCCTCGCTGCGAAAGAAGCCGTAGACCGTGCCGCGCATGGCGTTCGTGCCCGAGTGCGTCACGACGTTCACCTGTCCCGCCGCATTGCGCCCGAAGGAGGCATCGTAGCTGCTGGTGAGCACTTCGAATTCGCGGATGCCATCGACCGGCGGCTGCACGCCCGGCGTATTCAACTTCGGGTCGATGTTGTAGAAGCCGTCCAGCACGAAGCTCTGGGCGTCGTCTCGCCCGCCGTTGACGTTGAAGGCGAAGTCGCCTCTGAGCGAGCTCGCCGATCCCTGCGCGGCCGGCGCCGCCCCCGGAGCCAGGAGTGAAAGCTCCAGGAAGTTGCGGCCGTCGAGCGGCAGCCCGACAATCTGACGCGCGCTGATGAACGTGCCAAGCGCCGGCGACTCGTGCTCGAGCGGCACCGCCGCGCCCGTGACCACGATTTGCTCGGTGATGTTGCCGAGCTCCAATCCGACGTCGATCCAGAGCTCCTGCCCGACCTGCACGTCGGTGTGCGTCACGAACTTCTTGTGATTCGCCTGTTCCACCTCGATGCGATATCTGCCCGGCTGGAGCTCGGGAACCGTAAAGCGGCCTTCGGCGTCGGCCGACACCGCCCGGGATTCCGCGGTCGCTTCGTTGACGACTCGCACCGCCGCCTGCGGCACTGGCGCGCCCGAAGGATCGGTCACGATTCCCCGGACCGTGGCGCGATGCGACTGGGCCGAGGCGGGCATCGTGGCAAAAAGTACGACGACAGACAGCAGCAGAAGCCTGAGCGTCCGGACGGGAACCTCGATTGGGCGTGGCATCTGAATAACTATACCGTCAGCGTCCGCCAGTCCTCATGGGCCGACAGCTCATCCCGCCTGGCGGCGAACCGCGGGATGGTCTTCCGATTGCCGGGCTGGCAACCGCAGCTCGAACGTGGTGCCCGCGCCAGGCTCGCTGGTGCAGGAAATCTCGCCACCGTGTCGTTCCACGATGGCCTTCGCGACCGCGAGCCCGAGGCCGACGCTGCCATCCGAGGCGCGCGCCCGATCGCCGCGGTAGAACCGTTCGAAGACGTGCGGCAAATCGTGCGGCTGAATGCCCTTGCCCGTATCGCGCAGCCGTATGACGACGGTCGGTCCGTCGAACGAGCCGGCGATGTCCACGCGGCCGTTCTCCTGGTTGTACTGGACCGCATTGGTGACCAGGTTAGAGAAAGCTTCGCGCAGCCGCCCGGGATCGCCGACGACCTCCACAGGCGGGACCCGGTTGACGAGCTTGATGCCTCGTCGTTCGGCGACCGGTCGAATCAGTCCGACGACATCCTCCACGATCTCGTCGAGCCTTACGGTGACGCGTTCCACCGGCAGGTCGTCCGCGTCATCCCGCGCCAGCGTCAGCAGCTGCTCGACGACGCCCCGCATGCGCACGGCCGCCTTGCGGCAGATGCCGAGCGACTCGCGGTAGTCGGCAGGCGCGCGATCGCGCGACAGCGCCCACTCGCTCTCCACCGTCAGTGTGGCCAGCGGCGTGCGCAACTCGTGCGAGGCGTCAGCCGTGAACCGGCGCTGCCGCTCGAGCGCCGCTTCGAGCCGATCGAACGCCATGTTCAGCGCCAGGGCCACCTGCCCCAGCTCGCTCTGCGTGCGCCCAACCGGAATTCGAGCAGACAAATCGCCTTCGGCCATCGCACGGGCGGTCTCGTTGATGCGCGCGATGGGCGCCAGCGCACGGCCCGCCAGGAACCATGCGCATGCCAGCGACAGGGCAATGGCCACGGCCCCGGCTGCGGCCACCGTCAACGCCAGCGATCGCACGGCGGCGCGCTGATCGCTCAAATCGCGGCTGATCAGGATGACCGATCGGGACGGCCCGGCCATCACCACCTCCCGGCGCCCCGCGCGCGTCGTCACGCCAGGTGCCGAGGGCACGGCGTTCGTCGCCTGGGGATCCGAGACGTCAATCTGCGCGCCGTTCGCGTCCCAGATGGCGTACCAGGATCGCTCGCCGGCCTCCTGGAAGTAGTGCGCGACGTCTTCGGGCAGATCGAGATCGAAGGTATCCGTGCCGGCGGGACGAAGCGCGCGGGACAGCGTGGTCGCGCGAGTGGTCAGCTCCGCGTCCACCTGGCGGATGAGCGAGCGCCAGAAGACGTAGCAGACACTGGCCCCGAACGCCGTCACCACGACGAGGACGACCAGCGCGTAGAGGACGAGCAGCCGCGCCCGCAGCGATTCAGGCATCAATCATGTAACCGTGGCCTCTGCGCGTCAGGATGAGATCGCGCCCGAGCTTTCTCCGAAGCGCGGCCACGTGGACGTCCACGACGTTCGACACCACTTCGTCCTCATCGTCGTAGATGTGCTCGCAGATGACGGGGCGCGTCACGAGCGTGCCGCGCCGCCGCAACAGGAGCTCGAGAATGGCGTACTCGCGCGCCGTGAGCTCCACCGGGCGATCGCGGCGCAGCACCCGACGCGCGTTGGTGTCGATGGTCAGATCGCCCAGGGTAATCGTCGGCGCCGGGTCGCCGGACGAGCGCCTGATGGCGGCACGCAGCCGCGCCACCAGCTCGCTCAGCTCGAACGGCTTCGTCAGATAGTCGTCCGCACCGAGATCCAGCCCGCGCACCTTATCGGGAAGCGTATCGCGCGCCGTGAGCACGAGCACCGGCGTGCGCCGGCCTTCACGTCGCAACGTCTCGAGCACGGTAAAGCCGTCGATGCCGGGAATCATGAGATCGAGCACGATGGCGTCGTAGGCCACCTCGGTCGCCAGGTGGAGACCCTCGACGCCATTGGCGGCGACGTCCACGGCAAAGTGCTCTTCCTCGAGCGCCTTGCGAAGCGTCCGCGCAAAGTCGGCCTCGTCTTCGACGAGCAGCAGGCGCATGGATCAGTCGTTCTGCTGGGACGGGCGGTCGTTCTGCGAATTCCGCGGCTCCACTCGCACGTCGTCGAACCAGGCCGTCGAGTTGGCCGCGCACCAGACGCCGACGCCTCCCGACACGCCCAGCGACCGATCGCGCAACTCGAACACGCGGATGCCGCCGAGGTACACGCGCGTGCGCGAGTCTCCCTGCACGACCCTCAGCGTGTGCCAGGCCGAGGGGTCGAGCTCGAGGTCATCTTCGTCCTCGAGCCGCACGCGGTTGCCGTTGGTCATCCGGTAGACCGCCACCGATTGCTGGCCGGCTATCTGGAGCCGGGCGAAATAGTAGTTCGAAGGATCCTGATATCGCCAGACTACTCCGGCCATCCGATCGCCGTCCACCAGCCGCAGCTTCGCGGAGACCTCCAGCTGCGCGAGCTGCAAGCCTTCGAGCACGGCCACGGCAAAGCCAGGCCCCGCGGCCTGCTCGGCAGCGTGCACGAGATGCTGGCCCGCGGCGTCGCGCTCGATGGTCCATCGGCGCGGCCCCGCGTCGCGCGTCTCAGCGAACAGGAACCCGGGAGGCTGTTGACCGACCGGATCGGTCTCGAACGTTCTGAGCGCGAGAGGATCGCGCTGCGCAGAAAGCGTCACGGCCGCGAACGCGACGAAGCAGAAGGCGAGGACTCTGTTGGGCACTTCGAGAGCTCGTTGCGATGCTAAACGTCGGCACATGAAGCAGGCGTGAAGGGCGGCGAGACGCCGCTTCATCCTGCCTTAATCGCCTTTCGCATACAACGGTACAAGTGCCGATTTCGATCAGCCGTCGATGTGCGTCTCTGACCCTTCTGCTCCTGTCGACCGTCTCCGCGGCGGCCTCCGCCCAGACCGTCGTGCCGGATGTGCAGGCGACCCGTGTGGCGACGCCGCCGACGATCGATGGCCGTTTGTCCGAGCCGATGTGGGAGTCGGCGCCCGCCATCACCGAGTTCCGTCAGCGCGATCCCGAAGAGGGCGCGCCGGCGAGCGAGGCGACCTCGGTCTGGATTCTCTACGACGAAGAGAATCTCTACATCGGCGCGCGCCTCGATGACACCGAGCCCGGCCGCATCCTCGCCAACGAGCTGCGGCGCGACAGCGACATGGACAGCGACGACACGTTCGCCGTCATCCTCGACACCTATCGCGATCGACGCAACGGCTTTCTCTTTCGCGTGAATCCCAACGGCGCCCGCTTCGACGCCGTGGTCCGCAACGAGGGCCAGCCCGAAGAAGATTGGACCGAGGAGTGGCGTGCCGAGGCCGTCATCGGCCCACAGGGCTGGACCGTCGAGATGGCCATCCCGTTCAAGACGCTTCGCTTCGATCGGGAAGACAGTCAGGTCTGGGGCTTCGATCTCCAGCGGGTGATTCGGCGGAAGAACGAGGACGTGTACTGGACCAACTGGAGCCGCGATTTCGACTTCGAGCACGTGTCACAGGCGGGCACGCTCACAGGCCTCGAGCGCATCAGACAGGGCACCCGCATTCGCATCCAGCCCTATGCCGTAGCGGGAGTCGAGTCGCTCGACGCCACCGAGGCCTCGGGATCGCCTACCGGCATCGGCGAGGTCGGCATCGACGACCTGAAGATCGCCGTGACGCCCAACCTGACGGCGGACATCGCCATCAACCCTGACTTCGCCCAGACGGAGATCGACGATCAACGGGTGAACCTCACGCGCTTCAGCCTGTTCTTCCCGGAGAAGCGACAGTTCTTTCTCGAAGGCGCCGAGTCGTTCCGAATGAGTCCGCCCGGCGGCGAGTTCGCCGAGGACGAGTCGCTCGAGCTCTTCCACAGCCGCCGCATCGGGCTCTCCGACGACGGCTCGCCCATTCCCCTCATCGCCGGCGGCAAGATGACCGGCAAGGTACAAGGATTCGACCTCGGTATCCTCGCGGCCCGCACAGGGACCGACGACGATGGGCTTGACGGGACGGTCGGTCTGGCTGCCGAGACCTTCGGCGTCATGCGCTTCCGGCGCGAAATGTTCGGGCGATCGTATATGGGCGCTATCGCTACCGTGCGTGACGGCGCCGCGCCCACGAATGTCACGCTCGGCGTGGACGGCCGGTTCGTGCTCTATCGACAGCTCATCCTGAGCGGCCTGGTCTCGCACGTCGACGACGGCGTGAACGAGCCACAGTGGGCCAGCTATGCCGGCGCCGAATGGGACGGCGACTTCTTCTCGGCGGGCGCCGTCCACATGAGCATCGATCCCGAGTTCGATCCAGGCATCGGCTTCGTCCGCCGGAACGATGTCATGACGCGAGCCGGGTTCTCCATCGGTCCCCGACCGTCGGCAGGACCCGTTCGCCAGATTGAGTTCTCGCCCGATTTCCTGGTGCACCACGATCACGACGGCGTGCTCCAGACGCGGGAGTTGAGCTTCGACATCGAAACCGAGTTCGAGAGCGGCGATTCGTTCGATGTTGGCGTACAGAACATCCGCGAGGACCTGCCGGAGGAGTTCGAGATCGAGGACGACGTCGTGCTGCCCATTGGCCGCTACGACTGGAATACGGCCGAAGTGGGCTTCCGAACGTTCGAAGGCCGGCCGGTCAGCGGTGGCGCCTCGTACGAGTTCGGAGGGTTCTACAGCGGTACCAGCCGCTCGCTCGAGCTCGACGCCAACCTCCGCCTCGGCAAGCACCTGCTCATCGGGCCCGAGTACGAGATGAACCGGGTGTCGCTGGCCGAGGGCCGCTTCACGACGCACTTGATCGGCCTTCGAACCGACGTCGCGTTCACGCGCGACCTGCTCACCTCGATGCTCTTCCAGTACAACAGCGAAGGCGAGCTGTCAGCCCTTCAGCTGCGCTTCAACTACATCTTCCGCAACATCGACAACTTCTATCTCGTTTACAATGAAACGCGCTTCACGGACGGACCGTTCCGGAACCGCTCGAATCGATCGCTCGTGAGCAAGATTACCTACTCGCTGCGCCGTTAGACGGATCTGACCGATGACGCCTGGAGACGACCCGAGCGGTGGACGATCCTCCGGGGCACGCTGGCCCCTGATCGCCGCCGTGATCGCGCTCTACGTCCTGCATCACGACTTCTGGTTCTGGCGAACGGCGCACCCGATCGTCTTCGGCGTGCTGCCAGTTGGCCTCGTCTATCACGCCTGCTACGCCGTGGCGGCCACCGCGCTGATGTGGTGCCTCGTCGCCTGGGCCTGGCCCTCTCATCTCGATTCCCGTCCCGAGGCCGTTTCGCCCGCCTCCCGTGAACGCGGATGATCCAGGCCGCGGTCGTCTTCGCCTATCTCGCGGTCGTTCTCTATGTGGGCATCTTCGCCTTCCGCCGATCGCGCGGCGATCGCTCGGCCGAGGACTACTTTCTGGCGGACCGCGCGCTGGGGCCCACCGTGTTCCTGTTGTCGCTCTTCGGCGCCAACATGACGGCCTTCTCCATTCTCGGCGCCTCGGGCCACGCGTTCGCCAACGGCATCGTCACCTTCGGGCTCATGGCCTCGTCGTCGGCGCTCATCATTCCTCTGTCGATCTTCCTGATCGGCCCGCGCATCTGGGCGCTCGGCAAGCGTCACGGCTTCATGACGCCGGTGCAGATGTTTCGCGACCGGTGGGAGTGCGGGCATATCGGGACCGTGATCTTCGCCGTGCAGGCGGCGCTGCTGGTCCCTTACATCATCATCGCGGTGATGGGCGGCGGCACCACGCTCCAGAGCGTCAGCGGCGGCGCCGTGCCCTACTGGGTGGGCGGCGCCGTGGTGTCGCTGGTGGTGATGTCGTACGTGTTCTTCGGGGGCATGCGCGGCACGGCGTGGGTCAATACGCTCCAGTCCGGGATGTTCCTGGCGGTCGGCGCCCTGGCGCTCGTGGTGGTGGGCAGTCGCATGGGCGGCTTCGGAGACGCCATCTCGTCGATGGCCGAGTCGCCCTCCTCGGCATTTCTCCTGACGCGCGAGCGCGTTTCGCCGCTCTATTTCCTGAGCTACACCTTCATCCCCCTGTCATCCATCGCCTTTCCGCACATCTGCATCTTCTGCATGACGGCGCGACGCATGTCGCAGTTCAGAACGACGGTGATTCTCTACCCACTCTGCGTGCTCGTAATCTGGCTCCCGTCGGTCTTCCTCGGCGTCGTCGCCAATCGCGCGACGGATGTACCCAGCATCCAGACGAAGCTCGAGGCACGCGCGACGCTCGCCTCACGAGGCGAGGCGTTGAGCGACGCGGAGCGACGGACTCTTCGCGCGCAGGCAGCCGGAGACGACGTGATTCTGCGGTTGATCGAGCACTATGCCCCGCTCTGGATCACGGCGCTGATCGGCGCGGGCGTCATGGCCGCCGTCATGGCGAGTGATTCGCAGATTCTTGCGCTGTCCACGATGTTCACCGAAGATGTCTTCACCTATTACGAAGGCAAAGCCAGATTCGGCGAGCAGGCCCAGGTGATGACGGGACGAGCCTTCGTCGTGGCACTGACGCTCCTGTCGTACGCCATCGCCATGCGCGCACCGCAGTCGATTTTCGATTTGGCCACTCAGTACGCGTTTGCGGGGTACGCGGCGCTCTCACCGCTGCTCGTCGCGGCGCTCTTCTGGCGCGGCAGCACCCGGTGGGGCGCGCTCGCCACCACCGCCTGGACCGGGGCCGCCGTCGCGGGCATCGCCGTGTTCCAGTCCGTCGTGCCGGCGCCGCCCCCGGGCGGAGAAACCGTGGCCTGGTCCTGGCTCGGCGTGTCGATGCTGGCTCGCACCGCGGCGGGCACGACCGTCGCAGGGCTCCTGCCGGTTGTGCCGATGACGATCGTGTCGGCGCTCTTGATGGTGCTCGTCTCGAAGATGACCACGCGCGTCGCTCTCCCGTCCACGGCGACGCTGGATCGCTATTTCGCCCGCCCCCAACCCGCGCGAGGATGACATGACCGGAGCCCCGTCGGTGAACGTCAAGATGCGCTTGACCCCGCTCCAATGGACCATCTGCGCGGTCGCCGCACTCGGATTCGCGTTCGACAGCTACGAGCTGCTGATGCTGCCGCTCATCATCGGTCCGGCGCTTGCGGAGCTGATCGATGCGGCGCCGGGCAGTGCGGCCTTCAACAACTGGGTCGGCATTCTGTTCTACGTGCCAGCCGTGGCCGGCGGCATCTTCGGTCTGCTCGGCGGCTATTTCACCGATCTGTTCGGCCGCCGGCGCGTGCTCGTGTGGAGCATTCTGCTCTACGGCTTCTCGGCGTTCGCCTCGGGCCTCGCCCCCACCGTGGGCTGGCTGCTCTTCCTGCGCTGCTGCACTTTCGTCGGCGTCTGCGTCGAGTTCGTGGCCGCGGTGGCGTGGCTGTCGGAGCTCTTCCCCGAGCCGAAGCAGCGCGAGGCCGTCGTCGGGTATACACAGGCCTTCTCGTCGGTCGGCGGCCTGATGGTCACCGCGGCGTACGCCCTCGCCGTCACCTTCGCCGAGCAGTTGCCCGAGGTGCGCGGTGGCCACGAGGCCTGGCGGTACACCCTGATGTCGGGCGTCATCCCCGCCATCCCGCTCATCATCATCCGGCCGTTCCTGCCCGAGTCGCCGAGCTGGCGTGAAAAGAAGCTCGCCGGCACGCTCAAGCGGCCGAGCCTCGCAGAGCTGTTCCGTCCACAGTTCCGAAAGACGACGATTGTCTCGACAGTGATGATGGCGTGCGTGTTCTTCGCCGCGTTCGGCGCCATCCAGCAGGTGCCGCGCATCGTCCCAGGGTTGCCCGAGCTGCAGGGTCTGCCGCGAACCGCCGTGCAGCAGACGGTGAGCGCGGTGCAGTCGTATCAGGAGATCGGCGGCCTGGTCGGACGCTTCATCCTCGCCTATCTCGCCATACGAATCCTGAGCCGTCGCCGGCTCGTGAGGGTCTTTCAGGTGCCGGGCCTCATCCTGTTGCCGGTGGTGTTCTTCGTGTTCGCCACCGAGAGCCTGACGCTGCTCAAGTGGGGCACGTTCCTCATCGGCCTCCTGACCATCGCGCAGATGAGCTTCTGGGGCAACTACCTGCCTCGCGTATTTCCCACACACCTGCGCGGCACGGGCGAGAGCTTCGCCGCCAACGTGGGCGGGCGCATGATCGGCACTGCCGGCGCGCTCGTCGCCACGCAGATGGCCAGCAGCATGCCGGGCGCTGGCCCGGCTGCCAAACTTGCGTTTGCCGCGGGCGTAGTCGGCACGGCCGCCTACCTCGTGGGCTTCATCGCCAGCTTTTTCCTGCCCGAGCCGAAGCACGAAGACCTGCCCGATTAGGGCGAAAGGCGCTAGACTCCGTACATGCGCGCCGGCGCTCCGAACGAGGTGCCGCGAGAGATGACGCTGAGAGTCGTGGGAGTGTCGCTGGCCCTCGTGGCCGCCGTCGGGGCCGGCGCGGCCGCGCAGTTCGAGCGCTGGTCGAGCTGGGAGCCCCGGATGGCGACGCGCGAGAGCTTCGACGGAGGCTTCCACTTCTGCCGCGCCATGTATCAACGCGGTGGGTGGGGACGCCGCGGCGGCGGCTGGGCCACCGACTTTCCTGCAGCCGACGTGAATCTCTCAATCCGGCTCGCGGAGCTCACCAAGACCCCGGTGAGCAAGCTTCCCGACGGCGAGCCCAACCATCTCGTCGTGCGTCTCACCGACGACGAGCTCTTTCAATGTCCGTTCGTGCTGATGTCGGAAGTCGGCTCGCTGTTCTTCGACGAGCAGGAGATCGTCAGGGTCCGCGAGTATCTGCTCAAGGGCGGCTTCATCTGGGTGGACGACTTCTGGGGCAGCGACGCCTGGGAATCGTGGGAAGAGAACATCGTCAAGGTGCTCCCGCCTCCCGAGTACGCCATCGTCGATCTGCCGGGCGACCATCCGATGTTCAAGACGCTCTTCGAGATGCCCGGCGTGCCGCAGATTCCGTCGATCAACTTCTGGTACGGAAGCGGCGGCGGCACCTCGGAACGCGGCTACGACAGCGCCGAGGTGCACCAGCGCGCGATTCTCGACAAGGAGGGCCGGCTGATGGTGCTCATGACGCACAACACCGACATCTCCGACTCGTGGGAGCGCGAGGGCGAGGACCGCGAGTACTTCTTCCGCTTCTCAGTGGACGGTTACGCGCTGGCGATCAACACGCTGCTCTACACGATGACGCATTAGTCCGCGCGTCACTCCATCGGATTCCAAAGGCACGCGAAACCATCGCCGCTGCAGGAGGCTTGCGTGTCGTCCCTGAAGGCACTTGGGTTGGCGGGCAATGGCCGACTCGGAGTGGCGCGATGGCGTCAGTTCGAAGCCACGCCGGAGGGAGCGCGGATTTCGAGCGCGACGTCCGGCGGCCGCTCCTGTGCTACGGCCGCATCGGACTCGCGCGATGGGCGTCAGTCTGAAATCCGCGCGGACGGAGGCGATGGCTTCGAGCGCCAGCTCCGCGGAGGCCATTGACCGGCAATCCAAGTGCCTTCAGGGACGGCGCAGAGCTGACGCGCACGCGGAATGTGGGCTGACCACTGACAGGACCCGCAGCCGCGCTACTGAGACCGCTAGCGTGCGCGGGCGGCGGCGCCCGTCCCGCCAGGCTTCCCGATGCAGAACAGCTTCTGATCCGTCCGCAGAAAGAGCTGCCCGTTCGAGACGGCGGGCGAAGCGAGCGCCCGCGCGCCGATGTGGTTGCGCGCGATGACCTCGGGCTTCGGACCCGAACGCAGCACGATGGTCTCGCCCGTCTCGCTGACGAAATAGATCTTCCCGTCGCCCGCGATCGGCGACGCCGAGAAGATGCCGTTCACCCGCTCCTGCCAGACGCGCTTGCCGGTTGCTGCCTCCGCCGCCGTCAGCACGCCGACATCGTTCGCCATGTAGAGGAGGCCGCGGTCGAGCACCAGCGACGACACGTATGGCGCCCCCGACGGCACGGTCCAGGCGACGTGCGACGTGGAGATGTCACCGCGGCCTCCGGGCTTGAGCGCCATGTACGGGCTGCTCCGATAGCCGCGGCTCATGTACACGACGCCGTCGTGCACGATTGGCATCGGAATGGGAAACCGGTTCGTGTCGCCGACGTACCACAGATGCTTTCCCGTAAGCGGGTCGTAGGCGTCCACGCGCTCGCTCGAGTTCACGATCATCTCGGGCCCGCTCGGGCCATCGACCACGAGCGGCGTGCTGTACGACATCCGATCCTTGCCGCGATCGGCCTTCCAGCGATCCTTCCCGCTCTTCTTGTCCACCGCCAGCAGGTACGCCGCGGGCATGTGATCGCAGAGCAGAATGAGCATGTCGCGATAGAGCATGGGCGAGCTCGTATGCCCCCAGTTGATCTCGAAAGGTGAGATCTCCTTGCCGAGGTGTCGTTGCCACACGAGCTTCCCGGCCATGTCGAGGGCGACAATCTGTCCGGTGCCGAACCAGGCGTAGACCATCTGGCCGTCGCTGACCGGACTGGGTGTCGCGAGGTTGTGCTTGTCGTGTACGCCGGTCAGCGGACCCAGCGCCTCCGTGCGGTACTCCCATATCCGCTTCCCATCGACGCGATTGAACGCTTCCACCACGAAGAAGGTGCGGCCATCCGCCGGGCTGGCGCCGCCACCGAGCGCCTGCTCGCCGGCCGCCGCTGCATCCTCGCCCTGCACGAGCCGGGGATGATTTCCCTCACGCCGGACGCCCGCGCCAACCTGCGATGTGACGAACACGCGATTGCCGACGACGATCGGCGTCGAGACGCCAAGGCCCGCAAGCGGAGCCGTCCACGCGATGTTCTCCGTCGCGCTCCAGACCACGGGCAATCCGGCTTCGTCGGAGACGCCCGTGCCGTGCGGCCCTCGCCACTGCGGCCAGTCGCTCGCGCCAATACCACTGACAGTCGCCAGCGCCAGGATGATCCCCAGCGTTACTCGGAGTCCCATGGAATCGACCTCCCGTCCGGCCCGGCCTGCACCTCCACCCGTGCCAGGCCGAAATGCGTCTAAGACTCCAGGCGCAGTCGGCTGGTTGGAGGTTCGCGGGATGCTAGCACGGCCTTGGGAATGGGTTCGGGTGGTCCTGGCGGTGCTCGTCGTGTCGGCGCCGGTTCATGCGGAAAACTGGCCGCAGTTCCGGGGACCTGGCAGCCGGGGTGTTTCATCGGAATCCGGCGTGCCGGTGAAGTGGTCCGCCACCTCGAACGTCGCGTGGAAGACGACGCTCGCCGGGCCGGGGCACTCCTCTCCAATCGTGTGGGGAGACCGCATCTTTCTCACGGCCTTCCGTCCGGACACGGGCGTCGTCAGCTCGCTCTACAACTCCGTCATGGGAATGCTGGCACAGGGTGTTGCCGTGTCGGGCCAGCTCGTCGTCGTGTGCCTGGACCGATTGTCGGGCAAGGTTCTTTGGGAACGCGCGGTGACGGAGGGCAGCCTCGAGAACGTGCATCCGAACAACAGCCCCGCCTCCCCGACACCCGTCACCGATGGCAAGTACGTCTATGCGTATTTCGGATGGTACGGCCTGGTCACCTTCGACTTCAGCGGACAGAAGGTGTGGGAGCATCGCCTCGGGCCGTTCCCGAACGAATGGGGCAGCGGCAGCTCGCCCATCCTCTATGGCAGCACGGTAATCCTGAACTGCGACAACGACGCGGAGGATTTCCTGCTGGCCCTGGATAAGACCACCGGCCGCGCCTTGTGGCGCACGCCGCGCAACTCGGCGCGCGGGTGGACGGCGCCGATGATCTGGAACGCCGAGGGCAAGGATCAGATCGTCGTCAGCGGCAGCGAGCGCGTGATCGCGTACGACCCCGCGAACGGCACCGAAATCTGGAGGCTCGACGGGTTGGCGCGATGGGTGGTGCCGACGCCCGTGGCGGCCCATGGGCTGCTCTACGTCGTCGCAGGCGGGCCCGGCGGCACCGCCATGCTCGCCGTACGGCCCGGCGGCCGCGGCAACATCACGAGCACCCACGTGGCCTGGCGCAACGACCGCGCGGCCTCGTACATTCCCTCACCGCTCGTCGTCGGCGACTATCTCTATACGGTGAAGAACGGCGGCGTCATGACGTGTCTGAACGCGCGCACCGGACAGCTCGTCTGGCAGGAGCGGTTGCCGGCAGGAGGCGACTATTACGCGAGCCCTGTGGCCGTCGAGGATCACATCTATGTGGTCAACGAAGACGGCGAGGTGACGGTCGTCGCCGCCGCGAAGCCCGTCCTCGAAGTGGTCGCGTCGAACACGTTGGGCGAGCGGACGCTCGCGAGCCCAGCCGTCTCGCAGGGACAGATGTTTCTCCGCACCGACAGCCATCTCTGGGCCGTCGGCCGCCCGCGCACATAGCTGGCAGACGATGACGTTCGATTTTCAGCCGCGGACGCGGCTCGTGTTCGGTGCCGGCACGTCGAGCCGGCTCGGCACGCTGGCGCGCGAGATGGGATTTCGGCGAACGCTCGTCGTCGCCGACAAGGGCCTCGTTTCGACGGGCCAGGTGGCTCGAGCGCTGGCCTCGCTCGAAACGGCGGGGGTGTCGGCCACCGTGTTCGACGATTTCGACAGCAATCCCGATTCGGACATGGTCGAGACCGGACGGCTGCACGCGGCGAAGCTGGGTATCGACTCGCTCGTGGCCTGGGGCGGCGGCAGCTCGCTCGACTGCGCCAAAGGCATCAATTTCGTGCTGACGAGCGGCGGCTCGATGGCCGACTACCGCGGCTACGGCAAGGCCAGCGAGCCGATGCTTCCCATGATTGCCGTGCCGACCACCGCAGGCACCGGGAGCGAAGTCCAGACCTATGCGTTGATCTCCGACGCGCGGACACATCGCAAGATGGCGTGCGGCGATCCGAAGGCGGCCTTTCGTCTGGCCATCTTCGATCCCGAGCTCACGGTGAGCCAGCCCAGGGCCGTCACGGCGGCCAGCGGGTACGACGCCATTGCGCATGCCGTGGAGACGTCCGTGACGCGCCGGGCCAACGCGCTGTCGTCCATGTTCTCGCGCGAGGCGTGGCGGCTGCTCGCGCCCAGCTTCCCCCGCGTCCTCGAGCAGCCAGACGATCTGGAGGCTCGCGGACGGATGCAGTTGGGCGCCTGCTTCGCGGGACTCGCCATCGAGAGCTCGATGCTCGGCGCCGCGCATGCGTGCTCCAACCCGCTCACGGCCCGCTACGGGACGACCCACGGCGTGGCGCTGGGAATACTTCTGCCCCACGTGGTGCGGTGGAACGACGGGCACGGTTGCGATCACTATGCGGAGTTGCTACAGTTGAGTCAGATTGCCAGCAGTCAGAAAGGCGCGGCGGAACGCTTGGCCGCTCTTCTGACCGAGCTGGCTGCGGCGGCTGGACTCCCAGCAAACCTCCACAGCGTCAACGTGCCCGAAGCGGATTTGCCGCTCCTGGCCGAACAGGCCGCAACGGAGTGGACGGGCACCTTCAATCCGCGCGCGTTCAGCGCACAGGGTGCGCTGGATATCTACCGCGCCGCGTTTTGAATCCATCATGAGCGAAGGCACCCGGGCGCCGATTCTCGACGACACCGAGATCGGCAGCTATTTCGTCGCCAACTATCCGCCCTTCTCCGTCTGGACGCCCGAGGCGGTCGACCAGGCCGCGCGGCCGGCGCTCGCCGCGCCGCCGACGGATGTGCCACTCGGCCTCTACCTGCACATCCCCTTCTGCCGCAAGCGCTGCCACTTCTGCTACTTCCGCGTGTACACGGACAAGAACTCGCAGGAGGTGGCCGAGTATCTCGATCTGCTCGCGCGCGAATGGGAGCTCTATCAGGCGCAGCCGGCGCTAGCCGGTCGGCCGCTGAATTTCGTGTACTTCGGCGGCGGCACGCCCTCGTTCCTCTCGACGCGCCAGCTCGAAAGCCTGGTGGCCGGGCTCACGGCGGTGACGCCGTGGACGGGCGCCGAGGAAGTGACCTTCGAGTGCGAGCCAGGGACGCTCACCGACAGCAAGCTGAAGGCGATTCGCGGCATGGGCGTCACGCGGCTCAGCCTGGGCATCGAGAACTTCGACGATCGCATTCTCGAGATCAACGGCCGGGCGCACCGCTCGCCCGAGATCTGTCCGCTCCTACGACGCCTCGCGCGCGCTCGACTTTCCGCAGATCAACATCGACCTCATCGCCGGCATGCTGGGCGAGACGGACGACAACTGGCGCACCACCGTCCAGCGGACGCTCGAGCTCGACCCCGACAGCGTCACCATCTACCAGATGGAGCTGCCCTACAACACCACCATCAGCCGCGACATCCTCGCCGGCAGCGGCCAGTTCGACGAGGTCGCCAACTGGACGACGAAGCGCCGCTGGGTTCGCGAGGCGTTCGAGGCGCTCGAGGACGCTGGCTATCACATCGCCAGCGCGTACACGGCCGTGAGGAATCCGTCGACCACGCGGTTCGTCTACCGCGATCGGCTCTGGCAGGGTGCGGATCTCGCCGCGCTCGGCGTGGCCTCGTTCGGGCACCTCTCCGGCGTCCACATGCAGAACCTGGATCGCTGGGAAACCTACAGCGAGGCGATCCGCCGTGACGAGTTGCCACTGGCGCGGGCGTATCGTCCGACGGACGAGGAGCGGATGATCCGCGAGCTCGTGCTCCAGCTGAAGAAAGGCTCGATTCAGCCCTCGTACTTCCGCGCGAAGTACGGCGTCGACGTGCTCACACGCTTCGCCGATCAGTTCGATTCGCTGGCCGGCGAGGGCTATCTGGACGAGGCGTCCGAAGGGCGCGTCGCCCTGACGCGCGAGGGCTTGTTGCGCGTGGACGTCCTGCTGCGGCGCTTCTTCCTGCCCGAGCACTCGGGCATCCGGTACACCTGATCGCGGCCCGCGCGAGGTCTGTCCGCGCTGACTCGTACAGCATGCCGGAGCGCGGCGCCCGGATGGCAGGGCGCGAAGAGCGCGCGAACGAAGGAGCGGACGCGAGTGCCGAGCGAACATCGCCTCAGCCGGCGAGTGCAGTTCTACGAAACCGACCTCGCGGGCTTCGTCCATTTCAGCTGGTTCTTCCGCTACATGGAAGAGGCCGAGCACGCGTTGTGGCGCGAGGCCGGCCTCAACATCGCGGCACCAGACTCCGACGTCGCCTGGCCGCGCGTCGCGGCATCCATGGACTTTCGCCGTCCCCTGCACTTCGGAGACGAGTTCGAGGTGTGGCTCCGCGTGGCCGAGCTGAACAGCCGCACCATCCGCTATACGTCGGTGATGACGCGCGGAGACACGAGAATTGCCACCGGCTCGCACACGGTGGCCTGCGTGAGCAAGAAGCAGCTGCCGATGCGAGCCGTCGACATTCCGAAAGACATTACGAGCCGGCTGCAGGTCGCCCCTGGCGCCGACGAGCAGTGAGCCAACCAACGTGGAGTCCCAGAGGAGCCGTGGCATGAGCAATCGCGGGCAAGAGCGGGAGAGTCCGGACGTGGTGGTGATCGGCGGCGGGCCCGCCGGGTCCACGGTGTCCACCCTCGTCGCGCAGCAGGGCTACAAGGTGCAGCTCTTCGAGCGCGAGAAGTTTCCGCGATTCCACATCGGCGAGTCGCTCATTCCCGAAACCTACTGGGTGCTGAAGCGCCTCAACATGCTGTCCAAGATGCAGCAGAGCCACTTCACCAGGAAATACAGCGTGCAGTTCGTCAACGCCAACGGCCGGCTGTCGGCGCCGTTCTACTTCTGGGACAACAAGCCCCATGAATGTTCCCAGACCTGGCAGGTGGTGCGGAGCGAGTTCGACCAGATGATGCTGGAGAACGCCCGCGAGCACGGCGTCGAGGCGCACGAGGCCACGCGCGTGGTGGACGTCCTGTTCGAAGGCGAGCGCGCCGTCGGCGTGCGCGTGAGGGCCGATGGATCCGAGCGCGAGGTGCGCGCCAAAGTGGTGGTGGACGCCAGCGGACAGACCGGCGTGCTCCAGCACCGGCTGAAGCTGCGCGTCTGGGACCCGATGCTCAACAAGGGCGCTGTCTGGACCTACTGGGAGAACGCCCGGCGCGATACCGGCAGGGACGAAGGCGCCACGCTCGTCCTCCAGAACACCACCCGGAACGGCTGGTTCTGGTACATCCCGCTCCACGACAACATCGTCAGCATCGGCATCGTCGCGCCGTTCGACTATCTCTTCAAGAACCGGGCGAGTCACGAGCAGACCTACAACGAGGAAGTGGATCGCTGTCCCGCGGTGAAAGAGCGAATCGCCGCCGCGAAGCGCGTCACGGGCTATTTCGCCACGCGCGACTACTCGTACCGGGCCACAACCGTGGCCGGCGATGGCTGGGTGCTCGTCGGCGACGCGTTCGGGTTCCTCGATCCGCTCTACTCTTCCGGCGTCCTGCTCGCGCTCCGATCGGGCGAGATGGCCGCCGACGCCATCGGCGAAGGCCTGGAGAAGGGCGACACCTCGGCCGCGCAGCTTGGAAAGTGGGGGCCGGCGTTCAACGAGGGCGTGGACCGCATCCGCCGTCTCGTGTGCGAGTACTACGAAGGCTTCAGCTTCGGAAAGTTCGTCCGGGCGTATCCGGACCTGCAGGGGACGGTCACGGATCTCCTGATCGGCGACTGCTTCACCGATCGCGTGGACAAGGTGTGGGCGCCGATGGAGAGCTTCTACGAGCCCGGCAAGCCGCCCATCCCCTCATGGAACGAGGGCACGCCGGCCGAGACGGCGACTCACAAGGCGAACGAGCTGGTGCTGCCGGACGGACGGAAGCGCGATCAACGCCTGGTGATCGCAGCGCCAGACCATCGATGCCGAAGGCACGTGGGTTGTCGTCACATGGCCGACTCGGAGCGGCGCGATAAACGTCCAGTATGAAGCCGAGCCGCAGAGAGTCGCGGATTTCGAGCGCGACGTCCGGCGGCCTCTCGTGCCATGGCCGCATCGGACTCGCGCGATAGGCTCAGATTGAAATCCGCGCGAACGGAGGCTCGGGTTCGAGCGCCGACTCCGCGGAGGACGTGTGACGGCGACCCACGTGCCTTCGGCGGCCTGGACGTAGCATCAGACGGCGGCTATCGACTCTACTGGCTCGCCGTCGTCGGCCACGGCGCGCCCTGGTTCATCTTCTGAACCGGCCCGAGGCCCTTGTAGACGAACTTCTGCAGACGCTTCCCCTCGTAGGTCTCGGTGGTGTAGATGTTCCCCTTCGAGTCCACGGCGATGCTGTGGACGCCGAAGAACTGCCCCGGCTGGCGTCCGCCGTCGCCGAACGTCGTGAGAATCTCGAGCGACTGCCGATCCATCACGTAGATGCGCTCGTTCTTCCCATCGGCCAGGTATAGATACTTCTGCTGTGGATCCTTCGAGAAGGCGATGTCCCACACCGACCCGTCGCCCAGTGTCCGCTTGGCGATGAAGGCTTCCTTCACATACGTCCCGTCGGCCTTGAACACCTGGATGCGATCGTTCGGGCGGTCGCACACGTAGACGAGCCCGTCGACGGCCAGCTCCGAGCAGTGCACGGGATTGCGGAACTGCTTTGCGGGCGGCGCGTCGGGGTCGAACGGGCCGAGGTTCGTATCGTCGGGCTTGTTGCCGTAGGCGCCCCAGTATCTCTTGAACTTGCCGGTGTCGGCGTCCACCACGGCCACGCGCTTGTTGCCGTAGCCGTCGGCGAAGTACGCCTCGTTCGCCTTCGCATCCACGAAGATCTTGGCGACGCGGCCGAAGTTCACCGTGTCGTGGCTGCCGCCGGTCATGCCCGCCTTACCGAGCTGCATCAGGAACTTGCCGTCCTTCGTGAACTTCAGCACGTGGGCGTCTTTCTGCCCGTTGCCGCCAATCCACACGTTGCCCTTGTGGTCCACGGTGATGCCGTGGTTCGACTCGGGCCATTCGTAGCCGGCGCCGGGCCCGCCCCAGTGGCTCACGAGATTCCCGGCGGCGTTGAACACGAGCACGGGAGGTGACGCGAGACAGCACTCGGCAATCGGCGGCGTCTCGGCCGCTCCCGTCTCGGTGCGCTTGTTGAACGTGTCGGGCCGGTGGATGATCCACACGTTGTCCTGCGCGTCCACCGAGACGCCGATGGCCGATCCGATCAGCCAGTGATTCGGCAGCGGCTTCGGCCAGAACGGATCGACCTCGAACATCGGCGCCTGCACACCGCTGCCGCCCTGCGAGGCCGTGGTCCTTTCAAGGAGGGCCTGCCCCACGCCGAGCGCGACGAGCACGGCCACGAAGGCCGCGCCGATGAGAAGATCCCGCTTCCGCTTCATGCTCCGCATCCTCTGCCCTCCCGGTTCCGGAACGCGCCGGAGGCGCCAGTATATCCCGAGCCCCGGGACGGCCGCGTGGCGGCGAGATGCAACTTTTTGTCTCCCGGGCGTGCGTGCACGGCGGGTGCGTCGGGCCGTTCCCTACTTGTCAGTCGGCGCGTACCCCCGGTAGGCTAGCCTCTCAGCATGCCCTCTTCGCCGGCTTCTTCGATGGCACAACCTCTCGCCTCGTCCAGGCGCCGGCGGCGCACTTCGCCCCGGAAGATGACGGGCGCCGTGGCGCTTCTCGCGGCGGCGCTCGTGATCCTCTGGCCAACCGCGCCGGCCGCTCACGACATCGCCATCGACGTGATGGTCCAGGCCTTCCTGAAGCCCGAAGGCCAGCGCCTGCAGTTGCTGGTCAGAGCCCCGCTCAGGGCCATGCTCGACGTGGAGGTCCCCACGCGTGGTCTGGGGTTCCTGGATCTGGACCGTGTGGATCCCGCGCTCCACGAAGCGGCCACCGTGTGGCTCGCCAACTCCATCGCGCTGTACGAAGAGGACACCCGGCTGCCTGCTCCGCGGATCGTGGCGACGCGCGTGTCGCTCGAGTCCGACCAGTCGTTCCGCACGTTCGAAACGGCGCTCTCGCACGTCACGGGCCCGCCGCTTCCGAGCGAGACCGATCTGTTCTGGAACCAGGGACTGCTCGACGTCCTCTTCGAGTACCCGATCGGCTCTGATGCCTCGCGCTTCTCGATTCATCCGAACTTCAGCCGGCTTGGATGGCGCGTCACAACGGTGTTGCGGTTCCTGCCGCCCGGCGGCGCCGAGCGCGTCCTCGAGCTGAGCGCGGACCCGGGGCTCGTCCGGCTGGATCCGCGGTGGCACCAGGCGGCGTTCCGGTTCATCGAGCTGGGGTTCTTCCACATCCTCGACGGTCCCGATCACCTGCTGTTTCTCCTGTGCCTCGTGATCCCGTTCCGCCGCTTCCGCCCGCTCGTCGTGGTGGTCACGGCGTTCACGGTGGCGCATTCCATCACGCTCATCTCGGCCGCGTACGGCATCGCGCCGAGCGCGTTGTGGTTCCCGCCGCTCATCGAAACGCTGATCGCCGCCTCCATCGTGTACATGGCGCTCGAGAACATCGTCGCGGTCAGCCTGGCGCGCCGGTGGGTCATCACCTTCGCCTTCGGCCTCGTGCACGGCTTCGGCTTCTCGTTCGCCCTCAGGGAAACGCTGCAGCTCGCCGGCTCTCACCTGCTGACGTCTCTCCTCGCGTTCAACATCGGCGTCGAGCTCGGTCAGCTGCTCGTGCTTGCCGTGCTGATTCCTGCGCTCGAGCTGCTCTTCCGCTACGTGGTGTCCGAGCGCATCGGCACCATCATCCTCTCGGCGCTCGTGGCTCACACGGGCTGGCACTGGACGGTCGAGCGCGGCACCACACTCGCCGCGTTCCGCTGGCCGGCGCTCGACGCGGCCACGGCTGCCAGCGCCATGCGATGGCTGATGGCGGCCATCGCGCTCGCCGGTATCGCCTGGTTCGTGTCGAGCGTGTTCCGCCGCCCCGCGCCCCGGCGTACCGAGCCCGAGAGCCCGGTACCGGTCGAGAAGTAGCCATGGGATCGCTTCACCGCCAGACCATCGACACGCCGCTCGGCGACATGATCGCGCTCGCGTCGTCCAGCGGCCTCGCGGCGCTCGAGTTCGTCAACCCCGGCCGGCTCTCGCGCCTCGACGCGCGCCTCAAACGCTGGTACTCGCCCTACACGGTTCTCGACGAGCCCGCGCCGGCGATCGACGATGCGAGGCGGTGGCTGGAGGCGTATTTTGGAGGAAGGAACGGCGTTGACGTGGAGCTCGATCCCCGCGGCACGCCGTTCGAGCGCCAGGTCTGGGACCTGCTGCTCGCCGTCCCCTCAGGCGAAACGCGCACCTACGGCGAGCTCGCCAGAACGTGCGGCTCCGTGAATCGCGCGCGCGCCATCGGCCTCGCCGTTGGCAGTAACCCCATTAGCATCATCGTGCCCTGCCACCGCATCATCGGCTCGACTGGTTCGCTCACGGGATACGGAGGGGGGCTGGACAAGAAACGCTGGCTCCTGGCCCACGAGGCGAACACCCACACTCGCGAGGCGCGGCTCTTCTGAATCCACGGTGCGCCCGAGCCGGCCGCCCATCCGATTCGACGCACGCGGCGCTGACGCGACTTTGAACTAAAATTTGATGGTAGTGTCGCCTCGTTTTCCTGCCGCCGGCACCGTTGGACTGCTCGTGGCGCTCGCGTCGGTGGCGGCGCCGATCGGTCAGAGCGCCGCGCCGCCTGTTCCGCTCATGCTCCTCACCTCTGAGGGCCGCCGCCCTCTCCCCACCACCATCGTCGGCGGGCAGGAAATGATTGCGCTGGACGATGTGGCGTCGGTACTGGGGGTGACGGTCCGTGAAGACGCGCTGGCGGGTGCTGTCACGGTGACGTACGGAGGTCAAACGATCGTGCTGACGCCCGATCAGACGCTCGCCTCTGTCTCGGGACGTCTGGTATCGCTGCCGGCGCCGCTCACGAGATCGGGACGCCAGTGGCTGGTGCCGGTGGAGTTCATCAACCGTGCGCTCGGTCTGATCTACGACTCGCCGCTCGAGCTGCGTAAGGATGCGCGACTCGCCATTGCCGGCCGCCTTCGCGTGCCGCGCATCGTCGCACGATACGAGCCCTCGACCACGGGCCTGCGCGTCGTCTTCGAGATTGCGCCGCCAACGCCGGTGGCCGTGGCGCAGGAGCGCGACCGTCTGCTCGTCCGGTTCGAAGCCGACTGGCTCGACGCCTCGCTGCCCGCGGTACCGCCGTCGCAGCCATTCCTGGACGGCGTCCAGCTGACCGATCCGGGCAACACGCTGGCGATCGACACCGGCCCGCGATTCGCGGCCTTCAGGGCGACCACCGCTTCGGGCGACGGAGCCTCATCGCGGCTCACACTCGACCTGCTGCCATCCGACTCCGAGACCGCCACCACGGCTCCTGCGGCGCCTCCCCCGCCCTTTCCTGCCTCCCCGGCACCAGTGCCGTTCACAGCAGCGGGCGCGCCGGGACTCAAGACCATCGTGCTCGATCCGGGGCACGGCGGAGACGACAGCGGTGCGCGCGGCGCGCGCGGGGCGATCGAGAAGGACATCACGCTGGCCGTCGCGCGCCGGCTCAAGACCGCCATCGAGACGCGGCTCGGCTCGCGGGTGCTGATGACGCGTGAAGCCGATCGCGCGGTCACGCTCGACGAGCGCGCGGCGATGGCCAACAACAACAAGGCGGATCTCTTTCTCAGCCTCCACGCGAACTCGTCGGTGCGACGCTCGCTGAAAGGCGCCGAGGTCTTCTACCTGAGCCTCGACAACTACGGCGATCAGGTGCGGCGGCTCAGTGAAGCGCAGAGCCAGACGCTGCCGGTCTTCGGCGGCGGCGACCGCGACATCGATCTGATTTCGTGGGACATGGCCCAGGCGCGGCACATCGATCAGTCGGCCAGGCTGGCCGGCCTGGTCGAGCAGCAGCTGCGCGGCCGCGTCGAGATGGGCCCGCGCGCCATCGAGCAGGCGCCCTTCCGCGTGCTCTCCGGCGCCAACATGCCGGCGGTCGTCGTGGAGATGGGATTCGTGAGCAACGCCGAGCAGGAGCGTCAGCTCACGTCCGAGGCGTTTCAAACCGCGCTCGCGCAATCGCTCTTCGACGCCGTCATGGCCTATCGCGATTCCTTGAACGTCGTTCAACCCGATCCGCCGCGCGAGGCCGACGCTCGATGACGAGGCAGACCGCAGCCGGAATCGGCGCGCTCGCCGTGGTCGCCGCGCTCCTGATCTGGGGACTCTTCGTGCTGATGCCACGCTGGTACGGTCCTGCCGAAAGCGTCGCGTCGGTCGCCGAAGCGCCGCCCGCCGAAGAAGCGCCCATCAGGAGAATTCGCGCCCGCCTCTTCTATCTTTCACCCGAGGGCGATCGCCTGGTCGGCGTCGAGCAGGAAGTGCCGCTCGGCGAGGGTCTCGTCGAGCAGGCGAAGCACATTATCGAAACCCAGCTTCAGCCGCCCGCTCCCCCGCTCACATCGGCCATTCCCGACGGCGTCAAGCTGCGCGCGCTCTTCGTCGCCTCGCGCGGCGAGGTCTATGTGGATCTGAGCCCCGAGGTCTCGACCGCACACCCGGGCGGGTCGCTCAACGAGATCCTCACCGTGTATGCCGTGGTCAACGCCGTCGCCGTGAATCTGCCCTCGGTGACCGGCGTCCAGATTCTCGTCGACGGCCGCGAGGTGGATACGCTCAAGGGACATGTCGATCTTCGACGGCCGATGCAGAAGGATCTGCGCTGGGTGCAGGAAGCGCCGCCGACCGAGACACGATAGAATCAGCACAGGATCACAACTGAACACATGCGACCCGACTCACGAACACCGACCGATCTTCGTCCCACACATCTCACGCCCGACTTCATCGCTCATGCCGAAGGCTCGGTGCTCATCGAGGTGGGCAAGACGCGCGTGGTCTGCACGGCGAGCGTGGAAGAGCGTGTGCCACCGTTCCTGCGCAACTCGGGCAAGGGCTGGGTGACGGCCGAGTACGGCATGCTGCCACGCGCCACCTCCACGCGAACGACCCGCGAAGCGTCCACGGGGCGCGTGGGCGGCCGCACGCAGGAAATTCAGCGGCTCATCGGCCGATCGCTCCGCTCGGTGATGAAGCTCGACGCGCTGGGCGAACGGACCATCTGGATCGACTGCGACGTCATCCAGGCGGACGGCGGCACCCGCACGGCCTCCATCACCGGGGCCTTCGTCGCGCTGGCGCTCGCCGTGCGCAAGATCCGCTCGCAGGGTCTCCTGGGCACGGCGCCGATTCTCGACTACCTCGCCGCCACGAGCGTGGGCATCGTGGACGGCACGCCCGTCCTGGACCTCTGCTACGACGAGGACTCGCGCGCCGAGGTCGACATGAACATCGTCCGCACCGGCAAGGGCCTCTACGTCGAAGTGCAGGGCACGGCCGAAGGCCATCCCTTCGATCGCGATCAGCTCACGGCGCTCCTGGCGCTGGCCGACGACGGCATCGAGCGGCTGATCGGGTTGCAGCGGGAGATTGTGGGCAGCCTCGCCTGAACGAGCGTGCCTCTGGCCTTCCGCCGCCTGCTCATCGCCACGACCAATCAGGGGAAACTTCACGAGGTGCGGCTGGTCCTGAAGGATCTGCCGCTCGATCTCGTCACGCTCTCGTCATTTCCCGCCGTCGAGCCGCCCGACGAGACCGGCTCGACCTTCGAGGAGAACGCCCGGCTCAAGGCCCGTTACTACGCGGACGCCACCGGGCTGGCGACCGTCGCCGAGGACTCAGGGATCGAGATCGCAGCGCTCGATGGCGTGCCCGGTATCCATTCCGCGCGCTTCGGCGGAGCCGCGGCCAGCTATCCCGACAAGTTCGCGCGCATCCGCGCCATGCTTCGCGAGCGCGGCGTGGAGACGAGCCCTGCGCGCTTCGTGTGCGCGTTGGCGCTGGTGCGCAACGGTGACATCGAGTTCGAGGCGAGAGGGATGGTGGAAGGCACGATCGCGCCCGCGCCGCGGGGCGACCAGGGTTTCGGCTACGATCCGATCTTTTTCTATCCGCCGTGGAGCTGCACGCTCGCGGAAGTGCTGGTGGAGCGCAAGGTGGAGGTCAGCCACCGCGGGCGCGCGTTCCGACAGCTCAGGGAGTACTTCGAGCGTTCCTAGCGCTGCGATTTTCAAACCTGAAGGCACTCGGGTCGGCGGGCAACAGCCGACTCGGGCGGCGCGATGGCGTCAGTTCGAAGCCGAGCCGGACGGAGCGAGGATTTCGAGCGCGATGTCCGGCGGCCGTCTGTGGCATGGCCGCATCGGACTCGCGCGAGGGGCGTCAGTATGAAATCCGAGCGGAGGGAGGCGCGGCTTCGAGCGCCGACCCGTGGAGGCTGTTGCCCGGCGACTCGAGTGACTTCAGGTCTGAGAACGGCGTGTCGCGCTAGCTCTTCCCGAGCTTCCGCTGCGCGTCGCGGTACTTCTGCGAGCTCTGCGGCACCTTGGCGTACGACGCCATCGCCTTGTCCCTGTCCTTCAGCCGCCGCTCGTACAGCTCGCCCGCGCGCCACCACACGTCGTGCTTCGTGGTCGGGAACCGGGCGCCGAGCGTTTCGAGCGACTGCGCCTCGAGATCGTAGCGCCGCAAGTCCTCGTACAGATCCGCGAGCTTCCAGAGCGCGGCCTCGGCCGACTCCGTGTTCGGATAGACCTCGGCGAGCTTCACATAGGTGGTGATGGCCGCCGGCACGACCGCGCCGAGCGACGCATCCATCTCGCGGATGCGCTCGCGCTCCTCGATGCCGCCCTTCGCCAGGAGTGCCCGGGGCGCGTACGGATCTTTCGGATATTCCGCCGCCAGGTCGCCGAAGATGGCCCGCGCCGCCTTTTCCTTGTCGTTCCGCCGCGACTGCAGCGTGAGCTCGGCCAGTCGATACACCCCTTCCGGCGTGCGCCGATCGCCCTTGTGTTTGTTCCTCAGCTCTACGTAGGTGGCCATCGCATCTTCCGGCTTGTTCTGCCGCTGGTAGATGGTGGCCATCATCAGGTAGGCCGAGGGTGCCGTCGGGCTGTTCGGGTACTGCTTGACGACGTTCTGCACGTCGGCGAGCGCCTGATCGAGGAGACGCTGATCGAGCTTCGCCTGGGCGATCGTCAGGGCCTCCACTGCCGGATCCACCACTGGCGCCGCCGGTGCGGGCCGCTCGGGCATGGGCGGAGGTGGCACGGGCGCGACGGGCGAGGTCGAGGCCGTGATGCCGACCGCGTCGCCGTTCGCCGCCTTCGCATCGCCCTGCTTGGCTGCCCCGGCCTTCGCCGTGGTCTTCGCAGCCGTCGTCTGGGACGCCGGGCTGGTGACGACAGGCGAGGCAGGCGCGAGGACAACCGGATCGGTCGCGGATGGCGGGACGAGCAGTGGATTCGTGGCCGGATCCGCGAGCGACGGATCTTCCGCCGGAAGCGGCACGTCCACGCCCGGGGTCGTCTGAGCCTGCTGCACGACCTGCGGCTCTTCCCCTCCGCGCCGCATCAGCGCGAACCCGACACCGATCGCGGTGATGGCAACAACGGCCGCCGCGGCGCCCAGCGCCATCACCGGCACCTTTTTGCCGCTGATCGTCACAGTGGCCGGCGGCTTCGCAATCTTCGGCAGCTTCGGCAGTTTCGGAAGCGTCGGTTTCGCGGCCTTGGCCGCCGGAGCCGGCGGCGGAGCGGCTGCTGCGGCCGGAATTCCCGTGACTGGTGGCGGGGGCGGCAGTGGCGGCGCACCTGCGGGCACGCTCGCGGCTCCCGCCGCCACCGGTGCAACCGGCACGGGTGCGGATGATGGCTGGAGCGCCGCACCTCCCAGTACAGTCGGGACGTCGTCGTCGTGGTGGACTGGCCCCGAAGCCGCGGGTTGCGTGCCCGCGGCCGGTGTCATCATCGGCGTGGAGCCGCGTCCGGATCCCGGCGCCCACGATCCGCTGGCTGACGGCCACGAGCCGCTGCCGCTCGGTCCGCCCGCATACGTCGCAGCCGCGCCGCTGCCGCTCGCGGCCCGTACGCGTCCCGAGTCGCGATCGCGCTTCAGGCGCTGCAGATCGGCGCGCATGTCGGACGCCGTCTGATACCGCATGTCGCGATCCTTCTCGAGCGCCTTGCTGATGATGCGCTCGAGCTCGGGCGGCACCTCGGCGTTCAACTCCATGGGCGCCGTGGGCATGCGGTTGAGAATGGCGTCGAAGATGACGGCGGAGGTGCTGCCGGCGAACGTCTGACGTCCGGTGGCCATCTCGTAGAGCACGACCCCGAACGAGAACAGATCCGTGCGCGCGTCCAGTGTTTCGCCGCGCGCCTGCTCAGGCGACATGTAGGCCACGGTGCCCATCGCCACGCCCTTCGTGGTCAGCATGGTCTCGGGCATCATCACCGTGAGGTTCGAGTCGAGCAGCGCCGGGTTGCCGTGTCCGCCGGCGAGCTTGGCCAGACCGAAATCCAGAATCTTGGCCTGATTCCGCTTGGTGACGAAGATGTTCGGCGCCTTGATATCGCGGTGCAGGATGTTCTGCACGTGCGCGGCGTCGAGGCCGTCGGCAATCTGAATGGCCAGGTTCAGCAGCCCGGCGATGTCGAGGGGTTTCTGGTGAATCAGTTTGTCGAGCGCCTGCCCCTCCAGCAGCTCCATCGCGATGAACTGGTGGCCTTCGTGCTCGCCAATCTCGTAGATTGTGCAGATATTCTGGTGATTCAGTGTGGCCGCCGTCCGCGCCTCGCGCTCGAACCGCTCCACTGCCTGCCGATCCTGCGTCGCCGACGCCGGCAGGAACTTGAGGGCGACGGGCCGGCCGAGCTTGATGTCCTCAGCGCGGTAGACCACGCCCATTCCGCCGGCGCCCAGCTCTCCGACGACCTTGTAGTGCGAAATGACCTGACCAATCATGGATGTCTCAACCTGCCTCAGATGGGGTTGGCGAAGTATGCAGCTTAGGTCGTCGCGCGCGCGTAAGTCAATGCTCCGGAAGGGCGTGGAAAGGCCCGGAATTTCGGGCTATGCGGGGATCGTACGACGGAGGGAGCGGCGAGGCGGCTTGGGCTCGCACGAGCCTTGCATGGAAACCCGAGGTCGACTGACATGCCCCCACCCAACGAGCGCGAGCGCCTCACGACGCTGTTCTTCTATGTCCTCGTCCTGATCCTCGCCTACCTCACCTATCAGCTCTTTCGACCCTTCCTCGTGCCGCTTGGCTGGGCCACCGTGCTGGTGGTGTTCTTTTATCCCCTCTACAAGCGCCTCGAAGATCGGTACGGCCGCACCCAGGCCGCCCTGATCAGCACGTTCATCGTCACAGTGGTCGTGATCGTGCCCGCGTTCTTCGTGATGTCCGCGTTCGTCCGCGAGAGCCTCCGAGTGTTCGACGACATGCGCACGGCGTTCAACGAGGGACGCTTCGACTGGGCCGAGCGCGCCTGGAACTACGTCCGCCGCTCCGACACCATCGGCGATCTGGGCGACACGGCAGACACCATTACGACCGGAGCGGCCGGCTTTCTGGCCGCCCAGGTCGGTTCGGCCGTGCAGAACGTCTTCGTGATTCTCTTCGACCTCATCGTCATGCTGTTCGCCACGTTCTTCTTCTTCCGCGACGGCGACGGCATCGTCCGCATCATCCGCAAAGCGCTCCCCTTCGAGCCCGCCGTGCGCGACCGGATGATGGACCAGACGCGCGATCTCATCTACGCCAGCGTCGTCGCCGGCATGGTCGTGGCGATCATTCAGGGCATCCTGGGCGGCATCACCTTCGCCGCACTCGGCCTCGGTGCGCCGATCTTCTGGGGCGTCGTGATGACGCTGTTCTGCCTGCTCCCGCTCGGTGCCTGGGTCGTGTGGCTTCCCGCGGCGATCTGGCTGATGGCCAGCGGCGATCTCACGCGCGGCCTGATCCTCGTCGGCATCGGCGCGGGCATCGTCGGATCGGTCGACAACGTGCTGCGTCCCGCGATGCTCGCCGGCCGCGCCAGCATGAACGGCCTGCTCGTGCTGATTGCCCTGCTCGGTGGCTTCGCAACGTTCGGCTTCATCGGCATCGTGCTCGGGCCCATCATCCTCGCCGCCGCGGCGGCCCTCCTCGAGACGTATACGAGCGATGATGCGCGGGCGCAGGTGTGGAAGGAGCCGCCGGTGGCGCGGTAGGTTCTTCTTCGTCGTCCCGCCGGCGAGGCACGTGATTCGGTTCACGCGCGGCGAGGAGGGCTGTGAGTTTTCGGGTCGAGCAGGCGCCGTAGCCGCGCGCCTGCTCCTTGGACCGTGTCTTATCGCGTAGGCGACCCTCCGGCTACTTCGTCACGCCGAAGCCGGTCACGTTCACGTCAACGTTGTGGCTCACGCGAATGCCGTAGATGCCGTCCGTTGACGCGAGCTTGTCCGCGCCAACGACTTCCGCTTTGTCGAAGCCGGCGACGACTGCGCCGTTGATCGCGCACTCCACGCGGCCGCCTTTGACGCTGAGCGCGACCTCCTGCGTGACGGGCTTTCCGATGCCTTCAGCCTTGTGCACCGATTCGTGCGGTGTCGGCTTGCCGCCGTTGGGCATGCGGAACGTACCGTCAGCCGAGGACGCCGCGGTCGAGAATCCCCGCACGATGAAGGTCCCGTTGCCGTACGCCATACAGTAGAGCAGGGTCGGCTTCTCGCTTTCGAGGTTGCTCCCGCCGATGAAGACGCCGTAGGGATGCGGGTGATCGTTGACGGTCTGGAACGTCGGCTCGTTGAAGGTGCCCTTCACCGTGTAGTCGCCGCTGGCCGTGTTGGCGGGGTTCCAGTAGATCGCCGCCGGACCGATGTTGAGCGTGAAGGTTCCGCTGGCCAGCGTGAACTTCGAGTCCGTCTCGGTGCGACCTTGCTTGAGGGAACTGGCGTCCAGCCGTGCTTTCCAGCCAGGCGCGAAGATTCCGCCTCCGGGGACTACTCGATCCTCATTGCCCTTGCCCTGCGCCCTCGGCGCACCTGGAACGAGCACCGCGAGAGCCGCCGCTGCCACAAGTCCATGGAACAGGCGCATGGTTCCTTCCTCTCTGGAAATGAGTCGCGCTCACCATATCACGGCGTGCCGACTCGAGCGACGTGCCGGCCGGAACCGGACAACGGGGCGCCACCGCGGCGCTAGCAGCGGGACGCACGAAGCCGGCTGCGCCACGCAGGAGCCACGCTGCGGCCTCGGCGTCGAGCGCAACGCGCGCATGGTTGGTCACCGGCCGTCGAGGTTGTGCCGCTTCAGAAAGTCGGAGAGCAGAGCCGCGATTCTGTCGCTGTTGAGGTCCTGCATCGGGAAATGCGTATTGCCGCGAATGCCAATGTCCGGCAGTTTGATCACCTCGGCGCGTCCTCCGTGCCGGTTGATCGCGTCGGCCATGAGCTGTGAGCGGACTACGTTGATCCGCCGACCTTCCAGCGTGCCCAGGGGACCCACATTCGCGGGGTCGGGCTGCGACGGAATGAAGTCGCCCCAGATGATCTGAATCGGGATCTTGGTGAGCTTCATGAAATCGGCCATCGGCACTGCGGCGCCGGGCGCCGCGGACTGCCCGTTCGCCTGCGGAATTCGCGCCGGCATCTCGCCTTCCGGAAAAATGTACTGACCGGGTTCATAGGAGACGATGGCCGCGACGTGCGGGCTCTTGGTGGCCGTCATCCACCCGCGGATTCCGGTCGAGGAGTGCGTCAGCAGGATGGACGAGCCGATCTCGCTGAGCAGCGTGGCCAACGCGTCGGTCTCGACCTGTTCGTTCTCGGGCTCGTCGAACTCTGGATACTGGATGCGGAAGAATTGATTGAGGGCGTCTGGATCGTTCACAGGAAACTGCACGCCGGGGTAGAAACGTGGTGCCATGTCGCCGGGAAGCCAGAGCCCCAGCCGCCATCTTGTGAACCACACCTGGTCGTTGTCGGGTGTCGGCACATAGCTCGTGGGCTTGCATCCCTGCCCTGCCCGCCCGGTGCGCGGAAGATCGGTGAGGTACACGGGGTATCCCTGGCGCAGAAATACGTTCCTGAAACCCTCGCGGCCGTCAAACGTGGTCTCCCAGGTTTTGGTGCCGCTGGCGTGGACCATGAGCATCGCCAGACGGCGCGGGTTCACGGGAATCTGCCATTCGACGTAGCCGTGGTCGCAGTGGAGGGAACCAGTGGCGGGGTCGCCGAGAATCGTGCCGCCAAACGGTCGCGCCCCCTGCTCGGCAATCGTCAGCGGCGCCTGCCTGGCCATTCCCCTGCTGGGCGCGCGCTGCGCCAGCGCGGAATGTCCGACCAGCGTCGCCAGCAGCGACCACACCGCCGACTGATGCTCTACGCAGATTTCGCGCACCCATTCAGGTCATCCTCCTGTGGAATGACTTCTTGACATCGCCGTCCCTTACGCCATGATCCTCTCGGCCAAGTGATCGCCGGCGCCCTTCCCCCGATATCCGCCGTGAAAATGCTTCGACTCGCGGTTTGATGATGGCAAGCTCTGATACCTGATCATCCGAGTCCCGACATGGCCTGTGAACTGAACATCACGTCGGTCATCCCCGCTGGCACTCCCGGACAGCCGGTCTCTTCCATCGCGGTCGCCGGCACTGCCGTCGACTGCGACGGCGTCGTCGTTCAAATCAGCTGTGGCTTCGCCGAGAAATTGCAGTCGGTCTCGGTGAACGCGGGCCAGTGGCAAGCCAACTTCACGGATATGGCGGGCACGGGTTGCGTATGCGGCGACCCGGGTGTCGCGCTCCGGGTGGTTGCGTATTGCAAAGATCAGCAGAACTGTCTGGATACGCGAACGCTGGCGCCCATTCCGTGCGGCACGCTGTGCCCGACGATACACCACATCGACGCGGTGGTGCCCCAGTGTGGTGCCGTGCTCGCGGCGGGGCAGTACGAGGTGACGTTCAACGCCTACATCGACGGGACGGGCGTCACGCAGTGCTTCTGGAATTTCGGTGACGGTACCTTCGTGCCCGGGACGCTCCCCGCTGGCGGCGTGGCGACCGCCACACATGCCTATTCGTGTCCCGGTGAGTACGAGGTGTCGCTGCTGATCCTGAGCGAATGCGAGCCGGACTATTTCGATAGCGAGGTCCGCACACTCGAACTGCCGTTCTGCGGCTGTCCCACCGTCAGCAGCTTCAGCGCGACGGCCGTCTCAGGCAACCCATGCCGCTGGATATTCGAAGCCAAGATCGGCGGTGCGTTCGCGCAGTGTGTCGAGACGTTCGTCTGGAGCTTCGGGGACGGCGCGACGGACCAGACCGACGTGCCGGTGACAGAGCATATCTACGCCGACGACGGGGATTACAACGTCACGCTCACCATGGTAGGCGTCGGCCAGGCGGACGGCGGGCCTTGCAGTTACGCGCAGGAAATCACGGTCAGCAATTGCCACGACGGGAACGGCGGCGGCGGCGGCAACGGTCATTCGCCATGCCCGTGGTGGAATCCTTTCTGTAAAGGATGGGGCCTGTGCGCCATCATTCTGCTGCTCGCGCTCGCGTCGATTCTGTCGACTGCAGGCCTGAGCTTCTGGGCGGGCTGCACCGGCAATCCCGTCGCTATCGCGGCCACCATCGCCGCTGCGGTCGCCGGCATTGTGCTCATCCTGCTTTGGGTCGCGCTCTGCAGCAAGATCAAGTCGGAGTTCTGCGAGGCGCTGAACGCGCTGATCAACATCATGCTGGCCATACTGGCGGCGCAGCCGGTGGTGCTGATCCTGATGTGGCTCCTGGGCGTGCCGCTGACCTGCATTATCGGAGCGATCACGACGTTTGCGTATTACGGATCGTTGCTCGCGTACCTGTTCTACATCAAGGATGCGAAGTGCTAGGACTGGCGCCTGCCTTCGGTGGCTGAGCGATCACTGCCTCCAGAGACGCCTCCTGTGGGCGGCGCGAACTCCGGTGAGGACGCAATATGACACCGTCCCAGGCGCACGCGCGCGCCTAAGGAGCCGTCACCACGGCCGGTGAGTGATTCGGCCGATCTTGCGCGCTTCTCACGCGCGTCCCTTCTGCTGCGCCCCAATCGGCGGCGGTGGTAGAATTTGGGCGGAGGTTCTGCTTTGGAGTCGGGGCGTAGCGCAGCCTGGTAGCGCACCTGCCTTGGGCGCAGGGGGTCGGAGGTTCGAATCCTCTCGCCCCGACCACTTTTCGGATCTGTAGGTCACCTATAGGTCACAAGCTGTAGACGCTTGGTTCGCCCTTCGACGCTCGTCAGGACGCGTCCCTTTGTCGGTCGGGGCAATCCCCTCCCTCCTCCCCCTCCATACCACCTTGGGTGTGGTGCTCTTGCGCAGGTCCCTGCCGTCGCCAGCTAATTTGCCTACACTTCGGCGTTTATGATTACCCATCCCCAGCGGAGTACTACCGCGGCGATCAACCAGCGTTGCTGCCCAGCCAGGAAGCCGTTCAGGTGCGCGCCTTGATCGCGGGATGTGTTCTTGAGCGCCAGGGCGCCATCATTCGGCATCTACGGCCCACGGGCGGTGATTGCCGTTGACGCGCGGGACGGGCCGCAGACCAGCAGAGAGGGAGATCGACACATGTCCGACAAGAAGACCATCGCCGTCATCGGCGCCACCGGAGCGCAGGGCGGGGGCCTCGCGCGCGCCATCCTCGCCGATCCCGAACGGCGGTTTGCCGTGCGTGCGATCACGCGCAAGACCGATTCCGACAAGGCGCGTGCTCTGGCCGCAGCCGGTGCGGAGGTCGTGGCCGGCGATGCCGACGACCCAGCGAGCCTCGCGCGCGCCTTCGCGGGCGCCCACGGCGCCTTCCTGGTCACGAACTTCTGGGAGCACTTCTCGGCCGAGCGCGAGTTGAAACAGGCGACGGCGATGGCGCGCGCGACGAAGGCCGCGGGCGTGGCGCACGCGGTCTGGTCGACGCTCGAAGACACGCGCCTCTCGTTCCCGCTCGACGACCCGCGCCTCAAGACCCTGCAGGGGAAGTACAAGGTCCCGCACTTCGATGCCAAGGGCGAGGCGGACGCGATCTTCGCCGCCGAGGCGGCGCCGACCAGCTACCTGATGGCCGCCTTTTACTGGGAGAACTTCATCTACTTCGGTCAGGGTCCGCGAAAGGGTGCCGACGGCAACGTCGTGCTTGCGCTACCGCTCGGCGGCGGCAAGCTGCCGGGGATCGCGGCCGAGGACATCGGCAGGTGCGCTTACGGCATCTTCCGGCGCGGGCCGGAGGTCGCCGGCCAGCGGTTCGGCGTCGCCGGCGAAGTGCTCTCCGGTCCCGAGTACGCGGCCGCCTTCTCCCGCCACCTGGGCGTGCCGGTCTCGTTCTACGACATGCCCTTCGACGACTACCGGGCGCTCGGCTTTCCGGGCGCGGACGACATGGGAAACATGTACGAGCACCACGCCATCCTCGGCGAGGAGTTCCGCCGCCACCGCTCCCCCGAGGTCGCGCGCGCGCTGAATCCGGCGCTCCAGTCGTTCGACCTCTGGCTGAGCGCGAATGCATCGCGCATCCCGCTCGGCTGAGGCGCTGGTGTCTGCAAGTCGAGGACGGCGCGGCGCCGCTTGCGCTGCCGCCTCAAGCAGCCTCGGACTGGCGCCTATCGCGGGTCTGGTCCCAAGAGGTCCCAGCGGTTCCCCTCCAGATCCAAAAACACTGCCAGGCGGCCGTATGGCTCATCGCGAGGCGGCGAGACGAACTGCACACCAGCGGCGACCATGCGCTGGTAGGCGCCATCGAAATCGTCGACGCGTAAGAACAAGCCGACGCGACCCGCGAACTGCTGGCCCTCAGCTTTCGGGTGCAGCGCACAGTTAGATTTGCTGTCGTCAGGAAGCCATTTCGTGATCAGGCGTCATCGTGTGCGAGGGAGGCGGACAGCTCGCGGTGGGCCTGGGCCTGTGCGAGCAGCGTGTTGGCCTTGGCCTCGAACGTCTGCATCGCATCGGTGCCGGCAGCAAAACGGGCCGGCGGCTCCTTGAGCCCGACGAGCATGACGAGGGCCTTGGCGAGCTTGGCGGGGTCGCCACCTTGTTTCCCATCCATACTTTTCCAGGCGGCGACGATCTCCGTGGTCCGTTCGGCATAGCCGTCAACGGTGGGCTGAGCGTAGGTGGTTGAGTCGTGGCTGAGTAGCTCGGTACGGAAGAACCCAGGCTCGACGAGCATCGTGCGGATGCCGAAGGCGGCGATCTCTGGCGTCAGCGACTCCATCCACCCCTCGATGCCGAACTTCGCGGCGGCATACGCCGTGCAGAACATTTGGCCGGCGATGCCGGCGGTCGACGAGATGGCGACGACGAGGCCGGAGCGCTGCTTGCGCATCACGGGCAGCGCGGCGCGAGTGACATTCATCGGACCGAACAGGAGCGTCTCGATCTGATTGCGGACCTGTTCTGGGCTCAGTTCCTCGAAGAAGCCGGCGAAGAAATTGCCCGCGTTGTTGACCAGAATGTCGATTCGGCCGAACGTCGCGACGGCGGCCTCAACGGCCGCCTCCGCATCCTGCGGGCGCGTCACGTCGAGCGTGATGGCCAGCATGTTGTCGTGGACACCCACTGCGGCCGCGACCTTCGTCGCATCGCGGCCAGTGGCGACCACGGCGTGGCCGGCGGTCAGGGCGGCTTTGGCGATGTCGACGCCCAAGCCTCGACCAGCGCCGGTGATGAGCCACACGTTCTTTTCACTCACGGCATGTCCCTCACTGCGACCACGAGCGACCAGGAGATCGAACGTGGTCCTGCCAACATTATGCGTCCGTTGAGGAGGCACGCGCCGGCGCGAAGGACATGTATCGCAACGATCGCGTGTTGCGCGTGATGGTGGTCGTTGACGGGGGGACCGGGCGGCGGGACCCCAGCGTATGGCGGATCTCACTTCGTGAGGCGGAACGGGCACGCCGACGTTACGGCTCTTCCGGTTTGACGGCCCGGGATGTTTCCAGCCCGGGTACTTTTGCACCTCGCAGCCCTAGCTGACCCTGTCGCGCATAGTCGATGGATTCTGCCAGGATGCGTCCCGCCTCTTCTGGCGCGTGGAAACCAGTCGAGTTCTCCGCCTCGACAAAGTCCAACATGAACTGTGCGCGCCGCTGCAGCTTCCGCGAGACATCCAGCTCCGCATCGGACACACCGCGGCCTCGCGCGTCTCTGATGTCGCCAATAAGCGCAACCACTGCCTCCATAGCCCGGTTTCTCAACCCGAACACGCGCGCCTGGATGATGTCCACGCGTGCCTTCAGCTCCGTCTCCGGCCAGTTGTGACAGGTCTGACACGCGTTGTTGATGTTCAGAACAGGACTGCGAACGTGGTGGTCGCTGATCTTCAACGCGCCCACGCGCATGTACGGCATGTGGCAATCGGCACAGGCGACTCCCGAGCGCGCGTGGATTCCCTGGTTCCACATCTCGAACTCAGGGTGCTGCGCCTTGAGGACGGGCGCTCCGCTGTCTGCGTGGGTCCAGTCGGTATGAACGTTCTCGTCGTAGTACTCAAGGATCTCGTCGACCTTGAGTCCCTTGGACCATGGATAGGTGAGCCGCTTCTCCGGACCTTTGAAGTAGTACTCCACATGGCACTGGCCGCAGACGAACGCCCGCATCTCCTGTCGTGACGCCATGGTGTTGACGTCATAGTCAGTGACACCCTGTGAGGCCCTCAGCGCGCGCATCCCTTCAATGAACGCCGGTCGAGTGACGCGCAGATGCATCGTCTGCGAGTCGTGGCAATCGATGCAGGCGACCGGGTGATTGACCTGCTTGCGCGCCTCGACGTACGGCATCTGGTTCATCTTCTCGAAGCCCTTGAAGATGTCGCCGCCTCCGAGCCTCTTGAACGGCACGTACACAGACGCGTGGCAGTTCATGCACGTCCCGGGCTGACGCGTGACCTGTTGCCGCTGGGTGAAGGTCTGATCCTCGAGCATGTAGGCGTGGCCCCGCTCCTCACGGAAGTCCTGCGAAAACGCGTAACCGGCCCAGATGATCTTCAGCCGAGGATCGTCCTCGAGGCGTGATTGGGCAACGACGGATCGGGGATCGGCCTGAGTGGGTGTATGCGGAATCGCTTCACTGCCTCCGTGCCGCGTCCGCTGCTGGTCGACAGTCCGGCGATACCCGTCGTATTGCTGCGGAAAGTTCTTGCCCCAGATCGCGGGGTCCTCAGTGTCGTCCGTCAGTTCGACGACGCGGTAGAACGGGTTTCGGGCTTCCTGTTTACGCTCGAAGACGGTGACAAGCAGTCCGACGACTCCGAGCGTCACCAGGGCAGCAGCGAGGGCCGTCACGATGAGTGCGCGTGTGCGGACGCGGCCCGGCCGAGCTGAATTCGACTCAGCCATGTGATGTCCTTTGTCCGGTCATTCGAGATGCCCCACCGTGGCATGACACCGAATGCACGACAGGCGGTTCGTGTGAGGATCCGGCCCTTCGATGGCGCTGACGATTTCCTCGTGGCACTTGCGACAGGCCTTTTCAGTGACCTCAGCATTGCGCCGGGTGATTCTGAGCGGCTCTGGGAATCGACCAGTCGTAAACGCGACTGAATGGTTGAACCCGTTGATGGCCTTCGTGCTGTATTTCGGTACGATTCCCGGCGGAGTATGACAGTCGTTGCAGACGGCAACGATCCGATGTGAGCTCTTCATCCAGGCTCGGTAGTGGTTCTCCATCACATGGCAGTTCGCGCATGCGGCCGGATCGTTCGTCACGTACGAGTAGCCCTTTGCGTAGATGAACGTGTAGCCGCCGACGGCCAGGAGCATCCCGAGTGTGGCGGCACTGGCAATGGGAATGAGGCGCACAACCTTAGGCGCTGTCGTGGTCGTCTACAAGCGATGGAGCAAGCAGCCGCCCGGTATTCGCGGTGTTACTGCTTCGCCTTCCCTGCCGGGTTCGTCAGAATCACCTTCAGGGCGCGTTCCAGCGCGGCGTTCCCGAACGTGTCGTAGGCCTTCATGATGTCGCCGAGCGCGAACCGGTGAGTGACCAGCTTTGCCGGCTGCAGCTTCCCCGACCGCACAAGTTTCAGCAGCATGGGTATTGCCGCCGTGTCCACGAGCCTCGTCGTGATTGCGATGTTGCGATCCCATAGCTTCTCGAGATGCAACTCCACGGGCTTGCCGTGAACGCCTACGTTCGCGAGTCGGCCGCCTGCCGCGAGAATGGACTGACAGATGTCGAAGGTGGTGGGAACGCCGACCGCCTCGATCGCGACGTCCACACCGGCTCCACCCGTGAGCCCCATCACGTGATCGACAGCCGTTCCATTGGAGCTGTTGATCAGCGCCGTTGCCCCGAATTGTTCAGCCACTCGCAGCCGGTTGTCGTCAAGGTCGATCATCAGAATCGCTGCGGGTGAATAGAACTGGGCGGTCAGCAGCGCCGCCAGTCCGATCGGACCTGCTCCGACGATGGCCACCGTGTCACCCGGCTCCACCTTGCCGTTCAACACCCCACACTCGAAGCCGGTCGGGAAAATGTCGCTGAGCATCACCATCGCTTCTTCATCCGCGTCCGGAGGCAGATGGTACAAGCTCGTGTCGGCATGCGGGGTGCGCACGTACTCCGCCTGGGTGCCATCGATCGTGTTGCCGAGAATCCATCCGCCCGTTCGGCAGTGCGAATACATGCCCTTTCGACACACATCACAAATCCCGCACGCGCTGATACACGAGATGAGCACCCGGTCCCCTGTGCGAAACGTCGACACGAGCGGACCCACGGCCTCGATGACGCCGACGCCTTCGTGCCCGAGAATTCGGCCGGCTGTGACCGTCGGGACGTCGCCCTTGAGGATGTGTAGGTCCGTGCCGCAGATCGTCGTCGTCGTGATCCGGACCACCGCATCCCCGGGGTCTCGAACGACCGGCTTGGGTTTCGACTGCCACGTCCGCTGGCCGGGGCCACCGTACACCAGCGCCTTCATCATGTCGTTCGTCTCGACGTCAGTGGCCACGGGGTCAGCCATCGCTTCAATAGTCGCGCGCACGAGCGGTCCCTACGTCGACAACGGATGACCATATCGCGCAAGCCATCGCCCGGAGGACCGCGGTCATCGCGCCGCTTTCCATCGCAGCGATCCTATTGTACGCGACCGAGCCGATCGGGCTGTTACCGCATCTGTAGCGGCTGCCATCACCTGTGGCACGTGACAGGGGAGGCGCTGCGCGCAGAAAAAGCACCGCGTCCTTCTCGGCGCCGCGCCGTCTCTGCCATTCCAACAAGTTGAGCTGCGCGCGGGCCCGCGTGCGTTCACCGGTCCGCGGATCGAACATAATGGGGACGGAGCAGTGGGACATGTCCGCGAAAATCTACGATCCCGCGTTTCCCGACGACAACGTCGCCGGCACCCTGGATGTCGGCGATGAGGTCCGGAGCACAGAGGCGTTGCGTGCAGCGAGGGCTTTGCAGAGCGCGATTTTCAACAGCGCCAATTTCTCGAGCATCGCCACCGACGCGAACGGCGTCATTCAGATCTTCAACGTCGGCGCCGAGCGGATGCTGGGCTACACGGCCGCCGAAGTGATGAACAAGATCACGCCGGCCGACATTTCCGATCCGCAGGAAGTGATCGCGCGCGCCAAGGCGCTGAGCGTCGAGCTCGGAACGCCGATCACGCCGGGCTTCGAGGCATTGGTGTTCAAGGCCTCGCGCGGGATCGAGGATATCTACGAGCTGACCTACATCCGCAAGGATGGGAGCCGCTTCCCGGCGGTGGTGTCGGTCACGGCGCTGCGCGACGCGCAGGACGCCATCATCGGCTATCTGTTGATCGGCACCGACAACACCGCGCGCAAGCAGGCGGAAGAGGCGCTGCTCAAGGCGGGGGCCCTGCAGAGCGCGATTTTCAACAGCGCCAATTTCTCGAGCATCGCCACCGACGCGAAGGGCGTCATTCAGATCTTCAACGTCGGCGCCGAGCGGATGCTGGGCTACACGGCCGCCGAAGTGATGAACAAGATCACGCCGGCCGACATTTCCGATCCGCAGGAAGTGATCGCGCGCGCCAAGGCGCTGAGCGTCGAGCTCGGAACCCCGATCACGCCGGGCTTCGAGGCATTGGTGTTCAAGGCCTCGCGCGGGATCGAGGACATCTACGAGCTGACCTACATCCGCAAGGATGGGAGCCGCTTCCCGGCGGTCGTGTCGGTCACGGCGCTGCGCGACGCGCAGGACGCCATCATCGGCTATCTGTTGATCGGCACCGACAACACCGCGCGCAAGCAGGTCGAAGAGGAGCGGAAGAAGCTCGATCAGCGGCTGCGCGACCAGCAGTTCTACACGCGCTCGCTCATCGAATCCAACATCGACGCACTGATGACCACCGATCCGTCCGGCATCATCACCGACGTCAACAAGCAGATGGAGGCGCTCACCGGTTGCACGCGTGACGAGCTGATCGGCGCGCCGTTCAAGAACTACTTTACCGATCCGGAGCGAGCCGAGGCAGCGATCAAGCAGGTGCTCAGCGAAAAGAAGGTCACCGACTACGAACTGACCGCGCGCGCCAGGGACGGCAAGCAAACCGTGGTGTCCTACAACGCGACCACCTTCTACGACCGGGACCGGACTCTGCAGGGCGTGTTCGCCGCCGCGCGCGATGTCACCGAGCGCAATCGTCTGGATCAGGTCGCTGCAGGAAAAGAACGTCGAGCTGGAGAGCGCCAAGTCCGTGGCGGAACACGCGAACCTCGCCAAATCGGATTTCCTGTCCAGCATGAGCCATGAGCTGCGCAGCCCGCTCAATGCGATCCTCGGGTTCGCCCAGCTGATGGAGTCCGACTCCCCGTCGCCGACGCCTTCCCAGAAGGAAAGTATTGCCCAGATTCTCGAGGCGGGATGGCATCTGCTGAACCTGATCAACGAAATCCTCGATCTCGCGGTGATCGAGTCCGGGACGGTCTCGCTGTCTGGAGAATCGGTGTCGCTGGAGGAAGTCATGCTCGAATGCCGGGCCATGATGGAACCGCAGGCGCATCAGCGTGGCATTCGCATGACCTTCCCCCAGTTCGACAATCCCTGCTTCGTCAGTTCCGATCGGACCCGGTTGAAGCAGATTCTCATCAACCTGCTCTTCCAACGCGATCAAATACAACCAGGTGCAAGGAACGGTCGTCGTGGACTACACCGCGATCGCCCCGGACCGCATTCGCATCAGCATCACGGACACCGGCGCGGGATTACGTCCGGAAAAGCTGGCGCAGCTGTTCCAACCGTTCAACCGTCTCGGACAAGAGGCCGGGGGCGAGGAAGGCACGGGCATCGGCCTCGTGGTGACCAAGCGCCTGGTCGAACTGATGGGGGGCGCAATCGGCGTGGACAGCACCGTCGGGGCGGGAAGCGTGTTCTGGATCGAACTGATCTCGGCTGCTGCACCGCAACTTGTCGTTGAAGGAGGCGAAGCTGCCGCATACGCCCCACCGCACGTGCCGCACGGCGCGCGGCTGCGCACCCTGCTCTGTGTCGAGGACAACCCGGCCAATCTGAAGCTGGTTGAGGAACTCATCGCGCGCCGCCCCGATCTGCGCCTGCTGACCGCGGTGAACGGGACCCTCGGCATCGAGCTTGCGCGCGCCTCTCAGCCGGAGATGATTCTGATGGACGTCAATCTGCCTGACATCAGCGGTATCGAGGCCATGAAAATCCTGCGCGAAGACCCGGTCACCGCGCACATCCCCATCGTGGCCCTCAGCGCGAATGCCATGCCGCGCGACATCAGGAGGGGCCTGGAGGCAGGATTCTTCCGATATCTCACCAAGCCCATCAAGGTCAGCGAGTTCATGGACACGCTGCGCATGGCGCTCGAATTTGCCGAACAGCGGGCCGCAGAAGAAGGGCGCCCATTCCCGTTGCGCTCTCCCGAGCCGCCTCCCGTCCCGACAGCCCGCACGACGGGGCTGCGCATTCTCCTCGCCGAGGACCATCCCGTGAACCAGGAGGTGGCGAGGCAGATCCTGCAGCGGCTGGGGCATCACGTCGTCGTGGCCGCCGATGGCCACGCGGCGCTCGCCATGCTCGAGCGGTTGGGGCGCGGAGCGTTCGATCTCGTGCTGATGGACCTGCAGATGCCGGTGATGGGCGGGCTCGAGGCCACGGCCGCAATCCGCGACGCCGAGCGCGCCTCGGGAACGCACCTGCCGATCGTCGCGCTGACGGCGCACGCCATGCACGGCGACCGCGAACGGTACCTCGAAGCCGGCATGGACGGGTACGTCACGAAGCCGATCGACGGCGTCGAGCTGACCCGCGTGATCGATCAGCTCGTGCCGCCCACTGCAGAGCCCGGGACGGTCTCGACGGCGGCGGTCCCGGTTGCGCCGTGCGCGGCAGGCCTGCCCGCTTTCGACGAGCAGGTCGTCCGTGCGAGGCTGGGTGACAACGCGCGGCTGTTCGAAAAGATGGTGCGTCTGTTTCTTGAAGACTGCCCCGCCCGGATGCGAGCCATGCGGCGGGCCATCGCTGCCGGCGACGGCGAGGCGCTTCGCGAGCCGGCGCACGCGCTGCAGGGGGCTGCGACAAATTTCGCAGCCGCTCCGGTGGTCGAAGCCGCGCGTCAACTCGAGCTTCAGGGCAAGAACGGGGACCTCTCTCAGTCGCTGGCGACCTACGATGTGCTGACCCGGGAGATGCAGCGTTTACGGCCGGCGCTCCGCCGCGCCAGCGTTCGACCACGCACGACCGCACACCGGCAGCGGCAGAGGAAGTAACGCCCATGAGCAGCATTCTCATCGTCGAAGATGACCGCTCGACGCGTCAACTCCTGGCGGAAACGCTGAAGACCGCCGGATTCTCTGTCGCGTCGGCGAAGGACGGAGTCGAAGCCCTGAAACGCCTGCGCGCCGGCTCCTACGATCTGATGCTCCTCGATGTGTGGATGCCGAAGATGAACGGGCTGGACGTGCTCGCCGCGCTGCCTCAAGAAGGGACGCGGCCGCGAGTCGTCGTGATGACCTCGGACGACACGCCGGAAACGCTGCTCCGGGCGGTCCGCGAACAGGCGTGGCGGTTCGTGACGAAGCCCGTCGAGCCACAGGCGCTCGTCGAGCTGCTGCACGAGGTGCTCGCTCAGACCGCCGTGGCGCCCACGATCGAGGTGGTGTCAGCGCGACCGGACTGGGTCGAGTTGCTGGTGCCGTGCGAGCGGGCGGTGGTGGATCGAATCGAGAGCTTCATGAGGCACCTCGAAGCCGATCTGCCGGACGACGTCCGGGAGTCGATAGGCTACGCGTTTCGGGAGCTGCTGATGAACGCGATCGAATGGGGCGGAGGGCTCGACCCTTCCCGCACCGTGCGGGTCGCTTTCCTCAGGGCAAAACGGATGTTGCTCTATCGCATCGCGGATCCCGGTCCCGGCTTCAACGTGGAGGGGCTGTTGCACGCCGCCATCGGCCAGCCGGAAGACGATCCGATGGCGCACGCGATCGTGCGTGAGGAAAAAAAGATGCGACCAGGTGGATACGGGATTCTGACCGTGCGTGCGAAAGTCGATGAGCTGCTGTACAACGAAAAGCGCAACGAGGTCGTGTTCGTGAAGTATCTGGACTGACGCGCTACAGCCATATCCGCAGTTCCCCGATGCGCGTTTCGAGGTCAGGAACCTCCTTCAGGAGCTTGAGCAGCTCGCGCTCGACCGCGAACATTTGGCGGACGTTTTCGACGGTCAGGCGGTGGTCCGCGCCGGGGGACATCGTTCTCCACAAATACCCCGAGCGCCGCTGTTTCTCGGCAGCGGCGGCTACGGAACGGAAGCCGTCAATCAATATCAACTCGTCGCGCAGTTCTTGTGTTTCAGCAATTCCAGCGTCGCGAAAAATTTCAGGAATGACAGATTGAACGCTCGGGATCCCACCGCGACTTCGATCCAGATGTGACCTACAGAACATCGGTGCACCACCGTCTGCGCCGCCTGCCCGTAGCACACGGGTGAGATGGCCATCGATGCGCTGATGTGGGGCAGGCGATCCGCAATTTACGCCGTCGACCGAGTTGGCGGCGCTGTCCAACGGGTCCTGGCGTATTCATCACAGCACTGGGCAGGGCTTGGCTCGGGCTCTTTTGGCAACTTGGCTCGTCGCGGAGAACCAGCGGTTTGCTAAACGTCGATCAGCCTCTCGCGCCATCTTCGTTTTCCTCGTAAATCTTTCTCGTTCTTCCACTTCCCGAAATCAGCGAGCTGGCTCGCGTTGGTTCTGGAGGCGCCGTTTTGGTGGCTCACAGGGACAATCGTGGGGACAGTCTTGATGGCAGTCGTCTTCAGCAGTTCGGCGTAGTCCGCGGCGGACGTGGTGTCAGGATCGTCCTAACCGTGGGCGGTCGGCGTCATTCGGCGACGGTTGTTGCTCGGCCCAAGTCAGGAGTCTGTCGAGCGCCGGACAGAGAGATTGCCCCCACTCCGTGAGGTGATACTCGACCTTCGGCGGGACTTCAGCGTGCACAATTCGCGTCACGATGCCGTCCCCCTCCAGTTGCCGAAGCTGTTGGGTCAGCATCTTCTGCGAGATGCCAGGGATCGCGCGCTCGAGGTCGGAGAAGCGCAGCGTCTTGCCGAACGATCCGCCCACGCGCCCAACGATGTTTCTGAAACCGCTCCCTCCGTGGATTGTAAGAATCTGACCTGGTTCTGAAGGTCGTACCGCAGGACGACCACGCCATTACCGAAGCGGCGCTGCTCGACCAGCGTCAGGTCCAGCCGCACACCATCGGGAAAAAACCGCTTTCCTCCGCCCACGACCACTGGGGAGACGATCATTTGGAATTCGTCCACAAGTCCCGCCCTTATTGCCTGTGCGGCAAGCTCAGGACCGGCAACACTGATGTCGTGCTCGACGTCGGACTTGAGGCGTCGGATCGCGTCGGGATCGAACACCCGTTCGATTCGCGTCCGCGCGCTGCGGGGCTCCGCGAGAGTCCTCGAGTAAACGATCTTTTCGGCCGCCTGCCATTGCTGTGCCCACTCGAGGACGAATCGCGGCTGGCTTGGGGTCGTAGGCGCGGTCTCCCAGTAGACCATCGTCTCGTACATCCTCCGGCCGTAAAGATAGGTTCCCACCGATGAAGCGAGCTGGTTGACATAGGAATGCACCTCCTCGTCAGGAGCGGCCCAGCCAAAATTACCGTGCGCGTCCTCGGTGTGACCCTCGAGCGACGTGAGCATCGAGTAGATCAACTTAGCCATGCATCCTCATTCGTATAAATCAATGCCGTGCGTGGCGTCCGCCCTCCGCGTCCATCGTGAGCGGGAGCGCGAAAGCCGGAAAGACCTCGGGGCCGAAAGTGACGACCTCGGCAATGATGCCTTCCTCAATTTGCAGGACATCGAGAGCCATCGCACGGTAAGTCGTGTCGCCCGACTGGAGCACATACACAGCTACCGCCGGTTGCCGGTTGGCGCGTGTGGTGACGCACCGCAGATCGCCGAACGCCTCGGTGCCAAAACCGGCGTCCATCCAGAGCTTCAAGATGGCCTCGCGGCCCAGGGTAACCTCCGGCTGCGGCGGCATGCGGGAGACCGCGTCCTCGCGGAGCATCGATTCGAACGCACCGATGTCGGCCTTTTCGCAGGCTTCGACGTACCTCCGGAGCAGCTCGCGTTCGGCCGCACTGGCGTCCGCCCCGGCTGGCCACTCCGGTCTGCGCGAGGGCAGCTTCGTACGCAGAGTGACACGCGCCCGCTGCAACGCGCTGTTCGCCGCGGCAACGCTGACGTCGAGCAGCTCGGCGGTCTCCTTCGCGGACCAACCCAGCACATCACGCAGAATCAGCACAGCCCGTTGCTGAGGCGAGAGGAGCTGGATCACGGTCAGGAACGCGATCTCGATCGTTTCCCGCGTGAGGACGACGGTCTCCGGTTCGGAGTCGCGCGGCGCCGTCGGCTCGAGGATGGCATCCGGGATCGGCTGGAGCCAGGTCACTTCGGCGGGCGCCAATGGCGCGCCCGGAGCTTCGGCAGACGACTTCGCGGCGAGTGCCGATCTCCGCGCGTCGTGGCCGATGGCATCGAGACAGGCGTTGGTCGCGACCCGGTACAGCCACGGGCGCACCGGGGCTCCCTCCTTGAGGCTCTCACGGTACTTCCAGGCGCGCAGCAGGGCGTCCTGGACGGCATCTTCGGCGTCCTGGAGCGAGCCGAGCATGCGATAGCAATGGATCAGCAGCTCACGGCGGTGGCGCTGCGCGACCGTATTGAAGGCCGCTTCGTCGCCCGCTCGAATGGCGCCAGCCAGCGCAATCGCTTCGGCCGACTCTGTCATGCTCTGGTCAGCACTCACTTCGACCTCTCTGTTCCAGCCCATGGCGGGCGTGAGCCTCTGTCTACGAGTAATACCTTTCCGCCCACAGAAAATCATCGCGCGAACCTCTAACCTTTCAAGTTATTTTGCCGGCGCGTGGTGTTTCCACCTCACGGGCATGCGTCGAGGAAAGGCCGCCGGCTGGCGTCAACCGGGCGTTTGATGGCGGTCGCGACTACAGCAGTTCGGCGTGATCCGCGGCGGACGTGCCGTCAGGATCGTCCTAACCGCGGGCGGTTGGCGTTCGTCGCCGTTTGTTGTTGCTCGGCCCAAGGCCGGCCGTCAGATGGGACTGGTTGGAATTCGAACCGATCGAGCGCCTGCACACACTGAGAATACGGATATTAAGCAGGCTCTCCTGAATGCGGCTGAGCTGGCTGGGTGTTAGGGACGGAATTCGCAACTGGCTCGTGACCGTCGCGTAGTTGCGCCGGTCGCCCTTACTACGCCGATGTCTCGAGCATTGAAGCACTTCGACCCGTTCGTCGGTCCAAGCAAAGCCCATGGGCGGTCCGAAGTTTGTAGACGGATTTCGGACGGAACTGAGGCCGTCCAGGAAATCGCCGATCGTGCCTTCTAGTGCGGGCGTACCAGCGTCACAGGATCGCCGATCGCGATCGTGCCCGGACGGGCGACGTCCGAGTTGAGGGCCAGGCGGCCACGGAAGCGGCGGCCGATGTCGCGCAGCACTTCGCGGGTCGCGTTCGAGGGTGTCGGGATCGACCGTCGTCATCGGGCATCGAGCCCGGAGCGAATCGAGACGCACAATCAGGCTGCCGATGTGTAGCTCCGCGCCCGGCCAGTCGCACTCGGCGAGGCCATCCACGCCACCGATCAGGATGTTCGGCCGCAGGCGGCGAACGTCGCGTCCGAATGCGGCGACCGCGCCATCGGTCGCCACCAGCAGGGGCAGGACATCGAATCGATCGTGCACATCAGAGGCCTCCAGCCACGCATCGTCGCCGGCGGCTCGCTTGACGAGTGCGAGCGCTTCGCGGCTCTTCCACGGATAACCGTTGATGAGCACGTGCCCTTGCCGCGCTCAACGTGCCACGCAAGCCCAGCAAGCGATAGTGCCGCCGCGACGTCCGGACCCCTTCGGGGCCGACGACCCAGATCGCGCGGTCGCCGCAAATGCCGGTGAAGCCAACCGCCGCCGTCGACAGACGCTCTCCCGCCAGTGTCTTGGCAGGGATAGCGCCACAGGCCGGCCACGTACAGTCCCATGACCGTCTGATGCCGGACGACCCACCGTCGTGACCAGGAGCTGTCACACACGGCCAGGCCAGGCATCTCAAGGGCAGACTCGCACCGACGAAGGAGAGGGTAACGGGATGTCAGCACACGATCGCCCGAAGACCACCGTGCACATTGCCTGCAATGAGATCGTCCCCGGATGCGGCTTTACGGCCAGCGCCGACACCGAGGAAGAGTTGATCGACAAGGTGGCGACCCATGCCGCGCAGGATCATGGCGTGCCCGAGGTGACGCCGGAGCTGGCCGCGAAGGTCAAAGCCGCGATCAGGCACCAGTAAAATCGAGACCATGATCGTCCGCGCGGCGGAATCGAGCGACGAGGCCCTCGCGGCACGAGCCGCGACTGGCGACGATGCCGCCTTCGAGACGCTCGTCGTGCGTTATCAGCATCGCGTGTTTCGTCTCGCGTGTCGCCTGGCGAGCGAAACCGATGCGCCGGACATCATGCAGGATGCCTTCTTGCAGGTTTATCGCCACATTTCGACATTCCGCGGTGGCGCGCAGTTCAGTACATGGCTCTACCGGATCGTGACCAACGCCGGACTGATGCATCGCCGCGCTCGTGCGCGCCGGCCCGCCGAATCGCTCGATGAACTCTTGCCGCGCTTCGATGCCGACGGAAGACTCGAGGACACGCCTGATGCCCTGCGGGCTGCCTCCGGCGTCGACGAGTTGCTGGACCGGCAGGTGCTGGCGAAGAAGGCACAGGCCGCCATCGAGGGGCTGCCCGATCTGTATCGGGACGCGTTCGTGTTGCGCGACCTGGAGGAACTGTCCACGGCCGAAGTGGCGCAGGTGTTGGGCGTGGAACCGGCGACGGTACGGCAGCGCGTCCATCGAGCAAGGCTGATGGTGCGTGAATACCTGGGCGCGCTCGCCGGAGGCAGGCCATGAAAGACATCGTCTGCATGTCGGGCGTCGAGTTGTTGATGGAGTACCTGGAAGGAGCCCTGGCAACGGATGTTCGCGCGGCGATCGAGGCGCATGTCGCGGGATGTCCCCGCTGCGACGCATTCATCGCCTCGTACCTCGAGACGCCGCGCATTGTGCGCGATGCGACTCGGATGGAGATGCCTGCCGACCTGGAGGCGTCGCTGCTGGCGGCGTTGCGCCGCGCCATGCACCGTCACGATGGATAGGGTCACGGACGAGTACACGGTCATTGGAGAAAGCCGATGCACGTTCCTGTTAGCGTTTCGACCTTCACGGCGATTTCGGCGCTGCTCGTTGTCTCTCTTGCGACGCTGATCGACGCCTCGAGTGGCCAGAATGCCATCTTCTCCGAAGCGCAGGCCTACGAGCACTTCATGGGCCGCTGGAGCCGCAAGCTGGCTCCGCTCTTCGTCCGGTTTGCCGGCGTGCGCGACGCCGACACCGTGCTCGACGTCGGGTCGGGCACCGGCGCGCTCACAGCGGCCGTCGCGACAGGTGGCGCCGTCGAGCCGCATCGTCGGCATCGATCCGTCGGCGTCGTACGTCGCGCTTGCGCAGTCGCAGCACGGCAGCAGCGCTTGTCCTCTTCGAGGTCGGCGACGCGCAGCACATGCGCTTCGACGACGCGATCGTTCGACCGCACGTTGTCGCTCCTGGTCGTCAACTTCATCCCGGACGCACGCAAGGCACTGGGCGAAATGACGCGGGTCACGAAACCGACGGGCACTGTCGCAGCCGCGGTCTGGGACTACGGTGACGGTATGGAGATGCTGCGCGCGTTCTGGGACGAGGCGGTCGCGCTCACACCGGCGCACGCCACGAAGGACGAGCGCAACATGCCGCTCTGCCGCCGCGGCGATCTCGCGGCGCTGTGGCGCGGGCAGGGCCTGCAGGACGTCGTCGAAGAGGCGCTGACCATCGAGACGCGCTTCGCGTCGTTCGACGATTTCTGGAAGCCGTTTCTCGAGAAGCAGGGACCTGCCGGCGCCTACGCGGCGTCGCTGTCAGTTGAGGATCGGGAAGCGTTGCGGCTGCGCCTGCGCCGGCGGCTGCTCGGCGACTGGTCCGGATAGGGCCATCGTCATGCACGCGCGCGCCTGGGCCGTCCGCGGCACCATTCCCTGATCTCTCGCAACGCTCGAGCGGCTCACTTCCGAAGGTGCCTGACATCGTGCTGGCGCACATCGCTTCGTATGTCGCCAACCGTTACCGAATTCAGAACTGTGTCACATGCCCCCCGACACCCGGGGGCAACACCGACATTTACGGGTTCACGCTGAAGCAGATCAATGTTGGCGGGAAGTCGTTGACTCGGATGTGCGAAGAGATGTTTCGGTGTCACTTGGTGCGCATCGCCGGAGTCGTTTTCCAAGCGTGCTCCTTCAACCACTCGGACATCTCTCCGTTTAGAATCAGTCACTTGCGAGCGGTCTGGAATAGTGTAGCGCAAAACCTCCCTTCAAATCTTAGCGACCTGCCATTCCATTTGTATTCAGCAGGTTGCCGGATCGCTTCGGCGCTGAAATTGTGTAAGACCTCGCAATGTCGTTCGATCACTTACGGCGATCTCGTTGGGCTTGGTCAAATGGTACGGCGGCCGGCCGTGCGGGAGTGTGGATCGCGATGGGAACCGTTCAGTGGCCGCTCTCGTCCGCTGGTTCGCAAAATGATCTTGCCGCGCCTGTGGGACCGACCGGCGAGCATCTCGTGCGCAACCCGTGCGTCGCGTAGCGCCACCCGACGGATGCACGGCAGCGATCGAGCCGTGCTGTGGTGATTCGCCGGTCAACTGTTGCCAACTCGCGTCAGAAAGGCTGGGAGGATTCAGCCTTCGTCAATACACAGTCGCTTGATAGTCGACAGCAGGTCTTCGGACGCGAGTTTTGATACGAAGGCAGATGCTCCGGCCCCGAGGAACGCCTGGCTGGTGGCCGGATCGGCCATCGCCGTGAACATGATCACTTTCGTCGTAGGGTTCACGCGCCTGATCTCGCGGCACGCCTCCAATGACTGCACGTTCGGGAGGTCACTGACGGCTTTCACCATGTCGGGGTAGTCCTCCGCCAGTAGGACGCGTGGCGCAAGGACAACCGGAGCTCCATCTAGACTAAGGATCGCTTCGACGCTAATGGCGGTCCGCCGTCACCGTCGACTCACTTCCAGAACAAACACGGCGCAGCCGTTCTGTTGCGCACGCTCCAGTATGACATTTCGTGCCTGGGCGTCGTACGATGAGCGGCGAGGCGGCCTGCTGGGCTGATCCAAAACCCGCGCCGCTGAGAAGATGTCCCTCGACCGTACGTGACGCCGCATCATCGTCGATGATGCGACGAGCACCCGCTTCGGTTGGTCCATTTCGCACCAGCATCACACCTCTGCCACTGACGTTCGGGCGCGGCGTAGCACCACGTAAATGTCGCGCCTGCGCGTGATGTCGCCGGCGGCGATGCGTCCCATGGTGACTGTCGGTCTGGGCTCCTTCGAGGCAAGTGATCGCGACCGTGTCGCTTAGGCGTGCGTGAGCGCTCAGTCGCCGCGGGGTTCGAGCGGCAACGTGAAGACGAAGGTCGCTCCTTGTGCAGAAGACTCGGCCCACACGCGTCCGCCATGCGCCTCCACGATTCCCCGCGCGATGTAGAGCCCGAGGCCCGTTCCCTCTCCTTCCGATCCCCTGGGTCGCCAATAGCGATCGAATATGTGCGCCAGATGTTCGGGAGCGATCCCGCGTCCGGTATCCGCAATCGTGACCGAGAGCACTCCGTCGCGCGACCGCGCGCGAAGTGTCACGGTGCCGCCCTCGGGGGTGAACTTGATCGAGTTGCCCAGCAGGTTCGAGAGCACCTGCGAGATGCGGTGCGGGTCGGCGTGGATTTTCGGCGGATCGATCAGATCGAGGACGAGGGAGATGTGCTTTGCGTCCGCCAGCGGTTGCGCGTCGGTCCGCGCATCTTCGAGCAGATCGCGGCTCTCCACAGGCTGAACGTCGATCGGAAAGCTCTTCGCCCCGAGCCTCTCAAGCTCGAGAAGATCGTCAATCAACGCCTTCATCCGCATCGTCGATCGTCGGATGAGCGCTACGGACTCACCCAATGTGCGGGTGCGCTGGTCTTCGCTCTCCGGCAAGTGCCGCAAGAGGTGAGCGGCTTCGAGCAGGATCACGGAGAGTGGGTTCCCCAGGTCGTGGGACACTACCGCGAGCATCTCATCGCGCGCGCGCACGGCGCGCTGTTCGCTAAAAAGACGACGCTGGAGATCCACTTCCGTGGCGCGCCGCTGCAACTCGTCGGCGGCTTCGAGATCACTCGGCGTCCACGGGCGGGAGCGCCCGCGTACTTCCTCCTTCCACAGCGCGAACGAGTGACGCGGGCGCAGGCGCGTGCCGGCCTCCGCGTCGACGGGCTTGGTTGGATCGCCGCCCCAATTCACCGTCTGGATGACCTCCGGCCGGAACCACATCAGCCGAGCGTCGGGGAGTGCGAACGTGAGTAGACCACTTGCGACGTCGCTCGCCGCGAGCGCAGGCGGAAAGTGGACTCCGAGCGCAGCGGAAGCGAACGGCCTCAGATCGCCTCGCTCTTCGAGCCATCGCGCGATCTCGCGAATGACGTCGGCCGGCGGAGCGCCGCCGCACGTGACGGGCTCTCCATTCTCCACCACGGCGACCCCACCGGCGTCGACCAGGTCCATCAATGCCCTTGGCTGAGCGACAAGGGCCGTGAGTACGTTGCCTGTCGCCTCCTTCATCGCGGAGTGCAACGCGTCCTCAGTCGCTCTGCGTGATGCGCGCGAGGCGATCAGCTCGCGGTCCTCGAACGAGGCGATCTGAAGCGACGCCAGGCGGCCCATGAACTCGCATGCCGATCGCATCCGGTGCGAGACGCGCCGCGGACCTGTGTGGTTCAAACAGCTGATGAGCCCCCACAGCTGATCGCGTACGATCAGCGAGATGCTCATCGACGCGCGCACGCCCATGTTCTTCATGTACTCAATGTGAATCGGCGAGACGCTTCGCAGGACCGAGAAGCTAAGGTCGAGTGGCGCTCCAGTATCTGGTCGCAGGGCCGGAACGATCCGCGAGGGCTTCTGGTCGGCGTCGAAGATGAGACGCAACCAGTTCTGGAGATAAAGCCGGCGTGCCTGCACGGGGATGTCGGACGCGGGATAGCGCAAGCCGAGGTACGGCTCGTGCACTGCATCCCTCGCTTCGGCGTCGACGGAGCCGCTGCCGTCCTCGTGGAATCGATAGAACATGACGCGCTCGAATCCGGTCGTTCGCCGCATCTCCTCCGTGATGATCGCGGCAAGCTCGTGCAGCGTGCTCGCGCGCTGCACGCGCAAGAGCGCCGCGCGAAACGGGTGATGGATCGAACTCTGGTCCGGAGTTTCTGGGTTTGGCTCGAGCTCCAGGATCGCGGCGCCCTCATGACGGTGTACGATCCCGTCGAATCGCTTCCCGCCCGCGCTGAGGCTTAGGGGGTTCGCGTCCTGCCAGCGCTGTTCGCGCAGCACCGAACGCACCTCTTCGGCGCCGGCCCGATCCACGATCTCTGAGAGCGGCCGGTCGAGAGCTTCGTCGACGCCCAACGAAAGATGGTCGCTCACGTTGTCGCTGACCTGCGTGACCTTCATCTCCTCATTGAGCGCGAACAGCACACCGAAGGGCTGAATCGTCCCAGGTATGTGGATCGGCTCGCGATCGCAATCGTTCAGATCGACCACGGCACTCCCGCCCGGGCAACCGCCGCCCATCGCGCGAAGGCATCGAAGGTCGCCGTCGCGGCACTGATGATCTTTGTGGTTGATGCGCCTGTGCGCGGCAGTCCGTCGACCCATGCGACGATGAGGGTCCACCTCGGAAGCGTTGACTCCTCGTCGCCGGCGAAGAATGCCGCACCGCTCCCTTTCGTCAGGCCGAGTCGCCGGTGCAACAGCGGGCTGAGGACCTGTCCGCCGAGACAGGCGCCTTCGAGCACGTAAAGACAGCCGGCAAGATCCTCGACGCATGACAGCTCAGGTCGGTCACTACATAGTGGGAGCGCGGCGATATCCGCCGGAGACTGGCCGAGCGCCAGGAGATCGCGCTCGATGAGCTCGGCGCGAGCGCGCAACGGAAACCCGAGCGGCAATTCCGCGGCCGCGCGTCGCCTCACGGCGGCCTCGACGGGGACGTAGAAGCCGTAGAACGCCTCGAGCACGCGGAGATACCTGTGCACGTCGAGGCCGGGATTGAGCAGCCCGAGCTGGGCCTCGAGGTGCTGATGTACGGCCGTGGTCTCTCGCTTCAAGCGCTGCTGCAATGAAGTCTCGGTGAGCTCCGTCTCGGTGTTGGCCATGTAGAGATAATGACGCAAACAGATCAATATAGCTTCCGGTACATGATGTGTCCGCATCCCCTAGTCCTTGTCTCGTTAGGCTGCCGCCGAGCGCGAGGGTTGCCCGGTCGCGTCGAACCGGCCGATCACGGGGGCGGTGGAACCTGTCGTCGAGAGTGTTTGTGGACGACCAACGCGCAACACCATGGCCGCTGCGGCAGGATTGGCGTTACATGCGGCCGCGTGCTCCCGCGCGAAAGCACGAATTTCTGACTCGGATCAAAGGCGGCCGTCTGGCCGGTCCTCAGGAACTGCTCAATGCGATGATCGCTTACCGATGAACACCGTGACGTAGGGCGGCAAGTGAGAATCAGAACTGTGTAGAAACTGTGTAAGGTCGCCCTGAAACCGCCGACAAATACCGACGTTTACGGGTTCACATCGAGACGCATTCTGTGGCGGGAAGTCGTTGAATCGATTGCGCGAAGAAGTGTTTCGGTATCACTCGGTGAGCGTCGCCGGAGTCGTTTTCCAAGCGTGCTCCTTCAACCACTCGGACATCTCTCCGTCTTTAGAATCAACAACTTGCGAGCGGTGACGCACTGATTATCGCACACGCCGCCGTGCTCTGGACTCGTTCCTCGATCTTGTTCGCATTCAACGGTTTGTGAACGTGCGATGACCCGGGCCAACAGAAATGTGTAAGACCCCTTCATGTCTCGCGACGACTTACGGCGATTTCGTTGAGCTGGGCGCGTGCCGTAGGTGCACCTGACGATGGTCGTCAGGATCGAGAAACCGAGACGCTCCGACGCGAGCCCGTCCTATCGTGCAACGCCGTACACAGCCAGCCAGTTCTCCACGAGATGAATGGAGGCCTGTCGTCGCGCTTCGATTGGCGAGCGCGCGACGAGGAAGCGCTGCCCATCCAGCGAGCGGTCGAAGCCATCGCGCGCGGGATTCGCGCCCGCGGCCCGCGCGTCCGCCGCGACACGGCGAGGGCCTGCCGAGAATGACGGCGTCAGCTTCACGTCCACCTCGACGATGCGCGACAGATTGTCGACGAAGAAGAGCCGATCGCCCGCCGCGCTCCAGCGCGGCATGGTGCCAGTGCCGCGCGAGACGTCCCACTTTCCCTCGCCGGAAGGGAAGCGTGCGACATAGATTTCGAAGCGTCCGCTCTCGTTCGACTGGTAGGCGACGTATCGCCCGTCCGGCGACACATCGGCCTGGCCCTGGACGCGAGGCCCGGCAATGAGCGGCCTCGGCGTCGCCGCGGCCACGGCCACGCCGTCGCTTCGGGTATCCACCACGAATAAGTCCGCCAGTGAGTCCTCGGCGCGTCGGGCCAGCAGCAGGTGCGCCCCGTCGGACGTCGCCGAAACCTGCAGCACGTTGTCAGGGAAGAGTGTCTGCGGCCGGACAGCGCCGTCCAGGCTCATCGTGCACAACCCATTGCCGCAAATGTAGGCGATTCCCTTCCCGTCCGCCACCCACGCGGGGCGCGTATCGGGTGCGGGATCGAACGTGAGGCGCCGTTCGTCGAGACGCGTCGTGTCGAAGACCCACAGTTCGGGGTTGCCGCCCGTCGTCACGGTCGCCGCCGCGCGACGGCCATCAGGCGACAGCCGAATGTCGCGCATCCCACCGCTCTCGCGGCTCAAGGGCTCGCCCGAAAGACCGCTGCGCTCGAGCCACACCAGCTGCTGCTGGGCGCCGAGCGCAGCGGGGAGCAACACGAGCGTGCCGTCGGCGGCAACCGACGGTGCATACCCGTCCGCCTGCAGCAGGACCGGCTCACCTGCGATGCGGAGGTCGGAGACGTCGAAAGGCACGGCCCACAGGCCGCGCGCGGTTGCGTAGAGGAGGTGGCCGCTGGACGCATATTGGGGAGTACCTATGCCGTCGCCCTTCAGCAACGATCGCCGGGTCAATCCGTCGAACACCTCGAGGACATACGGCGCGCTGGCGTCGGTCGGATGTGTGACGAACACGACGGAGCGGCCGCCGGGCAATGCCGACACGTGGTGGAAGTCGGCGTCTTTGCTGGCATCAACGTCCAGCACCAGCCGTGCCTCACCGCCTGTCGAGGCCACCTCGTAGAGACCGCTGGAGCCGGTTACGAACACGATGCGTCCGTCTTGGAGCCACGTCGCGCCGCCGAGTTGGGTGAAGTCGGCGGGCACGCGAGCGATGGCGACCGGCGGCGAATCGCTCATTGCCGGTACCTTCCACAGTTGTCCTTGAGCCTGAAACCCGAGCCACGCGCTATCGGGTGACCAGAACACGCTGCGTGGCTCGTCACTGCCGGCCACGGCACGCGCCGTGGCGTCGCTCAGACGCCGCAGCCACACCCGCTGCGCCGTGGCATAGGCGACGTAGCGCCCGTCGGGTGAAATCGCCGCAGCCGTGGGCGGCGCACCGTCCTCCGTGACCATGGTGAACTGCCGCGGCGCCAGCGCCGGCGGCGTCCGGGTGATCCACGCTCCTGCAGCAGCGGCCGCAGCGACGAGCAGCACGATCGCCGCCCAGGCGCGCCGCCCCGAGGCGGCGGCAGCGGCCACCGCGACCAACCGCATGCGGCGGCCTCCGCCGGAACGGTGCTGCACGGACTGGCCGGAAGTGGTGCTCCCACCAGACAGGGCACGTAACGCAAACGCCACGTCGGCAGCCGACTGAAAGCGCCGCGCCGGATCCTTCTCGAGGCAGTGGCCGATGATCTGCCGCAGCCCCTCAGGTATGTGCGCGCCGAGCTCCGGCGCATCCTCTTTCAGCACCGCGTTGAGTACTTCGACGGTCGTCGGCCGATCGAACGCACGTCGGCCGCTCGTCACCTCGTACAGCACCACGCCCAGCGCGAAGAGATCCGAGCGCGTGTCGCCCGGCTCGCCGCGCACCTGTTCCGGAGCGATGTAGCCGACGGTGCCGACCAGCAGACCGGCGTGGGAGATGGCAGTGCGGGTCTCTTGCCCGAGCTGCGAATCGTGCAACGGCTTGGCGAGTCCGAAATCGAGAATCTTCACGCGTCCGTCGCGCGTGACCATGACGTTCTCCGGCTTGAGATCGCGGTGGATCAGCCCGGCGCCATGCGCCGCCGCGAGGCCGTCGGCGATCTGTGCGCCGAGGTGCACCACCTCGCGCGGGGGCGGCGGCCCGGCCGCGAGACGCTCCCGCAGCGTCGTGCCGTCGACCAGCTCGGTGACCAGATATTCGGCGCCGGCATCGCGTCCGACGTCGAACACGCTGAGGATATTGGGATGATTGAGCGCCGACGCCGCCCGCGCCTCGCGCTCGAAGCGCTCACGCGCGGTGGCATCGTTGGCGAAATCGCCCGGAAGGATCTTGAGCGCCACGAGACGATCGAGGCGCGGATCGCGCGCCTTGTACACTTCGCCCATACCTCCGGCACCGAGCGGAGCCACGATTTCGTAGACGCCGTAGCGAGTGCCGGCAGGCACGGTCATGGTTGGGTGTAGCTTACGCCGCCGTCGTCTCCGTGCGCTACACGTCTACGGTGTCGAGACTGCGGTGGGTGCCAGTGCCGGTCCCGGCGTCTTTTCGAACGCCGCAGCCATCGCTTCGATCACTTCTGGACCCACAAGGATGTTGCCTTGCACCGAGTAGTGATCGCCCACCTTGTGAATGCCGATCTCACCGGTGGCGGGATCTCTGGCAATGGTGAGCGTCGCCGGATTCGTTCTCCAAGCGTGCTCCTTCATCCGCCTCCGCTCGCGCGCGAATTCAGCGCGAGCTATGGCGAGATGTCGCGCCGTAGCGGCTCCGCCGCGGAGGCGGACAACCACTCGGACATCGCTCCGTCTTTAAAATCAACGATTTGCTAGCGGTCTGGAACACGGTTATCCCGCAAGGCCGCGAGTTCCATTGCACTGAGTGCGAACCTAGCTCGGAGCCGTGGAGTGGCCTCGCCCGATCTCGCGGACGAGCCAGGCCTTCGCGGTCTTCCAGTCTCGCATGACGGTCTCAGGCGAGATGTTCAAGACGTCGGCTGTTTCGGCGACGGTCAGACCGCCAAAGAATCTCAACTCGACAACTTGGCCATACGCGCATCGAACGTCGCCAATCCGCTGAGCGCATCGCTGAGGGCGACAAGGTCGCGCTCGTTCGAGTCCGGCAGCTCTTGCACGTCATCAAGACTGACGCGAACCGCACCGCCACCGCGTTTCTGGCGCTGCCGGTTGCGGGCGAACTCCACCAGGATCCGTCGCATCATCTGCGCCGCGACAGCGAGGAAGTGCGCGCGATCCCGCCATTCGACTCGATTGACGTCGATCAGCCGCAGGTACGCCTCGTTCACCAGTGACGTCGCCTGCAGCGTATGATCGGGCCGCTCCTGGCGCATATAGCGCCGTGCGAGACGGTGGAGCTCTTCATAGACCAGCGGGACCAGTCGGTCGAGGGCGGATCCGTCGCCCTGGCTCCACGCCCGGAGGAGCTCGGTCGGTCCGCTGTCGGAATTCGGCGACATGACAGTTTTTCCGGTCGGATGGCGCCTCTATAAGCAGAGGACGGTATGGTACACCGCGCCGACGCGGTTCTCAGACCCCCGCATCCAGGAGTCCGACATGAACCAGTCCGTGATGGACCGTTGGACGACGGTCAAACGCATTCATCAGTCCGCTCTCGATATCGACCCGTCGGAACGTGCCGCATTCGTCGACTCATCATGCGGCGGTGACGAAACGCTGCGCCGCGAGGTGCAGTCCCTTCTCACATACGCGGCCGAGGCCGAGTCATTCCTGGAGCGGCCGGCAGTGGACATTGCGCCCACCCCGCCGGGTGAGTCGCAAGAGGCGACGCTCGTCGGCAGAACCCTCAGTCACTACCAGGTGCTGTCGTTGCTCGGTGCCGGCGGCATGGGAGAGGTCTATCTCGCGCGCGATCCGCGACTGGACCGGACCGTCGCGCTGAAAATCCTGCCCGGAGAGCTCGCGGCGGATGCGGACCGCATGCAACGGTTCACGCGCGAAGCGAAGGCCGCATCCGCGCTGAACCATCCGAATGTGGCCACCATCTACGACGTCGGCGAGAGCGATGGCATCTCCTTCATCGTCATGGAGCACGTCGAAGGAGAGACCCTTCTGGCGAGGATCAGCCGCCGAATGACCTCGCACGAGGTTGTCGATATCGCCGTGCAGGCCGCGGACGCGTTGGATCTCGCGCACGCGAAGGGCATCACGCACCGTGACATCAAGCCCGCCAACCTGATGCTGACGCACCGCGGTCACGTGAAGGTGCTCGATTTCGGCGTGGCGAAGATGGCCCGCGGCGATGAGCCTATTCGCGACGGTGACTGGAGCGTTGAACCGCGGACTGCAATTGGAAGCGTGATCGGATCGGGGCCGCACATGAGCCCCGAGCAAATCGCGGGGAACGGTGTGGACCCGCGCAGCGATATCTTCAGCCTCGGAACCGTCATCTTCCAGATGGCGACCGGGCAACTGCCGTTTTCTGGAGCGACGCGAGGGGAGATGATGGACCACATCCTTCACTCGGCCCCAGCGCCTATCACCCGCCTCAACCCCGAGATGCCGTTGGAGCTGGAGCGGATTGCGTTCAAATGCCTCGAGAAGAGCGCGAGCGACCGCTATCAGTCGGCCCGTGAGCTGTTGACCGATCTCTGGCCGCTGAAACGACAGCTGGACGCGAAACGACCGATGCTGGATTCGGCGAGGTTCCAGTTCCTCGAGCGGCCTGTGACAATCGACGACGAGCCCCCTGCCGCCGAGGCCTACGAGCTCGTGGCGCGGGGATGGGCGCATCTGCGCTCAGGGTCCTTCTTCGAGCTGTCCGGCGCCGTGTCTGCGTTTTTGGCGGCAACCGAAGTCGCTCCGGCCTACGCCGCGGCCCACGCCGGTTTGGCGCTCACGAAGGTTGCGCAGGCCACAGCTCACGACGTGCCGCACCTCGAAGCATTCGCCGAAGCCAGGACCGCCGCTCTGCGCGCGCTTGCCCTGGACGACCAGAGTGCGGACGCACAGGTCGCGTTGGGACAAGTGATGCTCTTCAGCGAATGGGATTGGACCGCGGCGGAGCGCAGCTTCCAGCGGGCACTTGCGATCAACCCGAATCACGCGGAAGCGTACCTCCATTACGGCGGGCTGATGGAGGCGCTCGGTCAGCTGACGCGCGGATTCGAGCTGAAGCGGCAGGGTCTCGAATGCGACTCGACTTCGGCGCTCGCACATGTGCTCATCGCGTCCTCGCTGTGGAATCAGCGACGGTACGACGACGTGATCGTGTGGGTCAGCAAGGCGCTCGACCGTGATGCGCGGCATCTCTTCGCTCGTGAATTGCTCGTCGGCGCGTACACGGAGAAGGGCGATTTCGTACGTCAAATTGAGCAGGACCTGAAGCGCGTCGAAGCGCGTGGCGGCCTGAGCGACGAAAGCCGTGCTGTCCTGAGGGAGATAGTCGCCGAAGTCCTGCACGCCTACAAACACGAGGGCATTGCCGGGGCGCACCGTTGGATGCGCAACCATGAGCAGCGCTTGGGTGAGCTGATATCTCGGACTAACCGAGAGCAGGGGTTCATTTCGGATGGCGCGTCACCATTTGAGCGTGGCAATACCATCATTGGGCCCCTGGCGCGTTCCGCTGCAGCGGGAGACCTCGACAAGGCTTTCGAAATTCTCCAACGCGCCCTCGACCTACGCGATCCTGGGCTGGTCCATCTCGCGGTCGCGCCTCAGTGGGACAGCCTGCGCGCGGATCCACGGTTCAACCAGTGTCTCGCACAGATGAAATTGCGATCGGCCATGTGACCTGGCCGGATGGGTGCGGCTCTGTTCAGCCAGTGTGAGCGGGCCGTGTCCAACTCATCCACACACACATCTCAATGAGACACGCGATGCTTGCATCCCGTCATCGAGTATTCTTGTGCGGCGACACTTGATTACTCGGCTGAAGGAGTCTCAATGCCCATTGAGATCAAAATCAACGACTCGCTGGATCCGAAGGCCCGCTACATTTCCTATGCTCCGTCGCGCTGCCAGATCCGGCAGACGCCTGCGGCGGCGGCACTGTCAGTCAAACTCTCCAGTAAAGCCGCCAAGAGCGGCGGCGGACGGGCAGTGTTCTACGCCAATCGAACCGTTGGCGCGCAACCGACCCAGACGCTGACCCTCACGCTCCCTGCGGCCGGTACGTGGGTGGACTTCGGGTTGGGTGGTCGGCCGGGGAAGCCCAGCGTCGACGATCTCGATTGCCTGCTCGTGGCGTCTTCTCCCAGCGCAAACCTGACGGTGCCGCTCATGGTGCGCGTCCGGAAAAACGCCAACAAGCTGAAAGCGCGCGAGCGCGACCGATTTCTGCTGGCGCTGGCCAAGCTCAACACTGCGGCTGGTCCAACTCCTAGCGCCTACCAGACGCTGCGCAACATGCACGTGCTGGCCGGTGATCCCGAGGAACACCAGGGGCCTCATTTCCTACCGTGGCACCGGGTATATCTGCTCGACCTCGAGCGACAGCTCCAGGCAATCGATCCCTCCGTGTCGATGCACTACTGGCGCTTCGATGAACCGGCGCCGAAGGTGTTCACCAAGTTGTTCATGGGCAAGACGAATCAGTCGCCAGCGACGGCCTCACTCGTCAGCCTCGCTCCCGGCAATCCGCTCGTCGCGTGGGTCACTGACTCCGTGCCTGGCATCCTTCGATCGGCCACCTTCAACACCCTGACGCAAGCCGGCGCCTGGCGTACCGGGCTTCGAGTTGCTCGACCAGGCGGAGACACTGGCGCTCGGCACGATCTATCCTGCGTTCAGCGCCATGGAGGGCACGCCTCACGGCGCGGCACACGTGTCGTTCAACGGTTGGGTCTCGGACATTCCAACGGCGCCGAAGGATCCGTTGTTCTTCATGCTGCATTCGAACGTCGATCGCCTCTGGGCGCTCTGGCAGTGGCTGAACGCACGGACCGACGCCGCCGCCCCCAACACCTACACCGGCCAGAATCGCGATGGCCGGCGCGTGAATGACACCATGTGGCCCTGGAACGGCGTCGTCACGCCGCCGCGTCCGAACTTCGCGCCTGGAAGCGGACTGCCGGCGTCGCCGCTGACACCGACGCCCGGAACCACGCCCACCGTTCGCAGTGCGATCGACTACCACGGCAGCAGAGTCGGCCTGCCGCTCGACTGGCTCGGCTTCAGCTACGACGACGTCCCGTTCGATTTCACCGCGTGAGGGGGCAGAGCAGCCGATGGACACCAAGCAGTACCGAAAGAAAATCGAGCAGAGCGTTGCGAAGGTACAAGCGCGCGACCTGAAATCAGCGGCCCGGAGCCGCACGGAGGATCTCAGCCGCGTCATCGGCAACACGAAGACCCCGCCGAAGACTCGCGCCGAGGCGCTGGGACGATTGACACGAGCAGAAGGCCCGGACGTCGTTCCACAAGCCGCGCTGCACCGCCTGGCAGATCCGCAGGAATCACCAGTGGTGCGACTTGTCGCGATCAAGCTGCTGCAACAGCAACAGATCTTCAGTCCGGTAGCGGCCGAGTGGAGACCCGCCTTCGTCGAAGCGTTGCGAGCCGCAGTCCGCGATCCCAAGGTGCGCGCTGCCGCATTGGAAGTCCTCTCGCTTCTCAAAGACCGCCCAACGCAGGAATTGCTGCTCGATGGCATCCGCAGCCCGAAAGAGGCGCTCGTGCCCCTGCAGGAGGCGCTGCGGCTCTTGAGCACCGATGTCCACGCCGATGTGATCGCTGTTGCCAGAGAGCTGACGAGCACTGGTCAGATACAGAAGAACAAGGCGGCGCTGGTTCAGGCCGTCCGCATCCTGGCCGCCGACCCGGCTTCGGTTGGCACGCTGGAACAGGTACTCGCGAACGACGCCTATCCCGTCGAAGCGCGCCGATTGGCCGCCACGGCGATCAGCCATCTGTCGCCCGACCTCCTGCCCAAGGCGCAGCGGGCTCCGCGGTCTGGTCGAGCCCGGAGGTACCGCCAAGAGCAAGCCAGGCTGCAAAGAGCAGCCGCCAAGCCGAAGGGCGATCTCGCGAAACACCTCGAGACGCTGCAGAGGGTCCGGGGATGAAGCACGCTGGCCGTCTCGGGGGCGTGTTGCGGCTCGCGAGCAGCGCCCGCTTCGGACGATCGTCCACCTCTACCGGACCACATTCGCACGGAGGCCGAACTCCTCCGCGTCGTCGAGATCGGACGCGGCGACAGTGCCTTTACCGCGACTTTTCTCGAGCTGCTCGACGAGCGCCACGCGATCTATCGCGGCGTCAGCACCGCCGGCGGTGACGCGGATGCGCGGCGCGCTGCTGCTCGCGCTCGGCCATCGCGCGCTGCCGACGACTGCCCTGCCGTTTGTCCTCGAGGAACTGGAGAGCGCTCACGACGCGTGGCTGACGGCCATCGCGGCTCACGTCTTGCGCAAGTATCCCGAGCCTTCGACGTCCTTTGCAGAACCTCTCCGGTCGGCGGTGCTCAACATTCAGCATCGTGACGAGATCGTGCGCCTGCCGCACGGCGGCGGAGACACCTCCGGCGCCGAGAAGACGACGGCGATGAGCGAAGTGATGCAGACGATCGGCTGGTTGGGCCGCGCCGGGATGGCCTGTGTGCCGCGCCTGGAGGATCTCCTCGCGCGGAATCCAGGGCCGACCACATCGACCATGGTTGCCAAGGCGATTGAGGCCATCCAATCCGACGATCGGATGTTGACGTCGCGAAGCAGTGTCATTGCGACGAGTCGACGCGCCCGCACCGTTCCGAGCCGGCGACAGACATCTGGCGACTTGCGGTTTCAGGACCACCTGGAGCCGAACTGACGTTCGCTCAAGCATTCCATGGCCATCCGTCCATCGTGGTCTTCTTCTACACGCGCTGCGACAACCCGACGAAGTGTCCGCTCACCATGTACAGGTTTGGGAGCCTGCAGCGGCTACTGCAGCAGTCCGGCCTCGGTGATGCGATCGGGATGGCGGCCATCACCTACGACCCGGAGTACGACCGCGCCGACCGCCTGCTTCAGTACGCGCAAAGCTGGGGGGCGAAGCCATCGGCCGTGCACCGGATTCTGCGAACCGTCGGCGATTTCTCGTCATTGAGCGACTACTTCTCGCTCGGTGTGAATTTCAGCGCGTCGGGGATCGTCAATCGGCACCAGCTCGAGGCGTTTGTCCTCGACCAGCGCGGCCGCATCGCGCACGTCGTCGCGCGACGGCGCTGGGACGAAGCCGAGCTCGTGCGGCTTGCCGCGCCTTTGTTGACATTCCCGTCACCGCCCGCCTGACTAAAACACAGGGCCGTTCTTCCAAGTTCCTCCATCTCGTCCAGGCGAATAAAACGCGGACGTAATCGCCGGGGACCCGCTGTGGTGAATAGCGCGGCCACACTCAGCTCCGCCCCCGCCGTTGCTGTTTCAACTGCTGCTGCGTCTGTTCCCAGATTGTCTTGACGACATCTCCGCGGCGCCCCATGCTGCTGGCGATTTTCGACAGGCTGTCGATATCCTCGCGGCTGAGATCCCCGAACCGTTTCCGACTCGAATTTAGTGTGGAGGGTGTGAGGACCTCCGCCGCCGACCCCGCCTGACCCTGACGGTCGAGCTCGTCGATGAAGCGATCCCAGATTTCTTCGGGCTGCGGCACCCGTGAATGTTCCGGGTGCGTTGGAGGCTGACGACGTTGTTTAGGCTCAGTCATAAGTCGGGCTCATTCCGCCTGACGGATTCAGGACCACTCTTCTTAGCGTGAGCGCATGCCGGACACAAGGCGCCGAGCGTGTTCGCGCGGCTGCCGGTTCGGGAGGAGCACCATCGCCTCGGATGTCGGCCTCGCCTTCGCCGATAGGCGAATGAAAAGCGAATATGATAGGCTGCCGCCCATCGCGGAAATGGGTTCCACAGCCACTATTCTCCACGCGGACCTCGACGCCTTTTATGCGTCGGTCGAACAGCTGCTTGACCCTCGCCTGCGCGGCAGGCCGATTGCGGTCGGCGGCGGCGTCGTTCTCGCGCCCTCCTACGAAGCGCGGGCCTTCGGCGTACGAAGCGGAATGCCGGGACGGCGCGCGCGGCAGCTCTGTCCGGACCTCGTTTTTGTCGGCGGACATTTCGACGAATACCAGCGGCTCGGCGACGCCGCGATCGGAGTTCTGAGCGATTTCACACCTGCCATCGAGCGCATCTCCATCGACGAGGCCTTCGCCGACGTGGCAGGGTGCACGCATCTCTTCGGTTCGCCGGCAGAGATCGCAACCAGAGTTCGGGCTCGCGTGCGCGACGAGCTTGGCTTGCCGATGTCCATCGGTGTAGCGCGTACCAAGCACCTGGCGAAGATCGCCTCGCAGGTCGCCAAGCCGGATGGACTGGTCGTCGTCGATCCAGAAACTGAACTCGGTTTCCTTCACGATCTGCCCGTCGCACTGATGTGGGGCGTGGGCCCTGCCACCGAGGCGCGGCTCGCCAGGATCGGCGTCACCACCATCGGTCAATTGGCCGAGAGCTCTCCTGCGTCCGTGGAGCGATTGCTTGGGCACGCGGTGGGAAGCAAGTTGACGGCACTCGCGTGGAACCGCGATCCGCGCCAAATCCAGACGAGCGGGCGCGCGCACTCTGCCGGCGCACAATCGGCGCTCGGACGACAGCCCGCGATCGAACGCATCTTCAAGCCGACGCTCCATCATCTCGCTGACCGCATCGGCGCGCGGCTCCGCGCCAAGTTCCTGGCCGGCCGCACGATCACGGTCCGCGTACGCTTCGCCGATCTGCGCTCGGTCACGCGCTCGCTCACGCTGTCAGCGCCGATTTCTGCAACGAGGGCTCTCGCTGAGGTCGCCGAGAACCTTGTGCGCGGCGTCCTTGCGGATCACCGTGACGAAAAGACGATCTCGCTGCTGGCGATCTCCGTCTCACATCTCGAAGCGCACGCGATCCTGCAATTGGAGCTGCCGCTTGGGCTTGCTGACGAAGGGCGCCGTCCTGGGACAAGAAATGGTGTGGCGCGATCGCGCGCGGACCGGGCCATAGATGTGATTCGTAAGCGCTTCGGAGGACAAGCGGTGGATTATGGGTCAGCGTTGCCGAAGGTGCGCTCCGTCCCAGATGAGTTCCGACGCCTTGCCGAAAGAGACCTATAAATATCGCCCGTTCCGGAGACGGCACTACGCACGCCAGATCAGCCCTATCGGCCCTCTAGATCGGCAGGAAGGATTTCAGCAGGGAGAACTCCCTGCGCGACGCCCGCCGCGCGAATCTGCGAGACGAAGCGGCTCGCCGATTTGACGAGCGCGTCCATGACGGCCGACGCGTGCGAGGCTGGCGAGCCGCCGGCCAGCCCGCCTTCGTGCAGGAGCTGCACTGGCACTGCGACAAGACCCTTCAGATACGGAAACGTCGCGTTGGCCTGCGTCACGAGCGATGCGTCGTATCGCGACACGCACAGGCCATCCGGCAGCCTGCTCGTCACGACGCTGAGGAACAGGTAGGTCTCTTCGTTGCCGAATCGCTCGGTCTTGAATCCGGCATCCGCCAGGATGCGCGCGATCGAAGTTTTGATCTTCTCCTGATCGAGCCCGCACGCCTTGGCTTCCGCGCTCAGATCCTCGACGACCGTGCCGATCGTGGTCAGACCGCGCAGCTCGGATCCGGGCGGCAGCAGCGGAGGACGCGCAGATGGCGTCGCGGCCTCCGGAACGCCAGGCGGCGTCGATGCTGACGCTGACGGCGCGGCGGGCGACGCCGGGACTCCCGACACAATCCCGCGTTCGTGCGCGCCCGCCGGCTCGTAGGTGAGCCGCACTTCGTCTCCTTCACGCCCCCGCTCGATGAACCGAATGTTCACTTGCAACCGCGTGGGATCGGCCAACGACGTGTACGTGTAGCGTAGCTGCCGGCCGTTCGCGACGTCGTAGACCACGACGAGGCTGGGCCCAACCCACCGTGCCGTAGTGGGCAGCGGCACGGTGCCGATCGTCAGTGACTCGAGCTGCCCGTCGGGACGGAAGGTGCGCACGTGCCCCTGATCGTCCGCGATCGCGATGGCGGTGTCCTTCTGGATGATGGTGAGTCGTGAGGGCGGTGTCCGCGCATCTCCAGTGAGCTGCTCCACGCGCGTGCTGTCGTCGACGCTCTCGCGCGAGCTTGCCGGCACGCCCATGGCGCCGCCCCCGGAACCGGAACCGCCTCGACGGGTGCCGCCGGATCCCTGCGCGCGAGCCCACTCGGGGGTGAACCCGATCTCTCCGGGACGCTGCGTCAACGCCGGATTCAGCACCCATGCACCGGCGATAGTCTGCGCTGAGGGTTGAGCGATGAGGGCAGCGTGAGGAGCGGAGATGGCAGCGAGGGCGATAAAGATCGGGAACGCACGGACGAGCCGAAGCGGCATACGGACTCCTGTTCGCACAGTAGCACACCGGCGGCCCCGTCGGCACTCGCCCGCCGGCGGTGTGTGGGCGTGATCAGGGGCGCGGGATCGAACCTAGCGTGGAAACGTCATTCGTTCGGACTTCTCAGTACACATCCAGATCGCGGCCCACCACAACATGTCCTGCATACTTCGAGATGATTTCGCTCAGGAGCACTTCCGGTCTCGACCGCTGATTGTCAACTGCAGGCCGCCACGCAATCGACGCGTGGTAAAGAATGAGCAAGCGCGGTCTGGCTTTCGTCGCCAGCTCGGCTAGTTGGCTCGTGGTTGTATGAAACTTCGCGGCGTAGTTGACAAAATCCGGTCGTCGCGACAGCCAGTCGTGGGTCAACACTTCGTGGATCAACACGTCGCAACCATTGCAGGCGTCGATCGTCGCCTGCGTCGGGTTTGTATCGCCTGAGATGACGATGCGTCGATCTGCTGTCTCGAACCGGTATCCGTAGCTCTCCATGGCATGCTGTGTCGGAAACGCAGTAACTGTGACATTCGCATCTTTGTAGACCACGCCGGGTTTGACTTCGTGCGCGTTGACGTTGTGCCCCTCAGGAAATGAACCCACTGCATACAACTTCTCTTCATAGTGCTTCGAGCGCGTGTCAAAGTCCGCGCGGTACGCTTCGAGGACGTGTGTCGTCATGTGCTTGATTCCGGGAGGGCCATAGACCTCCAACGGAACTCGCCGTCCGAGCACCCAGGGAGTCAGAATCAGATCGGGATAACCAACAACGTGATCCGAATGCAGGTGCGTCACAAATACAACGCGCAGGTTTGTCGGTTCCAACGCGCTTATGCCGCGATCTGCAACAGCAGATTTCGCCCGTCTTACGACGCCTGCTCCCATGTCGACAAGATATGGCGTGCCGTTGACGACGATGGCGGTGGCGGGTCCGGAGCGATCGGGATCCGCTGGAGGGGTTCCTGTTCCCAATAGAACGACTTGAGTACCGCTCGCGGCGGGTGGAACCTGAGCCTGTTGAGCAGTCGGAGAGGGCTTGAAAGACAGGAAGCCCATGGTGAACATCAAGAGGGCTATCGGCGTGCGAGGAATAGACATCTGATTCTCCTGGAGTGATTCGCGAGGCCCAGGTGAACCCAAGCCTCGCGACTGCGATTGGTGGTCAGGACGCCGAGGCCTTCAGTCGAACCATCGAGCGCGCGGCCGCATGAAGTTGGCGAACACAAACTCCGCGGCCGACCGGCCGACCTGCTGACCGGCCTGCTGATCGAACCGGTAATGAACGCCGCCATAAATGCGGGCCATGGCTTCTTCTTCGGCGGCCTGCCAGAAACCGTCGAACTGCCGGGTGACGGGAGGGAGCCCGCCGGGCAGACTCCACGTCACGGCCACTGGCACGTCGTTCGTGCCGCAGACGAGTTGGAGGGCGCGCGCCGCGCTGGCTCCGATCGTCGCCAGATTGCCGGCATACGACGGATACGGCGGCGTGGTGATCAAGGGCAGCCAGGTCGAATCGGGATCGGTATCGGGATTCAGATCCGTGTCGGCCGCGCGGATCGCGGTCACCGGGCGCCACACGCCGTACACGAACTTGCTCGCTTGCGTTGTCTGGAGGGCATCGTGGATCGAGACGTTCACGAGCACGAACACACGGGCGGTTTCGACGAGCGACAGCTGACGCGCGAGGACGACATCGCGAGCCATGTTGTTCCACACCGAGAAGAAACCCGTGGTCGTCCCGACGCCTGACCAAAGACGCGCAATGGTCGTCTGCTCCTCGGTCCGCACGGCGCTGTCGGACTTGCCGAGGAGCTTCACCTCGTTGAGATCGGCGGCGTATCGTGCGCTCGTGAGCGACGGCGGGGGCGATGGCAGGAGTTGTGTCGCCGAGAGCAGCGCCATCGGCGCGGCATGCTGGAGATGGGTGAACGTGGCGGCGGCGTTGGCCGGCGGCGTCGGCTGCCAGCGCCCGGGAAGGGGCGGCTCGGCGTAAGGCGGAAAAGCCGAAACGACCCAGCCGTCATTTTGCCGCCACGCCAGGATCTCCTTGGCGACGTGGGCGCCAATCTCGGCGCCGCGGCGGACGAAGTCGGAAGGACGATTACCAAGCTCGGCTGCAAGGGCCTCGTCATAGGCCTGTGCCGCCGACGAATTGAGATCCACGAGCACGTCGTGGGCAGCCTGCGCGGCCGCGGCGGTGGTCGATCCCCACAACCCTGGCCGCAATCGGACCTGATACGGTTCGAAATCGCGCTCGATGGCGTTGATCGCATCGAACATCGCGATGTGCATCATCGAGTAGAAACGGGGTGTCTGGGGATTGCCCGGCTGAGGTAGCGTGCTCTGAAGAAGCTGATTCCATTTCAGCACGACGTCTGCGGACGAATGCGTCGCTTCAACGTCGTGTCCCGCGGCCGTCAGAGCGACTACCAGCGTCGCACCAACAATGATCGTCTTGCGCATCTGCATTGCTCCTTGTGGAAAGGTGGCACCCCGGCGCCGTTGCTCTGGTGCTGCACCGAATCAGACGCGAACATACGCGGTTCGCGCGGGTATGGAAGTGAAACGAACCTGAACCCGTAATTCGCAGATGAGGCTAGGTTTACGGAGCGATCAGACCGGGGCGTGGTGTTAGAATCTGCGTTCGCGATGGGCCCTTGCTTATGTCCACGGCCGATGCCTGTCGTCTGGTGCGTTTTGGAGCGTTCGAGCTCGATCTCGATGGGGGCGTCCTGTCCCGCTACGGCCGCCGCGTGCCCCTTCAAGAGCAACCGGCCCGCATTCTCACTCTCCTGGTGAGCAGGCCAGACGAGGTCGTGACGCGCGAGGAGCTGCGACACCTCGTGTGGACGGACGACACCTTCGTCGAATTCGACGCGAGCCTGAACGCCGCCATCACCAAGATTCGTCGCGCCCTCGGGGATTCCGCGAGCGCTCCCCGCTTCATCGAGACCGTTCCGAAGCGTGGCTACCGCTTTCTCGCCGACGTGCAGGGGCTCCAGCCCCGGTCGGAGTCAACGGCCGTCGCTGCGCGAGCAGTCGTCGCTGCTCCTTCAGCGCCGTCGGATATCGAAATTCGACAGGCGCCGCCGGACGTCAGTCGAGCACAGAAGACCGCGTTACTCGCGATCGTGGCCGCGACGCTTCTCTCCGCCTGGGTGCTGTCGCCCGGACCGGCGCGACGATCGCCCGCGCCGCTCGCGCGGTCGCTGACGGTACAGCCCTTCGAGGTGCACGGCGAGGAGATGCACTCGAATCTGGGAAGCGAGCTCGCGGCTGCGATCGACAGGCGACTCGGTCGCCTGCACACACTCACCGTCAAACCGTGGCCGCCTGGCGCCACCGCCGATCCGCGCGCCGTCGGTCGCGAGCTCGGGGTGGACGCACGACTGAGCGGGGTCGCCACGCGAACTGGGCAGCAGCTGTCGATCGCGCTGCGCATTGTGTCCACCGACGGCGAGCGCGCGCTCTGGGAAGATGTCGTCGCTGTACCCGTCAGCGATCTGATGTGGCTGGAATCGCAGATCGCCCAGCGGGTCGGCACGGCGCTCGGCGTCTCGATGAGCGGGACAGAGCGCGCGGCGCTCGCCCGCCACATGACGGAGAGCCTCGAAGCGTACCAGTGGTTCCTGCGGGGACGGCTCCACTTCGAGCGGCGGACCCGCCTCGATCTACGTGACGCGATCGCGGCATTCGAGCGGGCCACGGCCAGCGATTCGAGCTACGCGCTCGCCTACGCCTGGGTCGCGAACTCCTACTCGCCCCTCAGCTACCTCGGCTTTGCGCCGCCGTGGGAAACGGGCCCGGCCCAACGCGCAGCTGCCGAGAAGGCGCTCTTGCTCGACGCGGGTCTGGCCGAGGCGCATCTCGGTCTCGCGTTGGCCCTGGCGTTTCACGAGCGGCGCTGGGGCGACGCCGAGGCGGCGTTTCGCCGCGCGCTCGAGCTCGATCCCAATTACGCCACCGGTCACCACTGGTATGCGTTCTTCCTCCAGACCCTCGGGCGATTCGACGAGGCGCTGGACGAGCGACGGCGTGCGCTCGAGATCGATCCGCTGACGCCGATGCTGGGCGTGGGGCTCGCCGGGCTGTACCTCGCCATGCGCCAGCCCGATCGAGCGGCCGACGCCGCCGAGCGGATTCTCCAGCGCTATCCGCGCTTCTGGTATGCGCGCCTGAATCGAGGCCAGGCGCGCGAGCAGCTCGGCCGTCACCAGGAGGCGCTCCAGGACTTCATCGACGCTGAACGTACGACGCCGGACAACTTCATGGTGGTAGCCGCCGTGGTGGGCGCCCTCGCGGCAACCGGCGACGCTCGCGAAGCGCGAAGACGAGTGCTGGAAGCGGAACGGCTGGCGCGCTCCACGTTCGTTCCGGCGTTCGACCTGGGTGTGATGCGCGTCGCGCTCGGCGATATCGACTTGGCGTTCGACTGGTTTCAGCGAAGCTGCGACACAAAGGAAGTCCCCCTCACGGCGATCGGCTACCACCGCGGCGTCGACCCGATCCGTCAGGACCCGCGCTTCGCCGAGCTCCTGGCGTGCGTCGGGTTGCCGGTCAACGCGGCGAGCTCCCGCTGATCATTTGAGCGCTGCGCGCCGGAGCCCTGGCAGCTGACGCGATCGCGCCGTACCATCTCCGCCGCAACAGCCACGCGAACTACTTCAGGGGTCGAAGCACGTTTGTACTGGCAAGATCGCCAGCATCGACTACCCGCATCGTCACGTTCCCGAGCCGAGCCACAGATGCGAGCTCGGCGACGTCGCGGGCGAGCTCCCCACCTGGATCCGCAACCGCCGCTTCGAGCGCCGTGGCTGCTGTTTCGGCCGAGCTCACGAACACGAAGTGCTTGGACCCTCCCTCCACTTTTGCGAGGTTCCGGACGATGTCCGTCGCTGTCAAAAATGCTACGTGGGCGTAGCGGCGGGAATCTGCAGTGTGAGCCGTGCTTCCGAGGGCTGGTTCCACCACCGGCAGTAGACGACCGTTCGTAATTTTTCGAATCGAGTCGTTGAGCCTCCGGGGGTCGGCGGGAGAGTGCAGGTCCGTCGCGACACCAGAGGGCCCCGTGGACACAATCCCGACGAGGTCGGCCTCGGTCACAATCTGGTCACGAAGTAGGCCTAACAGCTGCTCGGCGTTCCGCGTTTCAGATGGTTTAAAGCGCAAGTCGTCAACCATAAACACGACGATCCGCGCGGAGGTCTGGGCCTCGGCCGGCGGCGCGAGACAACCGAGCAGGACAGTGAGCGCGGCCGCCGTTCCAAATTTCATAATATCCCTCGTGTTCGATGAGTTAGACGCCAATGCCGCCGCTGTCGGCCGGGCTACTTCGTCATGACCGCAGAAGTCCCGTACCGATGCCGCCGAACGATCGGTCAAGATCGGGCGATTCAGAGGCGGAATCCAGCGGGATCAGCTCGGGTAAACAGAAACAGCCCACCTTCGCCAAGGCTACGGTGGGCACCCTTCGCATGGATCGAGAGCGAAGGGTGGAGCGCCGCCCGGATTTGAACCGGGGATGGAGGTTTCGCAGTCGAGCCATGTCGTTAACCTGGTCTTAACAGGTCGCGATGAGAGACGACCTCGTTGATGTGCTACCGCCAGCTCCACTTTGCGATCCGCGAGCGTGATCCATCTATACTCCACTGCGCACGCTTACGGTGCGCCGGCGCCAGGCGGCCCTCTGGTTGCGCGGTGAGATGTAAGCGCTCATCGCAAACTCCGGGAGATTTGCATGTCCGACGCGACACGCGGGGAACGCTCGACGCTGAATCGCCGACAACTACTTCGGCTCTCGACCGCAGCAGGATTCGGCGCGGCACTGCCACGCCAGGCTGGCGCGGCTCAACGGCGGGACGCTGGAGCCACCGTCACTCCCGGGGTGTGCAGCACACCTCGCACTGCGGTCGCAAAGACGCAGCACGGCAAGGTGCGCGGCTATGTCGAGGACGGCGTGCTCACCTTCAAGGGCGTCCCCTACGGCGCGTCGACCGGCGGCGAGAACCGATGGCTGCCGGCGAAGCCGCCGGCGCCGTGGGATGGCGAATACCCGGCGCTGATCTATGGGGCCAACTGTCCACAGCGCCTGCACAGCTGGGTTCCCGAGCAGACCTTCCTGTACCAGTGGACGGATGGCTGGCAGAGCGAGGACATGCTCAAGGTGAACATCTGGACGCCGAGCCTGACCGGGTCGCGGCCCGTGATGTTCTACATCCACGGCGGCGGCTACACGTTCGGCTCGGCCTACGAGCTGGCCTCGCAGGATGGGGCGCAGATGGCGCGCCATCACGACGTCGTCTCCGTGACGGTCAACCATCGCCTCAACATCCTCGGCTTCCTCGACCTGTCCGAGTTCGGCGGGCCGGCCTATGCCAACTCGGCGAACGTCGGCATGACCGACCTGGTCGCGGCGCTCGAGTGGGTCCGCCACAACATCGCGAACTTTGGCGGCGACCCTGACCGCGTGATGATCTACGGCCAGTCGGGTGGTGGGTCCAAGGTCACGACGCTTCTCGGCATGCCGTCGGCCCAGGGGTTGGTCCATCGCGCGTCCGCGCAGTCGGGCGGTGGCGGCAATCCGCCCTCGGCCGAGCAGTCGCGCGAGGTCACCAGGCGGCTGATCTCGGAGCTCGGCGTCAAGGACATGGCCGGGCTGCAGAAGATGGACTGGGCCCGGCTGAACGACACCGGCAACGCCGTGATCGCGGCCATGAACCCACCGCCGGACGCGTCGGCTGGCCCGATACCGCCACCGGGATCGGCACCGCGCGTCGCCTGGGGACCGACCGTCGACGGCCGTGTTGTCGCGATGCGGTCGTTCTTCGAGGGGGCGCCCGCGATCTCGCGGGACGTGCCGATGCTCATCGGCTCGGTGAGCGAGGAGGGCAACCGCATGTCGTCCCGCCCCACCGAGGCCGAATGGATCGCGACGCTGACGAAGAGCTACGGCGACGCCAAGGCCGCGGCGATCGTGGCCGCTTTGAAGCGCGCGTATCCGAACAAGAGCATCCGCACGCTCTCTTACATGTGCAGCGGCCCCGGCTTGAACAGCCTCGCCATCAGGAACAACGTCACGCGGATGGCGACGATGAAGCACCAACAGAAGGGCGCGCCGGTCTTCGCCTGGTACTTCACGTGGCAATCGCCGATGCTCGAGGACGCCGGCGCGTGGCACACCGCGGAACTCGCCTTCTGCTTCGACAACACCGCCCGGTGCTCGCAGGGAACCGGCAACGGTCCGGAGGCACAGGCGCTGGCGAAGAAGATGGCTACCGCCTGGGCCAACTTCGCTCGTACGGGCAATCCGAGCCAGCCGGAGCTGCCGTGGCCAGCGTTCACCCCTGATCGCTGCCAGACGATGGTGTTCGACAACCATTGCCGCACGGTCGACGACCCGGACGCGGAGGCCCGCAAGCTGATTGGTTAACGCGCAGAAAGGATGACGGCGGCCGCTCTGTTCTCGACATTCGTCAAAACACAGCAGGACTGGCACCGTGGCATCGTCGAGACATTGATGCAGGCGAAGCAAGACTGCCGCGGTGACGGCCGACTGTAGACGAGCGACCGCGTTTGCTGCGGCGGCGGACACCTTTCGGGTAAGTCCGCTGTTTGCGTCCCGCACCTGCCGTTCTTGACATCAGTGGTCTCTGCGATGGGCGCCTAATGGCCAAGGCGCTCCTCGGACAAGGCATAACGAGACACGACGGCGCCGGATGTGAACTGCCGCTCCTCCGTCAGCGTCAGTTTTCGGCGTTCGCCGCGGCCGTCGAACAACGGCTTGCCGCTGCCCAGCAGCACCGGATAGCGAATGAGCCGAATTTCATCGACAGCACCGGCGCTGACAGCCGAGCGGACCGCGGAAGCGCCGGCAAAGAGCGCGATCGGCCGGCGTGCTTCGCGCTTAATGCGATGCAGGTCGTCCACCTTTATAGGATGCGAGTATTCCCAGTCGACGCTGAGGTCGCCGTGCGTGAGCACGTATTTCGGCAGGCCGTTCATCAAGCCCGCTTGTTCAGGTAAATCGGGCGATTGATCCTGCGCTGGCGGGTTCTTCCAGAACTCGGCCAGCAACGCGTGCGCCGTCTTGCCGAACACCATCCCGCCAATTGCCCGAAGCGTTTCGGTGGCGTAGCCTTCGACCGCCTGGTCTTCCGTGAACCAATCGAGTTTCCCCGCCGCGTCCTCGATAAAGCCGTCCGCCGAAATGCTGATCTGCACGAAGAGTTGAGCCATCCGTGGCCTCCCGTCTCACGATTGCCGTGTGCTTACCAGAACCACCGGATTGCCATCGGGGTCCTTGATGCGGGCGAGATAGAACAGCTGACACGCGCGAAGATGATGTGGATAGCCGAGCTCGCCGGATACACATCGTAGTGCAGACGAAAGACGACGCTGGGCCGACCTCGCGGGCGCCCCATTCCGTCGGCGATCGTGTCCAGGGTGGAGGTTCTTAAGTCCGGTCTCGACTGCCTCCAGGCGCATGTTCTCCGCCCCCGGTCCGCGATCGCCGGCAGCAGTTCCGGCAGGGAGTCGAACGTTTTCTGGATGCGGGAGATCGACTGATGAAACATCCGCTCGGCATCGTTGTGCCCGCAGTTGGGGCAGAAGAATGCCGAGCCGATCACCGCGTAGCGGCAGGCGCAGGCCGAGCATGTGATCTGGAACCGCATCGGCTCGGCAGCCGACACGGGCGCAATGTCGCCGGGCTGGTGGTCGATCTGCATCGTGTGGCGTATGAAACTGTCTGGACCTGGCCAGAGACAGACTGGCTGGAGCACGGTGCGCGGACTGACCGTGCGGCGGCCGCGCGGCTCGGGTCCTACGATTCAGAGTGACGCGGCCACTTGCGACGGGTCGGCATGTCGTCGTTCACGCCACAGCGCAATTGCGACGACCAGGGCCGCTGCGCACAGCATGAGGGCTGTGGTGCTTGCGATGAAGTCGAGACGTGTGAGGATGTGGTCGCCGACCCCCTCACTAATCAGATTCATGTTGGCATTTATAGAGCCATGAAGAAGCATTGCGGGGATCACACTTTTCCCCGTGCGGACGAACAGCCAGGTTGCAATGACGGAGACGGCGATGCCCGTGGCTGACGCCAGCACAAGAATCAGCACGGTCTGAGAGGTGGACCCGGTGGCGGCCCAGCTGCCGGCAAACCAGAGCGGGTAATGCCAGACAGCCCACGGAACACCAACGCCCACGGACGCGCTGAGCCAGCCGCGACTGGCCAGCACGCGCGGAAGCATGAAACCCCGCCACCCCAATTCTTCTCCGACGCTGAAGACCGCGTGTATGAGGGCCAGCTGCAACCAGCGAGTCACCCAGGACCCAAAGCCAGGGAACCCTGTGTGTTCTCCGGTGATCGCGCTCCATACGCCCACGCCAGCCCACTGGGCGACGACAGGAAGCACGAGAGGGATGAGGTAAAAGGTCGGAGAGAGTCGAACGCGTCCTACGCCTGACAGCAACTCACGCAGCCCGGAGAATCGCCGAAAGGCAAACGCGACGACCAATGCGGCGACCATCGGGCCAAATCCGAAGAAGAGAGCGACTTGTCCGTACGCCTGGCGGGCAGCATTTACGTCCCCGACCTGAAAGTTTTCTGGCAGGCGCCAGATGAGCATCGCGGGCCACGAGAAAGCGAGGCTCAGGACATAAAACCAGACCACCTCTCTGGTGCGCAGTCGATCGCGCGACGCGCTATCAGTAGGTATATTCGGCGCGACCTGCGGTGACACGCAGGTGAATACGCGTGTCGGAACGGTTCAGTTCGGTCGACGTCGTAACAGATGTGGAGGCAGGGACGGGCGAAGTGCTAAGCGGCCGACTGGGTTTGAAGTAGATGTCAAATAGGGGGAGCAATGAAGTCAGGGAGTCTGGGCGCCACGAGAGGCACGATGGCATGTTGCTCGCTCGCGAGTCATATCCTCTCACTGGCATTGGTGAACGCGACGGAGATATCAAGTGACCAGTCCACGCCGGGGGGAATCAAGTTGCTCCCGGGGTACGAGCATAGCCCGAGTAGCCCGATTCTGCTTCCAACTCGCGCGCGGTGAAGGTCATGGTCTAATGGCTCGTTGGCATGCCGTCATCTGCGCCACGGAGCGAGGTCGAGCGCCATCGCCACCGCCTGAATACCCTTGCGATGGCAGTCCCGGGCCAGTTCCTGCCGCTCATCGCAATCTATTGGCTCCGGTTCGTGCCAGCGTTTCGGCCGTTCCAGTTCGAAGCGCCGTTTCCGCCGCCGTGGATGCTGCTCATCTGCGCCGCCGGATTGCTGGTGCCCTTCGCCCTCCCTCGCGCGTACTTCACACCGCGCTCATTCGAACGCGGCGGCTTCTATCCGGCGCTCGGGCTTCGGTGGTTCCGTGCGGTCGCTCCAGATGGTGACTGGATCAACCGGCGCCTCCGACGGCTGGATCCGTCTTACCGGGTCATTCGCAATCGACGGACACGCACAGAACACCTCGCGGGCAGCATCACCAATGAGCGCTGGCACACAAGCTGGCTGCTGCTGGGTCTCGTCACGCTGGGATCGGCTCTGCACACGCGGCAGTTCGGGTGGGCCGTCGCCGTCACCGTGTTCAACGTAGCGTTCAACCTGTACCCAGTGTTCCATCAACGCTATAAGCGCGCCCGCGTGCGTCATGAGGCCGTTTGAACTTACGCCGCAAACCTGAGGCTTCAACGGCAGAGGACTCACGACGTGGTTCCGACTCGCAAAAATGCGCCGGGATTGTCGATTCACCTCCGTTGTCCGCGCCCCGCCTTGGATCGGACGAACGCTGCTCCACGAGGCGGCAATTCGGGGCGAAACCGTAATAGGACGATTGCTCATCGATCGCGGTGCCGACGTCAATGCCACCGTCGGCGACAACATCACACCATTGCACCTGGCGGCGTGCGGCGGACACCGCGAGATGGTGGAGTTGCTCCTCGCCGCCAGCGCCGACCGCAACGTTCGCGATATCAGTCACCACGCGACGCCCGGCGAATGGGCGAGGATATGGGGTCATCCGGATCTCGCCGGCTATCTGGAAAGTCTTCGGCCGTAAGCCTGCAATATGGTCGCCCCGTCCACACGATTATTTTTGCCCAGCCTTCGTCTTTCGGGCGAGATAGTAGGCATCCGTTCCGCGGCTCACGCCTGGCATCTTCGGACGAACGTCGAAGCCATCGAACCGCCGCACGAAACCGAAACCGGCCTTTCGCAGGGCTTGCCTGATTTCCGCGTCGGTCCAGCAGACGTGCCACAGCGTCTCGCGCACGTGCCGCCAGAGACGGCCGGCCGGGACCAGCCACTCGAAGTCGAGCCGTGCGCGTCGCCCGTCTGCCTCCAGACTTCCATGTTGCACGAGCTTGAATCTCGAGTCTTCGAGCCAAAACGTCTGCGGATATTCGACGCGCAACGATCGCGCGGTGTTGACGTCGAAACAGAACCACCCGCCGTCTGCCAGCGCGCGAGCCACAGCCTCCAGCACACGGGGCAGGTCGCGGCGGTCCGCGAGGTTGTTCAGGGACGCGAACTCGGCGAGCACCAGGTCCACCGAGCGCGGCAGCCTGAAGTCGCGCATGTCAGCACAGTGGACGACGATTCGAAGCCCGGCCCGACGTGCCCTCGTGCGAACGGCCTCGCAAAACACAGGCGAACGGTCCAGGGCGTGGACCTCCAAGCCACGTCGAGCCAGTTCCAGTGCGGTCTCGCCATTGCCGCAGCCGACATCACAGACGCTCCGTACTTTTGGGAGCACGGCGCGAAGAACCTGCGCGCGGGCGTGGCGGTTGATCGGCGCCGCATAGCTGCACAGCACCTCATAGTAACGAGCGAGAAGCGCGTAGGGCGCGTTGATCGGGGCATCCGCTGACGCCGCGGGAGAGCCAGCGTCGACAACGGCCTTGAATCGATAACCTCGACGCGGAAGCGTTTCGATGAACTGCGGTGTTGCCGCCGAATCACCAAGCGCCTGGCGAAGTCGTTTGATCGCCGCGTTGAGGCTGTGCTCGAAATCGACGAATGTGTCGGGGCGCCACAGTTCACGACGCAGGTGTTCGCGCGTCACGAGTGCGCCAGGGGAACGAACCAACAACGCGAGGATACGAAATGGTTGCTCGGGCAGGAGGAGCCGATTGTCGTTCTTGGTCAGCTCGCCCGATCGCAGATCCAGCGCGAAGCTGCCGAAGCGAACGAAGTGCGGATCGCCCGCAATTGTTGGCATGCGTGACCCCTTCGGAAGGTCACGATCCTACCAGACACGACGTCCCCCAAACGTCGCGTCACCTGCATTTCACCTCCATATCATCGCCCTGTCATTGAGCCGCGACCGCGTGATGGATAGTGTCCGACCAGGCACCGGATTCTCGGGAGGACTCACATGAAGCTGGTTTGGACGCTGTTTGGGGTGCTTTGTCCTGCCTGGAGGATGTCGCGCGTCTCGAGCTTCGTCTGCACCACAGCGCTCGTCGTCAGCGGCTGCTGATGCAGTCGGAGGTTTTACGAGCGGATCGCAATTCCTTTTGTACGACAACGGAGTGTTCGGGCTGCGAGATGACGCCGTCTACTGGCAATCCCAATAGCGTTGATAGGAAAGGTGGAGGACCGAACCATGAAGATGCAAACCAAACGGTCGATCAGCGGTGTGATCCCTCTCGGGCTCTTGACGTCAGTGATTGCCGTCGCATGGCTGTGGCACGGGGCTGCGGTAGGTGAGCGGACCTTCGCTGCCGCCGGCAGCGATGCCGTCACTCTCTGGAACGCCAATGCCGGTGTGGCTGCCACCGAGGCGTGCCTCGCCCCCCTCGCCAACCCCCTCCACGAATCGCGCATCTACGCGATGATGCACGTCGCCATCCACGATGCGCTCAATGCCATCGACCGTCGCTCGCGCCCGTACGCGTTCGACGCGCAGGCGGAGGCGGGCGCTTCGCCTGAGGCGGCTGTGGCTGCGGCGGCGCGAGGTGTGCTGGTCCCGCTCATCGCGCAACTGCCGCTCGAGCTCCACACGCAAGCGTGCATCGATGCCGGCGTCGCCAGCGCCGAAGCCGCCTATACCACGGCGCTCGCCGCCATCCCCGCTGGCGCGGCCAGGGCGCAGGGTATTGTGGTGGGACGGGCCGCAGCTGCCGCCATCCTCGACCTGAGGGCGACGGACGGCGCGGTTGGGCCATTTCTCAACTTCGCGTGCCCGCAGGATACCGATCCCGGGGTGTATCAATGCACACCGGGTACCCCGTTCATCGCTTTTGAGGGGTGGGACAACGTCACCCCCTTCGTCCTGCACCACAGCGCACAGTTCCGCCCGGGGCCGCCGTATGCGGTGGACAGGCAGAAGTACACGGCTGACTTCAACGAAGTGAAATCGCTGGGCGGCGATGATGTCACCACTCCCAGCGCACGCACCGCCGACGACACCGAAATCGCCCTCTTCTGGTGGGAAAGCTCCCCGCTGAAGTGGAACCGGATTGCGAGAACCGTGTCCGCTGACCGGGGACTCACCCTCTGGGAGAACGCCCGGCTCTTCGGGCTGCTCAACATGGCGCTCGCGGACGGCTATATCGCCATGGTCGATGCCAAGAACCACTACAACTACTGGCGACCGGTCACCGCGATTCAGACCGGGGACACGGACGGCAATCCAGAGACCGTCGGCGACCCGACCTGGACACCGCTTCGCCGCACGCCTCCAAACCAGGACTACGCCTCGGGTCACTCGATTGAAGGGGGGGCGGGTGCGGAAGTGTTGAAGCAGTTCTTCGGCACCGACGAGATCAGCTTCCGGGACTGCAGCGCGTCGCTGCCTGCGGGGAGCACCTGCAGCGATGCGACACCGGTATTCCGCTCCTATACCAGCTTCACTCAGGCGGCGGTCGAGAATGCCCATTCGCGCATCTTCATCGGGTTTCACTTCCGCAAGTCGGTCGAAGAGGGCACCGAATATGGTCGGAAAATCGGCAAGCGCGCCGCCAATCTCTACCTGCGTCCGGTGCACTGACGGAGAGTAGTCATTCGTCCGATGGTAGCGCTCCGTCAGGACCGTCGCCACCGCGGGTGTGGTTCAGATCCGTGCGGAGCGCTACCGTCGCGGCCTCGCGGAAGTTTCTATACAAGGCGCCGCTCGCATTCAGATCCATCTTCACGAACGTTCTAGAAATTGCGCGGGAGGTGTGCGATTCTCGCACGACGGGCCCGCGGCCTCGGGCCTTGGGAGCCCGCGATGAGACGCTGTCCTTGTTGCGCGGACGAGATCCAGGACGCAGTCAGTACGGGCGTAGTCATTGTGGAGGACCGAGATGATTCGGATGACTCTGTCACCCACACGTCTTAGGCTGATCCTCGTCACGCTGCTCGCGCTCGCCCCTTCCTGCACTTCGTTCAGCTCGGTGAAGCCGGGCGAGCCGCCATCTTCCACGGACGCACGAGGTCAACCCAAGGCGTGTGTGTCCGAAATCCGCCGTATCGAGGTCAATCAGACAACGCTCCATTACTTCGAGTGCGGTGTTGTGGCTTGCTATTGTCGTCCACAGGTCGGTTCGGATAATTGGTGGCGCCTAGAAATTCGCTCGGAGCTACGGTTCCGATCGTCGGCTCGCCGCATGTCCCGAAGCGCACCCCTCGAATAGCTGCCGGAACCGAGAAAGAAAACTGTCAGAACTGTGTCAGATACCCCCTGAAACCCCGGTCAAACACGACACGCTTGGAAATTGATTCTGCTCGCGCGTCCTGACGCACACCGAAACCCACCAACGCACTCCCGATCAACGACTTGCCGCAACAACGATGTGCATCGGAGTGCTCCCGTAAACCACAGTGCGTCGCCGACCTTTTCAATCGGAGGCTGCGGGAGGACGGAGGTTTTGGGAACCCCTGGTCTGAACTCTACGCCGTTACCAAACCCTTGCCGACTAGCTGCGGACCCTCTTCCAGCGTCGTATTCCGAGCGGGCGATACATTGGAAGTACTGGCGCGCAACGATCTCGGTGGCGGACCGTGGTGCTGTGTTGCGCGTCAATACCGCATATGGCCGTGGCATCGCGTGTGCGTCGTCAGTTTTCGTGATCCGGAGGCACGTCGGGTCGGCACTCCGGCTATCCTATCGGGACGATGGCGACACGATTGGACGCGCTGAGGTCGACGCTATCTGGCCGATACGAAGTCGACCGTGAGATCGGGCGCGGTGGCATGGCTGTCGTGTATCTCGCGCGCGACGTTCGCCACGGTCGCATGGTGGCGATCAAGGTTCTCAATCCCGAGCTCGCCGAAGCGCTTGGCACCGAACGGTTCCTGCGTGAGATCAAGACCGCCGCGAACCTGACCCATCCCCACATCCTGCCCGTGCACGACTCGGGAAGCGCCGGCGGCGAGCTGTTTTACGTGATGCCATTCGTCGAAGGGCAATCGCTCCGCGACCGCCTGCGCCGCGAGAAACAGCTGCCAGTCGCTGAAGCGGTCCGAATCGTGGTCGACGTCGCGCAAGCGTTGGACTACGCGCACCGGCACGCCGTGGTTCACCGGGATATCAAGCCAGAGAACATCCTGCTCCAGGGCAACCACGCGTTCGTCGTCGACTTCGGCATCGCCGGGGTCATCGCCGAACCGCCGGGTGGGCTGACCCAAACGGGTGTGGTACTTGGCACGATTGCCTATATGAGCCCCGAGCAGGCCTCCGGAGAACCGATCGATGGGCGGAGCGATTTGTATTCTCTCGGCTGCGTGCTGTACGAGGCGCTCGCGGGCGATCAGCCCTTCAGCGGCCCGTCGGCGCAGGCGGTGCTCACCCGCCGCTTCACCACGCCGGCTCCGCGTGTTCGCGCACTCCGGCCGAGCGTACCCGCCTCCATCGACGAAGCGATCGCAACCGCGCTTCAGGTAACGCCCGCGGATCGATTCAGAAACGCGGAGGACTTTGCGGCCGCGCTGCAGACCGATCATGACCGGCCGATCGACGCTCCGCAGCAGCGCCCTCGCCGGAGCTGGATGCGAGCGTTCCGTCCCCGGACCGTGTCACTGGGCGTGCTTGCCGTCCTGGCGATTGCGGCCATCGTGAACCAGGCCCGCCTGACGCGGAACTCCACGGGCCGGGACAACCCGCCGCCTCCTCAACAACGAACGATCAGCACGCCCGCGCTCGCCGTGCTGCCGTTCGTGAACATCAGCGCCGAGCCCGCCACCGAGTATTTCTCCGACGGCATGACGGAGGAGCTGATCAATGCTCTGAGCCGGCTCCAGGGCCTCCGCGTCACGTCGCGCACGTCCGCGTTCACCTTCAAGGGCACCACGGCGAACGTTCGAGAAATCGCCGCGAAGCTGGGGGTCGGCTGGGTTCTTGAAGGAAGTGTCCGGCAGTCCGGCAATCGCTTGAGGATTACAGCGCAGCTGATCGACGCGCGCGACGACTCGCACAAATGGTCGGAGACGTACGAGCGCGAATTGAAGGACGTGTTCGCGATCCAGAACGAGATCGCCGGCTCCATCATGACGGCACTCAGTATCCATTTCACACGGCCGGGCGGCGAGGGCCTCGTGTCGATTCCGACACGGGATCTCACCGCCTACCAGCTGTATCTCCAGGGCAGATATTTTTGGAACAAACGCGACGAAGCGGGACTGCTTCGATCGCTGGACAGTTTCGAGAAGGCGCTGGCGATCGATCCTCAGTATGCGCTCGCGCATGCGGGTATGGCCGACGCCTACGTCATTCTCGGCGGGAACGGGCATCGGCCGCCATCGGACATGTTCCCGAAGGCGAAGGCGGCGGCCGAACGCGCGCTCGCGCTCGATGGCTCGCTCTCACAGCCACACGCTACCCTGGGCCTTGCGCTCACGCAATACGACTGGAATTTCGCGGGCGCCTTGCGCGAGTACGGCCTCGCGGAGCAGCTCAATCCGAGTTATGCCACCATTCCGCACTGGCGCGCCTGGACACTGGCTGGCCCGGGCCGCCTCGAAGAAGCACTGTCGAACATGCGGCAGGCTCAATCCCTTGATCCGCTGTCGCTCGTGATCAACACCCAGATCGGCACCATGCTGCATTACCTCCGGCGATACGAGGAGGCCGACCTGACATACCGGAAGGCATTGGAGCTCGATCCCCGGTTTCCGCTGGCACACGCGTATCTGGCGGCGAATCACGCGCGGCGGGGTCAGTTCCCGAGCGCGCTCGCGGAAGCGCGGCTGGCCTCAGCCCAGTTCGGTGAAGTGTCTGCGGTCCGCGTCCTCGGTCCGATCCAGGCTGCGGCCGGAATGCGGCTGGAGGCCGAAAGGGCATTGAAGGAATTGGCGACATTATCGGACCGGAGGTACGTTTCGGCTTTGGATTTTGCGACTATCCATGCCCTACTTGGAAACCGCGACGAGGCGTTCATCTGGCTCGATCGCGCTGTGAAGACGCGGGCCAGCGATCTCTATCTGATTGGCGTCGATCCTATGTGGGATGGCCTGCGCGACGACGCGAGGTTTCGGCAGGTGCTCCGCCGCTTGAACCTGGAGTGACGCCCAAGCTCGGCACGATCGACGATTGTCCAACGCCCGGTCAATGGGCCAGCCAGAAATCAGTGGCCCGGTCAGCTGTCCAACGAAGTGCGCCCGATCATCGCTCTAGCCGAGCAGGACGCGAATCGTCACACCATCGCTCGATCGCCGAAGATTCTCTCCTCAGGCCGAACAGGACCCGAGCGCTGACGGCAGCAGCCCCGCCGCACGGGACGACAGCAAGCCGGTGACCCTGCGCTTTGGGAGCTTCCGCCGACAAGAACTGAAGACTACTGGGCTACTCTCTTCAGTTTCTCTGATTGACAAGCACGGATTTCGGCCGCATTGGCGCACCCCTTTTATGAAGGTAGGGGGTTCTCTGGACCTCCTCCCTTCTCACAATCGGCATCGGCCAAGCGGCCGTCAGTCAACGCCTTGCGCGCCTTGCGTCACTGGCGCGCGTCGCATGTTGGGTCCACTTGGGTCCACAATCGAGATTCCGATTGTGCGGACTAC